>NZ_JAAAPN010000008.1 GCF_009909205.1 Aquabacterium fontiphilum
ACAGTTCAAGCCTGATGACCATAGCGAGTTGGTCCCACTCCTTCCCATCCCGAACAGGACAGTGAAACGACTCAGCGCCGATGATAGTGCGGATTCCCGTGTGAAAGTAGGTCATCGTCAGGCTACTTACCCCAAAAGGCCCTCGACCTCCAGGTTGGGGGCCTTTGCTTTTTGCCTGCCAAAACGTAAATGGGGGGCGGGCGGGGTGTGCTTGGAGTATAGTGACCGCATGTTTGATGTCCTCGTTTACGTCTACGAACACTACTGGCGTCCGGACGCCTGCCCGGAGGCTGGGTTGTTGGCCCGCAAGCTGTCTGCCGTAGGGTTCGAGCAGGAGGAGATCACCGAGGCGCTCGCCTGGTTGGATGGCCTGCACAGCGCCTCGCAACACGCCACCATGGGGCCTTCGGCGACCTCGTCGCGTGTCTATACCGCAGACGAACTGGAGCGGCTGGGACCGGACGCGCTGGGTTTTCTGCAGTTCCTGGAGGCGGCCCGCGTGCTGACGCCGGCGCTGCGTGAGGTGGTGCTCGATCGTGTGGCCGCTTTGCCCGCCGGGCCCGTCGCGCTGGAGGATTTCAAGATCCTGCTGCTCATGGTGTTCTGGAGCATGGGTGAGGAGCCTGACGCCTTGATTCTGGACGAACTGTTCGTCGCAGACGAAGAGCGTCTGGTTCACTGAGCGCCCGCGCCGCTCAAGTCGGATTTGCATCAGCCGAAAACCTGCTGGTGGCAGGCCTTGCCACGATGACAGGAGTCGGGTTGTGGCGATGTGTGGAGCGGATCGGTGGCAGCAGGGTACGGCGCGGCGGCGGGCAAGCGGCCTGATCCGTCTGGGTGTGCTGCTGTGTGCAGCCGTGACGCTGGCGGGCTGTGACCAGCTTGGCATTGAGACGCCTCAGAAGCAGACGGAGCGCAAGATGGCCGAGGCCAAGGCCGTGGGTGGGGCCTGTCGGCATGCGCTGCGGGCCATTGAAGACTGCTACACCTTGAACCCCAAGGCCGACAAGTCGGCGGTGTACGAGGGCTGGCGCGAGATGGACGAGTACATGCGCGAAAACAGCCTTGAAGGGATCCCTCCCGTGGTGCCGCGTCCGGACCCCAAGGTCAAGCGCAAAGCGGACGCTGACGCCGAGGCCGATGGAGAGGATGTGATCGAAGAAGGCAAGCCGGCGGCATCGAAGGCGAAGGTCGCCTCCGGCGCCTGACGCGCGATCAGGCGATCACGGGTGCAGGGCTGCTGGCCCGAAGTGAGGGGGCGCTCCAGGCGCTCAGAGCTTCTTACAATGGGCGCTTCTTTGAAAGCCGATTCATTGCGTCCATCATGAACATCCTCCGATTCGAAGACCTCGTTGCCCAGGGCAAAGTGACTGGGCAGCGCGTGTTCATCCGTGCCGACCTGAACGTTCCGCAGGATGATGCGGGCCGCATCACCGAAGACACGCGCATTCGCGCCTCCGTGCCGGCCATTGAGCTGGCGTTGAAGGCGGGTGCGGCCGTGATGGTGACCTCTCACCTCGGCCGTCCGACGGAAGGCGAATTCAAGTCTGAAGATTCGTTGGCCCCGGTGGCACAGCGTCTCGGTGAGTTGCTGGGCCGTGAGGTCAAGCTGGTGAGCAACTGGGTCGAGGGGGTGACGGTGGCGCCTGGTGAGGTGGTGCTGCTGGAGAACTGCCGCCTCAACAAGGGTGAGAAGAAGAACAACGAGGAGCTGGCCCGCAAGATGGCGGCGCTGTGCGACATTTTCGTGCACGATGCCTTCGGCACGGCCCACCGCGCAGAAGGCACAACCTATGGCATCGCGCAGTTCGCCAAGGTGGCATGCGCGGGCCCGCTGCTGGCTGCCGAGATCGACGCGATCAACAAGGCGCTGGCCAACCCCAAGCGGCCGCTGCTGGCAATCGTGGCGGGCTCAAAGGTCTCGACCAAGCTGACCATTCTGCAGTCGCTGGCCAAGAATGTGGACGGCCTGATCGTGGGTGGCGGCATCGCCAACACCTTCATGCTCGCCGCTGGCCTGAAGATCGGCAAGTCGCTGGCCGAGCCGGATCTGGTGGGTGAAGCCAAGGCGGTGATCGAGGCCATGAAGGCGCGTGGCGCCGAGGTGCCCATTCCTGAAGACGTGGTCGTGGCCAAGACGTTTGCGGCCGATGCACCGGCTACCGTCAAGGCGGCGACTGACGTGGCCGACGACGACATGATTCTGGACATCGGCCCCAAGACGGCTGCCAAGCTGGCCGCCCAGTTGAAGGCTGCCGGCACGGTGGTGTGGAACGGCCCGGTCGGCGTGTTCGAGTTCGCCGCGTTCGAGCAGGGCACCAAGGCCATCGCGCAGGCGATTGCCGAATCGGACGCCTTCAGCATCGCGGGTGGCGGCGACACGTTGGCGGCGATTGCCAAGTACGGTATCGAGAAGGACGTGGGCTACATTTCCACTGGCGGCGGTGCTTTCCTTGAGGTGCTGGAAGGCAAGACCCTGCCGGCCTTCGAGATCCTCAGCAAGCGCGCCGCGGGCTGAATGTGATCAGCGTGCCTCGACCGGGGCGCGCTGCAGGGCATTGGCGGCCCGCACGGCGTCGTGCGTGCGCGCCAACGTCTCGGCCCAGGTGTCGTAGCCGGCAATCATGCCGTGCTGCCATGGGTGAAAGCCAGGCTTGAACCACGCCAGGTAGGGACGCAGGAGCGGCGGCATCATGCCGCCCGGGCCGTACAGCCACCACAGGCCTTTGGCCCAGAGGGCCCAGCGCTGTCGGCGGTTGTAGCCGTCGACCTTGAGCATGTGGTTGAGGATCTGGAAGACGAACCAGGGAAACTGCAGGCTGACCACGAGCAGGGCCCACGCGCGGCCCCAGTAGCCCACCCTGGCCACATCGACCATGACGTCATAGGCCACGCCTTTGTGCTCGACCTCTTCGACCGCATGCCAGACGTACATGGCGCGGACGCGCGGGTCGGCATGGGCAAAGAGTTCAGGGCGCGCCACAAAGCTGTGTGCCATCAGCGCGGTGAGGTGTTCGGAGGCGGCCGTGAGCGCCAGGGTGCGCGCCCGGCTCATGCGACCGCGGGCCACATCGAAGAGCATGTGGCGCTGGTTGTTCTGGATGCGCTCGACCTTGACGCCCTGCCGGGCCAGCAGCGCGTTGAAGCGTTGGTGGACCTTGCTGTGCACCGCTTCCTGGCGGGCGAAGTCAAGCAGCGCCTGCTGGTGCGCAGGGTCGCTCAACCGGTCCTTGTAGTCGCGAACGCATGCAATGAAAAAACGCTCCCCTTCCGGGAAAAGCGTGGACATGGCGTCGAAGAAGCGGCTGCGAAAGGCGTCGCCCCCGAACCAGTGGCGGGGAATGGTGTCGTCCAAGCCGAAGTCGAGGTCATCTCGCACCACCATCGGTGCGCTGGCGTGCAGGAAATCGGCGGGGAGGGGGGACACAGCGGCCATGGCTTGAGTGTCGGCACCCGCCGCCGGGCTGTGAAGGGGGGCGGCCCGCATGAAGCGGGTTCGACCGCGGCATCGTGCACGCGCCGCGGACCCCGGTTCACGGCCACTTAGCTTGCCATGCCCGCGTCAGGCAGCCGAGGCGTGCAGGACTTCGCCGGCGAGGATGGGGTCGCCGGTGCGGTTGAAGGTGTCCAGCCACAGGCGGTAGCTCTGCATCTGGCCTTCGTCCCAGGGATGGAAGCCGGGCTTGAAGTACTGCAGGTAATGGCGCGCCATGCTGGAGTACAGCCCGCCAGGTTTGAACAGCCACCACATGCCTTTGGCCATCAGCTTGTACCGCTGGCCGCGCGAGAAGCCGTCGACCTTGAGCATGTAGTTCGCGGTCAGCAGGCTGTGGATGTTGAAACCCAGCGTGACCAGCAGCAAGGCGGTGACCCGGCGGAAGTAACCGACCTTGGCCACTTTCTGCATGACGTCAAAGGCCACGGCCTTGTGCTCGACTTCCTCCATGGCATGCCAGGCGTACATGGCGCGCATGCGGGCGTCCGCTGAGCCAAGGACCTCTTTGCGGGCGAAGAAGCCGTGGGCCATGATGGCGGTCATGTGCTCGGCCGCGGCGGTTTCTGCCAGGGTCTGCTCGGCCGAGAAGTACTTGCGCTCCACCTTGAAGAGCATGTGTCGGGTGATGCCTTCGAGCATGTCGACATCGATGCCCTGGCGCTTCAGGCGCTCGTTGTACTGGCCGTGCACGATGCCGTGCTGGCCTTCCTGGCGCATGAAGTCCTTGATGTCCTGCTGCAGCTTCGGGTCGGTGACGCGGTCGCGAAAATCGCGCACGCAGGAGATGAAGAAGCGCTCGCCTTCAGGGAAGATGGTCGACATGGCGTCGAACAGCCGCGTCTTGAACGGGTCGCCGCCAAACCAGTACTGGGGGATGTCGCCGTCCAGACCGAAGTCGAGCTTTTCGCGGGGAACGATGGTGTGAGCGTCGTGCATGGCGGAGTCCTCGTCAGTGCGTCTCAGGTTGTCGTCAGGCGTGGGCCAGACCTTGAGCAGACTGGTTGGCCAGGCGGTTGCCCGCCTCGATGGGGTCGCCCGTCTCTTTCAAGAAGCGCAGCCACGGCTCGTAGCTGGGCACCACCGGCTCCTGCCATGGATGGAAGCTGGGTTTGAGGTAGCTGAAGTACTTGCCCATCATGGGCATGAAGATGCCACCAGGCTTGTACAGCCACCACAGGCCCTTGGCCCAGATCTTGGTGCGCTGCCAGCGCGTGAAGCCGTCGACTTCCAGCATGTGCTTCATGATGCGCAGCACATGGTAGGGGAACAGCACGGTGACCAGCAGCATGGAGCCGATGCGGGTCCAGTAGCTGGCCTTGGCATGGTCGATCAGCACGTCGTAGGCGACGCCCTTGTGCTCCATTTCCTCCATGGCGTGCCAGACGTAGAGGGCTCGGATGCGCGCATCGGCGTTGGCAAAGATGTGGGGGCGCTCGACGAAGCAGTCGGCCATGATGGCCGTGATGTGCTCGGACGCGGTGGTGATGCCCAGCGTGAACTCGCGCGAGAAGACCTTGCGGATGATCTGGAACAGGCGCTTTTCCTGGCCTTCCAGGATGGCGTCCACGTCGATGCCCTGGGCCTTGAGCCGGTTGTTGTACTGCGTGTGCAGCATGCTGTGCTGGGCTTCCTGGCGGGTGAAGTCCTTGATCTCCTGCAGCAGCGTGGGATCGGTGATGCGGTCTTTGAAGTCGCGCACACAGGTGATGAAGAACTTCTCGCCCACGGGAAAGAGTGTGGACAGCGCGTCAAAGAAGCGGGTCTTGAACGGGTCGTTGTCCAGCCAGTAGCGCGGGATGTCCTGATCCAGCCCGAAGTCGAGCTTCTCGCGGGGCACGATGGGTGGGGCGGGCATTTTCTTGTCGGTCATGGTGTCTCCTCGGCCAAGTCGCCAATGCGACGGTCGCATAAGTGGACTGTAGGGACGCAGGAAAACCCCTGCCATGCCAGGTGGCGACAGCAAAGGTAAATTGCGCGACAACGCGATCTAGGGAAAACGCGAGGGTGGCGCCCCGGAGCCGGCGTGTCAGCCCGCTGTCGAAGACGCGCGGCGGAAGGCGCTGGGCGTCATGCCTGACCAGCGTGCAAAGGCCTGGGTGAAGCTGCGTCGGTCGGTGAAGCCCAAGCGGTCGCTGATGTCCTCGATGCGCAGTTCGGGTTGGCTCAGCCAGGCCTGCGCGAGCCGGTAGCGCACACGGGCCTGAATGGCCGAATGGCTCTCACCCAGTTCCTTGAGACGGCGCTGCAGGGTGCGGGCGTGCAGGCCGAGCTCTTCGGCCAGGGCGTCGACGCCCAGGCCGAGCAGGCGCGGCTTGTCGGTGAAGGCTTGTTCGATCTGTGCGACCAGGGGCGGCACGCCTTGCGCGCTCAATGGGTCAGGGCGTTCGGCCAGTTTGCGCGCCAGGCGCTGTGCAGCCTGTTCGTGCAACACGGGGAAGGCGCCGCGCAGGGGGCGGTCCAGCAGGTTGCGGTCGAACCACAGCGCGTCCAGCGGGGCGCCCCAGGTGACGGGCACGCCGAAGTGCGCCTCGACGTCGTGCGCGTGGTCGTGCGGGGGGTGACGCAGTGTGACGCGCCCGATGGGCGTGTCGCCGGCCAGCAGGATGCGGCTGAACTTGACGATGGTGGCGAAGATGGCTTCGGCAAAGGGGGCGCCCTCCTCGGCGGGCGCGTCGTCCAGCCGGTAGCGCAGCGCGATGCGTGCCTCATGGCCGTGCTCGGCCAGGGTGAACACGATGTAGGGGTTGACCAGCGGCGGAATCCATTCGAGCGCCTGAGCGGCATCGCGCAGCGTGGCGCTGGTGGTGATGAAGGTCTCGACGTCGGACAGGTACTCGAAGGCGAAGGTTTCGCCCAGCACCAGCGGGAAGTGTTGCGGGCTGCCGGCTTCGCGCGCGGCCCGCATGCAGGCGTGCATCAGCCGCTGGATGGCGTCGCGCCGCACCATGGCGGTCTCGGGGTGGAGCTGCCGCATGTCGATGCCCTCGGCATGGAACAGCGCTTCGATGTCGATGCCGCATAGCCGCGCGGCACGCACCCAATTGGTCACCGTGACAAAGGGCACCGCGGGCGCGGTGTCGGTCACGGGGGCGGCAGGGGGGGGCGTCTTGCTCTGTGGCACGGCGTCAGCGGGCGGTCGATGCAGCAGTGTCGCCGAACTCGCGCAACCAGCGCAGCACCTCGGCGGCCGTGGTGTGGGGATGTTCCATGGGGTAGAGGTGGCTGCCTTCGATCCACGACAGACGCGGGCCCACGATCTGGCGGATGCCGCTCAGCCCGACCTGCCGGAGTTCGCGCGAACGGGTGCCGCCAATGAAGGCCACGGGGCAGCGGTGGGGGCGGCGGCGGAAGGTTTGCAGCAGCCGGTGTGGCACGGTGCGGTAGATGGCCGATTCGATGTCGCGGTCGAAACTCAGGCGCCGCGAGGCGCCGTCGGCGTGCGTCGTGGTGCCATGGGCCACGTAGTCGGCCAGCACCTCGGGATGGAATGCGGCAAACAGCGGCTTGGTGCGGAAATGGTCCTGAGCGGCCTGCAGGCTGGGCCACTCGTGGGTGCGTTGGGCCGAGACCCGGGAGGGCATGACGCGGTCCATGGCCTTGAGGCGCTTGGCTGCGCCCAGCCCGGCGGACTTCCAGCCGGTGACGATGGGTGAGTCGAGCACCACGACGCCGAGTGCCAGATGTGGGTGGCGGCTGGCCGCCATCAAGCTCAGGTAGCCGCCCAGGGAATGGCCCACGAGGTAGGCCGGCTGCTTCACATCGTGTTCGACGAAGTGACGCAGTTGCTCGACGAGATGAGGCCAGTCGGTCGTGACCGGGTAGCGCGGGTCGTGGCCGAATCGCTCAATGGCATGCACGGTGTGGCCTGCCGCACGCCAGGCGTCGAACAGCACGCGGTAGGTGCTGGCAGGGTAACTGTTGGCATGGGCAAAGACGATGGGGGGCAACATGACGGACGGCTGCGTTGCGTGTCGCGGAGTGTAAGGTGCGTTGCAATCGGGCATCAAGCGCGCGGGCTCCCCGGCTATTTCGCCGCTTGCATGCCCCGACTTTGGTGTGACACTGGTGCTTCGTCAACAGATCTGCTGAGGCCTCTTCATGCCGCGTGCCACGAAAATCGTTGCCACCCTGGGACCCGCATCGTCGTCTGCCGCGGTGCTGGAAGCCATGATGCGCGCGGGCGTGGATGTGGTGCGCCTGAACTTCTCGCACGGCACGGCACAGGACCACATCGACCGCGCCCGCCTGGTGCGCGAGGTGGCCGAGCGGGTGGGCAAGGTGGTGGCCATCATGGCCGACCTGCAGGGCCCGAAGATCCGTGTGGGCAAGTTTGCCGAGGGCAAGGTGATGCTGGAGACCGGTCAGCCCTTCGTGCTGGATGCCAGTCGCACCGAACCGGGTGACCTGCATGGCGTGGGACTGGACTACAAGGAACTGCCGCGCGACGTGAAACCCGGCGACACGCTGCTGCTCAATGACGGACTCATCGTGCTGACGGTCGAGTCTGTCAAGGGCGAGGCGGTGCACACGGTGGTGAAGATCGGTGGCGAGTTGTCCAACAACAAGGGCATCAACAAGCAGGGTGGGGGCCTGACCGCGCCGGCCCTGACCGCCAAGGACATGGAAGACATCAAGACGGCGGCGAGCTTCCAGTGCGATTACATCGCTGTGTCGTTCCCGAAGAATGCGACCGACATGGAAATGGCGCGCCAACTGGCCAATGTGGCTGGCGAGCCCTGGCGCCACCGTCCGGCCATGATCGCCAAGATCGAGCGCACCGAGGCCATCCCGAACCTGGAGGCCATCCTGCGCGCCTCGGACGGCATCATGGTGGCGCGTGGTGACCTGGCCGTCGAGGTGGGCAATGCCGCGGTGCCGGCGCTGCAAAAGCGCATGATCAAGATGGCCCGCGAGATGGACAAGGTGGTGATCACGGCCACGCAGATGATGGAGTCCATGATCGTCAACCCGGTGCCCACGCGCGCAGAGGTGTCGGACGTGGCCAACGCCGTGCTCGACGGCACGGACGCCGTGATGCTGAGCGCGGAGACGGCGGCCGGCAAGTACCCGATCGAAACCGTCGAGCACATGGCCGCCGTGGCGACCGAGGCCGAGTGGGCCGACGAGGTCACGCTGGACGGCGATTTCACCAACAAGAAGTTCGCCCGCATCGACCAGTCGATTGCGATGGGCGCGCTGTTCACGGCGTATCACCTGGGGTGCAAGGCCATCGTCGCGCTGACCGAATCCGGCTCGACCGCGCTGTGGATGAGCCGGCACAACATCCATGTGCCCATCTTTGCGCTGACGGCGCAGCCCCGGTCGCTGCGCAAGATGGCGCTGTACCGCAATGTGCGCCCGCTGCTGATTCCCAGTTTCTCGGACCGCGACGAGGCGCTGCGCCAGGCCGAGGCCGTGCTGGTGGACAAGGGCGTGCTGCGCCCGGGCGACACCTACGCCATCACCTGCGGTGAGCCCATGGGCCACCCGGGCGGCACCAACATGCTCAAGGTGTGCGAGGTGGGGTGACGCCTGACGGCGTGAGCGAAGAGCCAGGCGTCTGCACCGGCCCGAAACCGGGGGGCGCCGGGGCGATCGTCACTCGTTAGAATGGCGGCCAAGGGTTGGCACGTGCGCAAGCACGCTTTCGCACCGTGTGGCACCCACCTTTTCACTCACCTTCGGACTATCGGGAATAGGGGTCACCATGGCACTCGTCTCTATGCGCCAGCTGCTGGACCATGCCGCCGAAAACGGCTATGGCATTCCGGCGTTCAACGTCAACAACCTGGAGCAGGTTCAGGCCGTGATGGCTGCAGCCGATGAGGTCGGTGCGCCCGTCATCCTGCAGGCCTCGGCCGGTGCCCGCAAGTACGCTGGCGAGAGCTTCATCAAGCATCTGATCCAGGCGGCTGTCGAGGCTTATCCCCACATCCCCCTGGTCATGCACCAGGACCACGGCACCAGCCCCAAGGTCTGCCAGGGCGCCATCGACCTGGGCTTTGGCTCAGTGATGATGGACGGCTCGCTGATGGAAGACGGCAAGACCCCCGCCTCGTTCGACTACAACGTCGAGGTCACCCGCAAGGTGGTCGAGATGGCGCACAAGGTCGGCGTGACGGTGGAAGGCGAGCTGGGCTGCCTGGGCAACCTGGAAACCGGTGAGGCCGGCGAAGAAGACGGCATTGGCGCCGAAGGCAAGCTGGACCACAGCCAGATGCTGACCGACCCGGAAGAGGCCGCTGTGTTCGTCAAGGCCACGCAGCTCGATGCGCTGGCCATTGCCATCGGCACCAGCCACGGCGCCTACAAGTTCTCGCGCAAGCCCACGGGCGACATCCTGGCCATCAGCCGCGTCAAGGAAATCCACAAGCGCATCCCCAACACCCACCTGGTGATGCACGGCTCGTCGTCGGTGCCGCAAGACCTGCTGGCCATCATCAACCAGTACGGCGGCAAGATGAAGGAAACCTTCGGCGTGCCCGTCGAAGAAATCCAGGAAGCCATCAAGCATGGCGTGCGCAAGATCAACATCGACACCGACATCCGCCTGGCGATGACCGGCGCGGTGCGCAAGTTCCAGTTCGAGAACCCGGACAAGTTCGACATGCGCGAGTGGATGAAGCCTGCCCGCGAGGCCGCCAAGGCCATCTGCAAGCAGCGCTACATGGAGTTCGGCTGCGAAGGCCAGGCGGGCAAGATCAAGGCCATCCCGCTGAGCGAGATCGCCGCGATGTACGCCAGCGGCAAGCTGGCTCAGGTCGTGGCCTGATCCCCTGCCTTTGCCCCCTGCGACGAGCCGGCTTGCCGGCTCGTTGTCATTTCTGGCTCGTGGTGTTGTCACATCATGGCTTTCCCGAGGGCAGGGTCGACCCTGGGTTGATGCCTAACCAGAAAGTTCTACGCTCTCCTCGCACAAAACAGCGCGTCGCGGCTTGAGACCGCACCGTTTACCGAGGAGACACCATGCAACCCATTTTGCGCGCCGCCCTGGCTCTGGCCGTCGCTTCAGCCACTGTGGCCCCCGTCGCCCACGCCAGCACTTATGCCCAGACACGCTACCCGATTGTGTTAGCCCACGGCATGAGCGGCTTCGACAAGATCGGCCCGGTGGACTACTGGTACCGCATTCCCGGCAACCTGCGTCAGAACGGCGCCACGGTCTACGTGACGCAGGTGTCGTCATTCAACTCGTCCGAACTGCGCGGCGAGCAGCTGCTGGCCCAGGTCGAAGAGATCGTGGCCATCAGCGGCAAGCCCAAGGTCAACCTGATCGGGCACAGCCATGGCAACCATTCCAGCCGCTACGTGGCGGGCGTGCGGCCGGATCTGGTGGCCTCGGTGACCTCGGTGGGCGGGCCCACCTTCGGCTCACCTGTGGCCGATCTGGTCCAGGGCGTCTCGGATGTGGGCGGCCCCGTGCTGACCACGCTGCTGGCTTCAGCCGTCAATGGCCTGGGCAAGCTGATCGCACTGTTGTCGAGCAACCCGACGTTGCCGCAGGACTCGTTTGCCGGCATGAAGTCGCTGACCACCGCTGGCGCCGCCGATTTCAACCGCCGCTTCCCGGGCGGCGTGCCAACCACCCAATGTGGCCAGGGCGCCGCCGAGCACCGCGGCGTGCGCTACTACTCATGGAGCGGCGTGGGTCAGATCTACAACCCGCTCAACCCGGTCGACTACGCGCTGGCTTTGACGGGCGCCGCCTTCCGTGGCGCGCCCAACGATGGTCTGGTGGGGCAGTGTTCAAGCCACCTCGGCACGGTCATCCGCAGCGACTACCGCCTCAACCACCTGCACCAGGTCAACCAGCTGTTTGGCCTGGTCGGTCTGGGTGCGGATCCGGTCGGGTTGTTCCGTGTGCATGCCAACCGTCTGAAGCAGGCCGGTCTGTGAGCGTGGCCATCCATCGCCCGTCAGGTCGCGGCTGGCGCTGGGCGGGTGCGGCTGCGGCGCTGGTCGGCGTGTGTCTGGTCGGGTTGGTCTACCTGGGGTGGGAGCGTCCGTCGGCAGCGCCAGAGGTCTCATCGTCGACGGGTGCCGCCTGGTGGGATGGCGCGCCGACCGGTCTGACAGGGCTCGGTGCAGAGGGCGCTGGGCCGGGTCTGCGCACCGGTCTCGAGGCCTTGCCCGGGTCACTGGCGGGGACCGAGGTCGACGGTCAGGCGCGTGCCGATGCCCAGGGCCAACTCGTGCTCGACCGCCGGCTGCGTGACCTGTTCGATTACTTTCTGTCGCTGGTGGGCGAGGAGCCCCTGGCCCAGATCCAGGCGCGCGTCGCGGCCTACCTGGGGATGCACCTGCCAGCGGCCGCCCGAGACCAGGCGCTCGATCTGTTCCGGCGCTACGTGGCTTACGGTGAAGCGCGCGGGCGGCTCGGCGCCGAGGCTGGCGGCTCGTCCTCGGCCATGGAGGCCGACGCGCTGGCGGCCCGACTGGGCCAGCTGGAGGCACTTCAGCAGCAGCACTTCTCGGCTGCCGAGGGTGCGGCCTTCTTTGGCGCAGACAACGCCGAGGACCGCTACACCGTGGCGCGCTTGGCCGTCTGGCAAGACGCCCACCTGTCTGCCGCGGACAAGGCGCGGCAGCTGCAGGCACTCAAGGATGCCTTGCCCGCCGACCTGCGTGCGCGGCTGACTGCAGCCGATGCCGTGGCGGACCTGCGCGCTGTGACCGAGGCCTGGGCCCGCGATGGTGGGGCGCCCGAGGTGCTGCGTGAGGCGCGCTTGCGGCTGGTGGGTGAGTCTGCCACCACGCGCCTGGAGGCGCTCGACGCGCAACGCGCCCAGTGGCGCGAGCGGGTCACGGCTTACCTGGCGCAGCGACAGGCGGTGGAGGCGGACGCCTCGCTGAGCGCGACCCAACGCACGGCAGCGTTGACCCAGCTGCGGCAGCAGGGCTTCACGCCCCAGGAGCAGTTGCGACTGGACGCGGCCATGCAGGCCGCGTCTCCGCGCTGAACGGATGAGACGGCCGGCCTGGTCGGCGGTATGCTGCGGCGTCTGGGCGCAGTGTCCGCCCAGGCCATCAACGTGGAGACGCACATGCTCAAGCTTTACGGATTCCCGCTGTCCAACTACTACAACAAGGTGAAGTTCGCCCTGCTGGAGAAGGGCGTGCCCTTCGAAGAGGTGCTGGTGCACTGGGGGGCCGAGGGCAAGGAAGGCAAGTCGCCACTGGGCAAGGTGCCCTACATCGAAACCGAAGACGGCTTTCTGTGCGAGAGCCAGGTGATCCTGGATTACATCGAGGCGCGTTGGCCGAGCCCGCCGCTGGTGCCCGCCGATGCCTGGCAGGCCGCCAAGGTGCGCGAGATCATCACCTACTGCGATCTGCATGTGGAGTTGTGCGCCCGCCAGCTCTACTCCCAGGCCTTTTTCGGGGGCAGCCTGCCCGAGAAGTTCATCGAACGCGTCAAGGGCGACCTGGCGCGCAACCTCGCGGCGTTTGCCAAGGTGGCTCGCTTCGAGCCCTACGCAGCGGGCGACACCTTCACGATGGCCGACTGCGCTGTGTACGTCAGCCTGCCGCTGGCGGCGCTGGCCAGCAAGCTGGTGTGCGGCCAGGACCTCGTGGCTGCGGCCGGCATCGACTGGAAAGCCTATGTGGCCCTGATCGAGCAGCGGCCTGCCGCGCAAAAGGTGGCAGCCGACCGCAAGGCCGATCAGGCCCGGGCCCTGGCGGCCAACCGCGCCAAGCTGGGCGGCTGAGGGGGCATCGACCGGGCGCGAGGCACAATAGCGGTTTGCCTTGGCCTCTTTGTTTCGCCTGACGGACCCTGCCCATGATCGCCGCCCTGCACACCTCGAATCTCACCTCTCTGCCGCTGCTGGCGCGTGGCAAGGTCCGCGACAACTATGCGGTTGGCAGCGATCGCATCCTGATGGTGGCCTCCGACCGCATCAGCGCGTTTGACGTGATCATGGGCGAGCCCATTCCGGGCAAGGGCGCGCTGCTGACCAAGATGGCGCTGTTCTGGTTCGAACTGCTCAAGGACGTGGCCCCCAACCACCTCACGGGCGACGACCCTTTGAGCGTGGTCAGCGCCGACGAGCGCGCCCAGGTCGAGGGACGGGCCATGCTGGTCAAGAAGCTCAAGCCCCTGCCGGTCGAGGCCGTGGTGCGGGGCTATCTGGCCGGCAGCGGCTGGAAGGAGTACCAGGACAACGGCATGGTCTGCGGCGTCAAGCTGCCCGCCGGCCTGAAGAACGCCAGCAAGCTGCCCGAACCCATCTTCACGCCGGCAACCAAGGCCGAGGTGGGCGACCACGACGAGAACATCTCGTTCGAGAAAATGAGCGAGATCATCGGCGCCGACATGGCCGAGAAGGTGCGCACGCTCGCCATTGCGCTGTACAAGAGGGCCGCAGATTACGCCCTGACCAAGGGCATCATCATTGCCGACACCAAGTTCGAGTTTGGTCTGGACGAGCATGGCACGCTGACCGTGATGGACGAGGTGCTGACGCCTGACTCGTCGCGCTTCTGGCCCATCGAGGGCTATGAGGCCGCGTTTGCCGCCGGCCAGAACCCGCCCAGCTACGACAAGCAGTTCGTGCGCGACTGGCTGGAGCAGGCGCAGGTGGGCGGCAAGCCTTGGAACAAGACCGCGCCGTCGCCCGCATTGCCACAGGACGTGATCGAGGCCACCGCGGCCAAATACCGCGAGGCGCTGGCGCGCCTGACCGGCCAGGCGATGTGACCCCACCCGGCCCGCCGAGGCGTCGGGCGCTCAGTCCAGTGGCGGCTCGTCGTCGGTGTCGGGGCCGGGCAGCACGGCGGGTGGCAGGCCGAGCGCCACCCGCTGGGCGGCGATGCCTTGTGCCCAATCGCGCAGCACCTGGGCCACGTCGCCCACGCCGGTCTTGTTGAGTGACGAGAACAGGCAGATGCCCACATCGGCCTCGTCGGTGACCACGCTGGCCAGCACGCCTTGGGCCTTGCGCAGCGATTCGGCTTGTTCCTTGCGATTGAGCTTGTCGGCCTTGGTGAGCAGCACCAGCAGCTTGACCTCGCCGGTGCGCACCCGCGGGGCCACGAAGGACAGCAGTTGCTCGTCCAGATCGGTGAAACCGTGGCGTGAATCCACCATCTGCACCACGCCGGCCAGGTTTCGACGCACCTCCAGGTAGTGGGTCATGACCTCTTGCCAGCGGCGCTTGGCTTCGCGCTCGACTGCGGCGTAGCCGTAGCCCGGCAAGTCGGCCCACAGCAGATCGGGCAGCTCGCGCGGGCCCAGCGCAAACAGGTTGATGTGCTGGGTGCGGCCCGGCGTCTTGGATGCAAACGCCAGTTGCCGCTGCTGTGCCAGCGTGTTGATCGCGGTGGACTTGCCCGCGTTGGAACGGCCTACAAAGGCCACTTCCGGCAATTCAGTGGCGGGCAGTTGATGCAACTGCGCGGCGGTGGTCACGAACCGGGCGGTGTGCGCCCAGGCCAGGGCGTCGCGGGCCGGGTCCACGGCGGCGCCGGTCGCAGGGGCGACTTTGGGCTGTCGTGGATGACGGTTCGATGGAGGGTTTGCAGGATGAGCCATGGGGCATTGTAAAATCTCTGGGTTTGACCGTTCCGGTTAGTCCCCAACACACCCAGCCCCAACGCCATGAAGCGCTTTTCGACCCTGATTGCCCTTGCCTCGGTGGCCCTGTCTCTGTCCGGCGTGGCGCGTGCCGACGCCAAGCCTGACGTCGCCGCCGGTGCCGCCAAGGCCAACATGATGTGCGTGGCGTGTCACACCGCCGACGGCAGCCGTGGCGCCGCAGCCAACCCCATTTTGCAGGGCCAGCATCCCGAGTACATCGTCAAGCAGCTGACCGAGTTCAAGGAAGGCAAGCGCAAGAACGCCGTGATGAACGGCATTGCCGCCGGCCTCACCCCGGAAGACATGCGCAATCTCGCGGCCTTCTACGGCAGCAAGAAGCCTGTCCTGGGCCAGGCGCGCGACAGTGCTGCGGTCAAGCTGGGCGAAAGCATCTACCGTGGCGGCATTGCGCGCAAAGGCGTGCCGGCCTGCGCGGGCTGCCACAGCCCCAACGGTGCGGGCATTCCGGCGCAGTATCCGCGCCTCAACGGCCAGCATGGCGACTACACCAAGGCCCAGCTGACGGCGTTCCGTCAGGGCGAGCGCACCAACAATGCCCAGATGGTGAGCATTGCGGCCAACCTGAGCGACGTCGAAATCAACGCGCTGGCCGATTACATCGCCGGCCTGCGCTGATTGCGCCCCTGCCGGTGGAACCGGCGCACAGAAAAACCATCTCATTCAGGCGGGCCCCTCATGCAGGGTGACCCGCCTTTGTGCATGGGGAAACCCTGCATGTCACCCGTCGTCCATGCGACAGTCGCCGGACCGGGTCGTGTCCGATGATCCGATGCACTGTTTGCCAAGCCGATGACCCAAGCCGCTGTTTCCGCCGTGCCTTCTCCGCGTCGCCCCTGGCGTGATGCGCTGGAGTTGTTGGCATCGATGCGCTTTGCGATCGCCCTGCTGACGGTGATCTGCATTGCCTCTGCCATCGGGACCGTGATCCTGCAGGGCGAACCCCTCGTGAACTACGTCGAGCAGTTCGGGCCTTTCTGGGCCGAGGTGTTCGGCACGCTGGGCTTGTATCGCATCTACAGCGCGCCGTGGTTTCTCGTGATCCTGGCCTTTCTGGTGCTGTCGACCAGCTTGTGCATCGCGCGGAACACGCCCAAGATCCTGGCTGACTGGCGCACCCACAAGGAGCAGGTGCGCGAGCAGGCCCTGCTGGCTTTTCACCACCACGCCGAGGGCCGGCTGCCCGGCGACCTGAACGCCGCGCGCGACCGCGTGGCCGGCCTGCTGGCGGAGCAGGGCTGGTCGGTACGTACCGAGCAGCGCCAGGCCAGCCCGCGCGGCGGGGCGGGCATCATGTTCGGCGCCCGCCGCGGCGCGGCCAACAAGCTCGGCTACATCGCCGCGCATGGCGCCATCGTGCTGATCTGTCTGGGCGGCCTGTTCGACGGCGATTTGCTCATCAAGCTGCAGGCCTGGTCGCGCGATCTGCAGGTGTTCCAGGGGCCGGGTGACAACGTCGAGCGCAGTCGGCTGAGCGTGGACAACCCGTCATACCGCGCCAACCTGTTCGTGCCGGAAGGGCAGCGGACGAACGCGGCCGTGGTGCAGATGGCCGACGGCATGCTGTTGCAGCCGCTGCCTTTCGATGTCGAGCTCAAGAAGTTCATCGTCGAGTACTACGACACGGGCATGCCCAAACGCTTCGCCAGCGAGATCGTGATTCACGACCCGGCCGAGCCTGCGCCCACGCCGTACACGGTCGAGGTCAACCATCCGGTGATCTACAAAGGCATCACGCTGTTCCAGTCCAGCTTCGAGGACGGTGGCTCCAAGGTGCAACTCAAGCCGATCCGGCTGGACGGTCGCGCCATCGACGCCGTGCCCGTGGACACGCAGGTGGGCGCGACCGGCGTGCGCCTGCCGGCCGCCTGGTGGGGTGACGGTGATGGCATGAGCCTGGAAGTGACCGATCTGCGGTTGATCAATGTGGAAGACCTCGCCCAGGCGCAACGCGTGTTGCCCGATACCCAGGGCGCACCGGTCACCGGGGCCATGCAGGGCTTCACGCGCCACCTGGGCTCGGGCGCCAAGGCGCCGGGCGAAAAGCGCCTGGTCAACATCGGCCCGGCCGTCACGTACAAGCTGCGCGACAGCGCGGGGCAGGCGCGCGAGTTCCACAACTACATGGCGCCGGTCACGCTGGATGGCCACGCGGTGTTCCTCGTGGGCGTGCGCGACACCCCCGCCGAGTCCTTCCGTTACCTGCGCGTGCCGGCCGATGAGGACATGAGCATGGCGGGCTGGTTGCGGCTGCGTGCCGCCCTGGCAGATCCGGGGTTGCGTCAGACTGCGGCCGAGCGGCTGGCCGAGCGCACGAATCCTCAATCCAGCGAGCGGGTGCGGGCTGACCTGACGGCCTCCGCCCGGCGCACGCTGGAGTTGTTCGCGGGCACGCTGTCGCCCACGCCGCGGGATGGCGGTGCGCCCGCAGTCGATGCCGGCCAGCCGCAAGGCGGGCTGATGGCCCTGTCGTCGTTCATTGAAAACGTGGTGGCGGCCGAGCAGCGCGAGGAGATGGCCGGCTCGCTCATCCGCCTGCTCAACGGCACACTGTTCGAGTTGTACAACCTCAGCCGCGAGCGCGCCGGGCTGCCCGCGGTGGGGTTGGAGGACGAGACCACGCGCGCCTTCCTGGCCCAGGCGGTGCTGTCGCTGTCGGACGCGGTGTTCTACCCGGAGCCAGTGTTGCTGACGCTGGATGGTTTCGAACACCGTCAGGCCAGCGTCTTCCAGGTCACGCGCACCCCGGGTCGCAATGTGGTCTATCTGGGCTGCCTGCTGCTGATCATCGGCGTTTTCGCCATGCTGTACATCCGCGAGCGCCGCCTGTGGGTCTGGCTGCACGCGGATGAGCAAGGCCAGACCGCCTACCGCATGGCTTTGTCCTCAACGCGCCAGACGCTGGACACCGATCAGGAATTTGCGGCCTTGCGCGCGGCGTTGGCGCCCGACGCCGCGCCGCCCACCCCCGCGCCTGGCGCGGCCTGAGCCGCCACTCATTTATTTTCGGGATCCGATCATGTCGCTGTCCACTTCGCATCCTTCTGCTGCTCTGGCGGCCCCGGGCCGCCCCCGTGACCTGTGGGACTGGCTGTTCGCGCTCGCGCTGGTCGCGGTGGGCGGCTACACCTATGCCTTGCTGCACCCGCACATGGATGTCTACGAGAAGGCCATCCTCGCCGGCTCGGTGCCGTCGCTGATCTGGCTGGGCTGGTTCTGGCGGCCGCTGCGGTTGCTGATGGTGGGCGTGGGCGCCGCGGCAGGTCTGGCCATCGTGTTGTACCGCGGCACGATGGACGGTCACGGCGCCGACCTCGTGGCCGGCGAGCAGGTCTTTTTGCTGAAGTACCTGTTGTCGTCGCAGAGCGCGATCCTGTGGATGAGCCTGCTGCTGTTCATGAGCACGGTCTTTTACTGGATCGGGGCGGTGACCGGCGGGCGCACGGCGACCCGCCTGGGCTCACGCATGGCCTGGGCCGGTGTGTTTTTTGGGCTGGTTGGCTCGTTCGTTCGCTGGTTCGAGAGCCACCAGATCGCGCCCGACATCGGGCACATCCCGGTGAGCAACCTCTATGAGGTGTTCGTGCTGTTCGCCTGGATGACCACGGCCTACTGGCTGTACTACGAAGACCGCTTTGCGCGCATGGGCCGCGACCTGGGTTCGCTGGGCGCTTTCGTGATGTTGGTGGTCAGTGCCTCGGTGGGCTTCCTGCTGTGGTACGCGCTGGAGCGCGGCGCACACGAGATCCAGCCGCTGGTGCCGGCGCTCAAGAGCTGGTGGATGAAGCTGCATGTGCCGGCCAACTTCGTGGGCTATGGCACGTTCGCGCTGGCGGCCATGGTTGCGTTTGCCTACCTCATCAAGGTGCGTGCGCAAGAGACGTCGTGGGTCAAGCTGCTGCCGCTGTGGCTGTTGGGTGTGATCCTGTGTTTCGAGCCACTGGTGTTCAGCGCGCGGCCGGGCAGCGAGTCGCCCATCAGCAGCTACTGGGCGGTGTACTTCGGCCTGTCGGCGTTGATCGTCGCGGCCATCATCATGGCGCGCAAGCGCATCGGGCAGCGGTTGCCGGATCTCGCGGTGCTCGATGACGTGATGTACAAGGCGATTGCCGTGGGCTTTGCCTTCTTCACCATTGCCACCATCCTCGGCGCGCTGTGGGCCGCCGAGGCCTGGGGAGGCTACTGGAGCTGGGACCCGAAGGAGACCTGGGCCCTCATCGTGTGGCTGAACTATGCAGCCTGGCTGCACATGCGCCTGGTCAAGGGCCTGCGTGGTGAGTTTGCCGCGTGGTGGGCGCTGATCGGGCTGCTGGTGACCACGTTTGCCTTCCTGGGGGTGAACATGTTCCTGTCCGGCCTCCACTCCTACGGCGCGCTGTGAACCCCGCCGCACCGGCCGTGCCAGCGGGCGCACGCGAGTGGGTCACCCCAGCCATCCTGGCGCAGCTGCGTACCGACCCCTGGTTCAGCCACCTGCCTCCCGAGTTCGAGGCGGCGCTGCTGTCCATTGCGATGCAGCGCAGACTGCAGCACGGCGAGCACCTGTTCTTCCGAGGTGATCCGCCTGACGGGCTGTACGCCATCCTGGACGGCACCCTGCGGATCTCGGGGGTGACCGAGGCCGGCAAGGAGGCCATTCTGTCGCTGGTCGAGGCGCCGGCCTGGTTTGGCGAGATCTCGCTGTTCGACCGCTTGCCGCGCACGCACAACGCGGTGGCCGAGGGGGCGGTGCGCGTGTTGCATGTGCCGCAGGCCGATCTGAGCGCTTTTCTGGAGCGTGAGCCAGCCTTCTGGCGCGAACTGGGCGTGCTGATGGCGCTGCGGATCCGGCTGACCTTCATCAGCATGGAGGACATGGCGCTGCTGCCCTCGGAGACACGCTTGGCCCGCCGTCTGGTGTGGCTGGTCGAGGGCTCGACGCAGACCGCTGGCCCGGGCCCCTGGGTCGTGCCCATCAGCCAGACGCAGCTGGGCATGATGCTGTCGTTGTCGCGCCAGACGACCAACCAGGTGCTCAGCAGCCTGCAGGCGCAGGGGCTGGTGCGCATCGCCTATGGGCGCATCGAGGTGCTTGACCGGGTGCGGTTGATGGATGCCGCAGGCCTGTCGGCCACCGAGCGGCAGATTCTGGCGCAGTTGCAGGCCGCGGGCGTGCGCTCGGCGGGCTTGTCTGCCGGCGGGGGCGCGTCGGCCTGACTGGCTGTCACCGCGGCGCCTGGTCGGCCCGCGTGTCTACACGTTGTCCCGCGTTTGTCGGGAAACATCACCCGGTCATACCCGTGTTTGTCAGCTCCATGACAAGGCTGTCGGGCGCCTCTGGGAATGATGGCGCCGTCGTGAACCCATCATTTCAACGGAGACAGCCATGGTCCATGTGCCCTCAGCCACACCGCGCTCGCGCGCCCGCGGTGTGCGCCCCGCCCGAGTGACGCGCCCGGCCGTGCGTGCCGCCTCTGCCGCCGCGCTGGCCTGTCTGACCGGGGCCGCGCTGGCCGCCCCTGCGTTTCCCGATCAGGACGTGGTGTGTGGTTTCAACGCCCAGCGCGAGCAGCAGCGGCTGGCCTCCGCGCAGCAGTTTGCGCAGCCCGTGGTGCAGCAGATGATGGTCAACGGCGCGCTGGTGTGGCAGGCCGGCGGCACGCAGGGGCGCCCCACCCTGCGCCCGGGCGACCTGGTGGTGCTCAAGGGCAGGGGCTTTGGCGCTGGTACCGACATCGACTTCAGCAAGATCATGATCGGCAACAGCCGCGTGCTGGAGACGGACTTGACCATGTACGAGCAGAAGCTCGACATCCTCAGCAGCGCGAACTACGAAACCGGCAAGGTGCGTTTTCAGTGGCCCAAGGACATCGTGAGCTGGCGCGATGATGAGGTGGCGTTCCGCGTGCCTTCTCACGCGAGCAAGGGGCCATTGAAGCTGCAGGTGCAAAAGCGCGTGGGCCATCTGGAGTCGCTGAAGAAGCCCGGGCAGCCGCACAAGGTGATCGATGCCCAGCGCAACCGCCTGACCTCCGGTGGCGATCCGAACTGCGACGTGGTGTCGGTGTTGAGCGACGAGGTCAAGGGCATCGTGCCGATCGATGTGGCGGTCGACAACCCCAGTTTCGCGCAGATGGTGCGCCTGGGGCGGCAGGTGTTCTGGTCCTATGACTACGGCCTCGGTGTGGCGCACAAGTTCAAGAACCTTGACTGGGAGAAGATCTTTGCGGGCAAGACGACCGATCCCTACACCCGTCAGAAGGCCAACCCCTACACCGCCTTCGGGGCCATCCCGGCGGTGCGTGGCCAGGTACCGGACGAGGCCATCGACGATGTGTTCTTCGACCCCTATCCGCAAGAAAGCCCCATCCCCGGCTTCCTGCTGGTCGACAAGCAGCTGACCAAGGGCAACACGACGAACACGGGCTGGGTGGGCTACCGCAACGCCGAGTCGTCTCATCCGCTGCTGGGCCGCGGCAAGTGGGCGGGCTTCAACTGTGCCTCGTGCCATGGTTACCAGATCAGTTACCAGAAGGGGGGCAGCACGATCACCAAGGTCTTCCCTGGCCTGCCGAACCCCTTGTGGACACAGCGCTGGACGGTACTGGGCGACAAGCTGGGCGAGACGACCGCCACCTTTTCCTACATTGAAGGGCTGGAGCCGGGGCCGAGCTTCGACAAGGCGAAGAAGCAGGTGGACAAGACGCCGCTGCTCTACCTGATGCCCGCAGGTGCCACCGAGGCCACGCTGACGCGCACCGCCGGCGAAGGCAGCCTGTACGACAACGATTACATCTACTCGCCCATGACGATCCCGAACGTGACGAACCACCTGCCGATCCGGCGGGCTTTGTCGCACACGGAGTCGTATGTCGGCTTCGAGGGCTCGTATGTGCACGCGCAGGAGCCCGAGGGCGCGATGGGCGCCATGGACCCGACTTCGCTGAAGGCGCTGACGGCTTACATGTCGGTGCTGGATCAGGATGACGATGACCTGCGCCACATCGGCATGTACCGCTGGCTGAAGTCCAACCAGAAGCTGGAGCAGACGGGCAACGCAGGCACGAGTGAAGGCGCCTTCGTGCAGCAGGGCTGGCAGGCTTACCCGTCGGTGGTGGCAGCCGTGAACCGCGGCAAGGCCGTGTTCGGTCAGGCATGCGCCTCGTGTCACACCGACCAGGTTGGCGCGCACACGAACGAGAAGATGATCCGCCTGGACGAGGTGGGGCGTTTCTTTGCGCCGACTGACTTCCAATACAAGCAGCAGTCCATCCGGGTGACTTACCTGCGCAACCTGTACTGGGTCAGCTCGCGTGGCTTGTTGTCCGATGGCCATGTGCGCAATCTGGAAGACCTGGTGCATCCCGACCGCTGCAACGAGCACTCGGCGATGTACAAGCAGTACTACACGTTGCACGCGCCGGTGCGCCCCGCGCCGGGCACGGCCGACCAGCCCACGCCGGCCCCCGACCTCAATCGCAAGGGTGATGTCTTCCGCGTGTACAAGGCCAAGAAGAAGCACCTGCTGGACACCACGGCGGATGCGCGCAACCGCTTTGTGGAGCGCCACAAGTACTTCGTGACCGTGCCCTGGGATCAGAATCACTACTACTGGGACTTCCAGAAGATGCGGCGTGAGTTCGGTCCGGAAATTGGCGCGCCCGGCCCGATCGGCATGCCTGCGACGCCCCACCCCTGGTGCGCGCGCTCGGCCGGCGAGGTGTCTGATCTGGTGCAGTACCTGCTGACGCTGTGAGCGCCACAGAGCCCGTGCGGCTGCGCGGCCGGCGCGCTGGGATGTTCATCGCGGCGCTGTGTCTGGGGGGGGCGGTGCTCTTCTGGCTGCTTGCGCGTCCGGCGCCCGAGCCGGCCGAGGCCTCGCCGCCCATGGCCGGAGCGCCGCCCGGTGCGGCTATTCGGCCAGCAGACGACGCAGCGCTTGCATCGTCTGGTGTGATGGACGATGCCTCTGCCCCGACCGCGGCTGCGCTGGCATTGGTGGCGCAGCGGGGCGCATCGGCCGGGCGGGCGCCGGCGCAGGCCGTTGCGGCCGATGCGCTCGTGCGTTCGCCTCAGGATGCGGCGTCAACCGGCGCGGCCCCGGTGGTGGTGGGCCAGCGTGTTCGGGTGGTGGGCGAGTTCGCCGAGCGTGTGCAGGGTGAGGCGGGCGTGACCGTGATCGTGCTGGCCACCGAGACGGGCGGCGGCCTGCATCTGGTGTGGTCGCCGGCCCATGTCGCCGCCCTGGACGGCCTGCGCGGGGGGCAACGGGTAGAGGCCGATTGCCTGGTCCAGGGCGAGGTGCTCGGACGCTGGGTTTTGGCTGATTGTCGCGCCTGAGTGGCGAGCCAACCGCGCTGGTCAAGATGCGCGGCGCACGGCCGATAATCCAGTCACCACCACGCTTGCCCACTGCCATGCGCCATGCCGTCCGTGATCCCGAGGGCCAGATCGTCAGCCTGCACCGCGAGCCGGTGCAGGGCAGCGAGCCGCTCGCGCTGGATCACCCTGACGTGCAGGCCTTTCTGCGCGACGATGCGAGCCGTGGCTTCGCCGAGCTGGACGCCGATCTGGTGCGGGTGCTGGAGGACCTGATTGACGCACTGATCCGGCTCAACGTGTTGCGCATCACCGACCTGCCGCTGGAAGCTCAGAACAAGCTGTTCGCGCGCAAGCACTTTCGCGACAGCATGCAGTCGCACGCGCTCAAGCTGTTCGAAGCCGACGAAGCGCCCCCGCCGTCTGGCGCACCACGCTGAGCGGCGGACGCTGTGCTCCGCTCGGGGAGCTCAAAGTACCCGGTGTTGCAGCGCTGGCAGCTGGCGGCGGATGGCGGTTTGACGACCATGGTCGAGCTCGGCCAGCACCACGCCGCCGCCTTCGTCGCGCTTGACCGCCAGCACCTCGCCCCAGGGCCCCACGGCCATGCTGTGGCCGAACGTGCGCCGCCCGCTGGCGTGCAGGCCGCCTTGCGCAGGCGCGAGCACGTGGCAGAGGTTCTCGACGGCCCGTGCGCGAAGCAGCAACTCCCAGTGGGCCTGGCCTGTGGTGTCGGTGAAAGCCGCTGGCAGCACGATGAGGTCGAGCGGCTGCGTGCGCCCCAGCGCCCGGAACAGCTCCGGAAAACGCAGGTCGTAGCACACGCCCAGCCCGATGCGCCAGTTGCGGCCGTCGCGCGCGGGCAGATCGAATGCCACGAGCTCGTGGCCGGCCAGCAGCACGGCCGCTTCATCGTAGCGACGTTGGCCGTCCTCGAAGCAGAACAGGTGAATTTTGTCGTAACGGGCCATGCGCCGCCCATCGGGCCCGTAGACCAGCGTGGTGTTGAACACCCGCTCTGCATCCGGCGTGCGGATCGGCAGGGTGCCAGCGACGAGCCAGATGCCGTGCTCGCGTGCGGTCTCGGCCAGGATGTGCTGCATTGGCGTGCTGGCCGTGCCCGCCACATCGGCGTCTGCCAGCGGCTCGGCGATGGCGAGCTTGTCCTGGTCACTCAAACCCATCAGGCAGAAGTACTCGGGCAGGGCCACCAGTTCGGCCCCGGCCGCTGCCGCCTCGGCGATCCACGCCCGCGCCGCCTCGAAGTTGGCGTGCACGTCTGGTGTGGAGACCATCTGGATGGCGGCGACTTTCATGGGCTTCCCCCGTGCGATCGTGATGCACTCATGATCGCGGAAGTCCAAGGGGCGGTGCAAGCGCCGCTGCGGGCTCGTCGGGCAATGGTGGCGCCGCCGCATCACCCGACGCGCTGGCATCGAACCGGACCTCCACCACGATGCGCGCCCGCACCGGTACGCCATCGCGTTCACCAGGCCGGAAGCGGGCCTGCTGAAACGCGAGCCGAGCCGCGATCGCCATCGGTGGCGGAAGGTCTTGCGTCAGCGTCTCGACCCGCGTGACCACACCGTGCTCGTCGATGTACAGCGCCAGCTCACCGGTGTGGTTGCCCGCGGCCTCAAGCTGTGGAGGGTAGTCGATGACGATGGGATCCAGGGGCTGAGGGCCCGTGGTCAGCAGCGTGCGGGGCAGGTAGGGGCGTTGCCTGCCTGGCCCGACTTGCTCACGCTGGACGTCTGTGTTGTCGATTTGGGCGATCGACGTGGTCGTTACCGATTCGGTGAGAACAACGTTGCGTACCACCCAGGCGCGTGCTTGCGGCCGTTGTTCCTCTGAAGAAAGCCGGTGCGTCCCTGGGGACGGCCACCGGGTCGATGCGGCAGTAACGGTCTCGCTTGACAGCCATTCGAAAGCCAGACCATGCCCAGCGGCAACTGCCAGCCAGGCGCACAGCAGCTTCCAGCCTGGGCCGGCTTTCTTCGTCATACGTTCACCGGGTGCCTGGGAGCAGCTCCCGCCAAGTCACGCGGCGCGTACCTCCTGCCCCGGAGCCCGATTTGAGGCGCCCGGGGATGATGTTGAAGTTGCCTCCATCATCCACGCCGATCTGTTCTACCGATGTGCCGTCGGCAGAGGGTATATCGGTTAAGCCCACAATCGCATTCTCGAAGCGCCAGCCGTCGAGCTGGTCATCGGCGCGGCTCGGTGCAACGCCTCCTGATGCAATGTTCAATCTGTACACCCAAGAGTAGCCGGAGCTCGAGCAGACGTCCGAGTTTGGAACCACAGTGGCCAGTGTCAAGGTGTTGAAGGTCACCGTCATGTCGACGAACACGCGCTCGCCAGCATCCGGCAGGTCGATGTACCAACCCGCAACAGTACTGGAACTCCAGTTCACGGTGTTATTCGAAACCTGTCGAGTTTGTCCGCTCGCCTCGGTCTGAAATGTTTGCTCGATCATCTGAGCCCTGGGGTTGCCCCAACCGGAACTCCCCAAGGGATCACGGATCCCGTATACGCTTTGCCGACTTGTGGTGTCAGAGACGTCTGACACCCCGATAAAACGACCGGTTCCGATCATGACGACCGCGTGGCGACTGCCTGAGTACAAGATCTCTGCAAGCTCAGGGCGGGTGGTGATGGGTTGAGGCACATTGTTGGCCGACAGTTGTGCCAGCCGCAACGCTCGGTTGTCGGGGGTGCCAACCGAGGCCAGATCGCTCACATTGAACCGCCAGACATTGCCCCGCATGTCGCCCGCATAGAAGCGGACGGCGGTATTGTCCGTCGGTCGGTCTACCCACGCGTTCAGTTTGTTGAGCCCGCTTGGCGCAGATGACGTGCCTACTGCGGCTCCATTTACCAGCGTGGGGACCTTGTACATCAGCGCGCCGGTGTAGGCGTTCACCACGTAGAGGTAGCCGTTCCCGCTGTTGTTCAGTCCCGACGTGAACGCCACCACCCATGTGGATACCCCGTCTTGTCCGGGTATCTTGGTCACAACTGGGTTGCCGAAGCTCAGCCCCATGTCGGCGTCACTGAACTCCCACAGTGTTCTGGGTTCGGTCGGAGAGGTCACGTCAAGGGCGTAATACCCTCGACCACCTGCGCCAAAGCCGCCAACCAGGATCGTGCGCCAAATCGGGCTGCTGCCGTCGGTCCCGGGAATACTGATGTCCGCGGCCTCAGGCGTTCCGTTCACGAAAAAGCGGTGCCGGTTCGCATAATCCGAGTCGGCGAGCAGGTACAGATTGGACATGACCGCGCGCGGCACATATGCCCAGACTTCGCTGCCCGCTTCAGGGCAGGAGCTGTATTGCGGCAGGTTCGTCTTGTCTGAGAATGCATGCAGCATGCCGTCGTTGCCAGCGACGTAGACCATCGGACACCTGCTTGCCAGCGCTTGTGCGAACGCACTGTAGCCAGGGTCCTGATAGACGAATGGTGGTTTTCCTACGTACGTGGGCGACGCATCAACGAGACTGCCTAAAACAGATGCACGTTGCCGATACAGAGAGCCTTCGCTGGTGCGATCACCGCGAAGGAAGTTGACGAGATTTGCTCCGGAGGCAGCAGTTCGTTGCTGGCTGGTGAGTGCTGAGCACTGGGTCGGCTGCGGGGTGCGGGTGCAGAAGTTGTCGAAGTGTCCTCGCAGCGTGCCTGCATCGGCGTCCGAGCTGATGTTTTCGTAAGTAAACAGGCCCAGCGAGGCCGTTGACCCTCCGGAGACCGTCCCGACGCGGCGCTGGTAATAGATGGTGCGATTGCCATATGGTCTGGCATCAAGCTGGCCCGCCGCCGACCATGCCACATTGGTGAAGGTCAAGGTATTGTTCGTGCCCCTGGTGACGGTGAATGCCTCCAACTCCCCATCCCAGTTGCGGGTCCGGTAGGACGTCTTGAAAATTCGGTCGGTTCCTTCAATCGGACGGAATGAGCTGCTGGCTGCCGCCGCCCCCGCACCGTTACGAGCGTTGATGTCTGAGAGGGCGTCGACAAGCGAGCTTGTAAGGTCGTTCGCATTGTTGGCCGAGAAGTAGCGCCCGTGACCGTTGACAGCAGCGTGCCAGAGGTCGTCAATCTTGGCGGGGTGGTCGGTGGCATCCAGGGGCGGCGCGGGCCAAGGGCGCGTGCCGGCCTTGATCGCGGCGAAATCGCCCGTGGTCTGGGTCAAATAATTGCGGTCATAACGCAGCAGGCCGGACAGGCCCAGACCCAGCGTGTAGGTGGTCATGTGCTGGTGCCGCGCCGGATCGGATGCTGAGGACGGCACGCTGTTCGGCATGTTGGGCCGCAAGTCTGTCTGGTAGTAATACGACGCCACATCGGCGAGCGTATTGCGCTGGCCTCCGCCCCCGTCGCTGCTCACCACCGTGATGCTGGACGTGGCCGGGACGCTGCCTTCGCACTGATTCGATCCAACGGAAAAAACGGTCCAGGCTGAGGTGGTTTCGCCGCTGGCAAATGTGCTGCTTACCGTTCGCCGCTCCACGACAGCCCGATACGAGTAACTGAAATTCAGGAAGCCGCACCGCCCCAGCGTTTCATAGCGGGTACGTTGTTCAACGCGGCGGTAGTCGGCCGTGCTGTCGTATTGGGGAAGGGGCGTGCGCGTCGGGTTGCCGTCCTGGTTGCCGATCGTGCTGGTCCGATCAAGTTGTGTCGGCAAGGTGTTGTCATTCCAGTAGCCATCGGTTGTCAACAACGTGTAGTTTCGCTGACACGCATGCTGGACGGGATCGGTCTGACCCGGAATCACGCCGCCGTAGTACTGCCCAGCCTTCGCCAGGGCCCGGCGCAAGGGGGTGCCGCCCTGAATGTGGGCGCCATACAGATTGCTGAAAAACACCAGGCGCTGGGCGTCGTTGTATTCGGCAATGTTGGCAAACAGGCCCAATGTTGGCGTGACAGTGCTGTTGAAGTCGGTGCCGTTGTTCAGTGAACTGAATCCCACGCGATAGCTGCTGTCAAGGCTCGCCATGGCGCGGCCGGCCGCCGAACGCATCATCAAGATGCGGCGACGGTAGTAGCTGTACCAGTTGGCGTAGTGCCCGCGTGAGGAGCTGGCCAGGCTGCTCACGTTCACGCGTGCGAACACACCTGAGCCAGGAGCGCTGTTCACGGAACTACGACATTCACTGTTGAACGTGTTGCCGCTGGTCAACGTGCCATCGGCGTTGTATGCCCAACTCATTGCCGGCTGCGAGCCGGTGTAGCGATAGTAGTAGGAGGCGTCGGGTGCCGAGCCGCCGGATGAAGACGTCAGGTCTTCTGTCAGCGGCTTGCCGATGATCCAGCCGCTGACGCTGCCGGTGTAGGCGGACGAGAAGCTGAATGCCACGGACAGCGTACGGGTGTTGGTCCCTGCCCCCGTGATGCTCATGACGCGGCCAACCATCCAGTGCGTCTTGTCAGCAGATTTGCGCACCACCACGGTGTCCCCGACTGCAAATGGCGTCGCTGAACTCGATACGCCTGTTGCAATCACCGTTTGCGTCAAACCTGCTTCGGGCACCACTGTGTTCAGCGTGCTGCTTACCGAGTATGTCGTGTCAAACGACGGGATGAATCCGTCAGACCAAGCGGCGGTTGCCGACATGGCCGGGTAGCTCCGCCCGTCTGGCGTGACGGGCAACGGGTAGTCGTTGGCGGGGTTGTATGCCGCGCCGTTGCATTGCGCGCTGCGATAGCCGTACTGACTGGAGCTACCCATCTCCTCAGGCATATAGCCGAAGTTCATGGAGCCAGAGTTGTCAAGCACGAACATCAGGTTGGGCTTGACTGATACCTGATTGGTGATCAACGGCGTATTGCTGATGTCCGTGGAGGCTTGGCCGGCGGAGGCCAGCAGGGTCAACACGGCCGGAAACAGGTGCAAGCTCAGACGACGTGGGGTCATGATGTCTTCTCCGGGATCTGTACGATGGTCTCGGTGAACGTGGTCGTGTCGCGCGCGCCCTTTGAGCGGACGATGATGCGGTAGAGCAGACCTCCGCCTGAAGGAGCCAATCTATCGGACGATCGGTAGTGCACCGCACCCCTGGCCGAGGCCTCGCCCGCCGTGATAGACACTGGGTTGGCGCAGTGATTGCCTGCCGCAGATTTGTCGCCGGTGGTTGCGCACAGCCGGGTGATGAAATACCGTACGGCGGTATTGCCTTGCACCGAACCCGGGGTCACGCAGCGTTCCGCCGGGGTGTTCGGCACCGTCGCGCAGTTGGCCAATGTGGCCTGGTCGAAGTCCCAGTCAATCAGGATGCGGTTGACCACGTCGCTGCGCTGTCCAAGCGGATCCAGTTCAGCGGTTGCCGATGCCAGATAGCCGGACGCGACCTGGTCTGCTTCGAGCGTTGCCTTGTCGGCGTTCGCCAGCCACTCGATGGCCGCCTGTGTCGCTTGGTCCGCCTGCGCGGTGGTCTCCTGTTTAAAACCGATGTTGCCCAACACCAGCGTACCGGTGTCCACCGAGCGCACCAGCGCCACAGCTGCGATTGACAGTGCGACCAAGCCCAGCAGGGCAAAGATCAGGGCCAGTCCGCGCTGGCCTTTCCGTGATGACATCATGGTCTCCAGAGGTGATTGCGCAGCGGCACGACCGTGTCGAACACCTTGTAGCGATAGTTCTGCCATTCGGGCGGGGCGGGCGGTGTGTTTTCTCCTTCTTCGCCACCCTCTTCCTCAGACGCTGCCGGCAGTTCCCCCAGGGATACGGTCAGGCAGCGGCGGTCTGAGTCATACGCGCATGGGGCGGCGCCTTGTACCTGCAAGGCGCTCTCGCCCAGATCAATGACGGGTTGGGCGGTCGTCACCGGCTGTTTGGTGACCGGGTCAAGTCGCTCACGCTGAGCACTCCGCGTGATCACCACCAGCTTGAGCGTCTTGACGCGTCCCCAATCTCCCGCGGAGTTTGGGGCAGTGCTGGTGTAAGTGTCGACCACGTTGTCTTCCGGCATGCTCGTATCCATGCCATACAGTGCGAGCAGGCGCACCACGCCCGGCGTCATCACTGCCCACGCATCCCATGCCCCGGTGGCGCCCATTCGACGCATCTCGAGAGCGTTGTTGTTGACGCGATATTCACGAAGGTCGGGAAGCTGACCGAGGTTGATCAGTGTGGAGTTGACCTTGTAGGCTGGCGTGCCCGTGGGCATCCAGGCGCGCCCCGCTGCACCTTGCTGGTTGGCTGCCGTATCGGGGGTCCAGCCGCCGGTAATCACAGGCACCCGCGTGCTTGTCAGCGTGTTGGAGCCTGCCGAGTTGGCCTGCATGAGCGCACACCAATTGTCGGCATCCCAGGCGTCAGGCGCGACGAGCAGCAGATCGCCTGCCACGACGCCGAGCGACGAAGGTACGACAAACGATGTTTCGCCGGCGCTGTACTGGTTCTGCACCCGGACGGGCACTGCGAAGGCCGCCTTTCCGCTCGAAAGTGTGCGGATGGTGGCATTGCCGTTGGCATCCGTGCCGATCAGTACGGGCGCCAATGTCAGGTCCAGCGCCTGACCATCCGGTTGAACGGCCCGGATGGGACACCCCAGGTCCGCGGCCTTGCTGATGAGTCCATAGCCGGCTGCTTGCAGATCGCGACTCAACAGGTAAACAGCGCTTGCCCCGTTGATCTGGGCGTCGGTGCCTTGGGTGGTGGTGCGCTGTTGAGCATCCGCGTTGATCATGACTTGGGCAATGATCAGCGTGGTAATGAGGCCCAGCGCAAGGCCGACCATCAGTTCGACCAGTGTGAAGCCGCGCTGTTGGCCCAAGGACGGCGAATGGGTGTGGTGGTGTGCCATGTCGACCTCGTCAGGCTGGTGTGATCAGCGTGGTGGTCGTGTAGGTGCGCTGTTCTCCACCTTGGCCGTGCTGCCACTGCACAGTGACTGTCACGTTGGCGCCATTGACGGCGATGGTGCCCACCCCATTGGGTAATTGGGAGGCGACCTTGTCGCGCCAGGCCTGGCATGGGGCGTGAGCCGAGCATACGGCGCCGTTGTAGAAGCTGAGGTTGGTGGCCTCGCTCCACATGCGCGCCGTGATCTCGTTGGCCAGGAAGCTGGCTTCCGCTCGCAACTGCGCCTCGGTCTGGGCGCGCGTCATGCTGCTTTGGAGTCCGACCAACGCCAGCACGCCAAAGCTGAATATGAGAATGCTGACCAGGACTTCGATCAGCATGGCGCCGGCTTGGTGACGGCGCGCGCGAAAACCAGGCGGGCGGGTCATCAGTCGTCTCCTTCGTTGTTGTTCTGGACAGCGTTGATCACCGCTGGGCATGCACGGGGATCCCCCGCATCGGTCACGGTGGTGTCGCATAGCCGGATGCCGCCACTGGCGTCAACATCAACTTGCAGAGGCCGGTCACCGGCCTGGGCGGCGGTGTAGGCAATCGCGATGCGGCGCAAGTTCTCGGCCGCGGTGGCTCGTTGCACCGCCCGGCCCAAGCCGTCAAACGTGATGCTGGTGGCGGCGGTGGAGCCATCGGCTTGCAGTCCGCGCACGCCGGCGCCTGTCCCACCGTCCCCAAGAATGCGGGTGGTCACGATCATCGGGGCCACGGTGCTGGAGGGGGGGGTGCCGCAGAATCCGGCCGGATCGTTGCGACTGACCACCCAGCCGTTGCCGGTGCTGGACAGCGCGCAGTTGTTGTTCATGGCCGTGGCGGTGTTGTTGCTGACCAGCCAGAAGGTGACCTCGACGTTGCGTCGCACTGCTTCGTTGCGGGCCGCTTGTATGCCGTTGAGCACGGACTCGCCCTGATTGCGCAGTCTGGCGCTGCGCAGCCATTCACTCATGCTGGGCGCGGCGGCCATCAGCAGCAGCGCCAGCACGGCCAGTGTTACAGCGATCTCGACGAGGGAAACGCCACGGGTCCGCATGCCGGCCTCTCAGTTGCAGGCCGACGTTGACTTGCTGGCCCAGCAGGTCACGTTGTTCACGGCGGTACCGGCGAAGACGGTGGTCGCGCGCGCGCCGTCCTGATTGATCGTGTAGGTGTAGCCGTTGGTGTTGCCGCCACTGCCCGTGGCCGTCAGGATGTAGGCTTGGCCGTTGTCGCTCGGTACGCAGCTGTAAGTGAAGAACTGTGTCGCGCCGCCGAGCTCGGCTGCCGTCAGCTCTTCGGCTGCGGCCCCGCGACACGTGTTGGCCGCCGCCCCCTCCGTATACCGCCGGTTGTCCTGGTAGTACTGCTCCATGCGGATGCGGTAATTCGCCAGGTTGGTGAATGCCTCCTGAAGCTGGCCGCGGCGGATGTAGTCGGTGTACGCGGGGTAGGCGACGGACGCCAGGATGGCCACGATGGCCACCACGATCATCACCTCGATGAGGGTGAAACCGCGGGCCCACGCGCGGGCGGCCCGTTCAAAACTGTTGCAGTGCATGCAGCGCTCCCGTGAGTGCACGACTTCATGATTGACTCGCCTGGGAATTTTTTTGATGCACGGCGCGAGGTAATCGGCCGATGAGCGTGATGATCGTCACGCTTTGCGGGGCCTGCCAGCAGGGTTGGCCCTGGGGTCCCGCGTCTGCGGGGGCAAGCCTGACCGCTCGTCCGCGCTCGGCGACCGTTCGGGGCTCAGGGTGTCTTCAGCGCGCCACGGGGCAACCCGGATCGGCACACCAGGCGCTCCACGAACCGGCGTACAACCGCGTCAGGGGCCAGCCCGCGTGCGCCATGGCGAGCAGGTTGTGGCAGGCGGTCACCCCCGAGCCACATTGGTGGACGATGGCCTCGGCCGGGCGTCCGGCCAGCAGCGCCTCGAACTCGGCGCGCAGCTGTGCGGCGGGTTTGAAGCGGCCCTCAGCCAGATTGAGCTGGAAGAAGCGGTTGGTGGCGCCAGGGATGTGGCCGCCCACCGGGTCCAGGGTTTCGTTTTCGCCGCGGAAGCGGTCGGGGCTGCGGGCGTCCAGCAGCATCTGGCCGCCGGCAGGGCCCAGGTCGGGCAGCAGCGCGCGCACGTCATCGGTGTCGAGCACCAGGGTGGCGTCGGGCGTCACGCGCAAGGCGCTGCCAGGCCGCGGCGCGGGCGCCTGGGCTTCGACCGCACCACCGGCCTGCAGCCAGGCCGACCAGCCGCCATCCAGCACCTGAACCTGGGTGTGGCCCGCCCAGTGCAGCAGCCACCACAGCCGAGCCGCGAATGGTCCGCCCGCGTCGTCGTACGCGACCACCCGGGTATGGGGCTCCACGCCCCAGCGGCGCAGTGTGGTCTGCCAGACCGTCGGCTCAGGCAGGGGGTGGCGCCCGTTGCGGCCGCTTTTCGGGCCGGACAGGTCGTCATCCAGATGCGCGTAGACGGCACCCGGCACGTGCCCCGCCGTGTACTGCGCACGGCCGGCCGCCGGGTCGGCCAAAGCAAACCGGCAATCCACCACCAGCCAGTCCTGGGTGGCGGAGGCAGCCAGCGCCTCGCGCAGTGCCTGGGCCTGGATCAACGGGGGCAGGGAGGGGCTGATCATGGGCGCACGCTGGCAAGGTTCAGAACAGCGCCATGCTGAGCTTGCGGCGGTACTGCTCGATCACCGGGTCGGCCGGCGCGGTTTCCATCTTGCCGGCGATCTCGAGCTTGGGCTTGCCGTCTGCGGCCGCCGCGCCTGGCGCGGGCTTGCCGGCGGTCGGCTTGGGGGCGGGCTTGCCCATCACTTCCAGGATGGCGATGTAGGTCTTGCGCGCCAGCTCGTCGTTCCAGGTCTTGTCGCGCATGATGATCTCGAGCAGTTCGTCCATGGCCTGGGTGAACTCGCCTGCGGCGAAGAACAGTTGCGCCAGCGCGTAGCGGGCGGCGAAGTCACGCTTGTTGGCCGCGATGGCCTCGGCCAACTCAGCCGGCGAGCGACCGGCGCGTGCAGTGGCCAGCGCCTCGATGTAGCGGCCAAAGGCCACCACGCGCTGCTCCGGCACGGGGCCGCTGCCCCGGCTGGCGATGGGTGCGTAGATGGCCTGCGCTTCTTCCAGCGCGCCTTCTGCCAGCAGCAGCTTGATCAGGTCGTAGCGGGCTTCGTCGTTGCCTGGGTCCTTGGCCAGCGCGTCCTGCAGAAGGGCAAAGGCGGTGTTCGGGTCCCCCTCGGCCAGGGCCTGCTCGGCATCCACCGTCTCGGCCTCGGATGCCAGCTCGCCTTCGCCGGCCACATGCTGATCCAGGAAGCCGCGGATCTTGTCGGCCGGCAGGGCGCCCACAAAACCGTCGATGGGCTGGCCGCCCTTGAACAGCACGCAAAACGGGATCGAGCGCACGCCGAACATCTGCGAGAGCTGCTGCGCGATCTCGGGGTACTGATCGGCGTTGACCTTGGCCAGGATGAACCGGCCGGCGTACTCGGCCTCGAGCTGCTCGAGCACCGGGCCCAGGGCCTTGCAGGGGCCGCACCACTCGGCCCAGATGTCCAGCAGCACCGGCACCTGGGTGGAGGCAGCAATCAGGTCGGATTCGAAGTTTTCGTAAGTGATGTCGATCATGGTGGGCCGGGACTGCGGGGGCAGCGCCTAAAATTCCGGGTTTGAAGCACCAAGGAGCATGCCGTGAGTGACACGACGGGCGGAAACAGGATGAAAGCGGGCGTGAAGGTCGGGGTCGTGATGGGTTCCAGCAGCGACTGGGACGTCATGCGCCATGCCGCTGACATTCTGACCGAGTTTGGCGTGCCCTTCGAGGCGCAGGTCGTCTCCGCCCACCGCATGCCCGACGACATGTTCCGTTACGCCGAGGCCGCCGCTGACCGCGGCCTGGTGGCCATCATCGCCGGCGCAGGCGGCGCCGCCCACCTGCCGGGCATGCTGGCGGCCAAGACCACGGTGCCGGTGTTGGGGGTGCCCGTGCCCTCGCGCCATTTGCAAGGGGTCGATTCACTGCACTCCATCGTGCAGATGCCCAAGGGCATCCCCGTGGCTACCTTCGCCATCGGCACGGCCGGCGCGGGCAACGCGGCGCTGTTTGCGGTTGCCATGCTGGCCGGCCAGGATCCGGCGCTGCGCGCCAAGCTGGACGCCTTCCGCGCCCGGCAGACCGAAGTCGCCCGCGCGATGACGAACGACCTGACCATGGAGCCCAAGGCCTGAGGCCGGGTGCAGTGACGTGAGCTCCAATCCTGACCAACGTGACGTGATCCTGCCTGGCGCCACCCTGGGCGTGATGGGCGGTGGGCAACTGGGCCGCATGTTCGTGCACGCCGCTCAAGCCATGGGCTATCGCACGGCCGTGCTCGATGCCGATCCGGACAGCCCCGCGGGCTGCGTGTCGCATGCCCACATCCGCACCGGCTACCTGGATGAAGCCGGCCTGGCCGAGCTGGCCCGCGTGAGTGCGGCCGTGACCACCGAGTTCGAGAACGTGCCGGCCGCCGCGCTCGAGCAGCTGGCCGCCAGCCGCCCCGTGGCGCCCGCGGGCAGTGCGGTGGCTGTCTGCCAGGACCGTGCCCGCGAAAAAGCCCACTTTGTGGGCTGCGGCGTGGATTGCGCGCCCCACGCCCTGATCGAGACACCGGCCCAGCTGGCCGCCGTCACCGACGAGCTGCTGCCCGGCATCCTCAAGACGGCCCGCCTGGGCTACGACGGCAAGGGCCAAATCCGCGTCAAGACGCGCGCCGAGCTGGAAGCGGCCTGGGCCGAGCTCCAGCACGTGGCTTGCGTGCTCGAGAAGATGCTGCCGCTGGCCTATGAGGTCAGCGTCATCGTGGCGCGCGGCCGCGACGGGCAGGTCGTGCATTTCCCGCTGCAGCAGAACCTGCACCGCGATGGCATCCTGGCCGTCACCCAGGTGCCGGCGCCCAATGTGACCGAGGCCGTGTCGCAACAGGCTTACGAGGCCGCGCACCGGATTGCCGCGTCGCTCGATTACGTGGGTGTGCTGTGCGTCGAGTTCTTCGTGCTGACCGATGGCCGCATCGTGGCCAACGAGATGGCCCCGCGCCCGCACAACAGCGGCCACCACACGATTGATGCGTGCGACGTGTCGCAGTTCGAGTTACAGGTGCGCGCCATGACCGGCCTGCCGCTGGTCGAGCCGGTGCTGCACAGCCCCTGCGTGATGCTCAACCTGCTGGGCGACCTGTGGTTCCCGCTCCAGGCTGGCGTGCGCGCCGCCGCGCAGCGTGAGCCGGACTGGGCCGCCGTGCTGGCGCTGTCAGGCACGCACTTGCATCTGTACGGCAAGACCGAGGCCCGTGTGGGCCGCAAGATGGGCCACCTCACCATCACCGGCGCCACGCCTGCGGCCGCCCGAGAAACGGCGTTGAAGGCGGCCGCCATTCTGGGCATCTCGCCCTTTTGAGGCCCCGGCCACCCGCTGACATGCGCCTGCTCGACCCCGCCACCCAAGCCGACGCCATCGAATTGGCTGCGCAGCGCCTCGCCGAAGGCGGGCTGCTGGCCCTGCCCACCGAGACCGTCTACGGCCTGGGTGCGAGGGCCGATGACGATGCGGCCGTGGCGCGCATTTTTGCCGCCAAGGGGCGCCCGGCCGATCACCCCTTGATCGTGCATGTGGCCAACCGCCACGCCGCGCTGCATTTCGTCTCGGCTTTCCCGCCGGTGGCGCAACGGCTGGTCGAGGCCTTCTGGCCCGGGCCGCTGACCGTCATCGTGCCGCGCGAGCCGACCACGGCGGCCGCCGCAGCGGGCGGGCAGGACACCATCGGCCTGCGTTGCCCCAGCCACCCGGTGGCCTTGCGGCTGCTGGAAGCCTGCGCCGAACGCGGTGTCCTGGGCGTGGCCGCGCCGAGCGCCAACCGCTTCGGGCGCATCAGCCCCACCCGCTCGGCGCATGTGGTCGACGAGTTTGCGCAAGCTGGCCCGGGCCTCGATGAGGTCTGGGTGCTAGAAGGCGGCGTCTGCGACGTGGGCATCGAGTCCACCATCGTCGACTGCTCGCGCGGGCATCCGGTGCTGTTGCGCCCCGGTCGCCTGACGCTGGCTGAGATCGAGGCCGTTGCGGGTGAGCCCGTGCAATGGTCGCGCCCCGAGGCGCCCGACCCGGCCGCACCGCGTGCGTCGGGCACGCTGGTGGCCCATTACGCCCCGCGTGCCAAGGTGCGCCTGATGGGCGAAAGCGACCTCCACGAGGCGCTGGACGCGCTGGAGCCGCAACTGTCTGGCGCGCGCCAGCCGCAGGTTCAGTGGGTGGTGGCGGTGTACTCGCGCAGCCTGTGGGCCCATCGCGCGCCGCACCCCGGCGTGCTGCACCGCGCCATGCCGGGCGACGCCGCCACCGCGGCCCACGACCTGTTTGCCGACCTGCGCGAGATGGATGCCCACGGCGTGGGCGACATCTGGGTGGAGCTGCCGCCAGCCGATCCGGCGTGGGACGGCGTGCGCGACCGGCTGATGCGCGCGGCGGCGGCCTGAGCGGGCTGGCGCTCGGCCTCGCATGCCTCGTGGGGCAGGGCATGGGGCTTGCGGACAGGGCGGGTGGCGACTCGTGGCAGACTCACGGGCTGGCAAGTCGGTCCATCGCGGCCGCTTGCGCGAGATTCGATCGACCCCGGAGCCCTCATGCTGCCCTCTTTTCCTGCTGTTTCCCGCCTGACCCTGCGTCGACTGGGCCTGACCGCGCTGGCCGCGGCCACGCTGGCGCTCAGCGCCTGTGGCGGCGGCGACCGCGCCTCGGATTACCGACCGGATGCCATTTTGGTGTTCGGTGACGAGCACAGTGCGCTGACGACTTACGAGGTGGGGGCGCAGTCGCTGACTGGCGCCACCTGGGCGATCGATGGCGTGGTCGTCACCAACAGCCGCATCTGCGCGGCCGGTGCGGATTGCGCGGTCGAGGCCAACGCCTTGCCCGAGACGGTGACTTTCACGGCACCGGATACCCCGGACTGGACTTACGCCGCTCTGGGAGGGGCTGAGGCGCCTCGCTCTTTTGTGCTCACGCAGCTTGGTACGGCAGGTGCAGCAGGGGGGGGCGTCGCCCAAGGTGCTGCCGTACAGCGCCGGCTTGTATTGACCTACGCCTGCACCAGCAACAACTGGGTGCAGCGCGTGGCGCGTTCGTTCGGGCTGGGGTTCCGAGACGCGACAGGGTGTGAGACGGATGGCACTGGCGGGCAGAACTTTGCGTCGCCTGGTAAAAAGGGGCAGGATGTCATCACCGATCTCAACAGCCAGGCTGCGCTCATCAAGAAGGGCGTGCTGGTGACCGTGATGGTGGGGCAGCATGACATCCTGGAGCAGTACGCGCTCGTCATGGCCGCGGACCCTGCCAACCGGTCCGCCGTGTTGGGCAGCGCCAAGTCCGTTCTGGAAGCCCGCGGGCGGGCGTTGGCCGGAGCAGTGAAGGCGGTCACCGACAAGGGTGCGAAGGTCATTCTGGTCAAGACGCCCAACCTCAGCCGGTCACCGTTTGCGATCGCGGAGGATTCCCAGGCGATTCTGGATGAGCTCAGCACCGCTTTCAACGATGCGCTCTACATCAACCCGGAGATCAGTCGTCTGGGACGCATGATCGCCGGGGTGGACACGGACCGCATCGCCAAGATCACGACCAGTGATTCGGGGTACATCAACGGCCAGGCGGCATGCGCGAGCAACCTGTTGTTCAACGCGGCCGTGGCCGCACCGCATCCCCTGATCAGCGACATCGACCAGCGGCCGCGCTATTGCCACGCCCTGACCCTCAGGAGTGGCGTGAATCCCAACCGGTATGTCTGGGCAACTGACCGCCATCTCGGTACGGGCGCGCACGAGTTCATCGGCTCGCTGGCCGTGAACCGGGCGTCTGATCAGTTCTGACTGGCTGCGGCTTGCGCCGTCCGTGAGGGCGGTGCATCATTGCGAACCCACTCCAGCACGGCATTAAGCCATGCCCGTGCTTGGCTGGCTTGCGGGTGGTCGACCACGGCCACGACCACATAACGTTGGCCTGACTGGCCCAGCACATAGCCCGCCACGCCCATCACGCCGTCCAGCGAGCCTGTCTTGATGTGGGCGTGGCCTGCCGCGCCTGTCCAGCGGCGCGTCGTTCCGTCCACGGAGGTGATCGGCAGCGAGGCCACGAAGTCGGGCATCTGGGGGCTGCGCCACAGACGCGCCAGCCAGGCGCCCAGGCAGCGGGCCGAGCTGCCCTCGGTGCGTGACAGGCCTGATCCGTTGTCCACGGCCAGGTTGCCCGCGTCACACTCGCCGCTGGGCAGCGCCCGTTGCACGGACTGCTCCAGATGGGCGCGTGCCGTGAACAGCGTGGTGCCGGGCTGCTGGGGAAGGGTCAACAGCAGCTGGCGAGCCATGACGTTGTTGCTGAACTTGTTGATGTCCCGCACGGTTTGCGCCAGCGGCGGCGAGGTCTGGCCGCGCCACACTGCCACGTTGGCAGGCCAGACGCCCTCGCGCAGACGGCCGCGCCAGCTGCCGCCGAGTTGCTGCCAGGTGGCGCGCAGCAGCCGCTCGGCGTGGTCGCCGGGCCCATCACCCTGCCACAACAGCGGCCAGGTCAGCTCGCCGCAGGCCGGCGACAGCGTGCCTTGCACGCGCACCTCCCACTCACGCAGTGGCGCGGTGGCGTCGCCCGCACGAGGGGGGCGCTCGGTGAGGGGCGCCACATGGAGTGTCAGCCCGGCGCGGCCTGCCTGGCAGGCCGTGCCTGCCGCGTTCAGACTCAGCCTGAGCCGAACGCCCGCCAGGGCGGGCTCGATGCTGCCTTCCCAGTCGCCGCTGGCGCCGGGCCTCAAGATCACCGTCGTCGCTTGCTGGTTCAGCAGCAGTGGATCGGGCCCTGCGTTGTATGGGCGAAGCCCTTGACCGTCGAACGCCCCGGGATCGTGCTCGGGACGGACAAAGGCGGAGCGGTCCACCACGATGTCGCCATCGATGTGGGTCAGGCCTGCCTGTCGCCACTGCGTCATCAGCCACTGGAGCCGCTCGATCACCAGGCCAGGGTCGCCGCCCGTGCGCAGATACAGCGGGCCGTTGAGCCGCCCGTCGGCCGTCAGCGCTGCACCAAGGCCTGTCTCGGCCCGCCAGGTGTAGGCGGGGCCCAGTTGCTGCAGTGCGGCGCCCGTCGTGAACAGCTTCATCAACGACGCCATGCGCCGCAGCCGGTCCGCTTCATGCGCGACCCGTGGGGGGCCACCGTCTGCGGGCGCCACCCAGACCGAAACGGCGTCAACCGGCACGCGGGCCTGTTGCAGGGGCTCGCGCCACGCCGCCGGCCAAGCCTGTGCGTGTGCGGCCAGGCCATGTGCGCCCAGCAGCAGCGCGCAAGTCAGCGCGGGCAGTCGGCAACGGGGGAGAGCGAAAGATGGGCGGCTCACCTTCTCATCGTAAGCCAGTGCGGTGACGTCGACGACCCACTTGGCGTGCGTGGCCGGCGGCTACACTCCCGGCCATGTCTGTTGCGCCCCCGTCTGCACCACTGCTGGTCATTGACACCGCCACCGAGCAGCTTCACCTGGCCCTTGTGTCGGGTGCGGACTGCCTCGCGCAGACTCTGCCCGGCGGGGCGCAGGCTTCGGCCACGCTGCTGCCGGCGCTGGAGGCGCTGCTCGCACACGCGGGCTGCCGCTGGCAGGATGTGGCGGCCATCGCCTGCGGCGTGGGACCAGGCGCCTTCACCGGCCTGCGCACGGCCTGCGCGGTGGCGCAGGGGCTGGCGCTGGGCCTGGGCTGTCCGGCCATCCCCATTGACACCTTGATGGCTGTGGCCGAGGATGCGCGACAGCGCCGGGCCGCTGGCACGACGGCTGCTGACACGCTGGCCGATGGCACGCTGGTGTGGGTGTTGCAGGATGCGCGCATGGGTGAGCTGTATGCCGCCTCTTACCGCTGGCAGGCCGGCGGTTGGCAGGCGGTGGATGCGCCCGCCTTGTGGCCCAAGGACGAGCCCGCCCGACGCTGGGCGGGGGCACCGGTTGGCAGCGTGGCCCTGGTGGGCAATGCCCTGGCCGTCTACGCAGAGGCGTGGGCGGCCTGGCTGCCCGCGCTGGGCGGGTGGCAAGACGCGGCCGCCCAGCCCGCGGGCGCCGCGCTGGCCGCGCTGGCCCGGCAGGCCTGGCTGTCCGGACAGGCCACGGACCCGGCTTTGCTGCTGCCGCGTTACGTGCGCGACAAGGTTGCCCAGACCACCGAAGAGCGCATGCAGGCGCGCCAGGCGGGGGGCTGACATGGGCGCCGCTGCATCCGGGTTGCGCTGGGTCGACCGTCCCATGACCGACGCCGACATTGCCGAGGTGGTCGAGATGGAGCAGGGCGCCTGTGCGCACCCCATTCAGGCCTGGACGGCCGACAACTACCGCTCGTCGCTGCGCGCGGGCTACTGGGCCCGTGTGCGCTGCGAGCCCGAGGGGGGGCGCATCGTGGCCGTGTGCGTGGTGATGGACGGGGTGGACGAGGCCCACCTCCTGAATGTGGCGGTTCACCGCGACTGGCACGGTCGCGGTCTGGCGCGCGCGCTGCTGCAGATTCTGGCCGAGCGCTGCGCCGACCGGGCGGCCCAGCAGGTCTGGCTGGAGGTGCGTCCGAGCAATCAGCGCGCGCGCGCCTTGTACGAGCGCATGGGCTACGAGGCGGTGGGCATCCGCAAAGCCTACTATCCGGCGCCGCAGGGGCGCGAGGATGCGGTTGTCATGCGCCTGTGGCTTCGACCCGAGGAGAACACGCATGCGCTGGACTGAGCGGCAGCAGGCGATGCTGCGCGAGATGGGTGTGGGCTTCTTCTGGCCCGACTCGCCCTCTGGCGAGGTGGCGGATGCCCCTGCGCCGGCTCAGGCCGTTTCGGCCAGTGCGATCACATCGACCTTGTCGGCCACCCCGCCAGCCACGCCGGCGGGCGCACCGCGTCCCACTGCGGCGAGGGCCCCCGCGCCGGTTGCGGCCGCCGTGGCGGTCGCCGAGGTGTTGCCCCAGCGGCCCGACGTGGCCGGGCTGGATTGGGTCGCCTTGCGCGAGGCCGTGCAGGCTTGCCGCGCCTGTGGGCTGTGCAGCCAGCGCCAGCAGGCCGTCTTCGGTGTGGGCCACCCGCAGGCCCAGTGGATGATCGTCGGCGAAGCACCCGGCGAGCAAGAAGACCGTCAGGGCGAGCCGTTCGTGGGGCGCGCGGGTCAGTTGCTCGACCGCATGCTGCACGCCGTCGGCTTGACCCGGCAGGATGCCGGTGCCGAGCAGCAGGTCTACATCGCCAACGTCATCAAGTGCCGCCCGCCGGCCAACCGCAACCCGCAGCCCGATGAAGTGGCCCAGTGTGCGCCTTACCTGGCGCGCCAGATGGCGCTGGTGCAACCGCGCATCGTGCTGGCCATGGGCCGCTTTGCGGCGCAGACCGTGCTGCGCACCGGTGATCCGATCGGGCGTCTGCGGGGGCGCGTGCACCGGCTCGACAGTGGCGTGCCGGTGGTGGTGACCTATCACCCGGCCTACCTGCTGCGCAACCCGGCCGACAAGGCCCTGGTGTGGGACGACCTCTGCCTGGCGCGCGAGGTGCTGGCTCAACAGTCAGCCTGATCGTACGTCAGTCGCCGATGTAGCGGCGCCAGCGGAACAACCACACGAGCCCGATCACCACCACGGCCATGGCGCCCGCGGCCAGCCAGAAACCGCCCTGCTCGTGGATGAGTGGCATGACGTCGAAGTTCATGCCGAAAACGCCCGTGATGAGGTTCAATGGCAGGAAGATGGCGGTCAGCACCGTCAGCGTGCGCATGATCTGGTTGGTGCGGCTGCCCAGCGCCGAGAAGTGCATCTGCACCGCGCTTTCGGCCGAGGTTTCGAGGCGGCGCACATGGGCCAGCACGCGCTCGATGTGTTCCTGCACATCGCGCGAGCGCACGCGCAGCACCTCGCGTTCCCGCGCGCCTTGCGGGTCGGCTGGCACGGGCCAGTCGGCCAGCGCGTCGATCCATTCCTGCACCGCACTGCGCTGGTCTTCGCAGATGTCTTCCAGCAAGTGCAACGTGTTGCGCGAATCAAGCAGGGCCTGCCAGTGGCGGAATTGCTGGCGGTTGCTCAGCAGTTCCTGCTGGAGGTAGCCGAACTGCCGGGTCAGCAGACGGCGCAGGTCCAGATAGCTGTCCACCATGTGGTTGACGATGCGCAGCATCAGGTCGGCCGGGCTGGGTGGCAGCCGGTTGGTGCTGCCCCGGCTGTCGTGGCGCCAGCCGATGCTGCCATCGCCCTGAGCGTCATCGCCATGCAGCGGCGGCAGCGGTGCATCGCCATCGGCGTCGAGCGAGCGCTCAGCGTCTGATGCGCCTGCCAGCCCCGCCGCGCCGGCCGGACGCACTGGCGGGATCAGGGCGGCCAGCCGTGATTCGAAGAAGTCGCGCACCGAGCAGTCCGCCGGATGCACGGTCAGCAGGACGCGGTCGAACAGGGCGAAGCCCACCGGGCTGGTGTCGATGGCGGCCATGGCCTGGCGCGCGCTGGAAGGCGTGCCATGCGCATCGTCGATGAACAGCCGCTCGGTGCCCGCCCCAGCAGCCAGCCGGCGAAACACCAGCAGGTCGTACCACGAGGTGTAGTCGAACTGCGAGGGCAGTTGCGGGTTCAGCAGGTCGGAGACGTGCAGGTCGACGAGGCTGCCGCCCGCCAGCCGCAGCAGTTCGCCCTGGATCTCGGCCAGCCGGACCTCGAAGACACGGCGGCTGGTTGTGACCCACAGAAAGCCCTGGGGGGGCAGGGCCTGCGGCCACGTCGCCAGCTCGGTGAAGCCGTCGTGGATGTGGAAGATGCGCACGCCGCCCCCGCTCAGGCCTGGCGCAGCAGCTCGGCCGCTTCCAGCGCGAAGTAGGTCAGCACGCCGTCGGCGCCCGCGCGCTTGAAGGCCAGCAGCGACTCCATCATCACGGCGTCATGGGCCAGCCAGCCGTTGGCGGCCGCGGCCTTGAGCATGGCGTACTCGCCGCTCACCTGGTAGGCGAAGGTCGGCACGTGGAAGGTGTCCTTCACGCGGCGGACGATGTCGAGGTAAGGCATGCCAGGCTTGACCATGACCATGTCGGCGCCTTCGGCAATGTCCATCCCGACCTCGCGCAGCGCCTCGTCGCTGTTGGCCGGGTCCATCTGGTAGACCTTCTTGTCGGCCTTGCCCAGGTTGGCGGCCGAGCCCACCGCGTCGCGGAAGGGGCCGTAGAAGGCGCTGGCGTACTTGGCGCTGTAGGCCATGATGCGGGTGTGCACGTGACCGGCCGCCTCGAGCGCCTCGCGGATGGCGCCGATGCGGCCGTCCATCATGTCGCTGGGCGCCACGATGTCCACGCCCGCGCGTGCCTGGGTCAGTGCCTGCTGGGTGAGCACGGCCACCGTCTCGTCATTCAGGATGTAGCCGGTGTCATCCAGCAGGCCGTCCTGGCCGTGCGAGGTGTAGGGGTCCAGTGCCACATCGGTCATGATCCCCAGCTCCGGGAAGCGGGCCTTGAGCGCCCGCACCGTGCGTGGCACCAGCCCATCGTCGTTCAGCGCTTCGCGGCCGTCGGGATGCTTGAGCGCGCCGTCGATCACCGGAAACAGCGCCATCACCGGCACGCCCAGCGTCACGCAGCGTTCGGCCGCTGCAAACAGGGCCGACTGCCCCAGGCGCGAGACGCCCGGCATCGAGGCCACAGGCTCGCTGCCTTCGGCCTGATCGAGGATGAAAACCGGGTAGATGAGGTCGGCAGCACCGAGTTGGTGCTCGCGCACCAGGCGCCGCGTGAATTCATCACGACGCAGACGGCGGGGTCGGTGCAGGGGGAAGCGTTGGGGGAAGGTCATGCGCGGAAAGCCCAGCGGGAATCTGTGAAGGAATGCAAAGCCGGCAAAAAAACCAACAGCTGCAGGGTTTTTTCGGACAGGTCAACTACACCGATTGGTGCATCCCCCCTATAATTGATCCTGAATGATACGCCGCAAGGCCTCATTCCCTGCTTTTCCTCCCTGAGCAGGTGCCTTACCGTGATGACAGCGTTAAGGCTTGCAAGCCCCGGCTCATGCCGGGGCTCTTTTTTTGCCCGCCATAATCTGCCCATGGACAACGCATACCTGTGGGTCAAGGCCCTGCACATCGTCTTTGTGGCCAGCTGGTTTGCCGGCCTGTTCTACCTGCCGCGCATCTACGTCAACCTGGCCATGGTGGCCGGCGACAGCCACGCCGAGCGCGAGCGCCTGCTGGTGATGGCGCGCAAGCTCTACCGCTTCAGCACCTTGTTGATGATCCCGGCCGTGGTGCTGGGCCTGGTGCTGTGGCTGCATTTTGGCGTGGGCAAGGGGCCGGGCCAGATCTGGCTGCACATCAAGGGCACGCTGGTCATCCTGGCCATTGGCTACCACCACTACTGCAAGCGCCTGCTGCGCGATTTCGAATCGCTGCACAACCGCCGCAGCCACCGCTGGTACCGCGTCTTCAACGAGGTGGCCGTGGTGCTGTTTGCAGCCATCGTCATCCTGGTGGTGCTCAAGCCCACGGTGGGCTGACGCGGGGCCCCGGAACATGGCCCGCCCGCGCAGTGCCGCCTGGCCGCTGAGCGGCGTGGCCGTGGCCCTGGTCGTTTACGCCACGCTGTATCCGCTCAGCGGCTGGCACTGGCCCGAAGGCCAGGTTTTCCGCTGGGCGTTGCCTCGGCTGGGGCACGAGGCCGCCAGCGACCTGGCCGGCAACATCCTCGGCTACGTGCCGCTGGGGCTCATCCTGTGTCTGGCGCACCTGCGCAGCGGCCGGCCTGCCTGGTGGGCGGCCTGCTTGACGCTGGCATCGGCCAGCGCGCTGTCGTACACGCTGGAGCTCATCCAGTACGCGGTGCCCTCGCGCATCCCGTCGCTGACCGACTGGGTGCTCAACAGCCTGGGCGCGGCCTGGGGCGTGCTGGCCGCCCTGACGCTGCATGCGCTGGGTGTGGTGGCCGCCTGGCACACCATGGTGCAGCGCTGGTTCGGCTCGCCCTCGGGCTGGGGGCCGGCGCTGCTGTGGATCTGGCCGCTCGGCCTGCTGTATCCGCCGCCCCTGCCGCTCGGACAGGGCCAGTTGCTGCCGCCCGTGCGCCTGTTGTGGCTCGAGTGGACGCAGGACGTGAGCTGGCAGGGCTGGTTGCTGCCCGACGACCCCATCCTGATCTGGAGCCGGGCGCACGCCTCCTGGCTGGCCCTGCCCTGGCCGGGTGTCTTCGAGGCCGCCGTGGTGGCGCTGGGCATGCTCGCGCCTTTGTGCGTGGTCTGCGCTCTGGTGCGCGCCGCGCCCATGCGGCTGGCCCTGATGGCCATGCTGGTGATGGCTGGCATGGGGGTCACGACCTTGTCGAGTGCGCTGAACTATGGCCCGCCGCAGGCGCTGAGCTGGGTCACGCTGCCCAGCAGCCAGGGCCTGCTCGTGGGGGCACTGGGTGGCGCGGTGCTGCTGCATCGCTCGCGCCTGACCTGCGCCTGGCTGGGCCTGCTCGTGCTGGCCGTGCTGGTCTGGCTCATCCACCAGGCGCCCACCGATCCCTATCAGGCCCAGGCCCTGCAGTCGTGGACGCAGGGGCGCTTCATCCGCTTTCACGGGCTGGCGCGCTGGGTGGGCCTGCTGTGGCCCTATGCCGCCATGCTCTGGCTGGCGGCGCACCTGGTGCGCCGCCGGGCCGATCTGCGAGAGGCCCCGCCGCGCGAGGGGCCCGATGCGCTCGCCTAGAATGCCGCCACGATGTCTTACTACCAGCGCCACATCTTTTTCTGCCTGAACCAGCGCATCAACGGCGAGGCCTGCTGCGCCGATCACCCGGCCAAGGCCGCGTTTGACCATTGCAAGGCCCGCGTGGCTGCCGCCGGCCTCAATGGCAAGGGCGGTGTGCGGGTCAACAAGGCGGGCTGCCTGGACCGCTGCGCGGGCGGGCCGGTGGCTGTGGTCTACCCCGAGGGCACCTGGTACACCTTTGTCGACAACAGCGACATCGACGAGATCGTCGAGCGCCACCTGCAAGGTGGTGAAGTCGTCGAACGGCTGGTGTTGCCTGATGACGTGGGGCGCTGAGCGGCCATGATCGGACGCCCCGCATCCACCCTGATCGACGGGCCGGCCGGGCCGATCGAGATCGTGGTCGAGTCGCCGGACGCGGCTCCGCTGGGGCTGGCCGTGGTGGCGCACCCGCATCCACTGATGGGTGGCACGATGGACAACAAGGTCGTGCATACCCTGTCGCGGGCCCATGTGGCGGCAGGCTGGACGGCCGTGCGCTTCAACTTCCGCGGCGTGGGGCACTCCGGCGGTGCGCACGACGACGGCGTCGGCGAAACCGACGACCTGCTGGCTGTGCTGCAGCACCACCTGAGCCAGTCGCCCTGGCAAGGGCGGCCCTGGGCCCTGGCCGGTTTTTCGTTCGGGGGCTTTGTCGCAGCCCGGGCGGCCGAGGCCATGGCCCACCACGCGCCTGCTGTGGTCTCACTGGTCAGCCCGGCCACATCCCGTTTCAATGTGCCTGTCGTCCCCGCGGCCACCTTGGTCGTTCAAGGTGAGGCGGACGACGTCGTCCCGCTGGCGAGCGTGCTGGACTGGGCCCGCCCGCAGGCGCTGCCGGTCACGGTGGTGCCCGGTGCGGGGCATTTCTTCCACGGGCAGCTGCCGCTGCTGCGCCAGATCGTTGGACATCACCTGCGCGCCCAGGCGCCAGGCGTTGTTGCGGCCGCGTGAACCGCGGGCTGGCGCCGCCCGCTGGCGTCATCCTGCGTTGGCCGCCCGCGGCGGTCGGCTGGTCTGATTTTTCTGTCTGCATCCCATGAGCCACTTCCTGCAAGCCCAAGCCCGAGTCATTTCCCCCTTTTCCCGCAAAGACCCGCGCGCCAGCCGCCGAGCCGCCGTGACGTTGCTGGCTGCAGCGAGCTTGCTGGCCGCTACTCCGTCGTGGGCGCAGCCGGCGCCGGCAACGCAGGCGGCCCCTGCTGCCACCGTCCGTTTCGACCTGGGCGGGTTCGTGCAGCCCACGGTCGGCATGCCTGCCCCGCCCGAAGTGGCTGCCCGTGCCTACATCCTGCAAGACCTCAGTAGCCGCCAGACCCTGGCCGCACGCAACGCCGACCAGCCGGTCGAGCCGGCGTCGCTGACCAAGCTGATGACCTCTTACCTGGTCTTCCAGGCCCTGCAGTCGGGCAAGCTGACGCTGGAACAGACGGTCACCGTCTCGGAGCGTGCCTGGCGCACCGGCATGACGGGCGCCTCGCGTACCTTCATCCAGGTCAACAGCCAGGTCAAGGTCGACGATCTGCTCAAGGGCATGATTGTTCAAAGCGGCAATGACGCCACGGTGGCGCTGGCCGAGGCCGTGGGCGGCACGGTCGAGGTCTTTGTCGACATGATGAACCGCCAGGCGGCCCAGTTCGGCTTGAAGCAGACCAGCTTCCGCAACCCCGAAGGGCTGACCGCTCCGGGCCATGTGAGCACCGCCCGCGAACTGTCCGTCATCGCGGCCCGACTGATTGCGGATTTCCCCCAGGCACTGCAGTACTACAGCATGAAGGAGTTTGCCTACAACGGCATCCGTCAGCCCAACCGCAACCTGCTGCTTTATCGCGACCCGACGGTCGATGGCCTCAAGACCGGCTTTACCAGTGCGGCGGGCTACTGTCTGATCAGCACGGCGCGGCGCAGCGGGCCGGCCGGCGAGCGCCGCCTGTTGAGCGTGGTCGTGGGCGCCGCCTCGACCGAATCGCGCGCCAATGAGAGTCAGAAGCTGCTGAACTGGGGCTACAGTGCCTTCGATGTGGTCAAGCTGTTCGACGCCAACCAGGCGGTGACCACTGCGCCGGTGTGGAAGGGCCGGGATGCCACCGTGCCGCTGGGACGCACCTCGCCCATCATGGCGGTGGTGCCGCGGGGTCAGGCGGCCCAGGTGCGTACGCAGGTGACGCGCAATGACCCGCTGCTCGCCCCCTTGAATCAGGGGCAGGTCGTCGGCACCTTGCGCATCAGCCTGGGTCAACAGCCCTGGCAGGACTGGCCGCTTCAAACGCTCAAGCCGGTGCCGCAGGCCGGCTGGCTGGGGCGCACCTGGGACGCGCTGCGCCTGAGCATTCAATGACATCCGAGGTCACCATGAGCCCTGACACGCCGCAGACACCGCCCGCCCCCACGCCATCGGGCGCGCCGCCCCGCGCCGACGAATCGCTGATCGACTATCCCTGCGCGTTTCCCATCAAGGTGATGGGCCTGCATCAGGAGGCGTTCATTGAGGCGGTCGTTGCCATCGCGCAGACCCACGACCCGGCTTTCCAGCCACACACGCTCGAGCGCCGACCCTCCAGTTCGGGCACCTACCTGGGGCTGACGGTGACGGTCATGGCGACCAGCCGCGACCAGCTCGATGCCCTCTATCGCGCGCTCACCAGCCACCCGCTGGTGAAGTACGTGCTCTGATCCGCCGCATACAATCCCCGTGCTTGACTGGCCGGCGCACCCCGATCCGGGTGCCTCGGCCCTTTGTTTGAAGGAAACATCGTGTTCATCTCCGACGCCTTTGCCCAGGCCGCCGCGCCGGCCGCCAGCACCTCCAGCAGCCTTCTGAGCATGCTGCCGTTGGTGCTCATGTTCGTGGTGCTGTATTTCGTGATGATCCGGCCCCAGATGAAGCGCCAGAAGGAAATCAAGGCCATGCTGGACGCCTTGGCCAAGGGCGACGAGGTCGTCACCCAGGGCGGAGTGGTCGGCAAGATCACCAAGCTCGGCGACAGCTTCGTCAACGTCGAGGTGGCCAACGGCGTGGAACTGCAGCTGCAGCGCGTGGCCATCGTGCAGGTTCTGCCCAAGGGCACCTTCAGCAAGTAAGCCGCCATGAACCGTTACGCCTGGTGGAAGTACCTCGTCATCGCCGTGGCCCTGGTGCTGGGCTTTCTTTACACCCTGCCCAACTTCTTCGGTGAAGCCCCGGCCGTGCAGCTGTCCAGTGGCAAGGCCACGGTCAAGCTGAGCAGCGATGACACGGCACGTGTCTCGGCCGCGCTCGACGCCGCCGGCATCAAGGCCGATTTCGTCGAGTTCGAAGGCACTTCCATCCGCGCACGGTTCAAGGACACGGACACCCAGATCAAGGCGCGTGACGCCATCCAGCGCGCATTCAACCCCGATGCGACGGATCCGTCCTACATCGTGGCGCTGAACCTGGTGTCGCGCTCACCGCAGTGGCTGCGCACGTTGCACGCCCAGCCCATGTACCTCGGCCTCGATCTGCGCGGCGGGGTCCACTTCCTGATGCAGGTGGACATGAAGGGTGCCCTGAGCCAGCGGCTGGAAGGGGTAACGGGCGATGCCCGTACGCTGTTGCGCGACAAGGATGTGCGTCACAGTGGCATCCGCCGCGAGGGCACCACCGTCGTGATTCGCTTCCGTGATGCCGCCACGCGCAATGCCGCCCGTCCGGTGCTGGCCAATGGCCTGGCCGACCTGGCCTGGGTGGACGCCACCGATGGCAGTGGCGACCTGACCCTGGTGGGGACCCTGCTGCCGCAGGCCGAGCGCGCCATCCAGGAGCAGGCCCTCAAGCAGAACATCACCACGCTGCACAACCGGATCAACGAACTGGGCGTGGCCGAGCCCGTCATCCAGCAGCAGGGCGCCGACCGGGTGGTCGTGCAGCTGCCTGGCGTACAGGACACCGCCCGTGCCAAGGACATCATCGGTCGCACGGCCACGTTGGAAGTGCGCTTGGTTGACGACAGCACCGAGGCCCAGGCGGCGCTCGTGGGCGGCCCGGTGCCGTTTGGCACCGAGCGCTATCTGGAGCGCGATGGCACGCCGCTGATCGTCAAGCGCCAGGTGGTGCTGACCGGCGACAACCTGACGGACGCCCAGGCCGGCTTCGACGAGAACCGCGAGCCTGCGGTGCACCTCACGCTTGATGCCCGCGGTGCGCGCATCTTCCGCGACGTCACCCGCGAGAACGTGGGCAAGCGCATGGCCATCCTGCTGTTCGAGAAGGGCCGAGGCGAGGTCGTGACCGCCCCTGTGATCCGCGGGGAAATCGCAGGCGGCCGGGTGCAGATCTCCGGCCGCATGACGACCAACGAGGCCGCAGACACCGCGCTGCTGCTGCGTGCCGGCAGCCTGGCGGCGCCGATGGAGATCATCGAAGAGCGCACCGTGGGCCCCAGCCTGGGCGCAGAGAACATCGCGCAAGGCTTCAACAGCCTGGTGTGGGGTTTCGTGGCCATCGCCGTGTTCATGACCCTGTACTACATGCTGTTCGGTGTGTTTTCGACGCTGGCGCTCACGGTCAACCTCCTGTTGCTGATTGCCGTGCTGTCCATGCTGCAGGCCACCCTCACGCTGCCCGGTATCGCCGCCATCGCGCTGACCCTGGGCATGGCCATCGACGCCAACGTGCTGATCAACGAACGCATTCGCGAAGAGCTGCGCAACGGTTCCGCGCCGCAGACCGCGATTCATGCGGGCTACGAGCACGCCTGGGCGACGATCCTGGACTCCAACGTCACCACGCTGATCGCCGGCGTGGCGCTGCTGGCCTTTGGCTCGGGCCCGGTGCGTGGCTTCGCGGTGGTGCACTGCCTGGGCATCCTGACCTCGATGTTCTCGGCCGTGTTCTTCTCGCGCGGGTTGGTCAATCTCTGGTACGGACGCCAGAAAAAGCTCAAGAGCGTGTCCATCGGGCAGGTCTGGAAGCCTCAGGAGTAAGCCATGGAATTCTTCCGCATCCGGCGCGACATCCCCTTCATGCGCCATGCGATCGTGCTCAACGCGATCTCGCTGGCCGCCTTTCTGGCTGCCGTCTTCTTCATCGCCACACGCGGCCTGCACCTGTCGGTCGAGTTCACTGGCGGCTCGCTGATCGAGTTGCAGTACACACAGGCAGCCGATCTGCCCAAGGTGCGCAGGGCGGTGGAGAGTCTGAACCTGGGCGATGTCCAGGTTCAGAACTTCGGCACCTCCCGTGACGTGCTCATCCGCATCCCGCAGCGCGATGGCGTGACGCAGGCGCAGGTTGTCGAAGGCGTGTTCAACGCTGTCTGCCAGGCCGAGCAGGGCGCGGTGACGCGCACGGTCGCAGCCGATGGCGAACAGTCTGCCGGCATGCGCTGCACGGCGCAGGCGGCCGAGCCCGTCACGCTGCAGCGCAGCGAATTCGTGGGCCCGCAGGTGGGTGACGAGCTGGTTCGCGACGGGGCCTATGCGCTGCTGGCCACCATCGCGGGCATCATGATCTATCTGGCCATCCGCTTCGAGTGGAAGTTTGCGGTGGCCGGCATCATCGCCAACCTGCACGACGTCATCATCATCCTGGGCTTTTTTGCCTTCTTCCAGTGGGAGTTCTCGCTGTCAGTGCTGGCGGCCGTGCTGGCCGTGCTGGGCTACTCCGTCAACGAGTCGGTCGTGATCTTCGACCGGGTGCGCGAATCGTTCCGCAAGTACCGCAAGATGTCGACGGCCGAGGTGATCGACCACGCCATCACGTCCACGATCAGCCGCACGGTGATCACCCACGGTTCGACCCAGATGATGGTGCTGACCATGCTGATCTTCGGCGGCCCCACGCTGCATTACTTCGCGCTGGCGCTGACGATCGGCATCCTGTTCGGCATTTATTCCTCGGTGTTCGTGGCCGCGGCCATTGCCATGTGGTTGGGCGTGAAGCGAGAAGATTTGATCAAATCCGCCAAGAATGAGGGTGATCCCAATGACCCCAACGCGGGGGCGGTGGTGTAGAGTCGGTCTGGATGGCTTCCGGATCTGCGCGTTCTCTGGCCCTTGCTGCCCGCCTGGCTGTCCTTGAATCGCTGATTCAGGGCGCTGCGGATTTCACCCAGGGGTGCCTCGAAGGCGCGCGCGCGCTGGCCGCCCAGCGCGCCGATCCGGCTGTGTCGCTCAAGCGGCGCGATCTGGTGCTCGATCTGCCTCGCGCCCTGCCTGGCTTGCAGGCCGGCCTGCGCAGCCAGTTGCAGGATGCGACGGTGCGTGCCCGCATGGGCCAGCCTCTGACGGCCATGCAGGAGTCTCGCGGCGTGGACGTGCCGCTCACCCTGGTCGACGACCTGCAGGTCGAACAGGATCTGGCCCGTTCCCGTCTGGTACAGCACATGGCCGATGCCACGCAGGCAGAGGCTGGCGACCTGCGCGCGCGTTTGCAGTCGCTGCGGGGCCAGCTCGACGAAGCCGACACGACCGCAGGCAGCGACATCGCCCATCCCGCCTGGCTCGCCAGCCTGCTGCTGCCGCCCTGGCTGGCCGCAGGGCTCGACCTGTCGCATTGGCAGACGGCCCAGGTGGTGCTGCACCAGGAGGCCGCGCACTGGTTCAATGAGGCTTTGCACCGCGCCAACCAGTTGCTGCGTGACCGGGGTGTGCGGCCGGAACTCAATCTGCGCCCCTTCATCCGCCGCGCGCTGGAAGGGGGCGTTCCCTCTGCGCCCCAGCCCCTGGCCGGTGCGGGCGACCAGGGGCCGCCGACCTACATGGCCAGCGGCCTGATGCGCAGTGGCGGAGTGCACGAAGAAACCCGGCTGATGACCCAGACGCCGGGCCTGCAGCGGCCGGTTGCGTCGCCGCAGCAGGTCCTCGGGCAGCTCAAGCAGACTGTGGCGCGCCATGTGCCGGGCTTCGCGGCGACCGAGCCGGCGGGCGGGGCGGTGCACACCGTGTCTGCCGGCCTGGCGCGGGCCTTGCACGCTGCCAGTGCCAATCAGCCAGGTACGGGCCAGGTGGGGGCGGGTGTGGGTGCGGGTGGGGCGTCGTTCGCCAGTGGCGGTGCGGTTGCGGGCCAGCCAACCTGGGCCGTTCCGCCTGAAACGCCGGAGGGCGTTCAGGTGGCCCTGCACCAGCTGCAGGAAACCCGACAGGCGTTGAAACAGGCCGCGGCCACACCGGCCGAGCGGGCCACCATCGAGGTGGTGGCGTTGATGTTTCAGTCCATCTTGATGGAGGAACGCCTGCCTGCGGGCATCCGTGTCTGGTTCGCCCGGCTGCAGATGCCCGTGCTGCGCGTCGCGGTCAGTGAGCCGGACTTCTTCGCATCTGTCACCCACCCGGCGCGTGTGCTGATTGACCGCATGGGAGCGTGCGTGATGGGCTTTGTCGCAGGCGCTCAGCAGGACGATGACGCCCTGCACCGTGAGATCAAGCGCGTGGTGCAGGTTGTCGAAGCGTATCCGGAGACCGGGCGCAGGGTGTTCCAGACCGTGCTCAATGAGTTCGAACGGTTTCTGGACGGCTACTTCCGTGAGCACAACCAGGCCAGCCGCCAGGGTGTGTCGCTGGCCCAGCAGGTTGAACAGCGCGAAACCTGGGCCATCCAGTACACGATCGAGTTGCGCAAGATGCTGGATCACGTGCCCGTCCACGAGGGTGTGCGCCACTTTTTGTTCAGCGTCTGGGCGGATGTGCTGGCGCACGGGGCGGTCCGCCACGGCCCGGCCAGCGACGAGACGCGTGTCCTGAAAAAGGCCGCTGGCGACCTGATCTGGTCGGCCAGTGCCAAGACCTCGCGAGAAGACCGCGCCGAGGTGCTGCGCCGGCTGCCGCCGCTGTTGAAAGCCTTGCGGGAGGGCATGGCGCAGGCGGGGCTGCCCGTGGCGCGCCAGGACGAGCACATCCAGGCGTTGAACACGGCGCTGGCTGCCGCGTTCACGGCCCGATCCGCCGTGCTGAGTTCGGCCAACCTTGCCGAGTTGATGGCCCGGCTGGAGGCGATTGACGAGGTGCTGCCCGATCTGGGCGAGGTCGAGCTCGATGACGACTTGTTGCGCGACCTCTCGGGACACGATTCCGATGGACTGGAAGTGGTCACCGAAGGTGGCACCATGGCCACCCCCGCCATGCTGGGATGGGCGCGCGAGCTTCAGATTGGCGCCTGGTTCCAGTTGGATTACCGGGGGCGGCAGGAGCCCGTGCAGCTCGCCTGGAGGGGGCTGAACAAGCAGCTGGCGTTGTTTGCGCGCCCTGCAGGCCCGGCGGTGCTGTTCCAGCTGCACCGGCTGGCGGCCTTTCTGCAGGCTGGCCTGATGGTGCCGCTGGAAGACGAGTCGCTCACGACCCGTGCCACCCGGCAAGCGCTGGCCCGCCTTCACGCCGATCCCTCGCGGCTTCAAAGCTGACCACTGTGTCGCCCGCCTGACGGCGTGACGGGCTCGGGTGGGCATTCGAGAATTAAGACACGTTCGGGCATTTATTCGTTCCACTTGGTGGAAGGCGCTCTGTCAGCATCACAACCGTGTGAATGCGGGAGTGCTGCATGTTGTTCCGTCGACCGTCGCGTGCGCCAGGGCACTGGCTGGCAGTGGCCCTCAGTGGGGCCCTGGCGGCGGCTGCCCAGGTCAGCCATGGCGCTCAAGGGCGGCCCAGGCTGGATTGGTTCTGGCGTGCGGACGCCGATGCGCTGTCAACTGCGTTGAAGGCCCTGCAGCGGCAGCATGCCGTCCGCGGAGCACAGCTGGCGGCCGTGGCGCCCATGGAGGCTTACCGCATTCTGGCTGCCGAGGCGCCCGAGGTGCCCCGTGAGGAATGGGCCGACGCGATTCGCTGGTCGTTGCGCGAGCAAGTGGAGTTTCCGATCGATGACGCGCTCGTCGACGTGCTGGCGCTACCGCAAGCCACCCAGATCCGGCAAAGCAACGCCACCCTGACCGTGGCGCTGGCCCGCGAGGGATACAACCAGCTCGAGCTCGCAGCGGACGACCACGGCTTGGCCTGGGCCGCCATCGAGGTCCAGGAGACCGCGTTGCGCAACGTCTGCGCGCTCGGAGAAGAGCCAGACAAGGCGCACGCCCTGCTGGCCTTCGGTGACCAGCAGGCATTGCTGGTGATCACCTTCCAGGGCGAGCTGGTCATGATGCGCCACATCGAAGTCGCGCTGTCGGCCATCACGGCGGCGGACGACACGCGGGGGCAGGCGTTGAGTCGCGCCGCGCTGGAGGTGCTGCGCACGCTGGATACCCATGAGCGCGTACACAGCCAGGCGCCCCTGTCCAAACTGACGGTGGCCTTGCCGCCCGGCTGTGGAGACGACACGCTGGGCCTGCTTGCCGAGTTGATCTACCTGCCTGTGCAGTCCATGGACCTCGCAAGCTGTATGGACATGGGTGGTTTGCCGCCGTCTGCCGAGCATCTCGCCACCCATGCCACGGCGACCGATCTCTGCGCGATCGGCGCAGCGCTGCGCGGCTGGTGTGCGGCCCAGGGGCGACAACAGGTCAAGTTGCTGGACCCGCACAGCGCGCTGACGCAGCCGCCTTCCTGGGGGGCACGCTTCGGCCTGCGTCTGGCAGGTGCGGCGCTCGGTCTGTGCGTGCTGGCCGCTGGCGGCCTCATGTGGGCGGTTGCCGAGGCCAATCAGCGCGCTGAGGCCGCTGAGGCCAGGCTTGCGGAGTTGCAGGGTCAGGTCCAGTCGCTCCCGGAAGACCCCCTTGTCAGACAAGTGGCCTCGCTCAAGCAGCAGGAGGCCGTACAGCGACAGATGCGCGAGGTGCTGCGCGGCAGCGGAGCCGAGGCGTCGACCGGCTACTCGGACTACCTCATGGCCTTGGGGCGACAGGCCCAGGGCTCGCTGTGGATTACCGGGCTGCGCTTGAGCGGCGATGGCCGGGACCTGGAGTTGCGCGGCCGGACCACCGACCCCGCCATGCTGCCGCCCTACCTGGCGCGCTTGCATGGCGAAGAGCGCTTCAAGGGGCGCCGCTTCGCCCAGATGGAGATGCGCGCCGTGGCGGAAGAGGCGGATGTGCCCCAGGGGGTCACCGAGTTCATCCTGCGCGGCCAGATGGAGACCCAGCGCGGTGCTGACGCGCGCGCTGACAAGGAGGCCCAACCATGAGTGCCAACTGGAAGACCTGGTGGCCTCAGGTGCTCATGCGCTGGCGCCAGGGGCGGCGGCTGTTTGACGCGCGTCAGCCCAATGAGCGGCGTTTGATCATTGTGGCGGTGCTGGCCGGGATCTGGCTGGTGTTCGACACCTTCTGGCTCACGCCCGGCTTCAAGCAGATGCAGGACGCGCGCAAGCGCGAACAGACGGCGCAGGCGGCTGCGCAGGCGCTGCAGACCGAACTGCAGCAGCAGGTGATGGCCGCAATCCAGGCCAAGCGGGATGCCGAGAACGAACTCCAGCAGGTGCGTCAGCGCCTGGCAGAGGGCCAGGCCGAACTGGACAGGCAGCAGGCGCTGCTGCTGCCGGCCCGCGAGATGCCGCAGCTGATGCGCGGCCTGCTGGAACAGAATGGCCAGTTGCGGCTGCTGTCCATGCGGACGCTCGCGCCGCAAGAGGTCTCGCTCGTCGCCGATGGGGCCGCGGCTGCGACGGGGCTGCCCGCCATGCTGTACCGTCATCGTCTGGAAGTGACGGTGTCGGGCCCCTACATCGAGCTGCTGCGCTGGATGCGATCGGTTGAGGGCATGCCACGCAAGCTCTTGTGGGACCGCCTGCAATTGGTGGTGACCGATCCCGCGCCGCCTGCGCTGACGCTGGCCGTCCACACCTACAGTCCCGACCGGGACGCGCTGGAGATCTCGCCATGACCCGCCTGCACCTCGTTCGCGTGGCGCTGGTGGCGCTGAGCCTGGCCAGCGTGGCGGTGCACGCCGACCCGCTCATCAACCTGCCTGATCCCACGCGGGCGCCGCCGGGGCTGCGCAAGGCGCCACCTGGCACACCGGCAAGCGCCCCTGGGCTGCGACCCGAGGCCGGTGAGGCCGAGACGCGGCCGCCTCGCCTGCAGGGCATCCAGCGGGATGCCGCCTCTGGCCGCGCGGTGGCCATCCTCGACGGCCGACTTCAAGAGCCTGGCCAGCGGCAAGGTGACTGGACGCTGCAGACCATTGCCGCAGATCACGTGGTCGTGCGTGGGCCGGGCGGACTCTGGCGCCTGCATCTCACCGGCGGACACGACAAGCTGACACAACGCGGAACAGCCGTCGTGGCACCGCGAAAGGAACCATCATGATGCGATCTTCCCTTCCACGCACCGCCCGGACGGCTGGCACCTGGATGGCCCTGATGGTCGGCATTTCCCAAGGCGGCGTGCACGCCGGCGCCGACCGCTTGAGCTTCACGCTCACCTCGGTCCCTGCTGCGGCGCGCGTGGTGGCGGCTGCGCCTGCAGAACTGGCCCAGGTCACCCAGGGCGACGCCGACAGCCCCGTGGTTCAAAGGGTTGCGCCTCGGCCATCGCCGGCCGTGCGAGGCCCTGCGCCGGCCACCGCGCCAGCCCCGGAAGCACGCTTTGACATCGCGGTCCATGAGGCGCCCGCTGCACAGGTGTTCCTGCAGATGGGGCTCAATGGCAGCTACAGCATGCTGGTGTCGCCCGAAGTGACGGGCAACGTCACGCTCAAGCTGCGTCAGACCACCGTGCCCGAGGCGCTGGAAGCGCTGCGTGAGCTTTACGGCTACGACTACCGCATCGCCTCTGGCAACCGGGTCTTTGTCTATCCGAACACGGTGCAGACGCGCCTGTTTCGCATCAGCTACCTGCCCGGCCGGCGTCAGGGCGCGTCCGACCTGCGGGTGAACTCGAACTTTGTCATGCAGGCCAGCAGCGGCGGAAGCGGGGGCGGTAGCGCTGCGGCGGCTGCCGGTGGCGCGAACGCTGGCAGCGCCGACACGACGGCCGTGCGCATGACGACCGACACCAACTTCTGGCAAGACGTCCAGGATTCGCTCAAATCGATGCTAGGCGGGCGGGAAGGCCGCAACATCACGTTGAACCCCGGCGCGGGCGTCATCGTGGTGCGCGCGACGCCGTCGGAGCTGCGCCAAGTGGCCGACTACCTGCGCGCGGTGCAGCTCACGATCGAGCGGCAGGTGATGCTCGAGGCCAAGATCATCGAAGTGCGCCTGTCGGACTCGTCGCAAATGGGTGTGAACTGGTCGCTGTTCCGTCAGGTGTCGGTCAATGGCAACCGTGGCACGGTGGGTACCGTTGGCGTCACCCCCGGCACCACGTTGAGCAACAGTGGCGCGCTGACCAACGCCAACGGCAGTGTGTTGCCCAATGCCCTGGCCACGGCTGATGCGCTGGGCAAAGGCTTCTATGGCCTGGCCTTCCAGTCTGCCTCGTTTGCTGCCCTGGTGTCCTTTCTTGAAACGCAGGGCGACGTGCGGGTGCTTTCCAGCCCGCGCATTGCCACCATCAACAACCAGAAGGCCGTGCTCAAGGTGGGGCGCGACGAGCTGTTCGTCACCAACATCACCACCAACCAGACCAGCAATGGCAACACCACCACCAGTTCGCCCACGGTGACGCTGCAGCCCTTCTTCAGCGGCATCGCACTGGACGTGACCCCGCAGATCGACGACAACGGCACGGTGATGCTGCACGTGCACCCCACCGTGAGCGTCGTGACCGAGCGGCAAAAGCCCATCGACCTGGGCACGCTGGGGCGCTACACGCTGCCGTTGGCCTCGAGTTCGATCAATGAAACCGACAGCATCGTGCGGGTGCGCGACGGCGAGGTGGTGGCCATCGGCGGCCTGATGCAGCAGGACTCGTCCAGCGATCGCAGTGGCGTGCCAGGGCTGAGCGAAGCGCCCGTGGTGGGTGGGCTGTTCCGTCAGCGGAGCAGCAGTCGGAGCAAGTACGAGCTGGTCATCCTCATCAAGCCGACCATCGTCTCGGACGATGGTGGCACCTGGCCGCAGCCCCAAGGCGTGGCGGCTGCCGACGTGACCGAGGCCACTGGCCAACGCTGAGGACGATCATGACGCGCCCGCAACGCTTCCGCCTGGGTGACCTGCTGGTTCAGGACGCCCTTGTCAGTCAGGAACAGCTCGACCAGGCGCTGGGCGAGCAACGCAGCAGCGGGCGCAAGCTGGGCCAGGTGCTGATCGACCACGGCTGGATCACCGAGGCCCAGATCGCCAAGGCCGTCGCGCGCCAGTTGCGGGCGCCCTTCATCGACCTGGCGCATTTTCCGCTGCGACCCGATCTGGCGCAGCTGTTGCCCGAGACCCATGCCCGTCGTTTGCGCGCCCTCGTGCTCGACGACGGCCCCGCTGGCTTGCTGGTGGGTTTTGCCGACCCGACCGACATCTATGCGTTCGATGAGGCGGCGCGCCTGCTCAAGCGCAGCGTCGAGCTGGCCGTCATCACAGAGACCCACTTGCAGACGGCGCTGGACCGCGTCTACAGCAGCAAGCAGGAAATCGAAGGCCTCGCCCGCGAGCTGACCTCGGAGCTGGCCAGTGTCGAATCCGACCTGGGTGATCTGCTTGGCATCGACGCCACCAGCAACGAAGACGCGCCAGTGGTGCGGCTGTTGTACTCGGTGTTCGAGCAGGCCCTGCGCCTGCGTGCCTCCGACATTCACATCGAGCCGCAAGAGAAGCAACTGCGCATCCGTTTCCGCATCGACGGGGTGCTGCATGTGCAGACCGAGGCCGACTCGAAGATCGCCGGCGCCGTGGCGCTGCGGCTGAAGCTGATGTCGGGCCTGGACATCTCCGAGAAGCGCCTGCCGCAGGACGGCCGCTTTGCAGTGCGCCTGAAAGACGGCACGGTGGATGTGCGGATCTCGACGCTGCCGTCGCAGCACGGCGAATCGGTCGTGATGCGCTTGCTGAGCCAGAGCGCGGGCATGCTGGATCTCGCCCGGCTCGACATGCCCCCGCGCATGCGCGAGGCCTTGTCGCGCGCCATCGACAAGCCCAGCGGCCTGATCCTGGTGACCGGCCCGACTGGCAGCGGCAAGACGACCACGCTGTATGGCGCACTCAACGCGCTCAACAGCACCGAGCGCAAGATCATCACTGTCGAAGACCCGGTCGAGTACCGTCTGCCCGGGCTCAACCAGGTGCAGGTCCACGAGAAGATCGACCTGAGCTTCGAGCGCGTGTTGCGCTCGGCGTTGCGCCAGGATCCGGATGTGATCCTCGTGGGCGAAATGCGCGACAAGACCACAGCCGAAATCGGCATGCGTGCGGCCATGACGGGCCACCTGGTGCTGTCGACACTGCACACCAACGACGCGCTGTCGACCCCTGCCCGTCTGATCGACATGGGCGTGCCGCGCTGGATGGTGGCGATGTCGCTGCAGCTGGTGGTGGCGCAGCGTCTCGTGCGAACGCTGTGCAACAACTGCGCCGTGCCCCACGAGCCCACGCCGCAGGAGCTGGTGTGGCTGCGCCAGATGCTGGGCGAAGACGTGGATCTTTCACGCTTGCGCCACGGCAAAGGCTGCGCCGAGTGCAACCAGCTGGGCTTCCGGGGACGTACAGGGGTGTACGAGTTCCTGGAGATGACGCTGCCGCTGATTGAGGCGCTGTCGGATCCGGAGCCCGGCGTGTTCGCCCGGGTCGGCCGACAGCACATGGCTGGTCACACGCTCAAGCGCGATGCGGCCCGGCTGGTGATGGAAGGCCGCACCACGGTGGATGAGGCCATGCGCGTGAGTGCGCAGGTGGATGAATGAGCCGTTTTCACTACACCGCCCGCGGGCCGAACGGCCAGGTACAAGGCACGCAGGAGGCGGCCTCGGCAGCTGCGCTGGCAGGCGACCTGCGCGCTCGTGGGTGGGTGCCGCTGACCATCCGCGAAGATGTGCTGCAGGCAGCCAAGGCAGCTCAAGCAGTCAACGCGCCGGCGTGGATGGCACCCAAGGTCACGCAGACCGACGTGATGCTGCTGAGCAAGCAGATCCACACGCTGTTTAAGGCGGGGGTACCCATCCTCCGTGCTTTAGCGGGCCTGCAGGAAACCGCCACCAACCCGACCTTGCGAAAGGTGATCGGCGATCTGCGAGGTGACTTGGAATCCGGCCTCGAGCTGTCGTCGGCCATGGCACGCCACCCCAAGGTGTTCGACTCGTTCTTCGTGGCCATGGTGCGCGTGGGCGAGGCCTCGGGCAAGCTCGAGGAGGTCTTCATGCGCATGACCGAACACCTCGAGTTCGAGATGTTCATGAGCCAGCAGGTCAAGTCAGCGCTGCGCTATCCCACATTTGTCGTGATCGCGATGGCCGTGGCCATTGGCGTGATCAACGTGATGGTGATTCCTTCCTTTGCCGGGGTGTTCAAGAGCCTGGGCTCCGATCTGCCGGTGCCCACGCAGATTCTGGTGGCCACGTCGAACTTCACGCTGGAGCATGGCTGGAGCATGCTGGGTGCCTTCGTGGTCGCTTTCCTTTTCTGGACGCGCTGGCGCAAGTCGCCACAGGGGCGTCCCATCTGGGATGCGCTGGTATTGCGCATGCCACTGGTGGGCCCCATCGTGCACAAAGCGGCGATCGCGCGCTTCACACGGGCGTTCTCGCTGTCGTTGCGCGCCGGGGTGCCGCTGGAACGGGCGCTGTCCGGTGTGGCGCTGACAGCCGACAACGCCCACCTCACGAAATGCATCGAGGGCATGCGTGAACGCATCATGCGTGGAGAGGCCCTGGCCAGTGCAGCGGCCGGTACGGGGGTGTTCACCCCGCTGGTGCTGCAGATGATTGCCGTCGGTGAAGAAACCGGCATGTTGGACGAACTGTTGGACGACGTAGGGGAGATGTATGCCAACGATGTTCAGTACGCGCTCAAAACGCTGTCGCAGCAGATCGAGCCCATCCTCATCTTCTTCATGGGCGGCCTCGTGCTGTTGCTGGCCCTTGGTGTGTTTCTGCCCATGTGGAACCTGGGCGGCGCCACGATGGGCAAATGAGCGCAGGCGCACGTGAAAAAAGTTCTCAAGCCATGAAATCGACTGTCGATAACCGGGATAACGCCCCCGGCCCCTCCATGAATCTGAACGAGGTACCCACCATGAAACGCACCCAAACCGGCTTTACCATGATCGAGTTGATTGTGGTCATCGTGATTCTTGGCATCCTGGCTGCCACGGCCCTGCCCAAGTTCCTGGATCTGCGCGATGACGCATCCAAGTCCGCCTTGGACGGCGTGGCTGGCAATCTAGGTAGCGCCATGTCCATCAACTATGCTGGCTGCTCCGCCACGAGCCACGCTGTCACCGCCAACAAATGCGTTGCTATCACCAATTGCCGGGATGGTATCGGGCTGTTGCAGGGGGCTACAGCTACAGCTACTCCCGGGCAGTTTACGCTGGGCAACAACACCTACAACATTCCCAGCGTGACCATGACCGGTAACGGGACGCCGGGTAGCTGCAGTGTGACAACAACGGTCGGTTCCACCACCCTGTCGGCGAACTTTTCTGGCGTGGGGGCAGGGCAGTGATGCCAAACCGGCACTGACGCCACCCAATGCGGAAAAAGGCACGCCAGGCGTGCCTTTTTTCATGGTTTGATAGCGTCACGGTTTCTCACAATCGGTTCAGATAGCGTGTGGCGACATGCGTCTGGAGTACACCCATGCTGAACCGTTTCTACAAACTGCTTGGTCAGTGGCTGCTGGCCCTCGGGCTGGTCGGTAGCAGCCTGGGCGCGTGGGCAGGATTGTCGGTCTATACCAGCTGGGGTGCGCTGCCGCCCACCACGGCCGCCAACCAGCGCACAGTCGATTTCAGCACCAACACCATTGCCAGCGAAGGTGCCGGGCGGATGACGTCGGCCACGTCGGTCGGAGATTGCCCGAGGTTTCTGGGGCTGTGTTTGCTCGGAACCAGCCCTGGCAACGTCAGCCTGACTGCCACGAACGCGGGGTTGGCCGGCTTTGCAGGCAACCATGCCGCCATCTCATCGGGTGTCAATGACAACGCCACGTCGCTGCGCATCACCTTCACCAATCCGACACCCTATGTGGGCTTTCTGTGGGGGGTGCAGTTCAACTCCGAGAACACCCAGTTCATTCGGCTCACGCTTGAGAACAACAACGTCGTGATTCTCAAGAACTGCCGCACGTCCTGGGATGCCCAATGCGTTGGCGCCTATGTGTCGGCCAACTGGCTCGCAGATGTGTACAACCTTTTGCTGGGCTGGCTGTTTGGTGATGCCATCCAGTACCACTCTGTCTACGTGCAGTACCAGCCCGACAACGGCGTGCGCATCAAGCAAGTCGAGTTCCAGACCTTTGAGTGCCGCAACTGCGGCTTTTTGTCGGCCGATACCGCGCAGACCATGCGCATCGACTTTGTGACTTATGTGGACGGCGCGGTGGCACCGCACCACCTTCGCCTGTCCACCCCTTCTTCCTCGGTATTCAGCAACGCCGACGTGCCGGTGACGGTGACGGCTTGCGGCAATGCGGATTGCTCTCAGCCCTACATCAACGGCGTGACCGGCACGCTCACCGTGTCGGGGGTGGCTGGCAGCTACACACCGTCTGCGTCTTTCTCGATCCCGGCTGGCCCCGTCAACTCGACCGGCGTCACCTTGCGCTTCACTGCCACGGGCACCGCCACACTGGGCATGTCGGCCCATACGCCCACGCCCACCAACACGCCCCGGTTCTTCTGTGGGATGGGTGTGACGCCTGCCTCCGGCAACAGTTGCAACCTGACCGTGGGTGCGGCACTGCACCATGTCCGCGTCGCCAGTGGTGCTACTGGTCTGACCTGCACACCCAACACCTACACCATCACGGCCTGTTCCAACGCGGACTGCAGCTCGCTGTATACCGGCGGGCTCAGCGGAAGCCTGTCCGTCTCGGGTGGCTCGGTCCACTACCCGACGGGGGCTGCGTTCTCAATCACGCCGGGCGCCAGCAGCACCACGGTACAGGCGCAACTGACGCAGGCCCAGGCCTATACCGTCGGCCTCACCGGCCTGTCGCCCGCGCCCTCCAGTGCCCCGGCCGTGTACTGCGGCATGGGCGCCACGCCCAGCAGTGGCGGCAGTTGCAGCCAGACCATGGCCGAAGCCGGATTTCTGTTCGACGTGCCCAACCACGTTGCAGGCGACAGCCAGTCGGTCAACATCAGCGCCGTGCGCAAGGCAGACAACAGCCTGGCCTGTGCGCCGGCCTTCACCGGCAGCAAGACGGTCAACTTCCGCTGCAGCTACAGCAACCCCACCACAGGCTTCGTACCCGTTCGTGTGGCGGGCAACGCGCTCAATGCGGGCAACAACGCCGCAGCGGTGTGCGACGGCACTGGGCGCAGCGTGGCGCTCAACTTCAATGCCAGCGGGGTGGCCACCGCGGCGGTCGACTATGCCGATGCGGGTGTGGTGGGGCTCACGGCGAGCTACACCGGCAGTGGCGCTGATGCCGGCCTCAGCATGACGGGTGCGGACACCTTTGTGGCCGCACCCGCGTCGTTTGCCTTCAGTGATGTGACGGCCGGGCCCATCAAGGCGGGCCGGAACTTTGCCGCCACGGTGACAGCTGTCAACCGCGCGGGGGTGAAGACCTCGAACTTCGGCCGCGAGACCTCGGCGGCGTCGGCCACGCTGAGCTTCACCCGGCGCCAGCCCACGGGCACCGGCGCCCAGAACGGTACGTTCTCGGGCAGCCTCGGCGCTTTCAGCAGCGGCGTGGCCACGGCCAGCAACCTGAGCTGGTCAGAGGTGGGCAATGCCGACCTGACGGCCACCAGCAGCAACTACCTGAGCTCGGGTCTGAATGTCAGCGGCAGCACGGGCAGCGGCCCGGCGGGTGCCGTCGGGCCCTTTGTGCCGGATCACTTTGTGGTGGAGGTGGGCGCCCAAGCCTGTGGCACTTTCACCTACAGTGGCCAGACCTTCAGCATGACGGTGCGGGCGCGCAACGCCGCCAATGCGGTCGTGGCCAACTTCGACGGCAGTGCCAACACTTCGCCCAACTTTGCTCGGGCGGTCACCCTCTCTGCTGCCACGAATGCGGGGCTGGGCAGTCTGGCAACCACCAGCCTGCCGGCGGCCACGTTCAGTGCGGGCAACGCCACGTTGGCCACTCAGCGCTTCACCTTCACCGACAAGCTCACAGCACCCGCCAGTGTCACCTTGCGTGCCGCCTACACGGAATCGGGCGTGACGGTCAGCTCCGTCGGCCAGACCGAGCAGGGGCCTTCGCTGCGCAGCGGCCGTCTGCGTCTCTTCAACGCCTTCGGCAGCGAGAAGAGCACGCTGGCCGTCCCCATCCAGGTGCACTACTGGACAGGCAAGGCTTGGGCCATCAATGCGGCCGACAGCTGCACGGTGATCCAGACCGGCCATGTCGCCCGGGGGCCATACCGCGATCACAAGGGCGCTGAGACCGCCACGTGGACCACCACGCCGACCGGCAACGTCACCGTGTCGAGCGGCACGGGCAGTCTGGTGTTGTCTGCGCCCACGGGAGGGGCGACCGGCACGGTGGAGCTGGCTGTCAACCTGGGCAGTGCCGCGACCGACCAATCCTGTGCCAGCACCCCGCGTCCGAGCAGCACGGGTGCGCAGCAAGACTGGCTGCGCGCGCTCAATGGCAGCTGCGCGAGCACGCATGACCGGGATCCGTCGGCGCGTGCCACGTTCGGCGTGTTCAAACCCGAAACCAGCAAGGCGGTGCATGCGCAGGACGTGTTCTGATCGTCGCGCGCAGCGTGGGTTCACGCTGACCGAGCTCATCATCATCATGGTGCTGGTGGGCATTCTGGCCGTGAGCGTGATGCCCCGTCTTCAGGCCACGGTCGCCCTGCGCGACGACAGCTGGCGCGATGGCGTGGTCACCTCGCTGCGGTATGCGCAGAAAACGGCCGTGAGCCACCGTCGGCTGGTGTGCGCCACTGTGGCCGACACCACCGTGACGTTGACGATCGCTTCGGCCAATCCGGCGACTTCGTGCAATCAGTCGCTGGCGGGGCCGACCGGCGGGGCGGCGTTTGCCACGGCAGACAACCCGGCCATGCTCACCACGGTCACGCCCGCAGGGGTGCTGTTTTTTCAGCCAGATGGCCGTGTCACCACCACGGGCGCGGGTACCACGGCATCGAATCGCACCATCAGCCTGACCGGCGCCAGCGCCATCACCGTCAGGGGGGAAACTGGCCATGTCGAGTAAGGGGCGCCCGGGCACCCGCGGCTTCACATTGATCGAGATGATCATGGCCATCGTCATCATCGGCGTGGGCCTGGCCGGGCTGCTCAGCGTGTTCAATACCGGCGTGCGATCCAGTGTGGATCCGGTGGTGCGCAAGCAGCTCATGTCGATTGCAGAAGAGATGCTTGAAGAGATCACGCTCAAGCCATTTGCGACGGCGACCAATGTGGCCGCAGCCGGCTGCGCCCGCGCCGTGTTCAATGACATCGGCGACTACAACGGTTATGCGACCACCGGGCAGATCTGCAACTTGGATGGTGTGCCGATCGCCAACCTCAACGGCTATTCGGTGACCGTGGCTGTCGAGCTTGGCACGCTGGAAGGTGTCACGGATGCGCGCCGCATCACGGTCACGGCCAGTCGCGGCAGCGACAGCATCACGCTGATCGGCTGGCGAACCAACTACGCACAATGATGGCGCGCCCCGCTCCACTCCTACGCGGTCCGGCCGTCTCACCGAACCAGCGTGGCTTCACGCTGGTCGAGCTCATTGTGGTCATCGTGATCACGGGCATCATTGCCGCCACCATCGTGGTTTTCGTGCGCCCGGCGCTCGACGCCTACACCGACACCCGCGCGCGATCGGATCTGAGCGACCAGGCTGACACGGCGCTGCGCCGCATCGTGCGCGATGTGCGCACCGCGGTGCCCAACTCCATCCGCATGCCCAATGCGCAGTGCTTCGAACTGGTGCCCAGCATCGGTGGCGGGCGTTACCGTCAGGGGCCGGACGTCACCAACGACAGCCCCCCAGGCTGTAGTTCGCCCAGCGGCACCTGCGCAGCGTTCGTGGATCCCACTCGGTCCGTCACCACCTTTGACACGCTGACCGCGCCGGTGCGCACGCCGTCGGTGGGCGATTGGGTCGTGATCAACAACCAGAACGGCAACGATGTGTACGAGGGCACCAACCGCTCTGCGCTGACAGCCGTGGCCACGCCGACGGCCTCGCAAGGCAAGCTGCGCCTGACGATCAATGCGCTGTCGATTTCACCGGGGTACCGGGCCGGGCGCTTTCAACTGGTGTCCAACAGCGAGCAGGCGGTGTTCTACATCTGCAGCGGCGCCGATGGCACGCTCGATGCCCAAGGCAACGGCAAGGGCACGCTCTATCGGCTCAAGCGCAGCTTCACGTCGACATATCCGACCAGCTGCCCTGCCGTGGGGTCAGCCGATGTGTTGGCCACCCGGGTGCGCAGCTGTACCTTCGTCTATGACCCTAACCAGGGTGCTACCCAGCAAAGCGGCTTCATGTGGATGAATCTGGAGCTGGCCCGCAACGGCGAAACGGCCAGTCTGGCCGTGGGCGCCCACGTGATGAACGTACCATGACCATGCCGGACTTGCAGCAGTGTCAGCCACGTCATCCGCACGCCTGCCGCGTCGGTCGTCAGCGGGGCCTGGGGGTGATCGCCGCCATGGTTGTGTTGGTGATGCTGGCCACGCTGGGGGCCGCCATTCTGCGGCTCACGTGGACGCAGCAGACCACGCTCGCCCAGGATCTGGACAGTGCGCGGGCCTTTCAAGGTGCTTACGCCGGTGCGCAGTGGGGCATGTTCCAGGCGCTGCGGGGAAGCTGGACCACCTGCGCGGGCAGCACGCAGACGCTGGATCTGCGCAGCACCATGGGCGTGCGCGTGACGGTGGTTTGCCAATCGGATTCCTACATCGAAGGCGAAACCAGCGCCGGGACCCCGCGCACGGTTCGGCTCTACACGGTCACGGCCACGGCCTGCAATGGCGCGGCGGCAACGTGTCCTGACAACGCCAGTGTGACGCGGCCCAGCTACGTGGAGCGCGTGCGGGTGGCCAAGGTGGCCAACGTGCTGGAAACCGACTGAACTCACAGTCCCCGCGCCAGCACCGCCTGCGTCACCCGATCATCGACCGAGCTGATGGGGCCCTCGCGCCCCACCCATGCCTCGCCGCCAAAGTACTTCTGGAAGATCTTTTCGGCGGTGCGCGTGGCCAGGGCCTGGGTGGTCAGCGTCGGGTTCACGCCGCCGTAGCCATTGGCCAGCGCCGCGTTGTCGGCCACATACAGCCGCTTGACCCAACGCGCTTCGCCCTGATCGTCGAGCACCGAGTTGTCGGCGCTCAGCCCCATGCGCATCGACGACTGCAAATGCAGCAGAAAGGGCGGGAAGTCGACGCGCAGGATCTTGGTCGCGCCCGCCGCCTTCAGGATATGGGCAGCCTTCTCTGCCAGTTGCCGACGGTTCCTGAGCGTGCGCGCGCTGCGCTGCCGTTTGGCGATCTCGACCCGCGGGATGGCGCCGTGCTCGTCGCGCGGGAAGATGCGCGACAGCGTCACCCGGTTCTGCGCCTCCACATCGTCGTCGGTGATCACCAGCACGTTGAGCAGGCGGTTGACATCGCCCATCATGTCCTTGAGCTCCCGCCCGACGGCGCGGCCGGCCTTGCCCGTCCAGGGGCCGGTCTCGCCCAGGCCCAGGTCGTACGCGCCGCGAATGCCACTGTCACTGAAGTTCGAGGCCAGGGCCTGGATGCCGGGCGTCAGGCCGACGTTTTCCAGGGCACCTGAGCCGGGAAAGTCAGCACGCGCCGCCGAGGCAGGCCCCTTGCTCGACTCCGTGTCGTAGGGCATGACGCCGATGAGCCAGTCGAAGGCGTGCTCGGTGAGTCCGCGGCCCACCCAGCCGTTGGGATCCGGCAGGTCGCTGTTCAGCCACAGTCGGGGGCTCTCCACCACGCCCGCCGCCAGCACGATCACGCGCGCCTCTTCGGTGTGGCGCTGGCCACTGCGCACGTCACGCCAGTCGACCCGGCTGGCTTCCAATTCGCCGTTGCGCCGGGTGGTGTGAATCCGGGTGACGAACGCATTGGCGCGCAGCGTGATGGCTTTGCCGCCTGGCATCCACAGATCCGCGGTCTTCGCCATCGGCACGTAGCTGACGTTGGTGGCGCGCTTGGCCTTGAGGTTGACTGGCGCCTGGCGCGGCATGGCACAGCCCTGGTAGCAATGACCGCAAAAAGTGCAGCCCTTGGCTTGCGGATACTGCAAGCGCGCCGGGTCGTTCGTTCGCCCCGCCCAGCCTTCGGGCTGCAGGATGGCGTTTTCCTGTGGCCGAAAGGCGTCCCGGGTGATGTCCTTCGACGTCTGCACGGGCAGGCCGATGCCTTCGCAGCCGCGAAAGAACGCCGCCTCCTTGGTGCCCATGGCGGCGGTCTGCACGGGCAGGATGGCCTCGACCCAGCGGTAGTAGGGCACCAGCTCGTCGTAGCGGAACGGAAAGCGGTGGGCCGTGTCGTACAACGCCGCGTCGGCGCCCGCGTAGCCCGCGAAGACACCCGGCATCGCACGCGGGCTGTTGCCGAAGTAATGGGTGGTCGTGCCGCCCACGCCGGCCACCTGGTTGATGAACGAAGGCTGCGGCGTGTCGCGCAGCCAGCCCGTTTTGGTCCGGTCCGACGGGCCCCAACGCAAGGCGCCCTTGAACAGGTTGTTCTGGTCGTCCTCCAGTTGCGTCCAGTCGGTGTCTGGCTTGGCGTGGGCGGGCCCCGCATCCAGCATCAACACGTCCAGGCCGCGCGCGGCCAGTTCCTTGGCGACCACGGCACCACCGCCGCCTGCGCCGATCACGATCACGTCACGCATGGTCAGCACTCCTGCGGTCTTGGTAGTAGCCCTTGAACTCGTTCCACCCGATGGATGGGCCCTCGTACTTCGACTGCTGCCACCCCACAGGCGTGAAATTGAGGCGGCGGGTCAGCGGGTTGATGGCTGCCCACTCGCCATAGGCGCCCGCCGCCGCGAAGGTCAGCAGCCCGGCGGCCGACAACTGCACATAGCCCACGGCGGTGCGGCTCAGCGGGTCCATCAGCTTGTCGCTGATCAGGCGCATGCCGTCGTCACCCGGGGCTTCGATCAGGCCGAACACCTTGGCCTTGTCCTGCCAGGACAGGGCGCAAAACGGCGCGCCCAGCAAGGTCAGCGCGCTCGAGGGGCGCACCACCACGGCCAGCCCGTTGAGCATCAAGGTCAGCAGCAGGGACAGCGGCACCGCGTCCAGCGCGGACAGCACGCTCTCGATGGCCGAGCCGAACAGGGTGCTGGTGCCGTCGCCCAGGCGCATGCGGGTGCGGTAGAACGGCTCGGCCAGCGCCGTGGCCAGCTGGGACGCGCCCGGCAGCGGCAGGTAGTTGTCGAACATGTAGCCCAGAAAGGCGTCCGTCCTGGCGCTCACCCCGCCGGGCGTGGGCTCCCATTGGCCTTGCGCCATCGAGTAGAGGTCATTGCCGGGCACCGAAAAGGCCGCCACGCCTGCCATGGTGTGCCGGCTGACGAGGTTGAGGCGGGCTGCCAGCCGTTCCAGCACGGGTTGGGAACTGGTCTGGGCGTGGGCCGAGGCGCCCACCAGGGCGATGCCCGCGGGGGTCGAGACCCACGCGGTGGCCCCCATCTGTTTGAGGATGCGTCTTCGCTGGACATCGATGCAGGCAGGATCGACGTCCCCTTGGGGGCGGGGAGGGGGTGTCATGGTGGGGCCACGGAAGTTTGCGTGGCGAACGTGCGGCATTTAACGTGCCGGCATCGCGCCGCGCAGCGCGGCATGGCGTGATCTCGTCCCCGAGCGTGCGCATGCCCCTCGCGCGGCGCGCCCCCCCCGGCCGGGAAACGATCAGGACAGGGCCTGGACGCTCGGTGCGGTGGGCTGCGCCTCTTTGGGGCTGGCCTGGGCGTGTTCGGTGTGGGCAGCGTGTTCGAGCAGCAGTGCCTCGAACACCTCGCCCTTCATCGGCCGACCGAGGTGGTAGCCCTGGGCCTCGTCGCAGCCATGGCCGCGCAGGAACTCGGCCTGGGCCTCGGTTTCGACGCCCTCGGCGACGATGCCCACATCCAGCCGGTGGCCCATCGCGATCAGCGCGCCCACCAGCCGGCTGTCGCCCACCGATTGCGGCACATTGACCAGGAAGCTGCGGTCCAGCTTGAAGCGGTTGACCGGCAGCTCGCGCAGGTAGGCAAAACTGGAGTAGCCCACGCCGAAGTCGTCGATCGCGATGCTCACGCCGAGCGCGCGCAGGCGGTTGAGCACATCGGCGGCGCGCAGGGATTCACGCACGACCACGCTCTCCGTGATTTCCAGCTCCAGCGCGGTGGCCGGCAGGCCGGTTTCCTGCAGTGCGCGCGAGACCACGTCGTCCACATCGGGCTGATCCAGCTGCACGGCCGACAGGTTCACGCTCATGCGCAGCGGCCAGCCCGTGCGCACGCGCCACTCCTGGGCGCGCGTGCACGCTTCGCGCAGCACCCACTCGCCCATGGCGACGATGAGGCCGGTTTCTTCGGCCAGCGGAATGAAATCAGACGGCGGCACCAGACGACCGTTGTGCTCCCAGCGCAGCAGCGCCTCGGCGCCGGTGATGCGCCCGGTGGCGCAGTCGAACTGGGGCTGGTAGTGCAGGCGCAGCTCCTGGCGCTCCAGCGCCTTGTACAGGTCGTTCTCGAGCACCAGTGTGTCGGCGGTCGATTGCTGCATGCTCTCGGCATACACCTCGAAGCGGTTGCGTCCGTCGTTCTTGGCCTGATACATGGCCAGATCGGCGTGGCGCATCAGCGTGATGGCGTCCTTGCCGTGGTCGGGGTAGATGGCCAGCCCAATGCTGGGCGTGACGCGCAGCTCGTGGGGCCCGATGCGCAGCGGCTCCTTGAACAGGTCCAGCACCTTGCGCGCCACGTACTCGCCATCGTCGGCCGAGGCAATCTGCGGCAACAGCACGACGAACTCGTCGCCGCCCAGGCGTGCCACGATGTCGGAGGTGCGCATGCCCATGCGCAGGCGACGCGCCACCTCGATCAGCACGCTGTCGCCAATGTGGTGGCCCAGGCTGTCGTTGATCTTCTTGAAGCGGTCCAGGTCGAGGAACATCATGGCCAGGTGGCGGCCGTCGCGTTCGGCCTGCGCGAGGCAGGCCTTGAGCTGATCCTGCAGCATGTTGCGGTTGGGCAGGGCCGTCAAAGCGTCGTGCATGGCCATGTGCTGAAGCTGGTTCTCGGCTTCGCGGCGCAGGGTCACATCGTGGGCCATGGCCAGGTAGCCCGTGAGGTTGCCCAACTCGTTGCGCAGTTCGGTCACGAGGATCTCCGCCACCAGATGGCTGCCGTCGGCACGCAGCATGTGCCATTCGCTGGGCAGACCGGGCGACTCCTGAGCCAAGTGGGTGAGCACGTCCAGCTCGCTGAGCGGCTGATTCAGGCGCAGCGACAGCAGCCGTGCGCGCTCGGTCACCTGATCCGGGTCGAAGAAGCGCTGGGTCGTGCATCGCCCCACGAGATCCTGTGCCCGGTGCCCGACCAGACGCTCGCCGGCCGGGTTCACGGCCTGGATGATGCCCTGCGTGTTGAGCACGAAGATCGCATACGGCGCGTTGTTGACGATCACGCGGCGCATCTCGTCGACTTCATTGAGCTGACGCTGCGCTTCGATGATGGCGCGTTCGGCCGCTTCCTGTGCGCTGAGGTCGCGCAGGATGACGATCAGCTGGTTCTCTCCGTCCAGCGCCATCTGGCTGTGGGCCAGGTCCACCGGGAAGGTTTGACCGCCGGCCCGTTGGCCTTCCGCACGCCGCCCTACGCCGTCCATGCCCACCCGCAGGCGATCCAGAAAGGGCTGGATGCCAGTCTGGTCGCTGGCCGGCTGCGCGGCAGGCAGCAGCTTGCCCAGCGGCTGGCCGAGCAGGTCGGCTTCGCCGTGGCCGAAGATGCGGCACACGGCCTGGTTGACGCTCAGGATACGGCCTTCCTCATTGAGCGTGAGGATGCCGTCGACCGTGTGATCCAGGACCGAGCGCAGCCGGTGTTCGTTCTGGCGGGCTTCGGCACTGAGGCGCCGAGCCATGCGGGCGGCCTTGGCGTGGCGGTTGGCCCCCACGCGCAGCGCCATGGCCAGCCCGAAGGCGCCCGTCAGTCCGCCAAACAGCACCGCGAGCGGATACGGCTGGATGGCCGCCCGCACGGGCTCGCGGTGCAGGGTCAGCAGCCATTGGCGACCGCCCATGTCCACATGGCTCTGCAGCCGATCCCGCGCGGTGGCCTGGGTGTGCAGCGCACCGGCCTGAATGCGGGCGGTGTCGAACAGGGCAACAGGCTTGTCGGTGACGTCCTGCACCGTCCAGTGCCAGTCCGACCAGTCGTGGATGCGTGCGACCTCCATCAGGAGGTCTTGCGCCCGGTAGACCCCGCTGAGCGTGCCGCTGAAAGCCGCGCGCCGCTGCGCGGTCGTGTTCAGCGGCAGGCCTGGCTGGTAAACCGGCAGGCGCACGACAAAGCCCAGCCCGCCCTGTACCAGTTCGATGGGGGCGGAGGTCTGCGCCCGGCCCTGGTCGCGCGCGCGCTCAACAACGTCGCGCAAGGCTGCCGTCGACAGGATGTCGAACCCGAACGCGGGTCGATTGCGCATCATGGGCTCGTTGAACACGATGGGCAGCACCCAGTCGCGGTCGGATCCGGGATGCACCTCGAAATCCGGATAGCCCTCTGGCATCAGACTGCGGTCGCTGCGTACCCGTGCCACCAGATCGGGCAGGCGGTTGCGAGGGACGAGTTCGGCATACTGCACGGCCAGCAAGGACGGATAGCGCTGTGCGGTGTCCAGCGACTGGTACTGCCGGTTGAAGGCACGGCGATCCAGATCCGGGCGGGCCTGGAACATGGCCTGGAAGGACGACAGGATCTGCAGGTGCTCGGTGACCAGATGCTGCAGCTGTACCCGCAGCTGCTGCGACTGCAGCTTCAATCTCTCATCGGCTTCGGTCTGAACGGATTGGGCGGTGTGCCACCAGCCCAGCAGGCTGAAGCTCACCCCCAGGATCAGCACCAGCCAGGCGCCCCGCTGCAACCAGCGGGATTCCTGTTCGGTCTTCTCGATGTCCACCTGCATGCGCGGTCCCGTGAATAGAAAATGTCCCGGCTTTCCGGGCGCGTTCGGCCTGTATCGGACAGAAGGGGGTGCAGCTTGATGCCGCACCCCCTTCATTCAAGTGGGTTGCAGGTGGTCTGCAGGCCAGAAAGCGGTGGGAAACGTGACAGGCCTCACACCCCGCGGGCCATGGCCATCAAGCGGGCGATGCGCTCCTCGGTGGCCGGGTGGGTCGAAAACAGCCCGCGCAGGCCGCCTCCAGACAGCGGGTTCATGATCATCATCTGGGCGGTTTCCGGGTGGGCCTCGGCCGCTGGCAGCGGAATCCCACGGGCGTAGTGGTCGATCTTCTGCAGCGCGCTGGCCAGCGCCTGGGGGTCGCCTGAAATCTCGGCCCCACCCCGGTCGGCCTCGAACTCACGCGCGCGGCTGATGGCCATCTGGATCACGCCTGCGGCCAGTGGCGCCAGGATGGCCACGGCAATGCCCACGATGGGGTTGGCCGGCCGGCCTTCGGAATCGCGTCCGCCGAAGAACATCGCGAAATTGGCCAGCATCGAGATGGCGCCGGCCATCGTGGCGCTGATGGTGCTGATCAGGATGTCGCGGTGCTTGACGTGGGCCAGCTCGTGCGCCATCACGCCCCGCAACTCGCGCTCGCTGAGCAGGCGCATGATGCCGGTCGTGGCCGCCACGGCCGCGTTGTCCGGGTTGCGGCCGGTGGCAAAGGCGTTGGGGGCGGCCTCGTCAATCAGGTAGACCTTGGGCATGGGCAACTGGGCGCGGTCGGCCAGCTCCTTGACCATGGCGTAGAAGCGCGGCGCCGTGGTGGCATCCACCTCGCGGGCGTTGTACATCTTCAGCACCATCTTGTCCGAGAACCAGTAGCTGAAGAAGTTCATGCCGAGCGCGACCACCAGGGCCAGCATCATCCCGGACTGCCCGCCAATCATCTGGCCCAAGGCCATGAAGAGGGCGGTGATGGCCGCCATCAGGATGGCGGTTTTCATCATGTTGAACATGTGTGCGGGCCTCCAAACCCGTTCAGCAGGTCGACAAAACACGCCACGACAGGGTGGCAGCCATCAGATAGGGTGGCCAACCCGAAGTTTCAAGCCAGGCGCGCCGGCACAGCGCAACTTTGCATGAATTCACGTACGCTGATGCGCTTTCCCCCCGGCCGCTGCAGGGTGCGCAATGCCAGCGCCTGCTCGCCGCAGGCCACGATCAGGCTGTCGCCCTGGGCTTGCAGCACCTCGCCGGGCGCCCCCGACGCTGGCACGACGCCAGCCGCCCACAGTTTCATGGTTTCGGGCCCTTTGGCGGTGTCGAGCATGAAGGTACAGCCCGGAAAGGGGTCGAAGGCGCGTACCCGGCGGGCCAACGTCCGGGCCGGCAGTTGCCAGTCGATGGCGGCCTCGGCCTTGTCGATCTTGTGCGCGTAGGTGATGCCCTCGGCCGGTTGCGCCGTGCGGCTCAGTCCGCCGCAGGCGGCCATCTCCAGCGCCTCGACGATGAGTCGGCCGCCTAGCGTGGCCAGCCGGTCATGCAGCACGGCGGTGGTGTCGTCTTCGCGGATGGGCTCACGCTCAATCAGCAGCATGGCGCCGGTGTCCAGCCCGGCGTCCATCTGCATGATGGTGATGCCGGTTTCGGCGTCGCCTGCTTCGATGGCGCGGTGGATGGGCGCGGCGCCCCGCCAGCGTGGCAGCAGCGAGGCGTGGATGTTGAGGCAGCCCAGGCGCGGCCAGTCCAGCACCCACTGCGGCAGGATCAGACCGTAGGCCGCCACCACCAGCACATCAGCGCCGCTGGCCAGCATGGCTTCACGGGCGGCGGCAGCCTCGTCCGGATACTTGCCATCCAGTTTCAGGCTGTGGGGCTGGGACACCGCGATGCCATGCTGCTGCGCCAGTTGCTTGACCGGCGAGGCCTGCAGCTTCATGCCCCGGCCGGCGGGCCGATCAGGCTGGGTCAGCACCAGCGGCACGTCGAAACCGGCGGCCAGCAGCGCGCGCAGCGCTTCGGCGGCGAACTCCGGTGTGCCGGCGAAGGCGACCTTCAGCGGCCGGTTGGTCGCGCCCGCCATCAGGCGGACTGCGCGTCACGCGCGCGCTTGACCAGCTTGGTCTTGATGCGGTTGCGCTTGAGCGGCGAGAGGTATTCCACGAACACCTTGCCCAGCAAATGGTCGAGTTCGTGCTGCACGCACACAGCCAGCAGGTCATCGGCCTCGAACTCGTATGTGTCGCCATCGCGGTTCAACGCCCGCACCCGTACGCGGGCATGACGGTCGACCTTGTCGTAGATCGTGGGCACCGACAGGCAGCCTTCTTCCCAGACGATCATCTCGTCGCTGGCCCAGACGATTTCCGGGTTGATCAGCACGCGCGGCTCGTTGCGTTCTTCGCTGGTGTCGATCACCACCACGCGCTCGTGCACGTTGACCTGCGTGGCCGCCAGGCCCACGCCCTTGGCGTCGTACATGGTCTCCAGCATGTCGTCGACCAGCTGGCGGATGCGGTCATCCACTTGGGCCACAGGCTTGGCCACCGTGTGCAGGCGGGGGTCGGGGTAATGCAGGATGGGCAGCAGGGCCATGGTGTGGGGCAGGGCAGGAACGAAGGCTCGTCGGTTGTGGAAGCCGCACAACGAGCCCCGGCAAATGCCAGGGTCGAGCAGGCGTAACACAGGGCAATATTCGTTGCGACGCCCGCGAATTTGCGGGCAGAATCAGCCGAACAATGTCCTCATTTTGCCGAAATTGGCGTCGACATGTCGTTCGTCAAGGTTTTGGCCGTCTTCGGAGACCGTTTTCATGAGCCAGTGTATGCCGTCTGCCCGCGCCCTGAGTCTGTCTGTCCTCGTGGCCCTGGGTGTGGGAGGCAGCGGTCTGGCCCTGGCGCAGGGCTTTCCCAACTACCCCGTCACTTCGCAACAGAAAGCCACCGCGCAACAGGTGGCCCAGGCTGGCGTGCCGCTGTCCGAGCTGTCGCCCAACGCGCCTGACTCCTACACCGTCAAGCGCGGTGACACGCTGTGGGGCATTTCGGGCCTGTTCCTGAAGTCGCCATGGCGCTGGCCCGAGCTGTGGGGCATGAACCTGCAACAGATTCGCAATCCCCACCTGATCTTCCCCGGCCAGGTGCTCTACCTGGAAAAGCGCGACGGCCGCGCCCGCCTGCGTCTGGGGCAGCCGGTTGGCGGCGATGGTGGCACGGTCAAGCTCAGCCCGCGCGTGCGCGAAGGCAGCATCGACGACGCGATCTCGTCGGTGCCGGTCCACCTGCTTGAGCCCTTCTTCAACGAAGCCGTCATCTTCCAGAGCAGCGACGAGCTGCTGCGCGCGCCGCGCATCGTGGCCACGCAGGAAGGCCGCGTGATGGTGTCGCGTGGTGAAACCGCCTATGTCCGTGGCGATCTGGCGGGCCGTCGCGAGTTCCGTCTGTTCCGCGAGCCCAAGCCGCTGCGCGATCCGGCCACCCAAGAGGTGTTGGGTTTCGAGGCGCAGTATGTGGGCAGCCTGGCGCTGACACGTGAAGGCGCAGAAGGCACGGGCGCCGATGGCCAGCCGCTGGTCATCCCCTCGACCTTCACCATCACCGCGCTGCGCCAGGAGGCCACCGTGGGCGATCGCCTGGCGCCCACCGCGCCGCGTGATTTCGACAACGTCGTACCGCGGGCCCCGGCACAGGATGTGGCCGGCCAGGTCGTGTCCATTTATGGCGACGGCATGAGCGCCGGCCAGAACCACATCGTGGCGCTGAACCGCGGCAGCCGGGACGGCCTGGAGCGCGGTCATGTGCTGGCGCTGTGGCGCGACGGCCAGGTCGTGCGCGACCGCACCTCGGAAGACCGTGCGGCCATGAAGCTGCCGGACGAGCGCCATGGCCTGTTGTTCGTCTTCCGCGTGTTCGACCGCATGTCGTATGCGCTGATCTTGAACGTGCAGGAGCCGGTCAAGCCCGGCGACCGCTTCACGCAGCCCTGACCCCCTATCCGGCCCCGGCGGCGACACCCGCCGGGCCGACAACCGGCGGCGCCCCCGGCAGATGGGCGTCCAACGACCATGCAATCACACAGTGAGGAGCAGCAGGCCTGGCTGCGCCTGGTGCGGAGCCCCGGCATCGGGCCCGGCACCGCGCGACGCCTGCTGTTGGCCCTGGGCTCGCCCCAGGCCATTTTCGATGCGCCCGAGGCCACGCTGGCCCAACTGGTGACGCCCCGCGAGCGGCAGGCGCTGATGCGCCCGCCCGAGGGGCTGGACGACGATGTCGCGCGCACCACCGCCTGGCTGCAGGCGGCGCCCCACCGCGCGCTGCTCACCCTGGGCGACGCCGATTACCCGCCTGCGCTGCTGCAGGCCAGTGACCCGCCGCTGGTGCTGTTTGCCGAAGGCGACCTGTCGCTGGCGCAGGCCCCCTCGGTGGCCATCGTCGGCAGCCGGCACGCCACTGCCCAGGGCATCGACAACGCCCGCATGTTTGCCCAGGCCCTGAGCGCCGCCGGCGTCACGGTGGTCTCGGGCCTGGCGCGCGGCATTGATGCCGCCGCCCACGAAGGCGCGCTGGCCGGCCAGGTGTTGTTGCCCGAGCCGGGGCGGCCGGGCGGCACGGTGGCCGTGGTCGGCACCGGGCTGGATCTGGTCTACCCCAAGGCCCATACCCGCCTGGCGCAGCAGATTGCCCACCGCGGTCTGCTGCTGTCGGAGTTCCTGCTGGGCACGCCGCCACTGGCTGGCAATTTCCCGCGGCGCAACCGCATCGTCGCGGCCCTGTCGCGGGGCACGCTCGTCATTGAGGCGGCCGTGCAGTCTGGCTCGCTCATCACCGCGCGGCTGGCGGCCGAGCTGGGGCGCGAGGTCATGGCCATTCCCGGCTCCATCCATGCGCCACAGTCTCGCGGCTGCCATGCACTGATCAAGCAGGGTGCCAAGCTCGTCGAGACCGCCGCCGATGTGATGGAAGAGCTGCAGCTCGCCACGCTGCCAGCTGTGTCGTCCCCGCGTGCAGCGGTACCTGACACGGCGCAGGGCGACCCCGATGACCACGGCGACCCGCTCGTGGCGGCCATGGGCTTCGACCCGGTCAGCCAGGAGGCGCTGGCCGCGCGCACCGGCTTGCCGCCGGCCGAGCTGGGCGCCCGGCTGCTGGAGCTGGAGCTCATGGGTGTGGTGGCGCGTCTGCCGGGCGCGCTGTTCCAGCGCCGGGCCGCGGCCTGAGGTACAAAGCAGGGTTGTGAACTCCTCTGCTGCCACCCTTGTACGCCATCTGGGTCGGGTCGACTACGCCCCCACCTTTGCCGCCATGCAGGCCTTCACCGAGGCCCGCGCGCCGGAGGCGCCCGACGAAATCTGGCTGTGCGAACACCCGCCCGTGTTCACGCAAGGGCTGGCTGGCAAGGCCGAGCACGTGCTGCTCAACCCGCCTGGTCCCGGCCACATCCCGGTGGTCCAGACCAACCGGGGCGGGCAGGTGACTTACCACGGCCCCGGCCAGGTGGTGGCCTATCCGCTGCTGGATCTGCGCCGCCGCGGCTACTTCGTCAAGGAATACGTCTACCGCCTCGAAGAAGCCATCATCCGCACGCTGATGCACTTCGGCGTGACAGGCCACCGTGTCGCAGGCGCCCCAGGCATCTACGTGCGCCTGAACGACCCGTTCGCGCATGCAGCGCTGACCGAGCCGGCCGACCCGCGCGACCCCTTCAAGGGCCTGGGCAAGGTGGCCGCGCTGGGCATCAAGGTGACCCGGCATTGCACGTACCACGGCGTGTCGCTCAACGTGGCGATGGATCTGTCGCCTTTCGGGCGCATCAACCCCTGCGGCTACAGCGGGCTGGCCACCGTCGACCTCGCCTCGCTCGGCGTCGATGTGGCCCCGGACGAGGTGGCGGGTGTGCTGGCGGGGCAACTGGTGAGCCGATTGGGGTGAGTCGGCTGGGGTGAGCCGATCGGGGTGACGCTCTGCATCGCGGCGCCAGCCGTGTGGGCATCCACATCTGACGACCGCGCCGGGCCGGCATCGGCTACATTAGCCTACCCGTCCGGCCTACCTGCGCGGCGGGCCGGAGCCATGTCCCACGAAGTCACGCCCCCCACTGACACCCCCGCAGACACGCCTGCCGCGGGTACGACCCCCTACGATCCCTCCGCCAAGCAAAAGGCCCAGGCCAAGACCGCCCGCATCCCGATCAAGATCGTGCCGGCCGGCGAGGTGCTGAAGAAGCCCGACTGGATCCGCGTCAAGGCCGGTTCACCCAGCACGCGCTTCTACGAGATCAAGAACATCCTGCGCGAGCACAAGCTGCACACGGTGTGTGAAGAGGCCTCTTGCCCCAACATCGGTGAATGCTTTGGCCATGGCACGGCCACGTTCATGATCATGGGCGACAAGTGCACGCGCCGCTGCCCGTTCTGCGACGTGGGCCACGGCCGCCCCGACCCGCTAGACGTCAACGAGCCAGCCAACCTGGCCAAGACGATTGCCGCGCTCAAGCTCAAGTACGTGGTGATCACCTCGGTCGACCGCGATGATTTGCGCGACGGTGGCGCGGGCCACTTCGTGGAATGCATCAAGCAGGTCCGCGAACAGTCGCCGGCCACGCGCATCGAGATCCTGGTGCCCGACTTCCGTGGCCGGGATGACCGGGCGCTCGAGATCCTCAAGGCCGCGCCGCCGGATGTGATGAACCACAACCTCGAGACGGCGCCGCGCCTTTACAAGGAAGCGCGCCCGGGCAGCGATTACCAGTTCAGCCTGAACCTGCTCAAGAAGTTCAAGGCGCTGCACCCCGATGTGCCCACCAAGAGCGGCATCATGGTCGGCCTAGGCGAGACGGACGACGAGGTGTATCAGGTCATGCGCGACATGCGCGCGCACGACATCGACATGATCACCATTGGCCAGTACCTGGCTCCGTCGAACCACCACCTGCCGGTGCGCCGCTACGTGCACCCCGACACCTTCAAGGCTTACGAGCAGGCTGCCCGCGAGATGGGCTTCACCCATGCTGCGGTGGGCGCGCTGGTGCGCTCGAGTTACCACGCCGACCAGCAGGCCATGCAGGCTGGGGTGGTGTAAGCTGCACCGCCGCCCCCGGGTTGGGGGCGGGTGCCTACTGGGCGCTCAGTAAGGTGCCATCGCGCGCTCAGAACGCCTCGGCCGGTCTTGCGTCGTCCGAGGCGTTTTGCTGTGCGCGCTGGGCCAGCCGCTCTGCCGCCTCGCGCCCGTATCGCCAGAACAGCACGGGCGTGAGGAAGGTGTCCAGCAGCGTGGCGCCCACCAGGCCCGAGAAGATGACCACGGCCACCGGGTGCAGGATCTCGGTGCCCGGGCGCTCGGCCTCGAACAGCAGCGGCGCCAGCGCGATCGCGGTGACCAGCGCGGTCATGAGCACGGGGCTGAGCCGCTCCAGCGAGCCGCGCACCACCATGGCCTGGCTGAAGGCTTCGCCTTCAAGGCGCATCAGATTGAGGTAATGGCTCACCTTGAGGATGCCGTTGCGCACGGCGATGCCCGCCAGCGTCACGAAGCCGATCAGCGCGGCCACCGACAGCGGCTGGCCCGACAGCCACAAGCCCGCCACGGCACCGACGAGCGCCAGCGGGATGTTGACCATGATGAGCGCGCACAGCCGCACGGACGGATACCGCATGTGCAGCACGGCTCCCATCAGCGCCAGTGACACGAGCGACAGCGCACCGATCAGGCGGCTGGCCGCCTCCTGCGCCTGGAACTGCCCGCCCAGGCTGGTGAACAGGCCCGATGGCATCGGCGTGTCGGCCAGTACCGCGCGGATGTCGGCCACCACCTCAGAGAGCGCGCGGCCTTGCGCACTGCCCGTCAGCACGATGCGCCGGATGCCGTCGTCACGGCTGATCTGATTGGGGCCATCGCCCACCTCGATCTGCGCCAGCGCCGACAGTGGCACGCGGCCCATGGGCGTGTCGATGCGCAGCTGGGCCAGGCGATCGGGCGCGCGGTCGCCGTCGGTCAGGCGCATGACCACCGCAAAGCGGCGCGGGCCGTCCATGACCTGGGCCACCTCGCTGCCTTCGACCAGGCTGTTGAGGGTGTTCAAGAGCTGGCCGCTGGACAGCCCGTGGCGCGCCACCGCGGCGTGGTCGACATGCACCTTGATCTGCGGCGACAGCACCTGTTTCTCGATCTCCAGATCGACCAGCCCGGGGATGCCCGCCAGCCGCTCGCGCAGACGCTGGGCCTGGGCGCGCAGCGCATCGAGGTCGTCGCCATGCACCTTGATCGCGATCTGCGCCCGCACGCCGGACAGCATGTGGTCGATGCGGTGTGACAGCGGTTGCCCCATCGAGATCGAGCCGGGCAGCACCGCCAGCTTGGCGCGGATGTCGGCCTGGATCTCGGCCATGCTGCGGGTGAGCTCGGCGGCGGGCTGCAGGCCGATGTCGAGCTCGCTGACGTGTACGCCTTCGGCATGCTCATCGAGTTCCGCGCGGCCGCTGCGTCGGCCCACATAAACCACTTCGGGCACTGTCATCACCAGGTGCTCAGCCTGTCGCGCCAGGGCCACCGATTCCGCCAGCGTGACGCCGGGGTTCAGCCGCAGCCCCACCAGCAGCGTGCCTTCGTTGAAAGGCGGCAAAAAGGTGGTCGGAAACCACGGCACGGAGGCGGCTGCCGCCACCACCGCCAGCGCGCTGGCACCGATCACGCGGCGCGGGCGGGCGAGTGCCCACACGAGCGCCACGCGATAGCGCGCTTTCAGCCACGCCAGCACGCGCGTGTCGCCATGGTGGCCGCTGGCCGTGCGCGGCAGCAGCCACGAGGCCAGCACGGGCGTGAGCGTGACCGACACCAGCAAGGAGGCCAGCGTCGAGACGATGAAGGCCACGCCCAGCGGCACGAACAGCCGCCCCTCGATGCCCGGCAGGGCGAACAGCGGCACGAACACCAGCACGATGATGGCGGTGGCGTACAGGATGCCTGAGCGCACCTCCATCGACGCGGCGCGCACGATGGCCAGCGTGGACGGGCGCGCTGCGCCGTCCGGCGCCGCAGGCTGGCGCAGCCGCCGCAGGATGTTCTCCACATCCACCACGGCATCGTCCACCAGCCCGCCAATCGCAATCGCCAGCCCGCCCAGCGTCATCGTGTTGATCGACAGTCCGAAGTAGCGGAACACCAATACGGCCGTGCACACCGACACCGGGATGGCCGTCAGCGCAATCAGCGTCGGCCGCGCGGTGCCAAGAAAGACGAACAGCACCACCGCCACCAGCACCGCCGCGCCGATCAGCTTGCCCTGCAGCGTGTCGATCGAGGCCTCGATGAAGCTGGCCTGGCGGAAGGTGACGCGCGGCGCGCTCATGCCTTCGGGCAGGCCCGAGCGCAGTTCCTGCAACGCCGATTCGATGGCCGCGGTGAGCTGCAGCGTGTCGGCCGCGGGCTGCTTGTGGATGCCGAGGATCACGGCGGGCTGCCCGTCAAGACCGGCGTCACCACGCCGCGGCGCTGGTGCGTAGCCCACCTGGGCCACCTGGTCGAGGCGGATGACCTGGCCGTTGCGCGTGGCCACGGCCGTGCGTTGCAGGTCGTCCAGCCGGATTGTGTGGCCCAGGTGGCGGATCAGGTACTCGCGGCCATTGCGCGCCAGAAAGCCGCCCGAGGTGTTGCCGGCAAAGCCCTGCAACGCGGCCTGCAGCTCGGCCAGCGTGATGCCGAGCGCGGCCATGCGCTGGGTGTCGGGCCATACGGCGAATTGCCGCACTGCCCCGCCCAGCGGAATGACCTGGGCCACACCGGGGATGGCCAGCAGCCTGGGGCGCAGCACCCAGTCGGCATACTCGCGCGCGGCCATGGCGTGGTCGCCATCCCCGCCACTGTCTGCACTCAGGGGAATGGCCACCTGCATGATCTCGCCCATGATGGAGCTGACTGGCCCCATGTGCGGCACGATGCCGGCCGGCAGTGTATCGGCGGTGACGCCAAGGCGCTCTGCCACCATCTGGCGCGCCCGGTGGATGTCGACCGCCCAGTCGAAGCTCACATAGACGAAGGCCAGTCCGGCGCTCGAGGTCGAGCGCACCGCCGTCACACCGGGCAGGCCGTTCATGGCCGCCTCCAGTGGCATGGTGATGCGCTGCTCGACTTCTTCGGCGGCCATGCCGCCGGCTTCGGCCATCACCGTGACGGTGGGCTGGTTCAGATCAGGAAAGACGTCCACTGGGGTGCGCGACAGCGTGAGCGCGCCCCAGATCACGAGCACGGCGCTCAGCAGCAGCACGACCGCGCGGTGGGTGAGCGAGGCATCCAGTAACCAACGGAACATGGTGTGGCCCTTTCAGCGGATCTGGTTGAGCAGGCTGGCGCCCTGCGTGACGACGCGTTCGCCATCGGCGAGCCCCGCCGTGACGCGCACACGCACGCCATCGAGCGGCGCGTGCACGACGCGACGCGGCGCAAAGCGCTCTGGCGCCGTCTTGACCCAGACGAGGTCTTCATTCGATGGGCCCTTGACCACCGCCGCCAGCGGCAGGGCGATGCCCGCGGCAGTCTGGCTGCTGTGGACGTGGACCTGCACCAGCTGGCCCAGGGCCAGTGTGCCGAGCGCCTCCCCATGTGCGGCAAACAGCACGGGCAGGGCCTGCTCGCGCAGGCTGCGCGATGTGCCCACCAGTTTCATGGGCAGGGCGGGCTCGACGCGCTGGCCGGACCGGCCCGGCAGCCGCAAGCTGGCCGCACCGATGCGCGCGGCCCAGGCAGGGTCGTGTAGCAAGGCCTCAACCATCAGGCGCCGGGGGTCAATGACCTCATAGAGCAGGTCGCCAGGCTGCACCACCTGGCCGGCCACCGCTTGCCCGCTGGCCAGCACGCCGTCAATGGGTGCGCGCAAGGCCTCGCGTTGGCGCAGGCCGGCCGAGACCGCTGCCAGCCGCTGACCCAGGCTGCGCGCCTCGGCTTCGGCGGCTTCCAGCTCCTTGCGGGCCACCGTGTCTGGCAGGCGCTGCAGCCGGGCCAGGCGCTGCCCGGCCAGCTTGTGCGCGGCCTCGAGTTCAGCCTGCTGGGCCTGCTGTGCGGCCTGCTCGACTGGCGTGAGCGCCGGCGCGACATAGGCCAGCAGCTGGCCCTGGCGCACCCGCTGGCCCACGGTCACGAAGCCATCCGGGCCGGGCTGGAGCCGGCCCGCCAGGGTGGCCTGCACCCGCCCGCCGGCATTGGGGTCCATCACCACCCGGCCGTCGAGCACGATGGCGTCGGGCCAGTCTGCGGTGCGCGCCGGTTCCGTGCGCAGTTGCCACTGGCGCTGGGCCGGCTTGGGCGCGAACAGGGAGCCGTCTGGCAAGCGCCGCGGCGCGTCGGGCAGGACGGTAGCGGGCTCGTCGCCATGGTCGTGGCCGGGGCCTGCCTGAGCAGACGGCACGGCAGACACCAGCGCGGCCAGCGTCAAGCCGACCGCCAGCGTGGGCACGATTGACGGCGCACCCGTCCTCGCTCGCCGACGCGCTCGCACCAACTGGGCCAGCGCGGTCAGCGCCACCCCCGCAGCAATTCCTCCCAGCGCCCACAGGGCCTGCGCGGAGGTAGGGCCGTGCGCGTGATCGTCCGGTTCGGCATGAGGCGCATGCCAGTCCAGCGTGCCGCGCAACTGGCCTGTGCGGCCGTCCGCCCACTGCAGTTCGGCCACCACCGGCAAGGTACCTTCGGGCAGGCCGGCCGGCAAGGTGAACTGCCAGGTGTCAGCCGCGCCGGCCCGGGCGGGCAGCCGCTGGCCTTGCAGCATCAGGCTCATGGCCTCCAGGCGCACCGGGGCGTTGGTCGCATGGTCATCGACGTAGGCCGTCCAGTGCGGTCCGTCGGGCATGGCCACCAGTTCGAGCGCGGCCGATTCGGCCAGCAGCCGGGGCGTGTGTGCCCCATCCGGGCCGTGGGTGCCGCCGTTGGCGGTGGCGTGGGCGGCGGGGAGCAGGCTCAGCATCAGCCAGAGGGCGCGCGCGGCCTGACGCCAGACGTAAGAGATCAGCGTGGTGTTCATGGTTGCGTCCATCCAGATCTTGGGGGGCGTGTCATTGGGGCAGCAGGCCTGCGGCCTGCCTGAGCGCGGACACCGATGCGGCCGCGTCGATGCGCGCCAGCACGGCCTGCTGTTCGGCGTCGAAGGCCTCCTGAGCCACGCGCAGCAGCGCGGGCAGGTCGGCTTCGCCGGCCTGGAAGGCGCGTTCGAAGAAGCCCAGCGTGTCGCGTGCGAGCGCCGCTCGCGTCTGCGCCGCGGCGAGCTGGCGGCTGGCCGCGTCGTGTCGCGTTCGCGCTGTGTGCCAGTCCGCCAGCAGCCGCTGGCGCAACGGGTTGCCTTCGGCCGCAGCCAGTGCGGCGTCCGCGCGGGCCTGGGCCGTGGCTGCCTGGGCACCGGGGGCCGCGCCGAGCGGCAGGCGCAGCGCCAGTGCCACGGCCTGACGCGGGCGCTCGCCATGCTGCTCACGCTTGTGCAGCCAGCCCACCGTGACCTCGGGCTCTCCGCGCGCAAGCGCCGCAGTGTGGACAAGGGCTTGCGCCTGCAAGGTGGCCTGGGCCTGCCAGCTGACCCAGGCGGGGTGCGCCTCCAGCGTCGCCAGTTCGGCGTCCGGCCCTGGCGCGTCGGCTTCAGGCGCAGCCTCAGGTGCGGCCGCACCGTCGCAGGTCTGTTGCGCCTGGACCGTTCCCGTACCCAGGGTCGCTTGCAGGTGCTGGCGGGCCGCATCCTGCTCAGCCTTTGCCTGGGCCAGCTCGGCGGTGGCCCGGGCCAGCGTCATGCGGGCCTGGTGCGAGTCGGCACGGGCGAGATCCCCCGCCGCCACCCGGCGGGCCACGTCATCGGCCAAGGCTTGCGCGTGGTCTTGCTGGCGCGCCGCCAAGGTGGCGCGTGCTGCCGCGCGCTGGCATTCCCACCATGCTTCGCGCACGGTGCCCGCGAGCGCCCAGCGCGCGCGGGCTTGCTCGGCGTCGCGCCACAGGGTGGTCTGGTGTGCGTGGGCCATGCTGCTGAGACGTTGCGAGGGCCAGCGCAGCGGCAAGCTCAGTGCCACGCTGTGCTCCTGCTCCCCGCGGTCGCGGTGCAGCCGGTCGGTTTCAGTGCTCAGGCTGAGGGCGGGTTGTGCGGCCAGCCAACTGCCTGCCGCGGCCTGTTGGGCGGCATCTGCCTGGCGGCGTTCAGGGTTGGCGCGCGCCTGCGGGTGGTGTTGCCAGGCCTGTTCGAACGCGACCCGCAGGGCGGGTGGCGCAAGGGGCGGGGCGTCCGGCGGCGTGGCCCGGGCGGGGGCAACGGCCAGGATGGACAGGATCGGGACCAGACCCACGGGGGCCAGCAGGGCTGGCCAGGCGGTGCGCAAGGTGCGCGGCGGCATGGTGATGCCGGTGTGCATGCGATGCTCCTTGAGTAGGCGGCTGCAGAGGGCTGCCGCGATGAAGGTCATCGGCGAAGCACGACCACGCATGCGCGCCTGGCAGACGCATTGCGCCGCCAGTCACGTCAGGTCGTCAGGGCAGTGGGCTGCTTCGCCGGCTCAGGCGAGCAGCGGCCATTTGGGGCGCTCAGGCCGGGCCGGCCAGGGCCCTGGTGGGGTGTGCAGCGTGGCGCAGGCACGTTGTGCCTCGACGGGGGCCGCAGTGGGTGCGCGCAGACAAGCCGGCACCACCGAGCTGCAGGCGTGGCAGGCATGGCATTCCGGGTGTCCCCCGCCCGTCGGATCCCCGCCGCCGCCGACTTCTGCGTGTGCCGGGTGGGGGTGAGCATGGTGCCCCAGGTGCCTCTCGGCGCCTGCTGCTGTCTCGCGCGAGTCGTGTGTGCAGTAGGGCGCTGCCGCCGCCCACAGGGCGTGCAGTGGCATCCACAGCAACAGGACGATGGCAACAAGGCGGCGCATGGTCACCCATCATACGGCGCGGGCGGCCTGCCTGCGTCATCCCTTCACGTGATCCGGATTTTCCGAAGTCTTTACACCGCACAACCGAATGGATGCCCAGCCACGCATGGCCCTAGAGTGGGGCGATGTGCACGTGAGTAGAAGGAGCAGCCCATGCCGATGACCCACAACAGCCCCATGGTGGCCGGCCGCATCGTGGCGGTGGCCCTGTTTGCCAACAACGAGATCAACGACGCAGAGCTGTTTGCGCTGCACCGCGTTCAGGTCTGTGACCGGCTCGGACTGAGCCGCGACAACTGGCACGCGCTGCTGGACGAAACCTACGAAGCCTTTCTCAGCAGCCGGCGGCGTACCCGCAGCGCCGTGAGCGACCTCCTGCCCGTCCAGCACTGGCTGGGCCTGATCGACGACCCGGTGCTGCAGCAACAGGTGGCGCGGATGTGTGCCGCCGTGATCATCAGTGACGGGTTCGTCGAGCCTGGCGAAGCAAGGCTGCTTCAGCGTATGCTGGCGGCATGGAGCTTGCCGCACGAAGACCGCGAGCTGCTGGAGGCGCTGATCTATGGGCTGGACTTCGAGATCCGGCCCCGCAGCGATCTGGGCACGGTGCACTGACTGCCTGCCCCACCGATCCGAGGGGATGGGGTGCGCGTCCTAGGGTAAACGCGCACCCTTGCTATTTGACAATGCGCCGTTTCAAATATAAAGTGACAACACAAGTCGTCACTTGACCCTGGTCAGCATCAGGCCGGTTTGCCCGGCGTGTCTGGGTGACGATCAACTCACCCTTGACCGCTGTGGAGACGTCGCCATGACCGAACAACTTGACGTGCTGATCGTGGGCGCTGGCCTGTCCGGCATTGGCGCGGCCCGCCACCTGAAGAGCCAGTGTCCCGAGAAGTCCTTTGCCATTCTGGAAGGTCGAGACACGCTGGGCGGCACGTGGGATCTGTTCCGTTATCCCGGCATCCGGTCTGACTCCGACATGTACACCCTGGGCTACAACTTCAAGCCCTGGACCGAGAAGCAGGTGATTGCCGACGGCCACCGCATCCGCAACTACATTGCTGAAACGGCCCGCGAGAACGGGCTGGAAAGCAATATCCGTTATGGTCACAAGGTGATCGCCGCCGACTGGCACAGCGACACGGCCACCTGGACGGTGACGGTACAGAAGAAGTCTGGCGAGATGGTGCAGATCCAGTGCCACTGGCTGATGATGTGCTCGGGTTACTACAACTACGAATCCGGCTTCACACCCGAGTTCAAGGGCCGCGAAGATTTCAAGGGCCAGGTCATTCACCCGCAGTTCTGGCCTGAGAACCTCGACTACAGCGGCAAGCGTGTCGTGGTGATCGGCTCGGGGGCCACCGCCATCACCCTCATCCCCTCGATGACGGACAAGGCCAAGCTCGTGACCATGCTGCAGCGCACGCCCAGCTACGTGGTCTCGGTGCCGCAGTTCGATCCGATGGTGCGCTTCCTGCTGAAGTTCCTGCCGGCCATGACGGTCTACAACATCAGCCGTGCCCGCAACAACTTCATCACGCAGAGCATCTTCAAGCTCTCGCGTTCGTTCCCCAAGTTCATGCGCTGGTTGCTGCTCAAGCAGGTCAAGGCCCAGGTCGGCCCGAACTTCGACATGAAGCATTTCACGCCGCCCTACAACCCGTGGGATCAGCGCCTGTGCGCCGTGCCCAACGGCGACATGTTCAAGGCCATTCGCAAGGGCAAGGCCAATGTGGTGACCGACCACATCGACCGATTCGTGGAAAACGGCATCAAGCTGAAGTCGGGCGAGGTGCTGGAGGCCGACATCATCGTCACCGCCACCGGTCTGAATCTGCGCCTGTTCGGTGGCATGACGATGACGGTCGACGGCAAGGCCATCGAGATGAATCAACACATCTCGTACAAGGGCCTGATGTTCAGCGACATCCCCAACTTCTCGAACACGCTGGGCTACACCAACGCCTCGTGGACACTGAAGGCCGACCTGATTGCCGAGTATGTCTGCCGCCTGCTCAAGCACATGGACAAGAGCGGCACCCGCATCGCCGTGCCCGTGCGCACGCCGGACGTGCGCCCCACGCAGCTGCTGGACATGACCTCGGGCTACGTCGCACGAGCCGAGGCCTATCTGCCCAAGGGCGCAGACCGGGCGCCGTGGAAGCTGTTCCAGAACTATGCGGCCGACAAGAAACAGCTGCGCGAGGGCAAGCTGGAAGACGGCGTCATGTCCTTCCGCAAGCCGCACGTGGCGGGTGGGGCCGGCAAGGGTGGCGACCGCATGGCGGCCTGAGAGCAGGCAACCGCCTCACGGCGGTGAGGGCTGCGCCAGGTAGGCCGCCCTCAGGGCCTCGACCCGCTGGCGGTTCTTGCCGAAGTCTTCCCGGCCCAGGCGGCTGGCGCTGCGCACCTCGATCACGGCCTCCTCGCGGTTGAGCCAGAACTCTAGGTCGTCCACGAATTTCATCCATGGCGTCTGCGCCTCTGCGCGCAGGTAGTCGCCTTGGTCGGCCACGATGCGCACCCCCGGCGTGCGTGTCAGCACGGTGCGCAAGGCCTGCCAGGAGGCCTGTGGCCCGGCGGGCTTCATCGGGAACGGGTCCACCTGCGCATAGGCGTGTTGCGGGTGCTGAGGCAGCAGCCGCGCCTGGCTGGACACGCTGTTGCGCGTCTCCGAAGGCGGCTTGAGCCGCCCGTCCCGGACACCCAGGTCAGCGGGAGGCTCGCCCGCCAGCATGCCCAGCTGCGTGCCGACAGCAGCAGCCATCAGCAGCGCCAAGGCAGCAGTGACGGCCATGCGGCTGCGTGTGGGTGAGCGCATCGGGCGCATCGGCGCGGCCGATCCGCTCAGCGAGGCGCCTGATCCGATGTCAGCACGTTGGCCACCAGCGCGCTCAGCTGTTGCTGATCGGGCAGCACGCCATCGGGCGTCAGTCGATCGATCAGCTGGGGCAAGGCCTCGCTGATGACCGCGGCCTCCTGCTCCGGGGTGTTGCCGCTGCCCTGAGCGAGTCGGGCCAGGAAATCCTTGCCCAGCACCGTCATGATCTGGTCGGCCGTCACCGGCATGTTGCGGCCTTGGCCGATCCAGGAGGCCACCAGCTCGCCGTAGCCCTTGTCTTCAAAGGTCTTGATCAGGCCTGGCAGGCCGCCAAACTCCGGCGCGTTGAGCAGTTGCGTGGCCAGCGTGATCACCGCCCCCGGCTGCCCCATCCCGCTGTTGTCGCCTGTGGCCAGTGCGCTCACCACACCGCCGGTCAGTTGATTCAGCAATCCCATGATGCACCTCCTGTTGTGGCTGAAAACCCAGTTTATGCCAGCTGATGCCGACGCGGCATTTGTGATGGCGCAAACGCGGCTGGGCGCAGGGCTTACCGGCCCAGCTTGACATTCAGCCCTGTAAACAGCGAGGTGTCGACCTTCTTCACGCCAGGCGGCACCTTGCTGTTGTACGTGCGGATCAGCCCCACCGACAGCGACGTGGCCTTGCTGATGGCCACGTTGACGGAGCCGTTGAAGCGCAGCAAGTTGAGCTTGTCGCCACTGAGGCCCTGGTTGTACTCGAGCCGCTGCTTCATGCTGACGGTGTCGTTGAGCTGGTGGCTGGACTCCTCGCCGATCAGCACGCCGGTGTTCGAGAACCGTGTGTCCGTCTTGTCGTTGATGGTCTGCGCCTCGCGGTAGACCGAGCGCGTGAGGCTCAAACCGCTGAAGACGTCCAGCGTATGGCGCTCGCTGCGAATCAGGTGATGACCCAGACCGGTGGCCACGTTGCTGCGGTGCTTGAGTTCCAGCAGCCGGTCGGCGTCGACGCCAAGCTTGACGAACGCGAACCAGTGCGGGCCGAGGTCCAGATCCTGGCGACCGGATACGCCCCATTTGTTCGCCGTGGTCTCGCGGTCGCCGTCCACCTTGCTGCGGGCCTGGTTGGCGAAGGCTTGAACCGAGGTCTTCGCGCCTTCCACCTGGCGCGTGAGGTTCACGTTGACCAGCAGCGCGCTGGAGTCGGTGTTGCCGCTCGAAAACGACAGCGAAGCCCCGGCCAGCCCACGCCACACGCCATCGCGCGGGGCAGGTTCGGCCCACAGCGGTGCGCTTCCCAGACACAAGGCGCAGGCGAGCAGGGGGACGCGGCGGCAAGACATGGCTTTCCTTTCTGATGGGTGGGTGGCGTGAGATCGGGTGCGATCTGCTGCGCCGCAGCATACCGCGTGCCGATTCGCCCCTTGCTAAATTCAATAATTCGACGATAATGGAAATATGGAAGAAAACGATGTCATCGCTTCGCTTGCGGCCTTGGCCCAGCCGGTGCGCCTGCGGGTGTTCCGCGCGCTGGTGGGCGCCGGCCCCGAAGGGCTCACGCCCACGGCCCTGTCCGACACGCTGGATGTGCCGGCCTCCAGCCTGTCGTTTCATCTGAAGGAATTGCTGCATGCCGGCTTGGTCACGCAAGAGCGCGACGGCCGCCGACTGATCTACCGCGCCGATTTCGGGCGCATGAACGACGTGATGGGCTACCTCACAGCCCATTGCTGCCAGGGGGTGCCGTGCGAGCTGGCGCCCACCCCTGCCTCCAACTCTGCCTCCACCTGTTGCTGAAGGAGCCGCTGATGAAACGCTTTCATGTCCATGTGCACGTGGCCGATCTGGGCCAGAGCATCGGGTTCTACTCCCGGCTGTTCGGCCAGACGCCTGCCCGTCAGGAGGCCGATTACGCCAAGTGGATGCTCGAGGATCCGCCGGTGAACTTCGCGATCTCGCAGCGCGGTGGCCAACCGGGCGTCGACCATCTGGGCATCCAGGTCGACGACCCGGCCGAACTGGGCGAACTCAAGCAGCGTGCCGAAGCGGCGGACCTGACCTTGCTCGACGAAGGCGAGACCGCCTGCTGCTATGCCCGAAGCGACAAGCACTGGCTGGTCGACCCGCAGGGCATCGCCTGGGAGCACTTCCACACGCTGGGCAACGTGCCCACGTTCAGCGGGGGCGAGCCCGAGCCGGCCCCGGCCGCCCCGGCTGCCTCTGCCTGCTGCCCCCCACGCGGCAAGCCGGTGGGCATCCCCGTCAAGTCAGCGTCTGGCTGCTGCTGAGCCGCGCACAGTTTCTTTGGCAGCAAGTTCTTTGCAGTAAGAGGTACCCCCATGGACCATCGCACCTACCACGTGCTGTTTGTCTGCACCGGCAACTCGGCCCGCTCCATCCTGGCCGAAGGCCTTCTGAACCAGCTCGGACAGGGGCGCTTCAAGGCCTGGTCCGCAGGCAGCCAGCCCAAGGGGGCCGTGCACCCGCTCGCGCTCGAAACGCTCGCGCAGATGCACATCCTGCCCCAGGGCTTCGCCAGCAAGAGCTGGGACGTCTTCGCCCAGCCCGACGCGCCCGCGCTGGACTTCGTCTTCACGGTGTGTGACAACGCCGCGGGCGAGGTCTGCCCGGTGTGGCCGGGGCAACCCATGACCGCGCACTGGGGCGTGCCGGATCCGGCCGCCGTGCAGGGCAGCGAGGCCGAGCAGCGCCGGGCCTTCAAAGATGCCGCCCAGGCGCTCAAGCGCCGCATCGAGCTGATGCTGGCGCTGCCCATCGACAAGCTCGCGCCACTGTCCCTGCAACACCAACTCGACGCCATCGGCAAGCAGTGAGCCGTTCATGACCACCCACGTTCTCATCCTCTGTACCCACAACTCCGCGCGCAGCGTCTTGTCCGAGGGCATGCTCAACCACCTCGCCGCCCGGCTCGGCAAGGATGTCAAGGCCCACAGCGCCGGCAGCGCGCCCAGCGGCCGCATCAACCCGTTTGCCGTCGAGGCGCTGAACCACGCCGGCATCGACACCTCGGCCTACCGCAGCAAGAGCTGGGACGAGTTCACCACGCCCGATGCGCCCCCGCTGTCCGTCGTCATCACGGTGTGCGACAGTGCAGCAGCCGAGTCCTGCCCCGTGTTTTTCGGTGGCAACGGCCAGCCTGTGAAGGTGCACTGGGGCTACCCGGATCCGTCGAATGCCGAAGGTGGTGACGAAGGCAAGCGCCGCGCGTTCGAGCTCACGCGCCAGGCCATCGGCTACAAGATGCTGCAGCTGCTGGCCTTGCCGCTTGCAAGCATGTCGCGTGAGGCCTTGCAGGCCGCGCTCGACGAGATTGCGCGCAGCTGAGCGGGGGCATCATGGGTCTGTTCGAACGCTTTCTGACCGTGTGGGTCGGCATGGGCATCCTGGCCGGTGTCGCGCTGGGCCTGGCTGCGCCGGGCCTGTTCCAGCTCATCGCGGGCATCGAGTACGCCCACGTCAACCTGGTCGTGGCCGTGTTCATCTGGGTGATGATCTACCCGATGATGATCCAGATCGACTGGTCATCGATCAAGGATGTGGGCCGCAAGCCCAAGGGCCTGATGCTGACCCTGGTGGTGAACTGGCTGATCAAGCCCTTCACCATGGCCGCACTGGGTGTGCTGTTCTTCCAGTACCTGTTTGCCGACTGGGTCGACCCGCAATCGGCCAGCGAGTACATCGCCGGCATGATCCTGCTGGGCGTGGCGCCGTGCACGGCCATGGTCTTCGTGTGGAGCCAGCTGGTCAAGGGCGATGCCAACTACACGCTGGTGCAGGTGTCGGTCAACGACATCATCATGGTGTTCGCCTTCGCGCCCATTGCCGCTTTTCTGCTGGGTGTCACCAAGGTCACCGTGCCGTGGGAGACGCTGCTGCTGTCGACCGTGCTGTATGTGGTGTTGCCCCTGCTGGCCGGCATGGCCACGCGACGCGTGCTGCTGTCGCGCTCGTCGCATGCGCTGGCCGATTTCGTGGCGGCCATCAAGCCATGGTCCATCGTCGGGCTGATTGCCACCGTGGTGCTGCTCTTTGGCTTTCAGGCCGAAACCATCGTGGCTCAGCCGGGCGTCATCGGGTTGATCGCCGTGCCGCTCATCATCCAGACCTACGGCATCTTCCTGATCGCCTACCTGGCTGCGCGCTGGCTCAAGCTGCCGCACAACGTGGGTGGGCCCGCCTGCTTGATCGGCACTTCCAACTTCTTCGAGCTGGCCGTGGCCGTGGCCATCTCGCTGTTCGGGCTGAACTCGGGTGCGGCGCTGGCCACCGTGGTGGGCGTGCTGGTCGAGGTGCCAGTGATGCTCTCACTGGTCGCGCTGGTCAACCGCAGCAAGGGCTGGTACGAGCGGGCGGGGGCGTAGGTGCGCTGAACTTCGCACAGGAAGCACGATCCCTTGCGCGGCCCGACAAGTCGCGCCCGCCGAGGGCGGCGCATAATCTGAATCGCCAGTCTCGCTGCCCATCCTCACGCCATGTCGAAAGCTGTACCCCGCGTCGTACGCCAAGTTCTTCTTTGCCTCTCGGCTGCGTGGGCGTCTGCCTGGCCCGTGTGGGCGAGTCAGTCAGGCGCTGCAAGCGGCGGGGTCGCTGAAGCGATGGCAAGATGCTATGTGTCGGCAGCGACAGACGAGCCTACGCCTGTCCAGTATCAACGTACGTCCGAGGGTATGCCCGAGGCGATCGCAGGGGTGACCACCGTTCGTCCAGAAGAGGCCAAGTGCTTGATGGATGCGCTGGGTGAGCGCTTGGTCGTGGTGCAGGTCATGAACGATGAGCGCCAACTGCCTGGCGCCCAGGCCGTCCCGGAGTTGGCCTCGCCGGACCTCAGCGAGCAGGCCCACGAGCGCTTGGGCGAACGGCTGGCGCAACTGAGTGGCCGCGACAAGATGCGCCCCCTGTTGTTCTATTGTCACCACGCGCGCTGTGCCCTGTCCTACAACGCCAGCGTGCGCGCGCGGCAGCACGGCTACGCCCACGTCTTCTGGTTGCGGCAGGGCAATGCCGGGTGGATTCATGCGGGCTTGCCGCTCCAGGGAGACGAACTTGGGGCTTCTGGCATCCCGATCCGAGCCGAGCAGATGATTCAGCGCTGCAAATATGCCGCACTGTCGTATGGCGCTGAGGACTACGCCAAGGTGTTCGTGACGGCCCGGCACGCCATGGAGTTGGACAGCAAGTTCAGCGAGCCTCGGCGAATATTGCGTGCGCGCTACGAGCGCTGCCTTGCTGATCTGCGTAACGGCTTTGCTGGTAATCGACTTGTGCTGGACGAGATCAATCGCAGCTATCTCCAGGGTGAAATGCTGGCCAACAATGCCATTGCCCTTGCTCGACACCAGGCAGAAGCCAATCCACAGTTGTTCAAGGACATGCTGGAGCGCATCGACGTGCGCCTGCTTAACCTGAAGCTGGCCAGCGCGCGGCATGCCGGCGGCTCGGTGGCGGATTGCGGACCGCCGCTCACCAAGGAGCGCATGAGCAACGCAGAGCTAGAGCGCGCACGCGCCTGGCTGAACAACTACCGTGCTTGCCTGCTCCGGCTGGAGCCGCCGCGCCCTCGTGGAGAGGCGTGGGAGACCGTGGACTTCGAAGCGGCCGTTCGTCTGGCGCAGGCCGTCGCCCCGTTGACGTGCGGTGTGGCGTCTGGCCCCCGATGCGTGCCGCAGGAAAGCTGGAAGCGGGTTGCCGATGTGGCGAATCAAGGCAACTTGGACCGGATTAAGGACAGCGAGCAGCGGCAAGCCCGCTTGCGCGGTGACATCGCCCAGGCCTTGTCGTCCGTCAACGACTGGGTCGCCCGAGTCAACGCGCACCTGACGGACGAAGACGACGCGGCGGAGGCGTCCTATGCCGCGCCTGTCTACCGGCCGGCCATGCCGGCGCCCTCGGTCCGGCGCAACTCGTCGGTCAGCGCGCCCGGCATGCGATGACACCAGGCAGGTGACCCCGTACTTACGGGGCCGGGTTCCCCCGATCCGGGAATGTCGCCATTCATTGAATGCGCGGCGTTCGGCAGCATGCCGCTCAATCTGAACGATTGAGGAGACCTGCCATGTCGATGCTGTCCCGTACCCTGGCCTGCGCGCTCGGGCTGGCCGTCGCTGCGCCCGGCGCTGCGCTGGCGGTCGAGTACTACAAATGGACGGCGGTCACGCTGCCGGCGTCGTCGGGCGCATCGTGCGGCAACGGCACGCCCGCGCGCATCTTCGTCAACCGCACGCCGCTCACCACCAAGACGCTGGTCTACTTCGAAGGTGGCGGCGCCTGCTGGAACCAGGCCGGCTGCACCGGGCAGGGCAAGCTGACCGAGGTTGCCTCCAACCCCAATGGCGTCTCAGAGAAGTACTTCAGCGAAGCGAATCTGGCCGCATTCGGCCAGGCCACGCCGCTGATCACGCGCATCCCGCTGCTCGGCAAGATCCAGACACAGAGCTGGAACATGGTCTACGTGCCCTACTGCACGGGCGACGTGCACACCGGCAACAGCACCCAGGTCTACAACGATCTCGACCCGGCCAAGCCCACGGTCTACTACCACCGCGGCTACCTCAACGGCAAGGCCACCGCGCAATGGATGGCCGACAACCTGCCGCGCCCTGAGCAGTTGCTGGTGTCGGGCTCGTCGGCCGGGGGCGTGGGCTCCACGGCCAACTACGGCTGGCTGCGCCTGATCGTCAACCCGAAAAAATCGGCGCTCGTGGCCGACTCGGGCCCGCTGTTCCCCGCGCCACAGGCCGGCACGCCCGACCGCTACCCCTCGCTGCCGCTGCAAAACCGCGTGCGCTCGCTGTGGGGCGTGGATCGGCCTGACGGCATCGCCACCGAGCTGATCACGATGTATCCCGACGCGGGCGACGTGAGCGACCTGTCGACGCTGAACACGGGCTTGCCCAAGGTGTTCCCCAACGACCGCTTCGGCTACATGAGCTTCCAGGAAGACGGCATCTTCTCGGCCTTCTCGTACACCAGCTTCTATCCCGAGATCGCGGCGCTGTCGGGCAAGGAGAAGGACAAGGCGCTCAACGTCCTGTGGCGCAAAGATCTGAATAACTGGGTGCTGCAGCTGCGCACCGCGTCGTCGAACACCGGCTTCTACCTGCCGCTGTGGCGGCCCTTCCTGAAGTCGCACACGCTGGTGACCATGGACTTCACGGGCACCGGCATCGAAGAGCAGGGCATCAAGTCGGTCGTCCAGTTCTACGACAACGTGCTCGACACCAGCAAGCCCGTGATGCGGGCCATCGAATACGACCAGCAATCCGACTTCAAACGTGTACTCGCCGTCAACCCGCTGCAATGGCTGGTGGCGCTGTTCGAGGGCTTCTTCCTGTGAACCCATCGGCCTGAAGGCCGTGGTGGTTGACCAGACGCCTGTCCTGCATGGGCGTCTTTTGGGCCCGGCCTTGTGCCGGGCCTTTTTTATGCGGTGACTGGAATCAGGTGCCCGTCTTGCCGGGCTTCTGGCTGGCGCTCAGGCTCTCGTCCTTGGCGCGTGCGTGCGCAATGCAGGCCTCGAAGATGGCCTGTGCGTTGCGCAGCACATCTTCCAGCGGCGTCTTGCAGCGATCGGCCACCCACTGCGTCGCAATCCGGGTGTTCGAGCCCACCAGCCCGTCGGCAATGATCTGGTGATCCAGGCCATGCGCTTCCAGGTTGGGAAACATCTGGCGCATGAAGCCGGCGATCAGGTGCGCAAAATCCTGCGTGGCCTTGCCCGTCAGGTCGCTCATGCTCTGGCCCACGTTCATCGCATCGATCAGGCCCACACGGGCGCGCCGCGGGTCGTCGCGGATGAACTCGAAGAAGGTGCGCAATGCGGCCTCGGCCAGCTTCTCGGGCTGCGGCTCGCAGCGCGCCAACGCCATCACCGTGTGCTGCATCAGTTCGCGGTTGATGGTCACGTACACGGCCTTGAACAGCGCCTCCATGCTGTCGAACGACTCATAGAAATAGCGCGAGGTCAGTTGCGCGCGCGCGCACACATCGCGCACGGTCGAGGCGTGGTAGCCCTGCTCGCCGAACACGGCCAGCCCTGCGTCGATCAGCTTGGCGCGCCGCTGACGCTGGCGCTCTTCTGAATCCACACCGCCATAGCGCCGGCCCGGCGTCCCCGAGGACGCGGGGGATTCAGGGTTAACCCTGGTTCTGGAAACGGTCATTGTCAAATAGGATATTTGAAATTGACGATTGTCAAATTCGTGGTCCAAACGCAGACAGCGCGCTGATTGACCTGGATTTTGGCATCCCGCCGCTGCCGCCCGGCAGCCAAGGTCTTCTTTTCTCCCTGGGTCGCACGCATGAAGGACTTCAAGAACAAGGTTGCCGCCATCACAGGCGCGGCGTCGGGCATGGGCCGTACCCTGGCGCTGGAGCTGGCACAACGTGGCTGCCACCTCGCGCTCAGCGACGTCAACGAGAAGGGCCTGGCCGAGACCGCCGCGATGGCCGGCAAGCTCGGCGTGAAGGTGACCACAGCCAAGGTCAATGTGGCCAACCGAGACGAGGTCTTTGCCTGGGCCGACCAGGCCGCCGCAGACCACGGCAAGGTCAACCTGGTGTTCAACAACGCCGGTGTGGCGCTGGGCGCCTTCCTCGAGACCGTCAAGCCCGAAGACTTCCAGTGGATCATGGGCATCAACTTCTGGGGCGTGGTGTGGGGCACGCAGGCTTTCTTGCCGCACTTGAAGCGCGCCGGCGAGGGCCACATCGTCAACACCTCCAGCCTGTTCGGCCTGTTGTCGCTGCCAACGCAAGGCACGTACAACAGCAGCAAGTTCGCCGTGCGCGGCTTCACCGAAGCCCTGCGCCAGGAGCTGGATCTGGAGAAATGCGGCGTGAGCGCCACCTGCGTGCACCCGGGGGGCATCCGCACCAACATCGCCCGCGACGCCAAGATGGATAACAGCATCTCGGCCAAGACCGGCGCCAACCCCGAGACGGCCAAGGCCAAGTTCGACAAGCTGCTCAACACCACCACGGCTGAGAGCGCCGCGCGCCAGATCCTGCGTGCGGTCGAAGGCAACAAGCGCCGTGTGCTGGTGGGGCCTGACGCCAAGTTCCTCGACAAGGTCGTGCGCTTCTTCGGCTCATGGTATCAACCGATGACGACCTTCTTCGCCAAGAAGACCATGCTGGGCTGAGCCCTCTGTCTTGCTGTACCTGAAGGACACCACACCATGTCTGCCGTGATGAAAGAAGCTGCCGCCACCGCCCAAGCGCCCATCCAGCGCATCTATCAACCGCTGCCCGGTGCGCGCGAAAGCATCACGGCCGCGCTGATGCGCAGCAGCCTGCGCCTGCTGTTCAAGCCGGTGATCAAGCCGCCCATGCCTGTGGGCCTGCAGCGCGCCGTGCTGCACACGCTGTCGGTGTCGATGCCGCCGGGCGGCGGCGTCAAGGTCGAGAAGATCATGATCGGCAAGCTGGCTGCGGAGCGCATCACGCCCAAGGCCACGCCGCAGCCCAAGCACGCCATGCTCTACCTGCACGGCGGCGCCTTCTGCGCTGGCAGCCCGCGCAGCCACCGCAGCATCACCACCCGCCTGAGCCGCATGGCCAACTGCGAGGTGTTGGCCATTCATTACCGCCGCGTGCCCGAGCACCCGTTCCCCGCGCAGATCGAAGACTCGGTGGCGGGCTACAAGGAGCTGCTCAAGCGCGGCTACAAGCCCGAGCACATCGCGGTGGGCGGCGACTCGGCCGGCGGCACGCTGACGCTGCTGCTGTTCAAGGCGCTGGAGCTGGAGGGCCTGCCCACGCCCAAGTGCCTGGTGATGATGTCGCCCGCCTTCGATGCCAAGCTCAACAGCGACAGCGTCAAGAAGTACAAGAAGCTCGACCCGATGATCAACATCGAGTGGGGCATGCAGGGCTTTGCGTGGTACCGCCCTCGTCACGACCACCCGCTGGCCTTCCCCAAGCGCCAGGACCTGAGCACCTTGCCGCCCACGCTGGTGCAGGTGGGCGAGATCGAGGTGCTGCACGACGACTCGGTGTGGCTGCTGCACGCGGCCAAGCGCTTTGATCGCCATGTGGAGCTCGAGATCTACAAGGGCCGCTGGCACGTGTTCCAGATTCACGCCGGCATCATGCCCAGCGCCACCAAGGCGCTGGAACGCCAGGCGGCGTTCATGAAGCAGCAGTGGGGCGTTTGAGCGTCAAGGCATCACATATGGCGAATCGCGTCCATGCGCTCATGCAGGACGCGAACCACCGTCACGCTGTCTTGATCGACACGGAAGTACACCACGTGACGTTCGACCACCTGTCGCCGATAGCCAGGCCGAATGTGATCACAGGCTGATGACACCATCGGGGCTGCGGCCAAGGCGTTGAAGCACTCCGTCAAGCGGTCCAGGTAGCGTTCAGCTTGAGTGATGCTCCAGTGATGGGCTGTGTACTGCCAGATGTCTTCCAGATCTTGCAGTGCTGCCGGTGTGAGCAGCAGTTCAGCCATGTTTTGCGCGCATTTTTTGCTTGAATGCGCGCGCATCAAAAGCCTGTGGCGCGCCGCTGTTCTCGCCTTCAATCAAGGCGGACCGAATGGCCTCTAACTGGCCCATGCGCTCTTGCTCGCGACGAATCAGGTCGCGGATGTACTCACTGTCGTTGGTGTAGTGCCCGGCTTCGATCTGAGCCTTGATCCAGTGGTCTTGCTGGTCGGTCAGGGTGATTGTTTTGCGCACAGTGGCCATGATGTCGGCTCCGCAGTGTGAGTTGATCATCATACTATTGGTGCTTGTGGCGTGCGCGAGCCACCAGCCCAGGGCGAGCCGCGTGGCTTCAAGTGGGTGGTTCTGCCTGCGGCAGAACGCCCCTGCGGTGCTCGGCCCCAGGCAGGGCCGGAGAACTCCCTTCGCGGCCTGAAGGCCGCTGCGGTCAAACAGCTCCGGCCAGTCAGTTCACGAGGTGCGCTGGCGCGCACCTGCCCGGGGCCTGCGCGCCTTCGGCACCCACTCAGGCGCCATGCGGCCCGCCCTGCGCTGGTGGCTTGGGGCGCCCAGACCCTGCGATAAACTGCACCGAACTTTGTCAGTCGCGAGCGGCCGGTCATGGCAGCGAGCAAGCCCGTTTGGCGCCGAGATGCTGCATCGTGCTGAGTTGACCGATGGCTGGTATTCGGCGATGGATGAGGTGCTGTGCCTGCTTTCGATCCGGCATGACAAAAGAAAGCGGGAGTGATCAGGGATGACACCAGAAGCAAAAGCTCGCCAGATCATCGATGAACGATTGACCGCCGCAGGCTGGTCGGTTCAAGACATGAAGGCGCTGAACCTGGGTGCCAGCGATGGGGTGGCTGTGCGCGAATACCCCACCGATTCCGGGCCTGCCGATTACGTGCTGTTCGTGAACCGCAACCCGGTTGGCGTGATCGAGGCGAAGAAAGACACGGCTGGCGAAAACCTCACCGCAACCGAAAGCCAGACCGAGCGCTATGCCGCTGCCAACCTGAAATGGCGCAAGGACGATGCGCCCCTGCGCTTCTTGTTCGAAGCCACCGGCCAGATCATCCGCTTCACCGACAACGCTGACCCTGCACCCCGCTCGCGCGAAATCTTCCATTTCTTCAAGCCCGCCCAGCTGGCCGAATGGCAGGCGCAGCCCACCACCTTGCGCCGGCGCTTGGCCGAGGCCATGCCGGCCCTGCCCACGGCCAACTTGCGTGATTGCCAGATCAATGCCGTCACCGGGCTGGAGCAGTCTCTGGCGCTCAATAAGCCCCGCGCCCTCATCCACATGGCAACGGGCGCGGGCAAAACTTTCACAGCCATCACGGCCGTGTACCGGCTGCTGAAGTTCGCGGGTGCCAAGCGCGTGCTGTTTTTGGTGGACACGCGCAACCTGGGCAAGCAGGCGCACCAGGAGTTCATGGCCTACACCCCGCCTGACGACGCCCGCAAGTTCACCGAGCTGTACAACGTGCAGCGCCTGGCCTCGGCCAACATCGACCCCCACGCGCAGGTGTGCATCAGCACCATCCAGCGCATGTATTCGATCCTGTCGGGCGAGCCCATTGACGAATCGGCCGAAGACGCATCGCTGAACGAAACCCAGCAGAGCAGCAAGCAAGAGAAGAAGGTGGTCTACAACCCCGACGTGCCGGTTGAAACCTTCGACTTCATCGTCATCGACGAGTGCCACCGCAGCATCTACAACCTGTGGAAGCAGGTGCTGGACTACTTTGACGCCTACCTGATCGGCCTGACCGCCACGCCCGACAAACGCACCTTCGGCTTCTTCAACGAGAACATCGTGGCCGAGTACACCTACGAGCAATCGGTGGCCGATGGTGTGAACGTGGGCTACGACGTGTACGTGATCGAAACCGAGATCACTCAAAAGGGCGCGCAGCTCAAGGCCAAGGAATGGGTGGACCACCGCGACCGCGCCACCCGCAAGAAGCGCTGGGCCGAAACCGAAGAAGACACCGACTACACCGGCAAAGAGCTGGACCGCTCGGTGGTGAACACCAGCCAGATCCGCCAGGTGATCCAGGCCATGAAGACGGCCGTGGAAACGCAGATCTACCCGCACCGCAAAGAGACGCCTAAGACCCTGATCTTTGCCAAGACCGACAGCCACGCCGACGACATCATCAAGATGGTGCGCGAGGTCTATGGCCAGGGTAACGCCTTTTGCAAGAAGGTGACCTACCGCGCGGAAGAAGACGCCGACAGCGTGCTGGCCGCTTTCCGCAACGATCACCACCCCCGCATTGCCGTGACGGTGGACATGATCGCCACCGGCACCGACGTGAAGCCGCTGGAGGTGCTGCTCTTCATGCGCGACGTGCGCAGCAAGGGCTACTACGAGCAGATGAAGGGCCGAGGCGTGCGCAGCCTCAGCGCCGAAGGCCTGCAACGCGTGAGCAACAGCGCCAGCGGCGCCAAAGACCGCTTTGTGCTGATCGACGCCGTGGGCGTGGAAAAGAGCCTCAAGACCGAAAGCCGCCCGCTGGAAAAGAAGCCCGGCATGCCCTTGAAGGACCTGTTGCAAGGCGTGGCCATGGGCCACCGCGACGATGACACCGTGCTGACGCTGGCCAACCGCCTGGTGCGACTGGCCAAGCAGCTGGACGACAAGGCCAAGGCCCGCATTGAAAAGGCCTCAGGCGGCGTGCCTGTGGGTGAACTGGGCAAGGCCCTGATCACGGCCCTCGACCCCGATGCCATCGTGCAGACCGCGCTGGCCACCGCGCAGGCCCAAGGCATCAGCCGCCGAGAAGAAGACCTGAGCCCGCAAGAGCTGGACGCCGCCCGCAAGGCCCGCGTGGCTGCGGCCTGTGCGCCCTTTGATGCGCCCGATTTGCGAGAAGAGATCGAGAACGCCCGCCGTGAACGCGAGCAGGTGATTGACCACATCAACCTCGACACGGTGACCTTCAGCGGGTTTTCAGAACAGGCCGAGGCGCAGGCACAAGCCGCCGTGCAAAGCTTTGCCGACTACATCAAGGCCCACAAGGACGAAATTGCCGCGCTGAGCTTTTTCTACCAGCAGCCTTACCAGCGCCGTGCGCTGACCTTCGACATGATTGAAGAGCTGCACGAGCACCTGGCCCGCCCGCCGCTGATGCTGACCACCGAACGCCTGTGGAGCGCCTATGCGCGTGTTCACGCCACGCAGGGCCAGGCCAGCCCGGTGAAGGGCGCCGACCGCAAGCGGCAATTGACCGACCTGGTGAGCCTGGTGCGCTTTGCCCTGGGGCTGGATGCAGAATTGAGGCCCTTTGCCGACGAGGTGGACAAGCGCTTTCAGGCGTGGATCTTCCGGCACAACGCCCAGCGCGGCACGGCCTTCAGCCCCGAGCAGACCGAGTGGTTGCGCCTGATGAAGGACCACATTGCCAGCAGCTGCGCCATCAGGCGCGATGACTTTGATTACGCCGCGCTGGCCGACAAGGGCGGGCTGCAAAAGGCCTGGGGCGTGTTTGGCGAAGACCTGGACGTGTGGATGCGTGAGATGAATGAGGAGTTGGTGGCGTGAGTGTGTTGCCGAAGGGGTGGGAGCGAACATCGCTGCAGAATCTCGTTGTGGTCAATTACGGAAAGGCACTTCCTGAGCAAGCTAGAAATGCCGAAGGAAGCATTCCTGTTTTTGGCTCAAGTGGAGTGGTAGGCAAACACGATGCAGCAATCACCTCTGGGCCCTCTGTGATTGTTGGACGCAAGGGGGCTGCTGGTGCAGTGCATCTTGTGGATCGACCATGCTGGCCCATTGACACGGCTTACTTCATTGAGCCGCCAGCAGGGCTGAGTGTTCGTTGGCTCCACTATTTCCTTGGTTCGCAACAGCTGGTGCGACTAGACAAGTCAACAGCCATTCCCAGTCTCAGCAGAGACGACCTTTATAACGAGCTTGTTCCTGTTGCACCCGAGCTTGAGCAGGGGCGGGTACTTGAGAAGCTGGAAGAGCTGCTGTCTGACTTAGATGCAGGCGAAGCCGAACTGAAAGCTGCCCAAAAGAAGCTGACCCAATACCGTCAATCGCTGCTCAAAGCCGCCGTGGAAGGCGCCCTCACGGCCCCGTGGCGCGAACAGCAGCGCGCCCAGCACCCGCCTGCTGAGTCCGGCGCGCAACTGCTGCAACGTATCCTCACCGAGCGCCGCGCCCGTTGGGAAGCCAAGCAACTCGCCAAGTTCGAGGCCCAAGGCAAGGCCCCGCCCAAGGATTGGCAGAAGAAGTATCCCGAGCCGGTGCAGCCCGACACCACCGATATGCCGGCGTTGCCGCAGGGGTGGGTGTGGGCGAGTGTGGCGCAGCTTGGCGAAGTCACTACTGGGTTCACACCGTCGACCTCTGATCCTAAAAACTTCGGGGGTGGGATTCCATTTTTCAAACCGACAGACTTGGATGCTGGGTATGAGGTTCGTTCCAGTCGCGAGTCCCTAACTGAGGCGGGCGCTTCAACTGGCAGGGTCTTGCCTGCGGGCTCAATTTTGGTCACATGTATCGGTGCAACCATCGGGAAGACAGGGCTTGCACGGGTGCCATGCGCCACCAACCAGCAGATCAATGCCGTATCAGTTGACCGCGTCAACGTGCTACCGGAGTTTTTGTACTGGATGATATGCAGTGGGTTTGGGCAGCGTCAGATCATTGGCAATGCCTCGGCTACAACGCTACCCATTTTGAACAAGTCCAAGTTCGAGAAGGTTGCTTTGCCGCTTCCTCCGCTGTCTGAGCAGCGCGAAATCGTGTCGCTCATTGAGGGGGAAGTTGATCGGTTGAGACACTTGGGCGAATCGCTCATCCATGCTTCTCTGCAATCCACCGCCCAACGCCAAAACATCCTTCGCGCCGCCTTCTCCGGCCAGCTTGTGCCGCAAGACCCCAACGACGAACCCGCCGCTGACCTGCTGGCCCGCATCCGCGCCGAGCGTGCAGCGCAAGCCCCAGTACGCAAGCCGCGTGGCCGCCGCGCCCAGGAGGCCGCGTGAGCCAACTGCCCACCCGCGAAACCCTCACGGTCGAGTTCAAGAGCGACCGCAAATGCCTGCCCGACCGCGACCTCATCGAGGCTGTGGTGGGCATGGCCAATGCGCAAGGCGGCGACATCTATCTTGGGGTGGAAGACGACGGGCAGCCCACTGGCTTGCACGTGCAGCACCGCTTGCTGGAAGGCTTGGCCGCCTTGGTGGCCAACCGCACCCAGCCGCCCGTGCATGTGGTGGTGATGGCGCTGGATGTGGATGGAGTGCCCGTGGCCCGCATCAGCGTGCCCGCCAACCCTCAGCCTGTGGCCACCAGCGAGGGCGTCATCAAGCGTCGTCGCTTGCAGGCCAATGGCGAGCCCGAATGCGTGCCTTACCTGCCGCACGAGTTTCCCGCCCGGCAGGCCCATTTTGGCTTGCTGGATGTCAGTGCCCAGGTCGTGGCGGGCGCGACCCTGGACGATCTCGACTCGCTGGAGCGGGCGAGGCTGCGTCAGTTCATCTTGCGTCACAACGGGGACCAGGCCCTGCTGGAGTTGGACGATGAACAGCTGGACAACGCCCTGGGGTTGACGGCACGCTCAGGCATCGTTCGGCAGCCGACCTTGACCGGGCTCTTGCTCATCGGCCATGAGGCGGCCTTGCGCCGCTTGGTGCCCACGCATGAAGTCGCCTTCCAAATTTTGGAAGGCGAAGAGGTGCGCCACAACGACTTCCGCCGTGAGCCTTTGCTGCGTGCGCTGGAATGGCTTGAGACGGCGTTTCGGCCGCTCAACACCGAGCGCGAATTCCAGTCGGGCTTGTTCCGGGTGGCCATCCCCAGGCTGGATGCGCGGACCTTCCGAGAGGCCGTCGCGAATGCCGTGACCCACCGTGACTACACCGCGCGGGGTGCGGTCTATGTGCGCCTGAGCAGGCAGGACATGACCATCAGCAACCCCGGTGGCCTGGTGGAGGGGGTGACCCTGGGCAACTTGCTGACCACGGAGCCTCGCCCACGCAACCCGGCCTTGGCCGATGCGCTCAAGCGCATCGGCTTGGTGGAGCGCACGGGCCGTGGCGTGGATTTGATCTACCGGGGCCAGTTGCGTTATGGCCGCCACAACCCGGACTACACCGCGTCGTCGCCTCATTCGGTGGTGCTGCGCTTGAGCCTGGCAGAGGCCAATGAGGCTTTCCTGTCTTTGGTGCTGCAAGAAGAGGCCCGTCGAGGTGGCGTGCTGCCCATCGACAGCCTCATCATGCTGGCCACCTTGCGTGAGCAGCGCCGCGCCACGGCAGACCAATTGGCGCAATGGCTGCACAAGGATGCCAGTCGCATTGGTGCCAGCGTCGAGCCCTTGGTCGAGGCCGGGTTGTTGCAAGCGCACGGCAATGGCAGGGGGCGCAGCTACACCTTGGCGGCGGGCGTTTATCGCCAGTTGGGGCAGCAGGCGCAGTACACCCGCCAAGCGGGGTTCGACCGCTTGCAGCAAGCCCAGATGATCCAGAGCTTTGTGCAGCAGCATGGACGGATCACCCGTCAGGACGTCATCGACCTGTGCCGCCTGACCCCGGACCAGGCGTATAAAACGCTTAAACGGCTGTGCGACGAAAAAATCCTTGTAAAACAAGGAGATAAGAAAGCCGCCGTGTATTTCAAGGCCTGATTTATGCGCCAAAACCTGCCGCTTTATGCGCCGGCGCATAAATTCTTGAACGAGAAGCAGGCCCTGAGTTCGAGGAGCCGACCCTTTCGGACTGACGCTGCGCCCAGCGACCTCTACCAACCTCACGCTTGCCTGCGCGGCCAGTCTAGCCAATCAAGGGCGTCAAGCCAAGTTGCCGGCACCGTTTGTTCTTCTCCTTTGCCATGAACACCTCCACCCTCGTCCAGAAAGTCTGGAACTTCTGCCACACCCTGAAAGACGACGGGGTGGGCTATGGCGACTACCTGGAACAACTCACCTACCTGCTCTTCCTGAAGCTGGCGCACGAGTACACGCAGCCGCCTTACAGCCGCCCCACTCAGATTCCTCAGGGTCACGACTGGGCCAGCCTGCGCAGCAAGACGGGCGAGCCGCTGGAGGCGCACTACCTGGCCACCCTGCACAAGCTGGGCAACGAGCCCGGCATGCTGGGCGCGATCTTCTTCAAGGCGCAAAACAAGATCCAGGACCCGGCCAAGCTGGCCCGCTTGGTGCAGATGATCGATGCCGAAAGCTGGGTCAGCCTGGATGCTGACACCAAGGGCGATCTGTACGAAGGCCTGCTTCAGAAGAACGCCGAGGACACCAAGAGCGGCGCCGGCCAGTACTTCACGCCACGCGCCGTGATTGAGGCGATGGTGGCTTGCGTGCGCCCCGAGCCCATGAAGACCATTGCCGACCCGGCTTGTGGCACCGGGGGCTTCTTCCTGGGGGCCTACAACTGGCTGACCCGGCCGGGCGCCGAGCTGAACCGTAAGCAAAAGGAGTTCTTGCGTGACAAGACCTTCCACGGCAATGAGATCGTGCCCAACACGCGCCGCATGTGCCTGATGAACCTGTTCTTGCACAACATTGGCCAGCTTGATGGCGAGCCGGCCGTGGAGCGTTCTGATGCCTTGATCGCTGAACCCAAGCTGCAGGTCGACTATGTGCTGGCCAACCCGCCCTTCGGCAAGAAGAGCAGCATGACCTTCACCAACGAGGAAGGTGAAGACGATCGCGATGCGCTGGTCTATGAGCGTCAGGACTTCTGGACGACGACGTCAAACAAGCAGCTCAACTTTTTGCAGCACATCGTCAGCATGTTGAAGGTGACAGGGCAGGCCGCCGTCGTGCTGCCCGACAACGTGCTGTTTGAAGGTGGCGCGGGCGAGAAGATTCGCCGCAAGTTGCTGGAGACCTGCGATGTGCACACCATCTTGCGCCTGCCCACGGGCATCTTCTACGCGCAGGGCGTGAAGGCCAACGTGGTGTTCTTCGACAACGCGCCCAAGGATGGCCGCGTGCACACCAAGGGCGTGTGGTTCTACGACCTGCGCACCAACATGCACTTCACCTTGAAGACGCGGCCACTCAAGTTCGATGACCTGCGCGACTTCATCGCCTGCTACCACCCCGAAAATCGGCATGACCGGCGAGCCACCGAGCGCTTCAAGTTCTACAGCTACGACGATTTGATGGCTCGTGACAAGGCCAGCTTGGACATCTTCTGGCTGAAAGATGAAAGCCTGGACAACCTCGATGAGCTGCCGCCGCCCGATGTGCTGCAGCAAGAGATCATCGAGCACCTGGAGGCGGCGCTGGCGGCCTTCAGAGACGTCGCGGCCAGCCTGCCTAGGTTCGATCAGAGGGATGCGGCCTGAGCGCCCGCCAGGGGCCCATGCCCCCAGCGGCGCCTCGGGGGTTCCGAGAAGCGCAGGCAGGGCCCGGGCGCGGCTTCGCGTGCGAAGTCGCGCTTCCCTTATCTGACTTGCCGTGGCTGTTTGAGCGCAGTGGCGGGCGCATGGCGCGCGCCGCGTAGCGAGTTCCACGGCACCGGGCCATGGCGAGCATCGCAGGAGCGTCCTGCCTTCCCAGGCAGGACCACCCACGTGAAGCCGCTGGGGGCGTGGGCCGCTGGCGGGGGCGGCGCACGCCGCGCCCCTCAAACCAGCATCAACGCAGCTTCAAGCTGCCTTTTTCTTCCGCGCCATCGCGGCCAGTTCCTCATCGCGCAGATCCTTGCGCAGGATCTTGCCCACGTTGCTCATGGGCAGGTCTTCGCGGAACTCGATGTGCTTGGGCCGCTTGTAGCCGGTCAGCTGCTCTTTGCAGTAGGCGGCCACGTCGTCTTCGGTCAGGCTGTAGTCCTTGCGCACCACGAACAGCTTCACGGCTTCGCCCGAGCGCTCGTCGGGCACGCCGATCGCGCAGCACTCGGTCACGCCGGGGTGCATGTTCACGACCTGCTCGATCTCGTTGGGGTAGACGTTGAAGCCCGACACCAGGATCATGTCCTTCTTGCGGTCCACGATCTTGATCAGGCCGTCTTCGGCCATCACGCCGATGTCGCCGGTGCGGAAGAAGCCGTCAGGCGTCATCACCTTGGCGGTTTCTTCGGGGCGATTCCAGTAGCCTGCCATCACCTGCGGGCCGCGCACGGCGATCTCGCCGGCTTCGCCCTGGGCCACGGGCTGGCCTTGCTCGTCGAGCAGCGCCACCTCGGTGGATGGCAGCGGGTAACCGATGGCGCCGTTGTAGCTGCGGTTATCCAGGCGGTTGACGGTCACCACAGGCGAGGTCTCTGACAGGCCGTAGCCTTCGACGATGGGCACGCCGGTGATGCGCTGCCAAGCCTCGGCCGTGGCCTGCTGCACGGCCATGCCGCCGCCGTTGCATACCTTCAGGCGCGAGAAGTCGAGCTGCTCAAAGTCGGGCTCTTCGACCAGCGCGTTGTACAGCGTGTTGACGGCCGGGAACTGCGTGATCTTGAACTTCTTGAGCGTCTCGATCATCTTGCCGATGTTGCGGGCGTTGTCGATCATGACGTTCATGGTGCCCATGCGTGCGCTCAGGAAGTAGCACACCGTCAGCGCGAACACGTGGTACAGCGGCAGCGCCACCACGTTGACGCCCTGGCCTTCGACCTTGTCGAGCTCGGGCTTGAACCAGGCCTCGCACTGCAGGATGTTGGCCACCAGGTTGCGGTGGGTCAGCGTGGCGCCCTTGGAGACGCCGGTGGTGCCGCCGGTGTACTGCAGGAAGGCCACATCGCTGCCCTTGAGCGTGGGCCGGGTGTAGCTCAGGCGCTTGCCTTCGGTCAGGGCCCGCTTCATGGGCGTGAGCTGGCGGCGGCCATCGTCGGGCAGCTGGAAGTCGATCACGTGCTTGTCCACGTTGCGTGACTTGTAGGTCATCCACGGGCCCTTGATGGCGCCGAACACGTCACCCAGCGAGGCCAGCACGATGTGCTTGACCGGTGTGCGGTCGATCACCTCCTGCACGGTGGGGCCGAAGTACTCGAGCACGATGATGGCTTCGGCGCCCGCGTCGTTGAGCTGGTGCTCCAGCTCGCGCGGGGTGTACATCGGGTTGACGTTGACCACCACGTAGCCGGCGCGCAGGATGCCGGCAATGGCCACGGCATAGTGCGGCACGTTGGGCATCATCACCGCCACGCGTGCGCCCTTCGACAGGCGCTGGGCCTGCAGCCAGGCAGCCAGTTGCTTCGACTGGGCGTCGATCTCGGCAAACGTCCAGCGCGAGCCCATGTAGGCCATCATGTCCTTGCGCGCGTGCGTGCGGAAGGCGTCTTCCAGCAGCTCCATCAGCGAAGGGTAGGTATCGGGGTTGATGGTGGCGGGCACACCGGTGCCGTACTGCTTCAACCAGGGCTTGTCCAGGGCCATGAGCACATCCAATCCAGGTAACAATTGATCTGACAACAAGTAGTGTCATTGTGCCTGGGGGTGTTGCGTCTGTTAACCCCGTGAGCCGGGTGCTGGGGGCAATCTGGATCAGGGGTTTTCCCAAATGTCACCCGGTGGGGCGCTACCCGCGGCGGCTGCCTGCGCCAGGATGTCGTCTCGCGACACGAGCTGGCCCTGCCAGAGCGCGTAGACCCGGTCGGTGTCGCGCAGGCTTTGAATGCGGTGGGTGATGATGAAGCGCCCGCAGCCCAGGGCCTCGACCGCGGCCTGCACCCGCTGTTCGGTCTCGGTGTCGAGGTGGCTGGTGTACTCGTCGAGCAGCAGAAAGCGGGGCTGTTTGTACAGCGCGCGCGCCAGCAGCACGCGCTGCTTCTGCCCGCCCGACAGCGAGCTGCCCATGCTGCCCACCAGGGTCTGGTAGCCCATGGGCATGCGCGCGATGTCATCGTGGATGCAGGCCAGGCGGGCGGCCGCCTCGACGCGCTCGGGTGTGGCATGCGCGTCGTTCATCGCGATGTTGTCGTAGATCGAACAGGTGAACAGCTGGTCGTCCTGCAGCACCACGCCCAGCGCCGCGCGAAAGGCCTCGGCCCCCATGCGGTCCATGGACACGCCGTTGAGCAGCACTTCGCCGGACTCGGGCTGCAACTGGCCACACAGAATCTTCATCAGCGTGGATTTGCCGCAGCCCGACGGGCCGACGATGGCCACGGCCTCGCCGCTTGTCAGCGTCAGGTTGACCTTGTCCAGCACGGGGGCCTCGCCCGCGCCATAACGAAAGGTCACGTCGCGCAGTGCCAGCGTCATGGGTGCATCCGCAGGCCAGGCCGCCTGGCGCGCGGGCGATGCGGCGGCCGTGGCGGGCGCGGCGGGCTCCGGCTCGCTCAGCACGATGTCGGCCAGACGCTCGCCCTGCAGCTTGAGCAGCCGCAGGTTGATCAGCCGTTCGAGCAGCTCGGAGACGCGCTGCAGAAACTGGCCCTTGTAGGCCAGAAAAGCCACCAGCATGCCGATGGTGAACTGCTCCTGGATGATCATCTGCGCCGCGAGAAAGAGCACCACGCCTTGCTCGACCGCGCCGACCACGCCATTGATGCCCTGGTGCAGCATGGCGATGCGCTCCTGGCGTACGCGCGCGTTGACCATCTGGGCCTGCTGGTTCATCCAGCCGCCGACCCGCCAGCCGGGCTGCGCAAAGAACTTGATGGCCGCCATGCCACGCAGCGTCTCGAGCACATAGGTCTGGGCATGGGCCTCACGCACGATGAGCTCTTCTGCCGCCTGGCGATAGGGCTTGAACACCGCAAAGCGCACGGCGGTGTAGATGAGGGCAACGATGAGTACGATCAGCGCCAGCTGCGGGCTGTAGAGGAACATCAGGCCGAGCGTGACCAGGCTGACCACGCCGTCGAGCACGGCTTCGACCACGTGGTTGGTCAAGGTGTCCTGAATGGTGTTGACCGATCCGAAGCGCGACAGCACGTCGCCGGTGTGGCGCTTGTCGAAGTACGACAGCGGCAGCTTGAGCATGTAGCGAAACACATTGGTGCTCGATGACAGCCGCCAGCGCAGGCTGGCGCCCAGCACGATCCAGCTGCGCAGCAAGCGTGTGCCCAGCGCCATCAGGCCGAGCATGGCCGTGGCCACCGTGAGCACCACCAGCAGCGGCGCATCGCGGGTGACGACGACGTCGTCGATGATCCACTGGCTGAGCATGGGCATGAGGATGACGAACACCTCCAGCACGATGGACAGCACCGCCATTTGCGCAAAGGCACGGCCCAGGCCGCTCTGGCCGGCGAACAGGGTGCGCAGGTCGAAGGGTGTTTTGTCCTCCTGACGCTGAAAGCCGGTGCTGGGGGTGAGCTCCAGCGCCACGCCGGTGAAGTGCGGGCTGGCTTCCTTCATGCTCAGGGTGCGCTCACCCACCGCGGGGTCGTGGATGGTGAGCTGACGCGCGTCGGCCTTCACGAGCACCACGAAGTGGTTCATGTCCCAGTGCAGGACGCAGGGCGTCTGCAACTGCGGCAGCTCGTCGAGTTCCAGCCGCAAGGCGCGCGTGGACAGCCCGAGCTCGGTGGCCACGTCCATGAGGCGAGCCAGGGTGGCGCCGCGCGAGGAGATCTCGAAACGGCGGCGCAGCGTGAGCAGGTCGGTCTCATGCCCATGGGCCGAGGCGATCATGGCCAGGCAGGCCAGGCCGCACTCGGTCGCCTCGGATTGCAGGATGAGCGGGGCGCGGCGCCTGGGCCACAGCGACAACAGGTTGTGGGACATGGTCAGGCGGTTCAGGTCGGACGGCTCACAGTCGGCCGGTGAAGGCGTAAAGCGGGTCGAGCATCCAGCGGATGAGCCGGCGGCGGTCGATCTCGATGTCGGCGCTCAGGGTCTGGCCAGGCTTGAGGGCGATTTCGGTGCCGTAGGCTTCGACCGAGGGCCGCTGCAGCGCCACGCGCACCAGAAAGAAGGCGCGTGGATCACGCGCATCGGCCTGCGGGGGGCGTACGTCATGGCGCGAGACGCTGCGCACCGTGCCGTGGTACTGGCCAAAGCGTTGGTAAGGAAAGGCGTCGTAGCTCACGCGCACCGCCTGGCCTTCGCGGATGAAGCCGATCGCCGTGCTGGGCACATGGAGCACGGCTTCCATGGATGTATCGTCAGGCACCACCGACACCAGCGCATGGCCGGCAGGCAATGCCTGACCCACGCTGGCCTGCAGGCCCGAGATCACGCCGTCCCGCGGCGCGCGCAACACCATCTTGTGGTTGCCCCGGCGTTGCACCTGCTCTTGCTGCAGGCTCAGCAGCTCGCGGGCCAGGCCGGCATGCTCGGCTTCGTGCTGGGCCTGCAGGCGTTGTGTTTCATCGCGGGCCTCGGCCAGCGCAGCCTCGGCAGCGCTGCGTTGTCGCCGCAAGGCCTGCATGCGCGCTTCCTGCTCCAGCACGGTCTGTCGCTGTTGCTCGACCTGCATGCCCGAGACGATCTGCTCAGCCAGCAATGGCGTGAGCTGCGCCAGCTGCCGGCGCGAGGAGTCGATCTGCTGACTCAGCAGGCGGGTCTCTTCGTCGAGTGCAATCAGGTCGCGTCGCGCCTGGGCCGCGCGTTGCGCCACCGCGGCGCGCTCAGCCTGTTGCGCCTGGGCGCGATGGTGTTGCTGGGCTTGCATGCGCGCCTGCTGGCTGGCCAGGTTGTCTTCCACCAGCACGGCGGTGTCGCCGGCATCGCTGTGGCGTTCGTGGACCACTTCGGCGATCACCTCGCCCGCGCGCACGCGCTGGCCTTCGGCCACATGCAGCTGGCGGACCGTACCGGCTTCGGGCACCATGACCGTGGCCACGCCGATGCGGGGCTGCACCACGCCTTGCACCCGCTCCTTGCGGGTGTAGGAGCCCAGCACGAGCAGGGCGAGCACGGCGGCGCACATGGCGGCAAAGAACAGCGTGAGCCATCCGGCGCCCACCGGGCGAATGTGAATGGGCGGGCCGGCGCTGTGGTCCGAGCGTGCGGCCAGGGCTTCCTGCCGGAACAGCGAGGGCTGGGGCGAGCTCATGGTGAGGGCTCCGTGTGGCGCTCGGGCGCGAGGGCCGTGGTCAAAGGCGTGATGTCTTCCGGGGTCAGTCTGTCGAGCAGGCTGAGGATGCGCACCTGGGCCTTCAGGGCCTGGATGCGGCTGCTGGCCTGCTGAGCGAGGCTGTCGTGGATGCGTTGTTGCGCGCCCAGCAGTTCCTGGTGCGTGCGCAGGCCGGCCAGGTAGGCCTTGTGCACCGCGTCCAGCGTGCGGCGCGCGGTGGCTTCCAGCTCGCGGTGCGACGCCACCATCCGCTGGCTGGTGTGCAGGGTCTCGTAGGCATCCAGCAGGTCGTGGGTGAGTTCGTCGCGCGTCTGGTCGCGGTGCGCCTCGGCCTGTTCGAGCTGCGCCAGCGCTTCTCGCGTGCGCGCCTGCTGGTAGCCGCTGGTGAACAGGGGCCAGTTGACCTGGACACCCATGGCGCGGGTGTGGATGTCCTGTCGCTCGTTCACGCCGTCGAACTGCTGGCTCTGGCGCGCGCGCGAGACCTCGGCGACCACGTCGACCGTCGGCTGCCAGCGTTCGGCCTGGCGCGAAACGAGGGCGCTGCGGGCGGCCTCCAGCGCGTGTTCGTGTGCCTGATGGGTGGCGTTGCGGGCCAGGAGTTGCGCCAGCCCTTCGTTCGCAGGCGGCACAGCCACCACATTGAGTGGCATCGCGGGGCGCAGGCCAGCGGGTACTTGCACGGGTTGGCCCGCCAGGCGCTCGACGCTCAGCCGCGCGCTGCTCAGTCGCAACTGCAGCGATTGGCGCATGGCCCGCGCCTGTTCCAGCAGGCTGCGGGTTTCGAGTTGTTCCACCATCGTGCCGACACCGGCTTGCACGCGGCGCTCGCCCGCGCGCCAGTGGGCTTCAAGCGCGGTGATGTGCTTGTCGTTCAGCCGCAGGGCCTCCGCCGCTTCAACGGCGTCCAGCCAAGCAAGGCTCAGCGCCAGGGCAGTTTGCTGCCGCTGCGCACGCGCCAGCCGGGCGGCCTGCTGCGCCTGGGCTTGCAGGCTGTCGGCATGGGCGCGTTCGGCCGCGCGCCACAGTGGCTGGGTCAGCGTCAGGCCGAGCGCCGAGGCCGGCGTGCGCAGGGGCTGGTCGTTGTAGCGCTGTCGGCTTAGCGTGCTGCTGGCGCGGGCGTCCACGCGGGGGCGCCAAGCGGCAATCCGGGCTTGCTCGTGGCTGGCTTCGGCCCCATCTGCGGCTGCTTGTTCGCGTCGGTTGGCAGCGGTGCGGTGGGCCGCTTCCAGAAGCCCTCGCCAGTCGGTTGCAGCCTGCTCCGGTGCGCCAGAGACAGGCTCGGCAGGCAGGCTCAGGCTCAGGCTCAGACTCAGGCGCAGCGGCTCGGACGCAAGCGGGGTCGTGCGGCCCGTGACAGGGGTCAGGCCCAGCACCGTGACAACGCCAAGGCAGGAAGACACGGCGAGGGCGTGCAGCAGGCGCTCAAACATGGGTACAACACTGGCCGCGGCGAGGACGGAGGCGTCGATGCGCCGGGCTCAAAAAACTGACATGCCCGCAACAGGAGAGGTTGCGGGCATGTCAGGGCGATCAAGCACGGGGAGGGATCATCCAACCCGCGCGACACACCGCAGGGGGCGGATCAGGGCGCCTTGGGGAAGCCCAGCAACACAGCGAAGGTGTTGTACAGCGGGCGGCCGTATGTGTTCCACTCTTGCTTGTGGATGTTGTCGATCAGCTTGATGCCGGTGGGTTTGAAGAGGCCCAGCTCAGGATCCAGAGCGCCGCCGCTGACTTGCTTGATTTGTTCTTGGTTCAGGGTTTGCATGATGCTTGACTAGTAGGTTGATGAAAGTGTGTGCTAGCCAATGCATCTTCAGACTGTTAAGGATTTAACGTAAGGCGTATTTGCCCTGGCGGTTCGTCCGTGTGCTCATCTGGTTGCCCTGTTAGACAGATGGGGGTGGCGTGGCCAGATCGGTCAGCCACAGGTCGAGTCCGCGCCATGCATAGAAGGTGTGCTCCACCACGGTGTCGAGCGGGGCGTCGTAGCCGCGCTCCATCCACAGCATGGCCACCTGGCCGACCATGCCGATGCAGCCCGTGATGACGTAGTCGATGTTCAGGTGGGCCGCCTTGTCGCCGCAGCGCTGCCGAAAGCGCAAGCGCAGCAGGTCGACGATGTGGCCGTACTGCTGGGCGACGCGGTGCTCGGCACTCAGCCCTGCGGCCGAGAAGTCCTTGATCAGGATGCGGGCCCGGCGGGGATCGCTCTGGATGTGTTCGAAGAAGGCGCGCAGCCCTGCCCGCGCGCGCAAGGTGAGTTCGCCGGGCGCGTTCAGGATGGCGTCCTGCACCCGGGCAGCCGCTTCCTGGCAGGCCACATCGTGCACGGCCTGGTAACAGGCGTGCACGCTGTCGAAGTGCTCGTGGAAGTAGCGGTCGGCCAGCCGCGCTTGTGCGCAGATCAGCCGCTTGGTGGCTTGCTGGTAGCCCAGATCGCCGAACACCTGCAGCCCTGCGGCAATCAGGCGTTCGCGTCGTTCATCGCGCCGTTCGTCGGCCGAGGCGCCGCCGTAGCGGCGCTGGCCATTGGGTAAGGTCGTGATGACCTGCATGCGTCTGGGCTGTCAGCAAGCCACGGGCGAACCCGTGGCCTGATGATCAGGTGAACATGAAATGCTCGTTGTCCATCTGCATGACGGTGTCCGTCGGGGCCAGCATGGACTTCTTGTGCGCGTCGGCACGCGGCAGCAGGCGGTCGAAGTAGAACTCGGCCGTCTGGATCTTGGCCTTGTAGAACTCCGGCGTTTCCTTGCCGCCACCCTTGGTCAGCTTCTCGTTGGCGACCAGGGCTTGTTGCAGCCAGAAGTGGCCCATCATCACGTAGCCGGCGTACATCAGGTAGTCGGCGCAGGCCGAGCTGACGATGTCGCGGTCCTTGGCGGCGCGCAGCATGATGCGCAGCGTCAGGCCCTTCCATTGCAGCGCGCGCTTGAAGCAGGCGCGCGCCATCGAGCCGATCGGGCCGCCATCCAGCAGGTGGGGCTTGGCCTGGGCAGTCATGATGTTGGTGAACTCGCTGACCACTTTGCCGCGCGTTTGCAGCAGCACCTTGCGGCCCAGCAGGTCGAGCGCCTGGATGCCGGTGGTGCCTTCGTACAGCGTGGCGATGCGCGCGTCGCGGGCGATCAGCTCCATGCCGTGTTCCTTGATGTAGCCGTGGCCACCGAACACCTGCATGCCGATGTTGGCGCACTCCAGGCCCAGCTCGGTGATGAAGCCCTTGAGGATCGGGGTGTAGAAGCCGAGCTTGTCGTCATAGTGCTCGTACTGCTTCATGTCGCCCTTGGCGGCGCCGGCCACCATGTGGTCGGCCAGCTTGGCGGCGCTGTAGATCATGGCGCGGGCGCCTTCGGCCACGGCCTTTTGCGTCAGCAGCATGCGGCGCACGTCGGCGTGCCAGATCAGCGCGTCGGCGGTGTGCTCGGCGTCCTTCTTGCCGCTCAGGGCGCGCATGGAGCGGCGCTCCTTGGCGTAGGGCAGGGCGCCCTGGTACGACAGCTCGGCGTGGGCCAGGCCTTGCAGGGCCGTGCCGATGCGGGCGCTGTTCATGAAGGTGAACATGGCTTCCAGGCCCTTGTTGGGCTGGGCAATCATGTAGCCGGTGGCGCCGTCGAAGTTCATCACGCAGGTGGCCGAGGCGCGGATGCCCATCTTGTGCTCGAGCGCGCCGGCCTTGACCGAGTTGCGCTCGCCCATCGATCCGTCGGCGTTGACGACGAACTTGGGCACGATGAACAGCGAGATGCCCTTGGTGCCCTTGGGCGCATCGGGCAGGCGGGCCAGCACGATGTGGATGATGTTCTCGGTCAGGTCGTGTTCGCCCGAGGAGATGAAGATCTTGGTGCCGGTGAGCTTGTAGGTGCCGTCAGCCTGGGGCTCGGCCTTGGTCTTGACCTGGCCCAGGTCGGTGCCGCACTGGGGCTCGGTCAGGCACATGGTGCCAGCCCAGCGGCCTTCGATCAGTGGGGGCAGGTAGGTGGCCTTTTGCTTGTCGTTGCCATGCAGGTAGATGGTGTTCATGCAGCCCAGGCTCAGGCCGGGGTACATGGTGAAGGGCCAGTTGGCCGTGCCCATCATTTCCGACTTCAGCAGGTTGAGCGACATGGGCAGCTCCTGGCCGCCGTATTCCTTGGGGTGGGCCAGACCTTGCCAGCCGCCTGCGGCGTACTCGGCATAGGCTTCCTTGTAGCCCTTGGGCGTGGTGACTTCGCCGTCCTGGATGGTGCAGCCTTCCTGGTCTCCCGTCAGGTACAGCGGGCTCAGCACCTCTTCGCAGAAGGTGGCGCAGCCTTCCAGAATGGCGTCCACCATGTCAGGGGTGGCGTCTTCGCCGTTGGGCAGGGCTGCGTAGTGCGACGGGTAGTCGAACACTTCGTTGAGCAGAAAGCGCATGTCGCGCAAAGGGGCCTTGTACTGCGGCATGGGTCACCTCGGAGTGTGGTCACCGCGGCCGGCGCCGGCGGTGGATGAAACGGTCTGCACAATTTCGAACGATCGTTCATTTCAAACGGTCGTTCGAATCCGGCCGCTGTTATACCCCATGCGATCGGCCTTGTGCGCGCCAAATCCGGGTCGCGCAACGGGTTTTGTGGGTTTGTCTCGGCTCATCCCCCTCAGCCTGGGGGGAGGCGGGTGCATTTCTGGGTTCAGAAGAACTCGACGCTGGCGGTGGGCGCCAGGGGGCCAAGGCGGCCAGCCAGTTGCGCAGGTGAAATCGCGTGTGGCGGGTGGCCGGGGCCCGCGACGACGTCGACTGTGGAACCTGCGGCTGGGGCCCCGCCTGCCGCGGGCTGGCTCGACTGCGGGTCGAGGGCGCCGACATCGAATGCCTTCAAGGTCTCGACCAGGCGGGCCACCTCCCGGTGCAGGGTCACGGCAGCCTGTGCGGACTGCTCGGCCACCGCGGTGTTGCCCTGCGTGTCGCGCGTCAGGCCGCCAATGGCCTCGGTGACGACGTGCAGCCCGTCCGCATGGTCGGATGCGTCGCTGCTGAGTTCCTGAAAGAGGGTGCCCACCCGGCGCACGCTGGCCACCAGCGTCTGGATGGTGTCGCCCGTGCGGTGCACGAGCGCGGTGCCGTCTGACACGGTGGCCCGAGAGGCGTCGATCAGCTCCTTGATCTCGCGCGCTGCCGTGGCGCTGCGCAGCGCCAGGTTGCGCACCTCGCTGGCCACCACGGCAAAGCCCTTGCCGTGTTCGCCGGCGCGTGCCGCCTCGACAGCGGCGTTGAGGGCCAGGATGTTGGTCTGAAAAGCCAGCCCGTCGATGACGCTGACGATGTCGGTGATGCGGCTCGATGACTGAGCGATGTCATCCATCTTGCTGACGACCTGGCCCACCAGTTGCCCACCTTGATCAGCCAGCTCGCCTGCCTCGTTGGCCATGGTTTTGGCCTCGGCGGCCGCAGCGTTGTTGCTGCGCACGATGACCACGATCTGTTCCAGCGACATGGCGGCGTCGCCCAGGTCGCGGGCGATGGCCGTGGTGCGCTCCTGCAGCGCGGCGCTGTTGTCGGTGACCTGGATGCTGGCCCCCGCCACACAGTCCAGCGTGTGATGGGTCTGCACGAGGGTCTCTCGCATGCGCGCGAGGGCGCGGGCAAGCGCCTTGGCAGTGGGTGTGTGTTCTGTCCAGTCGCTCGGCTGCAACTGGATGGGGCCGGCGACGCCCAGGCTGTTGACCATGCTTTCGACCTCGCGGGCCGCGCGCAGCTCCTGCCGCATCAAGGTGGCCAGCAAGGTCAGAAAGGCACATTGCGCTGCCACGAAGCCGGCATGGATCAGGATGCGGCCCAGGCTGGGCTCGCTGAGACAGTACAGCCCGATGCCGGCCGCCAAGAGCCTGTCGAACACGAGGTGGTGTACGGCGAACAACGCCCCCGTGAACACGATCAGTCGCCAGTCGCGGTAGGCCAGCAGGGCACTCAACGTGACAAACACATTGAAGTGAAACTCGAGCGAGCCCCCCGAGAGGTGGATTTGCAGCGCCACCAGCATGACCAGCGACACGGCGAGACCCATCCGGCGGGTGAAGGGGCGTGTCGACAGCAGCCGAGCCGCCCCGGCGGGCAGCAGGCTGAGGGCACTCCACACCAGGGCGGTGGTCCATACGCCGTAGAACTGTCCGATCACGGCGGCCAGCACCACATTGGCCCCCAGAAGGCCCATCACCAGGTGATCGATGCGGGCGTGCCGCAGTCGCTCCATGCTCCACATGTCCCGACTCCCGAATGGCAACCGCACCCAGCAGGGGGCGGTGGTGCCTGATGTTGGCGCCCCGCGTTGCCACTTGGTGGCGCGAAATGCCGGGAGGAAACGAGGCAGTTCCTCTCGCACCCCTGGAACAGGTGGAGGGTAAACGATGGCGTTTAATGGAATTCGATGAATTGTGCGCGGTTCGCGCGGGGCACACTGCTGACACTTTTCGACGGAGACAGCATGCGCAACACGTTCAAACCTCCACGGCTGCTGGCCCGCAGCGCGCTGGCGACGCTGGCCCTGTGTGTCAGTGGCGCCGCGATGGCCCAGAGCTACTTCAAATGGGAAGCCGTGGAGTTGCCCGCCGCGTCGGGCGCATCGTGCGGCAACGGCACCCCCTACCGCGTGTTCGTGAACCGCACGCCGTTCACGACCAAGACGGTCGTCATGTTCGAAGGCGGCGGCGCCTGCTGGGCCAAGGGCAACTGCCAGGGCGAAGGCGGGTTGCTGGGCGCCTCCAACCCGAATGGGGTGCCGGCCAACTACATGTCCACACTGTCGATGGCGGCGTTCGGCATCATCACGCCGTTCACGGCGCGCCTGCACCCGTTCAACGCCATTCAGACGCAGAGCTGGAACATCGTCTACGTGCCCTACTGCACGGGCGATGTGCACACGGGCAACAAGGTGGCCGTGTACCCGGACGCAGATCCGGCCAAGCCCGCGCTGACCTACTACCACCGCGGTGCGCGCAATGCCGAGGCCCTGGCCAATTGGATGGCGGGCAACATGCGCCAGCCCGAGCACCTGCTGGTGACCGGCTTCTCGGCTGGCGGGGCCGGCTCGACCAGCAACTACGGCGTGCTGCGCGACATCGTGCGGCCCAAGGCGGCCACCCTGCTGGCCGACTCCGGCCCGCTGATGCAGGCGCCCCGAGGCGCCACAGCCGAGCAAGCGCCATCGCTGCGCCTGCACGAGAAGATCCGCGTCGCGTGGGGGCTGGACGGCCCCGAGGGGCTGGTCAACAAGCTGATGTCACGCTATCCGGGCTTTGGTGACCCCAACAACCTGGGCTCCTTGACCACCGCCATGGCCGAGGTGTATCCGCAAGACCGCTTCGGCTATGCCGTGTTCCAGCAGGACTCGATCTACTCGGATTTCTCGTACCGCGATTTTTACCCGGAGATCGCCGCCGCGCCGGCTGCCGAACGCAAGGCCATGCTGTTGGCGAAGTGGAAGCCCGAGGTCAAGACCTGGACGGATGCCATGAAGCCGTATGCCAACATTGGCTACTACGTGCCCTATGAGCGCAACTTCATCGGCTCGCATTGCCTGACCCTCGTCGGCTTCGACGGCACCGAGATCAAGGCGCCCGAGCGCCACCGCTCGGTCGAGGTCTTCCTCGACAACCTGCTCAGCCGCAAGGACAAGATCATCAAGGCCTATGAAACCGAGCCCAACACCCAGTCCGCCGGCAGCGGCTCGTGGTGGGAGTCGATCAGCAAGATGCTGACAGGCGGCTGATCCGGCGGCTCTGCGCTGCCGGCACGCGCGGCTCACCGCGTGTCTCTCCAACAAGGCGACCCTCGGGTCGCCTTTTTTGTTGTCGACGCCCCGGTCAACTGGCACGGCTTCTGCTTGTATACAAGCCTGTACATCAACCGGCCGCGATCGCCCGAAAGCGGTGCGCCGGAGATGGGTTGTGCAACACGCTGGTGCAAGGAGATGCGCATGTCGCTGGATCAATGGAATCGTCGGTCGTGGATGAAAAATGTCGGCGCTGCCGGCGCGGGACTGGCCCTGGGCGGGGTGGGCCTGCCGGCCTGGGCCCAGAAAACGCTGACGATCGGGATGATCTATGTGGGACCGAAGGATGACTTCGGCTACAACCAGTCGCACTTCGAGGCGGCCCAGGAAATCCGCAAGATGCCGGGCGTCAAGATGGTGGGCGAAGAAAACGTGCCCGAGACGCAGGCCGTGCAAAAGACCATGCAGGGCATGATCTCGCAAGACGGCGCCACGCTGTTGTTCCCCACCTCGTTCGGCTACTTCAACCCCCATATCCTGGAGGTGGCCAAGAAGAACCCCGGCGTGCGCTTCTCGCACTGCGGCGGGCTGTGGGATGAGACCAAGCACCCCAAGAGCGTGGGCAGCTTCTTCGGCTACATCGACGAGTGCCAGTACCTCAACGGCGTGATCGCCGGCCACATGACGAAGTCGAAGAAGATCGGCTTCATTGCAGCCAAGCCCATTCCGCAGGTGCTGCGCAACATCAACGCCTTCACGCTGGGCGCCAAGTCGGTCAAGCCCGACATCACCTGTTCGGTGATCTTCACGGGTGACTGGTCGATGCCGGTCAAGGAAGCCGAAGCCACCAACAGCCTGGCCGACCAGGGCGTGGATGTGTTCACGATGCACGTGGACGGCCCCAAGGTAGTGGTCGAGACGGCGGCCCGTCGCGGGCGCTTCGTCTGCGGCTACCACGCCTCGCAAGCCAAGCTGGCGCCCAACGCCTACCTGACGGGGGCCGAGTGGAACTGGGTGACACCGTACAAGCAGATCGTTGAGGCGGCCATGACGGGCAAGCCGCACCCCAACTTCCTGCGCGGCGGCCTCAAGGAAGGCTATGTCAAGACATCGCCCTATGGCGCCATGGTGCCCGAAGGCGCGCGCAAGCAGGCCGACGACATCAAAGCGGCCATGCTCAAGGACCAGTTCGAGATTTTCAAGGGCGAGCTCAAGGACAACACCGGCAAGGTCGTCATCGCCAGGGGCACGACGGTCAAGCAGACCGATGTGGTGCTTGAGCAGATGAACTACCTGGTCGAAGGCGTGATCGGCAAGATCTGATCGGGTTGCACCATGAGCCGCTGGCCTGCCTTGTTCGATGCCGTCGTGCTGCCCGTGCTGGCGCTGGCCGGGGCGGTGCTGCTGTTCGGCGGCTTTGTGTGGGTGGGCGGCGCCGACCCGGTCGAAGCCTGGGTGCTGCTGTTCAAGGGGGCGTTTGGCGATGCCTTCTCGTGGCAGAACACCTTGCAGCGCGCGGCCCCACTGATGCTGACGGCGCTGTGCGTGGCCATTCCCTACCGCGCCGGGCTCATGGTGATTGGCGGTGAGGGCGCGCTGGTGTTGGGTGGCCTGGCCTGTGCGGGCCTGCCCTACCTGTTTGCGCCGCCCGCCGGCTGGCTGGGCACCGCACTGGTGCTGCTGGCCAGCGCCGCGGCGGGCGCCGCCTGGATTGCGCTGGCGGGTGCCTTGCGGCAGTACCGCGGGGTGAACGAAACCATCGCCTCGCTGCTCATGGGCTACCTGGCCATCGGGCTGTTCAAGCACTTTGTGGAAGGCCCGATGCGCGACCCCGAAAGCCTCAACAAGCCCTCGACCCTGCCGCTGATGCCCGAGATCCAACTCGGCCTCATCGGCGACTACGACGTGCACTGGGGGCTGGTGTGGGGCGCGGTGATGTGTGTGCTGGCCGGCGTGTGGCTGTATGGCAGCACGCACGGCTTTGCCACCCGTGTGGTGGGCGGCAACGCGCGCGCCGCGCGCCTGGTCGGCTTGCCCAGCCACCGGCTGGTGATCACCGCGTGCGCGCTGGGTGGGGCCGGGGCGGGGCTGGCGGGGGGCATCGAGGTGGCTGCCGTTCATCACTCGGCCAACGCGTCGTTGATCGTGGGCCTGGGCTACACCGGCATCCTGGTGTCCTTTGTGGCGCGGCACAACCCGTTTGCCGTCGTGCCGGTGGCCATTCTGTTTGGCGGCTTTGGTGCGGCGGGCAGCCTGCTGCAGCGCCGCCTGGACCTGCCCGATGCCTCGGTGCTCGTGCTGCAGGGCTTTGCCTTTGTGCTGATTCTGGCCAGCGATGCCTGGCGTGGTCGGCTCGGGGACTGGTGGCAGGTGCGTGCCGCGAGCAGGCCGCTTGCCGCGCCGGCGGTGGCTGGCGCGCCATTGAAACAGGAGGGCGCGGCATGAGCGAAGTCAGCCTGCTGGGCAACATGGGCGATGTGCTGCTTGCGGTGCTGGGCGGCGCCATCCGGGTGGGCACGCCCTTTCTGTTCGTGAGCCTGGGCGAATGCCTCACCGAGAAATCAGGGCGCATCAACCTGGGCCTGGAAGGCGTGCTGGTGTTGTCGGCCATGGCGGCATTCGGCGGCGCCTACCTCAGTGGGTCGGTGTGGGTGGGCGTGTGGCTGGGTGCGGTGGCGGGAGGCTTGCTGGCCATGCTGCACGGCCTGCTGTGCTCGTTGCCACGTGTCAACGACATTGCCACCGGCATCGCGCTGATGCTGCTGGGCGCCGGGCTGGCCTTCTACCTGGGCAAGCCGCTGATCCAGCCGCAGGCGCCACAGATTCCGTCGCTGGAGCTGGGCGCGTGGAGCGATTCGCCGCAGATCCAGGCGGCCCTGCGCATCAATGCGTTGTTCCCCATCGGCGTGGTGCTGGCGCTGGTGATGGCCTGGGCCTTTGCCAACACGCGCTGGGGTCTGATCGTGCGCATGGCTGGCGACAGCAGCGATGCGGCCCGGGCGCTGGGCTACTCGGTCAACGCGGTGCGCGTGTGGGCCACCACGCTGGGTGGCTTCATCGCGGGGTTGGGGGGCGCCTCGCTGTCGCTCTATTACCCGGGCAGCTGGAACGAAGGGTTGTCGAGCGGGCAGGGGCTGATCGCCGTGGCGCTGGTGATCTTTGCGCGCTGGCGCCCGGTGGCCTGCCTGTGGGCGGCGTTGCTGTTCGGCGGGGCGGGGGCACTGGGCCCGGCGCTGCAGTCGGTGGGCGTGGGCTGGGGCTACCACCTGTTCAACGCCATGCCGTATGCGCTGACCTTGCTGATCCTGATCTGGACCTGCAGCCCCAAGCGGTCGTTGCAGGGCGCACCGATGGAGCTGGGCGTGACCCGCTGAGGCCGCGCCATCACTGAAAGGAGCACACACGTGAGTGGACTGGCTGGCTTGAACAAGACGCCTTCGGGCATGGTGCTGGGGCTGGTGCAGCTGCAGTTGCCGGTGGTGGAGACGCCGGCGCAGCTGGCCGCGCAGACACAGCGCATCGTCGACATGGTGGGCAAGGCCCGCCGCAGCTACCCGGGCATGGATCTGGTGGTATTCCCGGAATACGCGCTGCACGGGCTGAGCATGAACACGGCCGACGAGCTGATGGTCACGCTCGATGGCCCCGAGGTGGCGGCTTTCAAGGCCGCCTGTGTGGCGCACAAGATCTGGGGCTGCTTCTCGATCATGGAGAAGAACCCCGACGGCAACCCGTACAACACCGGGCTGATCATCGACGACCAGGGCGCGTTGAAGCTGTACTACCGCAAGTACCACCCGTGGGTGCCCGTCGAGCCCTGGGAGCCGGGCAACATGGGCATCCCTGTGATCACCGGCCCGAAGGGTGTGAAGCTGGCCCTCATCATCTGCCACGATGGGATGTTCCCCGAGATGGCGCGCGAGTGTGCCTACCAAGGGGCCGAGGTGATGATCCGCACGGCCGGCTACACGGCACCGATCCGCCACGCATGGCAGATCACCAACCAGGCCAATGCCTTCCAGAACCTGATGGTCACGGCCAGTGTGTGCCTGTGCGGCAGCGATGGCACCTTCGATTCGATGGGCGAGGCCATGGTCTGCAACTTCGACGGCACGGTCATGGCCCAGGGCGGTGGCCGGCCCGACGAGATTGTGTGCGCCGAGATCCGCGCCGATCTGGTGCGCGAGGCGCGTGTGCACTGGGGTGTCGAGAACAACATCTACCAGTTCTTCCACAGGGGCTATGTGGCCGTCAAGGGCGGGGCCCAGGACTGCCCCTACACCTTCATGCAGGACATGGTGGCCGGTCGCGCGCGGCTGCCATGGGAAGACGCGGTGGTGCACACCGATGGCACGTCGTGCGGCTTTGCGCCGCCCGCGCGTGTGTTTGGCGGCGAGGCGCCCAATCTGCTGGCCGCGCCGGCCGCTCCCAGCCTGAAGGATGCCGCATGAACACCACCATCGATTCCCAGCCCTATGCCTGGCCGTTCAACGGCGACCTGCGGCCCGAGAACACGGCGCTGATCATCATCGACATGCAGACCGACTTCTGCGGCGTGGGCGGCTACGTCGACAAGATGGGCTACGACATCACGGCCACGCGCGCGCCCATCGAGCCGATCAAGGCCTTGCTGGCCGAGGCGCGGCGTGTGGGCATGCATGTGATCCACACCCGCGAGGGTCACCGGCCCGACCTGAGCGACCTGCCGGCCAACAAGCGCTGGCGCTCGCGCCAGATCGGCACCAACGGCGTGGGCATCGGCGATGTGGGGCCCTGCGGCCGCATCCTGGTGCGCGGCGAGCCCGGCTGGGACATCATTCCCGAGCTCTACCCCATCGACGGTGAGCCCATCGTCGACAAGCCGGGCAAGGGCAGCTTCTATGCCACTGACCTGGAGCTGATCCTGCACACCCGTGGCATCCGCAACCTCATCCTGACCGGCATCACCACCGACGTGTGTGTGCACACGACGATGCGCGATGCCAACGACCGCGGCTTCGAGTGCGTGATGCTGACCGACTGCACGGGCGCGACCGACCCGGGCAACCATGCGGCGGCGTTCCAGATGATCAAGATGCAGGGCGGCGTGTTCGGCGCCGTGGCCGACTCCGCGGCGGTGATGCGGGTCTTGCGCACGTGGTGAGCGCGCTCGGGCGTGCGTGGTGCACCGAAGGCGCGCACAACCGCCCCTGCAGGACGGGCACACACCTTGCTTGTATACAAGAAAGAATACAACCACCCGGTCTGTCCGCCGCGCCCTCGCTGCACGCTCTCTGCATTGGCTCATCGCATCCGTTGAAAGGCTCGCCCCATGTCTGATTCTTCCTTCCGTGCCCACCGTCGCCATGTGCTGCAAGCCGCTGCGGCCATGGCGGCGCTCGGCACCTTGCCCCGCGCACAGGCGCAGAGCGACAAGATCCTGATCGGTTACTGGCCGATTGCGTCGGGCCTGCCGCTGTACGCCGGGCTCGAGCGCGGCATCTTCAAGGAGGCCGGGCTCAACGTGGAGGGCGTGAAGTTCCAGAGCGCCCAGCAGGTGGCCGAGGCCATGATCACCGGCCGCATCCACGGCTCGGCCAACGGCACGGCGTCGGCTGTGCTCGCGCTGGCCGAGATCACCTCGCCGGGCCTGTTCAAGATCATCTGCTCGAACCCCTCCAACCACAAGCTGGTGCTGGACCAGTTCGTCGTGCCCATCGACAGCACGATCAAGTCGATTGCCGAGCTCAAGGGCAAGCGCGTGGGATCGGGCCCGGGCATCCAGAACGTGACGCTGACCAAGCTGATTCTTGAGAAGAACGGGGTGACCGATGCGCGGGTGGTCGAGCTGCCCATTGGTCAGCACGTGCCGTCGCTGGCCGCCGGGCAGCTGGATGCGGTCTATACCTTGGAGCCTACCGGCACAGCGGGACGCCTGCGCGGACTCACCCGCGTGCTCGAAAATGGTGTCATCAGCAAGTACATCCTGGGCAATGCCGATGCACCGTGGTTTGGCGGCTCGGCCAGCGTGACCAGCACCTTCCTGAAAGAGCAGCCCGACCTGGCCCGCCGCTATGTGGCCGCCTACGCGCGTGCCGTCGATTTCGTGCGCAAGAACCCCACGCAGGTGCGGCAGCATCTGGACGGCTTCACGTCCATCGATCCGTCGCTGGTCAACGAGGTGCCGCTGGCGGGCTTCACGCTGTACAACGAGTTCACCGAGTCCGACCTGGGCTACTTCCAGAAGTTCTTCGACGTGTTCACCGAGCGCAAGATCTTCTCGCGCCCCGTGCCCGTCAAGCCGCTGATCTACACGGCTTGAGAAAAAGGACGCGAGATGAACCGCTTGCTGGATCGCCTCTTCGACCCGCGACTGTTGCCGCTGGTGGGCCCGCTCCTGCTCTTTGGCATCTGGGAGTTGGTGATCACGATGAAGCTGATCCGGCCGGTGCTGCTGCCGCCGCCTGCCGAGACGCTGGCGCACCTGTGGGAGGTGACGGTCACCGGCGACATTGCCGAAGACTTCTTCGCCACGGTGTACCGCACGCTGGTGTCTTTCGGGATTGCCGTGGCCATCGGCGTGCCGCTGGGGGTGATGCTGGGTTCGTCGGTGAATGCTTACCGCAGCGTGGAGTTCCTGGTCGATTTCTTTCGCTCCACACCGTCGTCGGCGCTGATCCCGCTGTTCATGCTGATCTTCGGGATCTCGGATCACAACAAGATCGCGATTGCGGCTTTCGCCGCGGTGCTGCTGGTGTTGTTCAACAGCGCCTATGGGGTGATGAACGCGAAGAAGACGCGCGTGATGGCCGCGCAGATCATGGGGGTGAGCCGCTGGCACGTTTTCAAGGACGTGATGCTGATGGAGAGCCTGGCGCAGACCTTCGTGGGCCTGCGCACCGGGGTGTCGATGTCGCTGGTGATCGTGATCGTGGCCGAGATGTTCATTGGTTCCGAGAACGGGCTGGGGCACCGCATCATCGATGCGCAGCAGGTGTTCAACGTGAAGGACATGTACACGTCCATCCTGATCACCGGGGCGCTGGGCTACTTTCTGAACCTGATGTTCTTGCTGATCGAGAAGCGGATCGTGCACTGGAGTGGCAAAGCATGAGGGATGTGGTTGCTTCCGAGTTGGTTGCGCGTGCTGGGCCGCGCGGGTGCCCAACTCTGCTCATGTCCCCCGGCCGGGCTGCGCCCGACCTCCTCCTTTACTTCGCTGAGTTGGGCACCCGCGCGACCCACCCTGCAGCACTCTGGAAGCTGGGGGTAGGGGGTGTTCAAGAACCGGCGCGGGCCACCTTCGGAGGATCCAGCGGCTGGGGTGCACGGCGTAGCGAAGTAAAGGAGGAGGCACGCGCGCAGCGCGGGCCGGGGGACATGAGCGCAGCCGTGTACCCCAGTCGCTGGAGCCGCCTACCCGCGCCGAAGTCGTCCAACAACAGGACCACCACACCATGAACGCCGTCCTCGCCCCCACACCCGCAGACGCCCCCACATCCGGCGCCCACAAGCGCCCCCATGTCACTGTGCGAGGTCTGTACAAATCCTTTGCCGGTGCGCCGCTCTATACCGACTTCAACCTCGACCTGCCGCGCGGCAAGATCGTCTCCATCTTCGGCCCCAACGGCTGTGGCAAGTCCACACTGATGAACATGATCGCCGGGCTCATCCCGCTGGACAAAGGCGAGATCCTGTTCGACGGCAAGACGCTGAAGGAAACCAAGATCGGCTACGTCTTCCAGAACTACCGCGACGCGTTGTTTCCCTGGATCACGGCGCGCGACAACATCGCCTACCCGTTGCGCCGACAGGGCATGAAGGAAGCCGAGGTTCAGGCGCGGGTGGACGAGTTGATCGCGCTGTTCGAGATCCGTTTCGATCTGGCCCGTTACCCGTATGAGCTCTCAGGTGGCCAGCAGCAGACCGTGTGCATCATGCGTTCGCTGGCCCCGCGTCCTGAGATCATGTTTCTGGATGAACCCTTCTCGGCGCTGGATTTCGAGATGACCTTGTTCATCCGCGAAAAGCTGCAAGAGGCGCATGTGGCCACCGGCACCACCATGGTCATCGTCTCGCATGACCTGGAGGACGCCGTCTTTCTGGCCGACGAGATCCTGTTGCTGACCCGGCGGCCCACCAGCATCGCCGAGATCGTGCCGTTCACGCTGCCGCGGCCCCGGGTGCCCGAGTCCATGGCCGATCCCGAGTTTGTCCGCGTCAAGAGCCGCACGCTGGAAGTGTTCCGGCGCGAGATGAAGGCCTGAGACCTGCTGCGCCACGCGACAAGGAGCCCGCCATGACCGCCCCGCTTGACCCCGTTGCCCGCAAGACCGGCGCCCTCGCGCTGTCGACCTACCGGCTCACCAAGCGCTTTGGCAGCTTCACCGCGTTGGATGCCGTGTCGATCGAGGTGCGCCCGGGCACCGTGCACGCACTGCTGGGCGAAAACGGCGCGGGCAAGAGCACGCTGGTCAAGGCCATTGTGGGCTACCACCTACCCGATGACGGCGCCGTGCTGATCGATGGCCGTGAGCACGCCATTGGCTCGCCGGTGGTTGCACGGCAACTGGGCATCGGCATGGTCTACCAGCATTTCACCGTGGTGCCCGGCATGACTGTGGCCGAGAACCTGCTGCTGGCCAAGGGCGAGCTGCCGGCGGTGGTCAACTGGCGGCAGGTGCGGCGCGAGCTGCAGGCCTTTCTGGACACCACCCCCTTCCGGCTCGACCTCGATGCCCGTCCGGCCGACCTGTCGGCCGGCGAGAAGCAGAAGCTCGAGATCCTCAAGCAGCTCTATCTGCAGCCGCGGCTGCTGATTCTGGACGAGCCCACCTCGGTGCTGACGCCACAGGAAGCCGATGAGGTGCTTGGCGCCTTGCGCGATCGCGCCCATGCAGGCGAGGTCACGGTGATCATGATCTCGCACAAGTTCCGCGAGGTCATGGAGGTGGCCGACGATGTGAGCGTGTTGCGCCGTGGGGCCCTGATGGGCAGCCACCGCGTGGCCGATACCACGCCTGCGTTGCTGGGCGCCGAGATGATGGGGCAGACCAAGCCCGCCTCGGCCGAGGAGGCAGAACCAGTCAAGCCAGCCGACCCGGCTGAGGCTGGTGCAGCTTCGGAAGAAGCCACGCGGCCGGCCGCGCACCTGGCTCGCCCGCCGGTGCCGGACGGTGCCCCACGCCTGCGCATCGAAGGGCTGACCGTGGCCGGCGACCGCGGCGAGATGGCCGTGCAGGGCTTGTCGCTGGCAGTTCGACCAGGTGAGATCGTGGGCGTGGCGGGTGTCTCGGGCAACGGTCAGCGCGAGCTGATGGAGGCGCTCGTCGGCCAGCGTGAGCGCGCCGCTGGCGCGGTGTGGATCGGCGATGAGCGCTACCTTGCGCGGCGCGACCAGAACCAGCGCCTCAACGTGCGCAGCCTGCCGGAAGAGCCGCTGCGCAATGCCTGCGTGGGCGACCTGAGCGTGGCCATGAACATCGGCCTGCGGCGGTTCGATCAGGCGCCTGCCGCCCGGGCAGGCTGGCTGCGCAGCGGCGTGCTGCGCGAGCAGGCGCGGGCGCTGATTGCCGCCTACAAAGTCAAGACGCAGGGCGAGAACGCGCCCATCCGCTCGCTGTCAGGGGGCAATGTGCAGCGCGCCGTGCTGGCACGTGAGCTCGATGGCCAGGTTGACGTGCTGCTGGTATCCAACCCGGTCTTCGGGCTGGACTTTGCCGCTGTGGCTGAGATCCATGCCCGCATCCTGGCCGTGCGCAACCAGGGTGGCGCGGTGTTGCTGCTCAGCGAAGACCTCGACGAGCTGCTGAAACTGGCCGATCGCATCGTGGTGATGAGCGAAGGCCGCATCGTCCATGAATGTGCGGCCGAGCAGGCCGACCGGCATGTGCTGGGCACCTTCATGGGAGGCCACGCACACGATCACGTCAACGATCACGCTCCCGCCCCTGAGGGTGCACGTGACAGCGCGCGAGCCGCGCGCACCCAGGAGGCCGCATGACCCGCACCGTTGCTGCGCAACCTTTCGGCTACCCCTTCGATCTGGCGACGACGGCGCTGCTGATCATCGACATGCAGCGCGATTTCGTCGAACCGGGCGGCTTCGGGGCTTCGCTGGGCAACGATGTCGTGCCCCTTCAGGCCATCATCCCCACGGTGCAGCGCGTGCTGCAGGCCTGGCGGGATGCGGGCGGCTTCGTGGTGCACACGCGCGAGGGTCATCGGCCCGACCTGTCGGACTGCCCGCCGGCCAAGCGCGAACGCGGCCAGCCCAGTTTGCGCATCGGGGATGTGGGGCCCATGGGCCGGGTGCTGATCCGCGGTGAGCCGGGCCACGCCATCGTGCCCGAACTGGCGCCGATCGATGGCGAACTGGTCATCGACAAGCCGGGCAAGGGCGCCTTCTATGCCACGCCGCTCAACGAGGCCTTGCAGGCCAAGGGCATCACGCACCTTGTGGTGATGGGCGTGACCACCGAGGTCTGCGTGCAGACCACGATGCGCGAAGCCAATGACCGTGGCTACAGCTGCCTGCTGGTCGAAGACGGCACAGCGAGCTACTTTCCCGCTTTCAAGGATGCCACGCTGGCCATGATTCGCGCGCAAGGCGCCATCGTGGGCTGGACGGCGCCCAGCCAGGCCTTGCTGGATGCGCTGCATGCCTGACGCCGCGGTCTGTTCTCCTTACCTTCTGACGCGTCAACGAGCCGTCTCATGACCTTTTTCGATCTGCCTTCCCCTGCCACCGTGCCGCACACCATTGCGGGCTTGCTGGCGGCTTACCGTGAGGGCCTGACGCCCGCAGCTGTGCTGGCCCACCTCTGGCATCGGTGGCAGGCCCTGCCCGCCAGCGACGCCGCATGGATCGCACGCGCGACCGCCGCGCAGTTGCAGACGCAGCTCGACGCCCTGGCTGGCCAGTCGCCCGATACCTTGCCGCTGTACGGCGTGCCGTTTGCGGTCAAGGACAACATCGATGTGGCCGGCTGGCCGACCACGGCTGCTTGTCCCGCGTTTGCCTACAAACCCGACGAGACGGCCGAAGTGGTGCAGCGCCTGCAGCGCGCAGGCGCCATCCTCGTGGGCAAGACCAACCTGGACCAGTTCGCCACCGGCCTGGTGGGCGTGCGTTCACCCTATGGCGCGCCGCGCTCCTCCTTCAGCGCGGCGCATGTCAGCGGCGGCTCCAGCTCGGGCTCGGCCGTGGTGGTGGCGCGGGGCGAGGTGCCGTTCGCGCTGGGCACCGACACCGCGGGCTCAGGCCGTGTGCCGGCCGGCTTCAACAACGTGGTCGGGCTCAAGCCCACGCCGGGCCGGGTCTCCACCCACGGCGTGTTGCCGGCCTGTCGCAGCCTGGATTGCGTCAGCGTGTTCGCCCTGACGGCAGCCGATGCGGCCCGTGTGCTGGCGCAGATCGATGGGCTGCGGCCCGGCGAGCCCTGCTTCAACCCGCATGCGCCCGGGCCGGCCCGCTTGCCGCGCAGCCTGCGTGTGGGCATCCCGGCCGTGCCGGTGTTCGATGGCGACGCCGCCTATGCAAAGGCCTTCGAGGCTGCACGCGGCCATTGCGAGACGCTGGTCACGACCGAGGGCGCGGCATGGCCCGCGCAGATGGTGCCGGTCGACATGGCGCCTTTGTTCGAGGTGGCGCGCTTGTTGTATGACGGTCCATGGGTGGCCGAGCGGCATGCGGCCATCGATGCCTTCATCCGCACGCAGCCGGATGCCTTGCACCCCACGGTGCGCGAGATCATCGCGTCGGCGTCGAACCATTCGGCCGTCGATGCGTTCCGCGGTCTGTACCGTCTGCGCGAGTTGGCTACCCAGCTCGCACCACTGTGGCAGCAGATCGACGTGCTGATGGTGCCCACCGCGCCCACGCACCCGACTGTGGCCAGCGTCGAGGCCGAGCCGGTGGCGCGCAACGCGCTGCTGGGCACCTACACCAACTTCGTCAACCTGCTGGGCTGGAGCGCGCTGGCCATGCCGGCCGGCTTCACGGCCGAAGGCCTGCCCTTTGGTGTGACCTTCATCGGCCCCCCCGGCGCCGATGCGGCCCTGCTGGACCTGGGCCTGGCTTGGCAGCGCAACTGGCAGGCGCGGCAGCCTGCCGCGCTGGGTTGCGCCTTGCCACCGCCGGCCCCTTCGGATCTGGCGGAGCCGCCACCGCTTCGGGCTGAGCCCACGCTGGCACTCGCGGTGGTTGGCGCCCACCTCAGCGGCATGCCCCTGCACAGTCAACTCGTCGAGCGCCACGCGCGGCTGCTGGCCACCACGCAGACCGCTCCCCACTACCGCCTGTTCGCGCTGCCGGGCACCGTGCCGCCCAAGCCGGGGCTGGCGCGCCTGTCGCCCGACGACGACCCTGCGCTGGGCCATGCCATCGCGCTGGAGGTCTATGCCGTGCCGCAGTCGGCCATCGGCTCGTTTCTGGCGTTGATCCCGCCCCCGTTGGGGCTGGGGTCGGTCGAGCTGGCCGATGGCAGCTGGGTCAAGGGCTTCATCTGCGAGCCGGCCGGTCTGGCCGGGGCCGAAGACATCAGCCACTTCGGCGGCTGGCGTGCCTACATCCGCCACCGCCAGGAGCAGACCGCATGAGCATCGCCGCGCCACAGATCCAGCAGCCCGAGGTCGTCGCCGAGGTGACCGCCCTGTTCCTGGCCTATGAGCACGCACTGATGAGCAACGACATCGATGCGCTCAATGCCTTCTTCTGGTGCAGCCCGCAGGTGACGCGCTACGGGATTGCCGATCGCCAGTGGGGGCATGCCGAGCTGGTGGCCTATCGGGCCGGTGTGCCGGCGCCGACGTTCACGCGCCAGCTGCACGATGTGCGCATCACGGCCTTCGGAGTCGACATGGCCGTGGCCATGTGTGAGTTCACGCGCAGCGACACGCCGCTGCGCGGTTTTCAGACGCAGACCTGGGTTCGGCTGGATGAGGGATGGAAAATCGTCTCGGCCCATGTCAGCATGCTGCCCTGGCCTCCTTCTTGCAGCCCCTGATCGCGCATGGAACTCGTCTCGCCATCCCCATCTGCCGCCTTGCCCGCCATCACGCTGGCCGAGCGGGTGTACGCGCAGATCAAGCAGCTGATCTTCGACTTTCAGTTGCTGCCCGGCGAGCGTTTCTCGGAGAGCGACCTGGCCAACCGTGTGCAGGTCAGCCGCACGCCGCTGCGCCAGGCGCTACAGCGCCTGCAGCGCGAAGGCTTTCTGCTGGTGTTCCCGAAAAGCGGCTGGCAGGTCGCGCCGCTGGATTTCGACACCTTCGACCAGCTCTACGATCTGCGCGTGCTGCTGGAGGCGCACGCGGTGGCGCGCCTGTGCGAGATGGAAGACCGCCCGGCTCTGAAAGACCTGGCCGACACGTGGCTGGTGCCGCCAGGCGAGCGCCAGACGGCCTTCGTGGCCGTTGACCGGCTCGACGAAGCCTTTCATACCGCGCTGGTCTCGGCCACGGGCAACCACGAGATGGTGCGCGTGCACGAAGACATCACCGAGCGCATCCGCATCATCCGTCGGCTCGATTTCACCAAGGTGGCCCGCGTCGAGGCCACGTATGACGAGCATGCCCGCATCCTGCGCGCCATCACCCGGCGGCGCACCGATGAGGCCCAGCGCCTGCTGCGCGCCCACATCGAGCAAAGCAAGCTCGAGGTGCGTCACATCACGCTCGACATGCTCTATCAGGCGCGCCAGCGCATCGCCGCAAGTCAGGGCTGAAGCCAATGGCGCCAGCAACGCCGGGTCAGGCGCCGAACACCGTCAGCACGCCGGTGTAGCCATACAGATGCTGCCGGGCGATCTCGCCGCCGGCAAAGAACCCCACCAGCGGCACATCGCCCAGCGCGTGGGCCACGATCTCCATCTCGGCATTGGGCGAACCGAAATGCGGGCCGCCACGGCCGGCGCAGCTGATGTAGACGGCGCCGACCGGTCGGCTACCCGGGTGCTCCACCGGGTCGAACTCTTCACGGATCTCGGCGCAAATGCGCACCAGGTCTTGTCGGGCAGCCTGAACATGGCGCTGACAGAAGGCCAGTTGCATGCCCGGCTCGACCCAGTCGCTCAAAGCCACACCCAGGCGATGCGGGTCCAGTCCCACCAAGTGCCTGACCCGTGTGCTGGCGCCGAAGTGCCGACCGTGGCTCATCATGTCGCTGCCAGAGTCGGTCAGGCCAGCCAGGGTCGCGCGCACGCGGGGCAGCGCCTCGCGTTGCCATTGGGGATGGGTGACATCGGTGGAGACGCCCAGGTCGCGCAGCAGGCAGGTCAAGGCGGGCAGCCCGTCGAGTTCGTAGACCACATTGCGCTCGCAGCCCGTCACCTCGCGCTGCGGACCCACCGGCGTACAACCTTGCGTCACGCGCGAGACGAGCCGCACGCGCTCATGGAACGCCACGCCCGACAGCCCGCCTTGCCACAGCCCGGAAGCTGTGTCGCCGGGGCGCCGGTCGGCACCCTCCTGTGGCGTCTCTGACGGGTCGTACGCCAGGTGCAGGCGACTGTGATCGCCGGCGCTGAGCCCGCCGAACAGGTAGCCCGTCGCGGTGCGGTCGGCCAGTTCGTGCAGCAACTCCTGGATGTCGGGCGTCTGTCCGTCTGCATGTACCTGCGCCGCATGCGCAACAAACTCCGCGCTGGCGCCAGTCGGCCGCATGACGCCCAGCCCAAACGCGCTGACATGGCTTGAGGCCGGCAAAGGTCGGCGCCCGTGGAACAGGCGGAAGTCGCGTGCGGGCAGGTTGCACAGCATGACCGCCAGCGCGGGCTCGTCGATGTACTCCACGCCGGTGGCCAGCACCCCTGCGCCCACCGCGCCCACCCAGGCCACGCCGGGCAGGCGGCTGCGCAAGCCCTGAAGCACTTGCTCGGCGCCGTGGCCGAGTTCGTCGCTGAGATAGACCCAGCCCAGGGTGGCGTCCATCCGTTCGGCGCCTTGCGAGGCCAGTTGGGCCCAGACCAGTTCCAGCGCCAGGTCCGGTTGGGGATGCGTCGCGTGCGCCTGAAGAAAGCGCAGGCCGAGGGCGTGCGAAGGGGAGGCCATGGGTCAGGTGGGGCCGTGAGGCATCAGCGCGCGTTACCCGGCTTGCGGGCGCGCGCCGAGGCGGAGGTGGGGGTGGCGCGCTTGCGGGCGGCGCTGCCTGAGGCGGGGCGTGCACTGCGGGCGGTCGATGTGGAGGGGTTGCTTACGCCCTCGGGCCTGCGGGTGGCCGCTGCCTCGGCCTGCTGTGTCGCCTGCTGAGTGGCTTGCGCCGCCTGTGCGGCCATCTGCGTGAACTGCTGGGTGAGCGTGTCCCACCAGCGCATGGGGTTGATCAGCTCAGCGCCCGCTGGCGCGGGTGCATCGCCCGTTTGTTCGCCGACCGTGTCTTCTGCAGATTCGGCCCCCGCAGGCGCAGACGAGGCAGGGAGGGTGTCGGCCTGCGCTTTGAGTGTCTCGCGCAATTGGTCCATCGACACGTTCATGCCCTTGAGCGTATCCAGCGTCATCTTCTGGACTTCAAGCCCTTGAATGGTCATCGCAATCATGCGCGCGTTCTGCTCCAGCCAGAACTGCACGGTGCGCAGGTCCTGGATGCGCTTGTCCAGTTCTTGCGGGTCGAGTGTGGGCAGCGTCCATGCCCCCATGGTGCCCATGGCCTGCGACGCCGGGCCGCCTGCCGCGGCGCCCGGCAGATTGGGCATGGCGCTGCCAGCGGCCTTGAGCCAGTCCTGAAACAGGCCGATGCTGGCGGCGCCCAGGTTGGCAAACGCCTGCGAGGCATCCGGCGCTTCGGCGCTGGGGGCGGTGGAGTGGGGGCGGTCTGTCATGTCGGCTCCTTCCTGGCCAGGGCCTGGCGCTGGCCCATCTGCTCGATGGTGCATTGTGCGGCCATCTGCCATGTCCCGGCCAGCGCGGGCCCGCAAGACCCGGCGGCGGGTGGCGGTCGCAGCATAATCGGCGCCTTCATGCAACGACGAGAACTCTTACGGCAACTCAGCCGCGCGGCCGCCCTGCTCGCGTGGCACCGCTGGTCGGCGGCCCAGGTGGGCGCGCAAGGCCAGGCCGCCGCGCCTTGGCGCGCGCCGGCCGAGGTGTTCACGCTGGGGGTGGCCAGTGGCGAGCCGCGCCACGATTCGGTGGTGTTGTGGACGCGCCTGGCGCCCCGCCCCATGCAGCCTGATGGCGGCATGCCCGCGCGTCCGGTGCTCGTGCGCTGGGAAGTGGCCCGCGATTCGGGCTTCCGCGACGTGGTCGCCAGCGGTGAGCGCCTGGCCGTGCCCGACAGCGCTCACAGCGTGCATGTGCTCGTCAATGGCCTGACGGCCGGCCGCGAGTACCACTACCGCTTCGAGGCAGGCGGCGCGCGCAGCCCGGTCGGCCGCACCCGCACGGCGCCGGATCCGGCCAGCCACCCCCGGCGCCTGCGGGCGGCGCTGGCGTCCTGTCAGCACTACGAGCAAGGGCACTTCACCGTGCATCGGGACATCGCGCGTGCGGATGTCGATATTGTGCTGTTCGCGGGCGACTACATCTACACCAGCCGGCAGCCGGGCTATGCCCGTGTGCGCACGCTCAGCCAGCACATGCCCGACCGGCGCGCGCTGTCGGATTACCGCGTCCACCACGCCAGCTACAAGCTCGACCCCGATCTGCGCGCCGCCCACGCCGCCCATCCCTGGCTGCTCGTCTGGGACGATCACGACGTGATCTCCGACTACGCGGGCAACTGGGCGCCGGACATCGATGATGCGGAGGCCTTCACGGCCATCCGCGCGGCCGCCTACCAGGCCTGGTTCGAGCACCTGCCCGTCTCGCCCCACCGCGCGCCGGTGGATGGCGCCCTGCCGCTGTATGACCGCTTCGCATGGGGTCGATTGGCTGACCTCTGGTTGCTCGATACCCGGCAGTTCCGCGATACGCCGCCATGCCAGGACACATTCAGCCCCTTCGGGCGCAAGCTGCTGTGGCGCTGTGACGCCGCGCAAGACGAGGCACGCAGTCCCATGGGGCTGCCGCAGGAGTACTGGCTGGCCGAGGGCCTGGCCGGCAGCGCGGCCGCCTGGAAGCTGGTGTTGCAGACCACGCAGCTGTCACCTTCCCCGATGCCCGGGCCATGGGGCGAACTGCTGTACGCAGACGGCTGGGATGCCTTTCCGGCAGCCCGGCGCCGGCTGATGGAGGCCATCGCGCAGCCGCGCGTGCAGGATGTGGTGTTTCTGGGGGGTGACGTCCACCGCCACGTGGCCGCGAACCTGCGCCACGACCCGCTGGACCCTGGCTCGCCCATCGTGGCCAGCGAGTTCGTGACCAGCTCCGTCACCAGCCGGGGCCTGAGCGAGTGGGCCACCAGTCACATCCGCCGCCACCAGCCGGATCTGTTGCACTGCCGCAGCGACCAGCGCGGCTATGCGCTGCTCGATCTCACGCCCGAGCGCTTGCTGTGTGAGTTTCGGGCCACACCGCACCCGGTTCGGGCGGACGCTCGTTTTCATGTCCAGGCGCGCTACGAGGTGTTGCGTGGCCGACCGGGGCCTGTCAAGGCCTGACCGTCGTGTCGGCCCGGCGCAGTCCGTACAATCTCCCCATGCCTCGCCTTCCATTCAAGCAACAGGTTCTCAAGGCCCGCGAAGACGCCATCGTCGACGCGGTCAATCGCCTGCTGGCTGAAAAGGGCTTTGACCTGATGACCGTCGACGAGGTGGCGGCCGAAGTCGGCATTGCCAAGGCCAGTCTCTACAAGCACTTCGATTCGAAGGAGTCGCTCGCTGCAGCGGCCATGAAGCGCCTGCTCACGCGGGCCCTGGCCGAACTGGACCGGATCGCCGAGCAGGGCCCGGCGGACGCACTGGGTCGCCTGCGTGCCGTGGCGCGCTGGACGATGGAGGTGCAACTGGCCGGCGAGATGCCTTCGCTGCCGTCGCAGAACTCGACGCTGCGCGCGGCGCTGGTGGCTGATGCAGACTACATGGCCCAGCTCATCGGGGTGAGCGAACGGTTGGGCGCCTGGATCACCCAGGCCCAGACAGACGGCCAGCTCAACGACGCCGTGCCACCCGAGGTGGTGCTCTACACCTTGTTTGCGCGGGCTTGCGACCCGGTATTGCCCGTGCTCAGAGCGGGCGGCCACAGCACCGAACAGATCATCGACTGGGTGCTGTCGACCACCTTTGACGGTCTGAGCCGCCGCTGAGCGGCGGGTTGCGCGCCTCAGTTCAGGCGCTTGCGCAGCCGGCTGTGCGCCGGTACGCTGGCCAGCAGGAATTCCATCTGATCGGCCAGGATGCGCCGCCCCCGCAGGATCATGTCCTCGTGCAGGCTGGGCACGTAGGGCAGGTAAAACAACGACCATCCCAGTTCATCCAGCCGGCGGTTGCCTTTGCGGCCGTTGCAGCTGCGGCAGGCCGTGATGCAGTTCATCCAGGAGTCGTTGCCGCCGCGCGAGGTCGGCACGATGTGCTCGCGGGTGAGGTCATCCAGCGCGAAGTGACCGCCACAGTAGGCGCACACCTGCCGGTCGCGGGCGAACAACTTGGCATTCGACAGGCTGGGCTGGGTGCGCCAGGCTCGGCTGGGAATCGCGCCATGCACCGCGATGATGGGGTGCAATTCCAGTCGCGACGGCCGGCCTGTGCGGCGCTGTACGCCGCCGCGCAACACCATGCAGGGGTCTCCCAGTGTCCACGCGACACTGTCTGTGGCATACAGGACCGCCGCTTCCTTGGCCGACAGCCAAGCCTGCGGACGGCCTGACACGTCGAGCTGCAGCACGTCCATGCTCCCTCCTCGGAGGACAAAGCGATGCCACAGCATAGAGCAGCTTGTGTGACAGACTCAACCGTCGACCACCTGGACGCGGTGTCCGTACCACAGGGCGCCCTGCGGCAAGCTGGGGTCGTGGGTGCGCCGCGCTGCAGAAAGTCTCAAAAAAAACTTGCCAGACGGTCACACAGACGCCATCATTTTCTGCAAAATAGCACGACCGTTCGTTTTATTCGAGGCCAGCCTGTGTCTGATCTTCTGCCCCACGATGCCCGTCCCGCCGCCGAGGTGGTGCGCGAGCGTGGCCGCGGCGGGCCGCACAAGGGCCAGCAGACCCGTGCCACCATTCTGGAGGCCGCCTTGAACCTGGCCTCGCAGATGGGCATCGAAGGGCTGTCGATCGGCGCGCTCGCCGAGGTCACGGGCATGAGCAAGTCGGGCGTATTCGCCCACTTCGGCTCGCGCGAAGAGTTGCAGATCTCGGTGATCCGCGAATACCACGAGCGGTTTGAAGAAGAGGTGTTCCGCCCGGCCATCCGCCAGCCCCGTGGGCTGCCCCGGCTGCGCGCCCTGTTTGACAACTGGGTGGCCAAGGTGGCCACCGAAATCGATTCTGGTTGCATCTACATCAGTGGCGCCGTCGAGTTCGATGACCGCCCGGGCCCGGTGCGCGACGCGTTGGCCGGCATGGTGCTGATGTGGCACGGCGCGCTGGGCCGCGCCATTCGCATGGCGGTCGACCTTGGGCACCTTCGCCCCGACACCGATCCGATGCAAATGTTGTTCGAAATCCATGGCCTGATCCTGTCGCTGCACCACGACGCGCGCTTTTTGCGCTCGGCGGGCGCGGTGGAACGGGCGCGTACGGCCTTCGAGCGTGTCCTGCAGTTTTATGCTGCGGGGGCGCCATCGAAGCCGACTGGATCGGCTGCGCCCTCGGGTGCGGCCGGCTTCGGGGGGGTCTCTGCCCCCCTGGCCTCTTGTTGACCCCCCATCGCCTGGCCGACGAGATCAGGTTTTTCTTGTAAACGTGTCTTTTTGACCGAGGAGCTTCACGATGCCTTCTTACACCCCCCCGCTGCGCGACATGCAATTCGTGATGCACGAACTGCTGGGCGCCGTTGACGAACTCAAGCAGATCCCGAAGTACGCCGATCTGGACGCTGACACCGTCAACGCGGTGCTGGAAGAAGGTGGCAAGTTCGCATCCAAGGTCATCGCTCCCCTGAACCTGGTCGGCGACGTGCAAGGCTGCGTGCTCAACAAGGAAACCCACGAAGTCAAGACGCCCGACGGCTTCAAGGAAGCCTACAAGCAGTACACCGAAAACGGCTGGTCTGGCCTCTCGGCCGACCCCGAGTACGGCGGTCAGGGCATGCCCCAGCTGGTCAACCAGGCCATCTACGAAATGATGAACTCGGCCAACCAGGCCTGGACCATGTACCCCGGTCTGAGCCACGGCGCTCACGCCTGTCTGGAAGTGCACGGCACCCCCGAGCAAAAGGCCATGTACCTGCCCAAGCTGACCTCGGGCGAATGGACCGGCACCATGTGTCTGACCGAGCCGCATTGCGGCACCGACCTGGGCCTGCTGCGCACCAAGGCCGAGCCCGTGGGCGATGGCACCTACAAGATCACCGGCGCCAAGATCTTCATCTCGGCCGGTGAGCACGACATGGCCGACAACATCGTCCACCTGGTGCTGGCCCGCCTGCCGGACGCCCCTGCTGGTTCGAAGGGCATCTCGCTGTTTGCCGTGCCCAAGTTCCTGGTCAACGCCGATGGTTCGCTGGGCAAGCGCAACGGCATCTACTGTGGCGGCCTCGAGCACAAGATGGGCATCCACGGCAATGCCACCTGCCAGATGGTGCTGGAAGACGCCGTCGGCACGCTGGTGGGTCAACCCCACCGCGGCCTGCCTGCCATGTTCGTGATGATGAACGGCGCTCGCCTGGGCGTGGGCAACCAGTCGCTGGGCCTGACCCAAGTGGCTTACGAAAACGCCGTGAACTACGCCAAGGACCGCGTGCAGATGCGTGCGCTGTCTGGCCCGAAGCGCACTGACCTGCCGGCTGACCCCATCATCGTGCACCCCGATGTGCGCAAGATGCTGCTGATCGCCCGTGCCTATGCCGAAGGCGCCCGTGCGCTGGTGTACTACACCGCCATCGAGCTGGACAAGGAGCACAACCACCCCGACGAGGCTGTCCGCAAGGAAGCCGCCGACACCGTGGCGCTGCTGACCCCGATCGTCAAGGCCTTCATCACCGACAACGCCTGGGAAGCCACCCGCCATTGCCAGCAAGTCTTCGGCGGCCACGGCTTCATCCACGAGTGGGGCATGGAGCAGTTCGTGCGTGACGCCCGCATCAACATGATCTACGAGGGCACGAACACCGTGCAGTCGCTGGACCTGTTGGGCCGCAAGGTGCTGGGCGATGCCGGCGCGAAGCTGACGGCCTTCGGCAAGAAGATCAGCCGCTTCGTCAAGGAAAACGCCGACAACGAAGCCATGCAGGAGTTCACCAAGCCCCTGGCCGATCTCGGCCAGAAGGTGCAGGCCTTCACGATGGAGATCGGCATGAAGGGCATGCAGAACCCTGACGAAGTGGGCGCTGCCGCTGTCGACTACCTGCGCGTGGTTGGCCACATGGTCTACGCTTACTTCTTCGCCCGCATGGCCAAGATCGCCCTCGAGAAGCAAGGCTCGGGTGACAAGTTCTACGCCGCCAAGCTGGCCACGGCCCGCTTCTACTTCGCCAAGCTGCTGCCCGAGGTCGAGACCGCGATGATCACCGCCAAGGCTGGCCTGAAGCCGCTGATGGAAATGGAAGAAGCCCTGTTCTGATACAAAGACAGGTCAAGGGAGGCGGTCGCTACCGGCTGCCTCCCGTTTCTACTTTTTTGCCATCTCCATTCCACTGAGTTCCTCGAGGAGAGAACATGAGTCGATTCAATGTGCGCAAGGTGGCCGTGCTCGGCGCCGGCGTGATGGGCGCCCAGATCGCGGCCCACATGGTCAACTGCAAAGTGCCGGTCGTGCTGTTCGACCTGCCCGCCAAGGAAGGCCCCAAGAACGGCATCGTCACCAAGGCCGTTGAAAACCTGAAGAAGCTCAAGCCCGCTCCGCTGGGCGTGGCTGAAGACGCCGCCCTGATCCAGCAGGCCAACTACGAAGAGCACCTTGAGGAACTGCGTGGCTGCGATCTGATCATCGAAGCGATCGCTGAACGTCTGGACTGGAAGGAAGATCTCTACAAGAAGATCGCTCCCTTCGTCAATGACACTGCCATCCTGGCCACCAATACGTCGGGTCTGTCGATCACGGCGATGGCCAACGTGCTGCCCGAGCAGCTGCGCTCGCGCTTCCTGGGTATCCACTTCTTCAACCCGCCGCGTTACATGACGCTGCTGGAGCTGATCCCCACGGAGTACACCAACCCGGTCGTGGTCGACCAGCTGGAAGCCTTCAGCACCAGCGCTGTCGGCAAGAACGTCCTGCGCGCGTACGACACCCCCAACTTCATCGCCAACCGCGTGGGTGTGGCCGGCATGCTGCTGACCTTCCGCGAAGTCGAGCGTTCGGGCCTGGGCTATGACGTCGTCGACGACCTGACCGGCAAGAAGCTGGGCCGCGCCTCGTCGGCCACCTTCCGCACCGCCGACGTGGTGGGTCTGGACACCATGGCTCACGTCATGAAGACCCTGCAGAACGGTGCCAAGGATGACCCGTTCGCCGACGCCTTTGCCACCCCCGCGTCGCTGACCAAGCTGCTGGAACTGGGCAACCTGGGTCAGAAGACCAAGGCTGGCTACTTCAAGAAGGAAGGCAAGACCATCCTGCAGTTCAACGCCGAAACCGGCGAGTACGTGGCTGCCGGCGGCAAGGCCGACAAGGAAGTCGCCGACATCCTCAAGAAGCCCGCGGCCGAGCGCCTGAAGGCCCTGCGTGAGTCGAGCAACCCGCAAGCCCAGTTTGTGTGGGCCATCCTGCGCAACGCGTTCCACTATGCGGCTGTCACGCTGGAGTCGATCGCCGAGACCGCGCGCGATGTGGACTTCGCGATGCGCTGGGGCTTCGGTTCCAAGCAAGGCCCCTTCGAGCTGTGGCAAGAAGCTGGCTGGAAGCAAGTGGCCGAATGGGTGAAGGCTGACATCGACGCGGGCAAGGCCCTGTCGAAGGCCCCGCTGCCCGCCTGGGTGTTCGACGGCCGCGACGGTGTGCACACCGCCGAAGGCTCGTGGGCCCCGAAGGCTGGCAAGTATGTGCCCGTGCGTGACCTGCCCGTCTACAAGCGCCAGTTCTTCCGTGAAAACGTGCTGGGCTCGAACGCCCCCACGGCAGCCGACGCCGGCAAGACGCTGTTCGAAGACGCCGCGATCCGCCTGTGGACGCTGGATGACGAAGTGGTCATCGCCTCGATCAAGTCCAAGATGCACACCATCTCGGCCGAGGTCACCGCTGGTCTCACCAAGGGTCTGCAACTGGCCGAAGAAAGCTACAAGGGCTTGGTGATCTGGTCGCAAGACGGCCCGTTCTCGGCCGGTGCTGACCTGCAGTCGATGATGCCCGCCTTCATGGCCGGCGGCGGCAAGGCCATTGCCCCGTTCGAGAAGCAGCTGCAGGACTTCATGCTGAGCCTGCGCTACAGCAACGTGCCCACCGTGGCCGGCATGCACGGCTTGGCCCTGGGTGGCGGCTGTGAGCTGGCCGTGCACTGCGCACGCCGCGTGGCCGCCATGGAAAGCTACGTCGGTCTGGTGGAAGTGGGCGTGGGCCTGATCCCTGGCGGTGGCGGCCTGGCTTACCTGGCACGCCGTGCAGCCGAGCTGCTCGAGCCGTCCAAGGGCGTGTCCGGCCAGGCCGGTGGCGACCTGATCGGTTTCCTGAAGGAAGGCTTCCAGGCGGCTGCCATGGCCAAGGTCGGCACCTCGGCCATCGAGACCCGCAAGTTCGGTTACCTGATCGACGGCGACGTGATCGTGCCGCACAAGGACGAAGTCCTGCACGTGGCCATCGCCCAGGTCAAGGCCATGTACGAGTCGGGCTACCGTGCCCCGGCCAAGAAGCTGTTCCCGGTGGCCGGCCGCAGCGTCAAGGCCACGCTGCAGTCTTCGCTGATCAACATGCGTGATGGCGGCTTCATCTCGCAGCACGACTACTACATCAGCTCGTGCATCGCCGACGTGCTGACCGGCGGCGACGTCGACTACGGCACCCTGGTGAGCGAGGAGTACCTGCACGCCCTGGAGCGCAAACACTTCTGCACGCTGCTGGACAACCCCAAGACGCAAGAACGCATCATGGGCATGCTGTCGACCGGCAAGCCTGTCCGCAACTGATCGATCGGAGACACACACATGTCGAAGCAACTTCGTGACGTTTACATCGTCGCCGCCACCCGCACCCCGATCGGCAAGTCGGGCCGCGGCGTGTTCAAGAACACCCGCCCCGAAACCCTGCTGGTGGCCACCATCCAGAACGCCCTGAAGCAGGTTCCCACGCTGGATCCGGCCGCCATCGAAGACTCGATCATCGGTTGCGCCATGCCGGAAGGCGAGCAGGGCATGAACGTGGCCAAGATTGCCAACCTGCTGGCCGGTCTGCCCAAGACCGTCGCAGGCGTGACAATCAACCGCTTCTGCGCATCGGGCATCACCGCCGTGTCCATGGCCGCCGACCGCATCCGCGTGGGCGAGGCCGAGGTCATGATCGCTGGTGGCGTCGAGTCGATGTCCATGGTGCCGATGGGCGGTAACAAGCCGTCCTTCCACCCCGACGTGGTCAATGTCGATGAGAACGTGGGCATCGCCTACGGCATGGGCATGACCGCCGAGAAGGTGGCCGAGAAGTGGCAGGTGACCCGTGAAGAGCAGGACGCCTTCGCCACCGAATCGCACCGTCGCGCCATCGCTGCTCAGCAAGCGGGCTACTTCGATGCCGAGACCACCCCGATCGAGATCGAGGTTCGTACCCCGAACCTGGAGACCGGCGAGGTCACCATCACCAAGAAGACCATCAGCCGCGACGAGGGCGCACGTCCCGACACCTCGCCCGAAGGTCTGGCCAAGCTGCGCCCGGTGTTTGCTGCCAAGGGTTCGGTCACGGCCGGTAACTCGTCGCAGACGTCGGACGGCGCTGGCTGTCTGATCCTGGCTTCGAAGGAGGCCTGTGAGAAGTACGGCCTGAAGCCGCTGGCCCGATTCGTGGCCTTCGCGGTCAAGGGCGTGCCGCCCGAGATCATGGGCATCGGCCCGATCGAGGCCATCCCGCTGGCACTGCAGTACGCGGGGCTGAAGGCTTCGGATCTGGACTGGATCGAGCTGAACGAGGCCTTTGCCGCCCAGTCGCTGGCCGTGCTGAAGGATCTGGACAGCAAGGGCCACGTGCTGGACCGTGCGAAGGTCAACCCGATGGGCGGCGCGATTGCCCTGGGCCACCCGCTGGGCGCCACGGGTGCCATCCGCGCTGCCACCGTGGTGCACGGTCTGCGCCGCACGGGCGGCCGCTATGGCATGGTGACGATGTGCATCGGCACCGGCCAGGGCGCTGCCGGCATCATCGAGCGCGTGGACAGCCTGTAATTCGCTGACTGCGTGATCGACGCCTGAGAAAGCCCGCCAGCGTGCGGGCTTTTTCTTCGGCGCATGACATGTGAACTCGAGAGTCCATGGAATCGTTCAAGGTCCTCACCGATGATGGGCACAGTCTGGCGGCGCGTTGCTTCCGGCCGCATGGTGCGCCTGCACGGCGTGCCGTGATCCTGGCCAGTGCGCTGGGCGTGCCACAGCGCTTCTATGAGCGCTATGCGACCTGGCTTGCGCAACATGGTTGCGTTGTCTACACCTTCGACTGGCGCGGCATCGCTGAGTCGGCGCCTGACGACCTGCGCCACTACCGCGCCAAGTTGATGGATTGGGCGCGTCAGGATGCGCCAACCTTGATGAAGCTTGTGGCCCAGCGTCATCCGGGGCTGCCCATCAGCTGGTTCGGCCACAGCATGGGCGGCATCCTGTTCGGCGCCATGCCGCAGCATCCGGCCATTGACCATGTGGTCACGCTGGGCAGTGGCAGTGGCTACAAGGCCCACCTCGCGCGGCCGTTGCGCTATGTGATCGGTGCTTTCTGGCACGTCATCGTGCCCCTGAGCGTGGCGCGGCATGGCTACTTCGCCGGGCAACGGCTGCGCGCTGTGGGCGACCTGCCGCGGGGCATCGTGGCCCAGTGGAAGCGCTGGTGCGCCACGCCGGAGTTCGTGATGAGCGAGGGCGCCGCCGTGCGCGAGGCCTACGCGCGTGTGCGCGTGCCCATCACGGCGGTGCTGTTCACCGACGACACCATGGCGAGCGCGGCCGGCATTCGGGCGGTTCATGCGCCTTACACCGGCACGCAGGTGAACTACCTGACCCTGCGCCCGCAGGACCTCGGCTTGCGCGCCGTGGGCCATTTCCATTTCTTCCATCCGCGCACCGGCCCGCATGGCTGGCGCGCGAGCCTGCCCTGGCTGGGGCTGGCGTGAGCGTTCAGCCCGACTTTCACCAAGAGGAGACAACCATGTCCCAAGACATCCTGGCCCACCGCGAAAGCGGCGTGCTGACCCTGACCTTCAACCGTCTGGACAAGAAAAACGCCATCACCACGGCGATGTACACGGCCTTGGCCGTGGCGCTGGAAGAGGCCGCTGGCGACGACAGCGTGCGGGTGGCCGTGATCCAGGGCGACCTGGGTTGCTTCACGGCGGGCAATGACCTGGCCGACTTCCTCAACAACCCTCCTGACATGCGTCCGGGCGCTGAGCCGGCGCCGGTGGTGCGCTTCCTGAACATCATCAAGGTGTTTCCCAAGCCGCTGGTGGCCGCCGTGGCGGGCCCGGCCGTGGGCATCGGCACCACGCTGCTGTTGCACTGCGACCTGGTTTATGCGGGCGACAATGCGGCTTTCAGCATGCCCTTCGTGAACCTGGGCCTGTGCCCCGAGGCTGGGGCCAGCTTGCTGCTGACGCAATTGGTAGGCTACCCCCGTGCGGCCGAGAAGCTGATGCTGGGTGAAGCCTTCTATGCGGAAGAGGCGCTGGAGATGGGCTTGGTCAACCGCGTGTTACCGCCGCAAGAAGTCAACGGCTATGCACAGGCCCAGGCCGCCAAGCTGGCTGCCAAGCCGCTGGCCTCGCTCAAGGCGACCAAGCAGTTGATGAAGATGTCGCAGCCCGCCCAGCTCAACCCGGTGATGGATGCCGAGTTGCAGCAGTTCGGCACGTTGCTGCGGGGGCCGGCGGCCAAGGAGGCCATCAGCGCCGTGATGGAGAAGCGCAAGCCCGACTTCTCCAAGTGTTGATGGGCTGCGTGCCCTGGCGCGCTGTGGCCGTCAGGGCATGATGGCTGGGGCGGGGGAGGCCTCGTCCCAACGAACATCACCGCAGACGACGCGGATCTCTTCAACCCCGTCGTGCAGGCAGCGAAAAGCCATGGATGCCGTCATGCACTGGTGGCGGCCGTTCATCGTGCGATATGGTCGGGTGATCTGCACACGGTTGATGGCTTCCATCGCCCGCCGGAAGTAGGGTCGACGCGACCAGCACGCGCCTTGCGCATCGTCCAGCGGGCCCAGCAGTGCGCCCTTCTTGGGGCGGTCTTCGGCGGCCCAGAGGTTGTGGCCGATCTGGTAGCCGCGCGCGTCCAGCACGTAACAGAACTCGGCGCCCGGCAGGGACAGAAAGCTGCGACACGCCTCTTGTATGCCGCGCCCGGCGCTGAGGAGCACGCCGGCATGGCCAATGGCGTTCAGGTAGGGCGCCACCTGCTCGCGGTGGGTCTGTCGCTGGCGTGCCCGCTTCTGGCTGAGCCCTTCATAACAGGCCTGAAGGGTTGCTGGCATGTGCCGCGCCGGCATCAGCTCGGCTTGTGGGCGGCCAAAGTGGTAGCCTTGAACCAAGTCGGCATCGCATTCGAGCGCCATCATGGCTTCCTCGGGCGTTTCGATGCCTTCCATGAGCACCATGGCGCCGCACTCGTGCAGCAGTGACACCATCTGGGCGACCACCCGACGAATGCGTGGCTCGCGCGCGCCGCGCGCCACCAAGCCCCTGTCGAGCTTGACGATGTCCGGTTGAAGACGCCACACGCGGTCGAAGTTGGAGTGCCCCGCACCGAAGTCGTCAATGGCAATCAACGCTCCGTCGTGTCGGGCCCGGGCCACTGCTTCGGTGAAGGCGTCGCTTTCGTGGACCTGGCTTTCCAGCAGCTCGAGCACGAGGTTGTCAGGCGCCAGCCGGAAGTGATCGGCCACTTGGCGCAGGTAGCCCCGCGGCTCCTCGCTGGCCAGCCGCGTGAACACGTCGGGATGCAGGTTGAGGAACAGCCACTCGCCCTGCCGGCCTTGCCGGTGGTGGTTGCTCAGGTGGACGAGCCGACTGAGGCGATCGCAGTGGGCCAGTTCCGCCGCGTCGCGGCAAGCCGCAAACAACGTCGGCGGGGGCACGGGCTGGCCGTTTTCGTCCTGAGCCCGCACCAGCGCTTCATGGCCGACCAGGCGCATGTGGGACAGACTGTAGATCGGCTGGAACGCACTGCGGAGCTGGAAGCGGCCGAACTGGCCGACGGACTGCGGCCCCGAGGTGTCGAGAGCGGCAAGCAGAGTGGCCACGTGAGAAGGCATGGGACAGCAGGCGGTGCGGTGAGCGGATGCCGAAGGATCGGCCATGGGCGTGATTTCGGCGCGCAAGAGCCAGGCTTGAGCCGCGCCCCAGGTGTGGCGTGCGTGCGGCTCGAATTTGCGCATGGTGGCAAACGGGGCCAAAGTGTTGCAAGTGCCCCCCTATCAGGTCACACATGCGGCGGAAAGGACACGGATTTTTCATAGGGTTTTCAGGGGGGTGGTTCCATAATGAGTCGATCACGCAGGAACCCGGACGCCCACCGTGCTGACCCCTTTGCTGTCTCCCGACATGATCCAGGCGGTGCTGGATGCACTGCCCACGCCAGTCTTCTTCAAGGACCGGCAGGGGGTGTACCGCGGTTGCAACCGGGCGTTCTCGGAGCTGATGGGTAAGACCTGTAGCGAGCTGGTCGGGCTCACGGTGCACGACCTGTCGCCGCCGGAGCTGGCCACCGTCTACCAGGAGGCCGATGACGCTCTGATGCGCGAAGGCGGCGAGCAGCGTTATGAGGCGCAGCTGCAGCCCTGCCGGGGTGGGGCACGCCGTGATGTGATCTTCCACAAGGCCGTGCTGCGTGATGAGCGCGGTGAGGTGTCGGGTTTGGTCGGCATCATCATTGACATCACCGAGCGCAAGGCGCTGGAGAACCGCCTGGCCAACCTCGCGCGTTTCGACCCGTTAACGGGGTTGCTGAACCGCCGCGCCATCCTGGCCCACCTGGAGGCCCTGCATCACGACCGGCGCAAGCAGCGTCAGCCGGTGTGCCTGATGATGTGCGATGTCGATCACTTCAAGTCCATCAACGACCGCTACGGGCACGCCGTGGGCGACGAGGTGTTGCGTCATGTGGCGCTGACTTTGCGCGCACACCTGCGCGACGCGGACGCGCTGGGCCGCATCGGCGGCGAAGAGTTTTTGGTGGTGCTCGACAGCACCGACCTCGATCAGGCTCGCCAGGTGGCCGACCGGCTGCGGGAGGCCGTGGCCACGGCGCCGGTGATGTGTGCCAACCGCGCCGTGTCGGTCACCGTGAGCCTTGGCCTGGCGCAAAGCGACTCGGTCGATGAGGACTGGGCCAGCGTGATTGCCCGCGCCGACGAAGGGCTGTATGCAGCCAAGCGCACCGGTCGCGACCGCGTGATCGTGGCCGAAGGCGCGCCCAGGCTCCTGGTGGAGAAGGACTGGCATCGGGCTTGAGGCCCGAGAGGCTCAGGGCCCCTGAAAACCGCCTTGGCGGAAGGTCAGCACCAGCGTGTCGCGCCATCCGTGTTCGCCCAGGGGCTGGATGGGTGTGGACTCGTGGATCACGCGGGCGTCGTCCAGCAACAGCAGGCTCCAGGGCTGATCCAGCGTGAAGCGCACGCCGTGCGGACCGTCGGCCTCGAACACGCGCGTCTCGCCGCCCTTGATGCCGTGGCGCTCGAGCATCAGCACGGCCACGAAGTCGACGCCGTCACGGTGGGCGCCCTCGGGCGTGGGCCGGCCGATGCCGCCGGTGGTGTCGACCCGGAAGGGGTGGGCTTCGATGTACCAGGCCGGCACGGGCTTGACCTGGGCCAGCAGGCCACCGAGACGGGCCAACAGTGCCTGCCACAGGGGATGGTTCACCACGTCCGGCGTGATGGGTTCGAACCAGCGTTCGAAGCCCCCGTGCAGCGCGTTGTAGGTCACGGGCTGCCAGTGCGCACGGTGAGGCGTCTGGCTCAGGCGCGCTTGGGCGGTCTCGTACACAAAGCAACTGTGGCGGCGAAAGCGATAGTGGCCCCCGTCGCGCAGGTGGGTGTCCGGGGGCAGGTCATGCCAGTGGGCGTGAACGGCCTCGGCGTCGGCCGGGGTCTGGTGCAGCCAGGTGAGCAGCGCCTCAGGCGACACGACGGCCCAGCCTTGCGCGCGCAAGGCTTCGGGGGCCTGTTCAAGGGTATGCGGGGTGATCGCTTGCATGGCCGGCATGGTGGCACAGCCCAGCGCCCGCGGCGGGCGACAAGGCAGTGTCAGCGCAGATGAGGTGACGGGTGCTTGATGCGCCTCAAGCCGGCAGGGCCGGGCGAGGGCGCCCTTCGCGGTCGATGGCCACATATGTGACCTTGGCCTCGGTGACCTTGACCAGGAAGGGCTCGGATGGCTGGCGCTCGGCCCACACTTCGACGTGCACGGTGATCGAGGTCTTGCCGATCTTCTCGACCCGGGCGTAGAAGCTCAGCAGGTCGCCCACCGACACCGCATTGCGGAAAACGAACTCGTTGACCGCGATGGTGGCCACGCGGCCGCGCGAGATGCGCGCGGGCAGCACGCAGCCAGCCAGGTCCACCTGCGCCATGATCCAGCCGCCAAAGATGTCGCCGTTGCCGTTGGCGTCGGCAGGCATGGGCATCACGCGCATCACCAGCTCCATCTCGGGATGCAGGTCAGGCGGGCTCATCAGAGTGTTGGGCTTGGGGACAACGGTCATGCTCGGGTGGCTTTCTTGAATCCGGACGACAATCGAACCGGACAGCATCATTCAGACAAGGCATTTTTCCAGAATGCGACGCTTCGCGCACGCCCCCGCTGCAGATTCCCCCGCCCAGCCGACTGCTTCGCGCCGTTCCGACCGCGACACGCTCGCCCGCCTGTGGCCCTATCTGTGGGCCTACAAATGGCGCGTGGTGCTGGCGCTGTCATTCATGATCGGCGCCAAGGTGGCCAATGTGGGTGTACCGCTGCTGCTCAAGCAGCTGGTGGACCAGCTTGCCCCTCAGCCCACGATGGCGCAGGCCATGCTGGCCGTGCCTGTGGGCCTGCTGGTCGGCTACGGGCTGCTGCGGCTGTCGACTTCGCTGTTCACCGAACTGCGCGAACTCATCTTTGCCAAGGCCACCGAAGGCGCGGCGCGCGCGATCTCGCTGAAAGTGTTTGCCCACCTGCATGCGCTGAGCCTGCGCTTCCACCTCGAACGCCAGACCGGTGGCATGACGCGCGACATCGAGCGCGGCACGCGCGCGGTGCATTCGCTGATCTCGTACTCGCTCTACAGCATCATCCCGACCCTGATCGAGGTGTCGCTGGTGCTCACGCTGCTGGCGGTGAAGTTCGATGCCATGTATGCGGTCATCACACTGACGGCGCTGGTCTGCTACATCGCCTTCACGGTCACGGTGACCCACTGGCGCACGCGCTTTCGCCGCGAGATGAATGAGCTGGATTCGAAGGCGCACACCCGCGCGGTCGATTCCTTGCTGAACTACGAAACCGTCAAGTACTTCAACAACGAGGCCTTCGAGGCCGGGCGCTACGACGAGGCGCTCGAGCGCTTGCGCCGCGCCGGGCTCAAGAACCAGCGCAGCCTGTCGCTGCTCAACGCGGGGCAGCAGACCATCATCGCCGTGGGCCTGATCGCCATGCTGTGGCGGGCCACCGAGGGCGTCGTGGCCGGCCAGCTCACGGTGGGCGACCTGGTGATGATCAACGCCTTCATGATCCAGCTGTACATCCCGCTGAACTTCCTGGGCGTGATCTACCGCGAGATCAAGCAGGCGCTGACGGACCTGGACAAGATGTTCACGCTGATGGAGCGAGACCGCGAGATCGCCGATGCACCGGACGCGCGGCCGCTGATGGTGAAGGGGCCGCCCTCGGTGCGCTTTGACCACGTGCAGTTCGCCTACGAGCCGGATCGGCCCATCCTGCATGACGTGAGCTTCGAGATCCCGGCGGGGCAGACGGTCGCCGTGGTGGGGCCCTCGGGCTCGGGCAAGTCGACGCTGGCGCGGCTGCTGTACCGCTTCTATGACGTGCAGGGCGGCCGCATCACGGTCAACGGCCATGATGTGCGCGCGCTGACGCAAGACAGCCTGCGCCGCCACATCGGCATCGTGCCGCAGGACACCGTGCTGTTCAACGACACCGTGGCCTACAACATCGCCTATGGCCGCCCCGACGCCAGCCAGGCCGACGTGGAGCAGGCCGCGCGCGCCGCCCGCATCCACGACTTCATCGCCGGCACACCCAAGGGCTACGACACTGTGGTGGGCGAGCGGGGCCTGAAGCTCTCAGGCGGCGAGAAGCAGCGTGTGGCCATCGCGCGCACGCTGCTGAAGAACCCGCCGGTGCTGATCTTCGACGAGGCCACCTCGGCGCTCGACTCGGCCAACGAACGCGCCATCCAGGCTGAGCTGGCCGCAGTGGCCCAGGGCAAGACGGTGCTGGTCATCGCGCACCGGCTGTCGACCATTGTTCAGGCCCACGAGATCCTGGTGATGGAGGCGGGTCGCATCATCGAGCGGGGCAACCACCCGCAGCTGCTGGCTGCAGGGGGGCGGTATGCGGAGATGTGGCGCTTGCAGCAGGCGGGCGAGGAGCCGGGTAGCGGCTGAGCGGCCGCGCGTCAGTTCTTGCCGTCGACGTTGATGAAGGGCACGGCGCCGCTGGTGACGTTGGGCAGCTTGCCATCCCACTTGCGGATGGCCTCGCGTTCGTTTTCGACGCGGCGCAGTGCCAGCAGGTCGGACGTGATCTGCTGACGCTGCAAGGCGAGGGCTTCGGCCTCGGCCCGCGCGCTGGTCACCTTCTGCTTGGCCTCCACCTCGATGCGCAGCAGGTCTCGCTCGGCCTTGAGCTTTTCCTGTTCCGCGCGGACTTTGGCTTCGATGGCCTCCGAGAAGGCGCGTGAGAACGCGAAGTCCACAATGGCGAACTCATCGAGCACCAGGCCGTGGCGGCCCATCTTCTCCTTCAGCAACTCGCCGATCTCGTTGCGCACCTCCGTGCGGCGGGTGATCAGCTCCTCGGCTGTGAAGCGTGCCGTGATGGCCTTCACCGCCTCCTGTACGGCCGGGACGATGATGCGTTCGGCTGCGACCTCGGTGGTGGGCCCGATGTTTCGGAACACATCGACCACACGACCGGGATCCAGGTGGTAGTTGATGGCGATGCGGGTGTGCACGGACTGCAGGTCGCGTGACGCCGCATTGCCTTCGCCTTCACCCTTCTGGATGCGCACGTCCATCACGTGCATGCGCTGGGCCAGCGGCACCTTGAAATGAATGCCCGGGCCATAGACCTGGTCATCCGGCTTGCCGAAGGTGGTCTTGACCCCCCGCTCCCCCGCCGAAATGACCGACACCGGATTGAGCAAGACCAGTGCGCCTGCGACGACTGCCACTGTCACGATGAGCCGGACGGCCGTGTTGCCCGCCGAACGGGAGGGTTCGAACCCCATGTTGTGTCTCCCTTGAAACCGTGTTGTGCGGCGGCATTGTGGCGCATCCTGCGGCCCCATTTGGCGCTCAGAAACACCGAGTGCGACAATTCAGGGTTTGCGAGTTCCGGATCCCGTTCTGTTGCAGGTTTCCCTCATGGCTTCCACCCCCACCTCCCTGGTTCTGACCCGTCCCGACGACTGGCATCTGCATGTGCGCGATGGCGCGACGATGGCCTCGGTGGTGCCGGCCACGGCGGTGCAGTTTGCCCGCGCGATCATCATGCCCAACCTGCGGCCGCCCATCACCACGGCCGAGATGGCCGCGGCTTACCGCGACCGCATCCGTGCCGCCGTGCCGGCCGGTATGCGCTTTGAGCCGCTGATGGTGCTGTACCTGACCGACAACACCCCCGCCGAAGAAGCCGCTCGGGCCAAGGCCATGGGCGCGGTGGCCTTCAAGCTGTATCCGGCGGGTGCCACCACCAACAGCGATGCGGGGGTGACCGACCTGCGCAAGACCTACAAGGCGCTGGAGGCCATGCAGCGCGAGGGCCTGGTGCTGTGTGTGCATGGCGAGGTGACGGACAGCGAGATCGATGTCTTTGACCGCGAGAAGGCCTTCATCGACGACAAGCTGATCCCGCTGCGCCGCGACTTCCCCGAGTTGAAGATCGTGTTCGAGCACATCACGACCAAGGACGCGGCGCAGTACGTGGCCGAGGCCGATGCCTTCGTGGGCGCGACCATCACGCCGCAGCACCTGCTGTACAACCGCAATGCGATCTTCATGGGCGGCGTGCGCCCCCACTACTATTGCCTGCCCATCCTCAAGCGTGAGGAGCACCGCGTGGCGCTCTTGCAGGCCGCCACCAGCGGCTCGCCGAAATTCTTCCTGGGCACAGACAGTGCGCCCCACGCCTCGCACCTGAAGGAGCATGCCTCGGGCTGCGCCGGCTGCTACACGGCGCCGTGCGCGCTGGAGCTGTATGCCGAGGCCTTCGAGGCCGCTGGTGCGCTCGACAAGCTCGAGGCGTTTGCCAGCTTCTACGGGCCCGACTACTACGGCCTGCCGCGCAACACCGACACGGTCACGCTGGTGCGCGAAGACTGGGTGGTGCCCGAAGAGCTGCCGTTCGGCGAAGCGGTGATCAAGCCGCTGCGCGGCGGCGAGACGCTGCACTGGCGCCTGCGCTGACCGACAACGGGCCCCGCGGGGCCCGTGTCACATCTCTGCGCATCAGGCTGGCAGGAAACCTTCCACCGACAGGTAGCGCTCGCCCGTGTCGTAGCAAAAGCCCAGCACGCGGCTGCCGGCCGGCAGCTCGGGTAGCTTTTGCGCGATGGCCGCGAGCGTGGCGCCCGACGAGATGCCCACGAGCATGCCTTCTTCGCGCGCGGCGCGGCGGCCGTATTCGCGCGCGTCTTCGGCATCGACCTGGATGACGCCATCGAGCAGATCGGTGTGCAGATTGGCGGGCACGAAGCCGGCCCCAATGCCCTGAATCGGGTGAGGCGCCGGCTGGCCACCCGAGATCACCGGCGAGGCCTTGGGCTCGACCGCGTAGACCTTGAGCTGGGGCCACTTGGCCTTGAGCACCTTGGCACAGCCGGTGAGGTGACCGCCGGTGCCCACGCCCGTGATCAGCACATCCAGGCCGTCGGGGAAGTCGTTGAGGATTTCCTGTGCGGTGGTGCGTTCGTGCACGGCCACATTGGCCGGGTTGTCGAACTGCTGCGGGATCCAGGCGCCCGGCGTCTGCGCGGCCAGCTCCTGGGCGCGGGCAATGGCGCCCTTCATGCCTTTCTCGCGCGGGGTCAAATCGAACGTGGCGCCGTAGGCCAGCATCAGGCGGCGGCGCTCGATCGACATGCTCTCGGGCATCACCAGCACCAGCTTGTAGCCCTTGACGGCGGCCACCATGGCCAGTCCCACACCGGTGTTGCCCGAGGTGGGTTCGATGATGGTGCCGCCGGGTTGCAGGGCGCCGCTGCGTTCGGCGTCTTCCACCATGGCCAGCGCGATGCGGTCCTTGATGGAGCCACCGGGATTGGCCCGTTCGGCTTTGATCCATACTTCGGCGCTGCCGAACAGCCGGTTCATCCGCACGTGCGGGGTCTGGCCGATGGTGTCGAGGATGGTCTGTGCTTTCATGTCGTGTCTCCAGCGGGCGGTCTATTGGCGCGCAAGACGACAGGATACGCCGGGCCGGGTCAGAATACCCGCATGAGTTCATTCGCTGTTTGCATGAAGCCGCATGGGCCCGGCGGCGTCGGGCGCGTCCTCTGGCTCACCTTCTTGCCCCGTCTGGCTGGCTGGCTGGCGTCGGTGCTCCTCGGCCTGGTCTGGCTGCTCGCGCCTGCGCATGCCCAGGAGTTCCTGCCGGCCGAGCAGGCGTTTCGTGTGCAGGTCAGTGCCGTGGGGCCGCGCGCGCTGCAGGTGGATTTCCGGCTGGCCCGTGGGGTTTATCTGTACCGCGAACAGACGCATGCGCGCCTGCAGCCGGCCGGTCAGCCCGAGGTCCGGCTCGGCTGGGACCTGCCGCAGGGCGTGACCAAGCACGACCCCACGTTCAACAAGCTGATGGAGGTCTACACACAGGACCTGTCGGGCTCGCTGACCCTGCCCGAGGGCCTGCCGCCGGAAGCCCGGCTGCTGCTGACCTACCAGGGCTGCGCCGACGCCGGCCTGTGTTACCCCCCGCAGACCCGCGCCTACCGCCTGCGCTTCGATGCCGACGGGGGGCTGCTGTCCATCGAGCCGGTGCGCACAACCGACGCGGAGGCCATGGGTGGCGTCGCCGACCCGGCGCTGGCGCCGGAGGGGGATGCCGTCACCCGGGCGCTGGCGTCCGGTCAGTGGTGGGTCGTGGTGCCCGCCTTTTTGCTCGCCGGGGTGCTGCTGTCGCTCACGCCCTGCGTGCTGCCCATGGTGCCCATCCTGTCGTCCATCATCCTGGGCCAGCAGGCGCCCGTGGGCCGCGGGCGCGGCTTTTTGCTGGCGCTGAGCTATTCGCAGGGCATGGCCCTGGTCTACACCGCGCTGGGCGTGGCAGCCGGTCTGGTGGGGCAGGGGCTGGCCGCCTATCTGCAGCACCCCTGGATCGTGTTGACCATGGCGGCGCTGATGGTCCTGCTGGCACTGTCGATGTTCGGTCTGTATGAGTTGCGGCTGCCTGCCGTGGTGCAGACCTGGCTGGGGCAGGGCGCCAACCGCCTGCCCGGTGGGCGCTTTGTCAGCGTGTTCGCCATGGGCGCGGTCTCGGCGCTGGTGGTGAGTCCGTGCGTCTCGGCGCCCTTGGCGGGCGCGCTGCTGTACATCAGCCAGTCGCGCGACGTGGCCTTGGGCGCGGGCGCCCTGTATGCCATGGCCTGGGGCATGAGCGTGCCGCTGTTGTTGGTCGGACTGTCCGCGGGTTCGCTGTTGCCGCGCGCCGGCGCGTGGATGACGGGCGTCAAGGTGGTGTTCGGCATCGTGATGCTGGCCATGGCGGTCTGGTTCAGCCGACCGGCGTGGCCCTATGTGCAGACCCAGTGGCTCGGCATGCCAGCCGCCGAGGCGGCCCACCGCAGCGTGCTGCCGTTCGAGCAGGTGCGCAGCCCAGCCGAACTGGATGACGCCTTGCGCCAGGCCGCGGCAGCTGGCCGCCCCGTCATGCTCGACTTCTATGCCGACTGGTGCACCGCCTGCATCGAGATGGAGCTGCGCACCTTCTCGGATCCGCAGGTGCAAGCCCGGCTGCGCGGCGCGGTGCTGCTGCAGGCCGACGTGACCCGCAACAGCGCAGATGACCGCGCGCTGTTGCGCCGCTTTGGCCTGTTCGGCCCGCCGGGCATTGTCTTTTTCGACCCCGCGGGGCAGGAGCTCACGACGGTCCGGGTAGTCGGTTTCCAGGACCCGGCCGCCTTCCTGGCCTCGCTGTCTCGCGCCGGCCTGTGAGGCAGGCGATAATCCGCCCCGTGAAGCCAGCCAGACCGTCGCTGGTGCAAGTCCCGAAAGGGCGCACTGGAGGAAGGTCCGGACTGCACAGGGCAGCGTAGGAGGTAACACCTCTCCACCGCAAGGTGAGGATCAGAGCAACAGAGACGAGCCGGTTCAGTCCGGGTGAAACGGGCAATCTCTACGCGCAGCAACACCAAATAGGCACGCTTTGACCTGGCCCGGCGAGCGTGCGGGTAGGTGGCATCGAGCCGTTCTGGTGACAGGCGGCCCAGAGGAATGACGGTCACGCGTCAGCCGCAAGGCGGGCGTGCACAGAATCCGGCCTATCGGCTGACTTCACATATTTTTTCCCGGCCGGGCCTGTGTGCGCCGGTCAAGTTCAGGTTCGCCAGTCCGACAACCTCGCATGGACCGAAAGCCTCTTTTCGCTGCCTTGCCCGCGCTGATGTGCGCCCTGACCGTGGCGACGCCACTGGCCCTGGCGCAGACGGCGCCATCGTCGCCGCGTGCGGCTGCCGAGCGCCCCGAGGTGGGCATGGGCGAGTTGCGCGACCTCATCGAGCAGCGCATCGCCGAGGTGCGGGCGCAGCGCGCGTCCACGCCAGCCGTCGTGCAGGTCAAGGGGGCACCCCGCCCCCCCACGCGCGGCAAGGCCCGGCGTGGGGCTGCTGGGGTGCCTGTGGCTTCAGCCGAGCCGGTGGCAACGCCGGCGCTGGTAGCAGCGACCACGCCCGACCTGCCGCAGGCCCCGGGCAAGACGGGCCTGCTGGGTCGCGAGGTGAGCTGGGCCTATGCGGGTGACACCGGCCCGGGCAACTGGGGGCTGCTCAAGCCCGAGTACCGCGCCTGCCTGGTCGGGTTGCGTCAGAGCCCCATTGATCTGCGCGACGGCATTCCGGTAGAGCTCGAGCCCATTGAGTTCGCTTATCAACCGTCGGCCTTTGAGGTGCGGCACCGCCATCACACGGTTCAGAGCGTGCCTGAAGCAGGTAACGCCATCGTGTTGCGAGGACAGCGCTTCGCCTTGCGGCACGTCGAGTTCCGGCACCCGGGCGAGGTGGTCATCGACGGCCGTCAGGCGCCCATGAGCATCCACCTGTTCCATGAAGACGCCGAGGGGCAGATGGCGGTGGTGGCCGTGCCAGTTCAGCTTGGTGAGCCCAACGCTGCCGTTCAACAGGTGTGGAACAACCTGCCTCTTGAGCGCGACCTGACCCAACGCGCCAGCGCCCCGATCGACCTGTTGCAGTTTCTGCCAGTCGAGCGGCATTACCTGACCTACATGGGCTCCTTGAGCATGCCGCCGTGTACCGAAGGCGTGCTGTGGGCGGTCATGAAGCAGCCCTTGACCGTGTCGGTCGATCAGATGGCGGTGCTTGCGCGCTTGTATCCCCACAACGCTCGCCCGATTCAGCCCACCCATGGTCGCCTGATCAAGGACGGTCGCTGATCAGAAAGGCCCGCGCATGGCGGGCCTGCCGGTTGCAAGAAGCGACGGTGTATGTTCAGGCGCGGCGATTGCGGCGGGCCAGGAAGCCGGCGACGGCCAGGCCGGTCAGTGCCAGCGCATAGCTTTCGGGCTCCGGCACGGGCGACAGCACGGCGCTCACATCGGGGCTGCCCAGCACCTTCACAAACGTGCCCTTGTACAGGCCGTTCGAGGTCGAGGCCGTCACGATGCCGCCGACGAAGTCGTTGGCTGTGGCGCCGTAAGCGCCGCTGATGGCCGAGTCCGGATCCCACTTGAACTTGAACGACTCGAAGGTGTTGAAGCTGGTGAAGTTGAATCCGAACACCGCGCCGCTACCGAAGAAGGTGGCCGTGCCGCCGGCCGGCGGGGTGATGGACAACGGCGCACCGTCGATGACCAGGTAGCTGCTGTCGGTGGTGGTGGTGCCGGTGAAGTCGAAGGTCAGGCTGAAGATGTCGAAGCTCGAGCCGTTGAAGGCCATGGTCTCGATGTTGAACAGGTCTATGCCCGGTTCGCTGACCAGGATCGAGCCGAAGGCCATGGCTTGTGCGCTGCTCATTGCCAGACCGGCCGCGACGGCGATGTGCCGAAGAGAGGTTTTCATGGTTGTTTCCTGTCTGTGGGGACGTGTGTGCGCGTCAGACCCCCTGACGCCCGCAGAGGCTACGACCACGACAAATCCATGACAAGACCGAAAACTGTCCGTATCCCTAAGGTTTGGGATGTCAGTACACCCGGCCGCCCTTGATCTGGGCGTGGGTGCGACGGTTGAGGGCGGTTGCTTTGGCCATTTGCGCCATCGCATGGCCTGCATGGGCGTGGCAGATGGCCAGCCCGAGCGCGTCCGACGCATCGTTGGTCGGCTCGCGTGGCAGGTCGAGCAGCCGCATCACCATGTGGCGGATCTGGGCCTTGGCTGCATGACCGTGGCCAACCACCGCCTTCTTCATCTGCAAGGCGGTGTACTCGTTGACGCGCGGCGACGACGCTTGCGACAGCAGCCCCGCGATGGCCGCACCTCGCGCCTGACCTAGCAACAGGGTGGACTGCGGGTTGACGTTGACGAAGACGATTTCGACCGAGGCCTCGTGCGGGCCATACCGTGTGACCACCTCGCGCACGCCCTCGTAGATCAGCTTGAGGCGTGTGGGCAGGTCACCCTGGGCCGCTTCACGGGTCTTGATGGTGCCGCTGGCGACGTAATGCAGCCGGGGGCCATCGGTGTCGATGACGCCAAAGCCGGTGGTCTGCAGGCCGGGGTCGATGCCAAGAATGCGCATGCCTGGGAGGATAACCGGCGCGCGTGCTCAGCCGGGCTCGCGCAGGGCCCGCGCCAGCAGAGGCCACAGCGCCTGATGCGACTGGCGGAACCAGTCGATGTGGCCGATGCGCTTGAGCCCGTGATCGCGCGGCGCCAGACGATGGACCTGGCTTGGCGCGGCGGGGAAGGTGCGCAGCAGGTCGGCGACCGTGGCTGGCGTGGCGATGTCGTCGTCCGTGGCATGGAACACCGTGATGGGGATGCGGATCTCGCGGTGGAAATCCTGCTGGGGCCGCCCCCGTACGGCGTTGGTGGCATAGCCGCCAGCGGCACACCACTGTCCCCACTGGCGGCCCACTGCCGCGGGCAGGTTCTCGCCCAGGCCGATGGCGGCCGTCGGGGCATAGCCCTTGACCCACGTCCCCAGCGGCACGAGGCAGCGCAGCCCAAAATGGGCTTTGAAGCGAAAGCTCGGCCGCATGCCGCGGAACCAACCTGTCGAGACGGCCACGCCCACGATCCTTTCCACATGGTGGTGGTTGGGCAGCAGGCCGATCATCTGGCCGCCCGCGCTGTGTCCGACCAACAGCACCTTGTCGTGGCCGGTGCGCGCCACCAGCCACGACAACGCGGCCACCTGGTCTTGTTGCCCCCACTCGGCCAGCGTCGCCCGACAACGTTGGAGCGGACCGCGCAGCGACAGCCCGATGCCGCGGTAGTCGAAGACCAGCACGTCGTGTCCCTGCTCGGCCAGCCAGCCGGCAAAGCGCAGATAGAAATGCTGTTTCACCCCAGTGGCCGGGCACAGCAGCACGGGTTTGGCGGTGGCGGGCGCACGGCCCCCATGGGCGGGCAGAAAGTGGCCGGCCAGTGGGGTGCCGTCCTGACAGGTGATCTCGACGGCTTCCAGGTTGGGCTGGTTCATGTCAGGCCTCCGGTGGGATGGGTTGGTCCAGCTGCTGGACGTGGGTGAGCCAGCGGGCCACGGTCTGCAGCTCGGCATCGGTGAAGCCGTCGGTCAGGCGCGCGTTGATGCGGGTGGTGGCCTGACGGATCAACGGAAGCAGGGCCTGACCAGCAGGACACAACCACACCCGCTGGGTGCGGCCGTCGTCGGGGCAGGGGTGGCGGGCCACCCAGTCGAGCGCTTCCATGCGCTGGACCAGGCCGGACACGGCCGAGGGCGCCAAGTCCAGCGTCTGCGCCAGCTGGCCCATGGTGGCGCCGTCTGACCGGGCCAGCGCGAACAGCACGCCGCTCTGCGCGGGTGTCGGCGCCTGTTGGCCTGCGCGCACGGCGGCATCGGTCTGCTGGGCGATCCATTGCTGCAGATGGCGCTGGGCGCTGTTCAGCAGAAAGATCAGACGCGGTTTGCTTTGCATGCGAAGTATCTTAGCGCAGATTCGTTTCGCGTGCGAAATACATGGTGCGCGTCTCGCCAGCATGGAGGCGCCCATGCACCGGTTCCCCGCCCCTGACGATGAGAAAGATGAGAAAAGGCTCCCGAAGGAGCCTTTGCTGCTTTGAGGGGCGCGCGCCCTTGCTCAATGGCGGAAGTGGCGCGTGCCCGTGAACACCATGGCGATGCCGCGCTCGTCGGCCGCAGCGATCACCTCGTCGTCGCGCACTGAGCCACCCGGATGGATCACGCAGGTCGCACCTGCATCGACCACCACATCCAGCCCATCGCGGAACGGGAAGAAGGCGTCCGACGCCACGGCGGTGCCTTGCAGCGTCAGGCCGGCGTGCTGGGCCTTGATGCTGGCGATGCGGGCCGAGTCCAGGCGGCTCATCTGGCCGGCGCCCACGCCCATGGTCATGCCGTCCTTGCAGAACACGATGGCGTTGCTCTTGACGAAGCGGGCCACCGTCCAGGCGAACAGCATGTCCTTCATCTGTTGCTCGGTGGGCTGCAGCTTGCTGACCACCTTGATGTCGCCGACGATGTCGATGGCATCGGCCGATTGCAGCAGCATGCCGCCGCCCACGCGCTTGAAGTCCAGCGCGTTGCCCAGCTTGCGGGTGACTTCGTCCAGCGGCACCTCCAGCAGGCGCACGTTCTGCTTGCTCGCGTAAGCCGCGCGGGCCGCGTCGGTGAACTTGGGCGCGATCACCACTTCCACAAACTGCTTGTTGGCGTTGATGGCCTCGATCACGTCGGCATCGACCACGCGGTTGAAGGCCATGATGCCGCCAAACGCGCTGGTGGGGTCGGTCTTCAGGGCCTTGGTGTAGGCCTCCAGCGGGCCGGCGCCCACGGCCACGCCACAGGGGTTGGCGTGTTTGATGATCACGCAGGCCGGGGCTTCAAAGGCCTTGACGCATTCCCAGGCGGCGTCGGCGTCGGCGATGTTGTTGAAGCTCAGTTCCTTGCCCTGGATCTGGGTCCAATTGGCCAGGGTGCTGACCACGGGCGACGCTTCGCGGTAGAAGGCGGCCGACTGGTGCGGGTTCTCGCCGTAACGCATGCCCTGCACCTTGTGCAGCTGCAGGTTGTACACAGCCGGGTACTCGGCCTTGGCGGGCACGGTTTCGGTTTCCAGCTCGGCGCCGGCTTCCAGCGAGGTCAGGTAGTTGGTGATCATGCCGTCGTAGGCGGCGGTGTGGGCAAACACCTTCTTGGCCAGCATGAACTTGGTGGTGCGGGTGATCTGGCCGGCCTTCATTTCGGTCAACACCTGCTCGTAGTCGACCGGGTCGATGATGACGGTGACGTCCTGCCAGTTCTTGGCGGCCGAGCGCAGCATGGTGGGGCCGCCGATGTCGATGTTCTCGATGGCGTTGGCCAGGGTGCAGTCGGCCTTGGCCGTGGCTTGCGCGAAGGGATAGAGGTTGACCACCAGCAGGTCGATGGTGTCGATGCCGTGTTCCTTCAGCGCAGCCATGTGCTCGGGCAGGTCGCGGCGGGCCAGGATGCCGCCGTGCACGCGGGGGTGCAGCGTCTTGACGCGGCCATCGAGCATCTCCGGGAAGCCCGTGATCTCAGCCACTTCCGTCACGGGCAGGCCCTTGTCGGCCAGCAGCTTGGCGGTGCCGCCGGTGGACAGCAGGCGCACGCCTTGGGCATGCAGGGCTTGCGCGAATTCAACAATGCCGGTCTTGTCGGACACGGACAGCAGGGCGGTCAGGGTCATGGTTCTTCCTTCTAGGCAAAGAGCGGGGGATCTGGATAAAGGGCTTACTTGATCAGCTTGTGCTCGAGCAGCTTGCGGCGCAGGGTGTTGCGGTTGATGCCCAGCCATTCGGCGGCCTTGGACTGGTTGCCCTCGGCGCGTTGCATCACCACTTCCAGCATGGGGCGTTCTACAGCGTTGAGCACCATGTCGTACACGGCGTTCGGCTCGGCACCATGCAGGTCCTGGAAGTAGCCTTCGAGGTTGTCTCTGATGCAGTCTTGGATGTTCTTCTTGCTCATGGGTCTCAGCCGGCGTGGCAGACGATGGCCGCCCGCCGGGGGGCCTCGTCGGCCTGGTCGTCGTCTGCCACATCGGCCTCGTGGCCCACCGGGAGGTGCGGGTGGACGAGGCTCAGGGCATCAAAAAAGTCGCTGACGGCCCGCACCTGGTCGGCGCAGGTTTCCAGCATGTTCATGTGTTGGCGGAAGGCTTCGCCGCCGGGCAGGCTGCGCACGGCCCAGCCGATGTGCTTGCGCGCCGTGCGCACGCCGGCGAATTCGCCATACAGGCCGTAGTGGTCGTCCAGGTGCGCCAGCAGCCAGTGCTTGACCTGATCCGTCAGTGGCGGCGTGCGGTGCTGGCCGGTGGCCAGGTAGTGTGCAATGTCGCCGAAGATCCAGGGGCGCCCCTGCGCGGCGCGGCCGACCATGATGGCGTCGGCCCCGGTGTGGCGCAGCACCGCCAATGCCTTCTCGGGCGAGGTGATGTCACCGTTGGCCACCACCGGCACGCGCACAGCGGCCTTCACGGCGGCAATGGTGTCGTACTCGGCCCGGCCTTTGTAGCCCTGCTCACGGGTGCGGCCGTGCACGGTGAGCATGGCCACGCCGGCGGCCTCGGCTGCGCGCGCGATGCGCACGGCGTTCTTGTGTTGCTGGCTCCAGCCGGTGCGCATCTTCAGCGTCACGGGCACGTTGCGTGGCGCACAGGCCGCCACCACGGCTTCGACGATCTGCAGCGCCAGCGCTTCATCTTGCATCAGCGCCGAGCCGGCCCACTTGTTGCACACCTTCTTGGCCGGGCAGCCCATGTTGATGTCGATGACCTGGGCGCCGCGGTCGATGTTGTAGGCGGCCGCCTCGGCCATCATGGCCGCGTCGGTGCCGGCGATCTGTACGGCGATGGGCGCGGTTTCGCCATCGTGGTTGGCGCGACGCGAGGTCTTGAGGCTGTGCCAGAGGTCCTTGCGCGAAGTCACCATTTCGCTGACCGCGTAGCCCGCCCCCAGCTGCTTGCATAGCATGCGGAAGGGCCGATCCGTGACGCCAGCCATCGGCGCCACGAACAGCCGGTTGGGCAGTTCGACGGCGCCCAGCATCAGGGGGCTGGCGGGGTCAGCGAGGGTGGACATGGGGGGAGAAAGACGGCGCAGCCCCGAACGGCGGGGCGATCAGGGCTGCTTAAAAAGGAGGCAGAGTATAGCTGGCTGGCGAGGGGCTGGGTAGCGGGACCCCGGGCCCAAAGCGCGCAGAACGTCACCCAGTCAACAAGGAATACGGCATTCTCGATGTAACGATTGCAGTTTTAATGTAACGTTGCATTTCCGTCTTGCTTTGTTCTTTCTACCTGTCATGAACGTTCGTTTTCTCGCTCTGGCTGCCGTCGCGGCCATTTCCGGTGCCGCGGCACACGCCGGCACCTACACCGTCAAGCTCGGTGGCGCCCACATTGACCCGCGCGCCACGAGCAGCCCCCTGCGGGGCGAGTTGCCGGCCGTGGTCAGCGGCACCTACTACGGCAATGTGGTCATCGATGGCGGTCTGCGCTTGGCGGTGCAGCCCAAGACCACGCTGATCTTCTCGATCGAGCGTGCGTTGGCGGGGCCCTGGAGTGCCGAGCTGGTGCTGGGCGTGCCGCCCAAGCATGACGTGAAGCTGCGCGCCGCAACCCCAGCACTCACGGCTGATGGTTCGTACCCCGACCCGATCGCCAGCCTGAAGGTTGCGCGCACCACCGAGAAGCTGCAGGCCGCCGACGGCCAGGTCGTGGCCACCGTCAAGCAGGTCGCCCCGACGCTGTTTGTCAACTACGCGTTTCTGGACGCCACTTCGGCTTGGCGGCCCTATGTGGGTGTGGGCATCAACTACACCCGCATGAAGGCCGAGTCGAATGCCTTGGGCGATGCGCTCTACAACGATGGCCCCGTGCGCATCAAGCTGAGCCACTCACTTGGCCCGGCGTTGCAGGCGGGTGTGCGCTACCAGTTCGACCCTCAGTGGTCGTTCAATGTCGGCTGGGCGGTGGCGAAGATCAAGAACGACCTGCGCATTCGCACCGACCGCTCGGAGCAGCGCGCTGATTACCGGTTCTATCCCAGTGTGTGGTCGGCCACCGTGGGTTACAGCTTCTGATCCTGACGCTGTGACCCGGCCGTTTGGCCGGACTGTCGCCTCCACCTCGTCGCAGGCGCCACAATGGGCGCATGGAAGCATGGTTGATGTCGGCGGTGAACGCCGTACTGGCGTGGTTGGCCCTGCCTCAGGTGGGGCTGGGCGCCGTGTTCCTGGTGGCGCTGGTGTCGGCCACCCTGCTCCCCATGGGCTCGGAGCCCGCGGTGTACGCGCTGGTGCGCTGGCAGCCCGAGATGTTCTGGCCTACGGTCTGTGTGGCGACGCTGGGCAACACCATCGGTGGGGCCATCAGCTGGTGGATGGGGCTGGGCGCCCACAAGGCGGCTGAGCGGTGGCGCGCTCATCACGGGGGTGAGGGCGGCGACGCGCCGCCAGCGGGTTCGCAGGCGCGCCATGGGCGCGCCGAGCAGCGCGCACTTGCGTGGCTTGAGCGGTTCGGCCCCAAGGCCTGTCTGCTGTCTTGGTTGCCGGTGGTGGGTGATCCGCTGTGCGCGGTCGCCGGATGGCTGCGCATGCCCTTCTGGCCGTGCGTGCTCTACATGGCGATCGGCAAGTTCGGTCGTTACACGGTGATGACGGCCGCACTGCTGTGGATCATCTAGGGCATTCACCGGGTGCATCCCATGAACATGGGATGCACTTTGTAACCATTTGACGGGAAACCGTCATGGGAACATGCACCGCGCGCCCGTAAACTGCGACGGTGATGTCGTGAACGATTGCACGCAGATGCGCGACACGACAGACAAGCCAGCTGTCATCACCGTAAAGACGTTCCAGGGGGGACATCTTCTCGCAGAGGGCCCGTCCGGTTGCCGGTCGGGCCCTTTGTCCGTCTGCCCGTCTGTCTGCCTGGTGGTCAGTGGCTTACTTGCGCACCTCGAGCGCCGTGATGGTGAACTGGCCGTTCACCTTGTCGGCGCTGAAGCGGATCTTGTCGCCGGGTTGCAGCGAACGCAGCCAGTCCGGGTTGCTCACCCGGAAGCTCATCTGCATCGGCGGCATGTCGAGGTTCTTGATCTCGCCATGGCGCACCGTCACTTTGCCGCCTTCGACATCGACCTTGCGCACTTCGCCGTCCACGTCCTGCGCCTGCGCGGCCAGGGCCACGGTCATCGCAAGTGCACCGGCAAGACTGCGCCACGTCATCGTCTTCATCCTGTCTCCTGTTCACAAAAGGGGCCGCGCCCCATGACATGGACCCCATCATGGGACAAAGGTTCCCACTCAGGGGTTTCTCTAGAATAGCGGCATTGACAACCCCATGGGCTTTCCTCCGCCATGTCCACCCCCACTTCTCCTGACGCCCTTGCCCAGATCGACCCGCGTGACAAGGCGGAAATCCTCGCGCAGGCGCTGCCCTACATCCGCAAGTTCCACGGCAAGACCATCGTGATCAAGTACGGCGGCAACGCCATGACCGATCCCGAGCTGCAGGCCGACTTCGCCGAGGATGTGGTGCTGCTCAAGCTGGTGGGTCTGAACCCGGTGGTCGTGCACGGCGGTGGGCCCCAGATTGATTCGGCGCTCAACAAGATCGGCAAGAAGGGCGAGTTCATCCAGGGCATGCGCGTGACCGATGCCGAGACCATGGAGGTGGTCGAGTGGGTGCTGGCCGGCGAGGTGCAACAAGACATCGTGGGCCTGATCAATGCCGCAGGTGGCAAGGCCGTGGGCCTGACGGGCCGCGACGGTGGCCTGATCCGCGCGCGCAAGCTCAAGTTGCAGGATCTGAAAGACCCGACCGTCGAACACGACGTGGGCCAGGTGGGCGAGATCGAATCGATCGACCCGAGCGTGGTCAAGGCCCTGCAAGATGACCAGTTCATCCCGGTGATCAGCCCCATCGGCTTCGGCTCGAAGAACGAGAGCTACAACATCAACGCCGACCTGGTGGCCTCGAAGCTGGCCGAGGTGCTCAAGGCCGAGAAGCTCATGCTGCTGACCAACATCAAGGGCGTGCTCGACAAGGAAGGCAACCTGCTGACCGACCTGACCGCCCGCCGCATCGACGAGCTGATCGACGACGGCACCATCAGCGGCGGCATGATCCCCAAGATTGCCGGTGCGCTGGACGCGGCCAAGAGCGGCGTCAATGCCGTGCACATCGTCGATGGCCGTGTGCCGCATGCCATGCTGCTGGAGATCCTGACCGATCAGGCCTACGGCACGATGATCCGCTCGCACTGAGGCGCAGCCGGTCGATCGCCGTGCGGCCCGTCTGGCTGTTCGACCTCGACAACACCCTGCACGACGCGGGGCGGGCCGTCTTTGGCCGGCTCAACGCCTCGATGACCGACTACATCGTGGCCGAACTGGGCTTGAGCCGGGCCGAAGCCGATCGCCTGCGGGTGCACTACTGGCGGCGTTACGGCGCGACACTGCTGGGGCTCGAGCGCCACCACGGCATCCGCGCGGCGCACTTTCTGGCGCAGACGCACACGCTGCCAGGCCTGGAGGCCGATCTGCACATGCCGCCGGCCGACCGCGCCGCGCTGATGCGGCTGCCAGGCCGCAAGTTCCTGCTCACCAATGCGCCCGCCGAGTACGCCAAGCGGGTGTTGACTGCACTCGATCTGGCCTCGTGCTTCGAGGGCATCATTGCCATCGAAGGCATGCGCGTGTTCGGCTCGTTGCGGCCCAAGCCCGATGTGCGCATGCTGCGCGTCGTGTTGGCGCGCCACAGGCTGGCGCCCGCGCAATGCGTGCTGGTCGAAGACACCGAGGCCAATCTCAAGAGCGCCCACCAGCTGGGCCTGCGCACGGTCTGGATGCAGCATTACCTGCGGCGCGGACCGGTTTGCACAGCGGCCACGCCCGGGGGCCGGCTGCATGGTCGGCGCAGCTGGGTGGACGTGCGCATCACGGCCTTGCGGCAACTGCACGCCTGGCCCATCCGGCACCGTCCGGCGCGATGAAGGAGGCACGATGAGCGACGACGACAGCACCTTGCCGGCGGTCTCCAACGAGGCGCCTCGCCGACAGCGACCCAAGCCAGGCGAGCGACGCAACCAGATCCTCCAGGCGTTGGCCGAGATGCTGCAGGCGCCGCAGGCCGATCGCATCACCACGGCCGCGCTGGCTGGGCGCTTGCAAGTCAGCGAGGCCGCGCTGTATCGCCACTTCGCGGGCAAGGCGCAGATGTACGAGGCGCTGATCGACTTCATCGAACACAGCCTGTTCACGCTGGCCAACCAAGCCATCGAGCGTGAGCCCGATCCGGCCACGCAGTTTTCACGTGTCGTGGCGCTGGTGTTGCAGTTCGGTGAGCGCAATCCGGGCATGTCGCGGGTGCTGGCTGGCGATGCGCTGGTGCACGAAGACGCGCGCCTGCATCAACGCGTCAACCAGTGCCTTGAGCGGCTGGAGTCCTTGCTGCGGCAGCCCGCCCGGGCCCTGGCCGAGCAGCGCGGCGAGCCGGCGCCCACTGTGGCCGCACAGGCCCGCGCGTCGCTGGCGCTCAGCGTGGTGGTCGGGCGGCTCAACCGCTATGCCCGAACCGGTTTTCAGCGTCTGCCCACCGAGCACCTGGAGGCGACACTGTCGGGGCTGCTGGCGTGAGCGTCGCAGTGCAGACCCCGCCGCACGTCACGTTGGGCGGCGTGGCTTTGCAGTGGCGAGCCGATCGCAGTGCCTTGACCTTCGACGCGCTCGGCAAGCCCGATGCCTTGCTGGTGGCCGATGTGCACCTGGGCAAGGCGCAGCGCTACCGCGACCTGGGCCAGAGCGTGCCCCCCGCCGTGATGGCCGGCACGACCGCGGCCACCTTGCAGCGTCTGCGCGCGGCACTGAACGACAGCGGGGCGCGGCGGCTGATCGTGCTAGGTGATCTGGTGCATGGGCCGGCGGTGGGCGACGCTGTGGCAGCGTTGGCCGAGACGCTGGGCGCATGGCATGACGCTGCGCAGGGCCAGGTGGCTGTGATCGGGGGCAACCATGACCGTCGCGCCATGGCCGACTGGGGCCCGGTGGCCGAACGCCTGGGCGCAGCCTGGGAAGTCTTGCCCGAAGACGATGTGGTGCGACTGGGCGGGCTGGCCCTGACGCACAGGGCGCGCGTGGTGCCGGGCGCGCAGGACTGCCTGGGTGGCCACTTGCACCCGTGCTGGGTGATGAGGGGGCCGGCCCGAGACCGCGTGCGCTTGCCCTGTGTGTGGCTGCAGCAGCAGTCTCAGGGCTGGTTGGGCACCTTGCCGGCGTTCGGTGATTTCACCGGCATGCATGCCGTGCCAGCCGCCCCGGGCGACCGGCTGTGGGTGCTCACGCCCGATGGGGGCGTGCACGCGTTGCCCGCGTCGGCGATCAGCCCCGGCGGCGCGCCATGAGCAGCACGCCGGCGCCGGCCAGCACCAGCGCCCAGGCGGCAGGCTCGGGCACAGGCGTGACGGTCACGTTCTGCACGGCCAGTGCCGAGGTGGTGACGAAATCGCCGCGGTCGACCACGCCGAAGGCCAGGCTGGCCAGACCGGCCTGGCTGAACGTGTAGCTGAAACGCTGCCAGCCCGTGCCAGCGGCAAAGCCGAACTCGCCCGGCGCCTGAGCGGCCAGTGCCTCAGCCAGGCTGAACAGTTGACCATTGAGCACAGCAAAGCCCAGGTCGGGTAGCGCGCTGGTGCCTTGTTCGTTGGTGAGCAGCTGCCAGTCGAAGTGCAGCGTGTCGCCGGCCTGCACGCTGAACTGCTGGCGGGCGACCGAGCCTTCTGCGGCCTGGAGGTCACCGTCGAGTGCGCCGATGGCCAGACCGGCGAACACTTCGACGCCATCGGCGCTCAGCGCCATCGCAGCGGGCTGGCCCGAGAAGTTGAAGTTGCCGGCTGCGTCGTCGTCGGCGTCAAAGGCCGAGGTCAGCAGCAGGGTCTGGCCCTGCACGACGGCGTCGCCCAGCGTGTCCCAATGGGACAGGCCGGCGGTGAACTGGCCATTGCTCACGGCCAGGGCAGGGGAAGACGCGGCGGCAAACAGCGCGAGGGTCAGGAGGCGGGTGGGTGTCATGGTGAATCCTTGTCAGGTCAGAGAAGTCGAAAGGCGCGTCACTGCGCGAGGTCGCGTGCGGGCGCAAACTGCGCGGCTGTCAGACCTTGCAGCGTGGCCACCGTGCGCCAGCCGCCGGGTGCTGCCGGGCCGTCGGCGTCCAGCTGCAGCAGCACGCCACCGGTGGTGTCCACCACGCGGACCCAGCCGTCCTGAACCGGGCGGCTGCCGCTGTAGCCCACGGCCAGCAGCAACGGGCGCAGGTCGATGCGGTCGGCGTAAGGGGTGAAGTCGGTCACGGTGTCGCCGATGTCGCGCAGCGTGCGGTAGACAAAGGTGTCGCCGCCCGGGCCGCCGGTCAGCAGGTCGGCGCCCACGCCGCCTTCGATGGTGTCGTCGCCCGCTGTGCCCACCAGCACGTCACGGCCGCCGGTGCCCCGCACCTGTTGGCCTGCGCGGGTCTGGCCCACGGCCACATCGATGAGTCGGCCATGCAGATCGAAGGCATCTTCTGGCCCATACAGGTTGGCCGTGATCTCGGGGCCGTCGGCCGCGCTGTCGCGCCGCAGGCCACCTTCACGCTTGGGTGTGCTGATCAGGCCGGCCAATGCCTCTTGATAGGTGATGGTGTTGGTCGCGTTGTCGAACACAACGCCATTGGCGGCAAACGGGTAGCCATCCCCGCCGTTGGCGGTGAAGTCGATGGTGGCAAACGAGAAGCTGCGGGTGGCGTTGACCACGCGGCCGCCGTCGATGAGCACGGTGCCATCGTCCAGCACGACGCGCAGGATGCGCGCGCCCGTGCCCTGCGTGGTGCGTGCGGTGCCGGCGCTGTCATAGGTGACCTGCATGCCTGAGACCTGCGCGAAACGGCCGTTGGCCGCGCCGGCCGGGCTGGTCGCACCGTAGGCGTGTTCCAGCACGTCCTTGAGCTGGGCCGCGTTCATGGCGGGCGCGCGCTTGACCAGGTTGGTGAAGGGCAGGATGTTGAAGGTGTCCCCCACCGACACAGGGCCAGGTGCGGCAATGCTGGTGCGGATGCCGCCGCCATTCTGGATGGCCACGTCGGCCTGGCCGGCCAAGCGCATCGCGTCGGCCACGAGGTTGCCCAGCCCGGTTTCGGCATTGCGTACGCCGGCCACATAGTTGCCAGGCGTGCCGGTCACGTGGGTGGGGCCGTTGAGCTTGACGGCGGTCTGGCCGATGATCTGCCGGTTCAGCGCGGCAATGTAGTTGCCCACTGGCGCCACGACCTGGGCCTGCAGCATGCTGTCGCCCGTCACGCGGTCGGCGTCGCCTGCGGCGCCACTTACGCGATGCATGCGGGTGCTGTCAATGCTCACCAAGGCCCCGGTGGTGTCGTCCAGCGTCAGGTTCACCTCGCCCACATAGCGGTTACCGAAGTGGCTGGTGACCACGGGCACCGCCTTGCCGCTGGCATCGGTCGCATACACCGGGTGGCTGTTGAATGCCGCTGCCACACCGCCGTTGATCAGCAGATCATCGGGATCGGCCATCAGTTCATGGCCCCCGCCTGAGACGACGAGGTCCACACCGGTCAGCGCCGGGATCACGACGTTGCGTTCGTTGGCGGCGTTCTGCAGGTGCGACAACAGGATCACGGTGCCCACGCCACTGGCGCGCAGCGCGTTCACCTCGGACTGGATCAGCGGCACGATGGCCTGCAGGTTCTGCGCCTCGGTGGCGGCCGGATCGTGATTGAGCATGCTGCCCGGTGCGGGCGACGAGATCACAGGCAGCAACGGCGTGGTGGCGCCGACGATGCCCACTTTCTTGCCCCCAGCGGTCTGCACCACGGTCGAGCCTGCCACCTTGCCCGCTGCGGCCAGCGCGGCAAAGGCCGGGGTGGCCTGGAAGTTCAGGTTGACCGACAGGTAAGGGCTACCTGAGACCGCGGCAAAGCGGGCCGCAGTGGCTGAGCCCAGGTCGAACTCGTGGTTGCCGAACACGATGGCGTCAAAGCCGATGCGGCGCAGCGCGATGGCATCGTAGTAGTCTTGGCCGCCATCCGGATGGGCGGCGGCCAGGTTCACGGTGCTGGCCGTGAAGCGCGGGCCGGGCAAGAAGGCGTCACCGGCGTTCAGCGTGAGCACCGAGCGGCCCTGGGCCTGGGCGGCCTGGCGGGCGCGTTGAATGACGGCGGCCAGGCGGTCGACCCCGCCGTAGAAAGAGATGGCCTGCGATGCGTCGTCGCGCAGGTTGCCCTGAGCCGACAGCAGCCAGCTTTCCTGGTCACCCACATGCAACACGGTCAGGCCCTCAGCCCATGCCTGGGGGCTCAACCCCAGACCCAGGGCGATGGCCAGGCTCAGCGCATGGCGGGATGGATGGCGCGGGGACGCGCGATGGTGGGAAGCGAAGGAACGCATGGCACGGCTCATGGTTGGGGACGGATGCCGCGCAGCGTAGCCAGTCGGCATGACGCCCATGCGAATGCGAAACGCCGCCACTGAACCATCCGGACCATGTCCAGCGGCAGGTTCTACACTTGGGCGCCATGAGTGCGCCTTCTTCTTCCCCCACCCCCGCCGACATGGCGCGGCTGCTGTCACGCGCCGAGACCCTGGTCGCCCGGCTGGACGCCTTGATCCCCAGCGCGGACCGGCCTGCCGTGCGTGCACCCGACTGGGCTGCCTCCGTGGCCTTTCGCTACCGCAAACGCCAGTCGGCGGCCTGGGCCACAGGCTGGCTGGAGCCTGTGCGTCATGTGGCCCATATCGGCTACGACGACCTTCAGGAGGTCGACACGCAAAAGGCCCGCTTTGCGCGCAACCTCGCGCAGTTCGTGGCCGGCAAGCCGGCCAACAACGTGCTGTTGTCCGGCGCGCGCGGCACCGGCAAGTCCTCGCTGGTCAAGGCCGGCCTGGCCGCCCATGCAGGGCAGGGCCTGCGCCTGATCGAGGTTGACAAGGCCGATCTGATCGACCTGCCCGACTTGGTCGAGCTGGTCAGCGAGCGGCCCGAGCGCTTCATCGTGTTTTGCGACGACCTCAGTTTTGACGAAGGCGAGGCGGGCTACAAGGCGCTGAAGTCCATCCTGGACGGCACCGTGTCGGCCAGCGGTGACAACGTGCTCATTGTGGCCACCTCCAACCGTCGCCACCTGCTGCCCGAGTACCACGCCGACAACAAGACCTACACGCGCGGCGACGACGGCGAGCTGCATCCCGGCGAAGCCGTGGAAGAGAAGATCTCGCTGTCTGAGCGCTTCGGCCTGTGGATCAGCTTCTACCCCTTCAGCCAGGACGAGTACCTGGCGGTCGTGGCCCAGTGGCTGCGCCACTTTGGGCTGGGGGACGACGCCATGGCGGCCGCGCGGCCCGAGGCCCTGGTGTGGGCCATCGAACGCGGCTCGCGCTCGGGGCGTGTGGCCTATCAGTTCGCGCGTGACTTCGCAGGGCGTGACCATGACTGAGCGCAAGTCCTATCACGTGATGGACGCGACCGATCGCCCGCCGGTCGACGTGGCGGTGGGGGTGCTGGTCGAGCGCGATGCCGATGGCCGCGAGGCGCGCTTCCTGCTCACCTCGCGCCCCGAAGGCAAGGTGTATGCAGGCTATTGGGAGTTCCCCGGCGGCAAGCTCGAAGCCGGTGAAACGGTGGAGCAGGCCTTGCGCCGCGAGCTGCACGAAGAGATCGGCATCACGATCGGCGCGGCCCACCCCTGGCAGGTCGAGCTGATGGACTATCCCCACGCGCGCGTGCGCCTGCACTTCTGCAAGGTCTACGACTGGACGGGCCAGTTCGAGATGAAGGAAGGCCAGCAGATGGCCTGGCAGGGCTTGCCCGTGGATGTGGTGCCGGTGCTGCCCGGTACCATCCCCGTGTTGCAATGGCTGGCGCAAGAGCGCGGCCATGTTGGCGCCACACACCGCGAGCCAGCCGAGCGCGCCTGATCCTGTTCAACACCGAGGACGACACCCATGAGCTACCAGACCCTGCGCACCCATGTTGATGCCGATGGCGTCATGCTGCTGACGCTGAACCGCCCTGATCAGCTCAATGCCTTCACGGTCGAGATGGCCAACGAACTGGTCGATGCCTTCACGCGCGCGAGCGACGACGATGCCGTGCGCGCCATCGTGGTGACGGGCGAGGGCAAGGCCTTCTGCGCGGGCATGGACCTCAGCGTGGGCGGCAATGTGTTCGGCCTGGACGAGAGCCAGCAGCCCACGATGCAGGACATGCGCGAGCGCCTGGATGATCCGGCCATCCATGCCGGTGTGCGTGACACCGGCGGGCGCGTGGTGCTGAGCATCTTCAATTGCAAGAAGCCGGTCATTGGCGCCATCAACGGTGCGGCGGTGGGCATCGGCGCGACGATGACGCTGCCCATGGACATCCGCATCGCCTCCGAGAAGGCGCGCATCGGCTTCGTGTTCGGGCGCATCGGCATCGTCCCCGAGGCCTGCTCGAGCTGGTTCCTGCCCCGCATTGTCGGCATCTCGCAGGCGCTGGAGTGGACGTACATGGCCGACATCTTCGATGGCCATGAGGCCCAGCGCGGTGGGCTGGTCAAGTGTGTGGTGCCGCCCGAGCAACTGCTCGACGAGGCGATGAAGATCGCGCGTCGCATTGCGACCGAGCGCTCGGCCGTGGGCATCGCGCTCACGCGCCAGATGATGTACCGAAACGCAGCCCAGCCGCATCCGCTGGCTGCCCACCAGGTCGACTCGCTGGCCATGTTCTACACCAGCATCGGCGACGGCAAGGAAGGCGTACAGGCCTTTCTGGACAAGCGGCCGGCGCGCTTTGCGAGCAAGGCCTCCGAGATGCCGCCGTTCTACCCGTGGTGGGAATGACCGGTTGACGGTCATGAAAAAAGGCCCGGGGTCACCGGGCCTTTGAATGTGCGTGCTGCATGGACGGGCTCGTCAGCCCGCCATGCTGGCGGACTCAGCTCAGCTGTTCGCTGATCAGCTTGGTCAGCTCGAACATCGTCACTTGCGGCTTCTTGAAGATGGGCTTGAGCTTGTCGTCTGCGTTGATGTTGCGCTTGTTCGCAGCGTCTTGCAGGTTGTGCTTCTTGATGTATTCCCAGACCTTCTTGGTCACCTCGGTGCGCGGCAGCGGCTTGTCACCGATGACGGCAGCCAGCGCGGGGCTGGGCGTCAGGGGCTTCAGGAACGCCGCGTTGGGGGTGCGCTTGGCGGGTGCCGCCTTCTTCGCTGCGGGTGCCTTGGTGGCTGCAGCCTTCTTCGCAGTTGCCATGTGAATTCACTCCATCGATGAGTCAGATCTGATGCGGGCCCGGGCGCTGGCTCGATCGCGAGCGTTCCTCAGGGACGTGCGTGGAGATGGTACTGCTTTCTCCGCGCAAAACCAGCCCGGATGAGCCGCTGTGGCCCTTGCACATCAGGATTTTTTGTGCTGAAACACGAACTGCACCCGCTTGGGGCACAGGATGATCCCTTTGGCGCAGGCACAGGGCGTGCCCGATGGGCCCACCGGGTGTGTGCAAGCTTGTGACGTTTGGTGTCCAATCGCTGCCTGTATGTGACTGCATGAGAGATGGAGCGATCGATGACCCCTCAAGCCGTGCTGGCCCAGCCCTTCACCCTGCCCAATGGCGTGGTGGTGAAGAATCGCCTGTTCAAGTCTGCCATGAGCGAGGCGCTCGGCACCCGCGCGGGTGCCGCGACACCGGAGCTTGCCACGCTGTATGGCGCATGGGCCCATGGCGGCATCGGGCTGTGCGTCACTGGCAACGTGATGATCGACCGGCGTGCATTGGGCGAGCCCGGCAACGTGGTGATCGAGAGCGATGCCCATCTGGCCGAGCTGACAGCGTGGGCCCAGGCTGCGACCCGCAACGGCACGCAATGCTGGGTGCAGCTCAACCACCCTGGCAAACAGGCGCCCAAGGGGCTGAACAAGGAGAACGTGTCGCCCTCGGCCGTGCCCTTCCGACCCGAAATGCAGGCCTTCTTTCCGACCCCGCGCGAGCTGACCGATGCCGAGGTGCGCGACATCATCGCGCGCTTCGGCCGCGCCGCTGGCATCGTCAAGCAGGCCGGCTTCACGGGGGTGCAGATTCATGGCGCGCACGGCTATCTGGTCAGCCAGTTCCTGTCGCCGCATCACAACCGCCGCACCGACGACTGGGGCGGCACGCCCGAAAAGCGCCGCCACTTCGTGCTGGCTGTGCTCAAGGCCATGCGCGAGGCGGTGGGGCCGAGTTTTCCCATCGGCATCAAGCTCAACTCGGCCGATTTTCAGCGTGGCGGCTTCACCGAAGAAGAGTCGCTGGACACCATCCGCGCGCTGGCCGATGCCGGCATCGACCTCATCGAGATTTCAGGCGGCACCTATGAAGCGCCCGCGATGACCGGCGTCAAAGCCAAAAGCAAGGGCGAGCCGGTCAAGGACAGCACGCGACAGCGCGAGGCCTATTTCCTCGCCTTTGCAGAGAAGGCACGCCAGGCCGTCAAGGTGCCGCTGGTGGTGACCGGCGGCTTCCGCTCGCTCGAAGGCATGGCCGAAGCCATCACCAGCGGTGCGGTGGACTTCGTCGGCATCGCGCGCTCGCTGGCGCTCGAGCCCGATCTGCCGCGCCGGCTGCTGGCGGGGCAGCAGCCCGTCCACACCGTGCGCCCGATCAAGACCGGCATCGGCTTCATCGACAAGATGGGCCTGATGGAGGTGACCTGGTACACCGGTCAGCTCAAGCGCATCGGCAAGGGCGAGACGCCCAAGCCCAATGAATCGGCGCTGTGGGTGTTCATGAAGTTCATGGGCAAGCAGATGGGGTTGGGCCGCAAGAAGAAGCCCACGCGCCTGCGCGCCAGCTGAGGCGCAGGGCGCTGGCTACTGGGCGCAGCTCAAGGCCGCGTGGGCGCGGCCACCAGGTGCTGCTGGCCGATCTCGTCGAGCGTGCGGCAGCCACACAGCGCCATCGCGATCTCGAACTCGTCACGCAGCAGCCGGATCACGTGGGCCACACCCATGGCCCCCGCCACGGTCAGGCCGTGCATGTAAGGCCGCCCGATCAGCACGGCATGGGCCCCCAGGGCCAGGGCCTTGAAGACGTCGGTGCCACGGCGAATGCCGCCATCGACGAGCACGGGCCAGTCGGCCCCCACTGCATCCACCACACGCGGCAAGGCCCAGGCCGTGGACACCGCCGTGTCGAGCGTGCGCCCGCCATGGTTGGACACGATCACGCCAGCCAAGCCCATGGCCTGGGCCTGGCGGGCATCGTCGGGATGCAGCACGCCCTTGAGCACAATGGGCAGACGGGTGATGCCTTGCAGCCAGGCGATGTCGTCCCAGCTGGGCGCGTGGTGCAGCAGGCCGTCGAACAGCGCGCTCTGGTCTGGCCGGGTTACGGGCTGTACGGGGGGGCGCCAGGACTGAAGGTTGACCGCCGTGATGCCCGAAGGCGCAGCGGTGCCGGCGCGGCGTTCCCGGTCGCGAACGCCGCTGCAAGGGGCGTCCACCGTCAACACCAGGGCCTCATAGCCCGCGGCTTCGATGCGACGCACGAACTCGATGGTGAAGCCGCGATCATGTGGCAGGTAGAGTTGCATCCACATCGGCCCACGGCCGGCATCGTCGCGTATGGCGCGGGCCACATCTTCCAGCGGTGTGCTGGCCTGGGTGCTCAGTACCAGCCCCGCTTGCTGCGCACTGGCCGCGCAGGCCACGCCGATCTCGCCGTCGGGATGGGCAATGCGCTGCAGCGCCACGGGCGCCAGCAGGATGGGATGGGCCAGCTCGCGGCCCAGCAGCGTGCGCCGTGTGTGGCCCCCTGCCAGCGGGCGCATCACGCGTGGCCACAGCTGCCAGTCTGACCAGGCCCGCGTATTGGCGTGGACGGTGAACTCGTCGGCCGCGCCGCCATCAAGCCAGGCCCAGGCGGCCTCGGACAGCAAGGCGCGTGCATGGCGTTCGTGATCGGCCAGGCTCACCACATCGGGCGGAAGGGCGCGCGCGCTCACACCTCGGCCCACATGCGCAACAGGTTGTGATACGTGCCGGTCAGGCCCACGGTGACAGCGGATTCGCCCTGCTGACGCAGCCGCAGCAGGTTCATGTCCAGATCGAACAGCAGGCGGCGTTGCTCGTCGCTGCGCACCATGCTCTGAACCCAGAAGAAGCAACTGACGCGGGCGCCGCGCGTAACCGGCTCGACGCGGTGCACGCTGGTACTTGGGTAGAGCACCATGTGCCCGGCAGGTAGCTTGACGCGCTGCGTGCCATAGGTGTCCTGGATGACGAGTTCGCCGCCCTCATAGTCCGCCGGGTCGGTCAGGAAGAGGGTGCAGCTCACATCGGATCGCACCTTGTCGCCCGTGCGGGCGGTGTGCATCACGGCGCCATCGACATGGTCGCCATAGGTATTGGTGTCGCCGCTGTAGCGATTGAACTGCGGCGGGAAGATTCGGTTCGGCAGGGCTGCCGAGAAGAACAGCGCGCTGCGCTGCAAGGCCTGCAGCACCTGCTCCTGCGCAGCCTGGGCGGCGTCGGAGTCGGTGCGCAGTTGCTCGTTCTGCTTGGCGTGGATCGCCTGCCCCCCCGCCGTGGCGCGGCCGTCTCGCCAGACGCCCTGGTCCAGCAGGGTGCGCACGTTGCGCACGTCGTCGAGGCTCAGGACATCTGGAATGGACAGCAGCATGGTGGCGTGGGGGACAGGTTCAGAACATCACCTTCAGGCTGGCCGTGATGGTACGCGGGGCGCCCGGCGTGTAGAAGCCGGTGTACAGCCCGTCCGCATAGCGACGGTTGGTCACGTTGGCGGCATTGAGCTTGAACTTCACGTCCTCGCTGATGCTGTACTCCGTCATCAGGTCGAAGGTGGTGAAGCCATCCACCGTGATGGTGCGGTTGTTCTGTGGGCTCTGCTCGCTGCGGTGGTTCACGCCGCCACCGACACGCCATTTCGGCGTGAGCTGGTAGGTGGTCCACAGGCTGGCGCTGTGCTTGGGCGTCAGGCCGGGGCGGTTGCCCTTGCGCTGCGCGTTACCCGTGGTCACGTTGCTCTCGTCAATGCGGGCCACGGGGATCCATGTGTAGGAGAGGAAGGCATCCCACCCCGTCGTGATGCGCCCAGCGATGTCCACATCCAGACCCTTGGCGTGCCGCTTGCCCGACAGCAGTTGCTGCGTGGCGGCGCTGTCGGGATCGGTGTTGCGCTCGTTGTACTTCTCTGTGCGGAACAGCGAGGCGCTCACCGACAGGTTGTTGTTGAACAGATCGAGCTTGGTGCCGATTTCGATGTTGCGGCTTTTCTCTGCCGGCGTGCGCGCGTCCTTGATGTTGGGGCCGGCCGGCGAGAACTGGTAGGTATCGCCCGAGGTGTTGAACGAACTGCCCCCGGCGACATGGAACGATGCCCACTCGGTGGGCTGGAAAATCGCGCCAAGGCGATGGCTGGTCAGCCATTCCACCATGTTGAAGCGCACGCCAGCGGCCGTCTCGTACTCGCCATGGAAGCGGTCACGGCGCAGGCCGGCAAGGACCTTCACCTCGGGCGTGATCTCCAGCAGGTTCTGGCCATACACGGCGAAGGTGCTGGCTTCGAAGGTGTTGAACGGGATGTTGGTGCGGGTGTCGACAATCGAGGCACCGTCGTTGGGTGTGCCGATCGTGGTGGGCGGACGGGCCGGGCCCGCGATGTTGTTGTTGCGCTTGGCGTCTTCCTTGACGTAGTCCACGCCCGCGATGACGTTGTGGCGCATGCCCAGGGCGGTGAAGGTCTTCGTGAAGTCGCTCTGTGCGATGGTCACGTCGGTTTCGGCAATGCGGCCCTTGCCGGTGCGGTTCAGCACGGTGCTGTCATTGACCTGATCGGGGCGGGTGATCGGGCTCGTCACCGTGGGGCAGTTGGCGTTGGGCACGCCCTGGTTGTTGGGGCCACACAGGCTGATCACGGTGGCCCACAGATTGCGCTCGTAGGTGCCGTGCCGCACGGTGGTCTTGATCTGGCCGCCACCATGAAGGCGGTGGGTGTGGCTGATGGTGCCGTAGGTGGCCGTGCCCTTGTTGTAGTCGCTCTTGAGCCCGTAGAAGGCGTCGTTGTCCATGAACAGCACCGCCTTGCCGTCGATGCTGAACCAGCGGTGGTTGTAGATGGGGTTGTTGTCGTAGTCCAGGTAGAAAGCGCTGACGGCGAACTCGTTGACTTCGCCAATGCCCCAGCGGAAGCTGGGAGCGACGCCCCGCTTGGAGATGGTCACGCCGTCGTTGTCGGCTTCCTGCGCCATCACATTGAGGCGGAAGGCCGATGCGTCACCCGTCTTGAAGTTGAAGTCGCCGGTGACGCGCACATTGTCACCAGTGCCGATGGACACATCCACCTCATGCTGCGTCATCAGGAACGGGCTCTTGCTGACCTGGTTGACCACGCCCCCGGTGGAGCCGCGACCAAACAGCATCGAGGCCGAGCCTTTGAGCACCTCCACGCGCTCGTGGTTGAAGGTGTCGCGCTCGTACAGCGAGGGGTCGCGCAGCCCGTCGACGTAGATGTCGCCCGCCTGACTCAGCGAGAAGCCGCGCAGGCGCACATCCTCTTCGCCCGTCTCACCAGCGAGGAAGCTGATGCCGCCCGTGGCACGCAGCACATCCTTGAAGTCATCGAGGTTGCGGTCGTCCATGAGCTTTTCTGTGACCACGGTGATGGACTGGGGGATGTCACGCAGGGCCTGCTTGCCTTTGCCAATGTTGGTGGTCACAGCCTGGTAGCTGGTCTTGGCTTCCGGGCGTTGGGCTTCGCTCTTGGCCTTGACCGACACAGCCGGCAGCGTCCGCACGGCGTCGGCCGTGCCCTGGGCGGCTGGCGCGGTGGTTTCGGTGGCGGGCGCGGTGGTCTGGGCAGCGGCCTGGGCGTGGACGGCCGGGGCAATCAGGCTCAAGCTCAGGCCGGCGGCCAGTGCGCCGAGCGACACCAGCGGGGCGGCTGCCGCAGAGGCAGACGAGGCAAACGGAGAGGGCAAGGCAGACGAATTGTCTGCCGCGAGGACGCGACGATCTTGGGTCATGACAGCAAAGCCACGGCCGTCCCTGTGGCGGTGGACCGCAGGCGTGCCGTTTTCAAGGTTGGGAAATGGGCGGAGCCGCATCAGGCGGCTGGCCTGGCTGGCTGTCGACTCGGGGGCGATGGCTGGCTGGCGATTCGTTAATGATAACGATTCTTATTGCCAATGTGAAGCAGTGTGTCGCGATTCAGCACATCCAGCGAAAAAGTGCGTTTGTCGCAGCCTCGTCACCCACCGGCCTTATCCCCACGATCGGACGGCAGATTCCCCACGTTGACATCGACGGCATGGTGTCCTGGCGACATCGTCTCGACGAGGCTTGATGCGACAAACGCGATTCGATGTTAACGCGAATGATTCGCAAATGCAAGTCGAGAGGTGTAACACCCTGCAGCGCAAATCATCCCCAGCCCAAGGCCTGCGCCGTCCGGTAGGTCGCGAAGGCCGCCAGATAGGCCAGCGCGAACAGGTAGCTGCCGGCGACCAGGGCCATCTTCCAGCCGCCCGTTTCGCGCTTGATGGCGGCCAGCGTGCTCAGGCACATGGGCGCGAACACGTACCAGGCGAGCAGCGACAGGGCAGTGGGCAGGCTCCAGCCGTGCTGCAGGATGGGAATCAGCGCGTCGGTGGCGTCGTCCGTGACGCCCGACAGCGCGTACACCGTGCCCAGCGCGCTCACGGCCACCTCGCGGGCGGCCAGACCCGGCACCAGCGCGATGCTGATCTGCCAGTTGAACCCGATGGGCTCGAACACCACGGCCAACGCGCGACCCAACATGCCGGCGAGGCTGTACTCGATCGCGGGCCCGGTGGCGCCATCGGGTGGCACCGGGAAGCTGGAGAGGAACCACAGCGCCACGGTCAGCGTCAGGATGATGCCGCCCACGCGCCGCAGAAAGATCTTCACGCGTTGCCACAGGCCAATGGCGATGTTGCGTGGGCTAGGCCAGTGGTAGCTGGGCAACTCCATCATCAGGCTGCGCACCTGGCTGCGCGAGGTGAACTGCTTGAGCACCCAGGCCACGCCCATCGCACTGATGATGCCCGCCAAGTACAGGCCAAACAGCACCACCCCTTGCAGCGACAGCCCGCCGGCAAGCTCACGGGCCGGCACGAAAGCCCCGATCAGCAGGGCGTAGACCGGCAGGCGGGCCGAGCACGTCATCAGCGGCGCAATGAGGATGGTGACCAGACGGTCGCGCGGGTTGGCGATGGTGCGCGCGGCCATGATGCCCGGGATGGCGCAGGCAAAGCTGGAGAGCAGCGGGATGAACGATCGGCCCGACAAGCCCACGCTGCCCATGATGCGGTCGAGCAGAAAGGCCGCGCGCGGCAGATAGCCCGACTCTTCGAGCATCAGGATGAAGAAGAACAGGATGACGATCTGCGGCAGGAAGACGACCACGCCGCCCAGGCCGGCGATCAGGCCATCGACCACCAGGCTGCGCAGCCAACCGTCGGGCAGCCGTTCGCCCAGGCCTTCGCCCACCCAGGTGGTGGCGGCTTCGATCCAGCCCATGGGGGCTTCGGCCCAGGCAAAGACCGCCTGAAACACCAGGAACAGAATCGCCGCCAGCAACAAGGGGCCCACAACGGGATGGAGCACCACGCGGTCGATCCGGTCGCTCACCAGGTGGGGGACGGCGGTGTCCAGACCCATGCGCTGCAGGATGCCGCGCACGGCCTCGTGGTCGCCGCGTGGATCGGTTTCGGGCATGGGTTGCGCAGGCGCGCTAGCCGCTGAGGCATCCCGCCCCCAGATGACAGAGTCATCGAGCAACTGCCTGAGCGCCTCGGCCCCGTGCGACTGGATGGCCACCGTGCTGACCACGGGCAGGCCCAGCTCGCGGCTGAGCGCAGCCGGCTCCACAGCCAGCCCGCGGCGCTTGGCCAGATCGACCATGTTGAGCGCCACGATGCAAGGCAGGCCCAGCCGCTTGACCGCCAACACCAAGCGCAGGTTGCGCCGCAGGTGGGTGGCATCGACCACGCAGACCACCAGGTCCGGGCGCTTCTCGCCCTGCGCGCGCCCCTGCAGCACATTGACGGTGACCGACTCATCCAGTGAGCGCGGGTGCAGACTGTAGGCGCCGGGCAAGTCCAGCAGGCGCAGCGTCTTGCCGGCGGGTGTGATCAGCCGGCCCTCCTTGCGCTCGACCGTCACACCTGCGTAGTTGGCCACTTTCTGATGGCTGCCCGTGAGCCGGTTGAACAGGGCCGTCTTGCCGCAATTCGGGTTGCCAACGAGGGCGACCAGCGGGCCTCCCCGGTGAACGTGGACGACGGCTTCCTTCATGCGCCCGCCTCGCCCTGGGCATCCACCACCCGCACGCAAGCGGCTTCGGCGCGTCGCAGGGCAAAGGTGCCATCGCCCACGCGTACCACCAGCGGGTCGCCCCCCGGCAGGGCGCGCGTCAGGATCTGCACCCGCTCGCCAGGCAGAAAGCCGATCTCGGCCAGCCAGCGCGCCCATTCGGGGCTGTGCGTCGGCGCAACCACATCGTGGACAAGCGCGGTTTGCCGGTCAGCCAGTTGACTCAGCAGCGAGGATGCGAGGGGCGCAGTGGTGGGCATGGTGGTCAGACCGCCGCGCCGCGGCGGCCTCCAGAAATGAGACCACCAGTATTGTAACGAGAATCATTCTCGTCTAATTCATTCCTCGACCGTCTTGCTGCCGCCGATCTTGGGCGCGGTTCTGACGCTCCAGACCATGGTGATGGCCAGCACGCCCACCACCACGGCCAGCGAGACCAGGGCCGGGATCTTGATCTCCCAGAACACCAGCAGCATCTTGGTGCCGATGAACACCAGCACCACGGCCAGGCCGTAGTTGAGCAGGTGGAACTTGGCCGCCATGGCAGCCAGCAGGAAGAACATGGCGCGCAACCCGAGGATGGCGAAGATGTTGGAGGTCAGCACGATGAAGGGGTCGGCCGTGATGGCGAAGATCGCCGGGATGGAGTCGACCGCGAAGATCACATCGGTGATGCCCACCAGCGTGCACACCAGCAGCATGGGTGTGGCCACCTTCACACCGTTGTGCAGGGTGAAGAACTTCTCGCCGTCGTAGTGGGGCGAGACTGTCATGAAGCGGCGCAGCAGCTTGAGTGCGGGGTTGCCCTCCAGGTCGGGCTCCTCGTCATTGGCTGTCCACATCTTGATGCCCGTGAACACGAGGAAGGCGCCGAACACGTACAGGATCCAGTGGAACTCGGCGATCAGCCAGCCCCCGATCAGGATCATGATGGCGCGCAGCACCATGGCCAGAATGATGCCGATCATCAGCACCCGCTTCTGGAATGCCGCCGGCACCGAGAAGTAGGTGAAGATCATCAGGAAGACAAAGATGTTGTCGACCGCGAGTGATTTCTCGACCAGGTAGCCGGTGAGGAACTCCAGCGCCTTGGTGTTGGCCACCACCGTGCCCGATTCCTGCACGTAGGCCCACCAGAGAAACACGTTGAAGGCCAGGCTGAGCACCACCCAGACAATGGACCAGCGGATGGCCTCTTGCACGCCCACTGCATGCGAACCCTGCTTCTTGAGCACGGCGAAATCGACGAACAGCGCCAGCACGACGATGGCGATGAAGGCCAGCCATAGCCAGGCTGGTGCAGATCCGAACATGGGGGGCTCCAAAAAGTGGCCCCGCATTGTAGTGATGGCGCGACTTGTGATCCGCGCGTCGGCTTAATACAATGCGAATCATTATCACTAACGTTAATAAAAATGAGCGCCACATTTCCGCGTCCGGCACGACGCCGCGCCGTCTGCCGCGTCCGCCGGGCCGGGCTGTCTGTGTTGCTGGGGGTCGGCATGATGTCGCCGGGCTGGGGCCAAGGGACAACACTGTCGGGCGGCGAGCCGGTCCCGCCGGCCGCTGTGGCGGTGCAAGGGGCTACTGTGGACGCCGAGGATGCCGGCGCCTTGCCAACCGTGACGGTGACTGCTGCCCCGGCTGCTGGTGCCCCGTCGCCCAGCGCCTTCTCGCGTCGCCGGTCTGCGTCGGCCACCCGGCTGGACCTGACCCTGCGCGAGACGCCGCAGTCCATCAGCGTGGTCTCGCGCGCCCAGATGGATGCCTTCGGTTTGCGTGATGCGCGGGCCGTGCTGGACACGGTTCCGGGCGTCAACGTGGAGCGGGTCGAGACCGACCGGACGTACTACTCCGTGCGCGGTTTCGAGGTCTCCAACTTCCAGCTTGATGGTGTGGGGCTGCCCTTCGCCACAGGCGACCAGACGGGCGACATCGACACCGCGGTCTATGACCGCGTCGACGTCTTGCGAGGGGCCAACGGCCTGCTGTCGTCCACGGGCAACCCGTCTGCCACGGTCAACTTCGTCCGCAAACGGCCCACCGCAGACACACGTTTTGCGGGCGGGCTCACGCTGGGCTCGTGGGACCAGGTCCGGCTGGATGCCGACTGGTCTGGCGCGCTCACCGCAGACCGTGCGGTGCGGGGGCGCTTTGTGGCGGCGGCGGAAGACAAGGCGTCTTACCTGGATCGCTACGAAAGCAGCAAGCGAGTGGCGGCTGCCACGGTCGAGGTGGACCTGTCTGCCTCGACCCTGCTGACGGCGGGCTACGCCCTCCAGCGCAACCGCCCGAGCGGCGTTGGCTGGGGGGCGCTGCCGCTGATCTACACCAACGGCGAGCCCACACGTTACCCGCGCTCGGCCAATGTGGGCCCGGCGTGGTCGTACTGGCACACCGACGACGCGCAGGCCTTCGCCGACGTGCTGCATGACCTGGGCGGCGGCTGGACGGTCAAGGGCACCGTGCAGCAGCGCAAGATCGGAGGGCGTGCGCGCCTGTTTTACGTCTATGGCGATCTGGACCAGCCCACCGGCGCTGGGCTGCGCAGCTATCCCTCGGTGTACCGCAACGACGAGCAGCAGTGGCTGGGCGATGTCCACGCGAAGGGGCCGTTCTCGCTGGCTGGTCGGCGACATGAGGCCGTGGTCGGGCTGTCCGTGTCACGCAGCAAGTCGGACATGGCCTCGCGCTATGACGATGTGGGCGTCCCCGTGTCAGAGGACGACGTGCTCGCCGGCCGCTTTCCGCTGCCGGACTTCGACCAGCCGGAGTCGGGCTTCGGCCGTTTCAAGGACTGGCGGCGCACCGCCTACGGTGTGGCGCGCTTCAACGTGCATGACCACCTGAAACTCATTGGCGGCCTGAATGTGACCCGGGTGAGCAGTGCGGGCGAGCAGTACGGTGAGCCGCATCACTATCGCACCACGCGCGCCCAGCCCTTTGCCGGCGTGGTCGCGGACATCACGCCGCACGCGTCTGTCTATGCCAGCGTGGCAGACATCTTCAACCCACAGACCAAGACCGACCAGCAAAGCCGTCTGCTCGACCCGATCCAGGGCCGCACGGTCGAGGCGGGCATCAAGGCCGAGAGCCCCGACCGCAAGCTGACAGGGTCGTTGGCGGTGTTCCGGGTGGCGCAGGACAACACGGCCGAATCGGCCGGCTTTGAGGATGGCCGCACCTACTATCGCGGTGTGGACGCGACATCCAAAGGCTTTGAGGCCGAGGTCGCGGGCCAGCCCATGGCCGGTTGGCGCTTGAGTGCCGGTTTCACCTGGCTGCGCATCGAAGGTGAAGACGGCGAGTCGGTGAGGACGTATGTGCCACGTCGGACGCTTCGCGTGTCCTCGCTGGCCGATGTGCCCGGCGTGACCGGACTGGCGTGGGGCGGGGTGCTCAAGTGGCAGAGCGACATCTCGCGCGAGTTGAGCGATGGCGTGGTGCGCCAGAAGGCGTATGCCTTGCTGGATGCGGTGTTGCGCTATCAGGTCGACAAGTCGCTGGCGGTCACCGCGCAGGTTCACAACGTCACCCACACCCGCTACCTCAACAGCCTGTTGTGGGAGCAGGCCTACGTGGGCGCACCACGCAGCGTCTCGCTGAACCTGGCCTGGAGCCTGTGACCATGTCCTTTCATTCAGCTGCATCCGTGTCACTGCGCGTGGCGGCCGCCGTGCTGGGCGGCTACGCCTTCACCTGGGGCTTCTCGGGGTTCGCCATCGCCGCGATGGTCGCCATGGGATTGAGCTTTCATGACGCCGAGGCCGGCGCGCTCATTGTCGCGTGGCTCGTCTTTCTGGGGGTCTTCCTGTGGTCGTTCGCTGCGGCCAGCCTGGCCCGGGTGGGGCTGGTTCTACTCGGCGGCGGCCTGTTGATGGCTGGCGCCGCGACGGGGCTTCAAGCCATGCTTCTCAACTGACACGCTGCCGGAGTCCAGCCATGTTTGCCAGTTTCCGCCTGTCCATGGCGTGGGTCCACACCTGGTTCGGCCTGGTGCTGGGCTTCGTGCTGATGGTGGTCTTCTTCTTCGGCTCGTTGTCGGTGTTCGATCGCGAGATCGACCGCTGGGCCATTCCGCAGACCCGGTTCGAAGCCCAGACCATGCCTTCGTTCGACCGCATGCTGCTGCCCATCCTGCGCCAGGCGCAGCCAGATGCTGCGGACTACGCGGCCAACATGCCGCTGTTGCATGACGCCAGCAAGGGCCCGATGACACCGCGCCTGGCCTTGCCGGCGGATGAGTTCTGGGCTTACACGACACACCGTGACCCGGTGCTGCTGATAGGGGTGGGGTTCAGCGTGCCGCAGCCCAAGGACCCTGCCGGACACAACCACATCCATGCCCGATTGACGGTCGATCCGCGCAACGGCAGCCTCGTGCCGGATGACCAGCTCAAGATCGGCAGTGGCTTTTTCTACCCGTTGCACTACAGCCTGCATCTGAACTGGAAGAACCTCGGCGTGTGGGTGGTCGGGCTGGCCGCCCTGATCATGCTGGCCGCGCTGGTGACCGGCGTGATCATGCACCGCAAGGTCTTCCGCGAGTTCTTCACCTTCCGCCCGCGCAAGCATCTGCAGCGCAGCACACTCGACCTGCACAACCTGACCGGCGTGGTGGCGCTGCCCTTTCACTTCTTCTTTGCCCTGACAGGGCTGGTGATCTTTGCATCGCACTACTACCTGCCGGTGGCCGAGACGCAACTCAAGCCGCTGCACGACCGGCACGAAGTGATCGAGGCACAAGCCAAGGGCCTGCCGCATGAGCGCGCCGGGGTGCCGGCAGGCATGGCCTCAGTGGATGCGATGGTGGCTGAGGCCCAGCGCCGCTGGGCTGCGCGTGACATGGCCGGCGAGGTGGGCTTCGTCATGATTCACCACGTGGGCGACGCCAACAGCTATGTGAGCATTTACCGTGCGGGCAGTGACCGCGTGGCGCTGGTGGGTGAGGGCATCCACTTCAAGGCCAGCACCGGTACCGTGCTGCATGAAGAGCCGCCACGCAGCGCCGTGGCCGAGGTGCATGAGTTCCTGAGCGGCTTGCATCTTCAGCATTTCGAGCACTGGATGCTGCGCTGGCTGTACGTGCTGGGCGGCTTGCTGGGCTGTGTGTGCATTGCCACCGGCTTCATCTTCTTTGTCGAGAAGCGCAAGCAGCAGCATGCCCGAGCGGGCAGGCAGGGGAGCCGGGTCGTCGATGCGCTTGCCGTGGCCACCGTGACCGGCATCGTCGTGGCCGCCTTGGCCATGCTGGTGGCCAATCGCCTGCTGCCTGCCGACCTGGCCGGCAAGGGCACCTGGGAGCAGGGCGTGTTCTGGGCGGCCTGGGCACTGGCGCTGCTGCATGCGGCCGTGTTGAGCGCCCCCGTGGCGCAGGCCCGCCCTCACCCGGCCTGGCAGCAGCAATGCTGGCTGATCGCCGGCCTGGCCTTGGCGGCCGTGGTGCTCAATGCGGTCACCACCGGTGATCACCTGCTGCAGACGCTGTGGTGGAAGCCGTACTGGCCGGTGGCCGGTGTGGATCTGAGTTTGCTGATGACGGCGGGCGTGGCGGCAGCGGCCGCGCGTCGACTCGGGCGGGGGCAGCAGGCGGCCCGCATCGCTCACGCGCGTGACGGGACAAGCCTGGCCGTGCAAGAGGAGGTGCGTCATGCTTGATGTCGACCCCTCTTGGCTGCTTGCGTTCGCCACGCTCTGCGCCCTCGCGGGCATGATCAGCCTGGCACTTGGCATGCATGTGCACTGGCAGCAGGTCGCTCGCTCGGCCTCTGTGCACCGGCCTTTGCGGTGGCGTGTGGCGGGTGCATGTCTGCTGTCGGCCAGCCTGCTGCTGTGCCTTCAGGCAGACCGCGCCTCGATGGCCGTGCTCGTGTGGGTGATGGTGATGGCGTTGGGGGCGATGATGACCGCCCAGGTGCTGGCCTGGCGCCCTGCGCTGCTGGCATGGCTGGCGCGTTAAGCCGTGCGCTCGCCAAAAAGGTCTTCGCGAAAGCGTGAGATCTGATGCATGCGCTCGTGAAGAATGGTCACGATGCTGATGTCGCCGTTTCGCGTCGAAGAGCCCGGTGATACAGAGATTGGCTTGCGCTTCGCCCCAGTGGCCGCGCGTCTAGCGGTAGATTTCATCCAGACGCCAGGACGCCGACTCCTGAACCCGCACGGTGGGCATCGGTCACTTGCCCGCAGCGTTGCGGGCAATCACCTCTGCAGCGGTCAAAGGTCGATAGGCAGACTCGGGGGCGGCAAAGGCGTGAGCCAGCTCAGCCTTCAGCTGATCGAACGCCTGCTGCTCCTTGCGCTCCATGTGGCGCCGGATCAGGCAGGTCACGGGGGTGTCAGGCCTGAACTGGGACGAACACCCAGACAGACACGATGATGGCCGCCAGTGCGACCCATTCGACGGTGGCTCGGACACGGTTGTAGCGCATGGCGAGTTCTCCGGGTAGGTGACGGGGTTTCAATCAGACATGTGGGGCAGTTGCCGGCGTGCGCGCTCGCACGCGCACTCCACGGCCTGCAGCGCGAGCGGGTCGTGTACGCCCAGTACCTCGCGCAACCAGTCCAGCGGTGCATGCGCCGCATGCAGGCAGCACTGGCGCCAGACCAGGGGCAACTGGGCATCGGTGGCGGTGCTCAACAGGGTCTGCAGCATCCGTAACTGCAGCTGCAGCGGGCAGGCGTGCCCACGGTCAGCCAACTGGTCGCCCAGTTGCAGGTAAGCGGCGATGCGCCAAGCTTGGTGAGGCGACAGCCCGCAGCGAATGTGCATGCGGTGGTGTTGCCAACGCCGATGCAGCGCGAACGTGGTCGAAGGGTTGATCGGGTTCATGGGGCGCCTGGTTGCTCAAGAAAAGGCCAGCCAGCCGCGCGACCAGGCTGCGGGAGCGGTTCGGGCCGCGGCGTCGGCAGGCGTGTCGAGCAGGCGATGGCAGGTCACGCCCCAGACGCGCTGAACCAGCGCGGGCTCCAGCACCGTCTCGCAGCGGCCCATGGCCACCAGCCGCCCCTCGCGCAGGATCACCACCTGGTCGGCGTAGGCATTGGCCAGGTTGATGTCGTGCAGCACGACAACGACGCCCGTTCCTCTGGCCGCCAGCTCGCGCAGCAGCCGCATCACGCCGTGCTGATGAGCCAGATCCAGCGCGGCGGTGGGCTCGTCGAGCAGCAGCCAGCGCGGTGTGGTGTCGTCAGGGTGGGCGGTGATCTGCGCCAGCACACGGGCGAGCTGCACGCGGGCCTTCTCGCCGCCAGAAAGCTGGTCGTAGAACCGGTCCAGCAGGTGGTGGGCGCCGGCTTGCTGCAGGCACTCGGCCACCAGGGCTGTTTCGCGCGGGTGGGGTTGGTCGGCATGGGGGTAGCGGCCCATCTGCACGATGTCGCGCACGCTGAAGTCGAATGGCACCTGGTGCGCCTGGGAGAGCAGGCCCCGCTGGCGGGCCAGCGCCATGGCGTCCCATGCCGACAGGGGGCGACCACCCAGGCTGACCTGTTGGCACGTGCGCGGGTCCAGGCCGGCCAGACAGCTCATCAGGGTGGATTTACCGGCGCCGTTGGGGCCCAGCAGCGCGTGCACCTGCCCGCAGGCCAGATGCAGGTGCGGCAAGGCCAGGGTACGGCGGCTGCCGTGTTGCACGACGAGGTCGTTGGCGCTCAGATCCATTCTGGCTCCTCAATGGCGGTGGCCGCGCTGGCGCAGCAAGTAGAGAAAGACCGGCGCGCCCATGAGCCCAGTGAGAACGCCCAGGGGCAGCTCCACCGGTGCGGCCACGGTGCGTGCTGCGGTATCGGCCAGCAGCACCAGGCAGGCGCCGGTCAGCGCCGCGCCTGGCAACACCACGCCGTGGCACGGGCCCAGCAGCAGTCGCACCAGATGCGGGGCAAGCAGGCCGATGAAGCCCACCATGCCGATGGCCGACGTCACGGCGCCCACGGCCAGCGCGGTCATGGCCACCGAGACGGTCTGCAGCCGTTTGACGTTGACGCCCATGGCGCGCGCTTGTGCCTCGCCCAGGGCCAGCGCATCGAGCGGCCGCATCAGCCAGCGCCCGGCGGCCAACGCGGCCACCGTGGGCGGCAGCACCGCCATCACCGTGGCCCACTGGCTGGGGGCCAGGCTGCCCAGCAGCCAGAAGTTCAGTGCGCGTTGCTGTGTGTCGCTGGCCAGGTAGGTCAGCAGGCCCAGCCCCGCCATGGCCAGCGCATTGATGGCCAGCCCCACCAGCAACAGGTTGGCCAGCTGCACCTGGCCTTGCGTGTTGGCCAGCCGCCAGGCCAGCGCGGTGACGGCCACGCCGCCAGCGAACGCGCTCAGCATGGTCACCCCCATGCCCGACAGCCCCACCGCGAAGCCGGCGGGCATCAGCCCCAGCAGCGGCAGCAGCACGATGCTGCAGGCCGCACCCAGCGCGGCGCCCGCGCTCACGCCGATCAGGCCGGGGTCGGCCAGCGGGTTGCGAAACAGCCCCTGCATGGCCGCGCCGGCCACACCCAGTGCACTGCCTGCGAGCGTGGCCATGAGCAGCCGCGGCGCGCGGATGTGCCAGAACACCTGCGCAGCGGTGAGCTCGGGGTCAAAGGGGGCGTCGGCGGGTTGTTGCCACCACGCCCACAGCCGTGGCAGATCGGCCAGGCCAATGGCATAGGCGCCCTGCGAGGCGGCCACGGCCAGGCTGAGGACCAGCAGGGGCGCGCCCAGCCACCACAGCCAGCGCGGATCGCGTGTGACCCGCCGAGCCGGCGCCGCGGCTTCAAGCTGGTCGTCAGCGCCGTCGAGCACCGCGCTCATGACAGCTGCCGCTGCAGTTGATCGAGCGCCTCGGGCATGCGCGGGCCGAATCCCAGCAGGGCCATGCCGTCCAGCGCCACCAGTCGTTGGCGCCTTGCGGCCGGCGTCTGCGCCAGGCCGGCCTGTTGCCACAGGCGCTCGGGCCCGCCCAGAAAGGCGAGCGACTCGGTGGTGGTGAGCACCACATCGGGCTGCGCGAGCACCACGCTTTCTGCGTTGAGCGCCTTGAAGCCATGCACCTGTTCCAGCGCATTGCGGGCGCCGGCCAGTTGCAGCATGGCGTGGGCCGAGGTCTCGCGCCCGGCCGTCATGGCGCCGCCGCCATGGGCCATCACGAACATCACCCGGGGCGCACCCGCCGCGCGCTGCGACGCCAGCCGGCCTTGCACGGCCTGCCATTGGGCCTGCAGGGTCGCAGCCAGTGCGCGCCCCTGCGCCTCTCGCTGCGTCAGCTGCGCCACCAGGCGCACCTTCTCAAGCACGTCGTCAAAGCGCAGCGTGCTGCGCAGCACGTGAACCGGCACCCCCGCCTGCTTGAGCTGCGCCAGCACCACAGGGGGGCCCGCGTCGTCGGTTGCCAGCACGGCGGTGGGCCGCAAGGCCAGGAGGCCTTCTGCTGACAGCGTGCGCATGTAGCCAACCTTGCGCGTGTGGTTCGCGGCTTCGGGGAAGGTGCTGGTGGTGTCGGTGCCCACGAGCAACTCACCTGCGCCCAGGCGGTACACGGTCTCGGTCAGGCTGCTGTGCACGGTCACCAGACGGGGTGGGGCGGATGTGCCCGCGTGCGCGCCGCCGTGCATCCCGAGCCAGCCCAGCGCCATGGCGCTGTGCAGGCATTGGCGCAACCAGTCGCGCCGCCTCATGCTGCCACCTCTGAGAGCGGCTCGCCTGCACTGACCTCGCGGGCCAGCTCACGCCAAGTGACCAATTCCGGCTTGCCGGGCTTGCGCTCACCAAAGAACATGGCGATCAGGCCGCCTTGTGCATCGAACAATTCGATCGAGGTCACCGGCCCGTCATCGGTGGGCTTGGTCACCAGCCAGCTTTCGTGGATCGCGTCGCGCCGCAGGTGCAGGTTGAAATCCGCATCCAGCACATTGATCCACGGGCCCATGGGCTCGACGCGGTGCACGGCGCCGGTGTGGATCTGCAGGCAGCCGTGGTTGCCGGCAAACACCATGATGGGCAGGCCTTGGCGGCTGGCCAGATGCAGCAGCCATTCGACTGCGACGACGGGCGTGCGACGCGTGTGGATGCCCTCCATCAGCCGAAGCGCCTGAAGGCGGCCCACTTCGAACCGCTTGAGCAGGTCGAAGAACTCGTGCGTGTCGCGCATGGCCGACCAGGCCTCGCCCAGACCCAGGCAGTCGACCTCGGCGTCCGGGCGGTCCACGGGTGCAGCGGGGCGCTCAGTTTCGAACACCGGCTGTGCCTGAGGGCGAGCATGCCGTTGCACCAGTTCATCGAGTGCCTGCAAGTCGGTGCCGGGTCGCGCATGCACCTTGTGCACGGCCTGTCCATGGCGGTCAAAGAACTGCAGGCTGTGCTGCTCGCCCTTGTCTGTGCGCTCGACCACATGAAAGCCCGCGTGCCAGTGCATCAGAAACAGACGCAAGTCGATCTCGGGGCCCAGCGCGAGGCCCACCAGCCCCTTGGCGCTGACGTTGCGGTAGACACCGATCTTTTCGTGGACCACGTGGTCGTTGCGCGTCAGCGCCATCACCGGCCCGACGGTTTCGAGCCCTTGCAGCAAGCGCACCCAGTCACCGTCGAGCGCGACGGCCGACAGCAGGCTGTCGCCCGCTTCCTGCGGGCTCATGAGGTTGACAGCATGGGCAGCCAGCACGGCGCCCTCGCTCAGTCCGAGCTGATGGGCGGCGTCGCGTGCGCGCAGGCCCCGGGCGCGCAGCGCCGCGAAGGACGTGCGCCAATGGGCGGCCGAGGGCAGGGTGGTCAGGGTGGTCAGGGTGGGCGCTAGGGTCATGGTCAATCTCCATCGTCGGGTGCATCAGGTGCATGAGTTGCATCGTGTCGTCAGTACTGGGCGCTCAGGGACAACTTCAGGTTGCGGCCGGGGCCTTCTGTGCCAGGGCCGCCGTTCATCCCGTTGTCGAGCACGTAACGGGTGTTGTTCAGGTTGTCGGCGGTCACGGTGGCCTCGAACTGGCGGTTCAGTCGCCATCGCATGGAGGCGCCCAGCAGCCGGTAGCTCGGGGCCTCGGCTGTGTTGGTGCGTGCCGTGTCGGTGTAGTAGCGGCGGGACCAGACGTGCTGCCAGCGCAGGCCCCATTCACCCCAGGCGGTCTGCCGCATCAGGCTCAGGTGCACGCGGTCGGCGGGGATGCCGATCAGGTCGGTGGTCTGCAGGCCGTCGAACTGCGTGCCCGTCAGGCGGGTGCCGACGAGGCGGGTCTGCCAGCCCTGCCAGGCCGCGCCGGCCTCGAGTTCGATGCCGCGGCGTCGCTCCCAGCCCGGCTGGATGAGCCGGCCACTGCCGCCCGGTTCGGCCATCAGCGATTCCAGGATGTCATCGGTGTGGTTGACGAAGGCGGTGAGCTTGGTCTGTACCACGCTGTCTGCGCCCAACAGGCCGGGGTGCCGGCTGTGGATGCCCCATTCAAACGCGCGGGAGGATTCGGGCTCGTAGTACGGGGCGCAGATGCCACTGGCCGGCGCGACCTGTGCGCCTGGGCTGTAGCCTGGCACGCCGGGTTGCCCATTGCGTGTACGCAGCAGGGCGTTGTTGTTGCAGGCGCCATAACCGCCACGCATGAAGGCCTCGTCGATCAATGGCGGGCGGTGGGCGCGCGCGGCGGTGGCGAAGGCCGTCCAGCGGCCCGGTTGCAAGGTGTAGCTCAGCGTCAGGCTGGGCGACCAATCGGTGTATCGCACGCGGTCGGCCTGATCGGCATCGCGCAACCGCTGTGCGTTGGCGCCTTGGACTTCCACCTCGGTTCGATCGAAGCGGACACCCGGCAGCAGCTGCCAGCGCCCGACCTGCCAGTCCAGTTGCACGAAGCCGCCGACTTGTCGCTTGCTGCCCGGCGGCTGAGCCGGGTTGTAGCCATCGGGGTAGAGCGCCTGGTTGAGCGCGGGGATGCTGGTCACGCGACGGGCCTCGCGCGCGCTGTGCCCAACCTGGACGCCGGTGCGCAGCGCCAATGCGTCACGCCCGGCGCCGCGCCACGTCGTCAGCGTGAGCTGGCTGTCCAATGTGTGGTGCGTCTGACGCACGTCGTCGTCCACCTGCGTGCCGGTCGAGAAGATGGACCAGCCTGGCTCGAAGTGGTCGCGCACGCGTGTCTCGCTTCGCCCCAGCGTCGTCTGCCATGCGTGCCCACCGGACTCGTCTGCCCAGTTGGCCTGCACGGACAGCGTGTCATCGTCGATGCGGCGCTGAACCTGGCCGAAGCTGCCCACCTGTTCGATGGGCGTGCTGCCCTGGCCCACGGCGCCGCTGTAGGTGTCATAGGCCTGCAAGCCCTGGTCGCGGTAGCCCACCCAGCTGACGCTGAGCTTCCACGTGTCGGTGGCCCACCAGCTGCCCTTGAGCAAGTGGCTGCCGGCATGGACCTCGGACAGCGGCAGCCGCTGGCCGCTGGCCAAGCGGAGGTTGTCGCCCTGGCGGTCGCTGAGCGCCACCACCGCATCGGTGTCGGCCGTGGGCCGGCCATAGGCAGCGGCGAACCGGTGCAGTTCACCGTTGTTGCTGGCGTGACCGATCCTGGCGCGCGAGCCCCATTGCTGACCCGGGCGCAGCAGGTCGCGTGCGTCGCGCGTGGTCGCGCGCACGGTGCCGCCGAGCGCGCCCGCGGTATCAATTTGCGCGCCACGCCGCACCTCAATGGCCTTGAGCAGCTCGGGCTCGATGAAGGTGCCACCGAAGCGGTACTTCTCGAAGCCTTTGGTCACCCCGTCGAGCGCGATGCGCACGTCTTCGTTGTCGCTGTAGCCGCGCACGTTGAAGCCCATGCCACTGTTGCGCGGGCCACCCTGAACCGTCACGCCCGGCACGTCGTCCATCAATTGGAAGACCGAGTCGGGCTGGCGGCGGCGCAACGTGGCGTCGCCCAGCGTGGTGCGGGCCTGTGTGGTCGACATGGTCGTTTCGGCGGTCTGGCGAGGCGGCGTGGCAGTCACGCCGATCACGGGCATCTCGGTGGGCTCATCGGGTGCCGGTGGCGGGGCGGGCTGGCTGGCGACGGCGACCGTCCACCAGCTGCCCGCCACCCACAGGCGCAACAGCGTCGAGGTCAACTTCACCTCCGGAATCGGTCGGCGTTCAGGCCTGAGGGCGACGACGTTTCAGGGCAGCCACAGCCGTGAGGCCAGCCAGCATCAGGGCCCACGTGCCCGGCTCGGGCACAGCTGGCGTGGCGGCGACGGCATAGAAGCCGACCTGGTCCAGGCTCATGTGTGCGCCACTGGCGTTGAAGTTGACGACCCATGGGCCGCTGGCATTCACCGTCCAGCGCCACAGGCTTTCTTCTTCGTTGCCGCCAAAGCCGCCGGTGATGGCCTGGCTGAACGTGACGACCCGTGTGGCGCTCTGGCCATTGAGCGTGGCCAGGTCGGCGACCGAGGAACCCACGGTCGAGACGCGCAGGTACACGTCATACAGGCCGCTGGCCGCGCCGGCCAGATCGAGGCGGAAAGCCGCTGCGCCCGAGATGCTGTAGATGTTGCCGCCGCTGGTCGGGAAAGCCGAGCCGGTGGTTTCGGTGAGCTTGCCGGCGCCCGCGATATCGGGCGTGTCGTCCACGGGATAGCCGAAGATGGCATTCCACTCGGCATAGGTGCTGCCTGCGGCGGGCGTGCTGATCCACGGGTTGGCCGCGTTGGCGCCCGAGCCGCTGAAGCCGGCGGCGGCGGAATCCCACTGGCCGGCCGCAGCGAAGGCTTGGCCTGCGCTCAAGGCGAGGACGGCGGCAGCGGCAGGGGCGAGGACAAAACGGTTGGACAGGAACATGGCAAGGCTCTCCTTGGTGAAAAAGGGGGCCGTGTTCCTTACCCACAAAGGCAACACCAGCGTGTGATGACAGGCGAGATTCAGGGGCGTGGCGTTGGCGGCGGCTGATCCGCCCGCACTGGCACGTCCACCACAAACCGGTGCTGCTTGCCGCAGTCGAGGATCACCTCTTTCTGGCCGCGCTTGAGCAGCCGCACGTCCACCCGCAGCGAGCCGTAGCCGTCGTGGCCGACGAGTTCGTCCAGCAGATGCAGCAGGCGGGCCTTCACAGGGGCGAGGGAGGGGTGGTCCACAGCGGAGCCGGCTCACGGGAGCCGGGACATCGGGTTGCGATGGATTCATTCTTAATGAGAATGATTCGCATCACAAGTATTACCCTGCTGACGAGGAGGTTAATCTGCCTCCGCTGTCAGCGCTCTCGCAGGTCTTCCTGAAGTTGTCGCTGCCAGCCGCGTGCGCGTGCCAGCATGGCGCTCAGCTCGATGGTGTCGCCCGCGTCGGGCTGGCGGAAACGCCGCTGCGCGCCTTCCACCCGGTCGATCGCGCCGGGCAGGTCGCCCAGCGCGGCGGCGGCCTCGGCTTCGGCGCGTACCGCACGCACCGGGTGGCCTAACCGCGTCCACGCTCGGGCCAGCAGCGCCCAGGCGCTGGCGTCCTGCGGCCGGTCGGCCAAGCCCAGCTCGAGCCGGCTGGCCGCTGCCTCAAGCAGCGCAGCCGGGGCTTCGGAGGCCTGCAGCGCTGCCTCGGCGAGCAGCATGCGTTCCGGGCGGGAGGCGGCATTCATCCCTACGCGCGGGGCCCCGACCTGCCGGGACAGCAGGGCCATCGCGTCATCTGCGCGCCGCGCCGCGAGCAACCCTTCGGCCTCAGTCAGGATGAGGATACGCTCTGCGGCCTCGCTGGCGGGCGTGGGCAACAGACGCGCGGCTTGCCGCGCCGACTGCAGGGCCGCAGCAGCGTCGTCATGCAGCCCGCCGCGTTGCAGCGCCACCGCGCGGGTGTAGTGGGCGGCCAGTTGGCTCAGCGGTTCTGCATCGGGCCGCACGCTCAGACGCATGGCGCTTTGCAGTGCTGCCTGCCTGACGTCGGCCAGCACGCGCGCGCGCGCCGCCATCAAAGCATGGCGTGTGGCCAGTACCTCGTTGTGGCGGCGTGCCGTGCCTGCCCAGCCGCTCGTGCCCAGGCGTGCGCGCGCCTCGCCAATGCGCTCGGTGGTCAGCGGGTGGGTTCGCAGATAGGGGAAGCTGCCGTCATCATTGAGCCGTGAAGCCTGGGCCAGTTGCTCGAACATCCCGGCCATGCCCGCCGGGTCGAAGCCACCTTCCATCAGCACGCCGAAACCCACGCGATCGGCTTCGCGCTCCATGTCGCGCGAGAAGTTGAGCTGGTTCTGAATGGCCACCGCCTGACCGCCAGCAATCATGGCCTGCGCGGCCGCGGGATTGCTGCTGGCCGCAAGCACGCCCAGCAGCAACGAGGCCACGCTCACCCAGGACATCTGTGCCTGCTGTCCGATCATGCGGGCGATGTGGCGCTGTGTGACGTGGGCCAGTTCGTGGGCGAGCACCGAGGCCAGCTCGTCGGAGGTGGCCGTCATGGCCACCAGCCCCAGGTGCACGCCGATGTAGCCCCCGGGCAGCGCAAAGGCGTTGACCGAGCGGTCGCGCACGAGAAAAGCCTCCCAGGCGTGCGCCGCATCCAGTTCGGTGCCAATGTCACCGCGCTGGCGCCCGGCGCGCAACAGCGACTGCCACAGCGATTCAACATACTCCAGCAGCAGCGGGTCGTCGATCAAGGCTGGGTCGCGCCGGATGCTGCGCATGATGCGATCGCCAAGGCGGCGTTCGGCCGTGGGCGACAGGGCCGCTGCGGCCGCATCGCCAAGATCGGGCAGAACGAGGCTGCCCGACGCCGGCCCGACGTGACCGGCCGCGCTGCGGGCGAGTCCGGCTGGCGCTGCGCAGGCGGCCGCAGTCAGACATAAGGCAGCCAGACGGAGGCGCCCTCTACGGGGCAGGCGGGCGCGCGTGGCGCGGGCAAGAATCTGCATGAAAACGATGGCGTCAGTCAGGCGCACAGTATGCTTCGAAGCAGACCGTTCGAGCCGCTGTGCGGCATGCCGGTTCGCGTTCCACACGATTCTTTACACCCATGGACAAGCTCACGCATTTCGACGCGCAAGGCCAGGCCCACATGGTCGACGTCTCAGACAAGCCCGCCACCGTGCGTCTCGGCGTGGCCTCGGGCTGCATCCGCATGCAGCCTGAGACCTTGCGCCGCATTCAGGCAGGCGAAGCAGGCAAGGGTGATGTCCTGGGTGTGGCGCGCATCGCCGGTATCCAGGGTGCCAAACGCACCGCCGACTGGATTCCGCTGTGTCACCCCATTGCCCTGACCCGCGTGGCCGTGGCGTTCTCAGTGGTGCAGGCCGAGCCGGCCGAAGACGGTCTTGTGGCCCTGGGGTGCACCGCGACCGTGCAGACGGTCGGCCCCACCGGCGTCGAGATGGAAGCGCTGGTGGCCGTGCAGGCCGCCTTGCTCACTGTCTACGACATGTGCAAGGCCATGGACCGCGGCATGCTGATCACCGACGTGGGCTTGCAGGAGAAGCAAGGCGGACGCAGTGGTCACTGGACCAGGGCATCGGGCAACAACGTGCGCCAGGGGTGAACGCTCTGGGCCGGTTCACACTGAAAGGGTCGGGGCGCCGCAGTCTCGTCCCGACACGCCGCAAAGAATGCCTCGCCCATCGGATGATGGAATTCGCGCAGCCGGTCGGCTACCGCGCGAGCCTGATCGGTGTAGCCATGGGCGTCCAGTGAGCGGGCGTAAGCCACCATCAGCCGTGCGTCCACCAAGTTCATCAGCGTGTGCGCAAACGCCGAAGGCGGCGGGGGACTGCGGTCCGTGCGTCTGCTGGTGACGTCTGCATAGTCGGCCTGGTGGCCCCACCAGGGCTGGTCCTGGCTGGTGTTGATGCGCTCGGCCAGCGGCACGCTCGGGTTGATCGGCGCGTACACGTCTGCGGCCAGCCGGAAATCCACGCTGCACCACAGCGCGCCGAGGGCCATGACCACGCCCGCGCCGCGCAGCCAAGGGGCTCGCCGGCCGGCCGATGACGCTGACGTCACAAGCGTGTCGCGCGTCTCGGCCGTCTGGTGGCGCTCGGCCGAAACAGCAGCCAGGCCCAGGCCCCAGGCGAACGCCACAGGCAACAGGAAGTGGCTGTACCAAAGCGGGTACTCCAACAGGCTGTGCACGCCCAGGGCCGACACGATGAGCGCGCACGCACCCACTGTCGGTGGAAGGGTGGGCCGGATGCGCGTGCCCAGCGGGCGCACCAGCGCGAACCAGGCCAAGGCGGTCAGCAGTGTCAACAGCAAGGCCAGCGGCAGGCCCAGTTCCACCGCCCACTGCAGCGGCAGGTTGTGGGTGTGATCGAAGAAGGCTCTTGGTCGGTCGGGGAACGCTGTGAATGTCCACGCCACGTTGAAGGCGCCATAGCCCACCCCGACCCATGGATGCTCGCGCACCAGGGCCAGCGTGTTGCCCCAGATCGCAAAGCGTGAGCTGGAGATGTCGCTGCCATCGTTCAGCCGGGCCTTGGCGGCAAACGCCACGCCGGAATCGAGGTTGGACCACCACCACATTCCCGCCCAGGCTGCGGCATAGACGACCGGACACGCCAGCAGGGCCCAACGCCAGCGGGTTGGCAGCTGCCGGTCCAGCAGGCCCCACAGGGCCAGCATGCCTGTGGCCACCATGCCGGTGCGCGAAGCGCTCAGCACCACGCCGATGATGAACAGCACCAGCAGGGCCAGCATCGGACGCGCCGGTGCACGCCGGCTGGCGCCGAGCCACACGGCGGCTGCGCTGGCCATGATCAGCAGGCTGCTGAAGTGATTGGGTTGCCGCAGGTTGCCCACGGCCCGGCCGGGCGCAGTGGGCTTGGCCAGCAGGTGTCCGTCCACCCAGCCAGGCGCGAAGACCTGCAGCAGGCCGATGGCCACGCCTGCCGCCCCTGCGGCCAGCAACGCGGCGAAGAAGGCGCCTGCCACGCCCTCAGCCAGCCGGCCTTGCCCCCCCGTGCGCCAGCCGGCCTGCGCTGTGGACGCCGCCGCCAATGTCAGCCCCGCCCCCATCCAGCCCAGCCCTTGCGGCAACGGCCCTTGCCACACGGCCCAGATCGCCGCCAGCGTTTGCACGGCGGCCACCACCCACAGCGCCTGAAGGGCCCTGTGCGCCAGGTCGCGGCCCGCGACCGTGTCCGACGGAGTCCGCCAACTGCCCATGGCGACCAGCCACAACCCCCAGCCGAACACGGCCAGCGCCTGGTTGTAGAAGGTGACCGATGGCGGTTCATGCACGGCCAGCAAGGTGGGGGCAAGCACCGCCAGCGCCGCCAGGGGCCATCCAAGCGGGCGCGCAGGCAAAGTCGGGGCAGCAGCGTGGGTCAAGCTCATGCTGCTATTGTCTCCGGCGTGCAGCCCGTTCAATCCTCCCTCCCCCCGGTTCCGGCCCTGCTCGTACGCGAGCGCCTCTTGCTGTGGAGCCTGGCTGCCGTGAACTTCACGCACATCGTGGATTTCATGATCATGATGCCGCTGGGGCCCGAACTCACGCGCCTGTTTGCCATCACCGACACCCAGTTCGGCCTGCTGGTGTCGTCGTACTCGCTGGCCGCGGGAGTCGCCGGTCTCGCGGCCTCGACGGTGATCGATCGCTTCGAGCGAAAGCGCGCGCTGTTGATCCTCTACGCCGGCTTTGCGCTGGCCACCCTGGCCTGCGGCCTGGCGCCCACCTACGTCACCTTGCTGGTGGCCCGTGTGGCCGCCGGGGTGTTTGGCGGGGTGCTCGGCGCGCTGGTGCAGACCATCGTGGGCGACGCCGTGCCCTACGAGCGCCGCGGCCAGGCCATGGGCGTGGTGATGTCGGCCTTTTCGCTGTCCACTGTGGCAGGGGTGCCGTTTTCGCTGTGGTTATCCAGCCAGTTCGGCTGGCACGCGCCGTTTTTCGCCATCGCGGCTTTGTCCACGCTGATCTGGCTGGGTGCATGGCGCTCGGTGCCAGTGCTCGAAGGTCATCTTACGGGCGTGTCGGCCCAGCCCGCCTTCACCCAGTTGGTGCACGTTTTACGGGTCGGCAACCACTGGCGTGCATTCGGCCTGTCCGCGCTGATGGTCATGGGCAGCTTTGCCATCATTCCTTACATCACGATCTACACCACCACGAACGTCGGCCTCGCGCCCGAGCAGGTGCCGCTGGTGTACTTCGTGGGCGGTGTGGCCACCTTCTTTTCGGCGCGGCTGTGGGGCTGGTTGGCCGACCGCTGGGGCAAGGTTCAGGTTTTCCGGCTGGTCAGCCTGCTGGCCCTGCTGCCCATGCTGGCGCTGACCCACCTGCCCGTGGTGCCGCTGGCCGTGCTGCTTGTCGTCACCACGGCTTTCTTCATGTTCGTATCAGGCCGCATGGTGCCCGGCATGGCCTTGCTGACGGTGGCCTCCGAGCCGCGGCTGCGGGGCTCTTTCATCAGCGTCAACAGCGCATTGCAGTCGGCTGCCATGGGGCTGGCGGCCTGGCTGGGCGGCGTGTTCATCAGCCGCTCACCCGACGGCCTGGTCCAGGGCTATGACCGCGCCGGCTGGCTGGCGTTGGCCACCACGGCGGTCATGGTCTGGTGGGTGGGTCACCTGCGCCTGCACACTGTTCAACGCGACCCGGTCTCGACGCCAGGCGCTCGGACTTGAACAGGTGCTTGACGCAAGACAAGGGTCTTCGGCGTTTCTTCACGGATCACGACAAGTCCATACAAATACCGAGCAGACGGGCTTGCCAGTTCGGGCCGACAGGCGCAAACTGGTTTTCCGGTTGACGGGTCGACGACACGGCATCGGAGCGGCTTTGCACCCCGCGTGCATGGCCCCCACGACGGTACGCCGTCGCACTTGCCGGCCGGGTGTCTTCAACGTTTCTGCTCTCGAAAGGAGGCAGCATGAATCTGACGATCAGTGGCCACCACCTGGAAGTGACTCCCGCCCTGCGCGAGTACGTGCTCACCAAGCTCGATCGGGTTACGCGGCATTTTGACCAAGTCGTCGACATTGCCGTTCTGCTCACCGTTGAAAAGCAAAAGGAAAAGGACCGCCGCCAAAAGGCTGAAGTCAACCTCCACATGAAGGGCAAGGACATTTTTGTCGAGACCGCCCACGAAGACCTCTACGCAGCCATTGATCAGCTCGTCGACAAACTCGACCGCCAGGTCTGTCGACACAAGAGCAAGGTTCAGGACCATCACCACGCCGCCCTCAAGCGGCAAGATGCGTTCCTGGATGCCACGTCCTGAGAGACGACACGCTGATGCCGCAAGCACGAACAGCGTGCTTGGTGCGACCTGCGACCGGGTCGCCCGCCACGGGTAGGCACCAAGTTAACGGCCCTTCGGGGCCGTTTTTCATGAAATGTGCCCCGGGGCGGGGCGTAGAGTGAATGCATCCGCCCGAACGTGGGGCACCGCGGCGTCGGATGTGGGCAATATGCCCCTTGCTGCGGTGCAGCATCGGGTGCAGAATCCCGCACATGGAGGACAGCGTGACAGCCCTTCGGGCGCCAGCAGTCTCTATAATTCGCCCCTTCATCCGACCCCGGCAGCGGGAACAAGGCCAGTCCGTCACCCCCGCTTGAAACACGATGAACCGTCTCTCAGCCATCCTCCCCGTCAGCCAGGTGCTGGTGGACGTGGACGCCAGCAGTAAGAAGCGCGTCTTCGAGCACGCAGGGTTGCTGTTTGAAAACCAGCACGCGATCGCGCGCGCCACGGTCACCGACAACCTGTTCGCGCGTGAGCGTCTGGGCTCCACTGGCCTCGGACACGGCGTGGCCATTCCTCATGGTCGGATCAAGGGTTTGAAGAATCCATTGGCGGCGGTTGTGCGGTTGAGCCAGCCGATTCCGTTCGATGCGCCCGACGACGAACCTGTCAGCCTGCTGATCTTCCTGCTCGTCCCCGAGGCCGCCACCCAGCGCCACCTCGAGATCCTCTCCGAGATCGCCGAACTCCTGTCTGACCGCGACCTGCGCGAGCGGCTCAAGACCGAGCAGGACGCGGGCGTGGTGCACCACCTGATCGAGACCTGGCAGCCCCTGCGCTCTGTGGCCTGACGCCGTGAGCCTCAAGGACCTCGCCATCATCAGCGCCGAGGCGCTGTTCGAAGCCAACCGCACCGCGTTGCGCTGGGAGTGGGTGGCTGGTCATGCCAACCCCGAGCGCCATTTCGACGAAGCGGCCGTGCAGTCGGCCCAGTCAGCGGCCGATCTGGTCGGCTACCTGAACTACATCCACCCTTACCGGGTGCAGATCGTGGGCCTGCGCGAAGCGGCCTACTTCGCCAGCTCCACCCCGGAAGACCAGGAACGCCGCATCCAGCGCATCGTCACGCTCGACCCGCCCATGGTCGTCGTGGCAGACGGTCAGGCGCCGTCCGACAAGCTGATGGCCATGTGCGGCCGTGCGGGGATCCCGTTGTTCGTCACCAAGGAGCCGGCCGGCCACGTCATCGACGTGCTGCGCAGCTACCTCACGCAGCACTTTGCCGAGCGCATCACCCGCCACGGTGTGTTCATGGACATCCTGGGCCTGGGCGTGCTGCTCACGGGCGAATCGGGCCTGGGCAAGAGCGAACTCGGCCTGGAGCTGATCTCGCGCGGTCATGGCCTGGTGGCCGACGACGCCGTCGACCTGTACCGCGTCTCGCGCACTGCCATCGAGGGCCGCTGCCCCGAGCTGCTGCAGAACCTGCTGGAAGTGCGCGGCATCGGCCTGCTCGACATCAAGGCCATCTTTGGTGAGACGGCCGTGCGCCGCAAGATGCGCCTCAAGCTCATCGTGCACCTGGTGCGCAAGGAGACGATGGAGCGCGAGTTCGAACGCCTGCCTTACGAGCCGCTGTTCGAAGAGGTGATGGACGTGCCCATCCGCAAGGTGGTGATCGCGGTGGACGCCGGCCGCAACCTGGCCGTGCTGGTCGAAGCCGCCGTGCGCAACACCGTGCTGCAATTGCGTGGCATCGACACCTACAAGGAATTCATCGAGCGCCACCAGCGCGCGATGGAGCGTGGCGGCATGTAAGCCGCGCCGGGCCCCGGGGCGGGCCCTGCTTGCCATTCAGCCGTGGTGATGCCCGTGGTGGCGCAGCGCGCCACCCTGGCCGACCTTGTTCTGGCACTCGGGCCGATTGCACACCACATAGAGTGACAACGCGTGGTCGTGCAGCTTGTAGCCTCGCTCTTCGGCGATCTGTTGCTGGCGGCGTTCGATCTCGGCGTCGTAGAACTCTTCAACCCGCCCGCAGCTCACGCACACGAGGTGGTCATGGTGTTTGCCTTCATTGAGCTCGAACACGGCCTTGCCGGCTTCGAAGTGGTTGCGCGACAGCAATCCGGCCTGCTCGAACTGCATCAGCACGCGGTAAACGGTGGCCAGCCCAATGTCGGAGCCCTCCTTGAGCAACACCTTGTAGACGTCTTCCGCCGTCATGTGGCGCTGTTCGGCCTGCTGGAAGACCTCCAGGATCTTGATGCGGGGGAGGGTGGCTTTCAGGCCGCTGCTCTTGAGTTCTTCTGCTTGGTTCATGGCGGTCTCCGGACATGCAGGCAGCCCGCTGCGGCCACCGCTAGAATGCCCAATGATATCGGCTTGCCGAAATCCTGACGATGCGTCGGCCCTTGTCCTGGGCAGACGCTGGACCCCTTTGCTGTCACGCCATGATGCTGATCCCGACCCGCCGTGCCTGGGCCCTCGTGCTGCCCGCCCTTTTGCTGACCGGCTGCAGCACATCGCAGACGTCCTGGCGCAACCCTGAGACGCTCTTCGGCCTGCTCACGCCCTACCGCATTGATGTGGTACAGGGCAATGTGGTCACGCAAGAGGTGCTGGCCCAGATCCAGCCCGGCCTGGGCCGCCTGCAGGTGCGCGAGATCCTGGGCACGCCGCTGCTGGCCGACCCCTTCCACGCCGACCGCTGGGACTATGTCTTCACCATCCGTCGCCAGGGCGTACCCGACCAGAAGCGCCGCGTGACGGTGCACTTCAACGGTGACACCGTGGCCCGTTTCGAGGCCGGCGAGATGCCGTCTGAGCGCGAGTTCGTGGCCTCGATCGACCGCCCGGTCAAAGGGCGTAACCCCAAGCCCGATCTGACGCCCGAACAGGTGGCGGCCTTGCCAGCGCCCCCGAAGGCCGAGGTGGTGCGCAAAGCCCCCGAAGGCGCCGTGCGCACCTACCCGCCGCTCGAGCGCGGCCAGCCCTGATCGTTCCTCCTTCTGATTCTTCACCGGCCCGCGTGGCCCCTGCCGCATGACCGCTGCTGCTTCCTCCTCTGACGCCTTCCATCGCATCGCCATTGCCGGCGCTTCCGGCCGCATGGGCCGCATGCTGGTCGAGGCCGTGACCAACGCGCCCGATGCCCGCCTGGCCGGCGCGCTGGATGTGCCCACCAGTCCTGCCGTGGGTGCCGATGCTGCAGCATTCCTGGGCATCAGCAGCGGGGTGGCCATCACGGCCGACCTGCGACAGGGCCTGGCCCAGGCCGGCTACCTGATCGATTTCACCCGCCCCGAAGGCACCATGGCCCATCTGAAGGCGTGCCGTGAACTGGGCGTGAAGATGGTGATCGGCACCACCGGCTTCACCGACGAGCAGAAGGCCGAGATCCAGGATGCGGCCCGCGACATCGCCATCGTGATGGCGCCCAACATGGCCGTGGGCGTCAACGTCGTCTTCAAGCTGCTGGCCCAGGCGGCCAAGGCCCTGAAAGAAGGCTACGACATCGAGATCATCGAGGCCCACCATCGCCACAAGGTCGATGCACCCAGCGGCACAGCCCTGAAGATGGGCGAGGTGGTTGCCGAGGCCGTGGGCCGCGACCTCAAGGAATGCGCCGTCTATGGCCGCGAAGGCGTCACAGGTGAGCGCGACCCGAGCACCATCGGCTTTGCCACCATCCGCGGCGGCGACGTTGTGGGCGACCACACCGTGCTGTTTGCCGGCATCGGCGAGCGCATCGAGATCACGCACAAGTCGTCCAGCCGCGCCACCTATGCACAGGGCAGCCTGCGCGCCGTGCGCTTTCTGGCGCACCAGCCCCATGGCCTGTTCGGCATGGACGACGTGCTCGGCCTGAAGTAAGCCGATCGCCACCAAGCTGAGGCACACATGGGCAACCTGTGGATGTATTGGGAGCAGGGCGATGCGGTCTCGCGCGCCGTCGCCCTGATCCTGCTGGTGATGTCGATCGGGTCGTGGGTCATCATCCTGTGGAAGGGCTGGGCGCTGCGCCGCGTGCGTCAGGATCTGGCCAGCGTGCCGCCGCGCTACTGGGCCGCCCCGGATGTGCAGGCCGGTCGTGAGTTGCTGGCCGGTGCAGACCGTGAAGCCGTGCTGCTGCCCCTGGCCGATGCCGCGCATGCCCCGGTCGATCCGGCCTCGCTGGGTGCGCGTGCCGAGCCGGGGGCCCAGCTCACCCGCGCGCTGCGCGATGCGCTGCACGCCGTGCTGGGCGAGTTGCGCGTGGGGCTGGTGTGGCTGGCGTCGGTCGGCGCCGTGGCCCCGTTCGTGGGGCTGCTGGGTACCGTCTGGGGCATCTACCACGCCATGGTGCGCATCAGTGCCGAAGGCTCGGCCAGCATCGACCAGATCGCTGGCCCCGTTGGCGAGGCGCTGGTGATGACGGCGGCCGGTCTGGCCGTGGCCATCCCCGCGGTGATCGCCTACAACGTGTTTGGCAAGCTGGTCACGGCCAGCGAGGCCGATCTCGAAGGCTTCGCGCATGACCTGCGCGAGACCGTGCTGGCCTTGCGTCAGCGGTGAGCCGTCCATGGCATTCGGCCGACTCGAACGTGAGCAGGGGCACCCGCCCATGAGCGACATCAACATGACGCCGCTGATCGACGTCATGCTGGTGCTGCTCATCTTGTTCATGCTGACTGCGCCGCTGATGCAGTCGCGCCTCAAGCTCGACCTGCCGGCCACCGACGCGCCCGCGGCGCCCAACGAACCGGGGGCCACGCTCGATGTTGCGCTGGCCGCCGATGGCAGGTTCTTTCTGGATGACCAGTTCATCACCGCCGAGGCGCTCGCGGCGCAGGCCCGCGCCCGTGCCGACGGGCGGCCGGACACCGAAGTGCACCTGCGGGTGGACAAAGCCGTGCGCTACGAACGTGTCGCCGAGCTGATGGCGCTGCTGCAACAGGCCGGGCTCAGCCGCATCGCCTTCATCACCGAGACGAGCGCGCCACAATGAGCGGCGTGCAATGAGCGGCACAATGGGGGACACCGTCCCAGCCGCTCACCATGTCGACTCCCAAGTACCCCTCCCAGCGCTTTGACAACGCCGATGCTGCCCTGGCCTATGTGCAGCAGCTGTATGACGGCCAGATCCAGTATCTGCGCGACCACCTGCGGCGCTTTGTCGCGGGCGAGAGCTTCCGCCACAACGTGCGCGCCAAGTACCCGTTCGTGCGCATCCACATCGACACGGTGGCCCATGCGGACTCGCGCCTGTCGTATGGCTTTGTGGCCGGGCCGGGCTTTTACGAGACCACCGTCACGCGGCCCGATCTGTACGCCGACTACCTGCGTCACCAGTTCCAGCTGCTGCTGGGCAACCACGGCGTGCAGCTCGAAGTCGGGCTCAGCGGCGAGCCCATTCCCGTTCATTTCTGCCTGGCTGAAGACCAACACCTCGAAGGCAACCTGAGCAGCGACCGCCGCGTGCTGCTACGCGACCTGTTTGATCTGCCCGATCTGGCCGCCATGGACGATGGCATCGCCAACGGCACCTACGAGGTGCGCGGGGGCGCGGCGCGTCCGTTGTCCCTGTTCACGGCGCCCCGCATCGATTACTCGCTGCACCGCCTGCGCCACTACACCGGCACCTCGCCCGAGCATTTCCAGAACTTCGTGCTGTTCACGAACTACCAGTTCTACATCGACGAGTTCATCCGGCTGGGCCATGAGCTGATGGGCCGCGCGCCCGATCCGGCCAACCCCCGGGATGACGATGACTGCATCGCCCTGGTGGAGCCGGGCAATGTGGTGACCTGGCGGGTGGGCGTCACGCCGGATCCGGATTGGCGCGTAGGCCTGGCCCCGCCGCGCCTGCCGCAGATGCCGGCCTACCACCTGGTGCGGCGCGACCGCACGGGCGTGACCATGGTCAACATCGGCGTCGGGCCGGCCAACGCCAAGACCATCACCGACCACATCGCTGTGCTGCGCCCGCACGCCTGGATCATGCTGGGCCACTGTGCGGGGCTGCGCAATTCGCAGCAACTGGGCGACTACGTGCTGGCCCATGGCTATGTGCGTGAAGACCACGTGCTGGACGAAGACCTGCCGCTGTGGGTGCCCATCCCGCCGCTGGCGGAAATCCAGCTCGCGCTGGAAGGCGCGGTGGCCGATGTGACACAGCTGCATGGCTACGAGCTCAAGCGCATCATGCGCACCGGTACCGTCGCCTCGACCGACAACCGCAATTGGGAGCTGCTGCCCCAGCGCGAGCCCGAGCGGCGCTTCAGCCAGAGCCGGGCCATCGCGCTGGACATGGAGAGCGCCACGATCGCGGCCAATGGTTTCCGCTTCCGCGTGCCCTATGGCACGCTGCTGTGCGTCAGCGACAAGCCGTTGCACGGTGAACTCAAGCTGCCCGGCATGGCCAACCAGTTCTACCGGGAGCGGGTGGATCAGCACCTGCGCATCGGCCTGCGTGCCATCGAGCGCCTGCGGGCCAATCAGGGCGGGCAACTGCACAGCCGCAAGCTGCGCAGCTTCGCCGAAGTGGCGTTCCAGTAGGGCCCAAAAAAAAGAACCCTCCCCGAAAGGGTGAGGGTTTGGCGGCGACGTTCAAGGTGTCGCCTGGCAAACACCCCCTTCGGGGGGTGATGCGAATACGACGGCGGCGAGCAGCCGCCGACACGACTCAGGCGGCGAGCGGAACGTTGGCGGCAGCCTGGATCGGATTGATTTCTTGACGGACCTGATCGCCAGCCTGCTCTTCGGCCACACGCAGATCGTAGGCCGTCTGCAGGTCCATCCAGTATTGCGGTGTGGTGCCGAAGAAGCGCGCCAGACGCAGAGCGGAATCCGGACTGATGCCGCGACGCTCACGCACGATGTCGTTCACGCGGGGGGCAGGCACGTGCAGCCGAATGGCCAGGCCACTGGCCGACAAGCCGTGCTTCTCCATGAACTGCGTGCGCAGGATGGCGCCGGGGTGCATTGCTTGTGACTTGTTCATCGCTTTACGGTGGTTTCGTCGATACTGCGTGCAATCCTATGAGCTTTGGGTGATTCTGATTGTCGCTTGCTGGACAATCTGATGCGCCGCATCTAACCATTTCGGGGGGTATGCGGGTATATCCCTACACCGTTCATCGTTCAACGTTCATGACGACCCGCACCGAGTCCGCTTCCGCCAGCCTGCTGCCCGCGTTGCGCAGTCACCTGTGGTTCGCCAGTTGCGCGCCCGCGTTTCAGCAAGCCTTGCTGGTGCTGGGCCGTCTCCATCATCTGGAGGCTGGCGAAACGCTGTTCGTGCGCGGCGACGACGATGCGGGGCTGTGCTGCGTGGTGGCCGGGGCCGTGCGCCTGGGCTCGATCAACCCGCGTAACGGGGCCCAGCGGCTGCTGATGTACCTTGAGCCCTATCACTGGTTTGGCGAAGTCACGGTGATCGACCGGCAGCCCCGGGCGCAGGATGCGGTGGCCGATCTGGACAGCATCGTGTTGGTCGTGCCGCGCAGCCGGCTGGAGCCTTGGCTGGACGCCCACCCGGCGCACTGGCGCGACCTGTCCCGCCTGGCCTGTAGCAAGCTGCGTCTGATGCTGGCCGCGGCCGAGGACCACGCCACGCTGCCCGTGGAGCAGCAACTGGCTCGCCGCCTGGTGCTGGCCGTCAGTAATTTTGGTCAGACCACGCCAGCCCACTGGCGCCGACGTGTACGCCTGCCCCAGGAGTATCTGGCCAGCATGTTGGGTGTGTCGCGCCAGACGGTCAACAAGGCGTTGCGCGCGCTCGAGCGCGAGGGTTTGCTGCGCCTGGGCTATGCCGAGCTGGAGATCGCCGACTTGGCCGGCCTGGTGGCCCGCGCAGGTGACCTGGAAATGGACGCCTTGACCGCCGGCTTTGCAGAGTTGGCCGTGCCGACGGCCCTGCCGGGGGGCGAGGCGCTGCGCTGAGCGCTCAGGGGGCCGGGCGCACCTTGACCCGTGCGGCCGCTGCCTTGGCCTGCTGTCGGGCGGCTTCCACGTCGGTGTTCGCGGCCAGGGCCACGCCCATGCGGCGTTTGACGAAGCTTTCCGGCTTGCCGAACAGCCGGATGTCGGTCCCCGGCTCGGCCAGCGCCTCGGCCACGCCCTCGAACACCACGGCCTGCGCGTCGACGCCGCCGTAGATGACGGCAGAGGCTCCGGGGCTGCGCAGCCGGGTGTCCACCGGCAGCCCAAGGATGGCGCGCGCGTGCAGTTCGAACTCGCTTTGCACCTGGGTGCACAGCGTGACCAGACCGGTGTCGTGCGGGCGTGGGCTCACTTCGCTGAACCACACCTGTTCACCCTTGACGAACAGCTCCACCCCGAACAGCCCCTGGCCGCCCAGGTTGTCGGTCACGGCCTGGGCGATCTGACGTGCCTTGCGCAGGGCTTCGGGGTGCATGGGGTGGGGCTGCCAGCTCTCCACGTAATCGCCGCTGACCTGGATGTGGCCGATCGGGTCGCAGAAGTGGGTCATCACCTCACCCTGTTGGGCACCCGTGCCAGCGGCGCGCACGGTGAGCTGCGTGATCTCGTAGTCGAAGTCGATGAAGCCCTCGACGATCACGCGCCCGTGGCTGACGCGTCCGCCCTGCATCGCGTAGTCCCACGCAGGGGCCACATCCGCGGGGCCATCCAGCTTGCTCTGGCCCTTGCCCGACGAGCTCATCACAGGTTTGACCACACAGGGGTAGCCGATGCCCGGTTGGCCGTCCGTGCCGTCGATGGCGGCTTGCAGCTCGGCCAGCGAATCGCAGAAGCGATAGGGGCTGGTGGGCAGGCCCAGCGTCTCGGCGGCCAGACGGCGGATGCCCTCACGGTCCATCGTCAGGCGTGCGGCGCGCGCCGTCGGGATGACGCGCACGGCTCCCTCGGCTTCCAGCGCCTCCAGCTCCGGCGTGGCGATGGCCTCGATCTCGGGCACGACCAGATGCGGGCGCTCAGCCTCGATCAGCGCGCGCAGCGCCTGCGGGTCGCTCATCGCGATGGTCCGGCTGTGGTGGGCCACCTGCTGGCCGGGCGCATGGTCGTAGCGGTCGACCGCGATGGTCTCGACGCCCAGCCGCTGCAGCGCGATCAGAACCTCCTTGCCCAGCTCGCCCGCGCCCAGCAGCATCACGCGGGTGGCCGAAGGCGACAGAGGCGTACCGAGAGGAAGGGTGAGGGCCGGAGTGGTCATGGCGGGCAAGGCTGCGTGTCAACGTGCTGGCATTGTGGGCCAAGTTCGGTGGCCCCCGGACAGGCCCGCTTGCCCTTGGACCCAGTTTGTGACACGCTCATGCGCATGAAATCGCCCCGTTCCGCCACGCTCGTCATCGACGCGCCTCCGCCCGCGGATGGCCAGCGCTACCGCTCGTTTGCGGAGTTTTATCCGTTCTACCTGTCGCAGCACGTCGATCCGACCTGCCGGCGCCTGCATGTGGTCGGCTCGCTCATCGTGTTGGCCATCCTGGCCTGGGCGATCGGCACCCGCACCTGGTGGGGCCTGCTGGCCGTGCCCGTGGCGGGTTACGGTTTTGCCTGGGTGGGCCACTTCTTTTTCGAGAAGAACCGCCCGGCCACTTTCACCTACCCCGGCTACAGCCTCATGGGCGATTGGGTGATGTTCTGGCAGGTGCTGACGCGCAAGCTGCCCTGGTAATCGGGCCGTGCAGGACCCTGGGCGGCACGCCGATTGCCGTCCTGATCGGCCGCTCGCCTCATTGCGGTGTCCGGTGGTCGGACGACGAGTGGGCGGATGGAGGTCCGTCCATGTTTTTTGATGGTTGGTTGCCGCTCGGCCGCATCGTGGTGCTAGGCGCGCTGGCATATCTGGCCCTCGTCGCCATGTTGCGCGTCACCGGAAAACGCACGCTGTCCAAGCTCAATGCCTTCGACCTGGTGGTGACGGTCGCGCTTGGCTCCACACTGGCTACGATTTTGCTGTCCAAGGACGTGGCGCTCCTTGAAGGCGTCACGGCGCTGGCCTTGTTGATCGGCTTGCAATGGGCGCTGACTTGGCTGTCCGTCCGGTCTTGTCGTGTCTCCGCCTGGATCAAAGCCGAACCGCGTCTCCTGTTCGTGGGAGGGCGGTTCCTTGATGACGCCATGCGCCGTGAGCGCGTCACCGCCGACGAGGTTCGAGCGGTGGCTCGCCAGCATGGTTACCGAGACTTGAGCCGGGTCGCAGCGGTCGTGTTGGAGACAGACGGCAGCATGAGCGTCATTGGCAGATCGGCCTCGCCGCCACAAGGTGCGCTGGAAGGCGTCCAGGGGGGAAGGGCGTCGTGAAACGGCGCCCGGCTCCCCTGCGGTGGTGTCTGCTCAGGGCATGGCTGATGTGCGCCGCAGGTGTTCTTTTTTGGGCCTTCGCACACGCGCAAAGCGCGCCAGCTGAGCCGCTGTCGCAAGCGGCAACGTCGGCGGCCTCGGAAGAGGCCGCCCTGATCGCCCAGCAAGATGCGCAACTGCAACGGGAGCTGCTTGCCCGGATGTCACGTATTGACGGGCTGCGGCGGGTGGAAGTGCAAGTCCAGGCCGGCGTGGCCACGTTGCAAGGAGAAGTTCCGAACGAAGACGACCGCCTGCGGGCCCGCAAACTGGCGCGAGGCATTCGAGGTATCGTCGAGGTGGATGACCAGTTGCGCCTGGATACGTCGCTCGCCGTACGGCTGAGACCGGCTTTGGTGCGCGTCAAGGCGCTGGCGGAACAGGCTGTGGGCGCGTTGCCGCTGCTCGTCGTGGCCATCGTACTGATCTGGGTCACGGCATGGCTGGGTCGATGGGTGGGGGAGCGGCGAGTACTCAGCCGGTTGGCGGGGGGCATCCGTTTCTGCTCGATCTGCTGCGCCAGACCGTGCGCATCGCAGCGGTGTTGTTGGGTTTGGTCATCGCCCTGGAGTTGCTTGATGCCACAGCCCTCATCAGCGCGGTGATCGGGACGGCCGGATTGGTCGGCTTGGCGCTGGGGTTTGCGCTGCGCGATGTGGTGGAGAACTACATCGCCGGGCTGCTGTTGAGCTTGCGTCAGCCGTTTGCGCCCGCGGACCATGTCGTCATTGACGGACACGAAGGCAAGGTGGCAGCGCTGACCATTCGGTCAACCAACTTGATCACGCTGGACGGCAATCACCTGCGCTTGCCAAACGCGCTGGTGTTCAAAGGGGTGATCCTCAACTACACCCGCAACCCGCAACGGCGCTTCGGCTTTCGTGTGGGTATCGGCACCCGCGAGGACATCGTGCGAGCCCGGCGCATCGGGATTGAGGCATTGCGGAGCTTGCCGGGCGTATTGCCGGAACCGCCGCCGCTTGCGCTGGTGACGGAGTTGGCCGAGTCCAGCGTCACGATCGAGTTCAGTGCGTGGTTCGACCAGCGAGAGGCAGGCTATTTCCGGTTGCGCAGCGAAGCCATCCGGCTTGTCAAGGACGCGCTGGACGCTGGCGAATCGATTTGCCAGAACCGACTTACCGGCTGCAGTTGGCTCAGACCGAGGGTGCTGCCCCTCGAAGGCAGGGCGAGCCGCCCGCCGCCTTGGACGAGCGGTCTGTGGAGGATGCGGTTGACGCGCAGGTCGCGCAGGAGCAGCAGAGAACCGCAGGTACCAATCTCCTCAAACCCGATGCGCCCCGGGAGTGAAGCCCGCGCGCCCCAACGTTGCTTTCAGATCAGCGCGCTTGTGTTGACCTTTGAAGTGTAAACAGCCCGTGGAGGTAGCTCCAATCGAGGTCCACGTCATACAAGCTTTGGAACTTGTCAACAACTTTGAAGATACGACGCTAGATCTTGGACTTGTGACTTTTCAAAAGAGGTCGCCGCCAGGCGGGATGTGCGTGTTTGCAGCTGTATCGCTCACGACAGTCGAGGTTGTGCTCGAAGCCGTGTTGACCAGCGTTGTGCAGCCCTTCAGGAAGTACTTGTTGGGTTCGTTCACACTTCTGGTGTGCGAGTGCTCTCGATCGACGCCTTCGAGCAAACCCGCCCCAATCAGTAAACCGATGGCCCTCCGTACGTCGCGTTCTGGGATCCTGGTGCGCTCATAGATCTTTTCGTATGAGGCCATCGAGTAGGTCAGGTAGTTGTTCCTGATTGCCGCAAGGTAAAGGAACAGCTTCAACGCATGCAGCTCGTGCTTCGAGCGCAAGTTAAACGTCTTGAATGCTGTGATCGAGCCGTCCTTGACGATCGCCTGACATGGCAGTTTGAAGAAGCGGTGCTCTTGTGGCCAGGTGATCCGATACCGGCGCTTCTGATGTGAGCCTTCGGGGTGGATCAGGCCGAGTCCTTGAAGTCGCTGCAATCCCTCGGCGATCAAAGCTCTCGACAGGCCCGTCGCCTCACCGAGCGCGACATACGTTCCATCCGCTACAGCGTGGAACTGGCCGGACTCGTCCTGTGAGGTCGTGACCATGAAGTTGAGGGCAACGTACAGCATGAGGGCGGCTGTTTCAGCGGCCGGCTTCTGTCCTTCGCTCTTGCTCCAGCTGAGCGCGGGCAAGGCTTCCAAGACCAGCACGGTTGGGAGTCGATGCCACTTCGTCTTCCTGATCATTTCGATCCCCGGCTCTTGTGGGTGACATGGAGCGCGTACCCCACGACCGCGAGAGCTACTACCGGAGCAAGCGCGCTCAGCAATTGCACGAGTGCTGGGGCATTCGAGCTCAACCAATTCAAAAAGAACTGCACCAATTCCTTGTCCATCGTTCGATCCTTTCCACAGCGGTAAAGCCGATGAGACCGAAATTTATTGCCTGTCGCCTTTTCTATCTAGAATCAGGTGCAGATGAATTTGAGCTGATTTCAGGGTAAAGTCTATAAAAATCAACAGCTTAAGGTGATTTTAATCAGTTCTTGGTGATTTTATCTTAGTTCACGAAACGCTCTCAGAGGGCGTTCATGAACTGAAGTGATCGCACTGGTCACGTTTGACGCGTCGAGTGGCTCGGGAGCGGCACGAGCAACTCGCTCACATCCAACCCCATCGCATTCGCCAACGCCTCCATGTTGTCCACGGCGATGTTGCGCTCCCCGCGCTCCACAGATCCCACGTAGGTGCGATGCATTCCAGCCAGCTCAGCCAGGGCTTCCTGGCTGATGCCTCTGGCCAGCCGCTCGGTTTTGAGCAACCTGGCGAAGCGCATGCGCGCTGTTTCGGTGGACTTGCGGGCTATTGACATTGCCCGCGAGAATCCAATTTAGATGACTATAGGTCTACAGACTATAAGTAGCACTTGGCCTAGAATCATGCCCTTGGGGCGTTCGCTTACGCGCTGCCGGGAGGGCCCAGTAGCACCCGCCCCGAAGGGAGTGCCATGCTGGATCGACTCGCAAGCCCACCCGGGCTCGCGCCCATTGCGTTTGGGGTGAAGGTGCCTCTACGTGTTGCAACTCTGCCGCAAGGGCGGGGGTGCCTCTGGTCAGCACAGGTCATAGCGGTGCGCCAAGGGCTGTTCAGCAAGGTGTTCGCGAACGTGCTGTTCGTGGAGTCGAGCTGACCTGCCCGGTTTCTTCGCTCCAGTGATTCCTGGGAAGATGGCTCCCATCCTGCGAGGAGCCCATGAGAAAGAGTCGATTCACCGAAGAGCAAATGGTTGCGGTGCTGCGTGACGCGGACCGC
>NZ_JAAAPN010000009.1 GCF_009909205.1 Aquabacterium fontiphilum
AGCAAGCCCAGGCCCACCTGGGGTGTCCAAATTGGACACCTACAGTCAACAGAAAAGCGAGAGACGCCAGTGTTCATCGGGCCTCTCGTACGATTAACCACGGCGGCGCGTGCACGCCCCAGGGCGGTCGCGGCCTGCGGGCGCGCCCTCCGGCGCACCTGTCTTTTTGCCCGTGCGTGTGACCAGCTACCATCGCACCTAGAACAACACACGGAGGACCTACGATGGACGTAGACAAAGCCGCAGGGGGTGTAGCGCTGCTCACCTTTATGGCAATCCCCTCGCTACTGATATGCGGGGGCCTCTACCTGGGAACCCAAGTCCTCGGGCTGCCTGGGGCGCTGGCGCTGGCTGGCCTACTGACGCTCATTCCTTCGCGCGACCCCGTGCTGGCCTTGACGGGCAGGGCCTTAGGGGCGCTAGCGGTGGTGGGCGCGCTGGCTTGGATGTTCTCCTGACCCTCTGCCCCTATCGCTAGGCGACCACGACCAGCCCCGCGACGAGCTGCATAGCACCCCTGCTCCCCTCGGGAGGCCGCGGGAGGAGACATAGCCCACGGAAAAAGACCACCTAAGCCCAACCCAGGGAGGCCGCAGGTAGCCCGCAGATCATCACCCAAGTGAGCTCCACAAAGGGGGTAGGGGGCCTAAGCTTCGTCCCTCCCGTAATACACGCGCGGCAGACGTAACTCGGGGTACGCAAGCTTGGCCTGAAGTCCCCGCAACTCCTGCATGTGCTTGTACGTGCGGGCACTGCCCCGGCCCGACGATGCGTGCCCCGTCAGGTAGTCAACGACGGTATCAGACACCCCCGCATCCGTCAGCCTAGTGGATGCCGTGTGGCGGAAGGCATGGAAGTCAACCCACCGCTTGGTAATCCCCTGGGCGCGCCTGTAGATCAGAAACCAATCGGAAAAGTACTCACCCGCAGGACGCCCCGCGGCGCGCTGCACCGCAGGAAACAGCAGCTTGTGGCCAGCCCTCCTCACGTCCTCCCAGTAGTCCCCAAAACCCAGACGGAGCAACTCGGGATGGACAGGGATACGCCGCTTGGACACTTCGGTCTTAGTACTGGTCGCATCTGTTCCGTCCTCCTCATCGCCCCGCTCTGACGTGATGAACAAGACCAGCCCCTCCCCATCGGCCTCAATATCGGCCGTGCGAAGCTGGCACAACTCAGACTGACGGGCGCCGGTAAAGAGCCCAAGGAGGGGAACCCAGTAAGCGGCCGCACCACCAGCGGAAGGCGACGAGGGCAGTTCGTAGGACCTAAATAGGGGGGAATCAAACAGCTTCACGAGGTCCTCGGCACACCAGGGCTTCCGAGTGTTCACCTTGCGGACCTTAACCCGCCAAGCCTGCCAAGGGTTCTCAGGCAACCACCCGAGACCACCCTGCTTGGTCGCCCTGTTCAGCAGGGACTTGACAGCATCCAAGTGGTCCTTGGCGGTCTTCTCGGCCTTGCAGCGGGTCAGCAGCCACCCGGCGAACGCATCCCCCATCTCCGGCGTCAAGGACTCGATTGGAGCGTCCCCGGTGAACTGCTCATAGAGCCTTACCGCAATCTCCTTTTTCCGGATGGTCCCTGCGCTTGGGTTGTCGCCGCTGACCTTCCATCTGTTGAACACGTCCCGCAGCTTGTGGCCCGCGGTGGGTGTCAAGGCGACCACAGGACGCCCAACAGACGATGGCAAGGAACGGTCAGGGGTCTGGATAACTTCGCCACTGTCGCGCGCTGCTCGGGCTCTCCAAGCCATCTGGTAATGCTCAAGGCAAAGCCTTAGGGCAGCCCGACCAGCATCTGTGGACCAATCCACAGCGAGGCCCATGCGGCGCGCAATGCGGTCGGCAAGGGGCTGCACATGCGCCAACCTTCGACGGGCCAAGTCGGTTGCCGCACGCTCCGTCATGAACTCATTCAGACCGGCTAAAGCTTCGGCGTGCTCATCGGATAGGCCATCAGCATATGCACCCCGAACAGCGGAGGGCCGCCGTGCCCCACCTATGGAGAGCCGCGAGGCAGCAACGCGGGAGGGGGTCAACGCAGCCAACTCTTCAAGCACGGGCCGGAGGGTGGGGTCTTCCCGCATGACATCGTCTTGATGCAGCCCGTCTGCGTAAACCGCGCGGGCGACCACCTGTGCCATTTCGGGTCTGATGTCTTGCAGCGGTGCCCCGGCCAGGAGAAGCTCTTGCCGCTTACTAGCAAACTCCCGCTCCTTCTCGCACCGAACCCGGTGGGCGGCCTCCTTAGCCTGTGCTGCGGAGACAGGCCCCAGACTAACGCGGAAGTCCTTCCGCCCACCGTAGAGAGGTTGTAAGTCCTTGGGAATACAGATGCGAACCTGTGGATGGCGCCCGCTAGGGCGGGACAGTCCAATTGGCTTGGCCACTTCGTCTTTCTTCACAGGCTGGAAGATACCAAAATGGCACGCTCAACTGTCACAGTCATCACCCCGGATAGCCCGTCTGGAGGGATTCTTAAGCCCTGACAAGCACTTGGGATGGCGGGTGCGGTGAGATTCGAACTCACGGAACGCGCAAACGTTCGCCGGTTTTCAAGACCGGTGCCTTAAACCACTCGGCCACACACCCTGGTTCAGCGCAGCATTGTAGCCGCCCGCGCGAGGCAGTTTCGCGATCGGTCAACCCGGCTTTTGCGCTTGCGGGCACGGCAACTGGATGATGCGCACGCCGCTCTCATCATCCAAGGCCGCGGCGGTCAACTGCCCGCCCCATACGCAGCCGGTATCCAGCGACAGCAGATCGGGCCGCGTGACCAGCCCCAGCGTCGACCAATGCCCGAAGGCGATAGGCTCGCCGGCCGTGCGGCGCCCCGGCACATCGAACCACGGCATGCAACCCGCGGGCGCCTGCCCGGCCCCTTCTTTGGCAGCAAAGTCCATGCGCCCGTCGGCCGAGCAGAAACGCAGCCGGGTCAGCGCGTTGATGATGCAACGGCGCCGATCTGCGCCCGTCAAGCGGTCGTCCCATTGGTCGGGCTGGTTGCCATACATCTCTTGCAGGTGGTCGGCCCAATCGTCTGCCTGCAGCGCCTGCGTCACTTCGTCGGCCAGCGCCAGGGTCTGAGCCCGGGTCCATTGGGGCAATACACCCGCGTGCACCATCAGCCAGCCGTGGGCCGAAACGGCCAGGGGGCGGTGACGCAACCAATCCAGCCAGGTCACCCGGTCAGGCGCCTCCAGGATGGGCTTGATCGTGTCGTTGCGATGCGGTTGGCGCACGCCGCAGGCCACCGCCAGCAGGTGCAGGTCGTGGTTGCCCAGCAGACAGGTCGCGCTGCCTTCCAGCCCGCGCAGCAGCTTGAGCACGCCCAGCGAATCCGGCCCGCGGTTGACCAGGTCGCCCAGCACATACACGTGGTCGCGCGAGGGCGAAAAGCCCAGCGTGGCCAGCAGCGTCTCCAGTGGGCCACAACAGCCCTGCACATCGCCAATGAGGTAGTTCATGTCTCTGCCATGTTAGCGGCCACAGGCTCAGCGCGGCGCCGCCAGCGCCCCGAACGACCGATCCAGCACATGGCGGGCCTGCCGGGCGACGGCTGCCGCCGCGGCGGCGTCGGGCTCCGAGGCAATCATCTGAACGGCCTCGATCAGGGTGGCCAACATCAGCCGGGTCAGCACACTGGTTGAAGCCAGGCTGCGCACCTCAGGCGTGATGAACCGCGACACCAGCGCTTCCATCAGCCCCAGACCGTGCCGCATGTCGATGGCCCGGCAGGCAGCCGGCCCCAGCACCGCCGGCCCTTCCAGAAACAGCACGCGGCTGTAGCCGGGGTGGGGTGCCAGCTCCAGAAACGCCGCGATGGCGTCGGCGACCTCGCCAGAGGCCATCTGAGGATGCCGCACAAGCGCCTCGACCAGCGCGGCCGACAGGTGCTCATAGGTCGCGGCGAACAAGGCTTGCTTGTCCTTGAAGTGGTGGTAGACGGCGCCCTTGGTCGTGCCAGCGTCGGCCGCCACGTCGTCCAGGCTGGTGTGGGCGTAGCCCTGCTGGGCAAAACGGGCGCTCGCAGCAGTCAGCAAGGCCTGCCGGGTCGCCTCGGCGTGCTGCTCGCGCAAGCCCGACCGCCGGGGCGTGCGGCTTTCGTTGAACGCCTTGCGTTTCTCTTCTGTATTTCGCATACTATCGGTATCCAACATTCTTCCAGTACGTCAAATCAAGGAGACGCCGTGACCCAGCACCATGTCGACCACATCATCGTCGGGGGCGGCTCTGCCGGCTGCGTGCTGGCCAAGCGCCTCAGCGAAGACCCTCGGGTGCAAGTGTGCCTGCTGGAAGCCGGGCCAGATGACCGCCATCCCTCCATTCATATCCCGATGGGCATGCTGTGGCTGATGCGCAGCAAGCGGCTGAACTGGCAGTTCCACACCGCAGAAGAAAGCGGCCTGGCGGGGCGCCGCCTGTTCTGGCCGCGCGGCAGGATGCTGGGGGGCTCAAGCGGCATGAACGCCATGCTGTACACCCGGGGCCATCGGTACGACTATGACCTCTGGGCCTCGCTGGGCAATCGCGACTGGTCCTATGAGGATGTGCTGCCCTGGTTTCGCAAGTCAGAACGCCAGGTGCGCGGTGCCGACGCCTTTCATGGCGCAGACGGCGAGTTGCATGTAACCGACCCGCTCACCCCGCACCTGCTGACGCGCACCTTCATCGATGCAGCTGTGTCGGTCGGCCACCCGTTCAACAACGACTTCAACGGCGCCGAGCAAGAAGGCGTGGGCGTCTACCAGCTCACGCAGGTACGCGGTCGGCGCTGCAGCGCCGCCAAGGCCTTTCTGACGCCCGATGTGCGCCAGCGGCCCAACCTGCGCATCGTCACAGGCGCCCATGTCACCCGGGTGATGCTGTCCGGCCGCCGGGCGGTGGGGGTCGAGTATGTGCAGGGCGGGCGGACACAGGTGCTGCACGCCGATGGCGAGGTCATCTTGTCGGCGGGTGCCATCCAGTCGCCCCACCTGCTGATGCTGTCCGGCATCGGCGACGCGTCGCAACTTCAACAACACGGCATTGCCTGCGTGCACGATCTGCCCGGCGTTGGCCGCAACCTGCAGGACCACCTCGACCTCACGCTCACCCACCGCTGCCTCAAGCCAGTTTCGGCCGGCCTGACGTGGCGCAACGGCCTGCGCGGCCCCTGGGACGCCATGGTCTACGCGGCCCGCGGCAGCGGCACGCTGGCGAGCAATGGCGCCGAGGGCGCGGGCTTCATCAAATCGTCGCCCGAGGAAGCCATTCCCGATCTGCAGCTGCATTTCATGCCGGCGGCACTGCGCGACCACGGGCGTGACTTGCGCTACCTGGGCCAGGAGGGCTACACCATGCACGTCTGCCAACTGCGGCCCAAGAGCGCCGGACGCATCCGCCTGCACTCGGCCAACCCGGCCGACGCGCCCGTGATCGAGGCCAACTACCTCAGCCACCCGGATGACCTTCAGACGCTGATCAAGGGCGTGCGGCGCGCACGCGAGATCTTCGCCTCCAGCGTGTGGGATGGCCTGCGCGGGGAGGAGCTCGCACCGGGCCCGGCACACCAGACCGACGCGGAGCTGGCCGACTACATTCGCGCGCACGCTGAAACCATCTACCACCCGGTGGGCACGTGCAAGATGGGACATGACACGTTGGCCGTGGTCAACGACCGGCTTCAGGTGCATGGCATCGAGGGGCTGCGCGTGGCGGACGCTTCCATCATGCCCACGCTGGTAGGCGGCAACACCAACGCCCCCTCCATCATGATCGGCGAGCGCGCCGCGGCATGGGTGCAGGAGGGGCCCGTGCTACGCTAAAGGCCTCGTCACAGATGGCCCGGCCCGCCCGGCGCCGCCCATGGAAGTCGCGCTACTGACCTTTCTGATTCTGCTCAACGGCCTGTTTGCCATGTCCGAGATGGCATTGGCCGCCAGCCGCAAGGCCCGCCTACAGGTACTTGTCGAGTCAGGGGATGCGGGCGCCAAAGCCGCCATGGCGCTGCACGACAACCCCACGCAGTTCCTGTCCACTGTTCAAATCGGCATCACCTCGATCGGTGTGCTCAACGGCATCGTGGGTGAAGCGGCCTTCTCGGCACCGTTGTCCATGTGGCTGATCGACCAGTTCGTCATGCCCGAGCGCGCGGCCTCGATCACGGCCACCGGCCTGGTCGTCGTCATCATCACCTTCATGACGATCATCTTCGGCGAGCTGGTGCCCAAGCGCGTCGGCCAGATGTACCCTGAGGCGGTCGCCCGCACCATCGCGCAGCCCATGACGTGGCTGTCGACCCTGACGCGGCCCTTCGTCCGCCTGCTGGCGGCCACGACCGAAGGCATCCTGCGCGCGCTCGGCATACGCGACAACGGCAACCGCAGCGTGACCGAGGAAGAGATCGCTGCACAGCTCGAAGAAGGGCTGGATGCCGGCGTCATCGAGGCCCATGAGCACCAGATGGTGCGCAACGTGTTCCGCCTCGACGAGCGACTGATCAGCTCCATGATGATCCCGCGCAGCGACATCGCGTGGCTCAATGTCGACGCGCCCATGACCGAGAACCTGGCCACCATTGCCGAACACGGCTACTCGCGCTACCCGGTGTGCCGCGGCGGGCTCGACGATGTGGTGGGCGTCATCACCGCGCAGCAGTTGCTCCACCAACTCACGCAGAACCAGGCCCACAGCCTGAACGACGGGCTGCTGCCAGCCGTGTTCGTGCCCGAGACGCTGTCGGGCATGGAGCTGCTGGAACACTTCCGCGGCTCGGACACGCAGATGGTGTTCGTCGTGGACGAATACGGCGAGGTCCAGGGCGTCATCACGCTGCGCGACGTGCTGGAGGCCATCACCGGCGAGTTCACACCGCCGCAGGCCGAAGACGCATGGGCCATTCAGCGCGAAGACGGCTCATGGCTGGTCGATGGCCTGATCCCGGCCACCGAGCTGAAAGACCGGCTCGACATCCGCAACCTGCCTGACGAAGACCGTGGCCGCTACAACACCCTGGCGGGCATGATGATGCTGTTGCTGGGTCGCCTGCCAAAGACCACCGACACGGTCGAATGGGACGGCTGGCGCTTCGAGATCGTCGACATGGACGGCAAGCGCGTGGACAAGGTGCTGGCCAGCCAGCTACCGGAACGCGACGACGACTGAGCGCTCATGGTCGCGAAGACGGGCGGCCGTGGAGCCGATCCGGATGCCAGTAAGGCGACGCCCGCTGACGCCAGCATTGGCCCGGACGGCCGTCGCTGGCATGAACATAGGCGCCACATTCAGGGGTGACGTGGACCACTTTGGCCGCTTCACGCAAGCGTGCCATGACCTGCGGATCCGGGTGGCCATAGCGGTTGCGTCGCCCCACCTGTACCACGGCGACATCGGGTTGCGCAGCGTGCAGAAAGGCCCGGCTGGATGAGGTGGCGCTTCCGTGATGGGGCACGATCAGCACCTCGGCCCGCAACGCCTCCGGCACGGTGCGCACCAACTCCTCCTCCTGCGGCGCGCCGATGTCGCCGGTCAGCAGCATGGCTGCGCCGGTGCCCTGGGCGGCGCTGACCCGCAACACACACGAACGGGCGTTGTCGTCCTCAGCGGTGGGCCCCGCATCGCGCGGGTGCAGCCAGACAAAGAGCACACCATCCCACGACCACTGCTCACCTTGCCGACAAGGATGCGAAGCGGGCACGACGCCGCGGGCGTCCCGCAGTTGCCACAGCGCATGGCCGGGCGGCACGGAGGTGGCCAGGCTGTCAACCGCCATGCGGCGCGCCACTGACGCCGCCCCCCCGCTGTGATCGATGTCGTCGTGGCTGATCACCAGCCGATCCACCCGGCGTATGCCCAGTGCACCGAGCGCCGGCAGCACCATGCGCTGCCCCGCATCTGTCCCGGAGGGCCAGCGTGCGCCGGTATCGAAGACCAGCGTGTGCCGTGCTGTCTGCAACACGATGGCCGAGCCCTGGCCCACATCCAACACCAAAGCCTGCCAGTGTCCCCAGGCCGGTGGCGACACATCGCGCCAGGCCGGGGGCAACCAAAGGCACATCACCGCAGGCGGGAGCAGCCACCACCGCAAGTGGCCCGGCAGGGGCAACAGCAGCAAAGGCGCCATGATCACGGCCAGCGCACCGAGCCAGAAGGGGCCGTCCGGCAAGGGCGTCGACGCCCACCGCCAGTCGGCCGCCACCGCCAGCCAATCGCGACTGAGCGCCACGGCCCAGCCCGCCACATCCCAGACTGGCGCCCACACGATGCCCAGCAGCGACAGCGGCGTGATCACCAGCGTGAACCAGGGAATGGCCAGCAGGTTGACCAGGAAGCCGAGCAGCGACACCGAGCCGAAGCACAGCAACGCCACGGGCGTCAGCACCAGCGAGACACGCGCCTGCGTATGCACCAGTTCGCCAGCCACATCCCGCGCGCGCGACACCATGGCGCGCCAGCGCCCCGCTGGAGGATGTGGCACCCGTGATTCGGGGCGCTGCCCCATCACCATCAGCGTGCCCACCGCCACGAACGACAACCAGAAACTGGGCTGCACCAGCGACCAGGGATCCAGCACAGCGACCACCGCCGCCGCAGCCGACCAGATCAGCGCCCCGGGCCAGGCCACGCCCAGCGTACGCAGCCCGGTAATGAGCGCCATCATCACGACTGTGCGCTGCGCCGGCACACCCCAGCCGGCCAGCATGGCGTAGGCCAGCGCAGCCAACACGGCAGCCCAGGCGCCCACCACTGGCGCCGGGCACCACCGGCACAGCCTGAACGAACACGACCATGCCCGACGCACCAGCCAGCCCCCCAACCAGCCCATCATGAGCACGTGGGTGCCGCTGATGCTGACGAGGTGGGCCACACCCGTGCGCTGGAAAACCTCCCAATCGCTTCGATCAATGGCGCTCTGATCTCCCACGGACAAGCCGGCAATGACGCCGGCATCCGACACAGCCGGCACCCGCGCCATGATGTCTTGCCGAATGTGCATGCGCCACGCAGCCACCCCGCCGTCCACTGTGGCCACCCGCACCGCAGCAGGCTGTTGCGCGACGCGCGCTTCCAGGTGAACCGCCTGCTGGAACAAGGCCCGTGCGGCATCCCATGCACCAGGGTTGTAGGCGAAGTCGGGGCGATCCACCCGTGCCGTGAAGCGCCACTGCTCTCCGGGCCTGGGCATTGGCAACGCCTGAGCCGGCGCCCACACCCGCACCCGTGACCAAGGCAGCGCGCTGCTCGCGGCAGCCGAGAGTTGGCCGCCGGCCCGCAGCACTGGCCCCTCTGCCGCCAACGGCGCGGCCGCGATCAGTCGCGCGTCAAAGCGCCAGCGACCCGGTGCAGGCGTCGCATGCCAGACCGGCAGGTCGTCGACCACCACCTCCATCTGCCATGAGCCTGGCAAAGCCGCCTGCACGGCCTGCGCCGCCTGGCCCGGCGCACGCAGGTGCGCGCGCCAACCTGTGCTGGCCCAGGCCAGCAGCGCCACGGCCAGCAACCAGGCCGCCCTTCGGGCCGCAGGTCGCATCCGGGCGCCTGCCAGCAGCAAAAGGGCCGCCAGCGGCAGTCCCAGCCCGTAGACGCCCGGCTCGTGCAAGCTGCGTTCATGCAGCTGCAAGAGCACGCCGGCGCCCCAGGCCCATGCGACGGCCAGCCACATGCCCATTGCGCACACCCTGTCTCGTTCTCGTGTATGCGGCTCAGTGTAGGATCGCCGATCTGGCCTGCCTGTCCCCCTGCGGTGGGATGTCGTCGCAAGATGCACCGCAGGCCGCACTTCTCCGTTTCTGCCGGACCATCAGCCAGCTCACCCACCATGTCGATCGAACAACGCCTTCAGGAACTGGGCATCACCCTGCCACCCGTGGCCGTGCCCGCTGCGGCTTACGTGCCGTTCGTGCGCACCGGCAACCTCGTGTTTCTGTCGGGCCACATCGCCAAGCGCCATGGCCAGGTCTGGACCGGCCAGCTCGGCCGCGACATGGACACCGCCCAGGGCAAGGACGCCGCGCGTGCCGTGGCCATCGACCTGCTGGGCACCCTGGCTGCCGCGGCCGGCGGTCTCGACAAAGTGGTGCGCATCGTCAAGGTCATGAGCCTGGTCAACAGCACGCCTGACTACACCGAACACCACCTCGTCACCAACGGCTGCTCCGAATTGTTGGGGCAGGTGTTCGGCGATGTCGGCGTGCACGCCCGCAGCGCCTTTGGCGTGGCGCAGCTGCCGCTGGGCTCGTGCGTTGAAATCGAGCTGATCGCCGAAGTACAAGCATGACGCGCAAACGCGCTCCCAGACTCTGGATGACCTTGCTGGGCCTGCTTTGTCTGGGCTCGGTCGGCGTGGCCCTGTACGCGCAGCACCGCTGGGCCATGGAGCCCTGCCCCTGGTGCATCCTGCAGCGCATGCTGTTCATCGTGCTGGGCCTGACCGCGCTGCTGGGCGCCGCCCTGCCCTCGGGTGGTGCCCGCCGCATCGTGGCGGCGCTGTCGTTGCCGCTTGCCGCAGGCGGAGCCGCCGCCGCCTTGTGGCAACACTTTGTGGCGGCCCAGACGCAGTCCTGCGCCCTGACCCTGGCTGACAAGGTCATCGGCTGGACGGCACTGGACACCCGCTTCCCCGAAGTGTTCGAAGTGCGCGCATCGTGCGCGGACGCCGCCGTGGACCTGCTCGGCGTGCCCTTCGAGTTCTGGAGCTTGGCGCTGTTTGCCCTGGCCGGCCTGGTGCTGCTGTCGACCGCCCTGACGCCCTCCCGCCGTGCTTGACCTGGACCCACAGGCCCCGACGGCCCTGGTGGACTTTCCCGACCCAACCGCGCCCGACGCACCTCGCTGGCGCTGGCGCTTTGGCCAGCCCACACGCTGGCTGGTGGCCCACGACCCTGCCCAGGTCGCGCCGCTGCTGGACGCCGTCCATGCGGCCGCCCGGCATGGCCAGTGGTGCGTGGGCTGGGTGGCTTATGAGGCTGCGCCGGGTCTGAACCCTCACCTGCCAGTCAAGGCGCTGCCGCCGGGCCAGCCCTACGCCGTGTGGGCGGTGTTCGATGAGGCCCATCCATGGCCTGACCCTGCCACGCCGCCCAGCGGTGATGCGCCAGCGGGCGGCTGGGCTGCCGGCCCGTGGCAAGCCGATCTGGCCGAGCCCGAGGCACGCGACCGCATCGAGGCCATCCGCGCGCTGATCCGGGCAGGCGAGGTCTACCAGGTCAATCTGACCACGCGGCTGGCAAGCACCTGGTGCAACCCGTCGGGCGCGCCCCAGGGCGGGATCGTGCCCTGGTTCGAAGCCCTGCAGCGCAGCCAGCCGCAGGCCTACAGCCTGATGCTCGACGCCCGCGCGGCCTGCCGTGCGCCCGGCGTGGTGCTCAGCGTCTCGCCCGAGCTGTTCGTTGACTGGCACGGAGAGCAACTGACCACGCGCCCGATGAAAGGCACCGCCGCGCGCCAGCCCGAGCCTCAGGCCGACGCGGACGCGGCCGAGGCCCTGCGCGCCAGCGACAAGGAACGCGCCGAGAACCTGATGATCGTGGACCTGCTGCGCAACGACCTCTCGCGCGTGGCGCAGGTGGGCAGCGTGGCCGTACCCCGGCTGTTCGATCTGGAAGCCTGGCCCACCGTCTGGCAGATGACCTCAACCATCAGCGCGCGCAGCCGCGCCGGGCTTACGCTCAGCGCCTTGTTTGGTGCCCTCTTTCCCTGTGGCTCGGTCACCGGTGCGCCCAAGCGCCAGGCCATGCACCACATCGCCCGGCTGGAGCGCAGCCCGCGCGGCGTGTATTGCGGCGCGGTGGGCCTGATCCAGCCTGGCGGGCGCGCCACCTTCAACGTGCCCATCCGCACCGCCGTCCTGCACACCCCGCCACCGGACGCCCCCTGGACGGCGCGCTGCGGCGTGGGCAGCGGCATCACGCTGGATGCCGAGCCTGCGGCCGAGGTGCGCGAATGGCGCGCTAAGCAGGCCTTTCTGCACCGGGCCGATCGACCCTTCCAGCTGCTGGAGTCACTGCGCCTCGAAGACGGCGTGCTCGCACGGCGCGAGCTGCATCTGGCGCGACTGCGCCGCAGCGCCGCGCATTTTGCTTGGCAGTGGGCCCGCGATCCGGCGCACACCGCCCGGGTCATGCACGACATCGAGGACGCGCTGGCGCAGGTGGCTTCAGCCCACCCGCATGGCGCATTCAAGATACGCCTGCTGATCGACACTGCGGGCCTGCCGCAGGCCGAGTGTGCCCCGCTGGCCGACCTACCCAGGCATCCCGAGGGGGGCCTGCGCGTCAGCCTGGCTGCCTCGCCGATGCCTGAAGCAGACGACTTCGTCCGTCACAAGACCACCCGCCGCGAGGCCTATGCGGCCTTCCAGCCAGTCCCGGGCTGCGTCGACACCCTGCTGTTCAACGCCCGCGGCGAGCTCACCGAATTCACCATCGGCAACCTCGCGCTCCAACGCGATGGCGTGTGGTACACGCCGCCCCTGTCGAGCGGTTTGTTGCCGGGCGTCATGCGCGCCACCTTGCTGGCCGAGGGCCGCCTCACCGAGCGGGTGTTGACCCGCGACGACCTGCTTGCCCACGAAGGCCTGGCTCTGCTCAACAGCGTCCGGGGCTGGGTCGACGTCACGCTTTCCCCCTGATTCACAAAGGGTTATACGCAACCCGACACGGGAATTCTGCACAATCGCGACCGATCGGTCACTTTTAAAACGTTCCGGTCTATCCGTAGGCAACCTCGTCACTTCAGGAGATTCGCATGACCTCTCTTTCGCGCACGCCGTTCGCCCGTCAAGTCGGTCTGGCCCTCGCCGCTGCCACCATGGTGCTGTCCACCGCCACCGCGCATGCCACCGTCAACGTCGGGCAGTACCTGCAATGCCGCCATACCCAGCTGGCCGAGTTTCCGGGCACCATCGTGGACGCCGCCATCGCCACGCCCGAGCTGAGCACGCTGGTCAACCTGGTTGTGTCGGCCAACCTGGTCGGCGCGCTGTCCGCCCCGGGCAACCTCACGGTGTTTGCCCCGACCAACGCGGCCTTCGGCAAGGTGCCCGCCCCCCTGCTCGGCCTCATTGGCGGTGATGCCAACCTGCTGACCAGCGTGCTGACCTACCACGTGACCAGTGGCCCGGCCGACCCGCGCCGCAGCCTCATTCCCGCGCAGGTGCGCACCCTGCAAGGCCAGACCCTGTACATCGGCTACGACAAGGACGGCGCCTCCGTCAACCAGTCGGTCGCCGCCTGCAAGGGCGTGAAGACCACCAATGGCACGGTGTGGCTGATCGACAGCGTGCTGCTGCCGCAGTTCAAGTGATCCCCTGATCCGGGAAGGCGTGGGCCTAAGCCCCACGCCTGACGGCGCATCGGCGCTGGTGCACACTGCGGGCTCGTCATCCCCCACTCACGAGAGACCGCCCCACCATGCGCCTGCTCCACACCATGCTGCGCGTTGGCCACCTTCAACGCGCCATCGACTTCTACACCCAGGCCCTGGGCATGACGCTGCTGCGCACCGTCGACCGCCCTGAGCAGCAGTACACCCTGGCCTACCTGGGCTACGGCCGCAACCCGGAACATGCCGAGCTGGAGTTGACCTACAACTACGGCGTCGAGCGCTACGAGATGGGCACCGCCTACGGCCACATCGCCATCGGCGCCGATGACATCGCCGCCATCTGCGACAAGGTGCGCGCGCTCGGCCCCACCCTCGGCGCCGCCGTGACGCGCGAGCCTGGCGCCGTCAAGGGCGGCAGCACCGTGATTGCCTTCGTCACCGATCCGGATGGCTACAAGGTCGAGCTCATCCAGCACGGCACCCCGATGTGAGATCAGGCCGGTCGGCGTGCCGCGATGCGCGGCGTGTCGACGGCCACATCGCCGCATTGCGCCCGGTGGCGCAGTGCGTGATCGATCAGCACCAGGGCCAGCATGGCCTCGGCGATCGGCGTGGCGCGGATGCCCACACACGGATCGTGGCGCCCGAAGGTTTCGACCGTGGCGGGCTGGCCGTTCAGGTCGATCGACTGGCGCGGCGTGCGGATCGAGCTGGTCGGCTTGATCGCAATGGCCACGCGGATGTCCTGACCTGTGGAGATCCCGCCCAGCACGCCGCCTGCGTGGTTGCTGGCAAAGCCATCCGGGTACAGCTCATCGCCGTGGACCGTACCGCGCTGCGCGACGCTGTCGAAACCGGCACCGACCTCCACGCCCTTGACCGCGTTGATGCCCATCATCGCGTAGGCAATGTCGGCATCGAGCTTGTCGAACAGCGGTTCGCCCAGGCCCACGGGCACGCCGCTGGCCTCGACCATCAGCTTGGCGCCACACGAATCGCCCGCCTTGCGCAGCTCGTCCATATAGGCCTCGAGCGCGTCGATCTGGCTGACATTGGGCGCGAAGAACGGGTTGTGCGGCACGTGTTCCCAGCCCTCGAAGGCGATGGGCTGCTCGCCCAGTTGCGTCATGCAGGCGCGGATCTCGGTGCCGAACTGCTCGCGCAGCCACTTCTTGGCCACGGCACCGGCGGCCACCATGGGCGCCGTCAGCCGGGCGGACGAGCGACCACCGCCGCGAGGATCACGGATGCCGTACTTGTGCCAGTAGGTGTAGTCGGCATGACCGGGCCGGAAGGTCTGCAGGATGTTGCCGTAGTCCTTGCTGCGCTGGTCGGTGTTGCGGATCAGCAAGGCGATCGGTGCGCCGGTGGTCTTGCCCTCGTACACGCCGGACAGGATCTCGACGGCATCGGGCTCGTTGCGCTGGGTCACGTGGCGGGACGTGCCGGGGCGACGGCGATCCAGATCGGGCTGAATATCGGCCTCGGACAGCGTCATGCCCGGCGGGCAGCCATCGATCACGCAGCCAATGGCCGGACCGTGCGATTCGCCGAAATTGGTGACCGTAAACAGAAGACCGAAGGTGCTGCCAGCCATGTGGGAAACGTCCAGACTATCGAGTGAGCCAGACAGTATTGTCCCCCATCATGGCCGCCCCTGCGCGGCCCATGCGCCCAAGCCGGTCGCGTCAGAGCAGCGCCTGGCGCTCGCCCGCGTTCTCTTCCACAGGCCAGTCGCGGATGTAGGCCTTGAGCATGCGGTTTTCGAAGTCCTGGCCGTCAACCACAGCCTTGGCCACGTCATAGAACGAGATCACGCCCATCAGCGTCTTGTCGGTCATGACCGGCATGTAGCGCGCATGGCGGTTCAGCATCATGCGCCGCACTTCGTCGATGTCGGTTTCCGGCGTGCAGGTCATGGGATGGTCATCCATGACCGAGCGCACGCGCAGGGTGCCAAACGCACCGCCATTGCGCACCGTGCCTTGAATGACCTCACGGAAAGTCAGCATGCCGGCCAGGTCGCCGTGCTCCATGACCACCAGCGAGCCGATGTCGTGTTCGGCCATCGTGCTGGCTGCCTCCGACAGCGGCTGGTCGGGCTGGACCGTGAACAGGGTGCTGCCCTTGACGCGCAGGATGTCGCTGACTTTCATGGCGGGGTCTCCTTCGTGATCGGTGGAACAAGGACTTCTGTCACATTCCGACAGACGTATCGTCTCATGAACAGGGGGAAGACCCGCAACCGTTTCAAAAACCCGTGTGACGTTGTGGTGAGGATGGCGCACTCAGGCCATGGCCTGGGCCAGCGTCATGTCATCCAGCCCGGCGCGGGCCCAGAACGCCTGGGTATGCCCGTCGGGCCGGATGAGGGTAGCACCCGCCAGCGGCGCCACTGGCGTGTGCGCGGGGTCGCACAGCAGGACGAAGCGCCCGCCATGACCCGCATCGGCCTCGTCCAGATGCCCCACCCAGTCAAGATCCTGCAGCATGGCGAGAATCGGCTCAATCTGCAGGGGATCGGTCCGCAGTCGCTCGGCCAGCCCGTCGGCGGTCAGACCGCGCCCTGCTTGCTCCCGCTGAGCCCCCAGCGCCTGCACCACGGCCAGCGCGAGCGCGAAGCGGCTGCCTGGGCCGTCGTCCCAGCGGGACACCCTTGACAACAGACTGGGCAGGTAGGCGGTCAGCACCGCTCCGGACAGCACGATCACCCAGCTGAGATACAGCCAGATCAGAAAGATCGGCACCGCTGCGAACGCGCCATAGATGGTTGCATGCACTGGGACCTTGGTCAGGTAGAAGGCCAGGATCTGTTGAGCGCCTGCCAGTCCCAGTGTGGTCAGCAAGGCACCTGCCCAGGCGTGCGGCCAGTGCACAAAGGTGTTGGGGACATACCGGAACAATGCCGCGAAGCCGGTCGTCTGCAGCGCGAACACCGACAGGTTGAGCAAGAAGGCCACGCCCCCCGGGATCTGCCCCACCCAGCCGCGCGAGGCCGACAGCACATACGAAGTCAGCCACAGGCTGATGCCGAGCAGCAAAGGTCCCAACGTCAGCGCCGCCCAATACACCAGCACCCGCTGGGTGAAGGGCCGCTTACGGCGCACACGCCAGATCGCGTTGAGCGTGTGGTCGATGGTCAGCATCAGCGCCATGGCACTGGCGCCCAAGGCAATCAAGCCCAGGCCACCAAGCTGGCTCGCCTTCTCGGCAAACTGCGTCAGTGACAGCAGCACAGGCTTGGCGATCGCATCGGGCACCAGCCCCTGGAGCAACTGCTTCTCCAGCACCTTGCGGAACCGCCCGAACACCGGAAACGCGCTGAACAGCGCCAGCATCACGGTGAACAAGGGCACCAGCGCAATGGTGGTCGTGAAAGTCAGGCTGCCCGCGGTCAGCCCCAGCCGGTCTTCCCGGAAGCGCAGCTGCAGCGTCTGCAGCGTGCGCAGCCACGGCCAGTGCTGCAACGCAGCCAGGGCCTCGCGCCATTGCCGCTGCAACCGGCCGAGCTTGGACAAAACACGCATCATGGTGGCTATGATGCCACCCATGTCAGCACACCCCCTCTCCGAGGCCGGAGACGAACTCGTCGTCGGCCAGCATCCGCCCGAACGCCTGGCGCGCATCCACCAACTGCGGCTGCTCTGCGTGGCGCTGCTGGTCGGGCTCATCGTGCTGGGCCTGGCCTGGGAGCTGTGGCTGGCCCCGCTGCCAGGCGGCACGGGCGCGCTGGCGTTGAAGGTGATCCCGCTGGTCGTGCCGCTGACCGGCATGCTCAAGCACCGCATGTTCACCTACCGCTGGACGTCGCTGCTGGTCTGGCTGTACGTGGCCGAGGGGCTGGTGCGCGCCACAGGCGACGGCGGTCTGTCGGCCTGGCTGGCGGGCATCGAGGTGATCCTGTCTGTCGGCCTCTTCGTGGGCTGCGCGGCCTATGTGCGGCTGCGGCTGCGCGTGTTGCCGGGCAAAGCCGACAAGGGCTGACGAGTGGGCCACGGCGCGTCGGTGCATGCAGCGCTCGCCGCCGTGGTGGGCGACCAGCATGTGCGCCTGCCCGATCCGGCGCAGTCCGATGCCCTGCGCCCTTATCTGAGGGACTGGCGGGGGCGATATGAAGGGCGCTGCCTCGCCTGGGTGCAACCCGCCAACACGGCCGAGGTGGTCGACGTGGTGCGGGTCTGCGCCACAAACGGCTGGCCCATCGTGCCCCAGGGTGGCAACACCAGCCTGGTTGGTGGCGCGGTGCCGGACGACAGCGGCACCCAGATCGTGCTGCATCTCGGCCGGCTCACACATGTGCGTGTGCTGGACGCCCCCAACCTGAGCATCACGGTCGAGGCCGGCTGCACGCTCGATGCCGTGCGCGAAGCGGCCCGCAAGGCCGGGCTGATGTTTCCGCTCAGCCTGGCCTCTGGCGGCAGTTGCACCATCGGTGGCAACCTCGCCACCAACGCAGGCGGCACGCAGGTGCTGCGTTACGGCACGGCACGCGAGTTGTGTCTTGGGCTCGAAGTGGTGACTGCGCAGGGTGACTGCTGGCAGCAGCTTCAGGGCCTGCGCAAGGACAACACCGGCTACGCGCTGCGCGACCTCATGATCGGCAGCGAAGGCACGCTGGGCATCATCACCGCCGCCACGCTGCGCCTGTTTCCCATGCCCCGCGGCGAAGCCACGGCACTGGTGTCCTGCCGCGGCTTGGCCGAGGCGGTCACGCTGCTTCACCGCGCCCGCCAGGCGCTCGACGCCGGGCTGGTCGCGTTCGAAGCCATGGCGCCCCGGGCGCTTGCGCTGGTGCAAGCGCACCTGCCGGCCGTCACCAGCGCGCTGCCCGCGGCTGCCAGCGCGGGGCATCATGGCTGGGCGGTACTCATCGAACACACATCACCGCACAGCCAGGCCCATGCGGGCGACACGCTGGCCGCACTGCTCGCCGACGCCCTGGCCGACAGCCTGATCGACGATGCCGTGGTGGCGCAATCCGAGCGCCAGCGCGCTGCCATGTGGGCCCTGCGCGAGGGCATTCCGCTGGCCGAACGCACCGAGGGCATCATGGTCAAGCACGACATCGGCCTGCCTGCTTCGAGGCTGGCCGACTGGTCCGCTGAAACCGAGCAGGCGATCGGCCGCCAGTGGCCACAGGCGCGCGTGGTGTGTTTCGGGCATCTGGGCGATGGCAACCTGCACTACAACGTTCAGGCCCCACCCGCGCAAGCCCACGGCGACGCGTTCCGTGCGTTCGAACAAGAGGTCAACCGCCTGGTGTTCGACGCCGTGCGTGCGCATGGCGGCACCATTTCGGCCGAGCACGGCATCGGCGTGCTGCGACGCGAGGAGCTGGTGCGGCACCGGGATCCTGCCGCCATCGCGGCCATGCGAGCCATCAAGCGGGCGCTCGACCCGCACAATCTGCTGAACCCCGGCCGCGTCCTCGGCTGAGCGCCCTTCTGCGCCCGCACGCCCGGGTGGCGGTGGTCAGACGTCCTGCCAGCTCAGCGGCCAGCGGCCTTCCCGCCAGCGCGCCAGCCACATCAGGCCCACGATGGTCTTCACGTCGGTGACCACGCCGTCGCGCACACCATCCTCCAGTTCGGCCTGGGTGGCGGCAAACACGTCGAGAAACTCGCCATCGTCCAGTTGTCGCTCACCGGCCGTCAGGCCATCGGCAAACCAGATCTCGATGGCCTCGTCGGCATAGCCGATCACCGGGTGCATGAGACCGGCGCGCGCCCACCGGCGGGCACGGTAACCGGTTTCTTCCAACAGTTCGCGCTGCGCGCAGACCAGGCCACCCTCGCCCGCATCGAGCTTGCCGGCTGGAAACTCCACCATCACCTGTCGAACGGGGTAGCGGTACTGGCGCTCCAGCACCAGGCGACCATCCGGCAGGATGGGCACGATCATGACCGCGCCCGGGTGGTTCACGAACTCCCGGGCGGCCTCGCGGCCATTCGGCAGCCGCACCACGTCACGACGCACAGTCAGAAAGTGGCCTTCGTAGACCTTGGTGGACGCCACCGTGGTCTCACGCAGATGGGCATCGTCGCCCCCCACGAGGTCGCTGGCACGTGAGCCCTCGACGCGATCGGTCATGCTCAGGCCCCGCGACGCAGATGGCGCCAGACGAAGCCCGGAAAGGCCAGGGTGGCCATCACGCACACCCACACCGCCACAAATTCCCAGCGCACCGGGCTGGTTTGCCCCAGGTGGGATTCGATGGCCCGGCCGAGCAGTGCGACGAGTGTCGAGTAAACCAACCACTCAAGTACCCGCCACCAGAAGGCTTTGGGCGCCCGACGCGGCCCGAGGGCAAACAGCCGCTCGGACAGAAACGGCAGGTTGGCGGCCACCACGGCCACCACCAGCAGCAAGGCGACCGACCAGCCTGGAATCAGCCCGCCCATGCCGGCCTCAGCCCGCGACGGCGCGCTGGATCACGTCCGCGCACAGGGTCATCAGCCCACCGGGCAGCACACCCAGCACCAGCACGGCCAGCGCATTGACGGACAGCAGGGCCCGCGCGCCACCCGACTGCACCACAGGATGGGTGTCGGTCGGCTCATCGAAGTACATGACCTTGACGATGCGCAGGTAGTAGTAGGCGCCGATCAGCGACAGCAGCACGGCCGCGATGGCGATCTGCAGCAGGAAGGGCGAGTTGGTCGTCACCAGCGACTGCAGCACGGCCAGCTTGGCGTAGAAGCCCACCGTCGGCGGAATGCCGGCCAGCGAGAACATGAACACCGCCATGGCCGCGGCCATCGCCGGGCTGCGCTTGTGGAGGCCGGCCAGGTCATTGACCTGCTCCGACTCGAAGCCGGGACGCGACAGCAGCATGATCAGGCCGAAGGTGCCCAGCGTAGTCAGCACGTAGGTGACCACATAGAACAGCGCCGAACCGTAGCCGTTGCCGGCCGACACGGTGTTGCCCGCCACGACCGTGGGCACGAAGCCCAGCAGCATGAAGCCCAGCTGTGCAATGCCGGAGTAGGCCAGCAGGCGCTTGAGGTTGGTTTGCGCAATGGCCGCCAGGTTGCCCAGCGTCATCGAGGCCACCGCCAGCACCAGCAACATCTGCTGCCAGTCTGTGGCCAGATTGACCATGCCTTCGACCAGCAGACGCAGCGTGATCGCGAACGCGGCCAGCTTGGGCGCAGCCGCCACCATCAGCGTGGCCGCCGTCGGCGCACCCTGGTACACGTCGGGCACCCACATGTGGAACGGCACCACACCCAGCTTGAATGCCAGGCCGGCCACAATGAACACCACACCGAACACCAGCACCTGGCGGTTGGCCTCACCGGCCAGCGTGGCCTGATACACCTCGGCCAGATCCAGCGAGCCCGTGGCGCCGTACATCATCGACATGCCGTAGAGCAGGAAGCCCGAAGCCAGCGCGCCCAGCACGAAGTACTTCATCGCCGCCTCGGTCGACTGCACATGGTCACGGCGCAGTGCCACCAAGGCGTACAGCGACAGCGACATCAGCTCCAGACCCAGATAGATCGTCAGGAAGTTGGCCCCGACGATCATCACGGAAATGCCCAGCAGCGCCAGCATGCTCAGCGAGAACAGCTCCCCGCCCTTGAGCATCTCGCGGTCGCTGGCATAGGTCTGCGAATAAGTCAGAGCCGCCATCACGGCCAGCGTGGCGCACAGCGCCAGCAGGTGGCCCATGGCATCGGTCACCACCATCTTGTTCATGGCATAGACCGAGGCCGTCTGGTCAAGCGACATCAGGTGCAGCGCGGCCACGGCAGCCAGCGACAGCATCGACAGCACATAGGTGGGCCGGCGACGCGGGCAGGTGACGAACAGATCGACCAGGGTCACCAAGCAGGTGAGCCCGAACAGCACGATCTCCGGGGTCAGTGCGAGCCAGTTCAAATCAGTCATGTTCTTGCGGCCCTCAGTTCAGTTTGCTGGACGACACGTGCTTGAGCAGCTCGACCACCGACACATGCATCGCATCGGTGAAGGGCTTGGGCTGGATGCCCATCCACAGCACGGCGGCCGCCAACACGGCCAGGATCAGGAATTCGCGGGCGTTGATGTCCTTGAGCGCACGGACATCGTCGTTGGTCACGTCACCGAAGTACACGCGCTTGTACATCCACAAGGTGTAGGCGGCGCCCAGGATCAGGGCGGTGGCCGCCAGCAGGCCGATCAGGAAGTCGTACTGCACGGCACCCAGGATCACCATCCACTCGCCGACGAAGCCGGCTGTGCCCGGCAGACCGCAGTTGGCCATCGCGAACAGCAGCGCGAACGCGGCGAACTTGGGCATGGTGTTGACCACCCCGCCATACGACGCGATCTCACGCGAGTGCACGCGGTCGTACAGCACGCCGATGCACAGGAACATGGCGCCCGAGACAAAACCGTGGGCAATCATCTGCACGATGCCGCCGATCACGCCCAGCTCGTTGAAGATGAAGAAGCCCAGCGTGACGAAGCCCATGTGCGCAATCGACGAATACGCCACCAGCTTCTTCATGTCCTGCTGCACCAGGGCCACCAGACCGATGTAGATCACGGCCACCAGCGACAGGCCGATCACGATCGGCGCGAACTGGTGCGACGCATCCGGCACGATGGGCAGCATGAAGCGCAGGAAGCCATAGCAGCCCAGCTTCAGCATGATGGCCGCCAGCACCACCGAGCCGCCCGTGGGAGCCTCGACGTGGGCGTCGGGCAGCCAGGTGTGCACCGGCCACATCGGCACCTTCACGGCAAACGCGGCAAAGAAAGCGCCAAACAACAGAGCCTGCGGAGTGGCGGCCAGCGGCAACTGGTGCCAGGCCTGGATGTCGAAGCTGCCCGAGGACTTGTAGTACAGGTAGATCAGCGCGATCAGCATCAGCAGCGAACCGAGCAGCGTGTACAGGAAGAACTTGAACGCAGCGTACACACGGCGCGGGCCGCCCCAGATGCCGATGATGATGTACATCGGGATCAGCGTCGCTTCGAAGAAGACGTAGAACAGCAGGCCGTCCAGCGCCGAGAACACGCCGACCATCAGGCCGGACAGGATCAGGAAGGCGCCGTAGTACTGATGCGGACGGTCTTCGATGACCTCCCAGCCGGCCAGCACCACGATGATGGTGATGAAGGCCGTCAGCGGCACGAACCACATCGAGATGCCGTCGACACCCAGGTGGTAGAACACGTTGAAGCGCTCGATCCAGACCGCCTTCTCGACGAACTGCATGGCAGCGGTGCTGCCGTCGAACTGCGTCATGACCGGAATGGTCACGGCGAAGCCGACAAGGGCGCCCACCAGCGCCACCCAACGGGCGACATTGGCATTGGCCTGGCGCCCCATCACGAGCAGGGCGATCCCGAAGGCCACCGGGATCCAGATGGCCATGGACAGAAGATTAGACATGGTTTGCATGAACCGGCCTCGCGCTTTACGGCTGCATGAACACGAACCAGGTCATGAGGGCGAAGATGCCCAGAATCATGACCAGCGCGTAGTGATAGAGGTAACCCGTCTGGAACAGGCGCACGAGCGAACCGATCAATCCCACCAGGCGGGCCGACCCGTTGACCAGCAGGCCGTCGATCAGCGTCTGGTCGCCGACCTTCCACAGGCCACGGCCCAGCAGGCGCGCGCCGGCAGCGATGATGTGCTCGTTGATCCAGTCCATGTAGTACTTGTTCTCGCCGATCACGATCAGCGGACGCAGCACGCGGGCGAACATGGCAGGGATCTGCGGCGCCACGATGTAGAACACGTAGGCCGTGATCACGCCACCCAGCGCAAGGAAGAACGGCAGCGTCATGAAGCCGTGCAGCCCCATTGCGGTTGCTTCGTTGCCGGTGGGTTGGACCGCACCGTGGTAGAAGAACTCGCGCAGTTCAGCCATGGCCGGATGCTTGGCCGCATCCACGAAGATCGCCGACTTCAGGAACTCGCCGAACAGCATGGGTTCGATCGCCAGGAAGCCGATCACCACCGAAGGCACAGCCAGCAGCAGCAGCGGCGCCGTCACCACCCAGGGCGATTCGTGCGGTGTGTGCGCGTGGTCGTGGTCGTCATCGTGGTGGTCGTGCTCACCCGGGAACGGCTTGTTGTGGAAGCGCTCCTTGCCGTGGAAGACGAGGAAATACATCCGGAAGCTGTAGAAGGCGGTGATGAACACACCCGCGATCACCGCAAACTGGGCAAAACCTGCTGCCGGCAGCGTGCTGGCTTCAACCGCCATGATGATCGAGTCCTTCGAGTAGAAGCCCGAGAAGAACGGCGTGCCGATCAGGGCCAGCGAGCCCAGCAGCGACGTGATCCACGTGATCTTCATGTACTTCCACAGACCACCCATGTTGCGGATGTCCTGATCGTGGTGCATGCCGATGATCACCGAGCCGGCACCGAGGAACAGCAGCGCCTTGAAGAAGGCGTGGGTCATCAGGTGGAAGACCGCCACGTTGTAGGCCGACACGCCCAGGGCCACGGTCATGTAACCCAGTTGCGACAGCGTGGAGTAAGCCACCACGCGCTTGATGTCGTTCTGAATGATGCCCAGGAAGCCCATGAACAGCGCCGTGATCGAGCCGATCACCAGGATGAAGTTCAGTGCCGCATCAGACAGCTCGAACAACGGCGACATGCGCGAGACCATGAAGATGCCGGCCGTCACCATGGTGGCGGCGTGGATCAGCGCCGAGATCGGCGTCGGGCCTTCCATCGAGTCCGGCAGCCACACGTGCAGCGGGAACTGCGCCGACTTGCCCATCGCGCCGATGAACAGGCAGATGCAGATCACGGTGATCAGCGCCCAGTCGGTGTTCGGCAGCGTCAGGCTGGTCAGGTCGCCCGCCTTGGCAAACAGCTCGGTGTAGTTGAGCGTGCCTGTGTAGGCCAGCAGCAGACCGATGCCCAGGATGAAGCCAAAGTCGCCCACACGGTTGACCAGAAAGGCCTTCATGTTGGCGAAGGTGGCGGTCGGCTTCTTGTACCAGAAGCCGATCAGCAGATAGGACACCAGGCCCACCGCTTCCCAGCCGAAGAACAGCTGCAGCAGGTTGTTGCTCATCACGAGCATCAACATCGAGAACGTGAACAGCGAGATGTACGAGAAGAAGCGCTGGTAGCCCGGGTCTTCTTCCATGTAGCCGATGGTGTAGATGTGCACCATCAGCGACACGAAGGTCACCACGCACATCATCATCGCCGTGAGCCCGTCGACCATGAAGCCGACTTCCATCTTCAGCGAGCCAAGCGTCATCCATTCATAGACGGTGGCATTGAACGATGCGCCATCCACGGCCACCGCCTTGAGCGTCATGACCGAGAAGATGAAGGAAACCAACACCCCGAGGATGGTGATGACGTGGGCGCCACGGCGCCCGACGACCTTGCCGAACAGGCCCGCCGCGATGGCGCCCACCAGGGGGGCCAGCGCGACGACCAGCAGCGAGTTTTGAGTGATCTCTGACATGGTTATGGGTTCTCCTGGCGACGCCGCCTCACCCCTTCAGGGTGTCGAGTTCATCGACGTTGATCGACGCGCGGTTGCGGAACAGCACCACGAGAATGGCAAGACCGATTGCCGACTCGGCTGCGGCCACGGTCAGGATGAAGAACACGAAGACCTGGCCATGCATGTCACCCAGGTAATGGGAGAAGGCCACGAAGTTCAGGTTGACGGCCAGCAGCATCAGCTCGATGGCCATCAGCAGCACGATCAGGTTCTTGCGGTTCAGGAAGATCCCGATCACCGACATGGCGAACAGGATGGCCCCGAGCGACAGGTAATGTCCGAGGGTGATCGAGGTCATGCCTGGCCTCCGTTGGGGTTGTTCTCAGGCTGGGCCGGCGCCTCGACTTGCGGGGCGACCTTGACCACACGCAGGCGATCGGCCTTCTTGACACGAACCTGCTCGGACGGATCCTGGTAGCGCGAATCCTTGCGCTTGCGCAGCGTCAGCGCGATGGCGGCAATCATCGCCACCAGCAAGATGACGGCCGCCACCTGCACCAGGAAGACGTACTCGGTGTACATCAGGATGCCCAGCGCCTTGGTGTTGGGCAGCTCGGCGATCTCGGGCGCCATCGGGCGCGCCTCAGGCAGGTCGAAGCCACGCGTCAGCACAAAGGCCATCTGCACGGCGATCACGGCGCCGATCAGGCCGGCTACAGGGAAGTGCTTCCAGAAACCCTGACGCAGCGAGTCGATGTTGATGTCGAGCATCATCACGACGAACAGGAACAGCACCATCACGGCGCCCACGTACACCAGCACGAGGGTGATCGAGAGGAATTCGGCTTGCAGCAGCATCCACACGCACGAGGCGCTGAAGAAGGCCAGCACCAGGTGCAGGGCCGCCGTCACGGGGCTCTTCGCGGTGATCACGCGGAAGCCCGCGTAGACCAGCACGAAGGCAAAGGCGTAGAAAAGTAGGCTCAATGTGTCCATGGTTCAGCGGTACTTGGCGTCCGCCTCCTTGTTCGCGGCGATTTCCTTCTCATAGCGATCACCCACCGCCAGGAGCATGTCCTTGGTGAAGTACAGATCGCCACGCTTCTCTCCGTGGTACTCGAAGATGTGGGTTTCAACGATGGCATCGACCGGGCAGCTTTCTTCGCAGAAGCCGCAGAAGATGCACTTCGTCAGGTCGATGTCGTAGCGCGTGGTGCGGCGCTGGCCGTCGTCGCGCACAGCCGACTCGATCGTGATGGCCATGGCCGGGCACACGGCTTCGCACAGCTTGCAGGCGATGCAGCGCTCTTCGCCGTTCTCATAGCGGCGCTGGGCGTGCAGGCCGCGGAAACGCGGCGACAGCGGGGTTTTCTCTTCCGGGAACTGCACGGTGATGTGCGGCTTCAGGAAGTGGCGGCCGGTGATGGCCATGCCTTTGAAGAGCTCGAGCAGGAAAAAGCTCGAGACGAATTCCTTGAGGGACGTCGCAGCCATGTTGACCCCTTACTTCCAGATGTTCCAGGGTGACACCATCCAGGCGCCCACCACCACCAGCCACACCAGCGTGAGCGGGATGAAGATCTTCCAGCCCAGACGCATGATCTGGTCATAGCGGAAGCGCGGGAACGAGGCACGCACCCACAGGAAGAGCGTGACGATGACGAAAGTCTTGAGGCCCAGCCAGATCCAACCGGGGATGAAGCTCAGCGCATCCACGGGCGGCAGCCAGCCACCGAAGAACATGGTGGCGGCCAGCGCCGACACCAGGATCATGTTGGCGTACTCGGCCAGGAAGAACATCGCGAAGGCCATGCCCGAGTACTCGATCATGTGACCGGCCACGATTTCCGATTCGCCTTCCACCACGTCGAAGGGGTGGCGGTTGGTTTCGGCCAGACCGGAGATGAAGTACACGACCACGATGGGCAACAACGGCAGCCAGTTCCAAGACAGGAAGTTCAGGCCCATGTCGGCGAACTGGCCCTTGTCCTGGCTCAGCACGATGTCGCTCATGTTCAGCGAGCCGGCCGTCATCAGCACGATCACGAAACAGAAGCCCATGGCCAGCTCGTACGACACCATCTGGGCCGATGCACGCATGGCGCCCAGGAAGGCGTACTTCGAGTTCGAGGCCCAGCCGGCGATGATCACGCCATAGACCTCCATCGAGGTGATGGCCATCAGGAACAGCAAGCCGGCATTGACGTTGGCCAGCGCGACCTCTGGGCCGAAGGGCACGACGGCCCACGCAGCCAGCGCCGGCATGATGGTCATGACCGGCCCGATGAGGAACAGGCTCTTGTTGGCCGCCGCGGGCAGGATGATCTCCTTGAAGATCAGCTTGACCGCGTCCGCAATTGGCTGCAACAGACCGCCAGGACCGGTCCGGTTCGGACCGGGGCGGACCTGCGACCAGCCGATGGCCTTGCGTTCCCACAGCGTGAGGTAGGCCACGCAGCCCAGCAGGGGCAGCAGCAGCGCCACGATCTTGATGAGGTTCCAGACCACCGGCCAGGCGCCGCCCAGCGTGTCTGCACCGGCGTTGTACAGGGTATCAATCATGGTTCACTCCCCTGCCCTTCAAGCTTTCTCGACACGGATGCCACCGAAGGCCGCACCCAGCGCCGACGTGGCGGGATGGCCCGTCGGCACATGCACGACGTTGGCGGGCAGGCTGGCGTCCAGCACGGCCGCCAACACGGCCGAGACCGGGCCACTCGGGCCTTCCTGCGTCACCTTGACCTGGGCGCCATCGGTCAGACCCAGCTCGGCCCACAGGGCCTGCGGCAGACCAGCCACCGGCGGCTTGCCATCGGCTGTGGCCTGCAACGAGGGCGCACGGCGCACCAGCGCGTCGGCGCAGTAGATGGGCACATCCGCCAGGCGCTCCAGGCCGCCGGTCGACGCCGGCAGGGTGATGGCCGCCTGCGTGGCGTTGTTGAGACGGGCGGGCAGCGCAGCCACATCGCCCAGCGCACGTGCACGCACTTCTTCGGCCGTCTCGAAGGCAAAGCCTTCCAGGCCCAGCATCGTGCCCAGCACGCGCAACACCTTCCAACCCGGACGGGTGTCGCCCAGCGGACGCACCACACCGTGGAAGCTCTGCACGCGGCCTTCGGCGCTGATGAAGGTACCGGCCGTTTCGGTGAACGGTGAGATGGGCAGCATCACGTCGGCGTACTCCGCAGCTGCCTCCGACTTGAACGACGACAACACGATCACCGTCTCGGCTGCGCGGGCAGCCGCCAGCGCGGCAGCCGGGTTGGCGGTGTCGAACTCGGGCTCGACGCCCATCAGAATCAGGCCCTTGAGCGGCTGACCCGACAGCATCTGCGCGGCGTTCAGGCCGCCTTGCTGGGGCTGTGCACCCACCAGGGCTGCGCCCACGGTGTTGGCGCTCTCGCCCAGGAAACCGAACTGCGCGCCGGTCTGCTCGGCCAGCCATTGCGCCAGCGCCTGCAGGCTGGCGGCCTGCGGATGCTGCGCGGCGGCGTTGCCCAGCAGGATGGCCTTGCGCTGACCCGACAGCAGCGAGGCAGCGATGGCCTTGGCCACGTCGGTCACGTTGCCGGCGACCGGTGCGCTGACGCCGCGCTCAGCAGCCACGGCTGCAGCCACGTCGGCCAGGGCCTGCACCCAGGCGCTGGGCGCCACGGTCACGCGTTGGGCCAGAGGCATCAGCCAATCATCGGCCATGCCGCCGATGGCGCTCACCTGTGCGCCGCGACGCGCTGCGTGACGCAGACGCGAGGCAAACAGCGGGTGGTCCTTGCGCAGGAACGAGCCGACCACCAACGCGCGGTCCAGCGTGCTGAGGTCAGCCACCGGCATGCCCAGCCACTTGACGCCGCTACCTGCGGTGAAGTCGGTCTGACGCAGGCGCGTGTCGATGTTGTCGCTGCCCAGCCCGCGCACGAGTTGCGCCAGCAGGTAGAGTTCTTCTGCGGTCTGGTGCTCGGAGGCGAGCGCGCCGATGGCAGAGGCGCCGTGTTCGTTCTTGATGCCCTTGAGGCCGTTGGCCACGTACTCGAGCACCGTCGTCCAGTCGACCTCGCGCCACTGGCCGCCCTGCTTGATCATGGGCTGGGTCAGGCGCTCGTCGCCGTTGAGCGCTTCGTAGCTGAAGCGGTCACGGTCAGCCAGCCAGCATTCGTTGACGGCCTCGTTCTCGAGCGGCACCACGCGCATCACCTTGCTGCCCTTGACCTGAACAATCAGGTTGGCGCCAGTGGAATCGTGCGGGCTGACGCTCTTGCGGCGCGACAGCTCCCAGGTGCGGGCGCTGTAGCGGAAGGGCTTGCTGGTCAGCGCGCCCACCGGGCACAGGTCAATCATGTTGCCCGACAGCTCGGAATCGACCGTCTTGCCCACGAAGGTGGTGATCTCGGAATGCTCGCCGCGGTGGGCCATGCCCAGCTCCATGACGCCGGCGATTTCCTGACCGAAGCGCACACAGCGGGTGCACTGGATGCAGCGGCTCATCTCTTCCATCGAGATCAGCGGGCCCACATCCTTGGGCATCACCACGCGCTTTTCTTCTTCATAGCGCGAGGCGCTACCGCCGTAGCCCACGGCCAGATCCTGCAGCTGGCACTCGCCGCCCTGGTCGCAGATGGGGCAATCCAGCGGGTGGTTGATCAGCAGGAACTCCATCACGCCCTGCTGGGCCTTGATCGCCTTGTCGCTCTTGGTGCGCACGATCATGCCCTGCGTCACGGGCGTGGCGCAGGCGGGCATGGGCTTGGGCGCCTTCTCGATGTCCACCAGGCACATGCGGCAGTTGGCCGCGATGGACAGCTTCTTGTGGTAGCAGAAGTGCGGGATGTGCGTCCCGCACTGTTCGGCAGCCTGCATCACCATGCTGCCTTCCTGCACCTGGACCTTGCGGCCGTCGATTTCGATTTCAACCATGACTATTGCCCAGTTCAGATGTAGGCCGGGACCATGCAGGTCTTGTGTTCGATGTGGTGCACGAACTCATCGCGGTAGTGCTTGATGAACGCGCGCACCGGCATGGCTGCGGCATCGCCCAGCGCACAGATCGTGCGACCCTGGATGTTGTCGGCCACCGAGTTCAGCATGTCGATGTCCTCCGGGCGCCCCTTGCCGTGCTCGATGCGCTCGACCATGCGCCACAGCCAGCCCGTGCCTTCGCGGCACGGCGTGCACTGGCCGCAGGATTCATGCATGTAGAAGTACGACAGGCGCAGCAGGCTCTTGACCATGCAGCGGGTCTCGTCCATCACGATGACGGCGCCCGAGCCCAGCATGGAGCCGGCCTTGGCGATGGAGTCATAGTCCATCGTGCACTCCATCATGATGTGCGCCGGCAGCACCGGCATGGACGAGCCACCCGGGATCACTGCTTTGAGCTTGCGGCCGCCGCGCACGCCACCGGCGAGCTCCAGCAGCGTGGCGAAGGGCGTGCCCATCGGGATCTCGTAATTACCGGGACGCTCGACGTCGCCCGAGATCGAGAACAGCTTGGTGCCGCCGTTGTTGGGCTTGCCCACATTCAGGAAGGCTTCACCGCCGTTGCGGATGATCCAGGGCACCGCCGCGAACGTTTCGGTGTTGTTGATCGTGGTGGGCTTGCCGTACAGGCCGAAGCTCGCCGGGAACGGCGGCTTGAAGCGGGGCTGGCCCTTCTTGCCTTCGAGCGACTCGAGCAGCGCGGTTTCTTCACCGCAGATGTAGGCGCCGAAACCGTGGTGGGCATGCAGCTGGAAGCTGAAATCGCTGCCCAGGATGTTGTTGCCCAGCAGGCCGGCTGCGCGCGCCTCTTCGAGGGCCTCCTCGAAGCGCTCATAGACTTCGAAGATCTCGCCGTGGATGTAGTTGTAGCCCACCGAGATGCCCATGGCATAGGCCGCAATGGCCATGCCTTCGATCACGATGTGCGGGTTGAAGCGCAGGATCTCGCGGTCCTTGCAGGTGCCCGGCTCGCCTTCGTCGGAATTACAGACCAGGTACTTCTGGCCCGGGAAAGCGCGCGGCATGAAGCTCCACTTCAGGCCGGTGGGGAAGCCCGCGCCGCCGCGGCCGCGCAGGGCCGAGGCCTTCACTTCGGCAATGACCTGGTCGGGCGTCATGCCCTCGCCACCGTCCTTGCCGAGGATCTTGCGCAGCGCGGCGTAACCGCCACGGGCTTCATAGTCCTTCAGACGCCAGTTGTTGCCATCCAGATCAGCATAGATCTGGGGGCTGATGTGGCGACCGTGGAAGATGGTTTCCTTGCCGGTGGCCTGGAATTGGGAGAGGTCAAGCATGGTGGTCTCTGCCTCGGTTACTTGGCGTTGGCCTTGAGCACGTCGATCAGCTGATCGAGCTTGTCGTTGCTCATGTAGCTCACCATCTGGCGGTCGTTGACCAGGGCCACCGGCGCATCCGCGCAGGCGCCCAGGCACTCGCAGTGCTGCACAGTGAACAGGCCGTCGGCCGTGGTGCCACCGTCTTGCACGCCCAGCTTCTCGCACAGGTGCTGCAAGGCCTTCTGGCCGTCGCGCAGTTGGCAAGGCAGGTTGGTGCACACGTTGATCTTGAACTGACCAACGGGCTTCTGGTTGTACATGTTGTAGAAGGTGACCACCTCATGCACCGCGATGGCGGGCATGCCGATGTAGTCGGCCACTTCCTGCTCGCTCTCGGGCGAGATCCAGCCACGCTCCTGCTGGAGGATGGTCAGGCAGGCCATCACGGCGGACTGCCGCTGGTCGGCGGGGTACTTCGCCAGTTCGCGGTCGAACCGCGCTTTGGTTTGTTCGCTCAACATGGGGAATCTGTCTCGCTTGGATGCCGGGCTGCTCAGCGGTCGATCTCACCGAACACGATGTCCATCGTGCCGATGATCGCCACCGCATCAGCCAGCATGTGGCCACGGGTCATTTCGTCGAGGGCGGCCAGATGGGCAAAGCCCGGGGCACGGATCTTCAGGCGGTAAGGCTTGTTGGCCCCGTCGGACACCAGGTAGATACCGAACTCGCCCTTGGGATGCTCGACGGCGGCATAGGCCTCGCCTTCGGGCACGTGAAAGCCTTCGGTGAACAGCTTGAAGTGGTGGATGAGCTCTTCCATCGACGACTTCATCTTCACGCGCGAAGGCGGTGCCACTTTGTGGTTGTCGGTGATGACCGGGCCCGGGTTGGCACGCAGCCAATCCACGCACTGTTTGATGATGCGGTTGGACTGACGCAGTTCTTCCACGCGCACCAGATAGCGGTCGTAGCAATCGCCGTTCTTGCCCACGGGGATGTCGAAGTCGACCTGGTCGTAGACGTCGTAGGGCTGATGCTTGCGCAGATCCCACACGATGCCCGAACCGCGCAGCATGGCGCCAGACAGGCCCAGGTTCATCGCGCGCTCGGGCGTGACCACACCGATGCCGACGGTGCGCTGCTTCCAGATGCGGTTATCGGTCAGCAGGGTTTCGTATTCGTCGATCAGCTTGGGGAAGCGCTGGGTGAAGTCCTCGATGAAATCGAGCAGCGAGCCCTGGCGGTTCTCGTTGAGCTTCGAGATCGCACGCGCGTTGCGGATCTTGCTGGCCTTGTACTGCGGCATGGTATCCGGCAGGTCGCGATAGACACCGCCCGGACGGAAGTAAGCCGCGTGCATGCGCGCCCCCGAGACCGCTTCGTACATGTCGAACAGGTCTTCCCGCTCGCGGAAGCAGTAGATGAGGATGTTCATCGCGCCGCAGTCGAACCCGTGACAGCCCAACCACAGCAGGTGGTTCAGCACGCGGGTGATTTCGGAGAACATCACACGGATGTACTGTGCGCGCACGGGCACCTCAATGCCCATCATCTTTTCGATGGCCAGGCAGTAGGCGTGCTCGTTGCACATCATCGAGACGTAATCCAGGCGGTCCATGTAGGGCAGCGACTGGATGAAGGTCTTGCTTTCGGCCAGTTTCTCGGTGGCGCGGTGCAGCAGGCCGATGTGCGGATCGGCGCGCTGGATGACTTCGCCGTCGAGCTCGAGCACCAGGCGCAGCACGCCGTGCGCGGCCGGGTGCTGCGGACCGAAGTTCAGGGTGTAGTTCTTGATTTCAGCCATGATCAGTGCAGACCACCGTAGTTGTCTTCGCGGATGATGCGCGGCGTGATCTCGCGCGGCTCGATGGTGACGGGCTGGTAGATCACCCGCTTCTGGTCGGGGTCGTAGCGCATCTCGACGTAGCCCGTGGTCGGGAAGTCCTTGCGGAACGGGTGGCCGATGAAGCCGTAATCGGTCAGGATGCGGCGCAGGTCGACGTGGCCGTCAAACACGATGCCGTACAGGTCGAAGGCTTCGCGCTCGAACCAGTTGGCTGCGTTCCAGATGTCGTTGACCGATGCCACGATCGGGAAGTCGTCGTCCAGCGCGAACACGCGCAGGCGCAGGCGCCAGTTCTTGCTGAGCGACAGCAGGTGGATGACGACCGCAAAGCGCGGGCCGTCGGCATAGATGCTCTCGGCGCCGTCCTTGTACTGCGAATAGTCCATGCCGCACAGGTCGATCAGCTGCTCGAAGCGCAGCTCGGCGTGGTCGCGCAGGGTCTGGCAGATGGCGTGATAGTTCGCAGCCGAGACGGTCAGGGTCAGTTCACCCTTGACGAGGTCGAGGCGCTTGATCTGGTCGCCGAGGACCGACTCCAGGGCCGCTTGCAGGGTGGCGAGTTTCTGGCTCATGCGTGCGCTCTCCGTTCAGCGGGCGATGGTGTTTTCGCGGCGGATCTTGGCCTGCAGCTGCAAGATGCCGTAGAGCAATGCCTCGGCCGTCGGGGGGCAGCCCGGCACGTACACGTCGACCGGCACGATGCGATCACAGCCGCGCACCACCGAGTAGCTGTAGTGGTAGTAACCGCCGCCGTTGGCGCACGAGCCCATGGACAGCACCCAGCGGGGCTCGGCCATCTGGTCGTACACCTTGCGCAGGGCGGGCGCCATCTTGTTGCACAGCGTGCCGGCCACGATCATCAGGTCGGACTGACGGGGGCTCGGCCGGAACAGCATGCCGAACCGGTCAATGTCGTAGCGGGCCGCGCCCGCGTGCATCATCTCCACCGCGCAGCAGGCCAGCCCGAAGGTCATGGGCCACAACGACCCCGTCTTGGACCAGTTGATCAGCGAATCAACGGACGTGGTGATGAAGCCCTCTTTGAAGACGCCTTCGATACCCATACTCTTTACCTCAATCGATGCCGGTCGATGGTGCGTGCGCGACAGGGATCACTCCCAGTCGAGGGCGCCCTTCTTCCATTCGTAGACGAAGCCCACGACCAGGATGCTCAGGAACAGCATCACGGTGACGAAGCCGGCCATGCCGACGTCCTTGAGCGCCACGGCCCAAGGGAACAAGAACGCGATTTCCAGGTCGAACAGGATGAACAGGATGGCGACCAGGTAGTAGCGCACGTCGAATTTCATGCGCGCATCTTCGAATGCCTCGAAGCCGCACTCGTAGGGCGAGTTCTTGGCCTCATCCGGCCGACGCGGCCCCAGCAGGAAGCCCAGCAACTGTGGGGCCACGCCCACACCGACGCCCACCAGGATGAACAGGATGACGGGCAGGTATTCTTGGAGGTTCACCATGCTGACAGACCTTGGTCAGTTCAAACGGCGTGATTGGAGCACACCGCGCAAAGAAAAAGGCGCGCCGGGCGGCTCGCCACTCAGGATTGAACCTGAGATGACATCACCACCCACAGCGCGCCCGCGTGAGCTCCTGAACCTCGGCCGCCCGATGCACTCGCACCGGGGGGACCACTCCCAGACATCCGCTTTGATGTGACAAACGGCGCTGGTCATGGGGAGGGCACAGGACTCGTTGTATCGTTTGGTGCCGACGGCGAGACTCGAACTCGCACAGCTTTCGCCACTACCCCCTCAAGATAGCGTGTCTACCAATTTCACCACGTCGGCATGCGTCACAGAGGACAGTGCCGCAGCACCTGCACCTTTGCGGCTCCGGTGTTGCGTGAGGATTGCTGACCGGAGACTTACATTCTAACCTGTTTTCAGGGCGAACCCGCACAACGTGTGCACGCGGCGTGACAGATTCGCCTCAGCCGACCACCCTCCCGGGTGGCCGACCGCACCCGGATCATTGCCCAGGGATCAGGGCTGCACCGGAAGCCGGCTTGGCCGCAGATGCGGGCACCGCCGGCGCAACCTGGCTGGCGGCCTGATCGAGGATGCTGCTGCCTTCCTGCGCCGCGGGGCGCAGGTTGCCAAAATACGCCAGTGCCAGTGTGCTGGCAAAGAAGATGGTGGCCGCCACCGCCGTGGAGCGCGACAGGAAGTTGGCGCTGCCGCTGGCGCCAAACAGGCTGCCCGAGGCACCACTGCCGAACGAGGCACCCATGTCGGCGCCCTTGCCGTGCTGCACCAGCACCAGACCGATCATGGCCAGCGCCGATGCCACCTGAAGCAACACCATCACGGTGAAGAATGCTTGTTGCATGGTTGGAAAGTCTCCGGAAAATCAGGCGCGGCTCAGGCCGCGCGCGCGATGGCGGCAAAGTCGGCTGCCTTCAAAGCGGCACCGCCGATCAGCCCGCCATCGATGTCGGGTTGCGCAAACAGCTGCGCCGCGTTGTCGGGCTTGACCGAGCCGCCGTACAGCAGCGGCACGGACGCGGCCGACGCGCTGGCGGCAGTCAGGCGCGCCCGCAAGAAGGCATGCACCGCCTGAGCCTGCTCGGGCGAAGCCGTCTTGCCGGTGCCGATGGCCCAGACAGGCTCATAGGCCACGACGATGCGCGACAGATCACCACCGAGCGTGTCAATGACCGCCTGCAGCTGGCGCGCCACCACCGCCTCGGTCTGGTCGGCCTCGCGCTCGGCGAGCGTTTCACCCACACAGACAATGGGCGTCAGGCCGTGCGCCAGCGCGGCCTTGGCCTTGTCGGCCACGAGCTGGTCGCTCTCGGTGTGGTAGCTGCGACGCTCCGAGTGTCCGACGATGGCGTACTTGACGCCCAGATCGGACAGCATCGGGCCAGCGACCTCGCCGGTATAGGCGCCCTGCGCCTGCACGGACACATCCTGCGAGCCGACGGCGATGCCGCTTCCCTGCAGCGCTGCGGCGACTTCGCCCAGGTAGACGAAGGGTGGGCACACAGCCACGCTGGCGCGCGGCGCCGTGGCGCCCAGGTCAGCCGCCTTGAGCCCGTTGATCAGCTCGGCATTGAATGCACGGCTGCCGTGCATCTTCCAGTTGCCTACGACCAGCTTCTTCATGGCGCTCACTGTTGTTGTTGCTGGGCCTGTTCGCCGCCGGCTTCACCACCGGCTTCGAGCGGCTGCTGCTCGGCACGCGGTGCGCGCTCACGACGCTCACCGCCGCGGTCACCGCGGTCGCCACGGTCACGACGGGGGCGATCGCCACGGTCACCACGGTCACCGCGCTCTTCGCGCTCGGGCATGCCCTCAGGGCGCTCCAGCAGAGCCTTCATGGACAGCTTGACGCGACCCTTCTCGTCGGTCTCCAGCACCTTGACCTTGACGATCTGGCCTTCGGTCAGGTAGTCGGACACCTTCTCGACGCGCTCGTGGGCGATCTGGCTGATGTGCAGCAGGCCGTCCTTGCCGGGCAGCAGGTTCACCAACGCACCGAAATCGAACAGCTTGGTGACGGCGCCTTCGTAGGTGGCACCAATCTCGACCTCGGCCGTGATCTCGCCGATGCGGCGCATGGCTTCGTCGGCCTTGGCGGCGTCGGTGGAAGCGATGGTGATGGAGCCGTCTTCCGAGATGTTGATCTGGCAGCCGGTTTCTTCGGTCAGGGCACGGATGGTCGCACCACCCTTGCCGATCACATCACGGATCTTCTCGGGGTTGATCTTCATGGTGTACAGGCGGGGAGCGAACTCGGAGACTTCCGTGTTCGCGCCAGCCATGGCCTCGACCATCTTGCCCAGGATGTGCAGGCGGGCTTCCTTGGCCTGCGCCAGAGCGACCTGCATGATTTCCTTGGTGATGCCCTGGATCTTGATGTCCATCTGCAGGGCGGTCACGCCGGTGGTGGTGCCGGCCACCTTGAAGTCCATGTCGCCGAGGTGATCTTCGTCACCCAGGATGTCGGTCAGGACGGCGAACTTGTTGCCTTCCTTGATCAGACCCATGGCGATGCCCGCCACGTGGGCCTTCATCGGCACACCGGCATCCATCATGGCCAGACAGCCACCACAGACCGAGGCCATCGACGACGAACCGTTGGACTCGGTGATCTCGGAAACCACGCGCACGGTGTAGGCGAAGTCTTCCTTGGCGGGCAGCAGCGGCACCAGAGCGCGCTTGGCCAGACGGCCGTGGCCGATTTCGCGGCGCTTGGGGCTGCCCACGCGACCGGTTTCGCCCGTGGCGAACGGCGGCATGTTGTAGTGGAACAGGAAGGTGTCGCGGAAGTCGCCAGTCAGCGCATCGATGCGCTGAGCGTCTTGCTCGGTGCCCAGCGTGGCGATGACCAGGGCCTGGGTTTCACCACGGGTGAACAGCGCAGAGCCGTGCACGCGCGGCAGCACGCCGGTGCGGATCTCGATGGGGCGCACGGTGCGGGTGTCGCGGCCGTCGATGCGGGGCTCGCCTGCCAGGATCTGGCTGCGCACGATCTTGGCCTCGATGTCAAACATCAGGTTGTCGACCTTGACATCATCGAAGGCCACACCTTCAGCCGTCAGGGCGGCCTTCACTTCAGCGTAGGCGGTGCGGCAGGCCTGCGTACGAGCCTGCTTGGAGCGGATCTGGTAGGCGGCGCGCAGCGGGCCTTCGGCCAGCGCGTTGACCTTGCCGATGAAGGCCTCGTCCTTGGCGGGCGGCTGCCAGTCCCACACGGGCTTGCCGGCGTCGCGCACCAGTTCGTGGATGGCATTGATCGCCACGTTACCTTGCTCGTGGCCAAAGACGACGCCGCCGAGCATCACCTCTTCAGACAGCTGATCGGCTTCGGATTCGACCATCAGCACGGCGCTTTCGGTGCCAGCGACGATCAGGTCCATCTTCGATTCGGCCATCTGAGCGGGGCTGGGGTTCAGCACGTACTCGCCGTTGATGTAGGCCACGCGGGCCGCGCCGATGGGGCCGTTGAACGGAATGCCAGCCACACTCAGGGCGGCACTCGAGGCAATCATGGCGGCGATGTCGGACTGGACCTCAGGGTTCAGCGACAGCACGTGGATGACCAGCTGCACTTCGTTGTAGAAGCCCTCAGGGAACAGCGGGCGGATCGGGCGGTCGATCAGGCGCGAGGTCAGGGTCTCGTGCTCGCTGGGCTTGGCTTCACGCTTGAAGAAGCTGCCGGGGATCTTGCCGGCAGCATAGGTCTTCTCAATGTAGTCGACGGTCAGCGGGAAGAAGTCCTGGCCGGCCTTGGCGCTCTTGGCGCACACCACGGTGGCCAATACGGTGGTGCCTTCGATGTCGACCACGACAGCGCCGGTGGCCTGGCGGGCGATCTCGCCGGTTTCCATGGTGACCGTGCGGCCGCCCCATTGGAAGGTCTTGGTGACTTTGTTGAACATGGTCATGGGTGAATGCTCCTCGTTGTGGAGACGGCCTGCCGGCCGCCGGGTTTGCCGCGTTCACCCTTGCGCGATGCCATTCCAGGGACCCGGCCCGGCGTGTCTGGACCGGGCCCTTGGAATGACACAGCGTTCGCTCGTTCGAGTGAGTCGGCTACGTCAAAAACAAAAAGCCTGTGCTGGAAGGACACCAGACAGGCTTTTTGTCGTCATGCGGTGCTTACTTGCGCAGGCCCAGCTTCTGGATCAGCGCAGCGTAGCGATCGTAGTCCTTGGACTTGAGGTAGTCCAGCAGCTTGCGGCGACGGCTCACCATGCGCAGCAGGCCACGACGACCATGGTGGTCCTTCTTGTTGGCCTTGAAGTGCGGGGTGAGCTCATTGATGCGGGCGGTCAGCAGCGCGACCTGCACCTCGGGAGAGCCGGTATCGGCCTGGCCACGGGCGTTGGCCTTGATGATGTCGGCCTTGTTGATGTCTGCAACGGACATGATGTTTCCTGAAACGACAGTGCAGACCGACATCTGCCAGCCCGGGCGCGCCTGAGACAAGCGCAACCCATGCGACCGGGATGCTGGTTTCTGCGTTGACTTGCGCACCAGGTGAAACCAACCCGGTACGTGCGAACCCGCGACTATATCACAACGCCGAAGGGGGACACACCTCAGATTGCAGCCAACGGCCAGCGCGGCTTGACGTCGAAGGCGGCCGCCGGCTGGGGCTGTGCCAGGCCGGCTTGCAGGCGCATGGCTGCCGCCAGGGCAATCATGGCCCCATTGTCGGTGCACAGGTGCATCTCCGGGTAATGCACCCGAAGCCGACGGCGCTGCGCAGCGGCGTCCAGTTGTGCACGCAATCGACGATTGGCGCCCACCCCCCCGGCCACCACCAGCCGGGTCAGGCCGGTCTGCTTGAGCGCGGCCAGCGATTTTCGCACCAGCACGTCGACGATGGCCGCTTGGGTGGAGGCGGCCAGATCCGCCAGGACCGGCGCGGACGCGGGGTCGGCCAGCGTGGCAGGCTGGTCGAGCCAACCCAGGCGCACCAGATGGGTGCGTACCGCGGTCTTCAAGCCCGCAAACGAGAAATCCAGGTTGTCGGCATGCAGCATGGGGCGCGGCAACTCGAACGCGTCGTCGCGCCCCGACTCGGCCAGACGAGACAGGTGCGGCCCACCGGGGTAAGGCAAGCCCATGAGCTTGGCGGACTTGTCAAAGGCTTCGCCGGCGGCGTCATCGACCGTCTCGCCGAGCAGGCTGTACTGCCCCACCCCGTCGACCCGCATCAGTTGGGTATGCCCGCCTGATACCAGCAGGGCCACGAAGGGAAACGTGGGAGGGTCAGCCGACAGAAACGGCGACAACAGGTGCCCTTCAAGATGGTGCACGCCCAGCAAGGGGCGCTGCAGGGCCACACCCAGCGCGCAGGCAAAGCCCGCCCCGACCAGCAGCGCGCCCGCCAGGCCCGGCCCCCGCGTGTAGGCGATCAGGTCCACATCGGCCAGTGCGCAGCCGGCCTCCTGGACGACTTGGCGCGCCAGCGGCACGACTCGGCGAATGTGGTCGCGCGAGGCCAGTTCGGGCACCACGCCGCCGTAGGCCTGGTGCATGTCGATCTGACTGTGCAAGGCGTGCGCCAGCAGGCGGGGCACGCCCGCCGCATCGGCGCGCACCAGCGCCACGCCCGTTTCGTCACAGGACGACTCGACACCCAGGATCAATTGAGACATGCGCGCAGTGTAGTGGAGCGCCCCGCACAAACACGGGGCGAAACAGCGGCGCACAGGTTGGCACGGCCCTTGCGTGATTTGCTGTGAGCAGGGTCAACGGCGACCTTGCGTGACCTGGGTGACCAACGATGGCGCCCGGGGCTGTCGACAAAGGTGTCGTCCGAGGCCTGCTTGCGTTTTGGCGCGAGTGGCGCACGGAGACGCCTTTTTTGTTTTGCCACACAGGAACGCTCGCACCATGAACTCGCAGGACCTCAACAAGACCCGCCGGTCGATCTTGAAAACCGCAGCCGCCGCCACTGCCGTCGGGGTTGTGCCTGGTCTCCAGTCCGTCGTCTGGGCCTCGGGCTCCGACAAGCCGGAGCTGGAAGAGGTCAAGATCGGGTTCATTCCGCTGACCGATTGCGCCTCCGTGGTGATGGCCTCGGTGCTGGGCTTCGACAAGAAGTACGGCATCAAGATTGTGCCCACCAAGGAAGCCTCGTGGGCCGGCGTGCGCGACAAGTTGGTCAATGGCGACCTGCACATGGCCCACGTGCTGTACGGCCTGATCTACGGCGTACAGATGGGCATCGGCGGCCCCAAGAAAGACATGGCCGTGCTGATGAACCTGAACCACAACGGCCAGGCCATCACGCTGTCGAAAGCACTGGCCGACAAGAAGGCCGTGGATGGCGCTTCGCTGGCCAAGCTGATGGGCTCGGACAAGCGCGAGTACACGTTCGCGCAGACCTTCCCGACCGGCACGCACGCGATGTGGATCTACTACTGGCTGTCGACCTACGGCATCAACCCGATGAAGGATGCCAAGGTCATCACCGTGCCCCCGCCCCAGATGGTGGCCAACATGCGCGTGGGCAACATGGACGGCTTCTGTGTGGGCGAGCCCTGGAACCACCGCGCCATCATGGACGGCATCGGCGTCACCGCCGCCACCACCCAGGAAATCTGGAAAGACCACCCAGAGAAGGTGTTGGGTTGCACCGACGAGTTCGTCAAGAAGTACCCCAACACGGCCCGCGCCGTGGTGATGGCCATTCTGGAGGCGGGCAAGTGGATCGACGCAGGCCTGCAGAACAAGCTGAAGATGGCCGAGACCATCGCCGCGAAGTCGTACGTCAACACCGGCGTGGACGCCATCAACCAGCGCATCCTGGGCCGCTACCAGAACGGCCTGGGCAAGACCTGGGACGACCCGAACCACATGAAGTTCTACAACGACGGCGTCGTGAACTTCCCGTACCTGAGCGACGGCATGTGGTTCATGACCCAGCACAAGCGCTGGGGTCTGTTGAAGGACCACCCGGACTACCTGGCCGTGGCCAAGCAGGTCAACAAGATCGATCTGTACAAACAAGCCGCCAGCGCGCTGAACGTGCCAATTCCCAAGGACGTGATGCGCACGAGCAAGATGATCGACGGCGTGGTGTGGGACGGCAAGGATCCCAGGAAGTACGCCGACGGCTTCAAGATCAAAGCCTGATGCACCAAACGGGTGCAACCCGATCGGTTGTTCGCGCTGCTTTCACTGAGCCCCGCTGAATCGCTGGCCGCGGAGTGCCACCACAGGCACCGGCTGCACCCCCGTTGCAGCCAGGTCATCCACTTGACTGGATGGCTCCACCGGCCGACTTCTTGCAGACACCGGATCGGGCCGTTTCACACGACTGCCTGTTTCTCTCGAACCGACTGAGGAGCCCACCATGGTCAGCGCCGTTTTCCACAACCCGCTTGAAGCCCGCGACGCCGCCCGCGCATCGCAGCCCTCTGCCTCTGCCCCATCCGCCATGCCTGCCGTCTCTGCTACTGCTGCCCCGCCCGCAACCGTCGCCCCCGCGGCACCGCCCCGGCCGCCCATCGACTGGGGCGGGCTGGCCATCAAGGTGTTCTCGCCGCTGGCCGGCCTGGCGCTGCTCGTGGGCATCTGGGCACTGCTGACCGCCAAGGGCACCGGCCCCTTCCCCACGCCGGCCGCCACCTGGGACGCCGCCTACGAGCTGTTCAAGGACCCGTTCTATGACAACGGGCCGAACGATCAAGGCATCGGCTGGAACATCCTGTTCTCGCTGCAGCGCGTGGCCATGGGCTTTGGTCTGGCGGCGCTGGTGGGCATCCCGCTGGGCTTCATCATCGGCCGCTTTGCGCTGATCAGCAGCATGCTCAACCCCATCATCAGCCTGCTGCGCCCCGTCTCGCCACTGGCTTGGCTGCCCATCGGCCTGCTGGTGTTCAAGTCGGCTGACCCGGCTGCCATCTGGACGATCTTCATCTGCTCGATCTGGCCGATGATCATCAACACCGCCGTGGGCGTGCAGCGCGTACCCGACGACTACCTGAACGTGGCCAAGGTGCTGAACCTGTCGGAGTGGAAGATCGTCACGCGCATCCTCTTTCCCTCGGTGCTGCCCTACATGCTGACCGGCGTGCGCCTGTCGATCGGCACCGCCTGGTTGGTGATCGTCGCAGCCGAGATGCTGACCGGCGGCGTGGGCATCGGCTTCTGGGTCTGGGACGAATGGAACAACCTGAACGTCCAGCACATCCTGATCGCCATCTTCGTGATCGGCGTGGTGGGCCTGCTGCTGGAGCAGACGCTGGTGGCCATCGCCAAGCGCTTCAGTTTCGAATGACCCCGTCCCATCGTTGATTCGAGGAGATCAGACCATGTCCCACTTCATCGACATCCACCAGACCGAGATGGTGTTCCACACCAAGAAGGGTCGTTTTCATGCGCTGCGCGAGATCAACCTGGGCATCGACAAGGGCGAATTCGTCGCGCTGATCGGGCATTCGGGTTGTGGCAAATCGACGCTGCTCAACCTGATTGCCGGCCTGTTGCAACCCACAGCGGGCGGCCTGCTGTGCGATAACAAAGAGATCGCCGGGCCCGGACCCGAGCGCGCGGTGGTGTTTCAGAACCACTCATTGCTGCCCTGGCTGACGTGTTACCAGAACGTCTACCTGGCGGTTGAACGCGTGTTCGCCGCCAAGGAGGGCAAGGACAAGCTCAAGCAGCGCACCCTGGCCGCGCTGGACCTCGTGGGCATGAGCCACGCCATCCACAAGCGGCCCGCGGAAATCTCGGGCGGCATGAAGCAGCGTGTGGGCATTGCCCGCGCCCTGGCCATGGAGCCCAAGGTGCTGCTGATGGACGAGCCTTTTGGCGCGCTGGATGCGCTCACGCGCGCCCACCTGCAGGACGAGTTGCTGAAGATCGTGGCCCGCACGCAGAGCACCGTGGTCATGGTGACGCACGATGTGGACGAAGCCGTGCTGCTGTCGGACAAGATCGTGATGATGACCAACGGGCCTGCGGCCACCATCGGCGAGGTGCTGCCCGTGCCGCTGGCGCGCCCCCGCGACCGTGTGGCACTGGCCGAAGACCCGACCTACATGGCCTGCCGCAAAGCGGTGCTCGACTTTCTGTACACCCGGCACGGCCATCCGCAGCGCGACGCGGCCTGAGCAGCCCGCCGCTGGGGCCCGCGATGTGCACGCAAACCTGGCATGCCGCTTGCAACAGTGCGTGTGGCTGCCTGATTCGCCAGAGCCAGGCGGCCTTCCTCAGCGGGGGTCAGTGGGTCCGCGAATATCCACAGACCTCTTCACGCCTCCTGGCCTACGGGCTGGGGGGCGTCTTTTTTTGCGGTGACCCACATCAGGGCGCCCAGGGCCACCATCGGCACGCACAACCACTGCCCCATGCTCAGATTCAGTGCGAGCAGGCCGAGGAAATCGTCGGGCTCGCGGAAGGCCTCTGCCACAAAGCGCAGCGTGCCGTAGCCGATCAGAAAGAGCGCGGCAACCCGCCCCAGGGGACGCGGCTTGCGGCCATACCACTGCAACACCGCAAACAGCAGCAGCCCTTCCAATGCGAACTGGTAGAGCTGCGAAGGATGGCGCGGCAGGTCGCTGCCGGATTGCGGGAACACCATGGCCCAGGGCACGTCGGCCGTGGTGACGCGGCCCCAGAGTTCGCCGTTGACGAAGTTGCCAAGGCGGCCCGCGGCCAGACCGATGGGCACGCATGGCGCCACCAGATCGGCCACTTCCCGGAAGGTGCGCTGGCGCAGGCGCGCGTACAGCGCCATGGCTGCAATGACACCCAGCAAGCCACCGTGAAAGGCCATGCCGCCCTGCCAGACGGCCAGGATCTCGCCGGGATGCGCCAGGTAATGGGCCGGTTTGTAGAACAGGACATAACCCAAACGCCCCCCGAGGATGACCCCCATGACGCCAAAGAACAGCAGGTCTTCGATGGCTTGCCGGTGCCAGCCGGCCTGGGCGAACGGCGCTTGCGCAGCGCGGCGGACCGCCAACCAGTAAAACAGACCGAATGCGGTCAGGTAGGTCAGCCCATACCAATGGATGTGGACCGGCCCCAGCGACAGGGCCACAGGATCGAATTGAGGGTGAATCAACATGCGCCCGACGATACCGCATCGTGGCAGGGCAGACGGCACCACTCAGGACCGGGCGAGAAAAAAAGGCCCCGCCAGCGGCGAGGCCTCAACTTGAACACTCCTGAATGCAACGTGCGGCAAGCTTGCCAGATCGTCACGCGGCCGATTATATGGGTGCAAATCGGTTCAGCCCAGCCCCGCCAACGGTGTGCGCGCGGCCGTTTCCGGCTCCTCCACGCTGAGCACGTCGATCAGGGTGGCCAGGTCGTCGCTCAGCCGGTCCAGGGTTTCCGCATCGAGACGCCCCAGTGCGTCCGGCAGCACACCGGCAAACGGACCCGGCGCCGTCGCCAGTACCGCCACGCCCTCGTCTGTGACGAACAGGTTGACCGCCCGACGATCACCTTCATCCCGCGACGAACGCACCAGACGCTTGCGAACGAGCAACCGGATGAGGTTGCTGGCGGTCGACTGGTGCACGTCCATGGCATCGGCCAGTTCGCCCATGCCGATGCCCGGTCGTTTCGCCACCAGACTCAGCGTCCACAGCTGAGCGCCGCCGAGCCCCGACTGGCGCTCGATCTGTTGAAAGTGGTTCCGCACAGTGTTGAACACGATGCGGAACTGGCGAAGCACCTGCGCCGCCTGAGGGGTGAGGCCGTCGATGGCGTCTTCGACCGATACGGCGGGGCGGGTTCGCTTGAGGCGTTCTGACATGATGAAAGGCTGGCTGTGAACGAGCCCTCTAACGCATCACCGGCCTCGGTGGCTGACTCGGTCAGAGAAGAATTATCCGACTGGCGGCGCTGGGCTGCACGCGCCGTTGTATTGGGGTTTGCCGTACTGGCCGGGCTCAGCGTGGTGTTGCTGACGCGGCTGTCGGAATGGGCACTGAGCGGCTTTTTTCGCATCACGGAGAGCCATCCCGGATGGGCGCTGGTGTGGACGCCGCTCGTGACCGCGGCTGTGGTGTGGCTCACCCGACGCTGGGCGCCGGGCGCGGCGGGTTCGGGCATCCCGCAGGTGCTGGCTGCGCTCGACCAGAATGTGCCGCCTCAGCAGCGTGGGCTGTTTGTCTCGCTGCGCTTGTCAGTGGCCAAATTGTTGCTGACCACAGGCAGCCTGCTGGCCGGTTTGTCTACCGGCCGGGAAGGCCCTTCGGTTCAGGTGGCCGCCGGCGTGATGCACCACGCGCGCCGCTGGCTGCCGCGAGGCAGTCAGATCAGCGAACGCAGCCTGATGGTGGCGGGTGGTGCGGCCGGCGTGGGCGCGGCCTTCAACACGCCGCTGGGGGGGGTGATGTTCGCGATTGAACAGCTGTCCCGGAAGCCCGAGGACCGCTCCAGCGGGCTGCTGATCGCCGCCATCGTGCTCTCTGGCCTGATCGCAGTCTCCATCTATGGCGACAAGGCGTACTTTGGCGAGATCCAGACGTCAGCCAGCCCGGCGGCATTGTGGTGGCCGGGCCTGTGCATCGCCCTGGCGACTGGGCTGGCCGGCGGCGTGTTTTCTCGCCTGGTGGTGCAATCGCTGGTCGGGGGGCATGACCGCCTGAGCCGCTGGCGTGAGCGACGGCCCGTGGCCTTCGCGGCTGCGTGCGGGCTGGCGGTGGCCGTCATTGGCGTGGTCAGCGGGGGCGCAACCTTTGGCAGCGGCTACGCCACCACGCATACGCTGCTCACGGGGCAGGACGACACCCACGCGCTGTACGCGCCCCTGCGCTTTCTGGCCACCTGGCTGTCGGCCTGGTCGGGTGCGCCGGGCGGCGTGTTCGCCCCGTCCCTGGCCATCGGGGCCGGCATCGGCAGCGACGTTGCCCAATGGTTGGGGCACCTGCGGGAGCCCGCCTTCATTGCGCTGGGCATGGTGGGCTTTCTGGCCGCGGCCACCCAGGCCCCGATCACGGCGTTCATCATCGTCATGGAAATGGTCGAAGGGCACGCCCTCGTGCTCAGCCTGATGGCCTGCGCCATGGTCGCCAGTGCCGTGTCTCGCCTGGTGAGCGCACCGATGTACGCCGCGCTGGCTCAGGCCCAGCTACAGCGCTGCTCGCAGCCCGCTAACGACTGCAGCGCAGACAGGCCGCCAGAAACAACGCCATCTCGGCCGTGCCCCCCAGATGGAACTCCGCCGCAGACTGTCGGGGATCACCGCCCACTTTCACCGTGAACCAGCCGGGCCTGCGGCGCTCGAAGACCGGCTCATCGTTGACATCGTCGCCCGCAAAGACCACGCGCGAGATGCCGGTCCGGGCCACCAGTGTCTCCACCGCATCGGCCTTGTCGGGCGCTTCGTCGGCCATGGCGTTGACCACACACTTGCCGTCGAACGTCCTCAGCCCTCCTCCATGCTCGGCGAGCAGGCCACGCACCACAGACAGCGCGTGCTGCCGGTCCCGCGAGAGCCGATAGTGAAAGGCCAGCGACAAGCCCTTGTCCTCGACCTGCACGCCCGCATCGCCGAGCGAAGCTGCCCAGGACCCGTCACACGCCGCCCGCAGTTCATCCAGCGCGCTGCGATGATGGGCAATGCGCTCCGCCGACTGGACATCGGCCGGGTCTTCTGCGCCGTGGCTGCCCAGCACATGGTGAGGCACAAACCCGAGCCGCCCCGCCACGTCGTCCACCGCGCGGCCCGTGACGATGGCCACCACATGGTGCTGCATGAGCGCCTCCAGCGCGCGGGCCACTGCCAGCGGGGCACGTGCGGCATCGGGCTGTGCCACGATGGGCGCCAGCGTGCCGTCGAAGTCGAACACCAACAAGGCGGGCGGCGGGTGCAAAACAGCCTGCAGGTGCTGGCGCCCCTGAGGGCTGAGCGCGGCAAGTCGGGCAGCGGCGTGCGTATTCAATGGTCAGGACTCCTTCAAGCGGGCTTCGATTCGGCTGCGCAGACGCAGGCGGGCGGTGTCGGACAGCATGCGACCGGCCCACCGGTAGACGTTGTGTTCACGCACGACCATGCGCAGGCTGGCCATGCGCTCGCGCTGGGCATCGGGCGACATGCCCAGTGCCTGGTGCAGCGCATCCGCGCACTCCTCGACGTGATAGGGGTTGACGATCAGGGCCTCGGCCAACTCGCGCGCCGCGCCAGCAAAGCGGCTCAGCACAAGCACGCCCTGCTCGTCATCACGTGCGGCCACGAACTCCTTGCACACCAGGTTCATGCCATCGTGAAGGCTGGTGACGAGGCACACGTCGGCTGCGCGATACAAGTCCAGGAGCTGATGGGGCTCATGGTGCTGCGCCAGCAGGATTACCGGCACATAGCCAGGCCGGCCATGCCGGGCGTTGATGCGCGCGGTGACACGATGGATACGGTGCTGGAAGTCCTGGTACTCGTCAAGCTCGCTTCGCGTGGGCGCCGCCACCTGAAGCAGACTGACCTCGCCGACCCACTCTGGATACTTGGCCAACAGGCGTTCGAAGGCATGCAGGCGCTCCAGAATGCCCTTCGTGTAATCGAATCGGTCCACCCCGAGAAGGATGCGGTGCTGCGCTGACAGCCCATGCGCCTGACGCACGTTCGCCCGCGCCTCGGCCACGGGCGTCCACCCCGCAGTCTCCTGCTGCGCGGGCCAGCGGATCGAGATCGGATAGTTCGCCACGAGGGTGTCGTGTCCGGCATGGCGGACGATGCCGTGTTCGTGCTCGATGCGCGCCTCCACGAAACGATCGACCGTCTCGATGAAATTGCGCCCGTGCGTGGGCGTGTGGAAGCCGAGAATGGTGCTGCCCAGCAGACCTTCGACGAGAGCCTCGCGCCAGGGGCAGATGCCGAACGATTCGGGGTTGGGCCAGGGAATGTGCCAGAAGGTGATGATGGTGGCCCGCGGCAGGCGCTCGCGCACCATGGCCGGCAGCAGCGCGAAGTGGTAGTCCTGCACCAGAACGATGGGATCGTCGCTCTTGGCCTCGGCCACCACCGCATCGGCAAAGCGCGCGTTGACCTCACAGTAAGCGCGCCAGTCGCTCTCGCGGAACACCGGGCGCACGTGGGCGACATGACATAGCGGCCACAGTCCCTCGTTGGCAAAGCCGTAGTAGTAGCCCTGCTCTTCCTCCGGCGTCAGCCAAACGCGCCGCAGCGTGTACTCGGGTTGCCCAGGCGGGACGCTGACGCGGTCATGGGCGTCCACTGCGTCACGGTCGGCCGAACCGCTGCCGTGAGCGATCCAAGTGCCCGAGCAGGCCCGCATCACAGGCTCGACGGCGGTCACCAGACCACTGGCTGGCCGCCGCACCCGCACGCCCGCGTCGGTGCGCTCATGGATGTACGGCTCACGGTTGGCCACGACGATGACCTGATCGCCACGCAGTTGCGTGTTCAGCAGCGCGCGCAGGCGGGCAGGATCCCACGGCGCATCGGCCACCTGCAGACGACGGTAACCGTCTTCCAGTTCACGCAGGCGCTCGCGCAGTTCCTCGGCCAGGGGCGCCAACTCGGGCACCGGACGGTCGAACGGCCGGATCAGACCCTCGCCCCGAAGAATGGCCCGGGCCCCTGCCACCCAGCCTCGCCAGCTGAGTTGCGCCACCACCATCGTGATCAGCGACATCAGGGCCCCCAGCCCCACCAGCAGCAGCAACAGGTAACCCTGCGTGTCAGCGCTGCGCCGCTGGAGAATGCTCATGTCGTGGACCACGAGCAGATCGGCCAGTGGCACCCCCTCCACCACAATCGGATGGCGCCCCACCTGGACAGCCCCGCTGTGCAGCGACAACAGCCCGGGCGTCTCCGCGGGCGTCTGCACCAGGGCACAGTCGACGGATTCAGGCAATCGGGCGGTCTGGCTGAGCAGCGCCCCATCTGTGCCGCACAAGGCCATGCCGAGCAGCCGCTCGTCGGTGGCGGTGCGCTCGAACAAGGCAGTCAGGCCGGCGAGATCGCCTTCGCTCAGCGAGCGCGCCACCGAATCCGACATGGCATTGGCCACCAGCGTCCCGCGCAACGCGAGGTCACGGGCGGCCCAACGCAGCATCAGGTTGTCGATCAAAGGCAACGACACATAGGCCACAGCGGCAAACACCAGCGCCAAGGGGGCCAGGAATCGAAGTTGCAGGCGGAGGGTCTTGATACGCACTGGACTGGCCGGCAATTTGTATTTGTGCAAATATACATGTGACACAGACTTTCAGGAGGCACACGATGAACCACCCCGCTGCGCACACGGTCTCCATGGACCTGGGTCTGATCGGCAATGGCGCCGTCAGCGCCCTCATCGACCGGCACGGCACGGTGCAATGGGCGTGCCTGCCCCGCTTCGATAGCGACCCGCTCTTCCACGGCCTGCTCGGCGGCGACGGCGCACCAGGGCGCCCCGGACAGTGGTGGATCGAGCTGGAAAACCAGGTGTCATCCGAGCAGCACTACCTTCCCGGCACGGCCATCCTCGTCACGCGTCTGCACAACACGCTGGGCGAAGGCATCGAGATCCACGACTTCGCGCCCCGCTTCCAGCGCCGCGATCGCATGTTCCGCCCCAGCCAGCTGGTGCGTCGCGTGCATGTGCTGCAAGGCCGCCCACGCATCCGGATCGGCCTGACCCCGCGCGGTGGATGGGGCGCCGAGGTGCCCGCCATCACCCGCGGAAGCAACCACCTGCGCTACGTGCTGCCGGACCAGACCTGGCGGCTCAACACCAACGCGCCCATCACCTATGTAGCGCAGTCGACGTGGTTCGCGCTGCACGGGACGCTGAGCTTTTTACTCGGCCCGGATGAAACTTTTTCCGGTGCGATTGAAGAAACCGCCAGACAGTTTGAGGAGCAGACCCATGACCACTGGCGCGAATGGACCCGGCGCCTGGCCATTCCGCTCGACTGGCAGGAGGCTGTGATTCGCTCGGCGATCACGCTCAAGCTGTGTCAGTACGAGGAAACCGGGGCCATCGTGGCGGCGATGACCACCAGCCTGCCCGAAGCGCCCCACAGCGGCCGCAACTGGGATTACCGCTTCTGCTGGTTGCGCGATGCCTTCTTCGTGGTGCGGGCGTTGAACTCGCTGTCCGAAGTCGGCACGATGGAGCGCTACCTGCACTGGCTGCACGACGTGGTCAGCGACAGCCCGGACGGCCACATTCAGCCGCTGTATGGCGTCGGTCTTGAGCACCAGCTCACCGAACACATCGTGAACCACCTGCCCGGCTACCGCGGCATGGGGCCTGTGCGCACCGGCAACCAGGCTTATGAGCACATTCAGCACGACGTGTACGGCAACATCGTGCTGGGCGCAGCCCAGGCCTTCCATGACCACCGCCTGCTGCAACCTGCCGGCCTGGAAGATTTTCGGCGCCTTGAGCGCGTAGGGGAGCAGGCCTGGCGCGTACATGACCAGCCGGATGCCGGCATGTGGGAGCTGCGTACGCGCGCCCGCGTGCACACCTCATCAAGCCTGATGTGCTGGGCGGCGTGCGACCGACTTGCCAAGGTGGCCCACGCGCTCGGCTGCCCCGATGACGCGCTGATGTGGGCCAAGCGCGCGGAAACCATCCGCAACACCATCCTCACCTGCGCATGGCACCCGGGCCGGCAGGCCTTTGTCGAGAGCTTTGGCGGCGAGCACCTGGACGCCAGCGTGTTGCTGATGGCCGAGGTCGGCTTCATCGACCCGTGCGACCCGCGCTTTCTGAGCACGGTGCAGGCGCTGGAAACCCACCTGTGTGAAGGCCCGTACATGCGGCGTTACGAAGCCCCCGACGATTTCGGCAAGCCTGAAACGGCCTTCAATGTGTGCTCGTTCTGGCGCGTGGACGCCCTGGCCCGCATTGGTCGCGTGGACGAAGCACGCGAGCTGTTCTCCACCCTGCTGGCCGCGCGCAACCACGTCGGCCTGCTGTCGGAAGACCTTCACCCGCAGACCGGCGAACTGTGGGGCAACCTGCCTCAGACCTATTCCATGGTCGGCATCATCCACGGGGCCACACGCCTGTCGCGCCCATGGGAAACCGTCATCTGATCACCACAAAAAGGAGTGTGAATGAATCCGCATGAGCAGTTGACCGCCCTCGCGGGCCTGCTGGACGGCGCGGCTGCCGCAACGCTGCGCATCACCGCCATCGTGCTGATGGCCTGGCTGGCTGTGAGCGTGACGCGCCGCCTGATCCGCGGCTTCCATGGGCGCCTGACGGCGCGCATGGAAGACCGCGAAGCCATCCAGCGCGCCGAAACGCTGGCCCGCGCCCTGCGCTATGCCACCACGGTGGTCGTGTGTGCGCTGGCAGGCATGTTGATCCTGGCGGAGCTGGGCGTCTCCGTGGCGCCGCTGCTGGGCGCAGCAGGCGTGGCCGGCGTGGCCATCGGCTTTGGAGCACAAAGCCTGGTGAAGGACTACTTCGCCGGCCTGTCGCTCTTGCTGGAAGATCAGGTGCGTCAGGGCGACGTGGTACGGCTCGGTCAGCACGCCGGCGTGGTGGAAGAAGTCACGCTGCGCTACGTCCGCCTGCGGGACTACGACGGCCATGTGCACTTCGTGCCCAACGGCTCGATCGACAGTGTGGTCAGCATGGGCCGCCATTTCGCCTTTGCCGTGGTCGACATCGGTGTGGCCTATGGGGTGAACCTGGACGACGCGATCCAGACCATGCAGGCCGTGGCCACACAACTGATCGCCGATCCGGAGCATGCGCCGCGCATCGCAGGCGACTTCGAGATCGCAGGCGTCGACCAGTGGGCCAACTCGGCCATCGTGATCCGTGCCCGCTTCAAGGTGGCGCCGCTGCAGCAATGGACGGTACGACGCGCCTACCTGAAACGACTCAAGGAGGCCTTCGACGCCAAGGGCATCGAGATCCCGTTCCCGCACGTGACCGTCGTGCCCAAGGCCGACATGGTTGGCCTGGGCTTGGCCCAGGCCCTGGCGGGCGCGGCGGCATCCACCGCCGCGCCGCCCGGCGCTCAGCGCTGAACCTGGCTGAGGTCGCGGACCGCGCCCGTGTCGGCCGAGGTCGTCAGCAGCGCATAAGCCTGCAGCGCGGCCGACACGTAACGCTCGCGGTTGGCCGGCTTCCAGGCGTTGGGGCCCTTGGCTTCCATCGCCGCACGACGACGGGCCATTTCCTCGTCGCTGATGGCGAGATGGATGCGGCGGTTGGGGATGTCGATCTCGATGGTGTCGCCGTTCTCGACCAGCGCAATGGCGCCGCCCATGGCCGCCTCAGGCGAAGCGTGACCAATGGACAGGCCGGACGTGCCGCCGGAGAAGCGGCCATCGGTCAGCAGCGCGCAGGCCTTGCCCAGACCACGGCTCTTGAGATAAGAGGTGGGATAGAGCATCTCCTGCATACCAGGGCCGCCCTTGGGGCCTTCGTAGCGAATCACCACCACCTCGCCCGCCTGCACCTCTTCACCCAGGATGCCATCGACCGCATCGTCCTGGCTTTCGTAGACCCGGGCCTTGCCCGAAAACACCCAGATCGACTCGTCGACGCCGGCTGTCTTCACAATGCAGCCCTTCTCGGCGATGTTGCCGTACAGCACGGCCAGGCCACCGTCTTGCGTGAATGCGTGGGTGGTGCTGCGGATCACGCCCTTCTCGCGGTCGAGATCCAGCTTCTTCCACCGGCTGTCCTGCGAGAACGCGACCTGGGTGGGGATGCCTCCCGGCGCAGCCTTGTAGAAGGTATGCACGGCCTCGTCCTGCGTCTGCGTGACATCCCACTTGGCAATGGCTTCGCCCATCGTGGGGCTGTGCACGGTCGGCACGTCGGTGTGCAGCAGGCCGCCACGGGCCAGCTCGCCCAGGATGGACATGATGCCGCCCGCGCGGTGCACGTCTTCGATGTGCACGTCCGGCACGGCCGGCGCCACCTTGCTCAGGCAGGGCACCTTGCGCGAGATACGGTCGATGTCCTTCATCGTGAAGTCGACCTGGGCCTCTTTCGCTGCGGCCAGCAGGTGCAGCACGGTGTTGGTGGAGCCCCCCATGGCCACGTCGAGCGCCACGGCATTCTCGAAGGCCTTGAAGCTGCCGATGTTGCGCGGCAACACGCTCTCGTCGTCCTGCTCGTAGTAACGCTTGGCCAGGGCCACCACGGTGCGACCAGCCTGGCGGAACAGCTTCTCGCGGTCGGCGTGAGTGGCGACGATGGTGCCATTGCCCGGCAGCGAGAGGCCCAGCGCCTCGGTCAGGCAGTTCATCGAGTTGGCCGTGAACATGCCCGAGCACGAGCCGCAGGTCGGGCAAGCCGAGCGTTCGACTTCGGCCACTTCTTCATCCGAGCAGCTCTTGTCAGCCGCCTTGACCATGGCGTCGACCAGATCGAGCGCAATCACCTTGCCTTCGATCTTGACCTTGCCAGCCTCCATGGGGCCGCCGGAGACGAACACAACCGGAATGTTCAGCCGCATGGCCGCCATCAGCATGCCCGGCGTGATCTTGTCGCAGTTCGAAATGCACACCAGCGCATCGGCACAGTGGGCGTTGACCATGTACTCGACGCTGTCTGCAATCAGGTCGCGCGAGGGCAGCGAATAGAGCATGCCGCCGTGCCCCATGGCAATGCCATCGTCCACAGCAATCGTGTTGAACTCTTTGGCCACGCCGCCAGCCGCTTCGATTTCACGCGCCACCAGCTGGCCCAGGTCCTTCAGGTGGACGTGGCCAGGCACAAACTGCGTGAAGCTGTTGGCCACTGCGATGATGGGCTTCTCGAAGTCGGCATCCTTCATGCCGGTGGCACGCCACAGCGCGCGCGCACCCGCCATGTTGCGGCCGGCAGTCGTGGTACGGGAACGGTATTGGGGCATGGAGTCAACTCCGTGGGGACAACCAAAGCCCTGAAGTTTAGCCCCCGACCTGCGTCAACAGCGAGGCAGCCCCACGCGCAGCGGGGCCGATCGGCTCACTTTCCGCGTTTCTTATCCTGCTTTTCCTGCAAGCCGAGCGCGTCGAGGTGTTGCCGTCGGCGCGCCTCGCGCTTATCGGCCATCTTCTGCATGGCCTTGCGCTTGTTCCATCCGGTCGCATCGGCCCAAGACCACCACGCCACGGCCAGGGCAAACGGCGCCAGCATCAACCACCACTGCTCCCGCCATGTCCACTCCCCGACCGGACCGATGCCCGCCAGGTTCATCACCAGCAGGGCCACGCCCAATCCCACGAACCACATCGCTCACCTCTTCATCTCGCGGACGCCTCGGCATTGTTTGGGGCGGGTCAACCGAGGACGCCACGAAAACGTTTATAAAGTACCCCTGAACTGTAACGGACCCACTGGAAGGATTCCCCATGAAATTCCTGTCCTCCATCCTGGCGGTTGCCGCGCTGGCGGCCGCCTCGGTGACCCCGGCTCTGGCCAGCCAGCAACTGGCCCAACAGAAGGCCTGTCTGGCGTGCCACGCTGTTGACAAGCCCATGCTGGGCCCCTCCTTCAAGGCGGTGGCTGACAAGTACCGCGGCCAGAAAGGCGCGGACGCCAAGCTGGCTCAGAAGATCGTCAAGGGCGGTGGCGGTGTCTGGAACATGCCCATGGGCGCCATGCCCCCGCAGGCCCAGGTCAAGGAAGCCGAAGCACTCCAGTTGGCCCAGTGGGTGCTGTCACTGAAATGAAGGCGGCGGGCCATGGGCCCGCGTCTCCCGTTTTGTCATCAACCCCGCCCCAGGCGGGGTTTGTTGCTTCTGGCGCTTACTTGGCCGCGGCCTTGGTCATCGCCGACGCGCGCTTGCCCAGCCCCAGTCCGTGGGCGTGACGGCTTAGCGCAAACGACGCCAACAGCTTGACCCACAACGTCGACCCGGCCAGCGCCACCCAGTCCTCCTGGGACAGCGCTTGAAAGCCGAGCACGGACACCAGCAAGCCGACCAGGACCAAGCCACCGACGAGGTTGATGGCCATCTCATAAGGCGCGTAGCGCTCGGCGTCAGCCGGGGCGACCCCCTTCTTCAGCGCCACCTCGGAAAAGTCTCGTCGAGCCAGGATGCGCCACGCACGGCGCAACCAGAAAAAGGCCACAGGGAAGAGGGCCAGCAGGAAAAGCCAGTTGAAGATGAAGATGCTCATGTCAGCCACCTGAATCACACAGCGCCATGATGTGGCGCTGCGACAGCCCGAAGCCATTGTGAACCAGAACAACGGGGCCGGCCACGGGTGACCGACCCCTGCCGCACGCCCGCCGGGGTCACCGGCGTGCGTGCGGGATACTCACACCGTCAGTGTGACACTGCCTGACCAGCACCCTTCGGTGCGCGCACCGAATCCACCATCGCAGCGATGTGCGAGGGCACAGGTGCGGACATCTTGCTGACCAGGAAGGCCACCGCGAAGTTCACCAGCGCCCCCACCGTGCCGAAGGCTTCTGGCGTCACGGTGAAGAAGCTGTTGGCACCGCCGATCAGGTCCAGGTACTCGGTGCCCTTCACGAAGAAGATGCCCTTGTGCGCGAACACGTAGAACAGCGTCACAGCCAAGCCTGCGATCATGCCGGCCGATGCACCCTTGTCGGTGATGGTCTTGCTGAAGATGCCCATCATCAAGGCCGGGAAGATCGTCGAAGCAGCGATCCCGAAGGCCAGTGCCACCGTCCCGGCCGCGAAGCCCGGCGGGTTCAGACCCAGGTAACCCGCCACGAAGATGGCGCCTGCCATGGCGATCTTGCCAGCCAGCAGCTCGTTCTTCTCGCTGATGTTGGGGTTGATGGCGCCCTTGATCAGGTCGTGCGAGATCGCAGACGAGATGGCCAGCAACAGACCGGCTGCGGTCGACAGCGCCGCTGCAAGACCACCCGCTGCCACCAGCGCAATCACCCAGTTGGGCAGCTGTGCGATTTCCGGGTTGGCCAGCACGATGATGTCGGCGTTCACGGTCAGCTCGTTGCCCTTCCAGCCTGCAGCTTCGGCCTTGGCCAGCACAGCTTCGTTCTTGGTGTCATCCTTGTAGTACTGGATGCGACCGTCGCCGTTCTTGTCTTCCCACTTCAGCAGGCCGGTCTTTTCCCAGCGCTTCATCCAGTCCGGACGCTGTTCATAGACCAGGCTGGCCTCGGGAGCGAACATGTCAGGCTTGGCCTTGACCACCTCCGGGTTCACCACCAGCTGACCGGTTTCGTCCTGCGTGATCCCCACGGCCGAGTTGGTCGTGCCGAACAGGTTCAGACGGGCCATGCCGCCCACGGCAGGCGCCGTGGTGTACAGCAACGCGATGAAGATCAGCGCCCAACCTGCCGAGTAACGTGCATCCGCCACCTTGGGAACGGTGAAGAAGCGCACGATCACGTGAGGCAAGCCGGCGGTGCCGATCATCAGCGAGATGGTGTAGAACACCATGTTGATGGTGCTGCCCGCAGCCGTCGTGGTGTACTGGCCGAAGCCGAGGTCGCTCACCACCTGATCCAGCTTGGTCAGCAGGGACACGTCCGTACCAGCCAGGTTGGCACCCAGACCCAGCTGCGGCAGGAACGTCCCCGTCAGGTTCAGCGAGATGAAGAACGCCGGCACCAGGTAGGCCAGGATCAGCACGATGTACTGAGCCACCTGGGTATAGGTGATGCCCTTCATGCCACCGAACACCGCGTAGGCAAACACGATGGCCATGCCGATGTAGATGCCCTGGTCGCTCGACACACCGAGGAAGCGTGCGAAGGTCACACCCACGCCGGTCATCTGCCCGATGATGTAGGTGATCGAGGCCACCAGCAGGCAGACGACGGCCACGTTGCGCGCCAGTTGCGAGTAGTACCGATCGCCGATGAACTCAGGCACGGTGAACTTGCCGAACTTGCGCAGATACGGTGCCAGCAGGCAGGCCAGCAGCACATAGCCGCCCGTCCAGCCCATCAGGAACACAGCGCCGCCGTAGCCCATGTTGGAAATGAGGCCCGCCATCGAGATGAACGAAGCGGCCGACATCCAGTCAGCCGCCGTGGCCATGCCGTTGGTCACAGGGTGCACCCCGCCGCCGGCAACATAGAAGTCCTTGGTGCTGCCCGCCCGGGCCCACACGGCAATGCCGATGTAGAGCGCGAACGTGGCGCCCACGATCAGATAGGTAAGGGTCTGAAGATCCATTTCGTGTGCCTCGCGATCAGTCTTCCTGCATGCCGAACTGGCGGTCGATGTCACCCATCTTCTTGGCGTACCAGAAGATCAGCGCAATGAACACGTAGATGGAGCCCTGCTGGGCGAACCAGAACCCGAGCGGATACCCGCCGAGCTTGATGCTGTTGAGCGCGGAAGCAAACAAAATGCCGGCGCCGTAGGACACAACGGCCCAGATGACCAATACTTTGGTCAATAGCTTCAGCGTTGCAGACCAATAGGCCTTTGCGTTGTCGTCAGTCGTCATGGACATTCTCCTCGAAGTGTCATGTGCAAGAGCTGGCGTTGACGTTCGCCATGGGTTTCATCCAGCCGAAACGAGCGCTTTTGGCGCCACGACTCGAAACTGAATGGTCGGGTATGAGAATGGATTGGCCCGCCCGGGCTGACCCACGTCGCGTCACCGGCTGAGGCAGAAAGGCAAATCAGTGGGCGCCGCCCTCCAACGGCCTGACGACCGTGCCGTTTAACCTTTCTGACCATGCGATGCTCCTCGTGCGAGACAGGTGCGACGACGCTTGTGGCGTATTCACCCCCTTATCCTGGGGGGATCCAGTCAATTTGTGATGAGGGCAAATACTCGGTGCGAGGGTTTATCCGTGATCTTCACACGCACCTCCGAAAGATACTTTGCTACCAATGAATTGGTGCGCGTCAAAACAATCCCGGCCATATTCGATGGCCGGGAAAAGAATTTGCAGAAATGTGATTCAGGCGGTGCTCAGTTACTCTGAGCCAGCTGATCGAGGATGGCTGGGTTTTCCAGCGTGCTGGTGTCCTGGGTGACCGTTTCACCCTTGGCAATCACCCGCAGCAAACGCCGCATGATTTTCCCCGACCGGGTTTTGGGCAGGTTATCCCCAAACCGGATGTCCTTGGGCTTGGCAATCGGGCCAATCTCTTGTGCAACATGGTCGCGCAACGTCTTGGCAAGTGCCTTGGCCTCTTCGCCTTCCGGACGCGGACGCTTGAGCACCACAAAGGCACAGATCGCCTCGCCCGTCACATCGTCGGGGCGACCCACCACGGCCGCCTCGGCCACCAGCGGGTGCGACACCAGCGCCGACTCGATCTCCATCGTCCCCATCCGGTGGCCCGACACGTTCAGCACGTCATCGATGCGACCGGTGATCGTGAAGTACCCCGTCTCGGCATCGCGGATCGCCCCGTCACCGGCCAGGTAGTACGTCCCGCCAAAGTCCGCCGGGTAGTAGCTCTTCTTGAACCGCTCGGCATCGCCCCAGATCGTGCGGATCATCGACGGCCAGGGCTTGCGCACCACCAGCACGCCGCCCTGCCCCCACGGCACTTCCTTGCCCGTCTCATCCACCACCGCCGCATCAATGCCCGGGAACGGCAGCGTGCACGAGCCCGGCGTCAGCGCATGTGCGCCCGGCAGCGGGGTGATCATGTGGCCGCCGGTTTCGGTCTGCCAGAAGGTGTCCACGATCGGGCAGCGGCCGCCGCCGATTTCCTTGTGGTACCACTGCCAGGCCGCCGGGTTGATCGGCTCGCCCACCGTGCCCAGCAGCCTCAGGCTGGACAGGTCGAACTTGCGGGGATGCACCTCGGCCTGTGTCTCGGCCGCCTTGATCAGCGCCCGGATGGCCGTCGGTGCGGTGTAGAAGATCGAGACCTTGTGGGCCTCGATCATGCGCCAGAACCGTGCCGCATCCGGATAGGTGGGCACACCTTCAAACACAACCTGGGTCGCAGCGTTGGCCAGCGGGCCATACGCCACATATGTGTGACCGGTGACCCAGCCGATGTCGGCCGTGCACCAGAAGACGTCGCTGGGCTGGATGTCGAACGTCCAGCGCATGGTCAGCGCCGCATGCAGCAGGTAGCCGCCCGTGCTGTGCTGCACGCCCTTGGGCTTGCCGGTCGAGCCCGACGTGTACAGCAAAAACAGCGGGTGTTCGGCTTCGACCCACTCCGGCTCGCACGTCTCGGCCTGGCCCGCCAGCGCCTCATGCAGCCACAGGTCGCGGCCTTCGGTCATCGCCACCTTGCCGCCCGTGCGCTGGTTGACCAGCACACGCTTGATTGACTCGCAGCCGCCCAGCGCCAGCGCCTCATCCACGATCTGCTTGAGCGGCAGCGTCTTGCCGCCGCGCACCTGCTCGTCGGCCGTCAGAATCATCACGGCGCCGGCGTCTTCCACGCGGTCGCGCAGACTTTGTGCCGAGAAGCCGCCGAACACGACCGAGTGGGTGGCCCCGATGCGGGCACACGCCTGCATCGCCACCACGCCCTCGACCGACATCGGCATGTAGATGACAACCCGGTCGCCCTTGTTCACGCCCTGCGCCTTCAGCGCATTGGCCAGCCGGCACACCCGCTTGAGCAACTCGCCGTAGCTCACTTTGCTCACGGCCCCATCATCGGCTTCGAAGATGATGGCCGTGCGCTCGCCCAGCCCGGCTTCCACATGCCGGTCCAGGCAGTTGTACGACACGTTCAGCAGCCCGTCGTCAAACCACTTGTAAAACGGCGCCTGGCTCTCGTCGAGCACCTTCGTGAACGGCCGCTTCCAGCTCAGCAGCTCTCGCGCGTGACGCGCCCAATACCCCTCGTAGTCAGACTGCGCCTCCGCGCACAGCCGGTCGTACGCCGCTCGACCACTCACGTGCGCAGCACGCTCGAACGCTTCCGGGACAGGCACGAGGGGGGTGGCGACAGCAACGTCGCTCTGGAGAATGGCATTCATGTTGCAGGTTCCGTGGTCTTGCGCTTGTGGCGCCTTGTAGCGATCGGCCGGAGCACCCGTGATGCGGTGTCCCAGCACAGGCGAGACCTTGCGCCCGTCCCCACAATTTGTTGCTTCGTAGTATCCCTGTTCCTTTTTGACACATGCTTGTCCAACCGACCGCCTGCCACCGTCGAGCCGTCGTCAGGGCACGGTGCGAAGGACACGGATGGTGATTCGTCCCGCTTTCCCATGGTTCGCGCCGGCGACCGTCTTGACAGACCGATGTCTTCACAGCAACATCCAACAAGAGGAAGTTCGCCAGTGAGCCGCGATCCGCTCGCCCGTCATGCTGCACCACACCAAAAAATGGATTCCCTCCCGGGAAGAGTTGCTGTCCAAGCCATGGCTGCGTCCGCTGTGGCCGTATCTGCGTGACGACCGACTCTGGCACCTGAACCGCCACAGCGTCGCGAAGGCGGTGGCCATTGGCCTGTTTTTCGGGCTGCTGTTGCCCGTGGCGCAGATTCTGTTCGCCGTCCTTGTGGCCGTGGCGCTACGGGGTCATGTCGCGATCTGTGCCGCTTGTACGCTGATCACCAATCCCTTTACCTTTCCGCCGATCTACTGGCTTGCCTACCAGATTGGTTCCGGCATTCTGGGACAGGGGCTGGACCCGGTGACCGCCGAAATGGTGGCGCAACAACGCGAGACGCTTGCCGCTCAGCACGGCTGGCTGGAAGGACTGTGGATGACGCTGCAGTCGGCGGGCGCGCCCCTGGCCCTCGGGCTCGTGATCCTGGCGGTGGTGATGTCCGTGCTGGGCTACGCGCTGGTTCACTTCTTCTGGAAGCCGCACCACGGCCAGACCCCACACGCCTGAGGCGGCCGGCCCCACGCGCCGGGAATGAAGGCAGCCTGCGTTATGCTTGCGGGCTATGTCGCCATCTCACCCTGACCACGATTCGCATGCCGGCATGGGCGCTCTGGCTTGTGTCGCGTTCACCCTGCTGCCATTGGCCGCCCTGAGCGGGCTATGCTGGCTGCTGTGGCAACATGATCTTCCGCTGACTGGCAGCCTTCCATGGATGGAAGGCGCCGGCGTCGCGGCGGCCTGGCGCATCGATGGGTTGTCGGCGCTGTTTCTGCTGATGATCACCGGGGTGGGTACAGCCGTGTTCGTGTATGCCGGCGGCTACCTGGCGGGCCACCGGTATCAGCAGCGGTTGTATACGCTGCTGACGCTGTTCATGCTGGCCATGATCGGTTGCGTCACGGCCGACAACCTGATCTTCCTGTTCGTCTTCTGGGAACTGACCAGCCTGACCTCTTTCCTGCTGGTCGGCTTCAACCACGAGGAAGAGAAAAGCCGTAAATCGGCCCAACAGGCTTTGTTGGTCACGGGCTCCGGCGGGCTGGTTCTGCTGGCCGGTTTCCTCACGCTCGGGCATGTTGCGGGCACCTACGAGATCTCGCAGCTCGTGCGAACCGTGCCCGACTTGCCCGCCAGCCCGGCGCTGACCACCGCCATGCTGCTGATCGTCATCGGCTGCTTTACCAAGAGCGCGCAGTTCCCCTTCCACTTCTGGCTGCCCAATGCAATGGCCGCGCCCACCCCGGTGTCCGCCTACCTGCACTCGGCCACGATGGTGAAGCTGGGCATCTATCTGATGGCCAGGCTGGATCCCGCCTTCGGTCACGACGACCTGTGGGCCACCTTGCTGATGGGCGCCGGCTCCGTCACGGCGGCCTGGGGCATGACGCTGGCCCTGCGCGAGCGCGACCTCAAGCGCATCCTGGCGTGGTCTACCGTGGCCACACTGGGCACGCTGACCATGCTGATCGGAATCAAGGGCTCCGCGGCCACCGTGGCGGTGGCCGCCCTCCTGTTGGCCCACGCACTGTACAAGGCCCCTCTGTTCTTCGTGGCGGGCAACATCGACCATGGCACCGGCACCCGCATCATCGACAAGCTCGGCGGCCTGCGCCACGCCATGCCCTGGACGGCGCTGGCCGCGGTGCTGGCAGGCATGTCGATGGCGGGCATGCCGCTGTCCTTCGGCTACGTGGTCAAGGATGTCATCTCAGAAGTGAAAAACGCCGAAGACGTGCTGGCATTCGCTCGGGCAGCCAATACCCTGTTTGGCGCCATCGCCCTGGCGGTGGCGGGGGTGGCGGCGATCCGGGTGTTCTGGCGCCACCCGGGCATCAACGTCACGCCGCCCGACGCGCATGAGGGCAACCCCGCCATGGTCCTGCCCCCGCTGACACTGGCCGCCATCGGCATCTTCCTGGGCCTGATGCCCGCCTATGCAGACACGCTCGTCGCTCAGGCCGCTCAGGCCATGACCGGCGCAGCCATGGCGCCCGAGCCTGGCCTGGCACCCAACTGGGGGCACGCACTCAGCGCCATGGGCGTGGCCCTGGTGGTTGGCGCCCTGATCTTCTGGTTCTGGGATCCGCTGCACCGCTTCATGGGCCGCTTTGCCCGGCCGCTGGACACCTTTGGCATGCCGGCGCAGTACGAGCGCATGCTCAAGGCCATTCCCGCGGGCGCGGCCGCCCTGACGCGCGGGCTGCAACATGGTGAACAGCCGGCCTACCTGGCCACGGTGATCGGCTTCAGTACGGTGCTGTTGCTGGGCGTCGTGGGCGCCGTGGCTGGCGAGCTGTCCTGGCCGGCCTGGGACGCCGTGCACCTGGGCGGCGCCGCCGCGTTGGTCATGATCTGCCTGGGCGGACTGTTCGCATGCGCGCTGCGCAACCGACTCGTGCTGCTGCTGACCAGCGGGCTTGTGGGCTACGGCAGCGCCGTGTTCTTTCTGTTCAGCGGTGCACCCGATCTGGCTTTCACGCAATTCACGGTGGAAACCGTGTTCGTGGTGGTCGTGGCCGGCGTGCTGCTGCGGCTCAAGCGCATCGGCCATGCAGCCAGCCTCAATGAGCCACGCTGGCGGCCGGGCGCAGCCCTGCTGGCAGCCGGCTTTGGCCTGGCTCTCACGGCCCTGCTGATGCTGGCCCTGGGGCACCCGTTCGACCCCGCACTCACCCAGTATTTCTCTGAACACAGTGTCCCGGATGCGCACGGCCGCAACGTGGTCAACGTCATTCTGGTCGACTTCCGGGCGCTGGACACCATGGGCGAAGTCGCCGTCGTGGCCCTGTCTTTCCTGGCTGCTCTGCCACTGCTCGGTTTGCTGCGCGATCGTCAGCCCGCCAAGGAGTCTCGCTGATGAACTTGTCTCCCATCATCCTCAGGGTGGCTGCGCGCCCGCTGTACTGGCTGATTCTGGCGGTCTCCGTCTGGGTGCTGCTGCGCGGCCACAACGAGCCCGGCGGGGGGTTCATCGGCGCGCTGGTCGCCGTGAGCGCCACGGTGCTGTGGGGCGTGGCGCATTCGCCTGCCGCTGCCCAGGCTCGCCTGCCCATGGGCTCGTGCCTCGGTCTGGCGGCGCTGGGCGTGGTCTGCGCCGTGGCATCCGGTCTGCCGCCCCTGCTCGATGGCGGCAGCTTTCTTCACCATTGGTGGGGCAGCGTGAACCTGGGCTTCACGGAATTCGCCATCTCGACGGTGCTGCTGTTTGACCTCGGCGTGTACCTGGCTGTCTGGGGCGCTCTGAGCGGTTACGCTCTCGGCCTCATCGCGCAGGACGATGAGATCGTGGAGGATCGCTCATGACCTGGCTGCTCGCCTTGACCATCTGGGTGACCTTGAGTACCGGGCTCTACCTCACGCTGTCTCGCGACCTGTTGCGCTGCGTGCTGGGGTTGGCCATCGTCGGCAGCGGCGCCAATCTGCTGTTGTTCCTGACCGGGCGCATCGGCTCGGGCCAGCCGCCCGTCGTGCCGCTGGGCGAGACGGTGCTCAGCCAGGCAGCCAATCCACTGCCTCAGGCACTCGTGCTGACGGCCATCGTGATCGGTTTCGCCCTCATGTGCTTCTCACTGGTGCTGGTCTTGCGTCTCATCGAACGCCAGCGCACGGATGACGTGCTGGACCTGCGCCTGGCCGAACCCCCGGGCGGCGACGGTGTGAAACCCCCGTTGCCGACTCCGGCAGCCGATGCCCGGGAGGCTCGCACATGAGCCATCCTGCCCTCGTCATCGCCCCGGTGATCATTCCACTGAGCACGGCGATGCTCACGGCCTGGGCTTACCGTCGGCCCGCTCTGCAGACCGCCATCAGCCTGGCCGGCGTGCTGGCCTTTCTGCTGGCGGCCATCGGCCTGCTTCAGAGCGTCGACGCGCAAGGCCATCTGGCCATGCAGTTCGGCAACTGGGAAAAGCCGTTTGGCATCGCCTTCCTCATAGACCGCACCGGTGCTTCACTCGTCCTCATCACGGCCTTGATGGGCACCGCATCGCTGGTATTCCTGTTGAGCGATGCTGACCCAGGCAGCCGCCACCCGCTCACTCTGCCCCTGGTTCACGGCGTGCTGGCTGGGGTCAGCGGGTCGTTCTGCACGGCCGACCTGTTCAACCTGTATGTGTGGTTCGAGGTCATGCTGATCTGTTCGCTGGGGTTGTTTGCCATCGGACGCCGGATCGACCAGCTGGACGGCACCTTCAAGTACATGGCCCTCAATCTGGTCGGCACCCTGCTGTTGTTGATGAGCGTAGGCATGATCTACGCCGCAACGGGCCATCTCTACTTCGGCGCACTGTCGGAGGCCTATGCCACTTTGCCGCCTGGCCTGGCCTTGGCTCTGCTGACGGCACTGACACTGGCCTTCCTGATGAAAGCCGGTGCCTTCCCACTGTTCGCCTGGTTGCCCGCGGCCTATCACACCCTGCCCGCGCCCGTGCTCGCGCTGTTCGCCGGTTTGCTCACCAAGGTGGGCGTGTACACGGTGCTGCGGACCCTGGGTGACGTGTTCACCCCGGCGCCCGGTCTGCTGATGGAGGCCCTGGGCTGGATCGCCGTGGCCACGATGGTGACAGGTGTCCTGGGGGCCGCCTACCACTGGGACATCCGCCGCATCCTGGCCTTCCACATCGTCAGCCAGATCGGCTACATCCTGCTGGGCATCGCGCTCAACACTGAAGCCGGTTTTACCGCCACGCTGTTCTACACGCTGCACCACATCGTGGTGAAGGCCAACCTCTTCCTCATTGGTGCCATCGTGTGGTTCTGGACCGGCAGCTACGATCTGCGCCGCGTGGGAGGCTTGTACGCCGCACGTCCGCTGCTGGCCGTGCTGTTCCTGATACCGGCGCTGTCGCTGGTCGGCATCCCGCCGCTGTCAGGCTTCTGGGCCAAATTCCTGGTGCTGCAGGAGGCCATCGCGCAGGGACGAGTCGCCTGGACGGTGGCGGCCCTGCTGGTCAGCGTGCTCACGCTGTACTCGATGATGAAGATCTGGATGGAAGCCTTCTGGAAACCGCACCCCGAAGGCGCACTGGCGCCGGTCCAGGGGCGCATCTGGCCGGCTTACTTGGCCACCACCAGCCTGGCTGGCATCACCCTGTGGATCGGCCTGGCGCCGCAGCATCTGCTGGCGTTCGCCCAGGCCGCCGCGCGCAGCTTCAACCTCTGACCCGCGCACGCCCATGGTTCAATTCCTTCTGCACCCCCTGTCCAGCGTGATCCTGCTGCTGCGCTTTCTGGTGGCGGTGGTCATCTCGGGCTGGCAGACCATCCTGGTCATCCTCAAGGGCAACTTTGACCCGGCCCATGCGCCTCAGGCGGGCTTCGTGCGCATGCGCTTTGCCCCCATGGATGAGACCGGCGCGGCCTTGTTGGGCTGCCTGATCTCGCTGACCCCCGGCACCACCACCATCGACATCGACATGGCACGGCGCGAGATGCTGCTGCACATGCTGGACACCCGCGACCCAGATGGGGCTATCGACGGCATCCGCCGCGATTTCGAGCGCTATGTCGTGGTGATTTTTGGCGAGAAAGGACGTACCGCATGACGCTCACCTTGCTGGTCCTCTTCAGCAGCGTCTCGGTGGCGCTGGCGGTGTACCGCATCGTCAGCGGCCCCACACACGCCGACCGGGTGGTGGCACTCGATATCCTGCTGGCAGCCGGCGTGGCCTTGTGCATCGCCGCGGCGCTGTACACCGAGCGCACGGTCTTTCTGGATGTCGGCATAGGTCTGTCGCTGGTGGCCTTCGTCGCGACAATGGGCTGGGCACGGCTGATCGAACGCACGCCCCGAAAGGCCGCCGATGCCTCGTCCTCTGCCGGGAGCCAATCATGAGCATGGAATGGACCTCGCTTGTCGGCTCGGCCCTCATCATCCTGGGCGCCATCCTCCTGCTGATTGCCGGCTGGGGCGTCATTTCGCTGCCCGATGCGTTGTCGCGTCAGCACGCTGCCACCAAGGCTGGCACGCTGGCGCTGGCGCTCGTGTGCCTGGGCGCCATGGCGTGGATGGCGGACTGGGCCTGGACGATCCGGCTGACCTTCATCCTGATCTTCCTGCTGTGGACCCTGCCTGTGGCTTCGCACCTTCTCGCCCGTGCCGCCATGGCCGAGCAAGGCACCGACCTCGGCACCGGACGACCCGCGCAGGACCTCCACTGAGGCCGCCGGGATGCCCCGCACCCCGGCCCGGATTCGCTACACTTCCGGACGGCCCGCGGCCCATCCATGCTGCGGCACCCTGACCGCCGCCCACCAGGCGGCACAGCCCCACACCGATCATGACCACCATCCGCCACGACGACCTCGTTGAAAGCGTCGCAGCCGCGCTGCAGTACATCAGCTACTACCATCCGGCCGACTACATCGCCCACCTGGCGCGCGCCTATGAGCGCGAGGAAAGCCCGGCAGCCAAGGACGCGATCGCGCAGATCCTGACCAACTCGCGCATGTGCGCCGAGGGCCATCGCCCGATCTGTCAGGACACCGGCATCGTCAACGTGTTCCTGAAGATCGGCATGGGCGTGAAGTGGGAAGGCTTCGGCAACCGCAGCATCCAGGACGCCGTCGATGAAGGCGTGCGCCGCGGCTACAACAACCCCGACAACAAGCTGCGTGCCTCGGTGCTCAGCGACCCGATCTTCGAGCGCAAGAACACCAAGGACAACACGCCTGCCGTGGTCTTCATGGAGCTGGTGCCAGGCGACACCGTGGACGTGACGGTGGCGGCCAAGGGCGGCGGCTCCGAAAACAAGTCCAAGGTCTACATGCTCAACCCGTCCGACAACATCGTCGACTGGGTGCTCAAGACCGTGCCGACGATGGGCGCCGGCTGGTGCCCGCCCGGCATGCTGGGCATCGGTGTCGGTGGCACGGCCGAGAAGGCCGCCCTGCTGGCCAAAGAGTCGCTGATGGACGACATCGACATGTACGAGCTGCTGCAACGCGGCCCGCAGAACAAGCTCGAAGAGCTGCGCATCGAGCTGTACGAGAAGGTCAACGCTCTGGGCATTGGCGCACAAGGCCTAGGCGGCCTGACCACCGTGCTGGACGTCAAGATCAAGACCTACCCGACGCACGCGGCCTCCAAGCCGATCGCCATGATCCCGAACTGCGCGGCCACGCGCCACGCCCACTTCGTGATGGACGGCTCCGGCCCCGTCTACCTCGATCCGCCCAGCCTGGACCTGTGGCCCAATGTGCACTGGGCGCCCGACTACAACAGGAGCAAGCGCGTGGACCTCAACACGCTCACGCGCGACGAGGTGGCCAGCTGGAAGCCGGGCGACACCTTGCTCCTCAACGGCAAGATGCTCACCGGCCGCGACGCCGCGCACAAGCGCATCCAGGACATGCTGGCCAAGGGTGAGAAGCTGCCCGTGGACTTCACCAACCGCGTCATCTACTACGTGGGCCCCGTCGACCCGGTGCGCGACGAGGTGGTCGGCCCCGCTGGCCCCACCACCGCCACCCGCATGGACAAGTTCACCGACATGATGCTGGAGAAGACCGGCCTCATCAGCATGGTGGGCAAGGCCGAGCGCGGCCCCGCTGCCATCGAAGCCATCAAGAAGCACAAGTCGGCCTACCTGATGGCCGTGGGCGGCTCGGCCTATCTGGTTTCCAAGGCCATCAAGGCCGCCAAGGTGGTGGGCTTTGAAGACCTGGGCATGGAAGCCATCTATGAGTTCGACGTGGTCGACATGCCCGTGACGGTGGCGGTGGACGCCGGTGGCACCAGTGCCCACATCGAAGGGCCGAAGACCTGGCAGGCCAAGATCGGGAAGATTCCGGTCAGCGTGGCCTGATCGCGACCGCGGGCGGGTCAGCTAGCGGGCCCAGCCCGCCATGGCGGCCTGCCCCTCCTCGCGGCCCAACGCCATCAACTCGCTAATGCGCTCAGGGCTGTAATCGAAGTGGCCCGAGATGCCGTCATGCGGCAACGGCGACCGGCGAATGTGGATGCTGCGCGCGCGGCTCAGGCCGGCCGGTAGCGGGCGAGCCAGCTTGCCCTGCATGAACAAATCCATTGCCCGGTTCAGGCAGGCCAGACCCGCCTCTGGCAAGGCAGCGGCTTGCTTGGGCGCGTGCTCCACGGTGATCACCGTGAGGCCCTTGCCCTCGGGCGCCAGCCTGCCGCTGCGCTGTAAGTGGGTGAGCACCGGATCCAGCAGTGAATCGTGGGTCATGTCGCCATCCCAGTACACACGGTCGTCGATCTCGACCGGGTCAAAGCACACCGGGATGGCCGAGCTCGCGGCCAGATGCGCCGCCTGCAACGGCGTCTCGTCGCTGTGAAACAGGCGCAAGTCGCCGCTGAGCACGTCGACCGCGCCCACGCCCAGCCACGGCCCCCCGGCGGGCCACTCGGGCGGCACGATCTCGTCCTCCAGCAGGCGCCACATCGCCGATCGGTCCATCAGCGGCCCTTTGCGGCGATGCAGCCCAGCCAGCGGCTGCCATCGCGGCCAGGCCGGGTGATACAGGCGCGGATTGCCCACCAGGAGGCCGGTCAACAGGCCATTCCAGCTTCGGTCTTCGCGATCAACGGTCAGCGGCACAAAAGGCGTGGGCGCCACGGCGAGCCGCTCCGTCCACAAGGCCTCCAGCGCACGCGCGGATGCTTCAACGTCCTGACCGTGGCGCGCCACCAGGCCTGCATGTATCGCACCGATCGACACACCCGCCACACCAACCAGTCGCGCCCGGCTGTCGGCAAAGGCCGACGCCAACGACTGCCAGACACCGCACGAGTACGCGCCCAGGCTGCCGCCGCCGCTGAAGATCACGACCACGTCACCGCTCATGCGCCACCCGCCGGCTGTGGAAACAATCGATCGGCCAACTCGTGCGGTGGCAGGTAGACAAGCTGCTTGTTGAGTTCATCGCTGATGGCGTCGTCCACATGCGTGTCCATCGCCTGCCTGAGCAAGCCCAAAAAGCGCGGTGCGGCCACCACCCTCAGGACATCGAAACGTCCCTGCTGCCGGGCTTGGGCCAGGTGGTCGCAGACCTCGCGGGCGAAGCGCTCGGCTGCCAGACGCGTCTCATCCTCACCAGCAGACGATGTCACCGTGCTGTTGCGCCGGCCGTAGGCATCCCGACGCAGGTCACGGTCGCGTGCATGCGCGATTGGATCGGTCAACTCTTCCACCGGATCCAGGGCCCGCTCTGCGGGCCGCCATTGCAGGATCCGGGCGATGGCCTCGTCGGCCACGAGCACCCATGTTGTGGTCACGGCGGTTTGCTCCTGTGGATGGCCCCGAAGGGCGGAACCTCCAGGGCGGCAAGCGCCATGCCCGCCCCAGACGTCCGCATCGACAGGAACAGCCCTTGCCGCACGGCGCACACCCATCCTCAGGAGCCTGCCATGACTGCATTGCTAATGGTGTTCGACGATCTTCAACAAGGCGAAGCGGCCCGCGCTGCATTGCTGAGCGACGGGCTGCCTGCCCAGGCGCTTGAACTGAGCACGCGTCACGACGAAGCGGGGCCTGTGGAGGGCAATTTCGTGGCTGGCAACGTGAAACGCGACACCATAGAGGCCACTCCGTTCGCGAAGAGCCATGGCGGCGTGGGTGACAACAGCTATCAGCACAATCACAAGCGTGTCATTGATCGCGGCGTCTGCCTGCTCTCGGTCGACGCGCAAACCGAGGAGGAGTGGGCACTGGCCTGTTCGGTCATGCAGCGGTATGGCGCGCTGAACGTCAACGGCGCACAGACACGGACGTGACCGCGGGCATGACCGCACCCAAACGCAACCGCTTTGCGCTAGTCTCTGGCGGGTGAAGAATCCGTACTTCAACCCCCTCAAGAAGCACCACCGCCCCGACGGTTTCCAGAACAACTACCGCTCCTTCCGCGGCAAGCGCCTGCGCGAGTTGCTGCGCTGGCGCTGGCAGGCCTGGCGCGCAGGCCACCCCCGCCCCATGCGTGAGGCCATCCCGGTGGTCGCGCCAGATCTGGCATTCATCCATGGCAACGCGCAAGCCGGGCGACACATGCAGCCGGCCGCCACCTGGATCGGCCACATCACCGTGTTGCTGCAGGTCGGCGGGCTAAACATCCTGACCGATCCGGTCTTCTCCGAGCGGTGCTTTCCGGTTCAATGGGCGGGCCCCAAGCGCCACACGCCGCCGGGCCTGACGCTGGCCCAGCTGCCGCGCATCGACGTGGTGCTGCTGTCGCACAACCACTATGACCACATGGACGAGCATTCGCTTGTCAGCCTGGCCACACAGCGCGGCGGGCCACCGCTGTTCATCACGCCGCTGGGCCATCGCCACTGGTTTGCCCGGCGCGGCATCCACCATGTCGTCGAGCTGGACTGGTGGGACACCCACGTGTTGCCAGAGACGGACCGCAGCCTGCGGATCCCGGTCACCCTGACCCCGGCTCAGCACTGGTCCGCCCGCACGACGACCGACGCGCTGCGCAGCCTGTGGGGTAGTTTCGTCGTGCGCTCGCCCGACTGCCATGTGTTCTTCTCGGGCGACACGGCCTACTCGAAGGACTTCATCGACATCCGCCAGCATTTCGCGCGCGACCACACCCCAGAGCAAGGCGGTGGATTCGATCTGGCACTGCTGCCCATCGGCGCCTACGAGCCGCGGTGGTTCATGAAAGACCAGCACTGCAACCCCGAAGAGGCCGTGCAGATCTTTCAGGACCTGGGGTGTAAACGGGCCATCGCGGTGCACTGGGGGACGTTTCAGTTGACGGACGAGGCGCTGGATGAGCCGCCACGGGCGTTGCGGACTGCACTACACCGGGCCGGCGTTTGCGAATCGACCTTTGCCGTACTCGCAATCGGCGCAACCTGCCCTGTTTCGAGCCGGTTGCACTCGGTCACAACTGACCACCAATCAGGGGAGTCCCCTTCATCGCCGGAGCTTGTCACAATTTGATCCTCATTCAACCAGGAGGATCCATGTCCGCTCGCATGCTCGCGTGCCTGGCCTTGGCCAGTGCCACGGTGGCACAGGCGCAAAGCCTGCCGTTCCCCAACCCCGGCCCCTACACGCAGGACTACGCCACAGCGTGGTTCACCGAAGACATCGACAGCACCACCAAGCTGTTCCAGTACGCGGTGATCAACCTTGGGACAGCAGCCACCCAGGAACGCTGGACGCGCATCGAAACCGAGGGCCCGGCCGTGAACGTTCGCGAATGGCGCACTGACACACCGATGATCAGCAGCTACGAGATCCCCATCCTGACCCCGTATGCGCTCAACGCCATTCGGCTGGACACCATCTTCCAGCCCTCGGGCTGGGAATGGCGGCTGATCGACCCCGCCACGACACCTGGCGCATGGAACAACACCACGGGCGACGCCCGCTTCGACAATCCGTATCGCCTGCTGCAGTGGTACGTGGCGGTCAACACCGACGACGACATGGCCGGCGCCCTGATGGCACAGGCTGCGATCGAGCCAGTCGGCTGGTTGACCCGTGAATCCTTGACCGAGTACATGGCTGACCCGGGCGCCGATCCCAAGTTCGGCGGCACCGATTGCGGCCTGAGCCTGTGGAACGAAGGCTGCGCCGGCAAGGGTTTCGGCTTCGAAGCCGTGGCCGGTGCCATCCTGGGCCCGGACGAGGTGGACTGGCTGCTCGTCACCCGCATGGGCGCCGACTACTTTGTGGAACCTCGCCCGCCTCAGATCGGTGACCCCGACCTGCCGGTGGGACGCAACGGACTGAGCTTTGGAGGCGGCCTGGCGCTGGTCGCCCCGACTGCACCAGTGCCTGAGCCGGGCACATGGGCCCTGACCGCAGCCGGCTTGTTGCTGATTGGCGCGCGCGTGCGCCGCACGCGCCAGCAGGCCTAACGATCTCGGGAGGCATCAAAAGGCCGCCCCACGGGCGGCCTTTTTCTTGCCAAACCGGCCCGGGGGCGATGTCAGTGCACAGTCCGCTCGAACGAGAACTGCCCCTCCGCATCCACCGTCACCGGCACCACATCTTTCGGCCCGAACTTGCCTTGCAGGATCAGCTTCGACAGCGGATTCTCGATGCGCTGCTGGATGGCGCGCTTGAGCGGCCGCGCCCCGAACACCGGGTCGAAGCCCACCTTGGCGATTTCCGCCAGGGCTTCGGGCGAGACGTCGATACGCATGTCCATTTGGTGCAGACGGTTCTCCAGACCCTTGAGCTGGATCTTCGCGATCGACTGGATGTTGGCCATGTCGAGCGCGTGGAACACCACCACCTCATCAATGCGGTTCAGGAACTCGGGCCGGAAGTGCTGCTTGACCTCGACCCACACAGCATCCTTGATGTCCTCTGAGGGCTGGCCGGCCATCTGCATGATGTGGTGCGAGCCCAGGTTGCTGGTCATCACGATCACGGTGTTCTTGAAGTCCACGGTGCGGCCCTGGCCATCGGTCAGGCGGCCATCGTCCAGCACCTGCAGCAGGACGTTGAACACGTCCGGGTGGGCCTTCTCGACCTCGTCGAGCAGCACCACGCTATAGGGCTTGCGTCGCACAGCCTCCGTCAGGGTGCCGCCCTCTTCGTAGCCCACATAGCCCGGGGGCGCGCCGATCAGGCGGCTGACCGAGTGCTTCTCCATGAACTCGCTCATGTCGATGCGGATCAGGTGGTCTTCGCTGTCAAACAGGAAGCCCGCCAGGGCCTTGCACAGCTCGGTCTTGCCCACGCCGGTGGGGCCCAGGAAGAGGAAGGAGCCGTACGGACGATTCGGGTCGGACAGGCCGGCGCGTGAGCGACGGATGGCATCGGACACGGCCACGATGGCTTCGTCCTGTCCCACGACACGCTCGTGCAGCTTGTCTTCCATGGTCAGCAGCTTGTCGCGCTCGCCTTGCATCAGCTTGGACACGGGGATGCCGGTGGCACGCGCCACCACTTCGGCGATCTCTTCGGCGCCAACCTGGGTGCGCAACAGCGTGGGCTTGCTCGCGTCCTTGCCCTTGGCGTTCTCCTTGTCCTGGGCTTCCTTCAGGCGTTTTTCCAGGTCGGGCAGCTTGCCGTACTGCAACTCGGCCACCTTGTTGAAATCGCCCTTGCGCTTGAGCTCTTCAATCTGGAAGCGGATCTTGTCGATCTCTTCCTTCACATGGGCAGAGCCCTGGGCCTGGGCTTTCTCGGCCTTCCAGACCTCTTCCAGATCGGCGTACTCTTTCTGCAGGCGCTTGATTTCGTCCGAGATGAGGCCCAGGCGCTTGATCGAGGCTTCGTCCTGCTCCTTCTTGACGGCCTCGCGCTCGATCTTGAGCTGGATGAGTCGGCGATCCAGGCGGTCCAGCGCCTCGGGCTTGGAATCGATCTCGATCTTGATCTTCGCCGCGGCCTCATCGATCAGGTCGATGGCCTTGTCGGGCAGGAAGCGGTCGGTGATGTAGCGGTTGGACAGCTCGGCCGCGGCCACGATGGCTGGGTCGGTGATCTCCACCCCGTGGTGCACCTCGTACTTCTCCTGCAGGCCGCGCAGGATGGCAATGGTGGCCTCCACCGTGGGCTCGTCGACCAGGATCTTCTGGAAGCGGCGCTCCAGAGCAGCGTCCTTCTCGATGTATTTGCGGTATTCGTCCAGCGTGGTGGCGCCGATGCAGTGCAACTCGCCGCGCGCCAGGGCGGGCTTGAGCATGTTGCCCGCGTCCATCGCGCCTTCGGCCTTGCCAGCGCCCACCATGGTGTGGATTTCGTCGATGAAGAGGATGATGCGCCCTTCTTCGGCGGCCACTTCCTTGAGCACGGCCTTCAGGCGCTCTTCGAACTCGCCTCGGAACTTGGCGCCAGCCAGGAGGCCCGCCATGTCCAGCACCAGCACGCGCTTGTCCTTGAGCGTGTCGGGCACCTCACCGGCTACGATGCGCTGCGCCAGGCCTTCGACGATGGCCGTCTTGCCCACACCTGGCTCACCGATCAGCACGGGGTTGTTCTTGCTGCGGCGCTGCAGCACCTGAATCGCGCGGCGGATCTCTTCGTCGCGGCCGATCACCGGATCGAGCTTGCCCGATCGCGCCCGCTCGGTCAGATCCAGCGTGTACTTCTTGAGCGATTCGCGCTGGCCCTCCGATTCGGCGTTGTCGACCTTCTGGCCGCCTCGCACGGCCTGGATGGCCGTCTCCAGTGCGGCGCGGTTGAGGCCGTGGTCGCGGGCCAGGACAGCCGTGTCACCCTTGTGATCGCACAGGGCCAGCAGATACATCTCGCTGGCAATGTAGGCGTCGCCCCGCTTGTGGGCCTCTTTCTCGCAGGCTTGCAGCAAGCTGACGGTGTCGCGCCCGGCCTGCACTTGCTCCGCACCCTGCACCTGGGGCATCTTGTCGATCTGCTTTTCCAGCGCCGTGGTCAGTGCCGGCAGGCGTACGCCGGCGCGCTCCAGCAGCGAGCGGGGGCCGTCGTCCTGACGGATCATGGCCAGCAGGATGTGGGCGGGTTCGATGTATGGGTTGTCGCGCGTGATGGCGAGGCTCTGGGCCTCGGTCAGGGCTTCCTGGAATTTGCTGGTGAGTTTGTCGAGTCGCATGGGCACTCCTGGGGCGCCTCCGTGGCGCCTGATTGCCCATGAAGATAAGGCGCTGGCGTGGCTTTTCAAGTGGTCGGCCGCCCCGAGCGCAGGAATCTTGCGCCAGATCAGGCCTGCCGAGAGCCCTCGTGCGCCTCGCCGGCCGACGGCGCATCGCTGAACACCACCCGGTTGCGGCCCGCCTGCTTGGCCTGATAGAGGCAGGCGTCTGCCCGGCTGAGGTCGTGCTCCAGCGACGTGCCACCGCCGTGGAAGCTGCCGCCGATGCTGACCGTGATGGACACCGGCCCGTCGCGCGTGGGGCATGGGGTGCGCGCCACCTGCTGACGCAGGCGCTCGGCGACCACCCGCGCTTCGCCCTTGCCACGGATGGGCAGCAGCACGGTGAACTCTTCCCCCCCGTAGCGGGCGAGCAGGGCGTCATCGCGGAGATGCTCACGCACCACGCGGGTCAGATGACGCAGCACGTCATCACCCACGAGGTGGCCGTAGCGATCGTTGATGGCCTTGAAGTGATCCACATCGAGCATCAGCACCGCCACCTGGTTGGCCTTGTGTGCCTGCATGGCCAGCATCCGCTCGCCCAGCTCACGCAGCCCGCGACGTGACAATGCGCCGGTGAGGTCGTCCGACAAGGCTCGTGCGCGCAACTGCTGATTAAGCCGATCATTGACGATGGCGAACACCACGGCAGCCACGGACAGTGGCAACAACGCGAAGGCAAGCCCCGAAAAAGGCAGCAACCACGCCGGCGCGTGCAGCCAGTGATCTGGATACGGGCCAGCCACCGTGGCGTTGTGCCACAGGGTGATCAACCAGATCAGCGCGAAAACCCCCGCCACGGCCAACAGGCTCAGCTCGCTGCGCGTGACGTGTGCGCTGCGCAGGATGAGCCAGCCCTGGTCCACGAAGAGCCCCGTGCTGACGAATGCGAACACAAACGCGATCGCAAACAGGAAGAGCGGTTCACTGCCCAAAAAGCCCGCAAGCCACAACGTCGCCCCCACCGTCAGCGTCACGGTCGCCCCGATGCCGGGGTGGGTCCGCCTGCCGTTGAGCTGGCGAAACGCCCACGCCAGCATGCACACACCCATGGCGACCACACCGATGGCCACCTTGCTGAGCGGATCACGCCAGTCACCGCTGCTGAAAGGCAGCGCCAGCAAGGCCAGCAGACACAGAAACGCCCCCTGGTACAGCCGCAGGGCTTCACGGATGCGGGGCTGGTCGGTGCGGATCAGGCCCATGAGGCCCAAACCCACCGCAGCGCCTGCCCCCGCCATCGCGTAACACGAGAAGACGTCGATTGAAACCATGGCTGATTTTGCCTGCCGAAAGGTATCGGTTTATCGGCGGGCGGGCGCCGGGCTTGACCCCATTAGCCCGCGCGCATCCTGGCGGCTTGTTTCACGATGTGACAGACAGTTCACGCCACCGCCAGCCACCATCGCATCAGCCGCGCCCCGGCCGCAGCGCACAGGAAGGCGCCCAGGACATGCGCCAGCGTGTGCGTCAGCGCCAGGCCGAAGCGCCCCCGCTCCACCAGCGCCAGCGACTCGACCGAAAACGTCGAAAAAGTCGTGAGCGCGCCCAGAAAGCCAGTGATCAGCACCAGGCGCAGCGCCTCATTGGGCTCGCGGCTGAGAAACACGATGGCCCCACCGGCCACCAAGCCGCCCACCATGTTGACCACGAGTGTCCCCAGGGGGAAGCCGGTCCACAGCGGGTTGAGCCACACACCCACGGCCCACCGACCCAGGGCGCCCAGCATGGCACCGGCCGCCACAGCCACTGCAGACCACCACAGGCTCATGCCGGCCCTTTCTGCGGTGAACCAGTGCCGCCCCAGCGCGCGGCAGCGGCATGATCGGTGTCACGGGCAGCCACCCACTGGCCCTCACCCCGGACGGATTCCTTCTTCCAGAAGGGGGCCTCGGTCTTGAGCCAGTCCATCAGGAACTCGGCGCAGTCAAAGGCGGCATGGCGATGGGCCGAGGTCACGGCCACGAGCACGATCTGGTCGCCCACGGCGAGCGGCCCTACGCGATGAATGATGCGCACGCCGCGCACGTCGAAGCGCCCGCGCGCCTGCGCCACCATGCTGGCCAAGCTGCGCTCGGTCATGCCGGGGTAATGCTCGAGTTCGAATCCGAGCTCGGCCGCATCGACACCACGGGCTGCCTGCCATTCACGCACCGTGCCGACAAACGCAACCACCGCGCCCACACCCGCATCGCCGTTGCGCAGGCTGGCCACCTCCTGTGTCAGGTCGAAGTCGGCCGGGCCCACGCGCACGTGAGGTAGCTCGTCTTCCCAGCGGCCCACCTCGGTCATGGCGATCATCCTCCGGTCACGGGCGGAAAGAAGGCCACCTCGGCGCCGTCTTCCAGCGGCTCGTCGTCTTCGCACATCACCTGGTTGCACGCCGCCCGCACGAGCCCGACAGCGTCAAAGGCCTCGGCGTGGGCCGTCGAGCTGGCGCACAGCCAGTCACGCAAACCGCCCACAGTGTGGGGCTGCGGCACATCGGCCAGGTCCACGCGTTCGCCCGCCCCGAGCCGCTCGCGCAGCGACGCAAAGTAACGCACCTCGATCATGCCGGGTCTCCATCTGGCTGGCTGGCGGCCTCGGCGGGCCGCAGCAGTTCAGCATACGACAGGTAACGCACCATATCGCCCGGCTGAATCGCCTGGCCCGGTGGCACGTCGACCACGCCATCGCCCCACGCGGCGGATGACAGCACGCCCGACCCCTGGTGCGGGTGCAGCGCCAGCGCGCCGTCCGCCGCGATCCGTGCGCGCAGAAACTCGCGGCGCTTGTCTGGACGCGGCCAAGCAAAGCCAGCCCGGAGCGAGACGGGCCTGGGCAAACGCCAGCCTTCGCCTGCGAGCACACCGATCACCGGCCGCACCAGCAGCATGAAGGTGACATAGCTGGCCACCGGATTGCCAGGCAACCCCATGTACCAGGCGCGCGAGCCGTCGGGTCGGTTCAGCCAGCCAAAGACGAAGGGCTTGCCGGGCTTGATGCCCAGTGCCCAGAAGGTCAGCCCGCCCTCGGCCATCACAGCCTGGCGGAGGTGGTCCTCCTCACCCACCGATACCCCGCCGCTGGTCACGATCAGATCGTGGTCGTTCGCCGCCTCGCGCAAGGCCGCGCGGGTGGCGGCCAGGTGGTCAGGCACGCAGCCCAGATCACGGTGCTGGGCGCCGGTGGCCTGCACCAAGCCCCTGAGGGTGTGGCGGTTGCTGTTGTAGATGGCGCCCGGTGGCAGAGGCTGGCCTGGCATCACCAGTTCGCTGCCTGTCGTCAGCACGGCCACGCGCGGCGGCTGGTAGACGGTCAGGCGATCCCGCCCCACGGAGGCAGCCACCCCGAGCGCCGCGGATTCAAGCCGGGTGCCACGGCGCAGCACCGTTTGCCCGGCGCGGATGTCCTCCCCGCGCCGGCGGATGTTCTGCCCAGGCATCACGGCGTTCAGGAAACAGATTTCGCCGTCTGGCGTGGTCTTGGTCTGCTCCTGCATCACCACGGTGTCGGCTCCCGCCGGCACCGGGGCCCCTGTGAAGATGCGGGCGCAGGTGCCTGCCACCAGCGCCTGCCCCACATCGCCAGCGGCGATGCGCTGCGACAGGCGAAGAACGCCGCCACTGGCAGCCGGGTCAGGTGCGGGACTGGATGCGAGATCGGATGCGCGCAAGGCGTAGCCGTCCATGGCGCTGTTATCCAGCGGCGGCACATCGACCGGCGAAACAACATCTTCGGCCAGCACGCGGCCCAGGGCATCGAAGCTGTCGACATTCGTCACGGCAGCCGGATGCGACATCCGCCAGGCCAGCAGTTCTGTCTCCAGGCGTGTCCAGGCCTCATCCAGAGGCATCAGCTGTTTGGGCGCGGGTAGCACGGTTCTCCTCAGGTAATCAGACAGGATCAGCTCATGGTCAAGGTCAACTCGGTGCCTTGCGAATCAGACCGGATGTCGAGTTGAGCGCCAATCATCGTCGCGCGCTCACGCATGATGCTCAGGCCCACGTGCGTGGCGTCGGGGGGCGAGGCTTCCGGATCGAAACCGCAGCCGTTATCCCGCACGCGGATCTGCCACTTCGGCCTCGCCTGCACGCGCACCTGGACGTCGGTGGCGCCAGCGTGCTTGCGCACATTCGACAGCGCTTCCTGCACGATGTGCAGGACCTGGATCTGTACGTCGGCCGGCAGCGGCACGCCGTCGTCCTCGTACGTCAGATGGCCACGCAGACCCGCCTGCAATTCGAACTTCGAAAGCGTCTCGCGCAGCGCCAGGTCGAGTCGGCCGCTGTCCGTGCGCACCCGGAAGTGCAACAACAGTTCGCGCACATCGCTGTAGCTTTCGCGCACGCCTTCATCGAGTTCACCCATCACGGTGTCGATGGCCGCCTGGTCGCCCCGGGCCATGGCTGAGCGCAGCAGCCCCATCTGGATCTTCAGAAAGGCCAGCGACTGTGCGATGGAGTCGTGCAGTTCTTGAGCGAGTAACTTGCGCTCGCTGGCCACCGCGAATTCGCGGTCAAGCGCCACCATCCGCAGGCTCTCCATGGCACCCGCCAGGTGGCTGGCCAGGGCCGTGAACAGATCGCGGTCTTCTTCGCTCAGCGTGACATCGCTGCGGTAAAACAGCTCCACCTCGCCCAGCAGCCGATGCTGCAAGTTCAGGGGTATGGCCACCAGCGTGGCGTAGCCCTCTTGTTCGCATCGGCGCTTGACGCGCTCCTCCAGCCCATTGCCTGTCGCCACGGGCTCACTGGCAATGGGGATCACACGGGTACGGGGCAGCACCCCCCGCTCCGGCCGGGTGCCGCAGAAGCAATCGCCCGTGAGGATGCACTGCTCTTCTTCGGCGAGGATACGCGGCAGGCTGTCGCTGGCCAGCAGCATGTAACGGTCGTTGGCCTCGTCCGACCAGCGGATGGCCACGGCATCAGCCCGCGCGATGCCGCGCATCTGCCGGGCGAATCCCGCGCCGAGCGACTGAAGGTCTTCGGCCGAAGCCACAAACGTAGACACATCGTACAGCGCGCGCAAACGGGTCTGCTCATCTCGCAAACGACGGGTCTTTTCGGCCACCTTGGCTTCCAGGCTGCCGTAGGACAGCGCCAGCTGCTCGGTCATGCGGTTGAAGCCCTCCGCCAGCTCACCCAGTTCATCGGCCGCACCGGGTTTGACCCGCGCGCTGAAATCACCCTGTTCCACAAGCCCGAGCGCCGCACGCAGCCGGGCCACAGGCTCAAGGATGACTACGTGTCCCGCGTACAGGATGATGAGCGCGCTGACCACCGCCAAGGCCATCATCAGCATCTGGAAGGTGTAGAGCATGCGCGTGCGCCCTTCCAGGCGGTGCTCGATGAGCGAGACAAGCGCGTCGACCTCCTGAACGAAAGGCTCGACATCCAGCCGCGCGACCGGCTGGGGCGCAGCCAGTTGCGCCAGCACACCATCGCGCAATTCGCTCCACCGCGCCTCGACCGCCAGCACCTGCAAGCGCACGTCCTCACTGCGGGGCACCGCCAGAGGACGTTCGGTGCTGCTGCGGTTCAGCAGGCTCAGACGCGCCTGGATGGCCGTGAGGCGCTGGCGCACATCGGCAGACGCGTCCGGTCGGCTTCGCTCTTGGTGATCACGCAGATGCAGCGCCATCTTGTAAGACAGCATGCGCACCCGCCCCACCTCGTTGATCGCCGCACCGGCGCCCGCGATCTGCCAGGTCACCCAGATAGACAGACCGACCGACAGCAGCGCCACCCCGAGAAAGACCGCACCGATGCCCGCCAGCTTGCGCGCCAGCGTCAATCGGGTAGTCCGGCGAAAGGACAGTTGGGGGTCGGACCGTTCATACGGATCCGCCTGGGACGAAGTGGTCGGCATCTTGGCGATGGCAGGCGCTCAGCCTCCAGTTTGCGCCATGAATCGGACAATTTTCTCCGGGCGCTCGTTGAACTCGTGTCTCAGGGGCTTGCGCGCCAGCGCCGCCAGGATGGCAGCATCCAGCTCGCCATCGTCGGCGCCTGCGCGCAACAGCCGCCCCAGTGGCATCTGGTCATTCTGGCCCAAACAGAGGTAGAGCGTGCCATCCACACCCAGGCGCACACGGTTGCAGGCTTCACAGAAATGCTGGCTCATCGGGGTGATGACACCCAGACTCATGCCACTGTGAGGCTCGCGCCAGTAACGCGCGGGCCCGGCGCCCTGCCCCAGCACCTGGGGCAGCAGGCCCATGCGGCGGGCCAGCATCTCGCCGAGCGCCGTGAGGTCCCGACCTTCGGCAGACCGCCCCGTTGCGCCCACGGGCATGGGTTCGATCAATCGCAGCACCAGGCCGTGCTGCCGGGCAAAGGTGACCATGGCCTCGATCTCGTGGTCATTGACGCCCGCTTGCACCACCATATTGAGTTTGATGGGGCGAAAGCCGGCGGCCGACGCGGCGGCGATGCCTTCGAGCACCTCGCCCAGACAATCCCGCCCGGTGATGCGGGCCATGCAGCTTTCGTCCAGGCTGTCCAGGCTGATGTTCAAGCGGTCGACCCCCGCCTGGCGCAAGGGCACGGCCATGCTCGACAGCCGCGTGGCGTTGGTCGAGACAGACAGATCCTGCAACCCCGGCATGGCGCGCAGCGACGCCGCCAGATCGCACACGCCCCGCCGCAGCAAGGGCTCCCCCCCCGTGAGCCGCACCTTGCGGACGCCCATCGCCACGAAGCGGCCCACCAGACGGGCCATCTCGGGGTGGGTCAGCCAGTTGGCTGGCTCTTCAAACCCCTTGAAAGCCTTCGGCAGGCAGTAGGTGCACCGCAGGTCGCACCGATCGGTCACCGACACCCGGAGGTAGTCGATGACGCGGCCGTGTCCGTCGATCAAGGTGGGCATGGTGGCAAGGGAGCGATGATCCTGATGGGCGCAGTCTAGGCGGGCGCATGCTCCGTGAACATCCTTCTGTGGCACTACTCCCTGCCGCCAGCGCGGGCTCGACCGGCTGCCCATGGCGTCCGGCGCACAATGCCGAGATGCCACCTGCCATCTCGCCTCGTCCAGCGCAGCCGCCCGCCCCGTCGCGCCCTGCGCCGCGCGCGCCAGTCACCCCACAGATCGACGACCCGGTCGAGTTGTTACTCGCCTGCCACGACAAGGTGCGGCACTTTACCGGCCTCAGCGAACGGCTTGCGGCGCATGTGACAGCGTATGGCGCAGACCGCCAGGCGCGCGATGCCGCCAAGGCCGTGTTGCGCTACTTCGAGATCGCCGCACCACACCATCACGCGGACGAGGACGAAGATCTGTTCCCCGCCCTGGCGGGCCTGCACGATCCGGAACTCAATGCCACGCTGGCCGCCTTGAGCGCGCAGCACCAAGAACTGGGTGCCCTCTGGGCCGAGGTGGCCGCATGGTTGCGTGCCCTGACCGATGCCGATGGCACGCCGCCACCGCAGGACGTGCCGTTGGCCCTGATTGCCCGCTTCAGTGCCGCCTATCAAGCTCACGCCCAGCGAGAGGAACAGGCCGTCTTTCCACATGTGGCCAGGCTGTCACCTGAGGCGGTGGCCCGGGTGGCCGCGGCCATGGTGCGCCGCCGGACGGCGCCCACCGGCCGCTGACGGGGGGCTGGTCAGGCTGCAGATGCCGGCACCTGGCCGGTCAGCAGGCACACCATCAACTCGCGCACCGAACGGATCTGTGAGCCGAACGGCAGCGCGCCCACGCCCCTGAAGAACAGCCCCTTGCGGACGTCGCCGCGCAGCGCTGCGGCCAACTGGTTGTCAATGCAGAACTGGCCCCACGTGGCCAGGCCATCACGCAGCCCACATTGCGCCAGACAGTCGAATGCCTTGGTGCAGCGGCTCTTGACGTGGGCCACAGACTGCAGGCGCGATTCGATCTTCATGTAGGCCTGCAGCCACGGTGTCCTGACTGCACGGGCGGGCAGGCCTGCCACGCTGACAAACTCGGCCAGGTCTTCATCGCGCGCATCGGCCAGCACTTGCTTGAACGCGGGATGGGCATCGCCCTCGGTGGTGACTGCAAACGGGGTGCCGAGTTGCACGCCGGCAGCGCCCAGACCTTGAAGGCGCACCACGTCGGCCTGGCTGCGCACACCCCCGGCCGCGATGAGCGGTATCTCGCGCTCCAGGCCGGCGCTGCGGAAGAAGGCCTGTGCCTCGGGGATGACACGCTCGAAGTCAAAACGTGGATCGTGCAGGTCATCGACCCGGGCCGCGCCCAGGTGGCCGCCGGCCAGGCGCGGATGTTCAATCACGATGGCATCGGGCAGCCGCTTCTTGCGCTCCCATTTCTTCACGATCAGCTGAATACCGCGCACGTCGGACAGGATCGGGATCAGCAGCGTGCGCGGATGGTCCTTGGCCAGATCCGGCAGATCCAGCGGCAGCCCCGCGCCGACCACAATGGCGTCGATGCCCGACGCCAGCGCCTGACGCACGGACGCCGCGTACTCGCTCACCGCCCGCATCACGTTGATGGCCAGCAGCCCGCCTTGCCCGGCCACCGCCCGGGCCGCACGGATCTCGCGGTCGATCGCCTCCAGATTGGCCGCATCGATGGCGACCTTGGCTGCCTCGCCAGGTGGCAGGCCGGTGGTGCGCGCCATCAGATCGGGGTGGTGTCGTCGCAGGTCCACGGACGACAGTGTGCCCACCCCGCCCAGGCCGGCCACCGTGCCTGCGAGGCGATGACCCGATACGCCCACCCCCATGCCCCCCTGGACAATGGGCAACAACGCGCGGTCGCCCAACTGCATCGGTTGGATGGGGCTGTTGATCAGCAATTGCTGCAGATCGGAGGGAATGACTTGCATGGTGGACAATCCGGGTCGTGACAGACCCCGCAGCGTAAGTGGCGTGACCAGCACGACAGCTTGCCCTGCGTCAAAGGATGGACGGATCCCATGCGTGTACGCCTGCTGGTCGTGGATGACCACACCCTCTTCCGCCGCGGGCTGATTGCCCTGCTGAGCCAGTCGCCCGAAGTCGAGGTTGCGGGCGAAGCAGCCGATGCGGGCGAGGCCCTGCGGCACACGGCGCTGCTCCGCCCGGATGTGATCCTTCTGGACAACCACCTGCCCGGCGTTCACGGCGTCGATGCATTACCCCAGTTGCTCGCGGCCTGTCCGTCCACGCGGGTGCTCATGCTGACCGTCAGCGAGGACGCCGATGACCTGGCCAACGCATTGGCGCGGGGGGCCAGCGGCTACCTGCTCAAGACCGTGGAGGGCGATGACCTGGTGCAATCGGTGCTTCGCGTGCACAAGGGCGAATCGGTCGTCTCACCCGAGATGACCAGCAAGCTCGTGCGGGCGTACCGGCAAGCGGTGCAGCCCGCTGATGCAGGCGCGGCCGTGTCGCCGCCCCCGCCAGAGCCGGCCGCCACCCCGGCAGCACCGACCGAGCCGGTGGCCGAGGCGTCCGCGTCGGCTGCGACAGGCGCGACAAATCGGCTGTCGCCGCGCGAGCGCGACATCCTGCGCGAGATCGCACGCGGCGCCAGCAACAAGGAAATCGCCCGCAGCCTCGACATCGCTGAAACCACCGTCAAGATCCACGTACAACACATTCTGCGCAAGCTCAATCTCAGCTCGCGCGTGCAGGTGGCCGTGTATGCCGTGAACCACGGACTGGACCAGTCCACCTGACGGCACCATCCCCGCCTCGTTCTTTCGGCACAGCATCTCGCTGCCGCATCCCTCCTCCGGACAGGCGCCTGACGTTCTGAAGAAGGATGTGCAAGCGCACACCTTCACCTCACAGTTCCACATGAGCCCCGACTGCGTTCAGCCGGGCGGAACTGGAGGATTCCATGGAAGTGATGCTCGCCTACGACCATTCACGCAATGCACGCATTGCGCTGGACGCGGTCAAACGGCTTTTTTCAGAACAGAAGCCCACCGTCACGCTGATCTCGGTCATCGAAGACCCCGGTAGCAACACCAGCGCCAGCGACGAGATGTTTCAGGCGCAATACGACGAGCAAAAGCGCGGCGCGGAACAAGCCGCCGCTGAGCTGGTCGCCGAAGGCTTCACCGCCAAGGTGCTGGTGGCCGAAGGCGACGCGCGCAAGATGATTCTGCGCGCCACGCAAGAGCGTCGGCCGGACGTGCTCGTCATGGCGCGCCACTCCTACAAGCCCGACGGCAACTTCATCACCCGCCGGCTGGACGCCATCGTCGAAGAGTTCGACCACATGACCTTCGGCTCGGTGAGCGCCTTCCTGGCGCGCCGGGTCCAGTGCCCCCTGCTCATCATCCCAACCCACGGGGAGTAAGGGCCAAGAACCCCTGCTCCCGATCGCATCATGCAAGTCAGTGACCTGTTCCGGTTCAAGAACCGGGAGATCAAGGCGCTCCATCTGACCTGGATCGCCTTTTTCATTTGCTTCTACGTCTGGTTCAACATGGCGCCTTTGGCGTCGTCCATGCTCAAGTCGGCCGGCTGGCTGACCAAGGACGACATCCGGCTGTTCGCCATTGCCAACGTGGCCCTCACCATCCCGGCGCGCATCATCGTCGGCATGGCGCTGGACCGTTTCGGCCCGCGTCGTGTGTTCTCGATCCTCATGGTGCTGATGGCCGCCCCCACCTTGGCATTCGCCTTTGGCGACACCAAGGAACAGCTGTTTGCCTCGCGGCTCATCCTGAGCTCGGTGGGCGCCAGCTTCGTGGTGGGCATCCACATGACCGCGCTGTGGTTCAAGCCGCGTGACATCGGCTTTGCCGAAGGCTTCTACGCGGGATGGGGCAACTTCGGCTCGGCCGCGGCCGCGATGACCCTGCCCACCATTGCGCTGACCATGTTCGGTGGCGATGACGGCTGGCGCTACGCGGTGGCTCTGTCCGGCGTCATCATGGGCTTGTACGGCGTGTTCTACTGGTTCGCCATCACCGACGGCCCGAGCGCCGACACCCACAAGAAGCCCCGCAAGGCTTCCGCCATCGAGGTGTCGAGCTACCGCGACCTGATCGTGCTGGCCGTGATGACGGTGCCCATGATCGGCATCCTCTCCATCCTGGTCTGGCGGGTTCATCGCACCGGCTACATCGATGACCTGACCGCGATTACCTGCTACTTCGCCATTGCCGCCGTCATCGCCTACCAGCTGTACCAGGTGTTTCGTGTCAACTTGCCCATCCTCAGGAAGGGCGTGCCCGCGGATGACCGCTATCCCTTCAGTTCGGTGGCGGCACTGAATACCACCTACTTCGCCAACTTCGGCGCCGAACTGGCCGTGGTGTCGATGCTGCCGATGTTCTTCGAGGAGACCTGGGGGTTGACCGCCGCAGCAGCCGGCCTGATCGCCTCAACCTTCGCATTCGTCAACCTGTTCGCGCGACCCATGGGCGGGCTGGTGTCTGACCGCTTCGGCAACCGGCGCTTCGTGATGCTGGCGTACATGCTGGGCATTGCCATCGGCTTCGGCCTCATGGGCCTGATGAACAGCAAGTGGCCGCTGGTGATCGCCGTGGCCATCACGGTAGGCTGCTCGTTCTTCGTGCAGGGCGCAGAAGGGGCGACCTTCGGCATCATCCCCTCCATCAAGCGGCGCCTGACCGGTCAGATTTCGGGCATGGCCGGTGCGTATGGCAACGTGGGCGCAGTGTTCTACCTGTTCGTGTTCATGTTCGTCACGCCATCGCAGTTCTTCATGATCATTGCCGCAGGCGCCTTCATCAGCTGGCTGGTCTGCCTGAAGTGGCTCAAGGAGCCCGAAGGCGGCTTCGGCGACGAGTATGTGATCTCGTCGGTCGATCGCGCCATCGCCCACGAAGCGCAGCAACGCAAGCAGACCCAGGCGCAGCTGGCCACTGTGCTGCAGGGCAATCAGGGCGTGGAGCTGGTCGAGCGCGGTGAAGGTCTGACACTGACCGCTCGCTTCCGCAGCGTGGAAGAACTGCAGGTGCTGGTGCAACGCTTCGAGCAAAAGGGGCTGCTGCCTAGGCAGACCTGATCTGGCCCCACCCCGCCCATCCCAAAAGGCCGTGCCATGCACGGCCTTTTTTCATGCCAGGCCGGATCACGCCATTCGGTCGCCATCCGGTCGGCAAGCGGCGTAGTTCTTTTGAACGATGGCCGAGCGCGCATGGCCATCGGTCTTTCAGAACGCCGCCGATGTTCCTCAGAAGGATAGGCAGCAAAGCCCGCAAAACGCACAGTGAAGCCTGTTGCGATGGGCGTGCGTGCGCCCATTCGAACGCCTCAGAAAGGTAAGCAAAATGGCAAAGATTCAGAACTGGACCCCGGAAGACCCGGTCTTCTGGCGCCAGACCGGCAGCAAGCTGGCGTGGCGCACCTGCGGGGTCACCACCTTCTCCCTCATCTTCTCGTTCGCCACCTGGTTCGTGATGAGCGCCGTGGTGGTGCGCATGCCCGCCATCGGGTTCAAGTTCACCACGACCGAGCTGTTCTGGCTGGCCGCCATGCCAGGCTTGGCCTCCGGCATCCTGCGGCTGATCCACTCCAACTTCATTCCCGTCCTCGGCACGAGGCCGGTGATCAGCATCGCCACCATCATCAAGATCATCCCCATGGTGTGGCTGGGCTACGCCATCCAGGATCTGAACACCCCGTGGGCGACATTCATGATGATCGCTTTCCTGTGCGGGATGGGCGGCGGCGACTTCTCGTCGTTCATGCCCTCGACCAGCATCTTCTTCCCCAAGCGGCTGCAAGGGACCGCCATGGGCATCCAGGCCGGCCTGGGCAACTTCGGCGTCTCGATCGTGCAGTTCGTGGCGCCCTGGATCATCGGCTTCGCTGCCTTGGGCAGCGTGGTCGGTGGCCCGCAGGTCTTCACCAAGGCCGACCCGGTCAAGGGCGCGCTCACGGTAACGCGCGACGCCGGCATCGTGACCGACGTGAAGGTCAACCAGCCCGAGTTGCTGGCTGCGATCGATGTGGTGCGCGAAGACGGTCTCATCAAGGACGTGATCCTGCGCGATACGGCCGAGACCCCGCTGATTCGTGAACAGATCAACCGCGACAGCAACGGCCAGATTGCCGAGGTGGTCCCCACCAAGGGCTATCGCCTGGATGTCCGCCGCAACGATGACGGTGCCATCACCGATGTGACGCTGCGCAGCGTGGACAAGAAGCCCATGTGGCTGCAGAACGCTGCCTTCATCTGGGTGCCCTTCCTCCTGCTGGCCTTTGTGCTGTCCCTGGTCTTCCTGCGCAGCCTCCAGCTTCCCTCGCGCGGCTTCAAGGGTCAGTTCGAGATCCTGAGCAGCCGCAATCGCGCCGCCACCCACACCTGGAACTGCACGATGACCTACATCTGCTCGTTCGGGTCGTTCTCAGGCTTCTCGGCGGCCTTCCCCATGCTGATCAAGACGCTGTACGGCAACTTCGACGGTGCGCCTGATCCGCTGGCCTACGCCTACCTCGGCCCGCTGATCGGTGGCCTGGTGCGCATGCTGACGGGCGGCTTCTTCGACAAGGTCGGCGGCAGCAAGGGCATGCACTGGACGACCATCGGCCAGATCCTGGGCTGCATCTACCTGATCGCCGGCGGTTACCTGACGCCGCAAAGCGTCGAAGACTTCCAGGGCTTCCTGTGGGGCATGCTGTGGATCTTCCTGATGTCCGGCATCAACAACGCCGCGACCTTCCGCCAGTACCCGATCGTGTTCGCCTACTCGCCAGCCAAGGGCGCGCAGATGCTGGGCTGGACAGGCGCCTGGGCAGCATTCGGCCCCTTCGTCTGGAACGCGCTGATCGGCGTGACCCTGGACAAGACCGGCACCGTGACCCTGTTCTTCGCTGGCGTGGCCGTGTTCTATCTGTACTCACTGGGCATCAACTGGTGGTACTACACCCGCAAGGGCGCCGAGCGCTTCGACTACGGCAACGCGGGCGGCACCTGGTGGGATCGCCTGACCGCGGCCGACCAGGAACGCATGAAGCGCATCGACCTGCGCCAACCGGCCTGAAGGAGCACGTCATGGACGCCATCGTGAATGCCGGCGCCGTCGCCTACGGCCTGTTGCTGGTGACCGGCACCTTCATCCGCACGCCGGTGACCGAGGCCCTGCGCATCGACGCCATGTTTCTGCCGAACGCCGGCGACAAGGGACGCGTGCTCAACCTGCTGCTCGGCTCCCTGATCGCAGGCTACGGCGCCTGGTCACTCTGGTGACGCCCTGACGCCTGCCCCGCAACCCCACTCGCTCTCTCAAGGGTCTGCGCCCGACACCGGCGCAGACCGCCCCAGAAGGACAACACCATGAGTCATTTCCTGGACCGCCTCAGCTACTTCTCATCGCCCCGGGAGGAATTCTCCCAAGGTCACGGCGTGACCACCGGCGAAGACCGTACCTGGGAAGACGCCTATCGCAACCGCTGGCAGCACGACAAGATCGTGCGCTCGACCCACGGCGTGAACTGCACGGGCTCGTGCTCGTGGAAGGTCTATGTCAAGGGTGGCATCGTCACCTGGGAAACCCAGCAGACCGACTACCCCCGCACCCGACCGGACCTGCCCAATCACGAACCCCGTGGCTGCGCCCGCGGCGCTTCGTACAGCTGGTACCTCTACAGTGCCAACCGCGTGAAGCACCCGATGGTGCGCGGTGAACTTCTCAAGCAGTGGCGTGCGGCCCGCACCGTGGCCAAGAGCCCGGTCGATGCCTGGGCCAGCATGATGGCCAGCGAAGACATCCGCCGCAGCTGGCAGAAACAGCGCGGCCTGGGTGGCTTCGTCCGCAGCACCTGGGACGAGGTCAACGAGATCATTGCCTCGGCCAACGTCTACACGATCAAGCAACACGGTCCGGACCGCATCATCGGCTTCTCGCCCATCCCGGCGATGTCCATGGTGTCGTATGCCGCTGGCAGCCGCTACCTGAGCCTCATTGGCGGCGTGTGCATGTCGTTTTACGACTGGTACTGCGACCTGCCGCCGGCCAGCCCCCAGATCTGGGGCGAGCAGACCGATGTGCCTGAGTCGGCCGATTGGTACAACTCGAACTTCATCATTGCCTGGGGTTCGAACGTGCCCCAGACCCGCACGCCCGACGCCCACTTCTTCACCGAAGTCCGTTACAAGGGGGCCAAGACGGTCGCCGTCACCCCCGACTATTCCGAAGTCGCCAAGCTGGCCGACATCTGGATGCACCCCAAGCAGGGCACCGACGCGGCCGTGGCCATGGCCATGGGTCACACCATCCTGCGCGAGTTCTATGTCGAGAAGCGCAGCGCCTACTTCGACGACTACGCCCGCCGCTACACCGACTTGCCGATGCTGGTGATGCTCAAGGAGCAGGACACCCCCGCCGGCAAGGCCCTGGTGCCGCACCGCTACCTGCGCGCCAGCGACCTGAGCAACGAAGCCGCACAGGGCAGCAACCCGGAGTGGAAGACCCTGGCCTACGACGGCGAAGGCCGTGTGGTGGTGCCGCAAGGCTCGATCGGCTTCCGCTGGGGTGCCGATGGCCGCCCGGATCAGGGCAAGTGGAACCTCGAAGCCAAGGAGGCCATCGAGGGCCGTGAGGTCAAGCTCAAGCTGTCGGTGCTCGAAAACGCCGAGCACGCCGAAACCCATCGCGCAGACACCCAGGCCGTGGCCTTCCCCTACTTCGGCGGCATAGACTCGCCTGGCTTTCCGAGCAACAAGCAGGGCGACGTGCTGCTGCGCCATGTGCCAATGCAGCGCATCACGGTGCAGGAAGGCGGCCAGGCCCGTGAAGCCTGGGTGGCCACGGTGTATGACCTGCAACTGGCCAGCTACGGCGTCTTCCGCGGCCTGACCGACGCCGATGGCGTGCTGGTCGACAACGGGGCCCGCAGCCTGGACGACAACGTGCCCTACACCCCTGCCTGGCAGGAGCAGATCACCGGTGTCCCGCGCGACCAGGTGCTGACCGTGGCCCGCCAGTTCGCCGACAACGCAGACAAGACCAAGGGCAAGTCCATGGTCATCATCGGCGCGGCCATGAACCACTGGTACCACTGTGACATGAACTACCGCGGCATCATCAACATGCTGATGATGTGCGGCTGCATTGGCCAGAGCGGCGGCGGCTGGGCCCACTATGTGGGCCAGGAGAAGCTGCGCCCGCAGACCGGCTGGACAGCGCTGGCCTTCGCACTCGACTGGTCGCGTCCCCCGAGACAGCAGAACTCCACGAGCTTCTTCTACGCCCATACCGACCAGTGGCGTTATGAGAAGCTCGGCGTCGAGGAAGTGCTCTCGCCGCTGGCCGACAAGTCGCAGTTCAGCGGCAGCATGATCGACTACAACGTGCGCGCCGAGCGCATGGGCTGGCTGCCGTCAGCCCCGCAGCTGCAGACCAACCCACAGCAGGTCGTGCGTGACGCCGCCGCGATCGGCCTGGATCCAAAGGATTACGTGGTCCGCTCGCTGAAGGACGGCTCGCTGACGCTGTCCTGCCAAGACCCGGATCATCCGTCCAACTGGCCGCGCAACCTGTTCGTCTGGCGTTCCAACATCCTTGGCTCGTCGGGCAAGGGCCATGAGTACTTCCTCAAGCATCTGCTGGGCACCACCCATGGCGTGCAAGGCAAGGACCTGGGTGCAGACGAGGCCAAGCCCGAGGAGGTGACCTGGCACCAGCACGCGCCCGAAGGCAAGCTGGACCTGCTGGTCACGCTGGACTTCCGCATGAGCACCACCTGCCTGTACTCGGACATCGTGCTGCCCACTGCCACCTGGTACGAGAAGAACGATCTCAACACCAGCGACATGCACCCCTTCATCCACCCGCTGTCCACCGCGGTGGACCCGGCATGGGAGGCCCGCTCCGACTGGGACATCTACAAGGGCTTTGCGAAGAAGTTCAGCGAAGTCTGCGTGGGCCATTTGGGCGTCGAGAAGGAGGTCGTGCTGACCCCGCTGATGCACGACACCCCTGCCGAGCTGGCGCAGCCCTTTGGCGTGCAGGACTGGAAGAAGGGCGAGATTGACCTGATCCCTGGCAAGACCGCCCCGCAAATCACCGTGGTCGAGCGCGACTACCCCAACACCTTCAAGCGCTTCACCTCGCTCGGCCCCTTGATGAACAAGCTGGGCAATGGTGGCAAGGGCATCGGCTGGAACACGCAAGACGAAGTGCACCAGCTCGGCGAGCTCAATGGCACGGTGCGCGACGAAGGCGTCAGCAAGGGCCTGCCCAAGATCGAGACCGACATCGACGCCGCAGAGGTGGTGATGATGCTGGCGCCCGAGACCAACGGCCACGTTGCCGTCAAGGCCTGGGAGGCCCTGTCCAAGCAGACCGGCCGCGAGCACGCGCACCTGGCCCTGCACCGCGAAGACGAGAAGATCCGCTTCCGCGACATCCAGGCGCAACCGCGCAAGATCATCTCGTCGCCGACCTGGTCGGGCCTTGAAAGCGAGAAGGTCTCGTACAACGCCGGCTACACCAATGTGCACGAGCTGATCCCATGGCGCACCCTCACCGGTCGTCAGCAGTTCTATCAGGACCACCCGTGGATGCAGGCTTTCGGCGAAGGCTTCGTGAGCTACCGCCCGCCCGTGGACCTGAAGACGCTCGACGACATCGGCGGCCGCAAGCCCAACGGCAACCAGGAGATCGCGCTCAACTTCATCACGCCGCACCAGAAGTGGGGCATCCACTCGACCTACTCGGACAACCTGCTGATGCTGACGCTCAACCGCGGCGGCCCGGTGATCTGGCTGAGCGAGGACGACGCGAAAAAGGCGGGCATCGTCGACAACGACTGGGTCGAGCTGTTCAACACCAACGGGGCCATTGCGGCCCGTGCGGTGGTGAGCCAGCGCGTCAACCCGGGCATGGTCATGATGTACCACGCGCAGGAAAAGATCATCAACACCCCGGGCTCGGAAATCACCGGCACGCGCGGCGGCATCCACAACTCGGTGACCCGCGTCGTGCTCAAGCCGACCCACATGATCGGCGGCTATGCCCAGTTGAGCTACGGCTTCAACTACTACGGAACCATCGGCACCAACCGCGACGAGTTCGTGCTGGTGCGCAAGATGAACAAGGTCGACTGGCTGGATGGCGAGGCCACCGCTGCCGCCACCCACGCCTGACGATCAAGGAGAACATGTCATGAAAGTACGCGCACAGATCGGCATGGTGCTGAACCTGGACAAGTGCATCGGTTGCCACACCTGTTCGGTCACCTGCAAGAACGTCTGGACCAGCCGTCCCGGCGTCGAGTACGCCTGGTTCAACAACGTCGAGACCAAGCCCGGTATCGGCTACCCCAAGGAATGGGAAAACCAAGAGAAGTGGAAGGGTGGCTGGATCCGCAAGCCCGACGGCTCGATCCAGCCCCGTCAGGGCGGCAAGCTCAGCTTGCTCATGAAGATCTTCGCCAACCCCAACCTGCCGCAGATCGACGACTACTACGAGCCCTTCACGTTCGACTACGACCATCTGCAATCGGCCCCGAAGACCAAGGCCGCCCCCACCGCCCGCCCGCGCAGCCTGATCACCGGCCAGCGCATGGAGAAGATCGAGTGGGGCCCGAACTGGGAAGAAATCCTGGGCGGCGAGTTCAGCAAGCGCAGCAAGGATGCCAACTTCGAAGACATCCAGAAGGACATCTACGGTCAGTTCGAACAGACCTTCATGATGTACTTGCCGCGCCTGTGCGAGCACTGCCTGAACCCGGCGTGCGTGGCCTCGTGCCCCTCGGGCTCGATCTACAAGCGCGAGGAAGACGGCATCGTGCTGATCGACCAGGACAAGTGCCGCGGCTGGCGCATGTGCGTGTCGGGCTGCCCGTACAAGAAGATCTATTACAACTGGCAGTCGGGCAAGGCCGAGAAGTGCATCTTCTGCTACCCCCGCATCGAAGCCGGCCAGCCCACGGTGTGTTCGGAGACCTGCGTGGGCCGCATCCGCTACCTGGGCGTGCTGCTGTACGACGCCGACCGCATCGAGCAAGCCGCCAGCACCGAGCATGACCGCGACCTGTACCAGGCCCAGCTTGACATCTTCCTGGATCCCAACGATCCGAAGGTGATCGAACAGGCCCGTGCCGACGGCGTGCCCGAAGCCTGGCTGACCGCCGCCCGCAACAGCCCCGTCTACAAGATGGCTGTGGACTGGAAGGTGGCCCTGCCGCTGCACCCCGAGTACCGCACGCTGCCCATGGTCTGGTACATCCCGCCGCTCTCGCCCATCCAGGCCGCTGCCCACTCTGGTCATGTCGGCACCAACGGCGAGATCCCGGACGTGAACCAGCTGCGCATCCCGCTGAAGTACCTGGCCAACCTGATGACGGCCGGCGACGTGGCCCCGGTGTCGCGCGCGCTGGAACGCATGCTGGCCATGCGGGCCTACATGCGCGGCAAGCACGTCGATGGCCAGCCCAACAGGAAGGCGATCGACCAGGTAGGCCTGACGCCGGATCTGGTGGAAGACATGTACCAGATCATGGCGATTGCCAACTACGAGGACCGCTTCGTGATCCCGTCGGCGCACCGCGAGTACGCGGAAGACGCCTTCGACATGAAGGGAGGCTGCGGCTTCTCGTTCGGCAACGGTTGCTCCGACGGACACACCGAGACCAGCCTGTTCGGTTCGCCCAAGAAGCGCACCATCCCCATCAAGTCGGAGCTGTGATCATGAGCCGCGTGCTGACATCCACCCATTCGTCCGACCAGGACGTGGCACACGGCCGTAGCTTGCGCGTTCTGGCGCGCCTGCTGGCCTACCCCAACGCGGCGCTGCGCGCGCATCTGGTTGATCTGCTGGGCGCGCTCCGCGAGGAGCCTGGCCTGAGCGAGACGCGCAAGGCCGGCCTGACCCGCCTGGTTTCGCAACTGGCCGCAGCAGATGCGTACGAGGTCGAGTCCGACTATGTCGATCTGTTCGACCGCGGACGCGCCACGTCGCTGCACCTGTTCGAGCATGTGCACGGTGACTCCCGTGATCGAGGTCAGGCCATGGTCGACCTCATCCAGACCTACGAGCAGGCCGGCCTGCGGCTCAACCCCGACAACGGAGGCGAGCTGCCCGACTACCTGCCGCTGGTGCTGGAGTTTGCCTCCACGCTGGCGGCCGACGCCGCGCGGGGCTTCACGGGCGAATTCGCCCACATCCTCAACGCGCTGTATGCGGCCCTGCTCAAACGGCGCAGCCTGTACGCACACGTGCCCGCTGCGGTGCTGGAGCTGATGGCACACGCCATCGAGCCCACCGAAGTGCCCGAGGACGAAGCGCTCGACGACGCCTGGGCCGAGCCCGACGCCTTCGGCGGCTGCACCAGCCGTGGCCAGCAGCGCCCCGACCAGCCCCAACCCATCCACATCGTGCGCACGGCCCGCCCTGCGCCACAACGAGGAGCATGAGATGAGCCTCACACATCAGTTCTTCTTCGGGATCTATCCCTACATCGCCATGGTGGTCTTCCTGCTGGGTAGCCTGGTGCGGTTCGACCGCGACCAGTACACCTGGCGCAGTGAGTCCAGTCAGATGCTGTCCACCGGCATGCTGCGCGCAGGCTCCAACCTGTTCCACCTTGGCATCATCGGCCTGTTCTTCGGTCACTTCTTCGGCATGCTGACGCCGGCTGACCTCGTGCATGCGATCGGCATCGACGCAGGCCAGAAGCAGATGCTCGCGGTCGTGGCCGGCGGCATCCTGGGTACCGTGTGTCTGGTGGGCCTGCTGCTGTTGATTGCACGTCGCATCGGCAACGAGCGCGTGCGGGCCACCAGCAAGCCACGCGACTTCATCGTGCTGTTCTGGATACTCGGCACCCTGCTGCTGGGTCTGTCCACCGTGCCGTTGTCGCTCGAGCACCGCGATGGCGAAGTCATGCTCAAGCTCATGGCCTGGGCCCAGCACATCGTAACCTTCCGCGGCGATGCAGCAGCCATGATCACCGACGTGTCGACCGTGTTCAAGGTCCACATGGTGGCCGGCATGACGCTGTTCATCATCTTCCCCTTCACCCGACTGGTGCACGTGTGGAGCGGCTTTGCCTCGGCGGGCTACGTCTTGCGCCCCTGGCAGATCGTCCGCAGCCGCCGTGCCGGCCTGCGCCGTTGATGCGCTTGAAAGGAACCACCATGTCTGAGATCAACACGGCATCCCTGCTGCGCGTCGGCCCCGACGTGCTCCATGCCCAAGCTGCGCTGCTCAGCGAAACCGAACGCCGACAAATGGCGAGCGTGGCGTTGCTGCGCCTGGCCGCCCTTGAAGACGGCTTGCTACCGGAGGGCGATCCGGCTCCCGTCGACGGCGTGGTCAGTGAAGCCGCCGCCGATGCGATCGACCGCTGGCTCGATGCCCACATTGTGGTGCCCGAACCGGACGAGCAGGCCTGCCGCCGTTACCACGCGGCGCATGCATCTCGTTACGCGCGGGGCGAGCGCATCCAGGCCCGGCACATTCTCTTCGCCGTCACCGAAGGGGTGGACATCCAGGCCCTGCGCAGCCGCGCCGAGCAGGTGCTCATCGCGGTGCGCGCCGAACCGGAGCGCTTCGCCGAGCATGCCCAGGCCCAGTCCAATTGCCCGACTGGGCAGCAAGGCGGCGACCTGGGCTGGCTGGACGCACACGACTGCGCGCCCGAGTTTGCGCAGGCCCTGTTTGGCCAGGATGACACCCAGGCGCACACGGGTGTGCTGCCCAGGCTGGTGCACAGCCGTTTCGGCCTGCACGTGGTGGAGGTGCTGACGCGCCAGCCAGGCCAGCCTCAGGCATTCGAGCAGGTGCGCGAGGCGGTTGCACAGACCTTGCGGCAACAAGCTTTTGCCACCGCCGTGCGGCAGGCGTGCACGCTGCTGGCGGCGCAACACGGCGTGGAAGGGGCGGACATCGACGCAGCCACCTCACCACTGCTGCAGTGACGAACCGCGCACCGATGTTTGTGACGTGTCAAAACCATGGGGGCAGCCTGCCACCAGACTGACCCGATCCTTCCTCTGGAGACCGCAATGCCCTTCACCCTTGAACGCATGGCAGCCCGGCTGCGCGAGAACCCGGTGTTCTCCGGCCTGGACCCTTACGTGATGGCGCACCTGCTTCGGCAAAGCAGGATCCTGACCTTGTCCAGAGGCCAGACAGTCTTCGAGGCCGGGGCGCACTGCGAGGGGCTGCACGTGGTGCTCGATGGGATGGTCAAGGTGTACGCCAGCGACGGCAGCGGCCACGAGAAAGTGATCGACATCGTCGGCCGCGGCCAGAACCTGCCGGGCACGCAACTGACCGGCAGCGCCCACCATGCCCACCATGCGCGGACGCTGAGCCCGTCCGTGGTGCTGCTCGTGCCCCGGTCGGTGTTGCGCACGACGCTGAGCACCGATGTCGGTCTCGCCCAGCGCCTGCTGGATGACGTCACCAGCCACCTGCGGCGGATGATGTGCGAGATCGAATCCACCACGTTGCGCACGGCTCGGCAGCGGGTCTGCGGCTTCCTGCTGCGGCAACCCGCACTTGCGGCCTGTCAGCCTGCATGCGGCGACGATGACGAGGCCATCGTGGTGGCCTTGCCTGTGAGCAAAGGCACCGTGGCATCCTTTCTGTCGATCACGCCCGAGCACTTCTCGCGCATCCTGCGTGAACTGCAGGACACCGGCCTCATCGAAATGCAGCAGCGCACCATCCGCATCCTCCACCCGGAGCGGCTCGCGGCCTGCGAATGACCCGCTGGCGCCGCATTCACGCTGCGCCACACCGCCTGGCCTTCACGCTGGGCAGCATCAATCTGGTGCTGGTGGCCCTCTGGTGGGGCCTTGCATTCGGGGGCTGGCTCCACACCGCAACCCCGGCGTTGGTGCCCCTCACCGCGTGGCACGGGCTCTTGTTCGGTGGCGCCTTCATGCCGCTGTTCATCGCCGGGTTTCAGTTCACCACCCTGCCCCGCTGGCTACACGTTCGCCCCTCGCCCATGCGGTCACTCGTCTGGCCCCTGTGGGGGCTGGCGGCGGGCTGGTGGGGGGTGATGCTGGCCAGCGCGCGCGGCCCCTGGCTGGCCGCCGCAGGGCTGGGCGTGGTGCTGGCGGCCTGGCTGCACCTTGCCTGGCTGCAGGGCGAGGCAATGCGGCAAAGCCGTGCGACGGATCGGCTGCATGCCTGCCTGATCCTGATCGCCTGGCTGGTGGGGGCGCTGGGCGTATCGCTCGTGCTGGCCGACTGTCTCGGCCTGACGACGGCGACAGGCATGAGGAGCTCGGCGCCTGGGAGCGCCTGGCGGGCCGGCACCGCCCTGTTGCTCTGGGGATGTCTGGCGCCGGTGTTCCTGACCGCGCTGCACCGCATGGTGTCCTACCTTTCGATGTCGCCCTGGCCGCGCCTGGATGCGCGTCATCCGGCCTGGCTGCTCGCGCTGGTGCTGCCCGCCTTGTGGCTGCACGCTGCATTCGCGGCGTGGGGACATGGATGGGGCGGGCTGTCGGGTCAGGTCCCGTCCACCCACGACCTTCCGCTGAAACCGGCACGTGATCTCGCCGCGCTGATGGCTGGCGGCGCGCTGATGGTCATGGCCCTGCGCTGGCCCCGGGTTCAGAACCTGCGTCAGCGCATGCTAGCCATGCTGGCGCTCGGCTGCTTCTGGATGGGTCTGGCGCTGGTGGCCACCGTTCTGGGTAACCCACACCCCGCCCACCACGCCCTTGCGCTGGGCGCCATGGGCTCGCTGATGCTGGCCATGGTGACCCGGGTGAGCTGCACACATGGCGGGCAACCTGTTGTGGCCGACCGCTGGCTGTGGTGGAGCTTTCTCGCGCTGCAGCCGGTGGTGGCGCTGCGCCTGCTCGCCAGTCTGTTGAGCGGGCCCCACGTGGGCTTCACGCTCAGCGTGGCGCTGTGGGGCTGGGGGCTGCTGATGGCCTTGTGGGCCAGCCGGCTCATCCGGTGGTCATGGAAGACCTGAGGCACGCGCAGGCGCACGCCACGGACGCCAGTCCACGGGGCCCAGGGCATCGAGTGTGTTCTTGAGCAGCAGCCCGTAGGCGGTGTCGCCTTCCATGACAAGCCGGCGGTCGAAGAACAGGGTGTCGGGGTCCTCGTCGCCTTGCATCATCGCCAGAAAGTGGCGCGCCTGCGCCTGGATGCGCACCGTGTAACCACCCGCACCGCCTGCGGCTTCAATGCCCCGCGCGGTCGCGTGCAAACGCACGCGCACACCCAGATCGGTCACCACGACCTCGACCGTGCCGCCCACCAGTTCGCGGCGCACGTCGGGTGCCACCAGGGGCCACCATCGCTCGGTCAGGGCGCGGGCCAGTACCGCCGCAGCCGGCCACATGGGCAGACGGCGCACGAGCGGCTCGCAACGCGCCAGGGCGTGCCAGAAGGATGCGCTGGGGCGGATCATGCGTTCAGACTCCATTGAAGGCCAGGGGTGCGGCGGTGTGCGTAGCCATCGGCCAGCGGCCCGGGCAACGGCATCGCCTGCAGGGCGTCGAGCGCGTCGGCAGCGGTGCAGTTGCCGGCGAGCACGTCGTGGTGCAGGCGGATCACATCCGCAAAACCGCGTGAACAGGGCGACAGCCGCAAGCTGCGCACGCCCGCCGCCGCGAGCGCCGGCAGATGGCCCAGCCAGCACTGCATCGCGGCCGACTGGGTCTGGATGCCGTTGATGGACAGGAAGGCCTGTCCCTCTTGAGACTGCATGGTCAGGCCATCGGGGTCGTTCTGGCAGATGAAGCCGCAATGGTCCTTCTGGACGCCATGGTGCCGGGCCGTGAAACAGCGCGCAGACAAGGCCAACGGCAGGCGGCCGAACGCCCACACCTCGGTGTCGATGCCGGCCGGCGCACCCTGCGCGATGCGGCCAATCGCGTCGATGTCCAGCTCCACGGGCGGCACCCAGGCGACCGCACCCATTTCGATGTACTCGGCCAGGGCGGGAGCACTGTAGACGTTCACGTGCAGGCCGATGCGCCAGGGCCGCCCCGCCCGCCACGCCAGGTGCACGGCGGCCGCATCGTTGGCCTCGATCCCCACATCGCCCTCGTCGACCAGGCCGCGCACGGCCCGAAGCTCGGCCTCGGTTTCGATCAAGGCCAGCGTACCGAGCCACACGCGCTTGCCGGCCTGCTGGAGCTCGCGGGCAAGCGCCAGCCAGTCGGTTGGCTTGAGGTCGCGCCGGCGCGAGCACACCACCTCGCCCAATACCACCTGCTCGACGGGGGCGTCCGCTAGGTCGGCATAGAAGCGCAGCAAGGTCTCTCGTGGCCAGTGGTACTGCACCGGCCCGACTGTCAGTTCGAATGTCATGGTTGCATGCGGCCGCCTGCAGCGGCGGTCATTGCCAGGGGCGGCTCAGTGCGCCCAGCGTGGTCTGCCGCCCCTCGGACAGGCGGGCCAGCGTGTCGTGCCACTGCGGGCTGGGTTGCCAGGGCGCATCGGTGGGCGTGAGGCGATCCAGCGCCTGGCGCCACACCCGCGTCACCTGCTCGATGTAAGCCGCGCTGCGCTGCCGGCCCTCGATCTTGATCGCGCGCACCCCTGCGCGCCACAGGTCGGGCAGCACATCGAGGGTGTTGAGGCTGGTCGGCTCTTCCAGTGCGTGGGCCACCTGGCCTTGCACATCGAATCGGCCCTTGCACAGCGTGGGGTAGGCGCGCGGCTCGTCGGGGGCATAGCGGTCGATCAGCACGCCACCGAGCCGCGCGTTCACGACCCCGCCCGCGTCGTCCCACCGCACCGCCTCGGCGGGCGAGCACACCCCGGCATTGTTAGGCGAACAGCCCGTGGCGTAGGACGACAGGGCGCAGCGCCCTTCCACCATCACGCACAGGCTGCCGAAGCCGAACACCTCGATCTCGACCGGCGTGTGGCGCACCACATGGGCCACCTGGGACAAGGTGAGCACCCGGGGCAGCACGGCGCGCTGGATGCCGTAGCGCTCGTGGTACAGCGCGATGGCCTCGTGGTTGGTGGCCGAGGCCTGCACCGACAGATGGCGTCGCATCTGCGGGTGCACCCGACAGGCATAGGCCAGCACGGCCGCATCGGCCGCGATCAGCGCATCGACGCCGGCTGCGGCGGCCGCGTCCACGGCCTTGAACCACGGTGTTGGGTCCACGGCGTGGGCAAAGGTGTTCAGCGCCATCAGCACCTTGCGTCCGTGGCGATGGGCCCGCGTGACCGCGTCGCGCACCTCGTGGGGCGTGAAGTTCAGGCCGGCAAAGTTGCGGGCATTGGTCGGGTCGCGCAGGCCCAGGTAGATGGCATCGGCGCCAGCTTTCAGGGCCTTGTCAAAGGCGCGGGGCGATCCGGCTGGGCACACCAGCTCGGGTTTGGGCAGACAGGTCATGTGCAAGGCGCTTGCAATGTCGAACAGCACCGCGACTCTAGGCACCTGTTGTCAGGAGGGCTTTGCGACGCATCAACTCACAGACCATTGACCTCGTCCGACGAGGGCAAGGCACTCACACGCTCCTTGGCCGCCTGCACCTCGGGCTCTTCCGCACGCCAGCCCCCGCCCAGGGCCTTGTACAGCTGCACGGTGTACAGCAGGTGATCCGCGTCGGCGCGCACACGCTCGTCTTCGCGCTCGAAGGCCTTCGCACGCGCCTCCAGCGCCGGCTGCAGCAGATCCTGACCCCGCATGAACAGCGCCTCGCGCTGGTTGGCCACGCGTCGGGCCAGCTCGGCTGTCCGGACCAGATGGCGATGCTGGCTGTCGAATGCCTTCTTGGCCACATAGGCGTTCTCGACGTCCTCGAGCGCCGAGAGGATCGCCTTTTCGTACTCGACCGCCAGGCCGTCGAGCTGGGCCGACTGCACGGCGATGTTCGCGCGGATGCGCCCACCATGGAAGATCGGCAGCCGCATGCCAACGCCGATGCGCTGCATCGAGAAGCCCCCGCTGTCCGCATCGTCGGGGTAGGCGCGGCCGATCACGGTGCTGAGCCCCAGGTAGAACTTCGGGAACAGCTCGGCCTTGGCCGCCCCGAGCTTGCTGGCCTGCGCGCGCAGCTTGTAGGCCGCGCCGCGCACGTCGGGCCGCCGTTCGAGCACCTGCCCGGGCAGGCGGTGCGGCAACGGCGGCGCAGTCAGCGTCACCGAACTCAATGGCAGCACCTGAATGGACTGGGGCGTGCGCCCCGTCAGCACGGCCAGGCGCTTGAGGTGGCGGTGCAGCAGCGCCTGAAGCGGCTCGCGCTTCGACTGCGCGTGCAGCAACTCGATCTCGGCACGATCCACATCCGAGGCCGTCGCCTGCCCGGCGTTGAAGCGGCCCTGTGCATAGGCTCTGAGTCGGGTCGCCACGCCGATGGCCTCGTCCAGCAAGGCCATGCGCTGCATGGCAGCGCGGGCCTCGATGTAGTTGGACGCGATGTCGCCGGCCACCAGCAGGCGCGCACCATGGACCTGCTCCTGGGCGCCCAGCACCAGGCTGGCCACCATGTCCGACTGGGCGCGCAGGCCGCCGAACACATCGAACTCCCAGGCCATGGCCAGGCCGTGCGCACGGGCGTTGCCCCAGGGGATGTTGGCCGAGGGCAGGTCACCCGTCTGGATGGGAATGGGGATGGGCACCGGCCCGGGCAGCACCAGGCCAGCCGCGCTGGGGGTGCTGGGATCCTGCTTGCCGCGCGAGACGCTCGCCCCGGCATCCACCATCGGCTTGCGTGTGGAATCGGCCACGTCGAGGTAGGCCCGCGCCTCGGCCAGGCGCGCCAGCGCGATGCGCACGTCGGCGTTGTGCCGCAACCCTGCTTCGATGAGCTCGCTGAGCGCCGGGTCGCCAAAGCCTTTCCACCAGCGCGAGATGTCGACGGCCGGGTCACCCGAAGTCGGCTCGCCCACCGCATCGAACTGGCCGGGCACCGAGAAGCTGACAGGGGGCACCTCGACCTGGATGGTGGTGCAGCCGCCCAAGGCGAGCAGCGCCGCAGCCAGGGCCACCCGGGACAGCAGATGAGGCCGCGGACGGCGCGCAAGGGAAGGCAGGAACATCACAGGCTCTCCAGGGAAAGGACCAGTCGGTGCGCACGCGGGGCCTCAGCCCTGGCGCGTCAGCATCACGCGAAAGCGCAGCAGGGCCACGCCCAGAAACCCGCCGCCGATCAGCAGCATGGTCAGCATCTGCTGCCAGACGATGCCCAGCCCGGCACCCCGGTAGAGCACGCCCTGGGCCAGCAGGGTGTAATGGGTCGAGGGCGACAGCAGCATCAGGTACTGCAGCCACAGCGGCATGTTCTCTCGCGGCGTGGCCGAGCCCGACAGCAGGTACATGATCACGAAGACCGGCACAGCCAGCAGGCCGAACTGCGGCATCGACGACGCCATGGTGGCCAGCAGGATACCCAGCGCCGTCAACGAGAACAGGTACAGCGCCGTGCCCGTCAGAAACAGCGTGGCCGAGCCTGCAGGCGGCACGGCCAGCAGACCCTGCACCGCGAGCTGCAGCGACAGACCCACCGCCAGCAGGATGACCAGCCCATTGGCCAGGATCTTGGCCATCGCGATCTCGCTGGGCCGCACGGGCATGACCAGCAGGTGCTCGATCGTGCCGCGCTCGCGCTCGCGGATCACCGCCGCCCCCACCAGCACCACCGACAGCACGGTGACGTTGTTGATGAGTTGCATCACCGAGGTGAACCACGACGAGGTGTGGTTGGGGTTGAACAGCACATGCACCACAGGCCGTGTCGGCAGCCGGCTGTCCAGACCATCGACCCGCAGATGGGCCAGCGTCTCGCGCAGGATGATCTCGTCAAGGTAGGCATTGCCCAGCCTGCCCTGCGCCATGGCGGTGGCATCCATGTGGATCTGCACTGCCGGTGAGCGGTAGCCATGGACGTCGGCCTCGAAGTGGGCTGGGATGTCGACCACGAAAAGGAAGCGCCCCGACTCGAGGCCGCGCATGGCCTCGTCCTCATCGACCATCACCGGCGACTGGAACAGCGGCGGGCGGATGGCGTCGCGCAGGCGAACCGACAGCGAAGACTGGTCGCGGTCGATGACGCCCACGCCCACATGGTTGACGTCCGTCTTGGTGCCCACCGCCACCACATACACCGCCACGGTGAAGGACACCAGAATGGCCGCCATCATGGTGACGTCCTTCATCACGCAGCGCAGCTCCTTGAGCCCCAGGTGCCAGACGTTGTAGAACCACAAGCCCATGTCAACGCTCCTGTTTGCGCACGAGGGAACGGGCCAGGGCGACGTACAGCACACCAAAGCCCATCAGCACGGCACTGGCCTGCCACAGCGCGGGCCACGACAGCGGCCAGCCCTTGGTGATCGTGCCCAGGCTGATCTGCTGGAACCACGAGGCGGGAAACAGCTGTGCCAGCACCCAGTTCACCCCTTCCAGCGTCGAGGTAGGGCTGAGCAGCCCCGCGAAGCTGGTGGTGATGATCACGCAGACGATGGCCGTGAGGAACTGCGCCGCCACCTGGGTCTGCACGAAGGACGACACCAGCATGCCCATGCCCGTGATGGCCACCGCATAGGCCAGGGCGCCCATGGCCAGACCGAGCACGCTGCCTTGCACCCACACACCGAACACCCCGCCCAGGATGAGCAGCAGAGTGACAAAGCTCATGAAGGTCAGCGCGATGTAGGGCAGCTGCTTGCCCACCAGGAACTCGCTGATGGCCCCCGGCGCCGAGTACAGGTTGGTGATGGTGCCCATCTCTTTCTCGCGCACCACGCCCAGCGCTGTCAGCATGGCGGGCACCAGCGTCATGGCCAGCATCAGCACGCCGGGGGCGAAGGTGTGGATGCTGCGGTAGTCCTGGTTGAACGACAGGCGGGGCTCGGTGCGCACCGGCAGCGCCGGGATCTCGGCCCCCGGGATGGCCTTGACATAGGCCAGCGCATGGGCGAGCGCCACGGCGCGGGCGCTGTTGGCGATGTGGTTGGCGCGTACCAGATCGGCCCCGTCGACATAGAAGGCCACCTCGGGTTGCCGCATGCCGACCAGATCCCGCCCAAAGCCCGGCGGAATGTCGATGACCAGCCAGGTGTGGCCGCTTTTCAAGGTGGGGTCGATCTCGTCGGCGCTGTGCAGCGGGGCCTGCCGATCGAAGTACGTCGAGCCATCGAAGTGGGCGATCAGGCCTCGGCTTTCGCTGCTCTGGTCGCGATCCAGCACCGTGTAGGCAATGCGGTCCACATCGAAGCTGAGGCCCCAGGTGCCGGCGCACAGCAGGATCAGCGGCCCCAGAAACGCAAAGGTCAGGCGGATGGTGTCGTGGCGCAGCTCCATGGCCTCGCGCCGCGCGAAGGCCCACATCCGGGCCCACCAGGCCGCCAGCCCGTTGGGACCGATGGCATCGGCCGCATCCGGCAACGGCCCCGCCGCTGGTGCGTCCAGCGGGTCGTGGGTGCTGTCCGGCTTGGGGACATGGGTCAGCGCGGCATCGGCCTCCAGGTAGTCGATGAAGGCCTGCTCGAGCGTTTCACAGCCCTGCTGCTCGCACAGCGCCTGGGGCGCCCCCACGGCGAGCACACGGCCGTGGTGCATCAGCGAGATGCGGTCGCAGCGCTGCGCCTCGTTCATGAAGTGGGTCGACACGAACAGTGTGACGCCCTCCTTGCGCGACAGCCGGATCAGGTGGCGCCAGAACATGTCGCGCGCAGCCGGGTCCACGCCCGAGGTGGGCTCGTCCAGAATCAGCACGGCGGGCTTGTGCAGGCAGGCCGCGGCCAGTTGCAGGCCCTGACGTATGCCCAGCGACAGATCGGCCGGCGCCTTGTCGGCATGGCGGGTCAGCTCGAACACCTCGAGCGCGCGGGCGATGTCGGCATCGGCCGTGCGCGGGTCCATACGGTACAGCCGGGCATGCAGCACCAGGTTCTGGCGCACCGACAGCTCTTCATACAGCGAGAAGGCCTGCGACATGTAGCCGATGTTGAGCCGGTTCGCCAGGTCACCCGCATTGACCGGCCGCCCCAGCAGGCTGGCCTGCCCTTCGGTGATGTCCAGCAGGCCGGTGAGCATCTTCATCGTCGTGGTCTTGCCGCAGCCGTTGGAGCCCAGGAAGCCGAAGATCTCGCCCTGCTCGATGCGGAAGTTCACGTCCTGCACTGCCGTGAAGTCGCCGAAACGGCGCGTCAGGCCCGTGGCCTCCATCGCGGGGGGGCCGTCCCGCCGGGGCAAAGGTGGGATGACGAGCGGCTCGCCATCACCCTGACCTGCCAGCTTCACATAGGCGTCTTCCAGCGTGGCCGCGCCGGTCTGCATCATCACCTCGACGGTGGGCGCATTGACCAGCACCTTGCCATCGGCCATGGCAATCAGGTGCTCGAAACGCTCGGCCTCTTCCATGTAGGCCGTGGCCACCAGCACGGTCATGTGCGGGCGCTGCATGCGCAGCCCCTCGACCAGCGCCCAGAACTGCCGGCGCGACAGCGGGTCCACCCCGGTCGTGGGTTCGTCGAGGATGAGCAGATCGGGGTTGTGCACCAGGGCGCTGCACAGCGCGACCTTCTGCTTCATGCCGCCCGACAGCTTGCCGGCCGGCCGGTCGGGAAACGGATCGAGCCCGGTGGCCACGAGCAGGCTGCAGATGCGGGCATCGCGCTCGGCCTCGGCCACGCCGAACAAGCGAGCCGCAAAGTCGATGTTGTCGTACACCGACAGCGAGCGGTACAGGGCGCGGCCCAGGCCCTGGGGCATGAAGGCCACACGTGGCAAAAGTGCCTGGCGCGCCTCGGCCTGTGCCATGTCGGTCCCGAGCACGGTGACACGGCCCGTCTGGATGCGCTTGACACCGGCAATCAGGGCCAGCAAGGTCGATTTGCCCACACCGTCCGGGCCCACCAGCCCGATGGTGCGGCCCTGCGGCAAAGCCAGGCTGACCTCGTCCAGCGCCCGCACCGCGCCGTAGCGGTGGCTCACTGCGTCGATCTGCACCGCGTACGGCATGGGGCGCTCCGCTTACTTGAGCGCGAAGAAGGCGTCGCGACCGGTGGACCAGCTCGACTGCGACGCCGGCGCGCCCTGGGTCGACGCGCCACCGGTGCGCAGCATGCCGATCCCGGTCAGTCCGCCCTTGAGCAGCGCCGCGTGCTGCAACGCCACCTCTTCCGGCAGGGCGAGCTTGACGCGGTAGCTGAGCTTGTCGCGCTCTTTCTGGGTTTCGACGTGCTTGGGTGTGAACTGCGCGTCCGAGGCCACGAACGCCACGCGTGCTGGCAGCGGCAGATCGGGCACGGCATCGAGCACGATGCGCGCCTCGTCACCGATGCGCAACTGGCCCGCCACCGCAGACGGCACGAAAATGGTCATGTGAACCTGGGTGACGTCCAGCAGCGTCGCGATGCGGCCGCCTGCAGGAATGACCGAACTGGGCTCCACCACCCGGTGCTCGATGCGCCCATCCATGGGGGCGCGCAGCGTGTGGTCGGCGATCGCCTGGTTCAGGCGCAGGATGCCGGCTTCGGCCTCCTCCTTGGCGGCGCGCGCTTCACCGACGGCCGAGGTGGCGATCGAGATGCCGGCCCGCTCGCCGTCGCGCTGCGCCTGGCGCTTTTGCAGCTCGGACGTCGAGATCAGCCCCTCTGCGTGCATGCCCTGGGCGTTGTCCAAATCCAGCTGGGCCACACGGGCCTTGATGGACTGCACCTGCACCTCGCCTTGTGCGCGCCCCATGGCCTGCATCGCACGCTGACGCATGGCCTGCACGCCCGCGAGCTGCCCCTCCAGATCGGTGGTATCCATGCGGGCAATCACGTCGCCCGCCTTGATGCTCTGGCCCTCGTGCACCTCGACGGTCACCACCTTGCCAGGGAACTTGGTGGCGATCTCGACGCGCTGCACTTCCAGCCGGCCATTGGCCTTGAACACCTGGTGCGTCGAGCTACCACTGCCGAGCACCGCCCACGTGCCCCAAGCCGCGGACACGGCCAGCGCCGACACGCCCGCCCCCAGAATGAATCCCTTGTAGCGGCCCAGCATGGCGGTCAGCGGCTTCATCATGGCGTTCTCCTTGTCGGTGGCCACGCAGCGTTTTGTGCGTGGTCCGTGTTTCAGGCATGAACGCATTGTTGGCGGGCCGATCGATCTGACTTTGCGCGTCATCAAACGAGAGAACCGATTGCCGCAACGCCCCCATGATTGAGCGGGAATCGCGGCGCATCCGTCATCCGCGGATTTGACGCAGGTTCAATCGCCCAAGCCAGATTGCCATATGCAATCAAATGGCATTTCTTGCGCGGCGCAAACAAGGCTGCAAAACGAAACAGGCCGTCCCATGGACGGCCTGAACTCGGTCTTGGTACGCTCGATTTGTTCGCTTCTAACGCACCATCAGATCCAGTCCTGTGCGCCGCAAACGGTCCACGAGCTCATCCGGTGGCGTTCGCACCCCCGTGCCCAGACTCGCTTCCGTCGAGGGGGTGGCGCGGTAAGACTGCAGCACCCAGCGCCGTGCACCCGCAGCCTTGAGTCGCCGCGCCAGTCGCATCAGCATGGTGTCGCTGATCAGGTCGGGATGCCAGGTCGTGCGCAGCTCGTGCGGCTTGCCGCTGGCCAGCACCAGATCCAGACAGGCCCGTACAGGGTCGCCGCTGCGCGGCACGGCCGTGATGGCCTTGTAGTCATCGAAGTCGGTCTTGACATCCAGCGCGACCCAGTCGACGAGCGGCAGGCATTCAGCCAGCCGCTCGGGATAAAGGCCCGCGGTGTGCAAACCCACCTCAAAGCCCATCACCCTGACCTGCCGGATGGCCGGAATGAGGGCGCGGTCCAGCGTCGGCTCTCCTCCGGAGAACACCACCCCGTCGAGCAAGCCCTGCCGCGCCTGCAGCGTCTCAAGGACGCGCGCCCACCCGTGTGCGGGATGCGCGCATCGGGGCTGCAAGCCGGGGTTGTGGCAATAGTGGCATCGCCATGGGCAGCCCTGCACGAACACGACGGCGGCCAGACGGTCTGGCCAGTCCACCGTACTCATCGGCACGAAGCCCCCCACGTCCAATGCGTCCGCGGGGGCGGGCGGCATCGCGTCAGCCGGGGCAACAGTCTGCGGTGGCGCGTTCTGGCTCAATGAAATAGCGTCGCTCATGGAACTCGCCCTTCTTGCCGACATTGAACGATGCCACCGGGCGGTGATAGCCCATGACCCGGGTCCAGATCTCGCAGCGCTGGCGCTCGTCTTCGGCCAGCACGGGATGGGGCGCGTCGGGTGTGTGGTTCAGGTGCGTCATATTGCCTCCTTCAGGCGGGGTTGGGAAGAGGGGTTCGCGGCTGCGCTGGCGCCGCACGGCGGGCCAGCGCTTCTTCGTCGCAGCGCGGACAGAACGCGTGCTCGCCGGCCAGGTAGCCGTGCGTCGGGCAGATCGAGAACGTCGGCGTGACGGTGATGTAAGGCAGGCGGAACCGACCCAGCGCGCGTCGGACCAGGTTCTTGCACGCCTGGATCGACGACACCCGCTCACCCAGGTACAGGTGCAGCACCGTGCCGCCGGTGTACTTCATCTGCAGCGGCTCCTGACGGGCCAGTGCGTCGAACGGGTCGTCGCAGAAACCGGCCGGCAGCTGCGACGAGTTGGTGTAGTACGGCTCGTGGTCGGTCCCTGCCTGCAAGATGCCGGGAAAGCGGGCCCGGTCTTCCTTGGCAAAGCGATAGGTCGTGCCTTCGGCCGGGGTCGCCTCGAGGTTGTACAGGTGGCCCGTACGCTCCTGCATCTCGGTGATGCGCGCGCGGATGTGGTCCAGATAGCGCAGGGCGAAGGCCACGCCCCACGGGGTGGTGATGTCTTCCAGATCATCGGTGAAGTTGCGGATCATCTCGTTGATGCCGTTCACGCCAATGGTCGAGAAGTGGTTGCGCAACGTACCCAGGTAGCGCTTGGTGTACGGAAACAGGCCGGCATCCATGTGGCCCTGGATCACCTTGCGCTTGATCTCCAGGCTCTGGCAGGCCAGGTTCATCAGGTGATCGGTTCGCGCCAGCAAGGCGGCCTCGTCGCCCGCATGCAGGTACCCCAGGCGCGCGCAGTTCAGCGTCACCACGCCCAGCGAGCCCGTCTGCTCGGCCGAGCCGAACAGACCGTTGCCCCGCTTGAGCAGCTCGCGCAGATCCAGCTGCAAACGGCAGCACATCGAGCGGATCATGTGCGGCTGCAGCTCCGAGTTCACGAAGTTCTGGAAGTAAGGCAGGCCGTACTTGGCCGTCATCTCGAACAGGGCATCGGTGTTGGGATGATCCCAGTCGAAGTCCTTCGTGATGTTGTAGGTCGGAATGGGGAAGGTGAACGCCCGGCCCTTGGCATCGCCCGTCATCATCACGTCGATGTAGGCGCGGTTGATCATGTCCATCTCGGCCTGCAGGTCGCCGTAGGCAAACGGCTGCTCGACACCCCCGATCACGGGCACCTGCTCGCGCAGGTCTTCCGGGCAGACCCAGTCAAAGGTCAGGTTGGTGAACGGCGTCTGCGTGCCCCAGCGCGAAGGCACGTTGAGGTTGTAAATCAGCTCCTGCAAGCACTGGCGCACCTGCTCGTAGCTCAGTCCATCCTTGCGGATGTAAGGCGCCAGGTAGGTGTCGAACGAGCTGAACGCCTGTGCCCCGGCCCACTCGTTCTGCAGCGTGCCCAGAAAGTTGACGATCTGCCCGACAGCCGATGACAGGTGCTTGGGCGGGCCGGCCTCGACCTTGCCAGGCACGCCGTTGAGGCCCTCATGCAGCAGCGTGCGCAGCGACCAGCCAGCGCAGTAACCCGACAGCATGTCGAGGTCGTGGATGTGCACGTCGGCCTCGCGGTGGGCCACGCCGACCTCGGGCGGGTACACATGGCTAAGCCAGTAGTTGGCGATCACCTTGCCCGAGACATTCAGGATCAGGCCGCCCAGCGAGTAACCCTGGTTGGCGTTGGCATGGATGCGCCAGTCCTGGCGGTGCAGGTACTCGTTGACCGAGCGTTCCACATCGACGGCGGTGCGCCGGTCCTCGCGCAAGGCGCGGTGCTGCTCACGGTAGACGATGTACGCCCGTGCCGCCGGCGTGTGGCCGGCGTCCAGCAGGACCTGCTCGACCACATCCTGGATCTGCTCGACCGTCGGCACGCGCTGTGCCAGGCGGGCCTGCGCCACCTCGGCCAGCTGCTGCGCCTCGTCGGTACCGAAGGTGGTGGTGGCCTCGCCCGCCGCCTGGATGGCGCGCACGATGCGGTCGATGCGGTAGGGTTCGGCACGGCCGTCGCGTTTGATCACGGCCACCGGCGCGGTTGCCTCGGCTCCTGGGTTCGGGATGCTTTGCTCAGCAGGTTGATTCATAGCTGGACACCATAGGTAGCGTCCAGCACCAGCGCCAGACACCAAGTCTAGTGTTCTGACCTCGCGCCAGCAGGGTTTTGACGGTCGTCAATGCATCGCGTCACCGCGTGTCACTTGAGCCCCAACCTGTGCGCCAGCTTGTGCAGGTTGCTCGGGTCGACCCCCAGCCGGCGTGCCGCCACGGCCCAGTTGCCCTCGCTGGCCCGCAAACAGCGCTCGATGATGTGGCGCTGCACCTGATCCACCTGCTCGCGGAGCGTGCCCGCACCGATCGGCTCGCCCCCCGCATCCGGCTGCACGGCATCCGCGCGACGATCTTGGCCGCGGGGAACGTCGCCGGGCAACGCGCTCAGGTCCATCAGCTCCGCAGACAGCGTGGCGATGTCGGCGCGGCTCACGCCCCGACTGAGCAGCTTGAGGGCCGCCCGGCCGATGACATGCTCCAGCTCACGCACATTGCCCGGCCACGCGTATCGCAGCAAGGCGGCCTCCCCGCCCGCGTCCAGCCTCAGGCTGCGCAAGCCCAGGCGGGCCCGGTTCACCTCCAGAAAGTGACCGGCCAGCAACAGCACGTCGTCGCCACGGTCGCGCAGCGGCGGCACCTCGACCGGGTAGACCGACAGCCGGTGATACAGGTCGGCACGGAAGGTGCCCGTTGCGACCGCGTCGCGCAGCCCGCGGTTGGTCGCGGCCACCACGCGCACATCGACCTTGATGGGCTTGTCCGCCCCCAGCCGCTGCACCTCGCCGTTCTGCAGGGTGCGCAACAGCTTGGCCTGAATGCTCAAGGGCAGCTCGCCCACCTCGTCCAGAAACACGGTGCCACCACGGGCGGCCTCGATGCGCCCGGGCCGGTCGGAGGTCGCCCCCGAAAACGCGCCGCGCACGTGGCCGAACAGCTCACTCTCGGCGAGCGACTCGGGCAAGGCCGCGCAGTTGACATGCACCATCGGCCCCTTGGCGCGCGCCGAACGTTCATGAACACGGCGCGCAAACAGGTCCTTGCCCACCCCTGTTTCGCCCGTGAGCAGCACAGGCAGATCCGACTGGGCGACCACATCGATCTCGTGCAGCACGCGCTGCATGGCGGGGCTGCGACCGATCAGCGTCGGCCCTTGTGCCGCCACGCCGGGGGCGTCGTCGCGCGGCATGGCGTGCGCGCGCTGCAACGCCTGCACCTCCTGCTCGAGCAGGCCCATGCGCACGGCGGCCGCCACCAGCGGCTGACACTGCTGCAACGCCTGTCGCGCCGCCGCGTCGAAACGCCCGGGTGTGAGCGCGTCCAGCGTCAACACGCCCCAGCACCGCCCGTCGACCACCACCGGCGCCCCCATGCAGTCGTGTACAGGCAACGGCGCGCCCACCATCGCGTCCACCAGCCCGTCGTAGGGGTCGGGCAAAGTGCTGCCCGGCTCGAAATGCACCACCTCACGGCTCAACAGGATGGTGGAGAGCCGCGGGTGTTGCCCCACCACAAACGCCCTGCCGAGTGCATCTCGCGCAAGACCCTCGGCGGCCACAGCGCGCAGGGTTTCACCATCGTGCTGCAGCAGCGCCACCGCATCGCAGGCAAATGCCAGCTTCAGCTGGCTCACCAGCCGCTGCAGGCGGACGGCGCGCGGCAGGCTGACCGTGAGATCGGTCAGCAGCATGCGGTCAATCATGGTTTTTTCTACCCTCATGAGGTCATTATCACCTCGTTTGATGAGGTTTTAATCACCCTCTCCGAATGTAAGTCATTGATTTCATTCAGTCAGAAAGCAGGCCCGCCGCTTGCGATGGAACAGGTGCTTTCACCCACTGAACGAGTACCCACATGAACTACGCTGACGAATCCCTGGGCCTGCTTGCCCGCACCATCCCTGGCGCCACCCGCGTGTTCCACGCCCACCATCTCGACTTCTGCTGCGGCGGCAAGCAGACGCTGCGCACGGCGGCCGACAAAGCCGGCCTTGACGCCACGGAGATCGCCGCCCAGCTCGATTCCCTGCAGGAAGGAAGCGACGAGGTGGTCGACTGGACCGAGGCCCGCACCCCCGATCTGGTGAACCACATCCTGTCGCGCTACCACGCCCGCCACCGCGAACAGCTGCCCGAGCTGATCCGCCTGGCGCGCCGCGTCGAGGCCGTTCATGGCGATCGCCCTGAATGCCCATTGGGCCTGGCCGATCACCTTGAGAACATGCAGCAAGAGCTCGAGAGCCACATGCAGAAGGAAGAGATGGTGTTGTTCCCGCTGTACCAGCGCGAGATGGCCCACCCCTCACTGCCCCCTGTGCAGATGATGCGCATGGAACACGACCACCATGGGGAGGAGCTGGCCAAGCTGGAGGCGCTGACCAACGGCATCACCCTGCCCCGCGGCGCATGCAACACCTGGCGCGCGCTGTACCTGGGCCTGCAAACACTCAAGGAGGACCTGATGGCCCACATCCACCTCGAGAACAACGTGTTGTTCGAGCGCGGCTGAGCGCGCGCCCCGGACTCACGCGGCGGCCACGTCGCCCGAGGCTGCCATCAGCTCCTGCACCAGCATGCGGCAGTGCACGAGCACGGCCTGCGCCTCATCGGGGGCGAAGTCCGCGTGCTGGCGCTTGCGCACACCGAGGTCGGCCAAGGCCAGATGCCGCGTTGGCTGAACACCATGCCGCGCGAGCGCGCTTCTCACACAGTTCAAGACGCACCCGTCGATGGCCAGGATGGGCCGATGCCGCGCTGCGGCATCGGTGGCCACCCGCACCAGCGCCGGCACATCGCCGCCTACACCAGCGATGCAAGACATTTCGGCGAGATGCTCACGGTCCAGCCGGACAGCGGCATGGTTGGCCAGTTATGCCGCGTTGGAGCAGCCTGAGCAGGCATACACCAGTGGCAGATCCCTGCGCGGTGGGGCAGACGGTACATCGGTGGTGTGGCTCATCGTTCGGCATGCTCGCGCCTCTGCGTCGCATGTGCTTTGACTCACCGCAATGGAAAGGCCCGCAACATGGCGGGCCCCGTGTCACGTCGTCAGACAGGCCCTGCGGCCATCAGTTTGCGCAGTGCTCAACAATGTAGTTCTTCACCCACTGCGCGCTGTTGGGGCACACCACGAAGCGCTTGGGCAGCGCCTCCAGCCCGTCGAGACCCTGGATCCAGTGCGGGCGCGCCGGGCGCTGGCCTGTGGCTTCGATGATGGTCTCTTCGAACTTGGCGGGCAGAGCCGTCTCGAGCACGATCATCGTGACGCCGGGCTTCATGTGCTCCTTGGCCACCTTCAGGCCGTCGGCCGTGTGGGTGTCGATCAGCGTGCCGTCCTTCTCGAAGGTGTCGCGGATCGTCTCCAGGCGGTTGGCGTGGGTGCTGGTGCCCGAGGCAAAGCCATAGCCGCCCACCTTGGCAAAGGTCTCGGCCGGCAACTGGAAGCCGCCCTCCTTCTCGACCGCATCCTTGAACAAGGCCTTGCAGGCGGCGCCATCGCGGCCCAGCAAGTCGAACACGAAGCGCTCGAAGTTCGACGCCTTGGAGATGTCCATCGACGGCGACGAGGTCTCGTACGTTTCGGCCGAGCCGCGCACACGGTAGGTGCCGGTGCGGAAGAACTCGTCCAGAACGTTGTTCTCGTTGGTGGCCACGATCAGTTGATCAATCGGCAGGCCCATCATGCGCGCGACATGGCCGGCGCAGACGTTGCCGAAGTTGCCCGAGGGCACCGTGAAGCTCACCTTCTCGGTGTTCGACTTGGTGGCGTAGAAGTAACCAGCGAAGTAGTACACCACCTGGGCCAGCAGGCGCGCCCAGTTGATCGAGTTGACCGTGCCGATCTTGTACTTGCGCTTGAATTCGAGGTCGTTGGAGACGGCCTTGACGATGTCCTGGCAGTCGTCGAACACGCCTTCGACGGCGATGTTGTGGATGTTGGGATCCTGCAGGCTGAACATCTGGGCCTGCTGGAAGGGGCTCATGCGGCCATGCGGCGACAACATGAACACGCGCACGCCCTTCTTGCCACGCATGGCGTACTCGGCCGCACTGCCCGTGTCGCCCGAGGTGGCGCCCAGGATGTTCAATTGCTCGCCACGGCGGCCCAGTTCGTACTCGAACAGGTTGCCCAGCAACTGCATGGCCATGTCCTTGAAGGCCAGCGTTGGGCCGTTGGACAGGGCTTCCAGGCACAGGCCCGGCTCCAGGTGCTTCAGGGGCGTGATCTCGTCAAACCCGTACACCGCCTTGGTGTAGGTCTTGGCGGTCAGCGCCTTCAGGTCGGCCGCCGGGATGTCGTCGATGTACAGCGACAGGATCTCGAACGCCAGCTCGGCATACGACAGGCCACGCCACCGGGTGAGCGTGGCGTCGTCCACCTTCGGGTAGGACACGGGCAGGTACAGCCCACCATCCGGCGCCAGGCCTTCGAGCAGGATCTCGGAGAAGCCGCGCTGCTTCTGGTCGCCACGCGTGGAGATGTACTTCATGCAAGTTCCTCTTTGCGCAAGCGCACGATCGGGGCCAGCACCGTCGGCAAGGCCTGCATGGCCGCGAGGGCCTGGCTCATGCCGCCTTCGGTCGTGTCGTGGGTCAGGATGATGAGGTCAGTCTGACTGCCTTCGCTGACTTCGTCTGCCTCGCGCTGGATGACCGCGTCGATGCTGATGCCTTGGTCGGCCAGAATGCCCGTGATCTTGGCCAGCACACCGGCCTTGTCTGCCACGCGCAGACGCAGGTAGAACGAGGTGACCACCTGTTCCAGGGGCAGGATGGGCAACGCCGACATGGCGTCAGGCTGGAAGGCCAGCGACGGCACGCGTGCAGCGGGCGCGGCGTCGATCAGGCGGGCGATGTCCACCAGGTCGGCCACCACGGCCGAGGCAGTGGGCTCGGAGCCGGCCCCCTTGCCGTAGTACATGGTCGTGCCCACGGCATCGCCCTGCACCAGCACGGCATTCATGGCGCCCTCCACATTGGCGATCAGACGCTTCATGGGCACCAGGGTCGGGTGGGTGCGCAGCTCAATGCCTGCGTCGCGTCGGCGCGCGATGCCCAACAGCTTGATGCGGTAGCCCAGTTGCTCGGCGTACTTGATGTCGGTGGCCGACAGCTTGGTGATGCCTTCCACGTGGGCCTTGTCGAACTGCACCGGGATGCCGAAGGCGATCGCGCTCAGCAGCGTGGCCTTGTGCGCGGCGTCCACGCCTTCGATGTCGAAGGTGGGGTCGGCCTCGGCGTAGCCCAGGCGCTGGGCTTCTTTCAGCACCACGTCGAAGTCCAGGCCCTTGTCGCGCATCTCGGACAGGATGAAGTTGGTCGTGCCGTTGATGATGCCGGCCACCCACTGAACCTGGTTGGCCGTCAGGCCTTCGCGCAGCGCCTTGATGATGGGGATGCCACCGGCCACGGCCGCTTCAAACGCCACGATCACGCCCTTGTCGCGGGCGGCGGCAAAGATCTCGGTGCCGTGCACGGCCAGCAGCGCCTTGTTGGCCGTGACCACGTGCTTGCCGGCAGCGATGGCTTCGAGCACCAGGGCCTTGGCGATGCCGTAGCCTCCGATCAGCTCGACCACCACGTCGATATCGGGGTTGGCGATCACGGCGCGGGCGTCGGCCACGACCTGGGCGGCGTCGCCCACGACTTCCTTGGCGCGCTCGGTATTCAGGTCAGCCACCATGGCGATCTCGATGCCACGGCCGGCGCGGCGGCGGATTTCTTCCTGGTTGCGCTTCAGCACGGTGAAGGTGCCGCTGCCGACGGTGCCGATGCCCAGCAGGCCGACGCGCACGGGGCGCAGTTGTTCTTGGCTCATGATCTCGTCTCGTGTCAACTGCGGGCACCTTGTGGATGCCCGCGGGTTCAAATCGCAGGTGATGGGGCAGTCATGTGGCGGCCACATGGTGCCCCGTTGAGGGCCAGCGTTCGCCGCGGCCTCAGGCGTGGCGCTTGCGGTAGCCGTCCAGGAAGCGCGCAATGCGGTTGATCGCGTCGGTCAGGTCGTCGCTGTTGGGCAGGAAGACCAGACGGAAGTGGTCGGGATGGGCCCAGTTGAAGCCCGTGCCCTGCACGATCAACACCTTCTCTTCGGCGAGCAGTTCGTACGCAAACTGCTGGTCGTCGGCAATGGGGTAGAGCTTCGGGTCCAGCCTCGGGAACATGTACAACGCCCCTTTGGGCTTGACCACGCTGACGCCCGGAATCTGGGTGAGCATGTCGTAGGCCAGGTCGCGCTGCTTGCACAGGCGGCCACCGGGCTGCACCAGGTCCTTGATGCTCTGATAGCCGCCCAGCGCTGTCTGAATGGCCAGCTGGCCGGGCGTGTTGGCGCACAGGCGCATCGAGGCCAGCATGTTGAGCCCCTCGATGTAGTCCCGCGCGTGGCGCTTCTCGCCCGAAACCACCATCCAGCCGGCGCGGTAGCCGCATGAGCGGTAGTTCTTGCTCAGGCCGTTGAAGGTCAGGAACAGCACATCGTCGGCCAGCGAGGCGATCGAGGTGTGGGTGTGTCCGTCGTACAGCGTCTTGTCGTAGATCTCGTCGGCCATCACGATGAGCTGGTGCTCGCGCGCGACCTCGATGATCTCCTTGAGCAGGCTCTCGGGATAGAGCGCGCCTGTCGGGTTGTTCGGGTTGATGACGACGATGGCCTTGGTGCGCGGCGTGATCTTGGCGCGGATGTCGGCGATGTCGGGATACCAGTCCTGTTGCTCGTCGCAGATGTAGTGCACCGGGCGGCCGCCCGACAGCGCCACAGCAGCGGTGTACAGCGGGTAATCGGGCGCCGGCAGCAGCACCTCGTCGCCCTCGTTGCACAGGGCATTGATGGCCATGACGATGAGCTCGGAGGCGCCGTTACCCAGGTAGACATCGTCGACCGTGACGCCCTTGATGCCCTTTTCCTGGCAGTAGTGCACCACCGACTTGCGCGGCGCGAACAGGCCCTTGCTGTCGGTGTAGCCCGCTGCGCCCGACAGGTTTCGGATCATGTCCTGCACGATCTCGTCGGGCGGCTCCAGCCCGAACACGGCGAGGTTGCCGATGTTGAGCTTGATGATCTTGTGGCCGTCTTCTTCCATCTGCCGCGCCTTTTCCAGCACGGGCCCACGGATGTCGTAACAGACACTGGCGAGTTTGCTGGATTTGGCGATCGGTTTCAAAACGGGCTCCGGCAGCGGGGGGATTTGGGGCGAAGCTAGAATTTAACCACACCCCGCCAGAGCCGGCAGCCCCGCCAATGGTGGTGCGGGGCGCCCATGCCGACATGAAACTGCAACCCGACCGCGCCGAAGGCGTCAACGTCATCCACGCCTACACGGCCGACTCGATCTCGGTCAATGGCACGGCCCACCCCCATGCCGTGCTGGTACCGCACACGGGCGAGGTGCTGCCCTGGGACGCCGCCAGCTGGGAAGCGCTGACCGAGGTGCATTTCGCCCACATCGCGCAGGCCCGGCCCGAGCTTGTGGTGTTCGGCAGCGGGGCGCGCTTGCGCTTCGTGAAACCTGCTTTGCTGCGCCCGCTGATCGAGGCGCGCATCGGCATCGAGACCATGGATTCGGCAGCCGCATGCCGCACCTTCAACTTCCTCGTGGGCGAGGGACGGCGCGTGATGGGGGCCATCCTGCTGCCTCGCGTCTGAGGCTCGCTCTTTGGCGGGTATCCCTTCGACGATTGCATTTGTCGAAGCACTTTATAATCGTGGGCTATTCACGCAGGCTGCTGATCACGACAACATGACACCCGCCCTCAACAAACCGTTGCCGGAATTCGAAGCGATCGCCACTGGCGGCGTGAAGTTCACGCCCCAGGCCTTCCAGGGTCAGACCGTGGTGCTGTATTTCTACCCCAAGGATCACACCCCGGGCTGCACGACCGAGGCCATGCAGTTCCGCGACAAGCACAAGGAATTCGCCAAGGCGGGCGCCGTGGTGTTTGGCGTCTCGCGTGACAACCTGGCTTCGCACGACAAGTTCAAGCAGAACCTCGATCTGCCCTTCGAGTTGATCGCCGACACCGAAGAAAAGCTCTGCCACATGTTCGGTGTGGTGAAGAACAAGATCATGTACGGCAAGAAGGTCAAGGGCATCGAGCGCTCGACCTTCCTGATCGGCCCCGACGGCGTGCTGCGCGGCGAATGGCGCGGCATCAAGGTCGCTGGCCACGTGGACGAGGTGCTGCGCACGGTGCAGGACCTGCAGCGCGAAGCGGCCTGATCCCCCTCATACGCACATTCGCACTCTGGGCCGGCCGGCCCCGTGCTTCCAGCTCAGCCGCTCAGTCTGACAGAAGCGACGGCAACCGGATCGGCTTTGTTGCGCCCCCATCACATCGTCTCCCGGGAGTTGGACACGGCGGTGGGATGTGCATAATCAGACGCATGCATTTGAGCTTGTCCCATCCGGCCCATGCCGCTCAAGCTGCCGAAGCAAGGCCGCACACCCAGTTGTGCGGCCTTTTTTCTTGCCCTTTGTCCTCTCACTGACGGAACGCCAAGATGCCTCTGCCCAAGCCGCCTGCCAAACGCGCCGACATGCTCACCGAAGAGGAAATCCGCAGCCAGCCCAAGGCGGCCAAGCGGCCGAGCAAGCTGAAACAGGCACCTTCTGCCACGCTGCCTGCCACACCGGCGGCCCCCTCGGCTGCCGTGCTGGAACTGGTCAAGCCCGCGCGACCTGCCGCTGAAGCCGTTACCCCGACCGCCCGCGTGACCCCTCCGCCGGTGGAGGCCCGCGCCCCCGGTGCGCCCCGCCCCGCCACCGGCGCCCCCAGCAAGGCGCGAGGCCAGGCCCCCACCCCGTCCACCGGCCGCAGCCGGCGTAAGACAATGCAGGACGACGGCCCGCCCAAGCTGTTCGTGCTCGACACCAACGTGCTGTTGCACGACCCGACCTCGCTGTTCCGCTTTGCCGAGCACGACATCTACCTGCCCATGATCACGCTCGAAGAGCTGGACGGGCACAAGAAGGGCATGACCGAGGTGGCGCGCAACGCCCGCCAGGTGAGCCGGGATCTGGATGCACTGGCCGCCGACATGGGCGCAGGCCAACCGGGTCAGCCCGACGCCGGCATTCCCCTGGCCAAGACCGGCCACGTCGAGGCACTGGGCCGGCTCTTCTTCCAGACCATGGGCATGGCCGTCTCGCTGCCCACCGGCCTGCCTCAGGGCAAGGCCGACAACCAGATCCTCGGTGTGGTGCAGGCGCTGCGCGATCAGCACAAGGGGCAGCGCGAAGTCGTGCTGGTGTCCAAGGACATCAACATGCGCATCAAGGCCCGCGCCCTGGGGCTGCCGGCTGAGGACTACTTCAACGACAAGGCGCTGGAAGACGGCGACCTGCTCTACACCGGCGTGCTGCCACTGCCGACCGATTTCTGGGAGCGCCATGCCAAGGGCATGGAAAGCTGGCAGCAAGGCGGCGTCACCTATTACCGCCTGAGCGGCCCGATGGTGCCGGCCTTCCTGGTCAACCAGTTCGTCTACCTCGAAACGCCCGGCGCCAGCCCCTGGTACGGCAAGGTCACCGAGATCACGGGCAAGACGGCGGTGCTGCGCACGCTCAAGGACTACACGCACCAGAAGCACGCAGTCTGGGGTGTGGCAGCGCGCAACCGGGAGCAGAACTTCGCCCTCAACCTGCTGATGGATCCGGAATGCGACTTCGTCACGCTGACCGGCTCGGCCGGCACGGGCAAGACGCTGATGACGCTGGCCTCGGCCTTGTCGCAGGTGCTCGATGAGCGGCGCTACACCGAGATCATCGTCACCCGTGTGACCGTGCCAGTGGGCGAGGACATCGGTTTCCTGCCCGGCACTGAGGAAGAGAAGATGTCGCCCTGGATGGGCGCGCTGGACGACAATCTCGAGGTGCTGGCGCGCAGCGACAACAGCGCGGGTGAATGGGGCCGCGCGGCAACCCAGGAACTGGTGCGCAGCAAGATCAAGATCAAGAGCCTGAACTTCATGCGCGGGCGCACCTTCCTGAACAAGTTCGTGATCATCGATGAGGCGCAGAACCTGACGCCCAAGCAGATGAAGACGCTGATTACGCGCGCCGGCCCGGGCACGAAGATCGTCTGCCTGGGCAACCTGGCCCAGATCGACACGCCCTACCTGACCGAGGGCTCGTCGGGCCTGACTTATGCGGTCGACCGCTTCAAGGGGTGGCCGCACAGTGGCCATGTCACCCTGGCCCGCGGCGAGCGCTCACGCCTGGCGGATTACGCATCGGACGTGCTCTGACGCCTCTCGCGTGCGACGCCGAGTCGCTTCATGATGTAAAAAAGCCGGATTTTCACACCCGGCTTTTTGTTGGGCGCCCCGCGGTCGAGGGGGTTGGCACCGTGAAGTGCTCACGCCGAAGGGATCAACTCCCGCCCAGACGGGTCATCTTGCGCCAGAAAATGGTTGCACGATGTCCGCCATGCAGTCCGCCCCGTTGTTGTTGTCCGGCGAAGCCGCCTGGACGCAGACCCTCACCTTCACGGTGCTGTTCAGCCTGCTCATCCTGATCGTGGTGGTGGTGTTGGCGGGCTGGCGCGAACGGTCGCACCATCGGCCCTTCTTCGAAGCACGCTGGTGGCCGAACGCACTGTGGACCCGCCGACTCGACGTCTTGTTGTTCTCGGCCGATCCGGAGCAGCAAATCCTCGGGCGCCGTTTCGCGATCGGTGTGGCCAACTGCCTGGCCGGCCTGCTGGCGCTGAACTATGGCACTTGGCAAGGGGTGATCGATCCACACCGCTGCGTGTTGCTCACCCAGGCTGCCATGGCGGTGATCGTCATTTTGTACGCCGTATTCCGAACGGGCTTGAACCAGCGCCTGGCTGACCCGAGCATGGGCGGCGTGGCCACTGCGCTCAGCGTGGTTTTCCTGGCTTGGGGCTACCTGATCGGCGGGCCTGGCAGGCCGGTTGCCCTGCTGTTGTTGTTCGTGATCCTGATGTTCAGCATCTTCACCAGCACCACCCGCGACCTGTGGCGGGCGAGCGCCCTGGCGGCCGTCGCGTTCGGCTGGGTCATGTGGCAGGTCGCCGACGAGCAGCGGCACATCCTGCACGGGCCGGAGATGCAGCTCGTCTACTTTCTGATGTTGATGCTGATGCTCGTCAGCGTGAGCCTGCTGGTCGGACAACTGGCCCGACTGAGGGAGACCGCGCGTTCTCGTCGAGTGGAACTGGCCAAGGCGCTGCAGCGCATCCAGGAACTGGCCACGCAGGACGAACTGACCGGCCTGCCAAACCGCCGCCACATGCTGGAGCGCCTGTCACAGGCCCAGACCCGGCAACGCCGCCACGGCGGGGTCACATCCGTCGCACTGGTCGATGTGGATCACTTCAAAACCATCAATGACCGCCACGGACACGGCGTGGGCGATGAAGTGCTGAGGGCGCTGTCCGGGGTCATGCAAAAGGGCCTGCGCGAATCCGACACGCTGGCGCGCTGGGGCGGCGAGGAGTTTCTGATGCTCTTCCCCGACACCACGCCTCAAGACGCCATGGCGGTGCTCCAGCGCATCCAGCAACAGCTGACGCAAGCCGCAACGTTCCCGGCCGGCCTGCGCGTGACCTTCTCGGCCGGCGTGGCTGCGCTGGCATCCGATGACAGTCTGGAACACAGCATCACGCTGGCAGACACGGCGCTGTACGCCGCCAAGGCGGCGGGCCGCAACCGCGTCTGCGTGGCCTCGCTGCCCGCTCAGCAGGACTGAGGCGCGTCGCGCTCGAACACGGCCATGCTCTCGACGTGGGCGGTATGGGGGAACATGTTGACCACACCGGCGGCCGTGCAGCGGTAGCCCCCCTGATGCACCAGCAGCCCCGCATCGCGCGCGAGCGTGGCCGGGTTGCAACTCACGTAGACGATGCGCGCTGGCAGCTGCCAGCCTGGCGGCATGCGCTCGGGGGCCTGATGCAGGTCGGCCACGGCCTTGGCCAATGCAAACGCCCCTTCGCGAGGCGGGTCGACCAGCCACTTGTCGGCTGCGCCGTACGACACCAGCTCCTCAGGCGTGATCTCGAACAGGTTGCGTGCCACAAAGGCGGTCTTTTCTGCCACCCCATTGGCCTTGGCGTTCTCGCGCGAACGCGCCACCAGCGTCTCGCTGCCCTCGATGCCCAGCACCTCGCGCGCCTGCGTGGCCAAGGGCAGCGTGAAGTTGCCCAGGCCGCAGAACCAGTCGATCACGCGCTCGTGCGCACGGGCTTCGAGCAGGCGCAAGGCCCGGCCCACCAGCACCTGGTTGATGGCGTGATTGACCTGGGTGAAGTCGGTCGGCTTGAACGGCATGGTGATGCCGAACTCAGGCAAGGTGTAATCCAGCCCGGGCGCCGACGGATCGAGCGCATGGACCGTGTCCGGGCCCTTGGGCTGCAACCACCACGAAATGCGCTGCTGGCCGCCTTCGGCGGGACTGTGCTGCGTGGCAAAGGCGTGGAGACGGGCGGTATCGGCGGCGCTGAGGGGCTCCAGGTGGCGCAGCACCAGCACGGTCACCTGGGTGCCCACGGCCACCTCGATCTGCGGAATGCGCTCGCGCTGATCCATGCTGCCGATGAGCGCACGCAGCGGCATCAGCAGCCGGCTCACATGGGCAGGCAGGATCTCGCAGGTCTGCATGTCCGCCACATAACGTGACTTGCGCTCGTGAAAGCCGACGAGGACGGTGCCTTTCTTGGCCACGTAGCGCACCGACAGGCGCGCGCGGTAGCGGTAGCCCCAAGTGGGCCCCTCGATCGGGCGCAGCAACATCTCGGGCTTGACCTTCCCGAGGTGCCAGAGGTTGTCTTCCAGCACACGCTGCTTGACGGCCACCTGGGCGGCAGGGTGGAAGTGCTGCATCTTGCAGCCACCACACAGGCCGAAATAGGTGCAGCCTGGCGTGACGCGCTGGGCGCTTTCGCGACGCATCTCGGTGAGCGTGGCCTGCTCCCAGTTGTTCTTGCGTCGGGTGACCTGCACGCGTACTTGCTCGCCGGGCAAGGCGTCCTCGATGAACACAACCTTGCCGTCAGCACGGTGGGCCACGCCCTGGGCTTCGAGATCCAGTGATTCGACTGTGAGCCACTCAAGGTGGGGCGGCACGGGCTCCGCATGCGCCTGGTGGGTGGGCGCGGCGGCGTCAGAAACAGAAACGGGGGATGATGCGCTCATCCCCCGATTGTCTCAGGACTGCTGGCCGCCTCAGCGCGGTGGCAGCTGACGAGTCGGGTCGATCGGCTTGCCCTGCTTGCGCAGCTCGAAGTGCAGTTGCACGCGGTCAGCGTCGGTCGAGCCCATCTCGGCGATCTTCTGCCCGCGGCGTACCACCTGGTCTTCCTTCACCAGCAGACTCTGATTGTGGGCGTAGGCCGTCAGGAAATCGCCGCTGTGCTTGATGATGACCAGGTTGCCGTAGCCGCGTAGCCCGGATCCGGCGTAGACGACTCGACCATCGGCTGCCGCCACCACCGGGTCACCGGCCTTGCCACCGATGGCCACGCCCTTGCGCCGGCCTTCTTCGAACGCACCCAGGACTGGGCCGGCTGCTGGCCACATCCATGCCTGATCGTCTGCAGGGCGGGCGGCCTCGCCAGGCGCCGGTGTGGCAGGCGCAGGCGCGGCGGCAGCCGGGCGTGACGCACCGGGTGCCTGCGAGGGCGGCGGGGTGGACCCTGGGGCCGACGGGGGTGTGGCACCTGGCCGCGCTGCGTCCAGGCCGCGGGTTTCAATGCGCGGGCTGACGATGGGGCGCGCCGCCACCACCGCCGTGTCCGCCGACTCGCCAGGCGGCACCACGCGCAGTACCTGCCCCACCTCGATGAGGTTGGGATTCTCGAGCTTGTTCCAAGCGGCAATGTCGCGCCAGTTCTGGCCGGTATCCAGGCTGATGCGGATCAGCGTGTCACCGGGCTTGACGGTGTAGTAGCCCGGCTTGCCGGCGTTCTCGTGTCCTGGCGGCAGCCGCGGAGGCGCCTGTGTACCGCCCGAATCGGACGACGAGGGCGAGGTGCGCTGCTCGACGGGCGCGCGATGGGTCTGGGTGGCGCAACCGGCCATCAACAGCACCACAGCAGAAGGAACGACCAACCTTGAGAAAAACGTCATGGGCTTCAACCAACATGCGGCCGCAGGGCAGCCGGTAGACCTTATGCGAGGCCTGATTTTAGGGGGACGAACAGCACCGCACCCGAATGGGTGTGTTTCAGAGTGCCATCGGGCAGACGGTCCACGATGGTGAGCACCTGTGCGCCCGCCGCGCCGGCCACCGGCGCCACGAGACGGCCGCCCGGCGCCAACTGGTCCGTCCAGGCAGCAGGCAGGGCCTCCCCGCCCGCTGCGGCAATGATGGTGTCATAAGGCGCCTGTGGCCCGTGGCCCAGCATGCCATCACCGTGGACGAGCCGGATATCGGCCCAGGGCGAGATCAGCCCATTGAGCTGGTCAAGATGGCGACGGGCCTTCAGGTGAAGCTCGCGCAGCCGCTCGATCGAGACAACACGGGCTGACAGGCAGGCCAGCAGTGCCGCCTGATAGCCGCATCCTGTGCCGATCTCCAGGCACGCGCCCAGCGGCCGCGTGCCTTGACGGGCCTCGGCCGACAGCCCCGGGCGGGCGCACAGCAACTGCATCATGGCTGCGACCACCGAGGGCTTGGAGATGGTCTGTCCCAGACCGATGGGCAGACTGGTGTCCTCGTAAGCCTGGTTGACCAGTGCCGTATCCACGAACACATGTCTGGGAACGCGCTCGAACGCCGCCAGCACGCCCTCGTGGCCAATGCCGTCGGTGCGCAGGCGCGCCACCATGCGCGCACGAACCCGGGGCGAGTCCAGCCCGAGGCCCTGAGGGGCCCCTTGGTGCCGCCGCTCGCGCTCGATCAGCTGCATGTGCGCCTGGGGGCGCAGCAACTTGTCCGCGGCGGGCTGGGCGGAGGCCACCTTGTCCAGCCCCAGCGGAAAGCGCCGCGGACGGGCGTCGGAGCGGCTCATGGCTGGCTCAACCAGTTGCGCCACTGCGGCAGGCGCGCGTGATCGGTCATGTCGACCTGCAGCGGGGTGATGGACACGTGTCCCTGGCGCACGGCGTGGAAATCCGTGCCGTCGCCGTCTTCACGCGCCTCGCCAGCAGGGCCGATCCAGTAGAACAAATCGCCCCGCGGGTTGTGCTGCGCGACCGCCGGGAAACTGGCGTGCCGCCGGCCGAGCCGGGTCAACTGCCAGTCGGCCTGCTCCAGCCCTTCGGTGCTGGGCATGTTGACGTTGAGCAGCCAGGGCGAGGCAGCTGGCGGATGGGCGAGCACATGCTCGACAATGCGCCGGGCCACCCGGGCTGCGGCATCCAGGTGCTGCCATCCCTTGTCAACCAGCGAAAACGCGATGGCGGGCACACCGAAGAGAAAACCCTCGGTCGCGGCCGCCACCGTGCCGGAGTAGAGGGTGTCATCGCCCATGTTGGCACCGTTGTTGATGCCGGACAGCACCAGATCTGGCCGCGGAATCACCCCTGCGGTGAGAGCCAGATGCACGCAATCGGATGGTGTACCGTTGACATAGCGGAAACCTGAAGGCGCTGTGTGCAGGCTCAGCGGCTGGTGCAACGTCAGGGCGTTGGAGGTGCCACTGGCGTTGCGCTCGGGCGCGAAGACATCGATTTCGCCCAAACCCTGACAGGCCTGGACCAGGGCGGCGATGCCAGGGGCCAGATAGCCGTCGTCATTGGCAATGAGGATACGCATAGGGCGATTGTAGAAGCGCAACGGCTGTGCTGGCTAAACTCTGCATCAGACCGCGAGTTGAATCGATCGATGCGCGGGTTGACCGATAATCCAAAGCGATGCATCCCGCACGGCACCTTGCCCCAGCGGGCGCCGGCAAGCCCGACGGGCCAGGCCTCGCATCGGGAGAACAAACATGTCCGTCAAGGTTTTGGTGCTGGAAGACAACCCGGTGGCGCGCGGGTTCCTGTGCCGCGTCGTGCGCGAGAGCTTCAGCGACGTTGGCGAGATTGTCGAGGTCAGCGACCTGGACGCCGCGCGCCGCCTGCTCGGCCATGCTGCTGGCGGCCGGGCGGCGCCATGTGGCGCGCCGTTCCAGCTCATCTTGGTAGACCTGGAGCTGCCGGACGGCAGCGGCCTGGAATTGCTCACCGAGCTGAGCCAGTATCCGGCCACACGCATTGTCACCACGCTTTATTCCGACGACGAGCACCTGTTCCCTGCCCTGCAGTGCGGGGCAGACGGCTATCTGCTGAAGGAAGACCGCTTCGAGGTGCTGGTGGAAGAGCTGCAGAAGATCGTGCGAGGCCAGCCGCCGCTGTCGCCGGCCATTGCGCGCAGGCTGCTGACGCACTTCCGCACCGGCGACGCCACGCTCCCACCGGCCAGCCCGGCCGCCCCCGCGACGCCCCCACCCGCAGACCATGAACGGCTCACCCCGCGCGAAAGTGAGGTGCTCACTTACCTGAGCAAGGGCTTCACGATCAAGGAGATCGCCGGACTCATGGGCATCAAGTGGTTCACGGTGAACGACCACATCAAGTCGATCTACCGCAAGCTGAATGTGTCCAGCCGGGCTGAGGCGGCCGTGCTGGCCAGCAAGCACGGGCTGGTCTGACCCGCGCGCTGCCCCGACCGCACCATGGCAGCCGGCAGCGCCGACAGGCTGGACGAAGCCCTTCGGGCCCTGGCTCGGCTGCCCGCCACCATGGGCTGGCGATGGCGCGTGCTGGCTGCGTGGTCGCTGCTCATCTGCGTCGGTGTCTTTTTTCAGGCGCGGTGGCTGGGCCAGGCCCCCACGCTGCCATTGCAGCTCCAGGCAGGTGAAGATGGCCAGATCATCATCCGGGATGGCAGCGCACAGGCGCGCCACTTGGACGGCCACCGACTGACCGGTCTATCGGCCACCCCGGATGCGCAATCCGAGGCCAGACCGCACGCGCTTGCGCTGCATGACTCGCCCCGGTGGCTGACCAACCCGGCCCAGCGCGCCGAGCACCACCTGCAACGGGACGCCATCAGCGATGTGCTGGACGCGGTCGGACCTGACGGCACCCTGTGGGTGCGCGCCTCACCCGGCGAGCACGAGGGCTTGACGCTGCTGACCAGGGGCTGGCTTGGCCTGGGCACGATGTACTGGCTGACCATGGCCGCGGCAGTGGTGACCTCCATCGTGGGCGCCAGTGTGGCCCTGAGCGCCACACGCTGGAACGGCCTGGCCTACGGCGCCCTGGTCCAAGCCCAGGCGGCAGGCCTGGCATGGGCGGCCACTCAACACGAGTGGGGCTGGATGGCCCCTCCCTGGTGGCTCGAAGCCGACCTGCCCGTGCGACAAGCGATCGAAAGCCTGTCGCTGGCCGCGCTGGCCTATCTGAGTTGCCGCATTGCCGGGCGGCGCAGCCACGTCGCCGCGCTGGTCACCGCGTGCACGCTGCTGGCGCTGGCCGGCGCGGCGGCGACCTGGCAGCTACCCTGGTGGGCGTGGCAGGCTGGCGGGGCGGCGCTTCTTGCCGGCCTGGGCTGGCAATTGCACGCGGCGCATCGTCATGCGCCGCACCCCATGTACCGTGTGATCCGCGACTGTATCGCCGTGGTGCTGGGCACCTGGGTGCTGCTGAGCCTGGCTCTGGGCCTTGGCCAGAGCCGGCCCGACCTGCAACAGCCTCTGGCACGCTATGGTGTGCTGGCCTGGCAGTTGCTGGCCGCCTCGTTGACCGTGATGGTGCCTTTTCTGTCCCGCTCGCGGCATGTCTTTCTGGCGTTCTCGTGGCTGGCCGCATCCAGTGCTGTGGCCGCCTCGCTGGACCTGTTGTTCGTCGCAGTGTTTTCTCTTGGCGTGTTTAGTTCGATGACGCTGTCGCTGTTTCTCGCGTTCGGCGTCTATCTCAGCCTCCGCCACGGCGTGCTGAGTCAGCTGCCTGTGGGACAGCAGGTGTCACGCGAGGTGCTGTTCGAGCGGCTGTACCGGCTGGCCCGAGAGGTCGAACGCCACCCCGAGCTGCTGGCCGACGGACTGCGGCGGCTCATGCGCGAACTGTTCGAGCCGCTGTCGATCGACCTGACCCCCAGCCGGCTCGAAGGCGAGCAGGTCGCCCTCAAAGGTCACGGCACGGTGATGGTGATGGCCTTGCCGACACCCCAGCCGCCGGGAACGACCGGCGAGGCCTGCCTGGTGCTGCGCCATGCCCATCGGGGACAGCAGCTTTTCAGCCAGGCCGACGCACAGCTGGTGATGCACATTCTCGCGCAGCTGGAGCGTGTACTGGACGTGGACAGGGCGGTGGAGCGCGGGCGCTGTGAGGAGCGGCAGCGCATCGCGCAGGACCTGCACGACGACATCGGCGCCCGCCTGTTGACCTTGATGTACCAGGCGCCCACGCCCGACGTGGAAGACTACGTGCGCCACACGCTGCAGGACCTGAAGACACTGACGCGCGGGCTGGCGGCTTCAGCGCATCCGTTCAGCCAGGCGGTCAGCGAGTGGAAGCGAGACCTCGGACACCGCGTGGGCGTGGCCCGATGCGAACTGGACTGGAAGGCCACGTGGGACGAAGACCTGCTGCTGACGATGGTGCAGTGGTCGGCGCTGACGCGCATCCTGCGCGAGCTGGTGAGCAATGCCCTGGCCCATGCGCACGCCACACAGGTCTGCGTGACGCTGTGCCTGCAGGAACAACGCCTGCAGCTCAGCGTGGCAGACAACGGGCGCGGCGGCGACCCGCAGACTTGGGCGCACGGCCTGGGTCTCGGCGGGGTGCGCAAACGGGTGCGGCAACTGGGTGGGTCGGTGGTCTGGGAGGCGAACACGCCCCGCGGCATCGTGTGTCACGTGACGGTGCCCAACCTGTCGGCCGCTCAGCTCTCCCACTGAGGCGTGTTACGCAACACCTCGTCGAGCGTGGTCAGGCCTTCTGCCACCTTCATCACGCCCGACAAGCGCAGGGGGCGCAGCCCCTCCTTGGCCACGACGCGGCGCAGCCCGGCCATGTCGACCGTCGGGTGCAGCGCACCGCGGACGGCCTCGGACACTGGCAGCAACTCGTACAGGCCGACTCGTCCCTTGTAGCCGGTCATGCGGCAGTCCAGGCAGCCGACGGGCTTGTAGGGCTGCCCTTTTCCGCTCATGCGCCACGGTTTGATGGCATCGGCCAGCGTGTCGAGCTGCAGCGCATCGTCGGGCTGCTTGCAATGCGGGCACAGCGTGCGCGCCAGCCGCTGAGCCAGCACGCCGATCAGGGTCGCGCTGATCAGGTATGGCGGCACACCCAGGTCGGTCAGCCGGGTGATGGCCGAAGCCGCGTCGTTGGTGTGCAGCGTCGAGAACACCAGATGGCCGGTCAGCGCGGCCTGAATCGCCATCTCGGCCGTCTCCAGGTCGCGGATCTCACCGACCATGATGATGTCCGGATCCTGCCGCATCAGCGCGCGCAGGCCCTCTGCAAAGCCCAGGTCGATGGCCGGCTGCACCTGGGTCTGGTTGAAGGCCGGCTCGATCATCTCGATCGGGTCCTCGACCGTGCAGACGTTGACCTCGTCGGTGGCCAGACGCTTGAGGGTGGAATACAGCGTGGTGGTCTTGCCCGAGCCGGTGGGGCCGGTGACCAGGATGATGCCGTGCGGACGGGCCACCATCTGCTCCCACTGCGCGATCTCGCTGGGCGCGAAGCCCAGCGCCTCGAACGACTTGACCGTGTTGTCCGGATCGAAGATGCGCATAACCAGCTTCTCGCCGAAGGCGGTGGGCATGGTCGACAGGCGCATCTCGACCTCGTCGCCGGCCGGGTTGCGCGTCTTGATCCGCCCGTCCAGCGGGCGGCGGCGCTCGACCACGTCCATGCGCCCCAGCAGCTTAATGCGCGCGGTCATGGCCTGCATCACCGACTGGGGCACCTGGTAGACGGTGTGCAGCACGCCGTCGATGCGGAAGCGGATGGCGCCCATCTCGCGACGGGGCTCCAGATGGATGTCCGAGGCGCGCTGGTCGAAGGCGTACTGCCACAGCCAGTCGACCACCTGGATGATGCCCTGGTCGTTCGCGTCGAGCTGGCGGTTGCTGCGGCCGAGCTCGACCAGTTGCTCGAAGCTGTTGGCCGTGTTGCTGTCGCCGGCCTTCTTGTTGGCATCCTTGACCGATTTGGCCAAGGTGTAGAACTCGGTGCGGTAGCGTTGCAGATCGAGCGGGCTGGCCACGACCAGGCGCACCGTCTTCTTGGTGTGGCCCAGGATCTCGGCCACCCAGTCGGTGTCCAACGGTTCGCAGGTGGCGATGGTGATGTCGTTCAGGCCGACCTGCACCGGCAGCACCTTGCGCCGCTCAGCATAGTTGATGGACATGACCTCGGCCACCCGGCCCACATCCACCTTGAGCGGGTCGATGCGCAGGTAGGGCAGGCCCACACGCTGCGCCAGCCATTCTGTCAGCGGTTCGAGCTCAAGCACGGCGCCGGTATCGGCACGGGTCAGACCCAGGCCAGCCAGGCGCACCAGCGGGTGCTGGGCACTGTTGCCGGCCGCAAAGCGCTGCGCCACGGTTTCGCCATCTTTGACAGACAGCAGCTTGTCTTCGGTCAACCAGGCCAGCAGCAGGCGCCAGTCCAGTGGCCCCTTGGGCAGACTGGACGAATGGGCACGCCGCCCCGCGGCGGATGGGGCAGACGGACTGGCGGGCACGGCACTCATGTCGGGGCAGCGGGCTTTTGGAAGGCAGACAGCAGTTTGACCCATTTTGGCGCCGGAAGCTCGTAACGCGCCTTCAGGGTTTCCGCACGTTGCTGCAGCACTTCGCGCCCGGGCAGCGCAAACCCCTTCCACGCCAGCACCACGGTGTTGCCCTCGGGTGTGGGCTTGAGGCGCGCCATGTGGTCCTCGCCAAAGGCTGCGGCGATGCGCGCCGCGCTGCGCGCGAAGCTGGCATCACGCCCGAAGAGGTTGACGCTCATGACGCCGCCGTCGTCCAGCACGCGCCAGCACGCACGGTAAAAATCCTCGTCGTCCAGCACCGGGCTGGCCGCCTCGTGGTCGTACAGGTCGACACACAGCGCATCGGCCGAGCCCACATGCGCCTCATCGGTCATATAGGCGGCGGCATCGCCCTGCACCACCTGCAGGCGCCCGTCGTCATCGGGCAGATGAAACCACTGACGGCAGACGTGGATGACCTGGGGGTTGAGCTCCACCGCCACGGTAGGCAGCTTGAGCACGGCGTGGCAGTACTTGGTGATGGCGGCGGCCCCGAGGCCGAGCTGCAGCGTACGGGTGTCGGCCAGGGTGGCCGGATCACGCAGCAGCAGCCAGGCCATCATGCGCTGGATGTAGTCCAGTTCGAGCTTGAGCGGTTTGCGGATGCGCATGGCACCCTGAATCCACGGTGTGCCCAGGTGGAGATAACGAACGCCATCGGCTTCCGAAAGGCTGACTTCGGCCAGGGCCGGCGCCCCTGTCCGGCGGGAGGTGGCTTTGCTGCGTTTCACGGGCGCGAGTGTGGCACAGTCGGGTGTGGACCTGTTCTGCCCGAGACATGCCCGTCCTGCACCCTGATCCTGCCCTACCGCGCCATGTGGGGCTGGCGCCCGTCTGGTCACCGACCGCCCGATTGCTCGTCCTGGGCAGCTTTCCGGGCGAGGCCTCACTGCAGGCGCAACAGTACTACGCCCACCCTCGCAACCACTTCTGGCCCATTCTGTCTGCGCTGTGGGCTGACCGACTCGCATGCCCATTGGCCACGATGCCCTATGAAGCCCGCCTGGACGTGGTGCGTGCCCATGGCGTGGCCATCTGGGATGTCTATGCCGGCTGCGTGCGGCCTGGCAGCCTGGACAGCGCCATCCGGCAAGCCGAGCTCAATGACCTGCCCGGCCTCGTGGCGCGCAGCCCGCATCTGACCATGATTGCGCACAATGGCGGCGAATCGGCGCGGCACATGCGTTTGACCGGCGCGCTGGGGTTGCCTGTGGTGCGACTGCCCTCGACCAGCCCGGCAAACGCGTCGTGGTCCTTCACACGCAAGCTGGCGGCCTGGCGTGCGGCCTTTGCGGCGGCCGGGGTGCATGTGGCGGCCGAAGCACCAACCCCCTGTGGAGAAACGTGATGCGACGCCATGTCGAACTGCGGCTGCTCTGGCCCTTCTTGCTGCTGGCCACGGCGGGCTGGGGATTCATGGAGGTGACCGAGGAGGTCCTTGAGGGGGACGCGCACCGCATCGACGCCTGGATCCTCTCGCTGTGTCGCGTCAACGGTCAACCCGACATCCCGGTCGGCCCAATGTGGTTTCAAGAGGCCATGCGCGACATCACCGCGCTGGGCAGCCCGGTGGTGTTGAGCCTGTGCGTGCTGGCGGTGTGGGGGCTTCTGGCGCTGGCCGGCCAATGGCGCATGGCCTGGCTGGCGCTCGTCGCCTCCGCCGGTGGAAGCCTCCTGAGTCTGACCTTGAAATGGGGCTTCTCGCGGGCGCGTCCGGACGAGGTCTATCACGCCACCGTGGTGATGGGCTACAGCTTTCCAAGCGGGCACGCCATGATGTCCACCGTGGTCTTCCTGACGCTGGCTGCGCTGGTGGCCCGCCTGCTGCCCAGCACGCGGCTGCGGCTGTACGCCGTGGGCGTGGCGCTGATGGCCAGCGGACTGGTGGGACTGTCGCGCGTGTACCTCGGCGTGCATTGGGCATCGGATGTGGCTGCAGGCTGGGCAGCCGGGACAGCCTGGGCATTGATGTGCTGGCTGGGTGCCGAGCACATGCGGCTCGGTCGAGGCGACAGCACATGAAGGGGGCGTCGTTTCTCACGCGCCTGGGGCACGCCCGGGATGGGCTGCGCGCGGCCGTGGCTCGCGAGCCCAGCATGAAGACGCATGTGGCCGCCGCAGCGGTGGTGGGGGTCAGCTTGGTGTGGGCCGGCTCGCCCCCTGTCTGGTGGGCCGTGATGGCCGTCACGGTGGCCATGGTCTTCGCCTGCGAGCTCATGAACACCGCCCTCGAGGCGCTGTGCGACCATCTGCACCCGCAACGTCATCCCGCCATCAAGATGACCAAGGACGTGGCGGCGGCCGCCGTGCTGCTGTCGTCTGTCGGGGCGCTGGCGGTCGGCGTGGCCTTCGCGGTCGACCAGCTCTGGCCCATCATGCGCACCTGGGCGGCACTGCGCTGAGCAAGGCGCCCAGGCGGGGCAGTGCCGCCAGCGCGTTGGCAGTGGTGATGGAGCGGGTCTCGTCGATCGTCCAACCGCGCAAGGCCGCCAATGTGGCAGCGATGCGGGGCAACTCGCCAGGCTCGTTGCGGCTGCGCGCCCCGGCCGCGCGCTCGGCGGCCGTACGGTACAGCCACTGGGGCGGGATGTCGGGGGCATCGGTCTCCAGCACGATGGCCTCGGCGGGCAGCGTCTGCGCCAGCCGACGGATCTGCAGCGCGCGCTCGAAGGTCATGGCGCCGCCAAAGCCGAGCTTGAAGCCCAGACCGATGAAGGCCTCGGCCTGCTGCGCGCTGCCGTTGAAGGCATGCGCGATGCCACCCGGTACCGGCCGCCCCTGGTCGCGCAAGGCCCGCAGGGCCTTGAGCAGCGGATCGGCGCTGCGCCGCACATGCAGGATGGCTGGCAAGCCGTGGGCGCTGGCCAGCGCCAGCTGGGCCTCATAACAGCGCACCTGGGCGGACCAGGCGGCGCCATCGCGGCTGTCGGGCACAAAGGCATCCAGGCCGATCTCGCCCACTGCCACCAGCCTGGGGTCGTCGGCCCACCGCGCCAGTTGAACATCGAGCGCCTGCGCGGCATCCGCCCCCGCCTGCTGCACGAACAAGGGATGGGTGCCCAACGCATAGGCCCCCCGGGCCTGGTGTGCCGCATCACGGGCAGCCTGAAAGGTCGCGGGCATCACGGCTGGCACGACCATCATGGACACCCCCGCGGCCGCAGCGCGGTCGATCACCGCCTGGCGGTCGTCATCGAACTCGGGCGCGTCGAGGTGGCAATGCGTGTCGATCCAGGTGGCCATGCCGCCCCCGCCCAAGGCGTGTCAGGATTCAGGATTCGAAGTGCCCGCCCACCAGCCGGTGGGCCCGTGCGCAACGCGCCGCGAGGTCGGTGTCATGCGTGACCATGATGAGCGCGGTGCCCTGCTGTGCGGCCAATTGCAGCATCAGATCAAAGACCGTGTCGGCCGTCTGGCGATCGAGGTTGCCCGTCGGCTCGTCGGCCAGCACGCAGGCCGGCCGCGTCACCAGCGCGCGGGCCACGGCCACGCGCTGCCGCTCGCCGCCCGAGAGTTCCGCCGGCCGATGGGCCAGGCGGTGCGCGAGCCCCACCTGCTGCAGCCACTGGGCCGCCTGTTCACGCGCCTGCTCCAGGGGCTGGCGGCGGATCATCAGCGGCATGGCCACATTGTCGAGCGCCGAGAATTCGGGCAGCAAATGGTGGAACTGGTAGATGAAGCCAAGATGGGCGTTGCGCCAGGCACCCTGCTCGGCCGCGCCCATGCCTGCGAAGTCGCGCCCCATCAGCCGCACGCTGCCCTGTGTGGGCGCATCCAGCCCGCCGAGCAGGTGCAGCAGCGTACTCTTGCCCGAGCCCGACGCGCCGACGATGGCCACGGTGTCGCCCCGGCCAACGAGCAGGTCCACGCCCGACAGCACGGTCACATCCAGCGCAGCCGCCTCGTGAAAGCGTTTGACCAGCCCGCGGGCTTCCAGAATCAGGTCGCTCATGCGTGCGGCGCCTTCAGATGTTGAGCAACCAGGCAATGACCTGCTTGGCCACATAGCCCAGCATGCCAAAGCCCAGCACGAGAAAGAGCACGAAGGTGCCGAACTTGCCAGCCTTCGACTCGCGCGCCAGCTGCACGATGATGAACACCATGTAGAGGATGAAGCCCCCTACGCCGAATGTCAGCCCCCACTGGGCAATCTGTTCCTCGGTGAAGCCGTCCATGTCACACCGTTTCCCGCACGACCAGGTCACGGTAGGCATGCCAGGTGGCATGGCCCAGAACCGGGATCACGAGCATCAAACCAAACATCAGGGCGCCCAGACCCAGCAGGGTCAGGGACATGACCAGAAACGCCCACAGGCTCATGCAGACCGGGTTGGCTGCCACAGCCCGCCAGCTGGTGCGGATGGCCTGCATGACGGTGACCTTGCGGTCCACCAGCAGCGGGATGGCCACCACGCTGGACGCAAACACGGGCGCAGCCATGGCGCCGCCGAGTGCCAGCCACAGCTCGAACAGGCCCGGGTCGGCCGAGAGCACCACCCGCCGCAGGAAGTCGTCCGGCGTGGTGACGGGCGGCTTGATGCCCAGCGTGATCAGCGCCGCCGAGGTCACCACCCAGGCTGTGCCCATGGCCATCAGCAGCACGCCAAAGCGCACCAGCCGGCCGTCCAGCGACGACCACACCCGCCAGACGGCAGCAAAGCCGGCCGGCTCCCCCCGCAGCAGCGCCCGGCTGACCGCGTACAGCCCGGTGGACAGGATCGGCGCCACCAGAAGAAAGCCCGACAGCGCACCGGCCAGCACCCAGAAACGGTCCCAGGCCAGCGCCAGCATCAGCGCGCCAAACACGCCCATGACGGCGCCGTGGGCCAGCCCCACGCCCGGCGAGGCGGTGAAATCCCGCCAGCCCAGGCGCAGCCACAGAAAGGTGCGCAGCGAATGGACCTTGCGCACGCGCAAGGAGCGAGGAACAGTCACATCACTCATAGCGAAGGGCCTCGGCGGGCTGCACGCGGCTGGCGCGCCAGCTGGGATAGACGGTGGCCAGCAAGGCCAGTACCAGCGAGATCACCCCGATCGGGACGATGTCCGACCATTGGGGATCCGATGGCATGGTGCTGATGAAATAGATGCTGCCCGGCAGAAAGTCGACACCGAGCAGGCGCTCGATGAAAGGCACGATCACGTCGACGTTGAAGGCCACCAGCAACCCCAGCGCCAGGCCCCCGAGCGTGCCCAGCACGCCCGAGAGCGCGCCCTGCACCATGAAGATGCCCATGATGGAGCCGGGGCTGGCGCCCAGCGTGCGCAGGATGGCGATGTCGGCCTGCTTGTCGGTGACGGTCATCACCAGGGTGGACACGAGGTTGAAGGCCGCCACGGCCACGATGAGCGTCAGGATGATGAACATCATGCGCTTTTCGATCTGGACGGCGTCGAACCAGTTGCGATTGGTCTGGGTCCAGTCACGCACCAGCACCTCGGGGCCCAGATCGACGGCCAACTGCTGCGCCACTGCCCTGGCCTGTTGCGCGTCGCGCAGCTTGAGCTGCACAGCCGTCGGTCCACCCGTGCGGAACAGGCGGGCGGCGTCTTCCACGTGCATCAGCACCAGGCCGCTGTCGTACTCGTAATGGCCCGCCTGGAACACCCCCTTGACGGTGACCTGCTTGAGGCGCGGCACCACGCCGGCCGGGGTGACCTGGCCGCTGGGGGCCACCAGCGTGATGCTGTCGCCTTCTCGAACACCCAGGTTGCGCGCCAGCTCGCCGCCGATGAGCACACCCCATCCACCCGGCTCCAGGCGCGCAAACACCTCGCGCATGGCGGCGGCCATCGGGGTGACGTCGGCCTCGGCGGTGGGCTCGATGCCGCGCACCATGGCGCCACGCATGTCTTCGCCGCGCGCGATCAGGGCCTGCGCCGGCACAAAGGGGGCCGCGCCCAACACCTGGGGCTGCTGACGGGCGCGTTCGGCCAGTTGCTCCCAGTTGAGCAAGGCGCCGCCCCAGCGGTCGTGCAGCTCCACATGGGCAATGACCGAGAGCATGCGGTCGCGCACTTCCTTCTGGAAGCCGTTCATCACCGACAACACGATGATCAGCGCCGCCACCCCGAGGGTGATGCCCAATACGGACACGCCGGAGATGAAGGAAATGAAGCCGTTGCGGCGTGCGGATCGGCCGGCGCGGGTGTAACGCCACCCAATGCGCCATTCGTAAGGCAGGTTCATGGTGCGGGAAGTGTACCCATTCGATAATGTGGTCCCATGTCGTCCGACTTCGCGCCCGCGCCTTCGTTCCCTTCCCCCCCGCCGCCCTCGCCCTCAGCCGAGGCGCATTGGGTGATCCCGTACGCCAGCAGCCTGTCCGAGCCGTGCGCCGCGGCGCTTGGCCAGCTGGACGGCACAGGGGCTGCGGGCGAGGCCCGACTGCCCAACCTGAGGGCCCTGCTTGGCCTGCTCCAGGCGACCGAGCGCCAGGAGGGCGACGAGTTTGCCCTGTCCATGCCGCACGAGCGCCTGCTGGCGCGGGCCTGGGGCTGGCCAGCCGAGGACGGCCGCATTCCCTGGGCTGCCTGGTGGGCGGCACACGACGGCGTGGCCTTGGCTGCCGACCGCCCCTGGGCCCTGCTGAGCCCCGGTCACTGGCTGATGGGGCGCGACCACCTGACGGTCATCGACCCGGCTGGCCTGGGCTTGCGCGACGTCGACTCGCGCGCGTTGCTCGAGGCGGTGCGCCCATTGTTCGAAGATGACGGCTGGCAGGTGATCTGGGGCAGCGCACACCGCTGGTATGCCTCGCACCCTGCGCTGGCCCGCTTGCCCACCGCCTCGCTTGACCGTGTCGTGGGGCGCAACCCCGATGTCTGGCTGACCGACCACCCCGAAGCGCGGGGCGTGCGGCGGCTGCAAAGCGAGGTGCAGATGCTGCTGTACCAACACCCGATCAACGATGCCCGCACCGCCTCAGGCGAGCTGACGGTGAACTCGTTCTGGCTGAGCGGGGCCAGCGCCGGGGCCCCGATGCCGCCGGGCAAGTCGCCACTTTGTGTCGACACGCTGCGCGCGCCCCTGATGGCCGATGACATGGCGGGCTGGCTGGCCGCATGGGACGCCCTCGACCGCACGCTGCTGGCCGATCTGCTGGCCCGCGCCCGCCAGGGCGAACCGGTGCAGCTGACGCTGTGCGGCGAGCGCCATGCCGTCAGCTACCGCAACGCCCCCCCAGCCGGCTGGCGCGCACAGCTGGCCCGGGGCTGGCAGCGTCTGACGGGCGCTGGCCCCGGCGCCCCCCTGCGCGACACGCTGGCGGGGCTGTGAGCCCGTCGCCGTCGATCCTGTCTTTCTTTCAATTGGTGCCCATGCAGATCATTGACCGCGACGTCCCGCCCCGCCTGGCCTGGAGCCTGGAGCAGGCCGGCATCCACCCCCTGCTGGCGCGCCTGTATGCCGCGCGCGGCATCCGCAGTGCTGACGAGCTCGACGACCACCCTGGGCGCCTGCTGACGCCCGACGCGCTCAAAGGCGCGGCTGAAGCGGCGCGCCTGCTGGCCGATGCCATCACACAGGGGCAGCGGCTGTGCATCGTGGCCGATTACGACTGCGATGGCGCCACGGCCTGTGCCGTGGGCCTTCGCGGCCTGCGGATGCTCGGCGCCGCACCGGATCAAGTGGGCTATGTGGTGCCCGATCGCGCGCTGCATGGCTACGGGCTGACGCCGCCCATCGTGGAGCTGGTCGCCGAGCAGGGTGCCCAGGTGCTGATCACGGTGGACAACGGCATGGCCAGCCACGAGGCCGTGCGGCTCGCCCGGGCGCGCGGCATGCGGGTGCTCATCACCGACCACCACTTGCCAGCCGTCGACGCCCAGGGGCAGGTCAGCCTGCCCGAGGCGGATGTGATCGTGAACCCCAACCAACCTGACTGCGGCTTCCCGAGCAAGGCGCTGGTGGGCGTGGGCGTGATGTTCTACATCCTGCTGGCGCTACGGGCAGAGTGGCGCCAGCGTGGCCGCTTCGATGCCACCAGCCAGCCACGCGTCGACGCCCTGCTCGACCTGGTGGCGCTGGGCACGATTGCCGATGTGGGCCGCCTGGACGACAACAATCGCCGCCTGGTGGCGCTCGGGCTCAAGCGCATCCGCGCGGGCCGCATGCAGCCCGGCGTGGCCGCGCTGTTCGCCGCTGCCGGACGCGACCCCGCCAGGGCCACCAGCATGGATTTCGGCTTCGCCCTTGGCCCACGCGTGAACGCCGCGGGCCGGCTGGCCGAGATGGGCCTGGGCATCGAGTGCCTGATCACAGACGACCCCGTGCGCGCCGACGCCCTGGCCCGACAGCTCGACGCCATCAACCGCGAACGCCGCGAGTTGGAATCCGGCATGCGTGAGCAGGCCGAACTGCTGCTGGATGACGTCATGCCGCAGGGCGAGCCGCCAGCGGCCCTGGCGCTGTTCGACCCGGCGTTTCATGAAGGTGTGGTGGGCATCGTGGCCTCGCGCCTGAAAGACCGTCTGCACCGTCCCACCTTTGTGTTCGCCCGCGGTCAGGATGGCCTGCTCAAGGGCTCCGGCCGCTCGATCGCCGGCTTTCACCTGCGCGACGCCCTGGATCTGATGGGCAAGCGTCACCCTGGCTTGCTGCGCAAGTTCGGCGGACACGCCATGGCGGCCGGCTGCACCATTGCCGAGGCCGACTTCCCGGTGTTCGATGCCGCACTGCGCGAGGTCGCCGAAGCGGGGTTGGATGCCAGCCTGTTGCACCGCCAACTGCTCAGCGACGGGCCGCTGGCCCCTCAGTGGTTCACGCCCGAAACGGTGCGCCTGCTGGATCAGGCGGTCTGGGGCCCCGGCTTTGATGCGCCGGTTTTTTCAGATCGGGTGCAGGTGCTGGGGCAGCGACTGGTGGGCGAGCGCCACCTCAAGCTCAGCCTGAAACTGGGCGGCGAAGTGCGCGACGGGATCTGGTTCGGGCGCACCGAGCCGCTGTCGGCCGAGACGCAACTCGCGTATCGGATTGCCTTGGATGAGTATCAGGGTCGGCAGCGCATCCAGCTGGTGGTGGAAGGCGCAGAGGCATGATGGCCGCGGCGAAGGCGCGACGGACGCAGCCGCACTCAGCAACCAGACTCAGCGGTAGGCGTTGAGCGCCTTGTTGACTGGCGTGGCCGCCAGCCCGGTGTAGGTATCAGCCTCTTCGCGAGGCAACAGAATGCCCAGCACACGGTCCACCGACACGGTGGCGCGGTGTGCGGCGGCCCATTGCTGCTGGACGCGCGTCTGCGCGAGCGCCAGCCGGGCTTGAAGCTGCGGCGCCAGAGGTGCTTGGCCACGCTGCGCAGCCTGCCGGATGCAGGCCACGGCCTCGGTCAGACCTTGCTGCAGCGCCTGGCTGCATTGCGTGATCGCCGCCGGGTCCGTCCCGGCCAGCGCATGGTCCAGCGCATCGAGGTCAGCCTCGATGCGGGCCACACAAGCGTCCACGGTCTGCAGCGGCGCGGTCATCGCGTGCTCAGGCCGCACGGCCCTGCAGCAGTTCCTTGGCGTTGGCGATCAGCTTGTCGGCGATCACCTCGGCATTGACCTGGTAGCTGCCGTCGTCGATCGCCTGCTTCACGCGGGACACCTTGTCGGCGTCGAACTCGCCCTGCGGCGACTCCACCATGCCGGCTGCCGCAGACGAGAGCGTGACTTTCGCACTTTGCGACACGCCGCCGTCCAGGGAAGATGTCTTGCCCGGGGTGCGGGTCGACGTGGCACCCTCGGTCGGCTGGCTGAGCCCGCCGATGGCCTTGTCCAGTGGGTTGCCAATTTTCATGATGCACTCCTTGATCCCGGAACAGTCCGGGTGGTCACATCCGCGATATCGACGCGGCCCTTGCGGACTTTAATCTCAAGCGCATGATCCCCCGCAAGCAGGGGGATCAATCCGCAGAACAAGCCGGGTTTACAAGCTTAACTCCGCCAGACGCTCGCCCACAGGCTGGGCACACAACACACGACCGGAATCGACCCGGACACGCGCACACCGGCCTTCGTCGCCATGAGCAAGGGCCGTGCCTGTGGCCGCCGCCTGGAAGCCGGTACCACGCACGACCAGACGGACAGGGTCGCCTGCAGAGAACCAGCGACGCAGGCGCAGGTCCGCCTCGCGCACGCCTTGACCAGCCTGAAGCGGCCGCGCCAGCGACCGACCCACCAGTGCCTGAACATCGGTGATGGCAGGCGAGAACTCGGCTGCCAGGTCGACCTCGGCCACGGCCACATCGGTTGCCTCGAGCACTTCACCGGCGGTCAGCGATCGCGCTGCGACCAGCGCCTGCCCCCAGACCTTGACGGTCACGGGCCAGAAAATGTTCCAGCGCGCGCCCTGCTCGCAACGCAGACCCACGCGGGTGCGACCCCACAGCGCGCTGCCCCTGGGTACGTAGGCCGAGACCTTGGCACACGGTGCCAGCTTCAGACGCGGATCCAGTTCGCCCAGAATGATCTCGATGCGCGGTGCGCGGACACCACCCTGCGCGGGTTGCTGGGTTTGCGCGTTTTGCTGATTCAGCCAGTTCTGCAGCTCCTGCTGGAGCGACATGGCGTCGGCTGCCTGCAGCCTCAGGGGCGCAAGCAGCATGGCGCAGACAAAGATGAGCAAGGCACGCGGCATGTCGCCAATGTAGGCAGATGCCAGCGGCACATGGGCGCGAAATGGCGCCCCTTTGGCTTGCTATTCCGGCTCATGTTTGACGCCCTGTCGATTCAACATGCCACCTAACCGCCGGAGTACCCATCATGCTGAACCGCATCACCGACTCGCTGAACTTCAATACCGAAGCGCTGCGCCTGCGTTCGGAGCGTCAGCGCCTGATCGCCAGCAACATCGCCAACGCCGACACGCCGGGCTATGTGGCGCGCGACTTCGATTTCGCCTCTGCCCTGTCGCAGGCCACCGGCCGACAGTCGCAGGCCCAGGGCCTGGCCGCACCGCGCCTGGCCATGGCAGCCTCCAGCCCCGCCCACCTGACACGCAATGGGCGCCCGGCCGGCGGGACGCTCGAGCCCGAACTGAACTACGCCACCGCGGCCCAGACCAACCTCGACCAGAACACGGTGGACATGGACCGCGAGCGGGCGAACTTCGCCGACAACACCGTGCGCTACGAGGCGTCGCTGCGCTTCATCAACTCGCAGTTGCGCACGCTGAACACGGCCATCACCGGTCAGTGACGCGCTGAAGGAGTATCGGCATGTCGATGTTCAACATCTTCAACATCTCGGGCAGCGCGGTCAGTGCGCAGTCGCAGCGGCTCAACGTCGTGGCATCCAACCTGGCCAACGCCGACACCGTGGCCGGCCCGGACGGGCAGTCGTACAAGGCGCGCCAGGTGGTGTTCACCGCCCAGGCCATGGGCGGCACGGGCGCCACGGGCGTGGCCGTGACCCAGGTCGTGGAAGACAACACCCCCGGCCGACGTGTGTACGACCCCAAGCACCCCCAAGCCGACGGCGAGGGCTACATCACCTACAGCAACGTGAACTCCGTCGAGGAGATGGTCAACATGATCTCGGCCTCGCGCTCGTACCAGAACAACGTCGAAGTGATGAACACCACCAAGAGCCTGCTGATGAAGACCCTGCAGATGGGCCAAGGCAACTGAAGGACTGACGCATGACCACGATCACCGGAACCTCCGCCACATCGGGCAGCGCCTCGCCCGTTCAGCTCACGAGCGCCGCCGAGATGTCGGACCGCTTCTTGAAGCTGCTGGTGACCCAGCTGAAGAACCAGGACCCGCTCAACCCGATGGAAAACGCCGAGATGACGAGCCAGATGGCTCAAATCAACACGGTGGCCGGCATCGACAAGCTCAACACCACGATGCAGGCGATGAACGCTGGCTTCGGCCAGATGCAGATGCTGCAAGGCGCCAGCCTGGTGGGCCGCTCCGTGCTGCTGGATGGCAACAACCTCATTGTGGGCAACGATGGCAAGGCCTACGGCGGCTACGAATTGTCCAGTGCGGCCTCAGGCGTGCGGATCGAGGTGGTCAACGCGGCCGGTGTGGTGGTCGACACCATCAACCAGACAGACAAGGCAACAGGCCGTCAAGGCTTCGAATGGAAGGCGCCCGAGGGCATGTCGACCAACGGCCTGACATTCCGCGTGACGGCCAACACAGGCGGTACAACGGTAGCGGCCAAGCCGCTGACCTTTGATTCGGTCACAGCCATCAACACCACGGGCGGCACGCTGACGCTCGAGCTCTCCAGTGGCAAGCAGATGCCCTACAACCAGGTCAGGGCGATTTCCTGATTATTCGGCGCAGTCAACGAAAGGAACATCACCATGGGCTTCCAACAAGGGCTTTCCGGGCTGAACATCTCCAGCAAGAACCTGGAGGTGATCGGCAACAACGTCGCCAACGCCAACACCTTCGGCTTCAAGTCGTCCCGCGCCGAGTTCTCCGACATGTACGCGGCCTCTTTGGGCGGCGCCGGCAACAACGGCATCGGCATCGGTGCGCGCATCAGTGCGGTCGCCCAGCAGTTCACGCAAGGCAACATCTCGACCACCGCCAACAACCTGGATCTGGCCATCAATGGCGATGGCTTCTTCCAGGTCCAGCGCTGGGATCCGGTCAATGGCTCGGACGCACTGGCGCCAGCGGGTGAGACGCTGTACACCCGTAACGGCCAGTTCAAGGTCGACAACAACGGCTACATCGTCACCAACCAGGGCCGCAAGGTGCTGGGCGAAGGCAACCGCCCGATTCAGCTGAACCTCACTGGCGGCTCGGCCAATCCGACGCAACGCGTGACGGCCAATATCAACCTCAACGCCGCAGAGATCACCGATCCGCCCTTCTCGGCCACCGCCACCGACTGGTACTCATTCAGCACCACGCAGACCGTGTACGACGTCTCCGGCGAGCCGGTCGCACTGGAGTATTACTTCCGCAAGAGCGACATCGACTCTTGGGAGATCTACTCCTACGTGGGCAACTCCCCGCTGCCCGCCGAAGGCGTGCCATCTGCCACCATCGTCTTTGACCCGGCCACCAGCAAGCCCTCGGCCATGTTTGACGCGGGCGGCAATCCGATCACGGACTTCCGCACTGTGCCTTTCCCGACCATCCCGGCGGGCACCGCGTCGGCTACCCAGTCGGAGATCAACTTCTCGGTCGACTTCAGCCAGATCACCCAGTACGCCGGCAAGTCCAACGTCAACGCGCTGATGCAGGACGGCTTTCCCAAGGGCGAGTTCTCCAGCTTCAACGTGGACGCCACCGGCGCCATCTTGGTGCGCTATACCAACGGCCAGACCGTGACCGAAGCCCAACTGGTGCTGGCCCGCTTCAACAATGCGCAAGGTCTGCAGCCGGTCGGCGGCAACGAGTGGGCTGTTACGGCCGCGTCCGGGCCACCCCAGATTGATGCCCCGGGCAGCGGCCGCTTTGGCTTTCTGCAAGGCGGCGCGCTGGAAGAGTCCAACGTCGACCTCACGGGTGAACTCGTCAACATGATCGTGGCGCAGCGGGCTTACCAGGCCAACGCGCAGACCATCAAGACCGAGGACCAGGTGCTGCAGACGCTGGTGAACCTGCGCTGATGCCCTGCCACGCTGACATCGACCGGAGGCCGCCATGGACCGCATGATCTACCTGAGCATGATGGGCGCCAAGACCAACATGCAGCAGCAGGAAGTGCTGTCGCACAACCTGGCCAACGTGAGCACCACGGGCTTTCGGGCCGAGTTGCAGGCGGTGCGCGCCGTGCCCGTACGCGGCGACGGCGCCACCACCCGTGTCTACTCTCTCGAAACCACCGTAGGCTACGACGACACGGCTGGGCCCGTTCAGTTCACCGGCCGCCCGCTGGACGTGGCGGTTCAGGGTCGCTCATGGCTGTCGGTTCAATCGCTGGATGGCACCGAGGCCTACACCCGCTCGGGCGCACTCCAGATCGGCCCGGACGGCACCTTGATGACGGCCAATGGCCTGCCCGTGATCGGCGATGGCGGCCCGATCGCCATCCCGGCCAACACGCAGCCCAGCATCGCGGCCGACGGCACGGTCAGCGTCAAGCAGGCCAACGGCACCATTCAGGCGGTCGGCCGGCTCAAGCTGGTCACGCCTGAAGCCAAGCTGGTGCGAGGGGAAGACGGTCTTTTCCGCGGCGCCGATGGCGCCGACTTGCCGGCCGATGCCACGGCGAGGGTGCAGGACGGCGCGCTGGAAGGCTCCAACGTCAACCCGATTGAAACCATGGTCGCGATGATTGCCGCCGCCAGGCAGTACGAGACCCAGATCAAGCTGATGCAGACGGCCGAGACCAAAGAGCGCACGGCCGCGCAACTGCTGTCGAACAACGGCTGAGCCGACTGACGGGGCACAGCCCCAAGGAGTAAGACCATGATGCGTTCACTGTGGATTGCCAAATCCGGCATGGAAGCCCAGCAAATGCAGCTGGACCACATCTCGCACAACCTGGCCAACAGCGGCACCAACGGCTTCAAGCAGGCCCACGCGGTGTTCGAAGACCTGATGTACCAGAACCTGCGCCAGAGCGGCGCCAACACGGCTGAAGGCACGCAGTTGCCCACGGGCCTGCAAGTGGGCCTGGGCGTGCGCTCGGTGGCCACCTCGAGGCAGTTCAGCCAGGGCAACCTGCAACAAACCTCGAACCACTTGGACGTGGCCATCCAGGGCAAAGGCTTCTTTCAGGTCGAGATGCCCGACGGCACCATCGGCTACACGCGCGACGGCGCCTTCAAGCTGGACAACCAGGGCAATCTGGTGACCAACAACGGCTACCGCGTACTGCCCGGCTTCCAGTTTCCGGCTGAAGCCACCAATGTGACCATTGGCCAGGACGGCACGGTGAGCTTCGTGCGCCCGCCTCAGACCGCGCCCGAGGTGCTGCAACGCATTGAGCTGGCCGACTTCGTCAATCCAGGCGGACTGGATCCGAAGGGCCAGAACATCTTTGCCGAAACCGCCGCATCCGGCCCGCCGGTCACCGGCAACCCCAACGAGGACAGCATGGGCTCGATCGCGCAGGGTTTTGTCGAGACATCCAACGTCAACGTCGTGCAGGAGCTGGTCACCATGATCCAGACCCAGCGCGCCTACGAACTCAACTCCAAGGCCATCCAGACCTCGGATCAGATGCTGCAGAAGCTGGGACAACTGTGATGCTGACCTTGCCCCGTCTCGTAATCCGCCTGCCCCTGCTGGCGGCCTGCGCCAGCGTGCTCGCCGGCTGCATGGCCACGGCGCCCAAGGTCGATGTGGTCGAGCCGACGCAGGCCCGCCCCGTCCCCGTGGCGCCGCCACCTCAGGCCAACGGCGCCATCTTCCAGGCCGTAGGCTACCGACCGCTGTACGAGACACACCGCGCGCGCATGGTGGGCGACACCATCACCATCCGCATCAGCGAGAACGTGGCAGCCAAGCAGGAAACCACCAGCTCGATCGAGAAGAAGGGCAACGTCTCCAGCGAGATCGAGGCCGTCCCGCTCATCAACAGCACCAAGCTGGCGCGCCTGGGCGCCTCGGGCAGCAGCAACAACAAGTTCGACGGCAAGGGCACCACCCAGAGCACGGGCAACTTCAACGGCTCCATCACCGCCACCGTGATCGAGGTGCTGCCCAACGGCCACCTCATTGTCTCGGGGGAAAAGCAGATCGGTGTGGGCCAGAACGTCGACGTCCTGCGCTTCTCGGGCCAGGTTGATCCGGTCACCATCCAGCCGGGCAACACCGTTGCCTCCTCCCAGGTGGCCAATGTGCGTGTGGCCCAGGTGGGCCGCGGGGCGCAGGCCGAAGCACAGGGAATAGGGTGGGTAGCGCGGTTCTTTTTGAGTCTTGCGCCCTTCTAAAGAAGCGAACAATGGAGCCGAACCCCTCAGGAATTCGGCCCATGACCCCCAGTGATCGCCTCCTCAAACTGCTGATTGGCCTGGCCTTCCTGGCCGCCTCGGCCGCGCTGTGGTGGCCCATCGAGGCCCAGGCGGTCCGGCTCAAGGAAATCGCCTCCGTGCAGGGGGTACGCAGCAACCAGCTGATGGGCTACGGCCTCGTCGTCGGCCTCGACGGCACCGGCGACCAGACCACCCAAACCCCGTTCACGGCCCAGAGCGTCAGCGCCATGCTGCAGCAGATGGGCATCACCGTGCCGCCCGGCACGGCCATGCAGCTCAAGAACGTGGCGGCCGTGCTGGTCACGGCCAACCTGCCCCCGTTCGCCCAGCCAGGTCAAGCCATCGACGTGAGCGTCTCGTCGCTGGGCAATGCCAAATCGTTGCGCGGCGGCACGCTGATCGCCACGCCGCTCAAGGGTGCCGACGGCCAGATCTACGCCATGGCGCAGGGCAACCTGCTGGTCGGCGGCGCAGGCGCCTCGGCGGGCGGCTCCAAGGTGCAGATCAACCACCTCAGCGCCGGCCGCATCCCCAGCGGTGCCACCGTCGAGCGCGGCGTGCCTACCCCCTGGCTGCAGCTGCCCAACATCCAGTACGACCTGCAGGCCGACGACTTCAACACCGCCCGCCAGGTGGCCAACGCCATCAACCAGGCCAAGGGCGCCGGCACAGCCGAAGCGCTGAACGGCCGCAGCGTGCTGGTGCGCCTGCCAGCCACACCCGGCGAGCGCGTGGCCTTCATGGCCGACCTGGAAAACCTCTCGATCGACCGCGGCACGCCCGCCGCCAAGGTCATCATCAACGCGCGAACCGGCTCCATCGTGCTGAACCAGGCCGTGACCCTGGGCCCTTGCGCCGTGGCGCACGGCAGCCTGTCCGTGACCATCAACTCGACACCGGTCATCAGCCAGCCCGCCCCGCTGTCGCAAGGCCAGACGGTGGTGACTGAGAAAGCCGACATCCAGATCAACCAACAGCCTGGGTCGCTGATCCAGATGCCGGCTGGCAGCAAGCTGACGGACGTGGTCAAGGCGCTGAACGCGCTGGGCGCCACACCGCAGGACCTGCTGGCGATCCTGCAAGCCATGAAGGCGGCAGGCGCCCTGCAGGCGGAACTGGAGGTGATCTGATGAGTGTGTCCAACACCCCGTCAACGGTCCAGGGCCTGTCCGTGGACCTGCGTTCACTGGACCGCCTCAAGGGCGCGTCCGGCCAGCCCGGCAGCGGTCAGGTGCGCGAGGTTGCCAAACAGCTGGAAAGCCTGTTCATGCAGGAGCTGATGAAGAGCATGCGGGCCACCACCATGGCCACCGGCATGCTCGACAATGGCGCCACCGAGTTGGGCACCAGCATGCTCGACACCCAGCTGTCTCAGCAGATGACCGGCCTGCCCGGTGGCCTGAGCGACATGATCGTGCGCCAGCTGGAACGCCAGATGGGCGCCGCCCTGAGTCGAGAAGGCAAGGACGGGGCGTCGCCTGCTGCAGCCCTGCCCGGCGCACCCCGTGCCCAGGCAGCCAGCGCGGCGAGCCGGCGCAGCGGCCAACCGCAATCGGCCGAAGCTTTTGTGCGACAGCATGAAGCCGCGGCCCGGGCGGCGGAAGCCAGCACGGGCATCCCGGCCCACCACATTCTCGGCCAGGCTGCGCTCGAGTCGGGCTGGGGCCGACGCGAAATCCGCATGCCCGATGGCTCATCGAGCCACAACTTGTTCGGCATCAAGGCCACCTCGTCGTGGAAAGGCAAGGTCGCTGAGGTGACCACGACGGAGTACATCGGCGGTGTGCCCCGCAAGGTGACTGCCCGCTTCCGTGCGTATGACTCATACGAAGAGGCGTTCAAGGACCATGCCCGGCTGTTGAGCAACAGCCCGCGCTACAGTCAGACGGCTGCCAAGGCCGACACCGCTGTGGGCTTCGCGCAAGGCCTTCAACGCGGCGGCTACGCCACGGACCCGGCCTATGCGGACAAGCTCACCCGCGTGATCAACACGGCGCTGCGCGTGCAGCGCACCATGGCCTGACGCGGCACTGAAGGAACAGAACCATGGCTGGCATCTTCACGATGGGCACGCGGGCGATCTTCGCCAGCCAGACCATGCTCGACACGGTCGGCCACAACATCTCCAACGTCAACACCCCTGGCTTCTCCCGCCAGAATGTGGAGTTGGCCACCGAGAACGGCATGTTCACCGGCGCCGGCTTCTTCGGGCGCGGTGTGCGCGTGGTCACGGTTTCGCGCCAGACCAACGCCTTTCTGACCCAGGAGGTCAACCGCAACGCCTCGGCGGCCTCGTCCGACCAGGCCCGGCTCGACAAACTCACCCAGCTCGAGAAGGTGTTCCCCATGGGCGAAAGCGGCCTGGGCTTCTCGGCCAGCCAGCTGCTCAACGCCTTTGTCGATGTGGCCAACCAGCCGCAGGACATGTCGGCCCGCCAGGTCGTGCTGGCCCGCGCGCAGGAGTGGGTCAGCCGCGTGAACTCCGCAGGACAGCAGATCAATGAGATCCAGCGCGGTGTGGCCATGGACATCCAGACCACGGTCGAACGCATCAACAACCTGACCCGCCAGATCGGCGAGGCCAACCAGGCCATTGCCGGCTACAAAGGTGTGGGGCATGAGCCCAACGACCTGCTCGACCGCCGGGACTTGCTGGTCAAGCAGCTCAGCGAGCTCACGCAGGTCACCACAGTAAAAGCCGACGACAACAGCCTCAGCGTCTTCCTTGGCGGCGGCCAGCTGCTGGTACTGGGCACCGATGTCCAGAAGCTGAGCGTCGTGGCCGACCCGGCCGACTCCTCCTTGCGTCGCGTGGCGCTGGTCAACAAGGTGACGGGCGCGGAGCGCATCCTGGATCCGGCTCAGATCACAGGCGGCTCGTTACACGGGCTGATGCGCTTCCAGGACAACGACGTCATCGCCACACGAGACCGGTTGAACGCGTTCGTTTCGACCTTTGCTGACGCAGTGAACGCACAACAGGAGCTGGGTCTGGATGCGGATGGCAACCCGGCCACCGCACGCATCTTTGACAACACTGCCACAGCAGCAGGTATTCGCCTGGGGCTGAGCTCGCCCAAGGGCATTGCCGCGGCCTCGCCCTTCGTGGCCGTGGCGCCCTCCGAAAACCGCGGCACGGCGACGATCGAGTCGCTGCGCATGCTCACGCCCAGCGGCGACTACGCCAACGCGCCCAGCGTGACGGTGCAGTTCGGTGCACCGGGCGCGACGCCCGGCACCGTCGACTACGCCGTGAGCATCAACGGTGCAGCATTTGCCTTCGGCACCTGGAACCCGGGCTCGCCGATCGCAGTCACCCTGCCCGACGGCACCAGCTACGAGGTCATGCTGGCAGGCACCCCACGCGGCCAGGACGCCACCTACGATGGCGACACCATCAGCGTCTCTCCGACCCAGTATCCCTTGGGCAACAACGGCAATGCGCTGGCCATGCTGGCGCTGCGCGACCGTGCAGTCGTCTCGCTCGACGGCACATCCCAAGCGACGGTGACCGACGCATATTCGCAGATGGTAGGCAGCCTCGGCGTGATCGTGCAAAGCGGCCGCACCTCGGCCGAGTTGTCACGAACGCTGGCGGCCAACTCGGAGCAGTTGCTGCAGGCCGAGGTCGGGGTGAACCTTGACGAAGAAGCCGCCCGGCTCATTCAGTATCAGCAAAGCTACCAGGCAGCGGCCAAGATCCTCCAGGTGGCCCAGAAGGTGTTCGACGTGCTGCTGGATACGGCACGGTGATGTAAGGAGTTTGATCCATGACGATGCGCATTGCCACCTCCTACGCCTACGACCAGACAATCTTCAACCTGCAACAACGTCAGCAGACGCTGTCGCAAAGCCAGGTTCAGCTGACATCGGGCAAGCGTGTCAACGCCGCCAGCGACGACCCCACGGCCGCCGCCCGGGCAGAGCGGGCACTGGCAGCCATCGCGCGCAACGAGGCCAACCAGCGCTCGCTGGATGCCAGCCGCAACGTGATGAACATCACCGAATCGGCGCTGGGCGACACCGTCGAGCTGATCCAGTCGGCGCGCGAGACGCTGGTCGCGGCCGGCAACGGCAGCTATACCGATGGCGAGCGCAAGGCCCTGGCCGTGAAGCTGCGCGAAATCCGCAACCAGCTTCTGTCGGTGGCCAATCGGCCGGACGGGGGCGGCGGCTTCGTGTTCGGTGGGCAGGGCTCATCGACGCCGCCTTTTGTCGACACGCCCAATGGCGTGGAGTTCCGCGGCCAGGGCGGCGAAGCCCTGGCGTCGTCCAGCGAGCGGCTGGCGCTGACCGTCGATGGCCGTCAGACCTGGCTGAAGGCACGCACGGGCAACGGCGTGTTCACGACTGCTTTGGGCGGAAACATCAATGGCGGGGCCAATCAAGGCACGGGCTGGATCAATGCAGGTGCGGTCAGCAACCCCGCCCAGCTGCCCTATCCCTCGGGCAACCCGGGCGCACCGCAATACAGCATCCAGTTCAGCACGGCTTCGGGCAGCCTGACCTATGACGTCTTGGAAGACGGCGCGCCTCTGGCCACCGGCGTGACCTACGAGGCCGGGAAGACCATCGACATCCCCGGCCGCGGCATGACGGTCACCGTTTCGGGCACCCCAGCGGAAGGCGACAGTTTCACCATCGGCGGCGCCAGCAACACGCTCAGCGTATTCGACAGCCTCGACCGCATGATTCTCGCGCTCAACTCCGAGAACGCGCCGGGCAGCGAAGTGCGCCAGGCGGTGAACCTCGGCATGACGGAGATCGACAGCATCCTGGGCAACGTGCAGTCCACGCGCTCGGCGGTGGGCGAGTCCCTCAACCGGATGGAAAGCATTGAAAGCCGCATCAGCGCGCTCAAGCTGGCTGCCGAAACCGACCGGTCCAACGCGGAAGATCTGGACATGGTCGAGGCGATCTCCCGCTTCCAGAACCAGCAGGCAGGCTACGAGGCTGCCCTCAAGAGCTATGCCTCGGTGCAGCGGATGTCGCTGCTCAACTACTTGAACGTCTGACGACACATTCTCTTTCGACCATGCACCACCCCGCCCTCGGCCAGCTCGTGCTGGCTTACAGCCCCGTCATTGATCGCAATCGGGGTGTCATCGCCACCCGTCTGACGCTGTCGCCTCTGCAGCCAGATGCCCCGCTGTCTGCCACAGGGGTGCTGGAGGCAATCGGTCAAGCCTGGCCAACCGGCGGCAATGACCTGTGGCTGAACGTGACGAGTGAAGCGCTGCTGCATGAGCTGCTGCTGGCCCAGCCGGGCACCCACGTGGTCATGGAGGTGCCGGCCTTCATGGCTGCCGATCCCCGTTACACCGATGCCATCTGTACCTTGCATGCGAATGGCGGCACGCTGGTGCTCAAGGGCCGGCCCCTGCAGGAGTTGCCCAAAGAAGTGCTGCCCTGCTTCAAGCATGCCGTGATCGACCTCAGCGAAGACCGCCGCGCCGACGGCGGCAACCCAGCCGCCGCGACGGCGAGCTCTCCGGCGGTATACCGGGGGGTGTCGGTGGTGCAAAGTGGTGTCACCAGCGTGGGGGACATGGAGGCTGCGTTCCGTCGGGGCGTGGTGGCCGTGCTGGGCTGGCCGATCGACAATGTGATCGAGGCGGGCAGCAAGCCGGCCGACCAGCCCGCGCTGCAGGTCATTGTGCAGTTGATCGATCAGGTTCACCGTCAGGACGACATCGACGACCTGGAAGCCACCATCAAACGCGACCCGCCGCTGGCCTACAAGCTGATGCGTTACATCAATTCGCCGGCCTTCGGTCTGTCGGTCGAGATCAGCTCCTTTCGCCACGCCATCATGATTCTGGGCTATCAGCGCCTCAAGCGCTGGCTGGCGCTGCTGCTGGCCACGGCCAGCAAGGATCCGAACATGCGCCCGGTGATGTACGCCTCGGTGCGCCGCGGCTTGCTGATGGAAGAACTGGGCCGCTGCAGCGGCAACGACGAGATGCGCAGCGAGCTGTTCATCTGTGGCGTGTTCTCGCTGCTGGACCGCATGTTCCGCCAGCCCTTCAGCGAACTGCTGCGCACCATCCCCGTCCCTGAGCAGGTGTATCAGGCGCTGGCCGAGCAAAGCGGCCCGTATGAGCCCTACTTCCAGTTGGTGCAGGCCATCGAAACCGGTATCGTCTACGACATCAAGGCTGCGGCCGACGGGCTGATGCTCAGCTTCGACGACGTCAACGCCGCCCTGCTGCGCGCCATGTCCTCGGCCTCGCAACTCGACTGACCGGCTGCGGGCTAAGATGCGGCATGTCCGCATCCGCCCCATACGCCGACCTCACGCCCGACGCCGTGCTCGACACGCTCGAGGTGCTGGGCCTGCGGCCCGACGGGCGCCTCATGGCGCTCAATTCATATGAGAACCGCGTCTTCCAGGTCGGGCTGGAGGACGACACCTTTGTGGTGGCCAAGTTCTACCGACCTGGGCGATGGCAGGACGCGCAGATTCTTGAAGAACATGATTTTGCGCACGCACTGCAGGCGGCCGAAGTGCCGATGGTGCCCCCCCTGCCTTTGCAGTGCGCGCATCCCGAGGCACGCGTGCTCGGGGCGCAAAACACGCTCGGATGCTGGCGGGGCCACCGGGTCTCGGTGTCGCCACGGCGCGGCGGTCGCCCGGCCGAACTCGATGACCCCGACGTGTTGCGCTGGCTAGGCCGCTTTCTGGCGCGTCTGCATCTTGTCGGTGCGCAGGCACCGTTCTCACATCGTCTGACACTCGACACCCCCCGCTATGGCGGCGCCGCGCGCGACTGGTTGGCCACCGACGACACCGCCTTGCCACCCACGCAACGACAGCACTGGCTGCAGGCGGCCGATGCAGCCCTGGCGCTGGCAGCAGCCACTTTTGCCCGCTTGCCGGACATGCGCCTCGTGCGCCTACACGGCGACATGCACCCAGGCAACCTGCTGTGGACGGCTGAAGGACCGCATTTTGTCGACCTGGACGACGCCTGCATGGGCCCGGCCGTTCAGGACCTGTGGATGTTGCTCAGCGGCGATGCCGAGGAACGACGTCCGCAGCTGGACGCGCTGATGGACGGCTACGAAAGCATGGCCGAGTTCGACTGGCGCACGCTGGCGCTGATCGAACCGCTGCGCACGCTGCGCATGATCCACCACAGCGCCTGGCTGGCCCGCCGCTGGAACGATCCGGCCTTTCCGGCCGCCTTTCCTTGGTTCGGCACGGAAGCCTATTGGTCGGAACAGGTGGCGCTGTTGTGGCAACAGGTGGAACTGATGACGACGCAGCAGGCCCAGCCTTGGCTTCTGGGTTGACCTCCACGTACCCGCCCTGGGCGTGAAGGATTGCATGATGGGGGGACTTTGCCATGCCGCCGCCGGCCTGCCGACGCGTTATGTTCCACCCGATTACAGTTCTTCAGGAGTTTGGGGCGTGGCAACACAGCAGATGGGCCGCAGTGTCAGTGATCGGGGCGTGGTGTTCGGGCTGGTGGGGCTGGTGCTCGCCTTGCTCTTGGCAGTGTGGGGCTACACCGCGGCGACAGGCCAGGGCGACCGCAGCCGCCCAAAGCCGGTGTGGTTCGGTGTCAGCAAAGTGATGTCACAGCTCGCGGATGGGCGCCTGGCCCAGATCCAAATCAAGGTTCAACTGCGCCCCGGCGACGACCCGATGGACCTCGCCGCCCATGAGCCGGCTTTCAAGAACCTGGTACAGACCATCTCTGCCGAACTCACCCAGGCCGATGTGGCTGGGCCGCAAGGTCTGCAGGCGTTGGCAGAGGACATGACCGATGCGTTCAATGCCTACCTGCATGAACGCGGTCGCGACGAACGGGTCCGCCGCGTGCTCTTCGAAGAGATGATGCTGCTGCCCGAACGCTGAGCCGGGCCAGCCGCGCGCCACGCCTGCCCCGGCCTGGCGTGGCATGCATGCTGCTTGCACCCGCGGCATGCCGACCCACCCGTCTGACGAATCCCTCGCCGAACACGAACAGCTGCTGCTGCGCCAGAGCATCCGCCTGCTGAGCCAGGGGGCCGAACCCGGCGTGGCCGTGCGTGAAATGCTGCACCTGCTGTCCGAACTGGTCGGGCTCAACCGTGGACGGGTGGTGCTGCCAGACCCGGACACCGGGCTGCTCTGCATCCGCCACGCCTACGGCCTCACCCGGGACGAGGTGGCGCGCGGCCGTTACCGGCTCGGTGAGGGCATCACCGGCCAGGTGATGCAGACAGGCGAGACGCTCATCGTCCAGGACATCGACCACGAGCCCCGCTACCTTGCCCGCGCGGTCGCGCGCAGCACGCTGCCTGAAGGCACGGTGTCCTACATTGCGCTGCCCATTCGGGTCGAGCAACGCGTCATGGGGGTGCTGGGTGTCCACCGCATCCGCTCACGCCGGCGGGCCCTCGGTGACGACCTGCAGCTGCTGCGCACGCTGGCCGAGTTGATGGGCCAGGTCTTTCGCATCCACCAACTGATCGAGGAGCGCACCGCCTCGCTGGCCGCCGAGAACCGCGAGCTGCGCGCGGCCCTGCAGGAGCAGGCCACGCCCGCCACCGCCTGGGGCATCGTGGGAGAGGCCCCGGCCCTGATGACCGCGTTGCGCCAGCTGGAGCAGGTCGCCCACAGCGACGCCACCGTCATGCTGCTGGGTGAATCGGGCACCGGCAAGGAGCTTTTTGCGCGCGCGCTGCATTTGCACAGCCGGCGCCGCGACCAGCCCTTCGTGAAGGTCAACTGCGCCGCCATCCCGGAATCGCTGTTCGAGGCCGAGCTCTTCGGCCATGAAAAAGGCGCCTTCACCGGCGCCACGACACAACGCATCGGCCGCTTCGAACAGGCCCATGGTGGCACCCTCTTCCTCGACGAGATCGGCGATCTGCCGCCGGCGGTGCAGGTCAAGCTGCTGCGCGTGCTGCAGGAACGGGTGATCGAGCGGCTGGGCAGCCACCAGGAGCGGCCCGTGGACGTTCGTGTGGTGGCAGCCACGCACCGCGACCTGATGGCGCTGGTTCAGGCCGGCCGTTTCCGGCTCGACCTGTTCTACCGGCTCAATGTCATCCCCATCCGGCTGCCGGCCTTGCGCGAGCGCCGCGGCGACATCAAGCTGCTGCTACAGCATTTCCTGTCGCAGTTGAACCAGCGCCATCAGCGCAATGTCCTGCTCACGCCGCAGGCGCTCAGCCGGTTGGTCGCCCATCCATGGCCTGGCAACATCCGCCAGCTGTTCAATGTGGTGGAGCGGCTGGTGCTGCTCAGCCACGAAGATCGCATAGATCTGGCCACCGCCGACTGGGTGCTGCGTGACGAGGCCACGCACGCCCCCGCAGACGAGCCGCCCACCGTCGCGGGCGGGGCCCCGCTCCGCCTGGGGCGCGGCCCGCGCGCGCCGTCTGTGGTGCGCCCGTACGAGCATGTGCGCGCAGACGAGCGCGACACCCTCCGCCAAGCCCTGCAAGCCCACGCAGGCAACAAATCGCGCACGGCGCAAGCGCTCGGGCTCACGCTGCGCCAACTGAACTACCGGCTGCAGCTGCTGGGTCTGGACGGCAAGGCTGCCTCACCCCGGCGGACAGACAAAGTGTAGACAAATTGTCAACAATTTGCGCAGATGCGGCGACAGCCAATTTGCACAAACCCTTGATTCAAAAGGACTTTTTCATTGGCACAGCCCTTGCGGTGACACCCCGCATCACCCGATGGAGATGCCCATGAACGCCGTGCTGCAAGCCACCCCAGCCAACCCCTGCGACCATCCGAGCGACATCGACCAGGTCATCAGCACATTGCTCCGCCCCCAGGTGGCGGCCATCGATGCCCAGGCCCAGTACCCCGAGGACGTGATGCGTGCACTCGGCCGCGCTGGCGCCTTTCGTGGCGCAGGCGCCGCGGACCATGGCGGCAACGGCCTGGGCCTGCCCCATGTCATCGACACCATGACGGCCGTCTCGCGCGAATGCGTCTCGACAGGCTTTCTGGTGTGGTGCCAGACGGCGTGCGCACGCTACATCGACCAGTCCAGCAACACCGCACTCAAGGCCCGTGTGCTGCCCCGCGTGCTCAGCGGCGAACAGCTGGTGGGCACCGGGCTGTCGAACACGATCAAGTCGTACGACCAGATCGAGTCGTATCGCCTCTCGGCGCGCCGCGTCGAAGGGGGCTACGAGATCAACGGCGTGCTGCCGTGGGTTTCCAACCTGGGCGCCGACCACCTCTTTGCCACCGGCTGCCCGGTGGTGAACGCGCAGGCCGGCGAAGGGCCGGTGTTTGTGCTCGTCGACTGCGCGCAACCCGGCTTCCGGCTGGTTGAATGCGCCCACTTCATGGCGCTGGATGGCACACGCACCATGGCCTGCCACTTCAAGGACGTCTTCATTGCGGACGACATGGTGCTGGCTCACCCGGCCGAGTCATGCGCCTACGTCCGCCGCATCAAGCCAGGAATGATTCTGGGCCAGATGGGCATGGGGCTGGGCCTGGCCGAGGCCTGCCTTGCGCTGATGCGCGACGCCAACCGCACCCATGGCCACGTCAACCGCTACCTCGACGATCAGGTCGACGACCTCGCCCCGCTGCTTGCCGAAGCGCAAGCGCGCACGCAGGCCCTCGCCGCCGCGCTGCATGCGGATCCGATGGCCGATGTGGTGCTGCCCGTCCTGCAGACGCGGCTGGCCGGCGGCGAGCTGGCCATGCGCAGCGCGCACGCCGCCTTGCTGCACCTTGGCGCCAAGGGCTATCTGATGCGCAGCCCCGCACAGCGTCGGCTGCGCGAAGCCTACTTCGTCGGCATCGTCACTCCGGCTACCAAGCACCTGCGCAAGGAGATTGCGCGGCTGAGCGCTGCGCAGACCGACACCCAGCCGGCCTGACGCCCCATCCCTGTCTCCATCCAACCGCAACCGAAAGGCGCCCATGTCACTGCAAGACCCCTTCGACCCGCGCAGCCAGCTCCACCACGGCTGCAGTTGTGGCCATCACGCCAGCCAAGCCGACCATGATCTGGCGGCCGAAGAACAGCTCAACCAGCGGGTGATTCAGTCCACGGTGATGCGGGCGCTGTTTCCGAAAGATGCCGAGCGACGGCGTTTTCTGTCGGCGGTGGGCGTGCAGACCGCCTGGGCGGCCATCGCCTCGGTCATTCCCTTTGCCAGCCTCGAAGCGATGGCCCAGGAACGGGGCAGTCTGGAAAAGACTGACCTCAAGATCGGATTCATCCCCATCACCTGCGCCAGCCCGCTGATCATGGCCGAACCGCTGGGCTTTTACCGCAAGGAAGGGCTGAATGTCAGCGTCATGAAGACCGCTGGCTGGGCCCTGATCCGCGACAAGGTGCTCAACAAGGAATATGACGCCTCGCACATGCTCGCGCCCATGCCGCTGGCCATGTCGATGGGCCTGGGATCGACCGCCCAGGAAACCAATGTCATGACAATTCAGAACGTGAACGGTCAGGCCATCGTGTTGGCCAACAAGCACAAGACCAACCGCGACCCAAAAAACTGGAAGGGCTTCAAGTTCGCCATTCCCTTCGAGTACTCCATCCATAACCTGCTGCTGCGCTACTACCTGGCCGAGCATGGCCTCGACCCGGACCGCGACGTGCAGCTGCGCGTCGTGCCGCCGCCCGAGATGGTGGCCAACCTGCGCGCAGGCAACATCGACGGCTTTCTTGGCCCCGACCCGATCAACCAGCGGGTTGTGTACGACGAGATCGGCTTCATCCACATCCTGTCGCGCGAGATCTGGAACGGCCACCCCTGCTGCTCGTTTGCCATTCCGAACACCTTCATCCGCGAGAACCCCAACACCTTTGCTGCGCTGTACCGCGCCATCCTGAAGTCGGCCGCCATGGCGCGCGACCCCAAGAACCGGCCCATCATGGCCGAGGTGCTCTCGCCGGCCAAATACCTCAACCAGCCACGTGCCGTGCTCGAGCAGGTGCTGACCGGCCGCTTCGCCGATGGACTGGGCAATGTGCGTAACGAGCCCGGCCGGGTCGACTACGACCCCTTCCCCTGGTACTCGATGGCGTATTGGATCCTCAGCCAGCTCAAGCGCTGGGGCTACGTCAAAGGCGAGGTGCGCTACAAGGACATCGCCGAGCGCGTCTACCTGCTGACCGATGCGCGCAAGCACATGGCCGCACTGGACATGAACCCACCCAAAGAAAACAGCCGCAAGTTCAAGGTCATGGGCAAGGAGTTCGATCCCGCCCGCGCCGACGCCTACGTCGACAGCTTCGCCATCCGGCGCACCTGAACCGCCACACCTTCGCATCCCCACGCTTTCTGCTTCACTCTCAGCCCCCAACCAAGGACACCGACATGAGCACCGACACCGTCACCACCTACCTGCGCCCCATTGACCGCGATGGCCTGCTGAAGTTTGCCGAAGCCGGCCGCGAGAACCCGGAACGCAAGGGCACCAACAAGGTCAAGACCGTGATGCAGGGCCAGTTCCGTTCGTGGAGCTTTGTCGGCATCCACAACCCCGTGGTGGTCGATGAGCCGCTCCACCTGTTTGGCGAGAACACGGCCCCGGCCCCGGGCGAGATCGTCTTGTCGGCGCTGGGCGGCTGCCTGGGCGTGGGCATCACGGCCGTGGCCACGCTGCGCCAGGTCAAGCTGTCCAAGCTCGAGATCCATCTGGAGGCCGACATCGGCAACACCGCCGCCTGGGGCGCCGGTGGCGCCGAACGCGAGCCCCACCAGATGGGCTTTCAGGCCATCCGCGTGAAAGTGGCCATCGAGGGTGAGGCCTCACGCGAAGAGCTCAACGACATCGTCCAGCGGGCCAACCACTTCTCGCCCGTGGCCAACTCGATGCGCAATCCCATCCCGTTCGAGATCGGGCTGCTGGACGCCTGACGTCCGGCACGTCACATGCGCCCCATGCAGCCGCAACACACGCCCCCTGCCCGCGACCACTGGGAACAGGTCTACCGCACCAAGGCGCCCGATGGCGTGAGCTGGTATGCGCCCCATGCCACTGTGTCGCTGGCCTTGATGCACCAGGCGGGGCTGGGGCCCGCCTCGGCGGTGATCGACGTCGGCGGTGGGGCGTCCACGCTGGTGGATGATTTGCTGGCCGAGGGGGTGGGTGCGCTCACCGTGCTTGACCTGTCCGAAGCCGCGCTCGCGGTTTCCCAGGCACGCCTGGGGCCCCGCGCGGAGGGGGTGCAGTGGCTGGCCGCCGACATCACCGATGTGGCCCTGCCTGCGCAGGCGTATGACATCTGGCATGACCGCGCCGTCTTCCACTTCATGACCGCGCCGCCAGCCCGCAACGCCTACCTTCGTGCCTTGCGAGCGGCGCTGCGCTCCGGCGGCCATGTGGTGATTGCCACCTTTGCCGAAGACGGCCCCGAACGCTGCAGCGGCCTGCCGGTGACCCGCTACAGCGTGCCGGCGCTGGCGGCCACCCTGGGCGACGACTTCACGCTGCTGGCCCATCAGCGCGCGCTGCACCCCACCCCATTCGGCACCGAGCAGGCCTTCAACCACGCGCTGTTTCGCTACCAGCCGGACTGACCCTCCATCGCCGCATCAGAGGGAAACATCAGGGCGAGATATCAGGGCAAGGCGACCGGCTCGCGGATGCCTGCCGCGAGCCGAAAGACCTGCGCGGCGGCGCGCGCCACGTCGTCGCCTTTCAGGCAGATGCCGTACTGAAACGGCGCCGCCTCGCGCCCCGGGAAGCCGAAGCGCAGGTCGCGAAACCAGGCGCAGCGCTGCACGCTGCCGTCGGCCACGCGCTGCACCTCGGCGTGTGTGAGCGCCGGCACCTCCGCGAACCAGCGATAGAACGCGAACTCGGGCCGCGCCCATGCGGCCCGAACCCAGGCGGCATCGCCGGCGTCGCCCCACTGGGGCAGGGCCTGCCAGCGCGCTTGCGCCACCGGCAGGTAGGGGGCCGACAATCGGGTGAGGAAGCCGGCATCCGGCGGTGCGTGCAGGGGCTCGGTGCGGCGTGTGTTCACATGGGCCAACTCGTACTGGCCCGCGCGCTGCACAGCCACCGTCCAGTTGAAAGGCGATGCGGGGCGGGGCATGACCACCACGGTGGCATCGGTCCACCCCAGAGCCTGGGCACGGGCCAGGCCCACCTCGCGCGCTTCCTGCTGCCCCACCCAGGTCACGCCCACCCACGCCACCGTCAGGCCCAGCCCCAAGGCAGCCGGCCAGCGCCGGCGAGGCAGCCACGCCGCCACCAACAGGCCCGCGACCAGGGTGCCGCTGACGACCAGGTCGATGATGAACACCGAGCCCAGACCGTAACGCGTGTTCGACCACGGCGCGAGCAGCATCGTGCCGAACTGCGTGATCCAGTCACCGGCCACATGGATCAGGACGCCGCCCAACGCCACGACGTAAAAGCGCCGCCAGGCCCCCGGCTGTCCGCGCGTTGTCGCAAAGCCCCAGGCCATCAGCCAGGCGACCAGAGCCGCCCATGCCGGTGCCAGCAGCAGCGAGTGCGTGATGCCACGGTGATGCAGCAGATAGGCCACATCGCCCCACCAACGGGCCACCACGTCCACATCCGGAAAGGCCCCGGCGACAGCACCCACGGTGACCACCTGCCAGAGGACCGGTCGGCCGGGCGCAGACACGGAAGCGGCGGCAGGCCGCGTGTGGATCAACCGCGCCAGCAACGCGCCAGACAAGGCATGGGTCAAGGTGTCCATGCCGCCAAGCATACGGCCCGGCGGATGCCCCCGCCGGCCACCGGCCTGATGGGGTCAAAACGGCGTCACGCATGCATGCCGCTGGCGAGCGGCGGCACAGTATGGCCATGCTCCGACGCCGCATCTTGCTGGACACGCTGACGGCCCTGCCGGCGCTCGCCTGGGCGCGCGCCGCGCCGGCTGGCCTGGTCACGGCGGATGGTGCCCTGCACCCGGCATGGGCGGACGACGTGGCGCCGGGTCGCGGTGTCGTGATCCTGATGCGCCACGCCACAGCCCCTGGCACCTTCGATCCCCCCGGCTTCCGGCTGGGAGACTGCGGCACCCAGCGCAACCTCAGTGAGACCGGCCGCGAGGAGGCGCGCGCCATCGGGCGCTGGTTCGCGACCCAGGGCATCGCGGTGCGGCGGGTGCGCAGCAGCCCGTGGTGCCGCTGCATGGACACGGCCTCGCTGGCATTCGGGCAAAGCGAGGCCTGGCCCCCGCTGGGCTCCCCGATCCACCTGAGCCCTCAGGCCCGTGTCAGCGCCCTGCAGGCCTTGCGCGACGCGCTGGAGGCGGCCACGGCAGCGGGTGGCGTGGAAGTCTGGGTGAGCCACATGTTCGTCCAGGCGGACCTGACCGGGCAGCACACAGGATCGGGCGAGGGCCTGGTGCTGCGCGCCGCCTCGGATTCCGCCGGCTCAGCGCCTGTTGTCATCGCGCGGCTACAGCGTCACCGCTGAGGATCGCTCACGCCTGGCCCGTGCGTGGTTGCAGGCGCAGGCGCAGGCCCAGGGGCACCATGGTCAGCGCCATGTGCTCCGGCGGGGGCAGGCCATCGGGCGTGTCCACGCCCAGAATGTCAAAGTGACGCAGCAGCATGGCCGCCGCCAGCTTGATCTCCAACAGCGCCAGGAAACGGCCCGGGCAGATGCGGGGGCCGCCGCCGAACGGCATGGACACCCGTTTGGCCTGAGCCGGCGCCAGCGCCTGACCCTCCGGCAGCCAGCGCTCGGGCCGGAACGCCGCCGCCTCGGGAAAGATGTCATCGCGCAGGGAGTCATGCCGCATGAGCAGCAAGACCGGTGTGCGTGCCCGGATGGCCACATCGCCCACCACCGTGTCGCGCAGCGCCTCCACCACATTGAACGGCCCCACCGGCTTGAGCCGCATGCTCTCGTGGATGCAGGCCTCCAGCCAGTCGAGCTGGGCCAGGTCGTCTGGCGTCCAGTCGGACATTGCGCCGCGCGGCCCCAGCACGGTATCGACCTCTTCGCGCGCCCGACGCAAGGCGGCCGGATGGCGCCACAGCAGGTCCAGCATCCACGACAGGCTGGTGGCCGTGGTGTCTTCGCCGGCCAGCAGCATGGTGAAGACATTGCCGGCCACATCGTCGTCGGTCATCCCACTGCCTGGCTCGTCGGCCGCCACCAGCATGGCTTCCAGCAGATTGGGCGGCGCGGCTCGGCGTACGGGATCGACCAACCGCGCGCGCGCCTCGGCGATGAAGCGGTGGATCGCGGCATTCACGGCCTTGACGCTGTCGTCCAGCGCGCGGTCAGCGGGCAGCTTGACCACCTGCCAGTAGGGCAACACCGCGTGGGCGCGTCGCCAGATGGCTGGAAAGATCTTGTCCAGATGCTGCTGGATCACGTCGCCATCGTGGCTCAGTGTGTTGACTTCGCTGCCGAAGGCCAGGCCGGCCACCGCGTCGACCGTGAAGCGCATCAGATCGGCCTGCAGGTCGATCGGCTCGCCGCCAGCGGCCTGGGCTGCGGCAGCCTTGTCCCACCGTGCCTGCAGCCCATGCGCCACCCGCAGCAACGCGGGAAAATACGCCCGCACCTGCTGCGGCGCAAAGCTGGCCATCACCATGCGCCGCTGGCGCGCCCACGTCTCCCCCTCGGCCATGAACACGCCATCGTGGATGCCCATCTCGCGCATGATGGCCTGCATGCGCGATGGCCGCCGGAAGGTGTCGGGGCGCTCGCGCAGCAAGCGGCCGATCAGATCGGCATCGCTCACCACCAGCAGCCTGAAGCCGCCCAGGCGCACCCGGAACAGCGGGCCGTATTGCTCGGCCCAGGCCGCCAGGTCCTGGTGCATGCGGTGCAGCCTCACTTGCAGGCTGTTGCCCACCAGGGGCCAGCCGCGCGGCCCGGGCAACTCGCGAAGACGCCTCAGCCCCGGCGAGGCGGGGGAGGCAGGTGACAGCGACGATGCGCGAGCGGTAGGGGCTGCATGTTCCATGCAGGCATGCTGCACGGGCCAGGGCTGGCCGTCATTGACACGCGACGCCAGCACGTTGCCCGTGCATGCCAGCGCCCAGCTTGCACACGAACCGCGCGCCCCCCGCCCACGCGGCAACATGCCCTACCATCGCCACCGTGAACACCCCTGCCGTTTCCCTGGGATTCGCCGCCAGCTACGCCCGACTGGTGGTCGACCATGTGCGCGCGCGCGACCTGCCCCATCAGCCTGTGCTGGCTGCCCTTGGCCTGAGTGAAGCGGATCTGGCGGGCGACCTCGCGGGCCACTGGGTGCCGGCCACCCGCCTGTGCGACGCGCTGCACGCGGCCACCGCGGTGTGCAACGACCCGCACACCGCCTTGCAGATTGCCCAGGACGTGCGCCCTGCCAACATGGGCCCGCTGGGCTATACGCTGATCAGTTGCACCGGCTTCGAGGACGGTCTGGCATTGTTCGAACGGCTTCAGACGCTGGTGTGCACCCAACTGCGCGCCGTGCACCAACTCAAGGGCGATCGCATCGTCAGCCGGCTCGAAACGCTCGGCGAGGTGCCGCGCGACACCCTGCTGTGGACCTTCACGATGGCCTCGCGCCTGGCGTTTGCGCGCTGGGTGGCCGGCAGGCAACTCGTGCCCGATGCCGTGTGGCTGCCCTGCCCCGCCCCGAGCGATGCCGCGCCGCTGCGCGCCTGGTATGGCTGTCCGGTTCACTTTGATGCACCCCACGCCAGCGAACAGGGGCCGGCGGCTTGGCTGGCGCTGCCCAACCCGCATGCCGATGCCCAACTGCACAGGCTGATGAGCGCCATGACCGACCAGCAATGGTCGCGCCTGGCGCAGGATGGTCACCGACTGGGTGCCGTGTTGCGCCAGCACATTGCGGCGCGGCTGCAGGCGGGCTGCGTGCCGCTGCTCGAAGACCTTGCGCCCGACCTGGAAGCCGACCTGGGCTGCTCGCTGCGTCAGCTGCAACGCCGCCTGGCCGAGCACCGACTCAGCTTCAAGGATCTGGTCGAACAGGTGCGGCGCGAACAGGTCCTGCACGAGCTGCGCCACACCAGCCTGCCACTGGCTGAGGTGGCCGCCCGCGCGGCCTATGCCGAGCCCAGCTCCATGCACCGCGCCGTGCGGCGCTGGACGGGCCTGACGCCCCTGGCGGTGCGCCAGGGGGCCGTGGGCTGATCAGGCTGTGATGATCAGTCCTTGAACTCGGGCGTCTGCTTGCTCATGTTGGCCATCATGGCCGTCATCAGGTCGCCTGACATCAGCATGGCCGCGTTCCAGGTGGCGATGTAGTTCAGCCCATCGGCCACCGAGTGGTCGCGGGTGTAGTTCAACATCTCCTTGGTGCCGCGGATGGACAGCGGCGACTTGGCCGCCACCAGCTCGGCCAGTTCACGCACGCCGGCATACAACGCCTCACGGCTGTCAAACACCTGGTTGACCAGACCGATGCGCTGAGCCTCGTCGGCCAGCACCTTGCGACCCGTGAAGGCCATCTCGCGCACGATGCCCTGGTTGCCGATCAGCTTGGGCAAGCGCTGCAGCGTGCCCACGTCGGCCACCATGCCGATGTCGATCTCCTTGATGGTGAAGTAGGCATCGGCCGAGCAATAGCGCATGTCGGTGCAGCTGATGAGGTCCACCCCGCCGCCCACACAGCCACCGTGGATGGCGGCCAGCACAGGCTTGCGGCAGCGCTCGATGCTGCTCAAGGTGTCTTGCAGCTCCAGCACCAGCTGGCGCAGCTTTTCACGGCTGCGGCCATCGCAGTCGTCCTTGATCTGGGCCTGCAAGCCCATCATCATCTGCAGGTCAATGCCCGAGGTGAAGTGCTTGCCTTCGCCCTGCAGCACCACCACGCGGGCTTCGGGCGTGCGGTCGGCCCACTGCATCGCACTGCGGATGTCCTGCCACATCGCCCAATTCATGGCGTTGGCCTTGTCCGGGCGGTTCAGCGTGACCGTGGCCACCTTGCCAGCCAGGTCGATCTTCAGCGTCTCCAGCTGCGGAATGTTCGTGTCAGCAACGGTACTCATGGTGTCTCCTGAATGGGTGGGGGTCACCATCACAGCGCGGCAGCCACTTCGGTGCCTTGCTTGATGGCGCGCTTGGCGTCCAGCTCGGCGGCCACATCGGCACCACCGATCAAGGTCACCTTCATACCCGCCGCTTCCAGGCCAGCCTGCAGCTCGCGGAAAGGCTCCTGACCGGCGCACAACACCACGTTGTCCACGGGCAGCACCACGTCCTTGCCCGCCACGGTGATGTGCAGGCCCGCATCGTCGATCTTGTTGTACGTGGCGCCGGCGATCATCTCCACGTTGCGGTTCTTCAGCGACGTGCGGTGGATCCAGCCAGTGGTCTTGCCCAGGCCATCGCCCACCTTGCTGGTCTTGCGCTGCAGCAGGTAGATCTGACGCGGGGGCTTAGGCAGGTGCGGCGCCTTGATACCACCACGCTCGGTGTAGTCCGAATCAATGCCCCACTCTTCGTTGAACTTGGCCAGGTTCAGCGAGGGGCTCTCGCCTTCGTGGGTCAGGTACTCCGACACGTCAAAGCCAATGCCACCTGCGCCAATCACGGCCACGGTCTTGCCCACGGGCTTCTTGTCGCGCAGCACGTCCAGGTAGCTCAGCACCTTGGGATGGTCCACGCCCTCGATGGCGGGCGTGCGGGGCGTCACACCGGTGGCCAGGATGACCTCGTCAAAGCCCTGCTTGATCAGGTCATCGGCGGTCACCCGCGTGTTGAAGCGCGTGGTCACCCCCGTGGCCTTCAACTCGTTGCGGAAGTAGCGCAGCGTCTCGTAAAACTCTTCCTTGCCCGGGATCTGCTTGGCGATGTTGAACTGTCCGCCCACATCGTCGGCCGCATCGAACAGGGTCACGTCATGGCCCCGCGTGGCGGCGGTGGTGGCCGCGGCCAGACCGGCCGGGCCGGCACCCACGATCGCCACGCGCTTCTTCGCGGTGGCCGGTTCGATCTTCAAAATGGTTTCATGGCAGGCGCGCGGGTTCACCAGGCACGAGGTGATCTTGCCGCTGAAGGTGTGATCCAGACAGGCCTGGTTGCAGCCGATGCAGGTGTTGATGCGGTCGGCCTGGCCAGCGGCGGCCTTGTTGACAAAGTCCGGGTCGGCCAGCAGCGGGCGGGCCATGGACACCATGTCGGCCTGACCGGAGGCCAGGATCTGCTCACCCACCTCAGGCGTGTTGATGCGGTTGGTCGTGATCAGCGGGATCTTGACCTGGCCCTTCATCTTTTGCGTCACCCAGGCGAAGGCCGCGCGCGGCACGCTGGTGGCGATGGTGGGGATGCGGGCCTCGTGCCAGCCGATGCCGGTGTTGATCATCGTGGCGCCCACGGCCTCGACGGCCTGGCCCAACTGCACCACCTCCTCAAAGCTGGAGCCACCTTCCACCAGGTCCAGCATGGACAGGCGGTAGATGATGATGAAGTTCGGGCCCACGCGCTCACGCACTCGCTTGACGATCTCGACCGGGAAGCGCATGCGGTTCTCGTACGAACCACCCCACTCGTCGGTACGCTGGTTGGTGCGGGCTGCGATGAACTCGTTGATCAGGTAGCCTTCCGAGCCCATGATCTCCACGCCGTCATAGCCGGCCTTCTGGGCCATGGCCGCGCAGTGGGCATAGTCTTCCACCGTCTGCCACACCTCTTCAGTCGTCAACTCACGCGGGGGCATGGGGGCGATCGGTGCCTTGATCGGGCTGGGGCCCACCAGGCCAGGGTGATAGGCGTAACGGCCAAAATGCAGGATCTGCATGGCGATCTTGCCGCCGGCGGCGTGCACGGCATCCGTCACCACCTTGTGCTGGGCGGCCTCTTCTTCGGTGGCCATGCGCGCACCGCCCGGGTAGGGCCGGCCTGCATCGTTGGGGGCGATGCCACCCGTCACCATCAACGCCACGCCACCCCGGGCCCGTTCGGCATAAAACGCAGCCATGCGCTCGAAGCCGTTGGGGGCCTCTTCCAGGCCCACGTGCATCGAGCCCATCAGGACGCGGTTGCGCAGCGTGGTGAAGCCCAGATCCAGGGGTTGCAGCAGGTGGGGATAGGCGCTCATCGTGTGTCTCGCTCGGTGATGTGGAACAGATACGGGTCGCATCGCTATGCAACCAGTTGCATGAATCTAGCGCAAGCGGCAGAGCTATGCAACTGGTTGCATATTTGAACGCATTCCGTTTAGACTGCGGTCATGTCCCTGGCTCACGCACTGATGACGTCGCTGCTGGAGCGCGCGTCCTCTGGATACGACCTCGCCCGGCGGTTCGACAAATCGATCGGCTTTTTCTGGCACGCCACCCATCAGCAAATCTACCGAGAGCTGGCGCGGATGGAAAAGGCCGGCTGGATCGCGTCGGAGACCGCACCAGACGGGGGCCGAACCCGCAAGAAGCTCTACCGTGTGCTGCCGGCCGGTCAGGACGAACTGGTGCGCTGGGCACAAGAGCCTGCCCCGATGCTGGAGCTGCGCGATGAACTGATGGTGCGCCTGCGGGCCGACGCGGTGATCGGGCCCCTGGGGCTGGACACCGAAATCGAACGCCGCATGGGCCTGCACGCCACCCGCCTGAAGGTGTATCAGGCGATTGAGGCGCGCGACTTCCCGCCGGGTGGCGAATTCGGCCGCGAGGCCCGGCTGCAGCACCTCATCCTCAAGACCGGCATCATGTACGAGGCCGGTTGGCTTGGCTGGTGCAAGGAAGCCCTGGCCGTGTTGCGCGAGCCTGCGCTCATCGATCACCCCGCCTGACCGACGCTGCCTGGCGCGGCCCGCCAGGTATTGCGCCCACCTTGCTTGGCCTGGTACAGCGCACCATCGGCCATGGCCAGCAAGCGCTCGAGCGCCATCGCGTCGCCATCGGCCACCATGCTCGCCACGCCCACGCTGATCGTCACGCGCTGACACGGTGCGGCCTCGTGGCGCAGGGCCAGACCGTACACCCCCGCGCGCAGCGCTTCGGCCAGCTCCTGCGCGCGCCGGACGTCCACCCCCGGCAGCACCACCATGAACTCCTCGCCACCCCAGCGGGCCACCACGCCCGAAGCAGGGCTCACCGCGCGCTGCAGCGACTGGGCCACATGGCGCAGGCACTGATCGCCTGCAGGGTGGCCATGACGGTCGTTGAACAACTTGAAGTGGTCGACATCGATCAGCAGCACGCTGACTGCGCGTCCCGTCACAGCCCATTGCTGCTGAAGGTAGGCATCGAGATGGCGCCGGTTCGGCACCCCGGTCAGGGGATCGCGTCGGGCCTGCGCATCCAATTCGCGCTGCGACGCCTCAAGCCGCGCCCGGGCAGCGGCCGCCCGTTCCGTGCGCACGAAGCGCCGGCGCTCTTCGAGCTCGATCCGATAGTTCACCACCAGCGTGTAGGCCCCGATGCTGAAGACGAAGAGAAAGATCGGCAGATCCAGAAACCGATATGGGCTGGCCGGATCGACATACCAAACACTGCTGACCACATACAGCACCAACAGCAGCAACACGAAGATCACGGCCTCCCGAAAGCGAAACCGCTGCACCAGGTTGCCATAGACGATGATGGGCACCAGGCCCGCCCGATAAAGCGGCGCCACATCGCTGCTCGACTGGCCGAGGATGTAGATCAGGCTGTAGGCAGCCACCAGCCCGCTGAACACAACAGCGACCTCGGTCACCCAGGGGGGCAGCGCCAACATCGTCGCCCGCCCCAGGCTGGCAATCAGCAACATGCCCAATGCAAACGGCGTGAAGTACAGCAGCCGTACCCGCACGGCCTCTTCAAACACGTCCGGCGCCATCAGGTGGTCTGATATGAGGAACAGGTTGTAAACAAGCAAGGCCACCGCGCCACTGCGCACGAAGTGGCTGAGGCGGGCCTCGCGGCAGGCTGAGATGAAGCGCTGCTCCTGCTCGTGCGGGAAGGCCAGACGCGGCGGGCGCCAGGTCCAACCAGCACGGGGGTCGACGGCACCGTGCACCTGCTCGTTCATGCTGCCTCCTGACGTACCTGCCCGTTGGAGACCCGGTTGCGGCCAGCCTCTTTGGCACGGTAGAGCGCCAAGTCTGCCGCCTGCAGCAAGGCCGCCGCCTCCGGGTGTACGTCAGACTGAGCCGATGCCAAACCCACGCTCACTGTCACCACCTGGAAGGGCGACGCGCCGTGTGGCAGGCCCAACTGACGCACGGCCTCACAGATGCGTGCCGCAGCCGCATGCACGGCTTGCGCGTCCGCGTCGGTCATCACCACGGCGAACTCCTCTCCACCGAGGCGGGCCACCAGATCCCCGGTGCGCCGCAGGCAGCCTTGAATCGCCTGAGCCACGGCAATCAGGCAGCGATCGCCCGCCTGGTGCCCGTGGTGGTCGTTGTAGCGTTTGAACCAGTCGATGTCGACCATGATGAGGCCCAGCGGCAGCCCCTGCGCCTGGCTGCGCATCCAGGCTGCCCCGAGGAAGTCGTCAAACGCACGCCGGTTCGCCACCCCGGTCAGCGGATCGGTCGTGGCCACACGGGCGAGCCGGTCATTGGCCTCCTGCAGCTGGGCCTGCAAGGCGCGTTCGCGCTGGTCCAGCAGATAAGCCATCCGCTCATCATGCTCCAGCTTGTAACTGGCAGACAGGGCAAACAGCACCGTGGTGCCCAGCAACACCGACGTGCTGGCAGCCAGGATGCCGGTCGGGTCAGGCATCAACCAGGTTCCCAGGCCATGCACGAAGCCGACAAAGGCGCACATGCTGAGCGCGGGCCAGAAGCGCGCAAAGGCGCAGGTGAACACGACCACGATGTTCAGCTCGACGATGCGCGAGTACGCCCAGGGCGACGCGCTTCGCGACAGCACGAACACCATCAAGGCGGCCGCAATCATCCCCGCCAGCCCGACCAGACGCTCCAGCACCATCGGATGGCGCACCCGGTGCACCCAGGCCAGCCCAAAGCCAATGATTCCAGGGAACACGATCAGCCGCACCCACCACGACACCGTCCACACCACATCGTCGGTAAGCAACAGATCGGGAACGAGCAGGGCTGCAAAGAAACCCACCGCCAGGGCACCGAAGGCGGTGATCATCCAGCGCCGACGTGCCTCGCCGGCCTGCTGAAAGCGCCACTCCAGCGCGTCGGGAAAGCGCAGCCAGATATTGCGCTTGACCAGGCAACGCTCCACCAGCTCGGCGTGGCTTGCCGGTTCGCCTGATGAGACCGATGCTGCCATGTCGACCACCACCTTCACCCCCATCACGTCGTCCCGTCCACCCCTGCGGCCTTCGGACACGCGCCCTTGGTCCGCATCTTGGGCAGCGCGGCGCAAAATCCACCTGGGGTTTACGCTTGCGTCATCTTCCCGCCCCACGCTGCAATGCGCAATCCTCACGGGATTGCCCCCCACAATCAAGGGCCCATCCACATTCTGAAAACCATGCCGCACACCATCCGCCCGGCCCTGCTGGCCACCGGCTCTGCGCTGCCCGCCCTGGTGCGCACCAACGACGACCCCGTCTTTGCCTGGCTTCGCGAGCACACGCCGCCGGATTCCGACCTCTTCCGCGGCCTGTCACAACGTCGCGTGCTGCAGGCACCCGAAACGCTGGAAGACCTGCTGACGCAGTCCTGCGCGCAGGCGCTGCGACGGGGGGGTGTGGCGTTGGACGAAGTGGATCTGCTGGTGGGTTCCGCCTCGGTCAGTCCCTGGGTCGCACCGAATGCGCTGGCGGTGGTGCATCAGCGGTTGGGCCTGGGGCGCCACTGCCGCGTGCTGCCACTGAACTCGGACTACACGCCCTACCTCGACGGCTTGCGCGTGGCGCAGGACATGGTCCGTTGCGGCACGGTGCGCCACGCGCTGGTGGCCTGCGGCAACAACTGGACCGCCCATGTGGACTACCATGAGCCCGTCGCGCTGGCGGCGGGCGACGGCGCGGGTGCCGCGCTGGTGGGTCCTGCGCGCCAGAACGGCCAGTGGGAGCTGATCGACTGGGCCAACGACACGCAGACCCAGTGGTATGGCGCCTTCAGGATGGCGGCCCGCCCCTTGGCCGGTGGCGGCTGGACCACCCCGCTGATGAAGCTCGACGACCAACTCGGCCACCAGGCCTTCACCGAGTACGGCCTGAAGGTGCCTCCGCAGGTGGTGCTGAGCCTGCTGACGCGGCATGGTCTGTCCGCCAGCGAGGTCACGCTGTTCACCCACCAGACATCCGAAGTCGTGCAGCAGGCGTGGGAGCAGGCCATCGCCCCAGCCCGCTACCCCCACACACTCAAGGCGTATGGCGACATGGTCTCCAGCTCCGTGGCCGTGAACCTGGACCACTTCTGGAGCGAGATCCGCACCCCGCACCTCGTGCTGATGGGGGTGGGCATGGAGATGCATGCCACGGCGCTGCTGCTGACGCGGCGCCATTAGACAGCGCCATTAGACAGCGCCACCGAGACAGCGCCACTGAGACAGCGCCAATGAGACGCCGGCTCAGCGCGGCCCGCCCCCGCTCAGCCGCCATCCGCCAGGCTGGAGCCCGCATCAGGGGGCGCCATCCCCCAGCAGCGCTGCAGCATGTCCTCCGCCGTCTGCAGCGCGCCCTCGACCCAGCCTTGCGCGTGCGAGTAGGCCTCGCCGCACACATACACAGGCAGACCCGGTCGCGGTTGCACGATCGCGCGCGACACGGCCTGGCTGTCCACCCCCACGGGCCAGAAGTTGGCCCCGCCACCGAACGGGTCGTCACCCCAGTCGCGATAGGCCGCGGCATACGGCTGCCACGCGGGGCGGTCTTCTAGGCCGTGCATGAGCATGAGCTGCCGGTGCGCCTCGGCCACCATCCGCGCGGGTGCCGGGTGTTGTGCCCATTCCTGCGCAGGGTCGTTGCCATGCTCGTTGGCGTACGGCGTGCTGCCCTGCCTCAACCCGGCCCAGTAGTCCAGATCCAGCCCATCGTTGTAGATGAGGATCACACCCGGGCCATTCGACTCGCCCACCGGCCAGTAGTAGCACTGCCTGATCGGCAGATCCGTGACCGACTGCCCCTGCCGGATGCCCAACGTCTCCCACCACCGCTCGCGGTAGCACAGCGCCAGTTTGAACAGCGGGATCGGCGTGACCGAGCGCACCAGCGCATGCACAGCAGGCTGCTCGCGCCCCAACAAGGCCCCGCGCTGCGCCAGCAGCTCGATGGCGCGTCGCGGCATGGCAAGCACGGCCTTGCGCGCCAGCACGGTCTGCAACTGCCCTGCATGCTCGACGACCAGGCGCACACCGATGGACCCGTCCGGCAGCGTGGCAGCATCTACCTCACGCACCGTGTGCCCAAAGCGCACCTCGCCGCCTGCCGCCGTGTACACCCGGTGCAAGGCCTTGGGCAGCGACTCGTAGCCATCGACCAGCCGGTGGTACTGAACATCGGCGCCGTAGTCCCCGATGTTCCATGGAAAGCCATCGGCAGCATTCCAGGTGAAGAAGATGCTGTCGTAGCCACTGGTGTCCTCGGCAAACTGGAAGACCTCGTGCGACACCATGCGGTTGTAGACGTAGCGCATGGGCAGCTCGCGCACGGGCACGCCGTCCAGCCGACCCTCGCGGGCCACGGCGTCCCAGTCGACGGTTTTCAGGTCCACGTGGTCGCGGTGCAGCACCTGGCTCAGGTAACGGGTGGCCGCCAAGGCCGTGAAACCGATGTCAAAGCCAGCCAGATCTGACTCAGGTATGGCGTAGGGCACGCGCTCGGGCCACTGCAGGTCGGCGCTGCGCAGATGGCGCCCACGCAGGTAAGCGACGTTCTCGGGCTCGGCCACCATGAAGGGCTCGGTCGCCAGCCCCAACTGGGCCACCAGATTTGCCACGGCCGTCTGGGTGCTGATGTAGCGCATGCCACCCAGTTCCACCCGGGCCTGCGGCAAGCCCGGCGGGGCCACCGAGAGCAGCCGCCCGCCAACCCGGTCGCTCATTTCGAAGACAGTGACCCGACTGCCCCGCCCTTGCGGGCTGCGCAACCAGCGCCACCCACTGTACAAACCGGAGACGCCTGCCCCCACAATGGCCACATCCAACACCGGATGCATGCCTGTGTCATGTGTCTGACCCACCATCGTCCGTCCTCCCGTCGGTTCCGGCCCATTGTCCGTCAAGCGAGACCTCATGCCCCACGTCCGTTCTGCAAGACCTGCCCCGTCCCGGAAGGCCGTCACGGCCCACGATGCCGCCACCTCGTCAGGCAGCCCGCCAGCCCCCAACCCCATGGCCGGCACGGTGGCCCAGGCCATGCTGTTGCGGCTCAAAGCCGAGGGCGTGCGCCATGTGTTCGGCATCCCGGGCGGCGCGGCCGTGTGGCTCATGAACGCACTGCGCCACGACCCGGACATGCGCTACATCATCTGTCGCCATGAAAGCGGTGCGGCCTACATCGCAGACGGCCTGGCGCGCGTCAACGGCGGGCTGGGCGTCGTGCTGACGACATCCGGCCCCGGGGCCACCAATGCGCTGACGGGCGCCATGAATGCGCAAGCCAGCGGCGTGCCCTTGCTGGTGCTGACTGGCGAGGTGCCCGAGAAGTACTTCGGCCGAGGCTACCTTCAGGAAGGCGCGGATGCGCAACTCGATGTGCAGAACGTCTTCCAGAATGCCGTGGGCTACAGCGCGCTGATTTCCAGCCCTGACAACGCGGGTACGCTGCTACAACGCGCACTGACCGAGGCCCTCACCGTGCCCTGCCAGGCTGCGCACCTCAGCCTGCCCAACGACATTGGCGGCATGTGCGTGCCGCCAGGCAGCCGCGCATTCGAGCCGGCTGCACGCCCCACCGTGCGCAGCACCGACGAAGCCGGCGTACAGCAGGCGCTTGATGCGCTGCTGAACGCCCGCCGCCCGCTCATCCTGCTGGGCAATGGCGCCCGCCGCGCGCTGAACGACCCGGCGCGCCGCCAGGCCTTCGTGGCCTGGGTGGACCGCTTCGGCGTGCCCGTCATGACCACGCCCGACGCCAAAGGCATCTTTCCCGAAGGCCAGTTCTGGTCACTGCGCAATTACGGCATCTGCGCTTGCAACTGGCCCGCCCACTACATGCACCCCAGCGAGGGCGAACCCTTCGATGCGCTGCTGGTGCTCGGCTCGGCGCTGGGCGAGCTGGCCACCTCCGTGCAGACGAGCGCGCTGTACAGCCCCGCGTTGGCGCCCAGCCGTCACTTCATCCAGGTCGACCTCCAGCCGGGCATGATCGGCCGCAACTTCGCTGTGACCCAAGGCATCGTGGCCGAGGTGGGCGCCACGCTGGATGCGATGTTACGTCTCAGCGCGCGTCGCAAGCCGCGCGTGCGCGAGCGCGACGCCCGCGCCGCACTGATCCAGACCATCCGCGACACGGTCTCGCCCTGGCAATCCGCTGCCGACCGCACACGCCGCGCCGCCCCCACGCAACCCGCAGCCATGATGCACATCGTCAACGAGCTGATGCCGCGTGGCCACATCTTCATTGATGCCGGCAACTGCGTGGGCTGGGCGCTCCACCACCTCGTCATCGACGAGGGGCTGCATTGCCACGCCGCACTCGACATGGGTCCGATGGGCTTTGGCGTGGGCGCCGTCATCGGCGGGAAGATGGCCGCGCCCGATGAGCCCTGCCTGGCCATCGTGGGCGATGGCGCCTTCATGATGCACGGCGCCGAGGTGTCAACAGCAGCCGCTCATGGCGTCGGCGCCGTGTGGGTCGTGCTGGACGACAACGACCTGGCCATGGTGAGCCAGGGCATGGCCCAGTTGTTGCCGCCCGCCTCGCAGTGGGCCGACAGCTATGCGCTCGGGCGCCCCGACCTGGCTGCTTTTGCCAGCGGCCTGGGCGCCGAGGCCGTCACCGTCCGCCACGACCAGGGGGCGCCGGCCTTCCGCACCGCCTTGCGGGGTGCCCTCCAGCGCGCCAGACAGCAGTCACGGCCGCAGGTGGTGGTGGTGCAGATCGACCGCCGCGCGGCACCGCCTTACGGCTGGCCAACCTTGACGCCACCGGCCTGCTCGCCCGAGGCGCGCTGACGCACGAAGGCCAGATCGAAGGGCAAGCGCAAGCGGGCTTCCTCGATCACCAGCGGCAGCGGCGCCGTCTCGCCGACCAGCGAAAACGCCGTCTGGTGCGTCATGCGCCCGGCCAGCCGGTGGTCGATCCGTGGGCGCACCACCAAGGTCTCGTCAACGGGCAGGCTCAGACGCTGTGCCAGCTGCCCGCTGACCACGCCATCCAGCCGAACCGGCACATCGGCCCGGACGGGCACCTTCAGCTGAACCGGTACCGTGAACTGCACGGGCAGGCGCACGCTCAGCGTTGGCAGGAAACGGCCCAAGTCGACGCGCGCCTCCAGCTGCGTGCGCACCGGCAGGTCGTGGCGAATCTCCACGACCACATCGACCGGCAAGGTGGCCGCCAGATCGAGCTGGGCCACAAAGCTGTCGTTGACTTCGGCCTCCACCGTCTGGCGCAGCGGCACGCGCAAGACGGGCTGCAGGCGGATCCGGGTGTCCAAAGGCGTATGCACATCGGCCAGCGCCTGCGTCCCGGCAGGCAGGCGCAGTGACAACGGTTGCTGACGCAGGACCACGCGGCTCTCCCAGTGGCCGTAGCCATACCAGATGCCCCAGGCCACCAGCCCCACCCAGACCACCAGCAAGCCGATCGCCACGAGCACCAGGGCCGCGGGGCGGACCGGGCGGTTCCACCCCCTTGCCGGAAGCATGCGGGAACGGGCGCTCATGGCCGGGGCCCGGATGGCCCGCCAGGCTCGGGTGTGGGAGCCGATGCAGGGCCGGCCGATGACACCGGCGGGCGGGCGACATGGCGCGCCCACCATGCCGCGGCGGCGGTGCCGTCACGCGGCGCAAAGCTCACATCGCTGAACGGCACGGTGACATCCATCAGATCCAGCCCAGCCTGAACCCGCCGCTGCGGAAACGTCAGGGTCGCCTGCACGGGCGCCATCACGGGCACGGACAGCGACTCGCGAATGGGCACCTGGGTCTGGATCTCGGCCTGGACATGCGCCCGCAAAGGTTCGCGCAAGCGCACCGTGGCCTCTGTGTTCAACACCACCGGCACGGTATGGCGCACGGGAATCACCACATCGATGGGCACATCGGCCTTGACCGGAATGCGCCCCTTGACCGGCACCGTCATCGGGATGCCCATCACCCGCGTGGCGACCTGCCCGTCGACCTCGACGACCTGGTCCACCCGGATGCTCTGGCGCACTGGTACGTCCACCGCAATCGGGACGGCCGTGTCGATGCTCACCCGCACCGGCAGCGCCTGCGTGATCGGCAGCGTGAGTGTCTGGTCCACCGGCACCGTGACCGGCAGCACGGTGTCCACGGACACCTGCACACGCTGATTGACAGCCGCCTCGACCGCCAGCGTCTCCGGCAGGCGAACCAGGGCCTGCTGCTCGTGCAGCACCACCTGGGCGGCCATGTTGTGCCAGACCCACCACACAATGCCGGCGGCCGACGCGCTCATCAACACGAGCAGCAGCGCCGCGGTCAACACCAGCATCTTCCAGGTAACAGGGCGGCCGTACACCGCCAGCATGGCCTCGCCGGATGGCGCGACCGATGTTGGCTCGGGGGGCAGCGATTCGCGCACGGATGTGTTCACATGCTGACTATGCCATGCCCGGCCCGCGGTCCAGCACGGGCGTTAAGATGCCGCGCGCGAACATTCTGCGCGACAGGTTGAATCCCCGCCACCATGCCCGAGGCCGACTCTCTGCAGCACTGGCTGCACCACCCTCTCAGCAACCGCGAAGCCGCGCAAGCCGTCTTCGCGGCGTTGCAGGCGCTGGCGGCCGCCCAAGGCATCACCCTGCGCCCGCCACCACCGGAGCCCACGACCTGCTGTGGACGCGGCTGCAATGGCTGCGTCTGGGAGGGCTTTTTTGCGGCCGCAGCCTACTGGCGAGATGAGGCGGGGTTGATGCTGGGGTGACGGCCGGCGACCCGCCTGCGGTGGCCTGATGAGCATGATTCAAAAGTCGGTTTCGATGCGCTGGCCCGTCTTGGGGTGGATGTACCAGCCTCTGCGCATCACTTTTCCATTGAATATCTCTGCTTCCCGAAAATCACCGCCCGCAAAGCTGTGAACAGGCCCCACATACACCGCAGACCCCCACTGATCTCGTTTTTTGGGATCAAACCCCGGTCTTCGCTCAATGTCCCAGCCCAGCAGCACCCCTTCGCGATGCAGTCGGATCTTGATGCGCAAGCCACCTCCGCCTCGCCGCAACTCGTCTAGCAACTCGTCGGGAATCCGGTCGGCAACGGGAACCTCAACATCGAACA
>NZ_JAAAPN010000010.1 GCF_009909205.1 Aquabacterium fontiphilum
AACGCCGTGCGGCCTCACAGCAGCCTGGGCTACTTGACGCCTCACGAGTTCAAACTGCAGTATCTGTCCCTTCCACAACCCGCCGTCTTCCAGGAATGATTGGCGTGAAAAAGCCGAGCAGGTCAGCAGCCTTCAGGGGCAACACGATGCCGAACTCCGACAGCAGGCCGCGGATGCGGTTGATCATCCCTGTGCGCTGCTCGATGAAGGCCTGGCGCATGCGGTGCACCGTCAGGCGGCCTTGCTGCTCCAGGCTCTTGACCGGCACAAACCGCATGTTGGGCCGTTGCACGGCCTCGCAGATCGCAGCCGCGTCGGCCGCGTCGTTCTTGCCTCGTCGACCGCTCATGCGGTAGGGTGCGACGAACTTGGGCGCCATCAGGCGCACGGTGTGGCCGAAGCCGGCGAACACACGCGCCCAGTGGTGCGCACCCGAGCAGGCCTCCATGCCAATGGTGCACGGCGGCAGCGCCGCCACCATGCCCACCAGCTTGTCGCGCGCCACCTTCGGCGCCACCAGCACAGCTTTGCCATGCTCATCAACGCCGTGCAGCGCAAACACGGTCTTGGCGAGATCGATTCCAACGAACAAAATGGCCATGGACTTCCCCTTCCGGATGAAACAAAGATGAGTAATTCGCACTTCCCATCTTGGTCTCTCATGACCGGCGCCGCAAATCAGCGGCTAGTTCGGGACGGGGAAGTCCCTTTCATTCGTTAGGCGTCAAATCTCATAGGCAGCAGATGACTCTTCCCATCACCGCAACGGACTTGCAAGGACGAGATGATCGACTGGAGCTGATGAGCGTTCCTGATCTGTGTCCGCGCTGCCATCATCGTATTCATCCAAAGGTTGTAACGGCGTCAAGCATTAGCGACAGAAGTGTTTCGCAAGCCATATTCAAGTGCACCAACCAAAAGTGCCAAGAACTGTTCATTGCCACCTACGTTTTCAATGCGAAGGTAGGTAGCGGCGGTCGCCAATATGAGCTTCGCGCAGTCGCACCGTTTTCGGCTCAACCAGCGGATTTTCCTGAGACCGTCCAATGCCTATCTCCGACTTTTGTAGAGATCTACAATCAAGTTATTGCCGCAGAGTCGAGGAGCCTAGATCAGCTCGTGGGAATTGGGTTACGAAAAGCTCTCGAGTTCTTGGTCAAAGATTTCGCATCAGCTATAAATCCAGACAAAGCTGAACAGATCAAGGCATCAATGTTGGCACCATGCATTACTCAGTTCATTGACGACATAAACATCAAGGAGTGCGCTAAGCGCGCAGCTTGGTTAGGGAATGACGAAACCCACTATGTACGAAAGTGGGAGTCCAAAGACGTAAGTGATCTGAAGCTCCTTGTGAGGCTCACAGTGAACTGGATTGACAGTTTCCTGCTCACCCAGAAATACATAGAAGAAATGAACGCTGGGGCGCCCAGTAAGTAATGAGAACGAATACACAAAACCTTGCCTTCGCTCCTCAGCCTAATTGGGGGTTCAACGCGTACGCCAACATGAGCCATGCTTTCGGCATTTTCATGGCCCATATCTGTGCCCTCCAGCCTTCGGCTTCCGGCGCCGGTTAACCGGGGCGTTGGGCGTCACGAAATGGGCTACAGCATTGCATGGATCGCAACACGCGGCATCCCACTGGATCAAGCGCTGATTGCAGCGGGCTTGTCCAGCACGTCTACGTTGGCCGAGTTCGCTTCAAAGCCATTCACTGGTCAGGCCATGCGGCATGGGTGGTACTTGCTTGTTGCGAAGGGATGCGACAGCCCTCTCATTGCCAGCAAGGTGCTTGCAGAACTATCAACTAGTGGAGAAGTGATCGCATGCGCCATTGAAGAACATGTCATGTTCAGTTCTGCGGAATTCTGGCAAGGCGGTCACCGCATTTGGAAGGTTGCGCATTCATCGGACAAGGGAATACGCCACCTCTCCTCATCAGGCGCACCGCCCGCCTCATTCCAAGATATCGTGGCCGAAGCCAACCGCCTGCAAGAACAAGATTCAGAGGTTGATTACTTCTTCGACGTCCCTCTTACGTTGGCCAGCAAGTTGTGCGGATTCAAGCATGATGAAGCGCGCGACGGCTTGAACCCCGAGCAGTTCCTCGTTTATACGAAAGGCCAAGGGCACAAAAAGTGGTGGCAGTTTTGGTAGCGCGCAGTCATGTGCCGGGGTGCGCGCATGTTGGTGCCATACGAGCCTAGGGCTCAGGCGTCAATTCACTTGAGCGCCAGGCTTCCTGGTCTCATAATCAGTGGCATTGTTCATTTAAATCAATCAGCATTTTTTCAACAACCCCGTCTGGGAGGAACGCATGTCTCTATCCAAAAAACTATCCATTGTCACGAGCTTGTATTTTCTAGCCTTTCACCCTTCACATGCGGCCATACCAGCAGATATACCGAGTGACTTTCAGGTTACTGCTGTGTCGTTGACATCCGTCAACGACGTAGTTTTTAATGCATCAACCCAAGAGCTCTTGGTATCCGTTGGCAGCCTCGCTGGTTATGGATACGGCAACTCGATCACCCGTATTGGGCTAAATGGCACTATCCTTGGGTCTCAGTTCGTAGGCAGCGAGCCAGGCAAGATTGCATTGTCTTCAGATGGAACAGTGGGATACGTTGCCCTGCAAGCCGCCCCCAGCATCAAGCAATTTAATGCACTAACTGGCACCACCATTTCTTCGATATCAACGCCAAGCTCCACCTATAGCGGTGCCACACGAGCTGAAGACATTGCAGTATCGCCTGATAATGCTAATGTGATAGCCGTTTCCATCAGCAACACCTGCTGCAGCCCTCGTCATGAAGGCGTCTACATTATTGAAAACGGTCAAGTCTTGCCCAACCGTACACCTGGGCACACTGGAAGTAACACCATCGAGTTTGGGGCGAACGGCAGCATACTTTACGGGTATAACAACGAGACAACGGAATTCGGCTTCCGCACCATGTCTGTGAACAATGCCGGCGTCAGCACGACCTCTGTCACAGGCGGCGCGCTTTATGGGTTCTATCAGACCTTTACCTACGAAGCTGGCTTGGCCTACTCTTCGAGTGGCGTTGTGTTCAATCCATCTACTGGCGAGCAACTGGGAAAGTTTTCACTGCCATACGACGCGACATTCACAGCCAGCGTAACGACCAAGCGCGCATATGCAATTGACGGAGCCCGGCGACTGACTGTCTTCGACTTCGATACTTTTACCCCAATCGCTACATTCAATCTTGCCGGACAACTGAACGACACCAACATCTCCAAGCTTATCTACACCCAATCTGGCAGCTTGGCGGCGATAGGTCCAACGGGTGTTTATGTGCTGTCCGCTGTGCCAGAGATTGGCTCAATGTGGATGATGATCCTCGGTTTGTTCGGTTTGATGGCCACAGTTAAGATTTCACATCATTACCGGGAAACGCGGTAAAGGTCCCCTATCGGTCGGTTCGAGCCCAACTGTTCGGTCAAGCTGACACCAACAGGTTCTGCCGGCCGATACCGATACTGCGCGAACCAATCATCTATGGGTAATCGCCTCCTCGCACGCATCCCGTCGTCGCAAGTGAGCACGACGTCCTCCCTTACCTCAGCCATCAGCATTGCATGAACATGAGAGCATTTCCCGGCTTGATAATCGCAGCCCTTCTGACGGCCTGCGCCAGTCCACAGGTGTCCGAGGCTGAAGCAAGAGCCGAGTACGAAAAAATTGTTGCGCTCATATCAAGCAGCGAGTACAACGTACGCCATATCTTGGTGGAAAGCAAGTCCCAAGCAGCGACCGCTTTAAATCGCATTCGAGCGGGCGAGTCGTTTGGCTCAGTTGCTCGCGAGTTATCACAAGACCCAGGCTCGGCGCCACAGAGTGGAGAATTAGGCTGGAACGACCCAAGAAACTTCGTCCCCGAGTTTTCCAAAGCGATGATCACGTTGACACCTAACGGGATGACAAAAGAGCCGGTAAGAAGCCCCTTCGGCTGGCACATCATTGAAGTGAATGAAATACGTAAGGCAGCGGTCCCGCCATTTGAAGAAGTCCAAGACAAGATAGTAAGCCGACTCAAAAAACGAAAGGCGGCAGTGGCTAACAACTGATTGGGCTTCTTGACGGGAGCGATGCCCTACACCACAAAGCAGATCGACACATTAAGTGCGACACCACCGAGATTACCGATTACGCATCATGCAAGCCTTTTATAAAATAATTGCATTTAGCGCTTCGTGCGCAATTCTGTCCGGTTGCGCCTTTGTTGACGCTCCTGTGCCGGCCGAGGCCAGGCAGGAAAACGGATCCGCATACATTTCCGGTCGCTTCACACGCAATGACACCACCGAAAATTTTGCCCTGATCTTGAAGAACACCGTCACCGGCAAGGAGTACCTCATGCCATTGGGTGACACGAAAACAAAAGACCCACAACTGCACAACAAAGTGATTGCCCTGAAGGTGGAGCCGGGCCTTTACTCTGCCACACACTGGGTCACTTATTTTGGACGAACAAAGGAACAAACGAGCAAGAATCCAGTCAATAGCGGCGACCTTAAAATGATCCACGCATTCGCCGGCGAAAATACATTTATTGGAGACTATGATTTAAAGTACTGGCAATCCCCCCATCCAACACAATGGAGAAGTTTTTATTTGAATTGGTCAATGAGAGCCAAACCAATCACTCTGGACGAGGCTCGTAGAGCATTTGAAGAAGAGTACCCTAATCTAAGCACAAAAGAGTTCCATTGCTTGATCTGCACGCCGTGACAAAGGCACAATGCCGGCAACCTCTCGCGTTCAGCGACGCTCGAAACGTATCAGAAGCCAACCCACCCCGCCGCCAATGTCCTGTTCTTGGGGGGCGACCTACCGCTCATGTTTGTGAGCCTTTATGAAAGCCAACCATGTACCAAGATGTCATTCGCTTCTGGTTTGAGGAAACCGCTCCTGACCAATGGTGGGCGGCCGATCCGTCATTTGATCAACTGATCAAATCGCGCTTCTTGCCTACCCTCATGCAAGCTTCGCAAGGCGAATTGCATGATTGGCGCGACGAGCCACTGGGCCGACTCGCTGAGATCATTGTTTTGGATCAGTTTTCTCGAAATATCTTCAGAAACACGCCTCAGGCCTTTGCACAAGACGCCATGGCGCTTGTGTTGTCGCAGGAAGCTTTTCGGCAGAATGCGCACCTTTCGCTGTCACCCACAGAGCGTGCTTTTCTCTTCATGCCGTTCATGCACAGTGAATCCGCGAAAATTCATGTGCTCGCCGAAAAGCTGTTCAAGGACTTCACGCCGGCTTCGAACCACGACTTTGAGCTGAAGCACAAAGCCATCATTGACCGATTTGGTCGCTATCCCCACCGCAACGCCATACTGGGGCGCGCAACCACCCCTGAGGAAGCCGCGTTCTTGTTGCAACCAAATTCGAGCTTTTAAGGGCAACCGCGCTTTTAAGTGGAACGGCCAGGCCTCTGGCTGTTTTCGAAGTTTCGCCCTTTGACACTCCACGTCAAGAACCTCCCGTCATCGCCGTCATGACCGCCTGACATGAGCTCCAACGCCTTAGCCAGCCCGCCGCCGATGCCTGATTACAAAGGCCCTTTCGCCTTCTTCCGCAGGCACTACAACGGCGACTACTCCCTCGGGCGGTCTTACTGGGTTAACACCTTCCTGGTGTCGCTGTTCGCGCCAGCACTGGGGCTGATGCTCTTGCCGTGGTTGGGTCGCAGTTTCCCGGCGCGCTACAGTTCAGCGGCGTTTCTGCTGCTCACGGTCCTTGGCCTCCTCATCTGGTTCTGGGCGGTCTCTGGCACATGGGCATCTGCCAGCAAGCATGTTCAGCGTGGCGGCAAAGCGGGTTGGGCTACCGCCGCAAAGCTGTTGATCATCATTGGCGTCTTGCGCACGGCGGGCGAGCTTGTCTCGGGCTGGCCCACTTGGAAGGAGCACATCGAAGTGGCTGCGGGCGCCCAAATGGGGCCGGGCGCTGAGTTGGTCGTGCGCGCCGACGGTCGCTCCATCTTGCTTCACGGCGGCATCAACGACGGAACGGCAGAGCAGCTGGAGCAGGCGCTGCAGGCCGCCCCAGGGGTAACCACCGTGGTGCTGTCGTCAAGCGGCGGATGGATCCGAGAGGGCCACATGCTGGCCGACGTCATTCGCCAGCGGAGCCTCAATACGTATGTCGAGGGCTACTGCGCCTCCGCCTGCACGATCGCCTTCTTGGCGGGCCGTGACCGCGCCGCAGCCCCCACGGCCCAGATCGGGTTTCATGCCAGCCGCGGGGTGGGCAGTGTTGGTTCGAAGCGCTCGAACCAGGAGGTCGAGCAGTTGCGCGCCATGTACCAGGCCGCCGGCCTTCCGGAGTCGTTCATCCGCAGGGTGATCGACACGCCACACGACGCCATGTGGCATCCGTCGCACGAGGAGCTGTTGGCAGCGGGCGTGTTGACGCGACGGAGCTCTGGCGGTGAAACGGCGACGATCTCCACGGCGGTTCGATCCAAGGAGGCGCTGGCCGCTGAGTTCAAGAAAGTCGAGCTCTTCGCCTTGCTGGCCGCAAAATCGCCCGACGACTTCGAGCGCGTGATCCAGGCGGCCTGGCTCAAAGCCCAGCAAGGCGCGACGGACGTAGAAGTGACGTCGGCGGGCCGCGCTCAGATCGGCGTCGTCATGCCCAAGTTCCTGGTCTTGGCCACAGACGACACGCTGATCGCCTATCAGGCTCTCATTCAGGAGCAGCTTGAAGCCATGCGCGCGCGCGACATGGCAGTCTGCGTCGAGATGGTGCTTCCCTCCGGCCAGCCCATCAACATCACCGGCAACATGCCGCGCCATCTGGTCGAGCGCGAGCTGAATCTGCTGGCGCAGATGGTGCGTGAAGCCAATGGAGCCCGCGCCATCTCCCCGACGCCGGCTGAGCGACAACGCGTCGGCCAGCGCGCCGCGGCGCGTATGACGCAGCAGCAGTTGGCGGTCATTGCAGAGCCCGAGGCCTATCGCCAAAGCGCGCCGGCTTCGCTGTGCGATGCAGGAATTGCTTTCGTAGCCGGGCTCAACAGCATCCCGGCACAAGAAAGAGGTCGGGCGCTGCGGGTGTTCTACGCGGGCAACTGAATCCCGAGAGGCGACGAAGGCGGCAGCGCGTTCACATGGTTGCAATGAAGCGCCTTTAAAAAAGCGAACTGACCGCAGGCAGGCATTAAGATAACCTGCTTTAATTAAAAATCACATCAGGGTACAAATGAAACACAATCTTTCACGTAGAGCCGTCTTGGCGAACGCACTGCTGTTATCACTAGTGTCAGGATGCGGAGGCGGCGGAGACAGCAAAAATGAATCCGTAGCAGAAAGCCCGCCGAGCCAGTTCGAATATGATTTATTGGCGGAACAAGCTCGTGCCAGCCTAAATACTGCACGAACTCTCGCCAGAAGCAGCACCTGCAACGAGTCGAGCGAATGTGTGCTGGTGAAGTTTAATGCCAGCCCCTTCGCTTGCCACCATCTTAATATCACCATTACATATTCGTCCACATCGGAAAGCCTGCCCGAAATTCTTCACCACCTCGAGAACTACAAAACCCTGAGCAGGAAAGCCGTTGCCGTCGAGCCTCCAACTCCACCCGAGACATCCATCACGTGCTTTGCCAGTACGATTGAAATTCCCCCATCTTGTATCGCGCAGACCTGCGGATGGCCAGCAGAAGGCGACGATCCCCCGCCCCCATAAGGAAACGCAAAAGGATCCATACGGCATCCATAGCAGAATGCCCTCATGGATCCCGTCTACCTTCTCACAGTGAACGCCGCCCTCCAGGTGTTGGTGTCGTCGTTGCTTGGCACACTGATGCTCGTTCCCATGCAGCCTTGGGGCAAGCGCTTCGCGGCCAGAATGAACATGAAGTCGCTGCTGGCCACCCACATCGACTGGTACATGCTGGCCTTCATGCAATGGGGCGCCGCTTTCATCATGTCGCGGTGGGACAGCACCGCAAGCTTGCCCATTGCCGCGCTGCTGGTGTTCGGCGGTTGGACGAACGCGCTGCCCTACCTGCTGCGTGGTTTTGGCATCAACGCCTTCGTGCTCGGGGGTGATACTGTTCAGCGCATCGCTGCTGCCATCGGGGGCTTGAGCGTGCTGGCCATCCTCACCGCGTGGAGCGTGTTGTGCTGGCAGTTGCTCCACTTGCATTGAGGCTCGCCGGGCAACGCCTTGAGCAATTTGAAAGGTTACCCATGGAAGCACAGCAACTTCATCGCGGCCGCCTGATTGATCACGTTCAACTGGTGGTGCGCGATCTGGCGGCCAGCCGGGCTTTTTACGAGGCCGCCCTGGGCGCGCTCAACGTGCCCATGGGCGGCGAAGGCGAAGGCTACTTTTGGGTGGACGAGCTGTTTGTTTCAACTGCCGACAGCCTGGCCTCGCAGGGCCACCTCACGGGCCGCCACCATCTGGCGTTTCAGGCGCAAGACCGGGCCATGGTTGACGCCTTCTACCGGGCGGCGCTGGCCCACGGCGGCCAGGACAATGGTGCCCCCGGAGAGCGCCCGTATCACCCCGGCTACTACGCCGCGTTCGTGCTGGATCCGGACGGCAACAACATCGAGGCCGTTTATCACGGCGAAGCGGAGCGCTCGGCCCCGTCGGTGGTCATCACTTTTTGATCGGATGCGCCCGTGGACCGCACGGAACTCAAATCGACCTTTGATCAGCAAGCCGGCGTGTACGACCAGCAATGGGCCAAGCTGGCGCCCTTTCGGGACGGCATCCACTTGCTGGCGGCATCGGTCTTCAGCGGTTTGCCGCACGACGCCCGCATGTTGTGCGTTGGCGCAGGCACGGGTGCCGAAATCCACTTCTTTGCGGATCGTTTTCCCGGCTGGACGTTTGTGGCGGTCGAGCCATCTGGGGGGATGGTGAGCGCCGCAAGGTCTCGTGCTGAGGCCCATGGCTACGACAAGCGCTGCGAGTTCCACACAGGCTACTTGGAATCCCTGCCCACGTCAGCGCCGTTCGATGCCGCCACCTCGCTGCTGGTGTCGCACTTCTTGCTGCACCCAGGCGAACGCATGGCATTCTTCCGAGCGATTGCAGACCGGCTGAAGCCCGAGGGCATGCTGGTGACGTCGGATCTGAGCGCAGACACAGCCTCGCCGCTCTACCCGGACTTGCTGGAGGTATGGATGCGGGCGCTCTCGGGGGCGGACCTTTCCGCGGAGCGCTTGCAGCAGATGCGGGCGGCCTATGACAAAGATGTGTCCATTCTGCCGCCGAGCAGCGTCGAAGCCATCGTCGCTTCAGGGGGGTTCCAGCCGCCGGTACAGTGTTATCAGGCTGGGCTGATACACGCTTGGTATGCCCGGCGACGGGCGAGCTGAAAGGGTTCCCATGGATGCGCAAACTGAAGGCGACATGGTGGTGCTGGTCGGCAACCTGACCCCCACCGAGGCCCATATCCTGACGTCATGCCTGAAGGCAGCGGGCATCCAGGCGCTGGCGGGCGACACCGACACGGTGCAGGCGAACGACCTGTGGTCGATCGCGCTGGGTGGCGCCAAGATCCGTGTGCGGGCGGCTCAGTTGGACGAGGCCAAAGCGGTGCTGAAGGCTTTCGAGGCCGGTGAGTTCGAGCTGGGGGATGACTTCGACGAAGGCCGGGCATGACACCGCACCTGTCAGTCATCACACTGGGCGTGGACAACCTGGAGCGTGCGGTGGCGTTCTACCGCGACGGGCTCGGCTGGCCAACCAAGGGGATCATCGGCACCGAGTTCGAGCACGGGGCCGTGGCCTTCTTTTCCTTGAATGGCGGGCTGCGGCTGGCCCTGTGGCCGCGCGCCAGCTTGGCCCATGATGCGGGCCTGCCGCCACCGTCAGGCAGCGCGGCCGTATCGGGCGGCATCAGCCTGGGCCATAACGTCGAGTCGGCCGAGGCGGTCGATGCCGTGATGACCCAAGCCATTCGCGCCGGTGGCAGCGAGGTCAAACCGGCACAGCCCACCTTCTACGGCGGCTACGCCGGCTACTTCGCGGACACCGAAGGCCACCTGTGGGAGGTGGTTTACAACCCGGCGCTGGGCGATCTTTAGCCCCGAGGCTCAGAAGCGATAAGCCACCGTCACCCACAGCCGTGGATTGCGCTGTCGCGTGTCGGATGTGGCGTTGCCGCCATGGGTTCGCCACGCCAGCGCAGCGTCGACCGTCCAGTCGGCCTGCTGAGCGCGCACGCCCAGGCCCGCGCCGCCCAGCGAGCGGCTGTTGTCGCCTTGTTCCCAGGGACGCGCGTTGCGTGCGATGCGGCCTGCGTCGTGGAACAGATATGGCGTCACGCCGCCCATCGTGTAGCGCAGTTCGACCTGGCCAAGCCAGCCCCGATCGCCATAGCCTTCGCCGCTGGGATAGGCTCGCACAGCGTCCGCCCCGCCGAGACCGAAGCCTTCTGATGAATCCAGGTTCATGCGGGTCCATTGGGCGGCCACGCGCGCGTGCAGCGTCCATGCGCCCGGCAGAGCCTGGATGCGCGCCACGTCGACGTTGAACTTGTCAAACCGGCCTTCGGTGCGGGCGGTCGTACGGTCGAGCGCGCGAGCGGCAGGGTCAAGTTGCAGCTTGCCAGCCGACCAACTGAACATGCCATAGGTCAGGCCGCCCTGCCCCAGTCCGTCTCGCAAGTCCAGCCTCAGGGTGAGCGGCACGACATTGCTGGTCTTGTCGCTGCGCGTATCGGTGCTGCCTTGCCGGTCAATCAGTTTCTTGTGCTGATAAGCACCGCCCAGCGTGACATTGAGGCGCTGCGAGCGTACCAGCGGGTAGGTCAGGCCGAGGCTTGAGACTTCGGCTGTGCCGGTGGCATCCAGGCTGGAGAAGCCTTTGCCCAAGGTGTAAGCGCTGCGGGAATAGCCGCCCTGGGCGCGCAAGCCCGAAGCCCCTACGGGCGCGCTGTAGTCGGCACTTCCAAACCACATGGCTTCATCAGTCACCAGCGCCCTCAGACTGATCTGGTCGCCCACCAGGAAAGGGCTGTTGATGTCGAGGTCCAGCTTGGCGCGGTGTTGCCCGGTGTAGCGGTTACCGGTGTTGTCCAGCCCAACTTGGCCCGTGATACGGGGGCCGCGCTGCAGCGAAACATCCAGATCACCCGAGCCCGCGGCCTGCCCCGGACGAATGAGCGGCGACACGCTCACGCCAGGCAGATCGTCGAGCAGCAGCGTGGCGCGCTCGAGCGCAGCGCTCTGAATCACCGCACCGGTCTGCAGGCCGCCGAGAAAGGCTTGACCGCGCGCGGCAAGAGCCGGGTCATCCGACAGGGCGCGCACTTGACCATACTGGCCCTCGATGACTTCAATGCGCAGGATCTGGTCGCCCAGGGCTTGTGCTGGCACAAGTGCCCGCGCAAACGGATAGCCGTTGCGGCGGTAATGCGCGCTGATGGCGTCGGCGAGGCCGCGCAGGCCGGCCAGATCGAATGCACGCCCGCGGACGTCGCCAATAACGGCCTGCAGGGCCTCACTGGTGTACACGGTGTGGCCGCTGAACTGGACGCCGGCGAGTGTGACCTGGGGCCCGCCCGGCGGCGTGGCCTGGCGCGGGGCGGGCTGAACATCGACCAGCACGCCGGGTTGAGGCGCCTGCGGTGCTGGTTGGGTTTGCCTGAGCACTTGACCGCCGTCTGGCGCGGTCTGCGCGCGGGCATGCGCAGCAAGCGCCGCAATGACGGCCAGCGCCACGGCGCGGTATACGACGGTGTGAGCTTGCGACATCATTGACCTTCCTGATGGGTTGCGGCGCCATGGCCGGCGGGCATGCGAATGCCACCTGAGACGACGAACACCCGCATGAAGCCAGCGCCATCGCGTCCGCCAGAGGCAGCTGTTGGCGGCACACCGGCCCCGGCCGAGGCCTCTGGCGTGGCCGGCGCGGAAACAAACACCAGGCCATTGGATGCCGCCGCGCCCGGCGTGGGGGGGGCCAATGTGATCGGCCCGGTGGAGACCACACGAGGCAGGCTGCTGACGAGCGTGGTGCGCACTGCAGCCTCCTGCGGCTCGGGGGGCGTGCCGCGCTCAATCAGGAGGCTGCCATCCAGCGCGGTGATGTCGTAGTTGCTACCGGCGAACGCATTGGCCGTGATCGCATAGCTGCCGACCGTCTCACCTGGCACGCGCGACAGGGTGACGGTCAGGCTGTCGCCATCAACCAGGCTGCCTGAGGTGAGTTGGTAGGTGAAGACCGGGTCGACCGCATTCACGAGCTTGCGCCTGTCGTCAACGGTGACCGTGAGGGCGCGGGGGTTGATGGTCAGCGTGCCGCTGGTGTAGTTGATGAGGTAGCCCTGCTGGGTTGAGCGCAAGCCGTTTGGTGCGATGTCGTAGCTGCCCGCCTGGGTGGCGCTCTCTGCGCTGCCTCCGTAGCTTAAGCTGCCCGCAATCAGGCTCATGTCCGGTGTGAGGCTGTAGCTGGCGGTGTAGCTGCCGGCGTAGGCCTGGCCGTCATAGGTCTTGCTGACGTCGTGAGCCGTGACGTGAAGCGGGACCATGTGCGCGCGCAGCAGTGGGTCAGTATGCCCCTCATACAGCACCCAGACCTGGTTGAAATCCCAGCCGGGCGCGCTGTCGCCATTGGCTGTCGTGGCGCTGGTGAAGTTAACTGCCGTCCTGAAATCCGCTGTGCTCATCCCGTGGCCTGCGCCGCTCGTGGCCTGGCCGCTGCGCTGGACATCCCAGAAGCTGGTGTTCGCGGCCCACGCGGAGTCGCTGTGGCCGGTGAGGCCACCAACATCGTCGCCTGGGCTGGAGACAGCCCCGGTCGCATAGCTGCGCTCGATGTTGCCGCCATGGTGGCCCACGAGCCCACCAACGCGGTCGCCCGTGGCCGTGACGGAGCCGGTGGCATAGCTGTTAACGATGTAGTTGTTGCTGTAGCCGGTCAAGCCCCCTACAAAGCTGCCGCCCGTGATAGCGCCGGTGGCATAGGTGGTGTCAAGCACCCCGGTGTTGGCGCCCGTCAGGCCGCCGGCGCCGTTGGGGGAGCCACTCAAGGCGCCGGTGGCCGTCACGCTGCCTGTGGCGTAGCTGTGCTCGATCCAGCCGCCGTTGAACCCGACAAGGCCGCCCACCTCACGGTCGGCCGACACAGTCGCAAATGAACGGCTTTCCCGGGTGGTCAACTCGTGTGCCGTGCCAATCAGGCCACCCACGTAGTACGCGCCACTCACCGTGCCAGAAGCGTAGTTGTTGTGGATGCCGCCCCCCACGGCAGCGCCCACCAGTGCCCCGGTGCGCTCACCGCCGACGATCTGGACGTTCGCCAGCCCGACGTTGCGCAAGGTGGCGTGGTCTGTGGCGCCGAACAGGCCCACACCGTACTGCGCCGGAAGGTTGATGCTCAGGTTGCTGATTACGTTACCCAGGCCGTCGAACTGCCCGGTGAACTCGCCGCTGCCGTTGCCGACCGGGTTGAAGCCTTGTGCCCAGCCAGCCGTGGCAGTGGCGTCAATGTGACCGCCCAGGGCATATCGGCCGGCGAGGTCGCCCGCCATGCCTTGCAGATCAGCGCCGTTCGTGCTGCCCTCGCTGCCCAGCGCATTGATCACGGTGTAGCCAAGCCCGCCGATGGTGAGCAGCCCGGTTCCTGCGCGGCCGCCAAAGTCCACCCGACCGCTGAAGCCACCGCCCAGAGCGGTGCCCACGCGCACCGTGCCACTGGTGTTGGCCGCATCTGAACCGTTGGCGGTGGCCGGATTGAGTGCCAGAGTGGCCGTACCGGTCGCGGTCATGACGGCTTCGATGCGCACGTCCCGGGCCGCTGTCAGCGTGAGGGTGTTGGCCGACCAGCTGATGGTGTCGCGCACGAGGATGTCGCCTGACCCCGCGCCCGAACCGCTGCTGCTCTGGATCTCCACATTGGCGGTGTTCAATGCGCTGGACAGCTGCGTCCCGGTCATGTCACCCCCCGTCGCGGCGATGACGTAGTCCTGCGGATCAATCAGCCATTTGCCGGTCTGCCCCCCCTGGGACTGGGCAGTGACACGCAGATCCGACGCCAGCTTGACACGCGCGGCACTGGTTTCGATGAAGCCGCCATCGCCACCCGCGGGGGCGCTGGCGTCCAGGCGCCCGCCCACCTCGATGCGATCATGGGCCATGCCGCCCAGCAACATGATCTGCCCGCGCTCGCCGGTGGCCAGCGTCTGAGCCTCGGTGACACCGGTGTGCCGAATGACGGTGGACATCAGGTCCCCCGCGGACCGGGCGTTCAGGTAGACCACCCCGCCTGAGGACCGTATGGCCCCGCCCTGTGCGATCAGGGCGTTCAATGCGCCCTCTTCCACCTGAATCCTGACCGGCCCACCCATATCCAGCGTGACGACCTTACCGGCTCCCAGTGCCACGCCACCACGAACAGCCTCGATGCGGCCGTGGTTCTCGATTCGGGCAGCCACGAGGGCAACAGCACCCCCCTCAGAGGCGGTGATGCGCCCGCGGTTGACGATGCGGGCGTCGCTGTTGCCAGCGAACCGGTACTGGCCGCTCAGCAGGTCGTCGCTGCTCATGGACAGCGTGGACGCTACCAGCCCGCCCACGTTGACCTGTGCCGTCGCGGAGAACAGCACCCCGTTGGGGTTGAGCAGAAACACCTGACCGTTGGCACGCAACGCCCCCTGAATCACAGTGGGGTCGGCGCCCGTCACCCTGTTAAGCGCCACGGAGCTGGCCGACGGCTGAATGAACTGCACGGTGTGGCCCCGCGCGATCGAAAAGCGCTGCCAGTCGGTCACGAGCGCGTCGGTGTGCTGCGTGATGGTCAGGGTGCGTCCGGTCTGCCCGATGTGGCCGCTGCCGCTGACGACGGTTCCACCTTGGGGCAGCACCTGCGCCCCGGCGCCGGCGCTGAGCAGTCCGATCAATCCTGCCGCCGCAAAAAAGGCTTGCAGAGCCTCTCGCCCGACCAGGCGACAGGAGAAGTGACGGATCGGTAAGTTCATCGAGACCTCGACAGGTTGGACGCGACAGGGCGCAGCTTGGATCTGTGGGGTAGTAGAAGGCCCGGCGGGATCGCAGATAGGGCGGAAAAGGCCCTGAGGCGCCCCCTTTCTGCGACCGAGTGGCACCTTCGCCACAACGCGCCCGGGTCAGGCACGCCATTCGCCCTGCTCCGCTGGCACGGCTGCGTCGAGGCGGTCGTTCACTTGAGGAGCGAAGACATGCGCAGAATCCTGGTCACGGGCGGAGCCGGCTTTCTCGGCTCACACCTCTGCGATGCGCTGCTGGCGCGTGGCGACGAAGTGCTGTGCGTGGACAACTATTTCACCGGGCGGCGCGACAACGTTGCCCACCTGCTGAGCCACCCGCGCTTCGAGCTGATGCGGCACGACATCACCTTCCCGCTGTATGTGGAGGTGGATGAGATCTACAACCTGGCCTGCCCGGCCAGCCCTGTGCATTACCAGCACGACCCGGTGCAGACGACCAAGACCAGCGTGCTGGGGGCCATCAACATGCTGGGGCTGGCCAAGCGGCTGAAGGTGCCCATCCTGCAGGCGTCGACCAGCGAGGTCTACGGCGACCCGGCCGAGCACCCGCAGACAGAGGCCTATTGGGGCAATGTGAACCCCATTGGCCTGCGCAGTTGCTACGACGAGGGCAAGCGATGCGCCGAAACCCTCTTCTTTGACTACCACCGCCAGCACCGGCTGCAGGTGAAAGTGCTGCGCATCTTCAACACCTATGGCCCGCGCATGCATCCCAGCGACGGCCGGGTGGTGAGCAACTTCATCGTGCAGGCGCTCAAGGGCGAGCCCATCACCATTTATGGCGACGGCACGCAGACGCGCAGCTTCTGCTACGTGGACGACCTGATCGAGGGCATGGTGCGGCTGATGGATGCGCCCGCGGAGCTGACAGGCCCGGTGAACCTGGGCAACCCGAGCGAGTTCACGATGCTGCATCTGGCAGAGACGGTGATCCGGCTGACGAGCAGCCGCTCGACGCTGCGCTTCCTGCCTCTGCCGGGCGACGACCCGCGTCAGCGCCGGCCGGACATCACGCTCGCGCGCGAGGCCTTGCACTGGGCGCCGCAGGTGCCCCTGGAACAAGGGCTGCGCCGCACCATCGACCACTTCCGGCATGAGCTGGGCCTGAAGCCCACCGGTCGGCAGCCCCGCCGGCGTCCTACGCTGCCCCAGTCAGCCAGCGGCCAGCAGGCCGGCCAGTTCGGCCGCTGAGCGCACGCCCAGCTTCGAAAACACGCGGGCGCGGTGGACTTCTACCGTGCGCACGGCAATGTGCAGTTCGTCGGCGATGACCTTGTTGAGCTTGCCGGCAGCCACGCGCACCATGATCTCGCGCTCACGTTCGCTGAGGCTGGCCAGACGCGCCGTGCGCTCGGCCGCGCGGGCGTTCTCGGCATAAGACGAAGCCTCGACCGCCAGGGCCTGTTCGATGCGGTCTGCCAGCGTGTTGTCGCTGTAGGGCTTTTCGAGAAAGTCGAAGGCGCCCTTCTTGAGCGCCTCGACCACCATGGGAATGTCGCCATGGCCGCTCAGAAACAGCACGGGGTTGCGCAGCCCTTGTTCGATCAGCATCTCGTGCAGGCGCAGGCCCGAGACGGGCTCCATGCGCACATCCAGCACGAACACGCCGCGCAGCGGCCGTGGCTGGGTGCCGAGAAACGACAGCAAGGCGGCGGCGCCGTCGAACGCGTGCACCAGCAAACCGCGCGAACCGAGGAGGAACACCAGTGCATCACGCACCACCGCCTCGTCGTCGACCAGGTACACCACGCCCGCGTCGGGTTTGGCAGCAAACGTCATCATGCGGACTCCTCTTGCGATGCGGCCGAGCCGGTCGCCGCGCCATGGACGGGCAGGCTGAACGAGAACGCCGCGCCCCCCAGCGCGCTGGCCTCGGCATCCAGCACGCCGTAGTGCAACTCGACGATGGAACGGCAGATGGCCAGCCCCATGCCCATGCCCTCGGATTTGGTGGTGAAGAACGGCGCACACAGCTCGTCGACCAGCCGGCCTTGCAGACCCGGCCCGTTGTCGGCCACGGTGACGCGCACGAACCGGCCGCCGGACACCACATTGGCCGTGACGCGGATGCGCCTGGGCTCGGGCTGCGTCGCGAGCGCATCGCAGGCGTTGCGGACCAGGTTGACCACCACCTGTTCGAGCAGCACCGTGTCGGCCCGGACCTGCGGCAGGGCCGCATCCAGGGCCACCTCAGTCTGGACGTTCTGGCGGGCGATGTCGCGCTTGAGCAGGTTCATGCCCGATCGGATGACATCGGCCAGGTCGCAAGGCTCCAGCTGGGGCTCGTGGCGCGTGAGGAACTCGCGGATGCGACGCACGATGCGACCGGCATGGCCCGCCTGCTCGCCCATGCGCTGCAGGGCCTTGAGCAGGTGCGGATCGGCCGTTCCTGAGGCCTGCATGGCGTTGAGCACGCCGGCGTTGTAGCTGGCAATGGCCGACAGCGGCTGGTTGAGCTCGTGGGCCAGCGTGGAGGCCACCTCGCCGATCATGGTGAGCCGGGCGTGGTGAGCCATGGTCTCCAGCTGGCGTCGCTCACGCTCTTCCATGCGCTTCTTCTCGGTGATGTTGAGCACCGAGGCCATCCAGCCAATCTGCACGCCTTTGGCGTCCACCAGCGGTGCTTCGAACACCATCACGTCGATGATGTGCCCATCGCGGTGCTGCCAGCGCGATTCGTAGCCCTCGCGCGGCGCCTGGCCAGCCATGTTGCGGCGGTGCATGCGCATGCTGTGATCAAGGTCGTCGGCCACCCAGTAAGGCATGGGCGGCAGCAGGCCCACCAGCTCTTCCGGCTGGTAGCCGACCATGTCGGCCATGGTCTTGTTGACGTAGACCAGGCGCCCGTCCATGTCGCGGGCACGAATGCCCACGGCCAGCGAGTCTTCCATCGCACTGCGCCAGGCGACCTCTGTGCGCCAGGCGGTCTCGGCGCGCGAGACCGACCGCATCTGGCGCCGCAACATGGCCGAGGCCAGTGCCACGAGCACCAGAAAGCCCGCCATCAGCGCCATGGGCATGGTGCGCCACCATGGCGTGACCCGATGCTGGGCGGTGAGCTCCAGCCAGGCCTGCGGCAAGGCCGGCCCCATGGGCACGCGATACCAGAGTTGCTCTTCGCCGCGTGGGGTGCGTGTGGTACCGGCGATCACTTCGTCAGAGACGTCGACAATGCGGATGTCGTACTTGCTGGCCAGCCACCACGGCAGCTTCTGGCGCAGCACGGCAGCCGCTGAAAACCGCGCGATCATCATTCCCTGGGCCCCGCCCGGCGTGGTTGGGGGAAGGCTCACCGACAGGTGGCCAGACAGGCCCTCGTCGTCAAACATGCTGCGATCGGCGTGTCGAGGTGGCAGGCTGTCGTCCGGGGCATGGGCCACGATGCGGCCGTTCTCATCAAGCCAGGTGACGCTGATCCAAAGCCGCCGCAGGCCATCCAGCAGCAGCGGGCTTTGGTAGAAAGTCGCTGTGCCGCGCCCGCCCTTGGCCACGTTATCGGCCAGACCGCGCAGTTTGACCAGTTCGGCCTCCAGGCGTGCCGAAATCTGTGACTCGAGCGACAAAGCGTCTGCGATCATCGTGCGCTGGACGATGTCGCGCTCGGCGTCTTCCTGATGAACGAGCCAGGCCATGACGCCCGCCACGAACACCAGCGACAGGATCAGCGGCCACGCCCACAGCGTGGCCAGCAGCCAGGGCTGACGCACGAGCCAGTTGCCGCGACGCGGCGGCACGGCCAGCGCGGGTCGGGGCGGCGCACTCAGAGGCGGGCTCATGTCGACGTGCAGCAATACCTGGGACATGCCCTCAGTCTAGGGGCGGGAGACGGCGCTCGGCGCGGCCTTCCTCGATGAATGTGGAACTCCACAATTTCGGGCAGGGTATCAAAACAGAACAATGAGCCTACCAACACCGATTCGGAGACGCCACCATGATTCCTCTGGGTTCCACTCGCCTGCTGCGCCGCAGCGTGATTTCTCTGGCCCTGGCGGCCGCCTGTGTGCCCGCCGCATTTGCGCAGGCCCCCATCGTGATCAAGTTCAGCCACGTCGTGGCCAACGACACGCCCAAGGGCCGCGCCGCTGACTTCTTTGCCAAGCGCGCCGCCGAGCTGACCAAGGGCCGCGTGAAGGTGGAGGTCTACCCGAACAGCCAGCTCTACAAGGACAAGGAAGAGATGGAAGCACTGCAGCTGGGCTCGGTCCAGATGCTGGCTCCTTCCCTGTCGAAGTTTGCCCCCCTCGGTGTGAAGGAGTTCGAAGCCTTCGATCTGCCCTTCATCTTCGACGACTACGCCGATCTGCATGCCGTGACCAACGGCCCCGTCGGCCAAAAACTGCTCAAAAAGCTGGAGTCGCGGGGCATCACCGGCCTGGCCTACTGGGACAACGGCTTCAAGGTCATGTCGGCCAACAAGCCGCTGCGCTCGGTGGAAGACTACAAGGGCCTGAAGATGCGTATCCAGTCCTCCAAGGTGCTGGACGCCCAGATGCGCGCTGTTGGCGCCATGCCCCAGGTGCTGGCCTTCTCTGAAACCTATCAGGCGCTGCAGACCGGCGTGGTCGATGGCACCGAGAACCCGCCGTCGAACCTCTACACCCAGAAGATGAACGAGGTTCAGAAGCACGTGAGCGTGACGAACCACGGTTACCTGGGCTACGCCGTCGTGGTGAACAAGAAGTTCTGGGACGGCCTGCCGCCCGACATCCGCGCCGCGTTGACCAAGGCCATGGCCGACTCGACCAAGGTGGCCAACGAAGTGGCGCTGAAGGACAACCAGGACGCACTGGCCGCCGTCAAGGCTACCGGCAAGACCACCGTGCACCAGCCCAGCATCGGCGAACGCTTCCTGCTGAAGAAGGCCATGATCCCGGTGCACAAGCAGATGGCATCGCGCATCGGCCAGGAAACGATCGACGAGATCTACAAGGTCACCGGCTTCGACCCCAGCAAGCTGTGATGCGCATGGCGTGATGCCGTGACGGAGCCCACGCCACCACGTGGGCTTTTTTTCCGCCTCTTTCCCTCGTTATCTCATCAAGGAGAGCCCCATGAAATGGCTCGATCGCCTTGAGGAGTGGATCGTCTCGACCCTGATGGGCGTGGCCACCCTCATCATCTTCGCCGCGGTGGTCCACCGCTATCTGTCCGGCGTCAGCTCGCCCATTCAGGACTGGCTGTTGTCGCTGGACTTCGCCTGGGCCCAGGAAGCCTGCATTTACCTGTTCGTCTGGATGGCCAAGTTCGGCGCGGCCTACGGCGTGCGCACCGGCATCCACGTGGGGGTGGACGTGCTGATCAACCAGCTGTCCGAGCCCAAGCGCCGCAAGTTCGTGCTCTTCGGGCTGTTTGCCGGCGCCTTCTTCACGGCAGCCGTGACCATCATGGGCTCGCACTTCGTCTGGCACAACGGCGCCAACTACGCTTTCCACGCCGCGCTCGGGCTGGACCTGAGCGATTTGATCGAAGGCCCGACCACGCCTGATCTGGAGTGGCCGACCTGGATCATCTACTCGGCCATTCCGCTGGGTTCGGCACTGATGTCCTTCCGCTTCCTGCAGGTCGCTTGGAACTTCCACCGCACCGGCGAGCTGCCACATCACGACCACGGCCACGTCGAAGGTCTGGGTGATCAGCCCGAGCAAGCCAAGGCCTGAAGGATCACATCATGAGCGGAATCATCATTTTTAGCCTGCTGCTGGTGCTCATGCTCACCGGCATGCCCGTCAGCATCTCGCTGGGTCTGACGGTGCTGACCTTCATCTTCTGTTTCACCGATGTGCCCATCGCGTCGGTCGCGCTGAAGCTGTTCACCGGCATCGAGAAGTTCGAGATCATGGCGATCCCGTTCTTCATCCTGGCGGGCAACTTTCTGACGCATGGCGGCGTGGCCAAGCGCATGATCAACTTCGCCACCAGCATGGTCGGCCACTGGCACGGTGGCCTGGGTCTGGCGGCGGTGGTGGCGTGTGCGCTGTTTGCCGCGGTGTCGGGTTCGTCGCCCGCCACGGTGGTGGCGATTGGCTCGATCATGCTGCCAGCCATGGTAAAGGCAGGGTTTCCCAAGCAGTTCGGCGCAGGTGTGGTCACCACCGCGGGGGGGCTGGGCATCCTGATCCCACCCTCGATCGTGATGGTGATGTACTCGGTCACCACCAACACCTCGGTGGGTGAACTGTTCATGGCCGGCGTGATCCCGGGTCTGATGCTCGCCACGCTGCTCGGCCTGACCACCTGGTGGCGCGCGCGCAAGCACAACTACCCCCGCATGCCCAAGGCCACCTGGGGTGAGCGCGCCAAGGCCCTGCGTGAATCCATCTGGGGGCTGCTGCTGATCGTGGTGGTGATGGGCGGCATCTACTCCGGCCTGTTCACGCCCACGGAAGCCGCTGCCATGAGCGCCGTGTATGCCTTCATCATCGCCGTGTTCGTCTACAAGGACATGGGCCTGAAGGACGTGCCGCGCATGCTGCTGAACTCGGCCAACATGAGCGCAATGCTGCTGTACATCATCACCAACGCGGTGCTGTTCAGCTTCGTGCTGGCCAACGAGAACATTCCGCAGCAACTGGCCGACTGGCTGGTGGGTGTGGGTCTGGGCCCGATCGCCTTCCTGCTGGTGGTCAACATCCTGCTGCTGATTGCGGGCAACTTCATGGAGCCGTCGTCGATCATCCTGATCCTGGCGCCCATCCTGTTCCCGGTGGCCGTCCAACTGGGCATCGACCCGGTGCACTTCGGCATCCTGATCGTGGTGAACATGGAAATCGGCATGTGCACACCGCCGGTGGGGCTGAACCTGTACGTGGCATCCGGCATCGCGAAGATGGGCATGACCGAGCTGACCAAGGCCGTGGGGCCGTGGCTGCTGACCATGCTGGCCTTCCTGGCGCTGGTGACCTACTACCCACCGCTGTCGCTGTGGCTGCCGACCATGTTGATGCGCTGACGCACTATCCCCACCCCCAGGGTGGGACATCCCCGGGATGACCGGCGGGGCTGGCACGATGTTTGATGCGCTTTGCGCATCCATCGTCCAGCCCCTTGTTGTTTGTCATGGCCACACGCTCTGCTGCATCCACACGCCGCGCCACCGCGCCGGCCAAAGCCGTTCACGCCCCGCTGCTCCAGGACATCCGCTTGCTGGGCAGGTTGTTGGGCGATGTGATCCGCGAGCAGGAGGGCCGAGCCGCCTTCGAGCTGATCGAGCGCATCCGCCAGCTGGCCGTGGCCTACCGGGGTCGACACGACGCCCAGGCCGGCAAGGCGCTCGACCGGTTGCTCAACAACCTGTCGGCCGACCAGAGCGTGTCGGTGATCCGCGCCTTCAGCTACTTCTCACATCTGGTCAACCTGGCCGAAGACCGACATCAGGTGCGCCAGGCCCAGCAGCCGGTCGATCGGCCGGTAACTGGCTCGCTGCCCGCTGCGCTGGAGCGGCTGCATGCCGGCGGCATCGGGGCCGAAGAGATTGCCGGGCTGTTGCAAGGCGCCTATCTGTCGCCCGTGCTCACGGCCCACCCGACCGAGGTGCAGCGCAAATCCATTCTGGATGCCGAACGGGCCGTGGCCTCGCTGCTGGCCCAGCGCGACGACGCAACCGGGCCGCGCGCGGCAGAAGTGGAACGGGCTTTGCGCGCGCGCATCACCCAGTTGTGGCAGACGCGCATGCTGCGCTTCACCAAGCTGACGGTGTCCGACGAGATCGAGAACGCCCTGAGCTATTACCCGCTGACCTTTCTGCAGGAGATCCCGCGGCTGTATGGTCAGATCGAAGACGCCCTGCCCGGGCGCACCGTGCCGCCGTTTCTGCGCATGGGCCACTGGATCGGTGGCGACCGCGACGGCAACCCCAATGTGACGGCCGCCACGCTGCGTCTGGCCCTGTCGCGCCAAGCCGAGGTGGCGCTGCGCCATTACCTGCGCGAGGTGCATGAGCTGGGGGCCGAGTTGTCGATCTCGGGCCGACTGGTGCCCGTCACGCCCGATATGCTGGCGCTGGCCGATCGTTCGCCCGACCACAACCCCCACCGCGCCGATGAGCCCTACCGCCGTGCACTGACCGGCGTGTACGCCCGCCTGGCCGCCACACTGGAGGCGCTCACGGGAACGGAAGCGCTGCGTCATGCGGTGGCCCCGCAATCGCCCTACCCCTCAGCTAACGCGTTCCTCGCCGAGCTGCAGGTGGTCGACGCCTCGTTGCGCAGCCACCATGCCGCGGCGCTGGCCGACCTGCGGCTGCGCCCGCTGATCCGCGCCGTTCAGGTGTTCGGCTTCCATCTGGCCACGCTCGATCTGCGCCAGAGCTCTGACCAGCATGAGCTGGTCGTGGCCGAATTGCTGGCCCGCGCTGAGATCACCCCAGACTACGCCGCACTGGACGAGTCCGCCAAACAGGCGCTGTTGTGTCGGCTGCTGCGCGAGTTGCGCCCGCTTCGCGTACGCGGGGTGGCTTACTCGGAACTGGCCGAAGGCGAGTTGGCCATCTTCGAAGCTGCGGCCGATGCCCGCAACCGTTTCGGCGCCGAGGCGCTGCGCCACTACATCATCTCGCACACCGAAACCGTTAGCGACCTGCTGGAGGTGTTGCTGCTGCAGAAGGAATGCGGCCTGATGCACGGCACGCTGGGCGGGCCGGATGCCCATGCGCAGCTCATCGTCGTGCCGCTGTTCGAGACCATCGCCGACCTGCGACATGCCGAGGGCATCATGCAGGCCTTCTATGCCATCGAGGGCATTCCGGCCCTGATCCAGCGCTCGGGCAACGAGCAAGACATCATGCTGGGCTACAGCGACAGCAACAAGGACGGCGGCTTTTTCACCAGCAACTGGGAGCTGTACCAGGCCGAGATCCGGCTGGTGGCCCTGTTCGACACGCTGCGCCACACCCACGGCACCCGGTTGCGGCTGTTCCACGGCCGGGGCGGCACTGTGGGCCGAGGCGGTGGCCCATCGCACCAGGCCATCCTGGCCCAGCCGCCCGGCACGGTCAACGGCCAGATCCGCCTCACCGAGCAGGGCGAGGTGATCGCCTCGAAGTATGCCAACCCCGAGATCGGGCGGCGCAACCTCGAAACGCTGGTGGCGGCCATGCTCGAAGCCAGCCTGCTGCAGCCCAGCCGGCCCGTGCCAACGAGCTTTCTGGCGGCTGCCCAGGCGCTGTCCGAGGCCAGCATGGCGGCCTATCGCAAGCTGGTCTACGACACGCCCGGCTTCACCGACTACTTCTTTGCCGCCACGCCCATCCGCGAGATCGCCGAGCTCAACATCGGCTCGCGGCCGGCATCGCGCAAGGCCAGCCGCCGCATTGAAGACCTGCGCGCCATCCCATGGGGCTTCTCGTGGGGCCAGTGTCGCGTGGCGCTGCCGGGCTGGTTCGGCATGGGCTCGGCCATCGAGGCCTTTCTGGGTGCACCGGGCAGCACGCCAGAGCGGCAGTTGGCCCTGCTGCAGAAGATGTACCGCCAGTGGCCCTTCTTCCGTACATTGATGTCGAACATGGACATGGTGCTGGCCAAAAGCGACCTGGGCATCGCCGAGCGCTACGTCAGCCTCGTGGAAGACAAGCGCATGGGCAAGCGCATGCTGGCCGCCATCCAGGCCGAGTGGCAACGCACCAACACCGCGCTCGACCAGATCACCGGCAGCAAGGGCCGCCTGGCCAGCCAGCCCGAGCTGGCCAGCTTCCTGGCCTACCGCTTCCCTTACGTCGATCCGCTCAACCACCTTCAGGTCGAGCTGATGCGCCGCTACCGCCGTGCCCCCGACGAGCGCGCCTCCGAGGTGCCCGGCGAGACGGTGGCCGAGCGCGTGCGCCGCGGCATCCACCTGTCGATCAACGGCGTGGCGGCGGGGCTGCGCAACACGGGCTGAGACATCGGGCGGCCTCGCCTTTCGAGGTAAGTGCCCGTACAATCCGCGCCAGCCAGGAGAGAACTGCCCCTGCTTGGGTTTCACATGCCGCAAGCAGGCGCGCAGTCGCCGAAGGCGCAGGGCCCCGGGGCGCACGCAGGTGCGCCGCAGCCCGAACGCTCAGGCAAAAGGACTGGCAAACACGGCTTCGGCCGTGATACCTCACTGGAGAGAGGCCGGTGACGCTGCGCAGACCGCGGCGTGAGCCAGCCCACCGAAGGGGCAAGCCCTCACCGCGCCGGCCAGCCGGGGCGAAGGGTCAATCTCTCAGGTAAAGCGGACAGCGAGGGCAGCCCCCGTCAGGCGCAAGCATGACGTGGAACGGATTGTTTGCCCTCCAGCCGGTCTGGCGACTGGCCGTCTTCCCATGTCCGCAGACCTGCTTACCACCCCGCTGCACGCGCTTCACATCGAACTCGGCGCCAAGATGGTGCCCTTCGGTGGCTACGACATGCCCGTGCAGTACGCCACGGGCATCCTGGCTGAACACAAACACACCCGCGCCGCCGCCGGCCTGTTCGATGTCTCGCACATGGGTCAGGTGCTGCTGAGCGGCCCGGGCGCCGATGCCGCACTCGAAACCCTGGTGCCGGTCGACATCGTGGATCTGGCCCGCTTCAAGCAGCGCTACGCCCTGTTCACCAACGAGCAGGGGGGCATCCTTGATGACCTGATGGTCACCCGACGCGACAACGACCTGTTTTTGGTGGTCAACGCCGCCTGCAAGGCCCAGGACATCGCTCACCTGCAAGCCCGCATCGGTCATCTCTGCACGGTCACGCCGCTGCCCGACCAGGCGCTGCTGGCGCTGCAAGGCCCCGAAGCCGTGACAGCCCTGGCGCGCCTGAACGAAGGCGTTCACCAACTGGTGTTCATGACCGGCGGCCACTTCGCGCTCGACGGCATCGACTGCTTCGTGACCCGCTCGGGCTACACCGGCGAAGACGGCTTCGAGATTTCGGTGCCGGCCGCTCAGGCCGAGCAGCTCGCCCGCGCCCTGCTGGCTCAGCCGGAGGTCAAGCCCATCGGACTGGGTGCGCGCGACACCCTGCGCCTGGAAGCCGGCCTGTGTCTTTATGGCCACGATATCGACACCACGACCACCCCGGTGGAAGGCGCGCTGACCTGGGCCATCCAGAAAGTGCGCCGCCCTGGTGGTGCGCGTGCGGGCGGCTATCCCGGCGCCGAGGTGATTGGCCAGCAACTGGCCGAAGGCGTCAGCCGCAAGCGGGTGGGCCTGATCAGCACCGAACGCATGCCCGTTCGCGAGGGCGCCAAGGTGGTGGACGCCAGTGGCGCCGAGATCGGCGTGGTCACCAGCGGTTCGCTGGGCCCCAGCCTGAACCAGCCCGTTGCCCTGGCCTATGTGGCCACCGCGCACGCCGCCGCAGGCACCGCCGTGTTCGCGCTGGTGCGCGACAAGCGCGTGCCCATGACGGTAAGCCCCACCCCCTTCGTGCCCAACCGTTACCACCGCGGCTGAGCCCCGGTCCAACCGGCTGACCCCAAACCGGCTGAACCGCGCCAGCACGCCATGCCCCCAAGGGCTGAGACAATCACGCCCGTTCGGCTCCCAACCTCCCTTCTGCGCCCCGGCGCACCAACCTGATTGCCAAGGACGTCAACATGACCATCAAGTACACGCCCGACCACGAGTGGCTCCAGATCGAAGCCGACGGCACCGCCACCGTGGGCATCACCCAACATGCCCAGGACGCCCTGGGTGATGTGGTGTTCGTCGATCTGCCCGCGGTGGGCACCAGCTTCAACGCCAAGGACGTGGCTGGCGTGGTCGAATCCGTCAAGGCCGCCGCCGACGTCTACATGCCGCTGACCGGCGAAATCGTGGCCGTCAATGAAGCCCTGCGCGACGACCCCGCCCTGGCCAACAGCGACCCGATGGGCGCCGGCTGGTTCTTCAAGGTCAAGCTGGCCAACCCGGCCGATGCCGACGCCCTGATGGACAAGACCGCCTACGACGATCTGCTCAAGAACGCCTGAGCCCGAGGGCCCTGCCCGCATCACGCCGCCGAACACCATGCCGAACGCCCTGCCCTCCCTTGCCCAACTTGAAGACGCCACTGCCTTCCGCGCCCGCCACATCGGGCCGGATGCCAGCGACGAAACGCAGATGCTGTCTGCCATCGGCGTGGCCTCACGCCAGGCCCTGATGGACAGCATCGTGCCTGTCAGCATCCGCCGCGAGGCGGCCATGCAGTTGCCCGCCCCGCTCACCGAGGCGCAGGCGCTGGCCGAGCTCAAAGGCATTGCGCAACAGAACAAGCTGATGCGCAACTTCATCGGCCAAGGCTATTACGGCACGCTGACGCCCGGCGTCATCCTGCGCAACATCCTCGAGAACCCGGCCTGGTACACGGCTTACACGCCTTACCAGGCAGAGATCTCGCAGGGTCGGATGGAAGCGCTGGTCAACTTCCAGACCATGGTGACCGACCTCACGGGCATGGCGATCGCCAACGCCTCGATGCTGGACGAGGCCACCGCGGCGGCGGAGGCCATGACGCTGGCGGCCCGCGTGGGCAAAAGCAAGTCGCTGCGCTTCGTGGTCTGCCACGACGTGTTCCCGCAAACGCTGGAAGTGGTGCAGACCCGGGCCGAGCCGCTGGACATCACGGTCGATGTGGTGCATGCCGCCCATCTGGCCACGCATCTCGAGAACAACGACTGCTTTGCCGCGCTGCTGCAGTACCCCGGCGTCAACGGCCAGGTGCGCGACCTGCGCCCCCTGATCGACGCGCTGCACGCCAAGGGCGCGCTGGCCATCGTGGCGGCCGATCTGCTGGCACTGACCCTGCTCGCGCCGCCTGGCGAGATGGGCGCTGACATTGTCTGCGGCACCACGCAGCGCTTCGGCATGCCCATGGGCAATGGCGGCCCGCACGCTGCCTATCTGGCCACCAAGGACGAGTTCAAGCGCTCGCTGCCCGGCCGTCTGGTCGGCGTCAGCGTAGACAGCCATGGCAACCCGGCCTACCGGCTGGCGCTGCAGACACGCGAACAGCACATCCGCCGCGAAAAGGCCACCTCGAATATCTGTACCGCCCAGGTGCTGCCGGCGGTGGTGGCCAGCATGTATGCCGTCTACCATGGCCCCGAGGGCCTCCAGCGCATCGCCTTGCGTGTGGCCACGTATGCCTCCATCCTGGCCGAAGGCCTGAAGTCACTGGGCCGCACCGTGGTGCATACCACGTGGTTCGACACCGTGCAGGTACTGGCCGAAGACCGTGAAGCCATCCTGGCGGCCGCCGAGCAGATGGGCATCAACCTGCGCGACGCCAGCGCCGACAGCGTCAGCATCTCGCTGGACGAGACCACCACGCGCGACGACATCATCGACCTGTGGACGCTGTTTGCCGGCAACAAGGCGCTGCCCTCGTTCGCCGCGTTTGAAGGCGGGGTGAGCCTGGGCATTCCAGCCGAGCTGCGACGCACCAGCGGTTTCATGGCTCACCCTGTGTTCAACCGCTATCACAGCGAAACCGAGATGCTGCGCTACCTGCGGGGCCTGGCCGACAAGGACCTCGCACTCGATCGCACCATGATCCCGCTGGGCTCGTGCACGATGAAGCTCAACGCGACCAGCGAGATGATTCCCATCACCTGGCCCGAGTTCGCGCACATCCACCCTTTCGCGCCGCGCCACCAACTGCGCGGCTACGAACTGCTGAACGACCAGTTGTGCAGCTGGCTGTCTCAGGCCACCGGCTACGCCGGCATCAGCCTGCAGCCCAATGCCGGTTCGCAAGGCGAGTACGCCGGCCTGCTGATCATCAAGGCCTGGCATGAATCGCGCGGTGAAGGCCACCGCAACATCTGCCTGATCCCGGAAAGCGCCCACGGCACCAACCCGGCCTCGGCCCAGATGGTGGGCATGCAGGTGGTGGTGACCAAGTGCGACGCCGACGGCAACGTCGATCTGGACGACCTGAAGGCCAAGTGCGAGCAGCACAGCGACAAGCTCGCCGCCGTGATGATCACTTATCCGTCCACCTACGGCGTGTTCGAGACCCGCGTGACCGAGTTGTGCGCCCTGGTGCACCAGCACGGCGGCCGCGTCTATGTGGACGGCGCCAACATGAACGCGCTGGTCGGCCTGGCCGCGCCCGGCCAGTTCGGTGGCGATGTCAGCCACCTCAACCTCCACAAGACCTTCTGCATCCCCCACGGTGGCGGCGGCCCTGGCGTGGGCCCCGTGTGCGTGGTCGAAGACCTCAAGCCCTTCCTGCCTGCCCACCGCGCGGCCGGCATCGGTGAGGCGCAACAGGTGGGCGCGGTGTCGGCCGCGCCGCTGGGCAACGCCGCCGTGCTGCCCATCAGCTGGATGTACATCCGCATGATGGGCGCCGAGGGCCTGAAGGCCGCCACCGAAGTGGCCATCCTGAATGCCAACTACGTGGCAGCGCGACTGGCTGACCACTACGACATCCACTTCAGCAGCGGCCAGTCCAATGTGAAGGGTGGCGGCGTGGCCCACGAGTGCATCCTCGACCTGCGCCCCCTCAAGGACACCAGCGGCGTCAGCGCAGAAGATGTGGCCAAACGCCTGATCGACTACGGCTTCCACGCGCCCACGCTGAGCTTTCCGGTGGCGGGCACGCTGATGGTCGAGCCCACCGAGAGCGAATCCAAGGCTGAGCTGGACCGCTTCTGCGACGCCATGATTGCGATCCGCGAAGAGATCCGTCAGGTCGAGCAAGGCCAGTTGCCGCAAGACGACAACCCGCTGAAGAATGCCCCGCACACGGCCGAGAGCCTGCTGAAGGCCGACTGGGCCCACGCCTACAGCCGTGAACAGGCGGCCTACCCTGTCGTCGGCTTGCGCCGGCAGAAGTACTGGTCGCCCGTGGGCCGGGTGGACAACGTCTACGGTGACCGCAACCTCTTCTGCGCGTGCGTGCCCGTCAGCGAGTACCAGTAAAGCGCCGGCTCCACTGGGTCTGCGGGGGCCTGATTGCGCTGTTCCTGCTCACGATGTGGGCAGGGCTGGCGCATCAAGGGCCTGTGCCGCTGCGCGCTGACGACGACACGCTCGCCGTCGCCACCACAGCGATCGCGCTGGCCGGGGTGAGCGCAGCGGCCGTCTGGCTGCTTCTGCCCGACTGGCAGGACAGGCTGATCGCTGGCGTCATGGCCTGGGTGCTCGTGATCATCCTCGCGCCCACGGCCCTCACCGACCTGCTCCACGCGGCCAACGCCCTGCGAGTCGAGGCGGGATCCCGCCAGCAATCGGTGGAACGCTTCGCCGCATTGAAAGAGGCGAACCCGGCGAAACGCCGCAGCGCCTACTGGTTACGCTCGCTCCCGACGCATCTGCAAGATGGTCAGGCCCAGCTGCAAGACCGCCGTCTGTCGCGCGCCGCGCATGCCGCGCTCCAGAGCGAGCAACTCATCCCGGGTGAGCTGCTGCAGATCGAAGAGGCCACCGGCGCGCTGGGCTGGCCCTTTGTGGTGCGGGTCACCCGCCTGCGCGCCCCCACCGAATTCGCCTTCCAGGCCCAACCGGCCCGCGCTCAGTAAATCAGCCGATCCGGGCGGATGTCGCGCAGGATCGTCGTGGCGATCTCTTCGATCGATTTGTGGGTCGACGACAACCAGGCGATGCCCTCGCGGCGCATCATGGCCTCGGCCTCGTTGACCTCGGCCCGGCAGTTCTCGAGGCTGGCGTACTTGCTGTTGGGACGCCGCTCGTTGCGGATCTGGCTCAGACGCACCGGATCGATCGTCAGACCGAAACACTTCTTCCGATAAGGCTTGAGCATCGTGGGCAGAAAACCCCGGTCGAAGTCTTCCGGGATCAGCGGCACGTTGGCCGCCTTGATGCCGTGCTGCATGGCGAGGTACAAGGATGTGGGCGTCTTGCCACAGCGGCTGACACCGACCAGCACCACATCGGCCGAATCCAGGCTCCGGGACGATTGCCCGTCATCGTGCTCCAGTGCGAAGTTGATCGCATCGATGCGGTTGTTGTATTCCTGATCCTGGCTGGCGTCGCTGAAACGGCCCACGCGGTGGTTCGACTTCATGTCGAACTCGTGCTCCAGCGGCTCCACAAAGGTCTTGATCACGTCAAACACCTTGCCGCGGCAGCCCTTGAGGATGTCCAGCACCTCGTCGTTGGCCAGCGTGGTGAACACGATGGGGCGCTTGCCCTCGCGCTCGGCGGCAGAGTTGATCTCTCTGACCACCTGATGGGCCTTGTCTACCGTGTCGATGAAAGGCCGGCGCACATGGCGCGGCTTGACAGCGAATTGCGCCAGGATGGAGTTGCCCATCGTTTCGGCCGTGATCCCGGTGCCGTCGGACACAAAAAATACGCTTCGATCGGGCATGTGCATGCGTCGCCTGTTTGAGGGGGTGTCCGATAAACGGCGCCCCGGTGTGGAATCGGTGGACCCGTGATGATAGGGCTGACCCTACAATCGCTCCAACTCGTGCCAATGGCGGCCTGACCCATCACAAGCACAACAGGTCGTGACCGCCCGCGGCGCCCCCGGTTTTTTTCACCATCCTGGAGCTTCCCATGACCCAACGCTTTGAGCCGACCGCCCTGGTTGTGCCTTTTGAGCAACTTCGCATGTCCGACGTCGAGGTCGTCGGCGGCAAGAACGCCAGCCTCGGCGAGATGATCTCGCAGCTGCCCGACGGCGTGCGCGTGCCCACGGGCTTTGCCACCACGGCCCACGCCTTCCGCGAGTTTCTCAAGCACGACGGCCTGGCCGACCGCATCAGCCAGCGCCTGGCCACGCTCGACACCGACGACGTGCGCGCCCTGGCCGAAGCCGGCGCCCAGATCCGCGGCTGGGTCGAGGCACAGCCCTTCCCGGCGGACCTGGAAAAGGCCATCCGAGATGCCTACGCCAAGCTGGCTGGCGACAACCCCAACGCCTCGTTCGCCGTGCGCTCCTCGGCCACGGCCGAAGACCTGCCCGACGCCTCGTTCGCAGGTCAGCAAGAGACCTTCCTGAACGTGGTGGGCATTGAGGACATCCTTCACAAGATGAAGGAAGTCTTCGCCTCGCTGTACAACGACCGCGCCATCTCCTACCGCGTGCACAAGGGATTTGCCCATGACGTGGTGGCCCTGTCGGCCGGCGTGCAGCGCATGGTGCGCTCCGATCTGGCCGCATCCGGCGTGATGTTCACCATCGACACCGAGTCGGGTTTTTCGGACGTGGTCTTCATCACCTCCAGCTACGGCCTGGGCGAGACCGTGGTGCAAGGCGCCGTCAACCCCGACGAGTTCTACGTGCACAAGCCGGCGCTGAAGGCCGGCAAGCAGGCCGTGATCCGCCGCAATCTGGGCTCCAAGCTGCTCAAGATGGAGTTCTCGACGCCTGAAGAGAAAGCCGCCTCCGGCAAGCTGGTCAAGACCGTGGACACCACTGTCGAAGCCCGCAACCGCTACAGCCTGACGAACGATGAGGTGATGGAGCTGGCCCGCTACGCCCTGATCATCGAGCAGCACTATGGCCGCCCGATGGACATCGAATGGGGCAAGGACGGCACCGACGGCCACCTCTACATCCTGCAGGCCCGCCCCGAGACCGTGAAGAGCCAGGCCCACGGCAAGGCCGAGCAGCGCTACAAGCTCAAGGGCACGGGCACCGTGCTGGCCGAAGGCCGCGCCATCGGTCAGAAGATCGGCACCGGCCCCGTGCGCATCGTGCACAACATCGCCGAGATGGACAAGGTGCAGCCCGGTGACGTGCTGGTCACCGACATGACCGACCCCAACTGGGAGCCGGTGATGAAGCGCGCCAGCGCCATCGTCACCAACCGCGGCGGCCGCACCTGCCACGCTGCCATCATCGCGCGCGAATTGGGCATCCCGGCCGTGGTCGGTTGCGGCAACGCCACCGACCGCCTGACCGATGGCACGCTGGTCACCGTGGCCTGCTCCGAGGGCGACACCGGCCACATCTATGAAGGCCTGCTCGAGACCGAGATCACCGAGGTGACCCGTGGCGAGATGCCCCACATCGGCCTGAAGATCATGATGAACGTGGGCAACCCTCAGCTCGCCTTCGACTTCTGTCAGATGCCCAACAGCGGCGTGGGCCTGGCCCGCCTTGAGTTCATCATCAACAACAACATCGGCGTCCACCCCAAGGCCATCCTCGACTACCCCAACGTCGACACCGACCTGAAAAAGGCCGTGGAATCGGTCGCTCGTGGCCATGCCTCGCCGCGCGCCTTCTATGTCGACAAGCTCGCCGAAGGTGTGGCGACGATTGCAGCCGCCTTCTGGCCCAAGCCCGTCATCGTGCGCCTGTCGGACTTCAAGTCCAACGAGTACAAGAAGCTCATCGGCGGCTCGCGCTACGAGCCGGAAGAAGAAAACCCGATGCTGGGCTTCCGCGGCGCCTCGCGTTACATCTCTGAGGAGTTCGGTGAGGCCTTCGCCATGGAATGCGAGGCGCTCAAGCGCGTGCGCAACGACATGGGGCTGACCAACGTCGAGATCATGGTGCCCTTCGTGCGCACGCTGAAGCAGGCGGAGCGCGTGACCCAGATGCTGGCCGACCACGGCCTGGTGCGCGCGGCCAAGGGTGGCACCGACGGCCTGCGCGTCATCATGATGTGCGAAGTGCCCAGCAACGCCATCCTGGCCGAGCAGTTCCTGGAGTTCTTCGACGGCATGTCCATCGGCTCGAACGACTTGACCCAGCTCACCCTGGGCCTGGACCGTGACTCCGGCCTGGAACTGCTGGCGCACGACTTCGACGAGCGTGACCCGGCTGTCAAGGCGCTGATCTCGCGCGCGATCGCAGCTTGCCGCGCCCACGGCAAGTACATCGGCATCTGCGGCCAGGGCCCCAGCGACCACGCCGACTTCGCCGAATGGCTGGCAGCCGAGGGCATCGTGTCGATCTCGCTGAACCCGGACACCGTGGTCGAAACCTGGCAGCGGCTGGCAGCCAGCTGACACGCCCTCGCCACCCCGCGCCCCAAGCGCCGCCTGCCGCGGCGCTTTTTTCTTGCTATACTCGCGGGTTTTCCGATTTCCTGTCTGCCTCAGTTACATCCGAGGCAACGGAAGCCTTGCCGTCAGCGGGTTTGACGCTTCGCGACGGCTTCCATCAACTGGAATCCACAAGGAGTTTCCATGCGTCACTATGAAATCATCGTGCTGATCCACCCGGATCAAAGCGAACAGGTTCCGGCCATGCTGGAGCGCTACAAGACCCTGATCACCTCCAACGGTGGCCAGGTTCACCGCGTTGAAGACTGGGGCCGCCGCCAGCTGGCCTACCAGATCAACAAGCTCGCCAAGGCTCACTACCTGTGCCTGAACATCGAAGTCAGCAAGGAAATCCTGGCTGAACTCGAAACCGGCTTCAAGTTCAACGATGCCGTGCTGCGTCACCTGACCGTCCAGAAGGACAAGGCTGAAACCGCGCCTTCCGTCATGATGAAGCAAGTCGAGCGTGAAGAGGCCCGCAAGGCCCAGCAGGAGCAAGCAACCGCCTGACTCGTCAGGCGTGATGCCCAGCGTTCATGAACCGCGTCGAGCTGTCTGCGCAAATCATCGAACGCAAGGTATTGCGATACACCCCCGCCGGACTGCCCGCCCTCGATCTCGTGCTCGCGCACGAATCCACGGTGACGGAAGCCCAGCAAGACCGCAAGGTCAAGCTGGACGTCAAGGCAGTGGCGCTTGGCCCCGTGGCCGAGCAGCTCAACCGGACGGACATCGGCACATCCCTTCTCGTGACGGGATTCCTGGGTGCCCCTCGCAATGGCCGCGGCGTCCTGCTCCACATCACCGCACTCACGGACATCGTTTAAACACATACTGAGAGGTCAATCATGGCTGCTCCCCGCTCCAAGAACGGCAAGTTCTCCAAAGACCGCAAGGGCAAGCGCAACTCGCAATCCCTGCTGTTCCGCCGCAAGCGCTTCTGCCGCTTCACCGTCGCTGGCGTCGAACAGATCGACTACAAGGACGTCGACACGCTGCGCGACTTCATCGCTGAAAACGGCAAGATCATCCCCGCCCGCCTGACCGGCACGCGCGCGATCTACCAACGTCAGCTGACCACGGCCATCAAGCGCGCCCGCTTCCTGGCTCTGCTGCCCTACAGCGACCAGCACAAGGTCTAAGGAGTTCTCGTCATGCAAATCATCCTGCTGGAAAAAGTCGCCAACCTGGGCAACCTGGGTGATGTGGTCAAGGTCAAGGACGGCTACGCCCGTAACTTCCTGATCCCCACCGGCCAGGCCCGTCGCGCCACCGCCAACGCCGTCAAGGAATTCGAAGCCCGCCGCGCCGAGCTGGAGAAGGTCCAGGCTGAAAAGCTGGCCGCCGCTCAAGCCCTGGGCGAGAAGCTCAACGGCAAGACCGTGTCGCTGACCCAGAAGGCCGGCGTGGACGGCCGCCTGTTCGGCTCGGTCACCAACTTCGACATCGCCGAAGCCCTGAAGGCTGCCGGCTTCGAAGTGGCCAAGCAGCAAGTGCGTCTGCCCAATGGTCCTCTGAAGACCATCGGTGACCACGGCGTGTCGGTGTCGCTGCACACCGACGTGACGGTGGACGTGACCATCAACGTGGTCGGCGAAACCGCCTGATCGCGCGGGGCGAGCATACGCCCCTGACCCCGCCTCGGCGGGGCTCGACAAGCCGGCTTCCAGCCGGCTTTTTCTTTTGGTCTTTTCTTCTGGGGGGCGGCACGCCAGTTGTGCACACGATTCCCCAGGAAGTTCAGCGTCCGTCCACAGCCTTGTCCACAGGCATCCGCCGGCATCCCACCTATCATTGCCACCATGGCTGCAGCATTTCCCTCCCCCTTCCCCACCCGTGGCAACGCCGACGCGTCAGGCAGCGATGAAGTCGCCAAGTTGCGCGTGCCACCGCACTCGATCGAGGCCGAACAGAGCGTGCTGGGCGGCCTGTTGCTCGACAACAGCGCCTGGGACCGCGCCTCCGACATCCTCAACGAAAGCGACTTCTACCGGCTGGAGCACCAGCTCATCTTCCTGGCCATCCAGAAGCTCGTGAATGCCTCGAAGCCGGCGGACGTGATCACGGTCTACGAGCAGCTGCAGATGATGGGCAAGGGCGACGACGTGGGCGGACTGGCCTACCTCAACGCCCTGGCCCAGTCGGTGCCCAGCGCGGCCAATATCCGCCGCTACGCCGAGATCGTGCGCGAGCGGGCGGTGCTGCGCAAGCTGGTCTCAGCCAGCGACGAGATCGCCACCAACGCCTTCAATCCGCAGGGCCGCACGGTGTCGGACATCCTCGATGAAGCCGAAGCCAAGATCATGAAGATCGGCGAGGAAGGCAGCCGCAACAAGCAGGGCTTCCACGCGATGGATGGCCTGGTGGTGGACCTGCTCGACCGCGTCCAGGAACTGGCCGACAACGGTGCCGAGGACGTCACGGGCGTGCGCACCGGTTTCATCGACATGGACCGCATGACAGCCGGCCTGCAGAAAGGCGACCTCATCATCCTGGCGGCCCGCCCCTCGATGGGCAAGACCGCGTTCGCGCTGAACATCGGCGAGAACGTGGCCGTCAACGAGGGCCTGCCCGTGGCGGTGTTTTCGATGGAAATGGGTGCATCGCAGCTCGCGCTGCGGATGGTCGGCTCGATCGGGCGGATCAACCAGCAGAACCTGCGTACCGGGCGCCTCAGCGACGATGAATGGAGCCGCCTGAGCGAAACGGTCGAGAAGCTGCGCAGCGCCAACGTCTTCATCGACGAAACCCCCGGCTTGTCGCCCAACGAGCTGCGCGCCCGAGCCCGCCGTCTCGCCCGCCAGTTTGGCGGCACGCTGGGCCTGATCATCGTCGACTACCTGCAGCTGATGAGCGGCTCGGGCGGCAACGAAGAAAACCGCGCCACGGTGATTGGCGAGATCTCGCGGGGCCTGAAGGCGCTGGCCAAAGAGCTTCAGTGCCCGGTGATCGCGCTGTCGCAGTTGAACCGCTCGGTCGAAACCCGACCAGACAAGCGGCCGATGATGTCCGATCTGCGTGAATCCGGCGCCATCGAGCAGGACGCGGACGTGATCATGTTCATCTACCGCGACGAGTACTACAACAAGGAATCCAAGATTCCTGGTACGGCCGAGATCATCATCGGCAAGCAGCGTAACGGCCCAGTGGGCAGCATCCACCTGGCCTTCCTGAAGGCCAACACCCGTTTCGAGAACCTCGCGCCGGGGACCTACGTGGGCGAAGGCGACCAGTACTGACGAAAAAAAACCCGCCGCGGGCCAGCCGGGGCGGGTTTGCTGGGTCGCCAGGCAACTCAATCGTCGCTGCCACCAAAGGCAGTGAACAGGTGCAGCAGCGACGTGAAGATGTTGTAGACGTCCAGATAGAGCGCCAGCGTGGCAGAGATGTAGTTGGTCTCGCCGCCGTCCAGGATGCGCTTGAGGTCATACAACAGGTAGGCCGAGAACACCACGGCCACCAGGGCCGAGATGGTCAGCGACAGCGCCGGGATCTGCAGGAAGATGTTGGCGACGATGGCAGCCAGGATGACCATCACCCCCATGAACAGGAACTTGCCCATGCTGGAGAGGTCGCGCTTGATGCTGCCCGCCAGCGCAGCCATGGACGCAAACACCACCGCCGTGGTGCCAAAAGCCAGACCGATGATCTGCGCACCGTTCGCCAGACCGGCGACGTAGCCAATCATGCGCGACAGCATCAGGCCCATGAAGAAGGTGAAGCCCAGCAGCAGCGCCACCCCCACGCCAGAGTTCTTGAACTTCTCAATGGCAAACATGAAGCCGAAGGCCACGGCCATGAACACCATGAAGCCCACCAGCGGCTTGCCTGCGAAGAAGGTGAAGCCCATGGCCATGCCCAGCCAGGCACCCGCCACGGTGGGCAACATCGACAGGGCCAGCAAGGCATAGGTGTTGCGCATCACGCGCTGGCGCGTCTCCGCGCCAACGGCCGCGCCGTACACCGCGTCTACAGGTCGAATCGAACGGTCCATACATCCTCCTCAAGATGACGCCACGGGCGGACCCACGCCGCATCCGTGACAAAACATTGCACTGAATGCATTCTAGGGGAATCCGGGCGGCGCCACGGATGCCCCTGCCGGCTTCATTTTGTGAGGATGAGTTTGCCTTGGCGGGTCGTGCGCAACTGGTACTGGGCGCCCTGGTGCTCGATCCACACCACCGTCTCGCCACCAAACAGGTCTGCGCTCTGCCACACACGGTGGCCCGCAGGCGTCGCTTGCGAGGTCGTCACCTCGACCTGAGCACCGATAGAGGGCACCCCGGGCGAACCGGGCACGCCTCCGCCTGCTGCCGCGAGTTCGGCAGACAAAGCGAGGACAGCTGGCATCTGAGAAGACATGCCAACATTATAAATGCGAATGATTCTTAGATCAATCGCTGCGTGCTCACGCGCTGCTTGCCAGGCGCTGCCGCATGCTTTCGTACAAGCAGACCGCCGCTGCGGCGGCCACGTTCAGCGACTCTTCGCCACCCGGCTGCGGGATACGCACGGTCAGGCGGCACTGGGCCTGCAACGCGGCCGAGACCCCCTGCCCTTCGTGCCCCAACACCCACGCGCAGGGGTCGGGCAGGTCGGCTTCTGGCAGCGAGGTGTCGGTGTGCGAACTGGTTCCGACCAGCGTCACGCGCAGGCATTCAGCCAACAGCTCGGTTGTGGCTTGCTCTACCAGATGGAGTGCGAAGTGCGCCCCCATGCCCGCGCGCAGCACCTTGGGCGACCAGAGCCCCGCCGTGCCCTTGATGGCCACCACCTGCTCCACCCCCATGGCCGCGGCGCTGCGCAGGATGCTGCCGACGTTGCCAGCGTCCTGCACGCGGTCAAGTACCACGGTGCGGGCGACCGGGCGGATCGCGGCCGAGACGCCTTCGCCAGGCTGGGCCAGCACGAAACCCAGGCGCGCGGGTGACTCCAGGCCGGTGAAGTGCTTCCACAGGGCCTCGGGCACCACGACCACGCGCTCGGCCTGCCGAGCCAGGGCAGACAGCTCACGCGCCATGCCGTCGGCCGGCGGCGCCACACCATGCTCGCCCGTCCAGGCGGTGTCGGCGATCACCGCATCGGTGGGCTGTACGCGGCGCTGTACGGCAGCCGCACACAGGTGGTCGCCCTCCAGCCACACGGCGCCCAGCTTGCGGTAGGCCACCGGGTCTTGGCCCAGGCGCCGCAGCCGCTGGATGAGCGGGTTGTCGCGCGAGGTGATGGACAGGACCTTGGGATGGCGGTCAGAGGCGGTCGACATGGTGATTCTCGTCGGGTGGCTCAGCGGCCCAGAGTCAGGCTCGGGTCCGGGAGCAGGCCCAGCGCCACCTTGACCGGCGCAAAGCTGCGGCGGTGTGCCGGCGTCACCCCGTGCCGCCGCAAGGCCGCGACATGTTCGGCAGTCGGGTAGCCTTTGTGGGCCTGAAAGCCGTGCAGCGGATAGCAGGCATGAAGCTCTTCGCAGAGCCGGTCGCGGTGTACCTTGGCGAGGATGGAGGCGGCCGAAATCGCCTGCACCTTGCTGTCGCCCTTGACCACCGCCTCGGCGGGCACCGTCAGCGTGGGCACGCGGTTGCCGTCAACCTGCACCAGCGCGGGCCGCAGGCGCAGGCCTTCGACCGCGCGGCGCATGGCCAGCATGGTCGCGTGCAGGATGTTGAGTTGGTCGATTTCCTCGACACTGGCCTCAGCGATGCTGCAACACAGCGCCTTGGCGCGGATCTCGTCATACAGGCGATCGCGGGCGCGGGCGGTGAGCTTCTTCGAATCGGCCAGGCCGGCAATCGGCTGCATGTCGTCCAGGATGACGGCCGCGGCCACCACCGGGCCGGCCAAGGGGCCACGCCCGGCCTCATCCACGCCAGCCAGCAGGCCCTGCGGCGCCACCGTCCACAGCAGGTCCAGCTGGCGGGGGCCGTCGGCCACCATGGGCGAGCCCTCAGCCACCGATGACTTTCGCGATCGCATCGCTGGCCATGCGGGCCGTGTCGCACCGCAGTGTCTGGTGAAGCGCGTCGAAGCGCCTGGCCACGCTTGCGCAGCGGCCTGGATCGTCCAGCCAGGCCAGCACATCGTCGGCCAGTTGCCGTGGGTTGGCATCGTCCTGAAGCCGCTCGGGCACCACGAACTCGCGCAGCAGGATGTTGGGCAAGCCCACCCATGGGAGGTAGCCCATGCGCTTCATGATGGGCCAGCTCAGCGCCGACAGCTTGTAGGCAATGACCATGGGCCGCTTGAACAGCGCGGCCTCGAGGGTGGCCGTGCCGCTGGCGATCAACGTGACGTCACAGGCGGCGAGTGCCTCGTGCGAACGCCCGTCGGTGAGCAGGATGGGCGCATTCGGCGCATGCGCGCGTACCAGCGGCTCGATCATCGGACGCAGGCCTGGCGCCACCGGCAACACGAAACGCAGCGCCGGCCGCTCCCGCGCCAGCAGGGCCACGGCCTCCAGAAAGGCCGGCGCGATGAAGCGGATCTCGCCACGCCGGCTGCCGGGCAGCACGGCCACCACCTGCGCGTCAGGCGCCAGGCCCAGCGCCTGGCGAGCGGCCGTGCGAGGCACCTCCAGCGGGATGGTATCGGCCAGCGGATGGCCCACGAACGTGGCGTCGATGCCATGGTCGTGATAGAGCGCCGGCTCGAATGGAAACAGGCACAGCATGTGATCCACCGAGCGGTGGATCTTGTGGATGCGCCCGCCCCGCCACGCCCAGATCGACGGGCTGACGAAGTGAACCGTCTTGATGCCCTGGGTCTTCAGGCGGGCCTCCAGGCCGAGGTTGAAGTCAGGTGCGTCGACGCCGACGAACACGTCCGGCCGATCGGCCAGCAGCCGGTCGCCCAGCCGCTGGCGGATGGTCCAGATCTCGCGAAAACGTCGCAACAGCTCCAGGTTGAAGCCATGCACGGCCAGCTTGTCGCACGGCCACCAGGCCTCGAAACCGCCCGCGACCATGCGCGGCCCGCCGATGCCCATGCTGCGCATGGCTGGCCAGCGCGCCTGCATGCCGCCCATCAACAGGCTGGCCAGCAGGTCGCCGGAGGTCTCGCCGGCCACCATGGCCACACGGGGCGCGTCACGCTGCATCGGGCTCGGACCTCAGCGGACGATGCCGCGCTGGGCATCCTCCAAAAAGCCCAGCATCAGATCGATCTCGCCTTCTGCCTCCGGGGTCTGCCCCTTGAGCGCGGCGATTTCCTGACGCGCGGCCTCCAGCGTCAGCCCCTTGCGATACAGCAGCTTGTACATCTGCTTGAGTACCGACAGTCGCTCGGGCGAGAAACCCCGGCGACGCGGGCCCTCTTGATGAACGTTCTGCGCTTCAGCCGGGTTGCCGGCGGCCATCACGAACGGTGGCAGGTCTTGCGACAGGCGGGTCTGGAAGCCGCACATCGCGAAGTCGCCGATGCGAACGAACTGGTGTACACCGCTCATGCCGCCGATCAGGGTGTGGTTGCCCACCAGCACATGACCGGCAAACTGCACGCCGTTGGCAATCACGTTGTCGTCGCCGATGATGCAGTCGTGGGCCACGTGTACATAGGCCATGATCCAGTTGCCGTTGCCCACCTGCGTGATGCCCTTGTCCTGCACCGTGCCGGTGTTGAAGGTGGTGAACTCACGGATGGTGTTGCCGTCGCCGATGACCAGCTGCGTGGGCTCGCCCTTGTACTTCTTGTCCTGCGGGTCAGCGCCCAGCGAGGCAAACTGGTAGATGCGGTTGTTGGCACCGATCGTGGTGTGGCCCTCGATCGTGCAATGTGAGCCCACGGTCGTGCCCTCGCCGATGCGGACATTCGGCCCGATCGTCGTGAAGGCGCCGACCGTGACCGACTCGTGCAACTGGGCCTGCGGGTCGACAATGGCGGTGGGATGGATCTGTGCCATGGGCTCAGCTGACCTTGCGCACCGTGCACATGAGCTGGGCCGACACCGCCAGCTCTTCGCCCACATAGGCTTGTGCGTTGAATTTGTAGATGCCGCCCTTGTTGCGGTCCATCTGGACATCCAGGAAGAGCTGGTCGCCCGGCTCGACCGGCCGCTTGAAGCGCGCGCCGTCAATGCCGACGAAATAGTAGACCGAGTTTTCGTCCACGCCCTTGCCCATGGACTCGAAGGCCAGCAGCGCCGCTGTCTGGGCCAGGGCTTCGAGCATGAGCACGCCGGGCATCACCGGACGATTCGGGAAATGCCCCTGAAAGAACGGCTCGTTGATGGTGACGTTCTTCAGCGCACGGATGCGCACGTCGGGCTCCACCTCGAGCACGCGGTCGACCAGCAGAAAGGGATAACGGTGGGGCAGCTTGGCCAGGATCTTGTGGATGTCCATTACTTCTTCACTTCTTTCTCGAGGGCCCGGATGCGGTCGCGCAGCGCATGCAGCTGGCGCAGGGTGGCCGCATTCTTTTCCCAGGAAGCGTTGTCATCGAACGGGAAGGCCCCGCTGTAATGCCCCGGCTTGAGCACGGAGCGTGAAATCAAGGTGCCGGACGACACATGCACATGGTCGGCCAGCGTCAGATGGCCCAGGATCATGCCCGCGCCGCCCACCGTGCAGTGCTTGCCGATGCGGGCGCTGCCCGCCACACCCACGCAGCCGGCCATGGCCGTATGCGCGCCGATGTGCACGTTGTGCGCGATCTGGACCAGGTTGTCGAGCTTGACGCCGTCTTCGATGACGGTGTCATCGAGCGCACCCCGATCGACACAGGTGTTCGCGCCCAACTCCACATCGTTGCCAATGCGCACGGCGCCCAACTGCTCGATCTTGACCCAGGTGCCCTGCTGCGGCGCGAAACCGAAGCCGTCCGCGCCGATGACCACCCCACTGTGAAAGATGCAGCGCTGTCCGACTGTGCAGTCAAACCCCACGGTGACGTGGGCGGCCAGTCGCGTGCCCTCACCCAGGCGGGCCCGGGCGCCCACCACACAATGCGGGCCGACGACAACGTCGTCTTCGAGGATGGCGCCGGCCTCGATCACGGCGAGTGGGCCGATGCTCACGCCCTGCCCCAGCACGGCGGTCGGGTCGACCACGGCAGATGGGTGCACGCCCGGTTCAGGGCGCGGCCGCAAGCGGGCGGCCCACCACTGCGTCAGGCGGGCGAAGTACAGATAGGGGTCATCGGTGACGATGACCGCGCCGCGCGCGGCCGCCTCGTCCTGCGTGGCAGGCGAGACAATGACGCAGCCGGCCTGCGTGGTGGCCAGCTGAGCCCGGTAACGCGGGTTGGACAGGAAGGCAATATCCTGCGCCGAGGCGGTCTCGAGCGGCGCAATGGCCGAGATGGCCACGGCCGGATCGCCCAGCAACGTGCCACCCAGCGCCGAGACCAGCTCACCCAGCGTGGCGCCGACGCCGGGGGCGCCCGCCCGCTGCGCTGCGGCGCTCACTTGGCCGGCGCGGCGTTCATGGCCCGGATCACCTTGTCGGTGATGTCCACGCGGGGGCCGGCAAACACCGCTTCCTGCAGGATGAGGTCGTACTTCTCCTGGTCGAAGATCTGGCGCACGACCACATTGGCGCGGTCGATCAAGGCGGCGAGTTCCTCGTTCTTGCGCTGGTTCATGTACTCCTGCGACTCACGGCGCTTGCGCTGCAGCTCGCGCCCCTGCTCGACCAGCTCGCGCTGCCGACGCAGACGTTCGGATTCGCTGAGTGTGGGCGCGTCTTTCTCGAACCTGTCGGAAACCGTCTTCAGCCGTGCTTCGGCGTCGACCAGTTCCTTGTCACGCCGCAGGAACTCACTTTCGAGCTTGGCATGCGCTGCCTTGGCCGGCCCGGCATCACGCAGCACGCGGTCCAGGTTCACGTAGCCGATCTTGAGCTCCTGGCCCTGAGCCGTCGCAACGGTCAGCGCCAGGGCCACCGCGGCCAGGGTCTTGAATGGAGCACGCATGGTCAGAACACGGAGCCGATCTGGAACTGGAGTCGTTGGATTCTATCCTGATCGAAATAGCGCACCGGCTTGCCGAAGCTCAGCTTGAGCGGCCCCACGGGCGAGATCCAGCTGATGCCCACCCCGACGGACGCCCGCAACTCGCTGAGGCTGACGGACTCCTTTTCGCCCCAGACGTTCCCCGCATCGAAATAGGAGAACAGGCGCAGCGTGCGGTCGTTGCCAGCACCAGGGAACGGGATGTACAGCTCGGTGTTGAAGTTCATGCGCTTGGCGCCACCGACGTACGCACCTTCGATGTCCACCGGCCCCAGCGTGCTCTGCTCGAAGCCCCGCACCGAGCCCAGACCACCGCCGTAGAAGTTCTTGAAGACCGGGTAAGGCTTGCCCGAGAAGCCCTTGCCATAGCCGAGCTCAGCGTTGAAACCGAGCGTGTAGCGGTTGGTCAGCGGCACATACTGCTGGAACTGGTAATCGGCACGGCCATAACGGGTGTCGCCCAACATGCCCAACTCGAGGTTGACGCGCTGATACCGCCCTTGCGTCGGTGCGATCAGGCTGTCGCGGCCATCGCGCGCCCAGCCAACCGTCAGCGGCACCGACAGACTGCGGTCGCCGAAGATCTGGCGGTGTTCCTGATAGCTCACGGGCAGGCCCGTGGAACCCTTGATGGCGGTCTGCTCGATACCCAGACCGAAGAAGACGGTGTCGAATTCGGTGAACGGCACACCGAAACGCAACGCCGCGCCCGGCGTGGTGATTTCGTAGTCGCCACCTTGCGTGTTCAGCGGCCGAGAGGTGCGGTAGAACACATCGACGGCGCGCGAGACGCCGTCATCGGTGAAGTACGGGTCGACCGTGCTCAGCACAATGGTGCGGTTGTACTTCGAGGTGTTCAGGTCGATGCCGAGGTAGTTGCCGGTGCCGAAGACGTTGTCTTGCTTGACCGAGGCAGTCAGCGTGAACTTCTCAGCGCTGGAGAAACCCGCGCCCAGCATCAGGTTGCCGGTGGGCTTTTCTTCGACGGTCACGGTCAGGTCCACCTGGTCGACCGTGCCCGGCACTTCAGCGGTGTCCACCGACACCTGCTTGAAGTAGCCCAGTCGGTCGACGCGATCACGCGAGAGCTTGATCTTCTGGCCGTCGTACCAGGCCGATTCGAACTGCCGGAACTCGCGGCGGATGACCTCGTCGCGCGTGCGCGAGTTGCCCGCCACGTTGATGCGGCGCACATAAACACGGCGCTGCGGCTGGGCCACGAGTACGGCCACAGCCTGCCCTTTCTCGCGGTTCAGCTCGGGGCGGAACTCGACACGCGCAAACGCGTAGCCAAAGGCCGCAAAGCGGTCGGTGAAGGCGCGAATCGTGCTGGCCACCTCGTCGGCGCGGTAGGCCTCGCCCGGGCGGATGTTGACCAGTTGACGGAACTGGTCTTCCTTGCCGAGGTAATCGCCTTCCAGCCGCACACCGGTCACGATGTAGCGCGGGCCCTCGTTGACCTGAATGGCAATCGAGATGTCCTGCTTGTCAGGCGAGATGGCCACCTGGGCCGACTCGATGCGGAACTCCAGGTAACCGCGATTGAGGTAGTAGGAGCGGATGGCCTCCAGATCGGCATTGAGCTTGGAGCGGGCGTACTGGTCGGACTTGGTGTACCAGGTCAGCCATCCGCCTGTGGTCAGGTCCATCTGGGCCAACAGCGTGCTTTCAGAGAACGCCTTGTTGCCGGTGATGCGGATGCTGCGGATCTTGGTGATCTCACCCTCATTGACCGTGAAGGTGACGTTGACGCGGTTGCGTTCGGCCGGCGTGATGGTGGTGACCACCTCGACGCCGTACAGGCTGCGGGTCAGGTACTGGCGCTTGAGCTCTTGCTCGGCGCGGTCAGCCAGCGCGCGGTCAAAGGGCTGGCCCTCGCCAATGCCCACGTCCTTCAGCGCCTTGATCAGCGCTTCCTTGTCGAACTCACGGGTGCCGACAAATTCCACGCGCGAGATGACAGGCCGCTCTTCCACGACCAGCACGACGACATTGCCGTCGATCTGAATGCGCACGTCCTTGAACAACCCGGTTGCAAACAAAGCCCGCAAGGCCGCGGCGCCCTTGTCGTCAGTGTAGGTGTCGCCCACGCGGAAAGGCAGCGACGCAAACACCGTCCCGGCATCGGTGCGCTGCAGACCTTCGACCCGGATATCCCGCAGCACAAAAGGCTCGACAGCGAACGCGGCGCTGAACAACGTGGAAGAAAGAACGGCCGCGATCAACTTGGGCCGGAACGGCCCCGCGAACAGGGAAGACTTAGGCATGCGCAGACAAATCAATGCGCGCCCATCAGGCGCGCCAGGTCGTTGTAGAGGGCCAGCGACATCATCAGCAACATGATGGCCAAGCCACCGCGCTGAAGCCGTTCCAGCCAGAGATCGGACACCGGGCGGCCCGTGATCGCTTCGAAAAGATAATACATGAGGTGCCCCCCGTCCAAGACAGGCAGGGGCAGCAGATTCAGCACGCCGAGGCTCACGCTCACCAGAGCCAGAAAGCCGATGTAGTAGACCCACCCGAGCTCGGCGGTCCGCCCGGCGTAATCGGCGATCGTCAGCGGCCCGCTGAGGTTTTTCAGCGACGCCTCGCCGATCAGCATCTTGCCCAGCATCTGCAGGCTGAGCACGGACACTTCCCACGTGCGGTCCAGCGCGCGGGTCAGGCCTTCCCAGGCACCGTAACGCACAGTCACCATCGCCGGTGCCGACCCGATGGCCGCTTCAATGCGCGGCAGCATCTGGCCTTGCACTTCCTTGCGCACCGGCGTCACTTCGAGCGTGAGCGCGCGCCCGGCGCGCTCGATGTCGAGCACGATGGGACGCAGGTCTGCATCGGGCTGACTTTCGCGAATCGCGCGGCGCAAAGCAGCGGCATCACGCGGCACCTCACCGTTGATGCGCAGGACGCGGTCCCCCGCCTGCAACCCTGCGCGCTCGGCCGGGCCGTCCGGCACCACATCGCTGATCAGCGGCTCGCCGTAAGGACCGGTCAGGCCGATGCGGTCCATGAGTCGGGCATCGACGTCGCTGGCCGACAGACGGCTCAGGGACAAGCGCAACACACTGGCACCGTGGGGCTCGGCCGCGGCCTGGTCGCGGCGGGCCACCTGCAGCTCAAGATCGCGGCCCGCCAGCGCGGACTGGGTCAGCAGCCACTGCAGATCCGACATGGACCGCACTGGCGTCCAATCGGCAGGGCCAGACTCGCCCCGCGACTCGCGCGCAGCCATCACCTGATGCCCGGCCTGCAGGCCAGCCTCTTCGGCGAGCGAGCCGGGCTGGGGCTGAGCCATCCAGGGGCTGAGCTCCTGCACGCCGGCCCAATTGACCCCCGCGTACAGCGCGATGGCCAGCAGCAGGTTGGCAGCCGGGCCAGCCGCCACGATGAAGGCCCGCTGGCGCAGCGGCTTGCGGTTGAAGGCCCGGTGTCGCTCGGCCGCATCAACCGGTGTCTCGCGCTCGTCCAGCATCTTCACGTAGCCACCCAGCGGGAGCGCGGAGATCACGAACTCGGTCTCGCCGCGCATGCGACTCCACAGCACCCGTCCAAAGCCCACAGAGAAACGCAGCACCTTGACATCACACGCCACTGCAGCGCGGTAGTGGCCGTACTCGTGGATCACCACCAGGATGCCGATGGTTACCAGAAAAGCCAGCGCAGTCGTCAACATGCTCACACTCCTTGCATCCAGAGCCGCGCGCGCATCATGCCGTCAGCGACCGCACGACGCCCTCCGCACAGACCCGGGCCCGCGCGTCCAGTTCCAGCAGGCCCGCCACGGAGTCTGCCACGCCCGGCTCGGGCAAGCAGCCTGACAGGGTCGCATGGTTGACCGCATGGATCTGATCGAAACGGATCCGCCGGGCCAAAAAGGCGGCAACAGCCACCTCATTGGCAGCGTTGAGCACACAGGTGCTGCCTTCAGGGCCGCCCAGGGTGTCCCAGGCCAACTGGAGGCCGGGGTAGCGCTGGGGGCAAGGCGCCTCGAACGTCAGCGCTGCGGTGCGCGTCAGGTCGAGCAGATCCGCGCCCGACGTGATGCGCTCCGGCCAGGACAGACCATAAGCGATGGGCACGCGCATGTCCGGCGTGCCCAACTGGGCGAGCACGGATCGATCGCGGCAGACCACCATCGAGTGGATGATGCTCTGCGGATGAAGCACCACCTTGATCTGCGCGGGCGCGAGCCCGAACAGCCAGCGCGCCTCGATTACCTCCAGCGCCTTGTTCATCATCGTGGCCGAATCGACCGAGATCTTGCGGCCCATCACCCAGTTCGGGTGGGCGCAGGCTTCATCGGGCGTGATCGACGCGAAGCTGGCCGGATCGCGCTGACGGAAAGGTCCGCCCGAAGCGGTCAGCACGATGTGGTCGATGCGCTGGGACCAGGTCTGCGGGTCTTCCGGCAGGCACTGAAAGATGGCCGAATGCTCGCTGTCGATGGGCAGCAGCGTGGCCCCGCCTTCGGCGACGGCCGACATGAACAACCGACCTCCAACTACCAGCGCTTCTTTGTTGGCCAGCAACAGGCGCTTGCCGGCGCGTGCCGCCGCCAGGCAGGGATTCAGGCCCGCCGCTCCCACGATGGCGCCCATCACCACGTCCACATCCGGATGGGACGCAAGCTCGCACAGCGCAGCCTCACCCGACAGGACCTCGGTGGCCAGACCTGCCTCGCGCAAACGGGCGCGCAATGCGACCGCCTCCGGCTCGGCCGACAGCGCCGCGTATCGGGGGCGCCACTGAACACACTGGCCGAACAGTTCGTCGACCCGTGAACCCGCGGTCAGCGCAAACACCTCGAAACGCTCTGGATGGCGCGACAACACGTCCAGCGTGTTGCCACCGATGGAGCCGGTGGCGCCCAGAACACAGACCCGCTGCAACGGCTTCATGACACGCTCATCCATGACACAAGGTCATCACGGCCAGACTCAGGGGCAGCACGGGCAGCAAGGCATCGACGCGGTCCAGCACCCCACCGTGCCCGGGCAGCAACTGGCTGCTGTCCTTGACACCAGCCTGACGCTTGACGAGCGACTCGACCAGATCGCCGGCCACGCTCATGCCTGTCAAAGCCGCCAACGCGAGTGCCGCGCCCAGCGGACCGAGCCCCGTCCAGAGCCGGCTGTACAGACTGGGGCCGTCAGCCACGGCCGCATGGCGATCCACCCACACCCACAGCGCGGCGAGCACCGCGACCGTCAGCATGCCGGCGATCACACCTTCCCAACTCTTGCCCGGGCTGATGGACGGCGCCAGTTTGCGTTTGCCAAAGGCCCGCCCGCCAAAATAGGCACCGATGTCGGCGGCCCAGACCAGGCAGAACACGGACAGCAGAAAGTTCAGGCCCTGGCTGCGACCTTCTACCAACGCCAGCCACGCCATCACCAGGATCAGCACCCCCACCAGCCTGCGCAGGACCTGCGGCACGGCCAGCCAATGGGCGGTGCCCCAGCGCAGCATGGCCCCGCCTCCAGGCACCCAGATCAGGGCAGCCAGCCACCAGACCCACCCAGGCACCAGAAAGCCCACGGGCGGCTCGCCCCAGGTGTGCGTGTGTGGCTCGCTGAGCGCCGAGCCCGAGGGCTGCGCAGACCAGACCGGCAAAGCCAACTGTGCCGCCGCATAAAGCGCGCCGCCGACGACAGCGGCCGCCAGCACCCAGGCCCGCCAGCCAGGCGCCCCGTTCAGTCTCGACCACTCCCAGCCCGCTGCGGCCACAAACACCAGCGTGAGCAAGGCAAAGGGCCAGGCCGCTTCGGCAGCCAGCGCAGGCAGCAGGATGGCCACCAACACCAACGCGGTGATCACGCGCTGCTTGAGCATCATCGGTCTCCTTGCTCGACGGGCGACTCGCCCAAGCCCACCGCCGCGTCGCCCTGACCGGAGGCGCCCACGTCACCGAAGCGACGTTCGCGGCCGGCGTAGTCGCGTAGCGCCCGGTCCAGCTCACCGTCGTCAAAATCCGGCCACAGACAGTCCGTGAAGTACAGCTCGGCGTACGCACTCTGCCACAGCAGGAAGTTCGACAGACGCACCTCGCCACCGGTGCGGATGAAGAGATCCGGATCCGGCGTGTCGGCCATGGCCATGTGGCGCGACAGCGTCGCCTCATCCAGCGCCTCAGGCGCAACCCCAGCCCTCATGGCACGGCGGCAAGCCTGCACGATGTCCCAACGGCCGCCGTAGTTGAAGGCCACCGTCAGTGTGAGGCGGCTGTTGTGGGCCGTGGCCTGCTCTGCCTCGCGCAGCGCGTGGTGGATGCGCTCGGAAACGCTGTCCAGATCGCCGATCACCCGCACGCGCACGCCGTCGGCCGACAGGCGCGCGAGATGCTTGGACAAGGCCACCAGCAGCAGGCTCATGAGCCCCGACACCTCTTCTTCCGGCCGCTTCCAGTTCTCGGAAGAAAAGGCAAAGACCGTCAGATAGGGGATGCCCCGAGCCGCGGTGGCCTGCACCACCTTGACCAAAGCGTCCACGCCCGCACGGTGCCCCATGCCGCGAGGCATGAAGCGCTTGCGCGCCCAGCGGCCGTTGCCGTCCATGACGATGGCCACATGCCGGGGAAGAGAGTCGTGAGAGCGTTCGGACGTCATGCTGGATAGCGGGGGCCTTGAAAACAAAACGAGGCGGTCTGTCCCGCCTCGCATCGTGCACATGGCACGCGATTATGACAAAGCGCCAGCGCGCTCAGATGGCCATGATCTCGGCTTCTTTGGCCTGAACCAGCTTGTCCACCTCGGCGATCGTTCGGTCGGTGAGCTTCTGCACCTCGTCTTGAGAGCGACGCTCGTCGTCTTCGGTGATCAGCTTGTCCTTGAGCAGCTTCTTGGCTTGCTCGTTGGCATCACGGCGCAGGTTGCGCACGGCGACCTTGGCATCCTCGCCGGCGCCCTTGACGACCTTGGTGAGTTCCTTGCGGCGCTCCTCCGTCAGCGGCGGCATCGGCACACGGATCAGGTCACCCTGCGTGGCTGGGTTCAGACCGAGATCCGACTCGCGAATGGCCTTCTCGATCTTCTGCCCCATGCCCTTTTCCCAGGGTTGGACGCTGATCGTGCGGGCGTCCATGAGGGCCACATTCGCCACCTGGCTGATGGGCACCATGGAGCCGTAGTACTCGACCTGCACCTGATCCAGGATGCCGGGATGGGCCCGACCCGTGCGGATCTTGCTCAGCTCGCTCTTGAAAGCCTCAATCGACTTGAGCATTTTCTGCTCGGCGTTTTTCTTGATGTCTGCAATGCTCATGGCAAAACTCCGTGGCTCGGATGATGTCATCCACAACGCGTCGGCACATGGCTGCGCCGACAACCATCGCTGTCAAACGTGGACCAGCGTCCCCTCGTCCTCGCCCATCACGACGCGCTTGAGCGCGCCCTGCTTGAAGATCGAGAAGACCTTCAGCGGCAGATTCTGGTCGCGGCACAGCGCGAAGGCCGTCGCGTCCAGCACCTGCAAGTTCTTGATCAGCGCCTCATCGAAGGTGATCGAGGCATAGCGCGTGGCAGACGGGTCCTTCTTGGGATCAGCCGTGTACACACCGTCCACCTTGGTGGCCTTGAGCATGATCTCGGCACCAATCTCGGCACCGCGCAAGGCGGCAGCCGTGTCAGTGGTGAAGAAGGGGTTACCGGTGCCCGCGGCGAACACCACGACCTTGCCCTCTTCGAGGTATTGCAGCGCCTTCGGGCGCACATACGGCTCGACCACCTGGTCGATGCTGATGGCCGACATGACACGCGCCGTCATGCCTTCCTGGCGCATGGTATCGGCCAGCGCCAGCGAGTTCATCACGGTGGCCAGCATGCCCATGTAATCGGCCGTGGCTCGGTCCATGCCGACCGAGCCGCCTGCAACACCGCGGAAGATGTTGCCGCCACCGATCACGACGGCCACCTGAACGCCCAGTGCCGTCACCTCCTGCACTTCCCGGACGATGCGCACGATCGTGGCGCGGTTGATGCCATAGGCATCGTCGCCCATCAGGGCTTCACCAGAGAGTTTCAACAGGATGCGCTTGTAGGCGGCCATGGGTGTCCTTGTGGCTGGGGGGGCAGGATGGAAGATCTTAAGGGAGCGGGTACGGCACACAGCACAAGGGGGCCGAAGCCCCCTTGTCTGTCGCGCTGGATCACTGACCCTTCGCGGCGGCCATCGTGGCAGCCACTTCGGCGGCGAAGTCGTCCTGCTTCTTCTCGATGCCTTCGCCCACCACGTACATCGTGAACGACTTGACTTCGGTGTTGGCCGACTTCAGGTACTGCTCGACGGTCTGCTTGCCGTCGGCGGCCTTCACGAAGACCTGGTTGAAAAGCGAGACTTCCTTCAGGTACTTCTGAACAGCGCCTTCGATCATCTTGGCGGCGATGTCGGCGGGCTTGCCCGACTCGGCGGCCTTGGCAGTGGCCACATTGCGCTCGGTTTCGATCAGCGCAGCAGGCACGTCGGCAGCCGACAGCGACACAGGCTTCATGGCGGCGATGTGCATGGCCACGTCCTTGGCAGCCACAGCGTCGCCGGCGTGCTCGACGATCACGCCAATGCGCGAACCGTGCAGGTAGGCGGCCAGGTTGCCACCGCCCTCGTAGCGCTTGAAGCGACGGATGGACATGTTCTCGCCGATCTTGCCGATCAGACCCTTACGCACTTCTTCCACGGTGGGGCCAAAACCGTCTTGCGACAGCGGCAACGCACCGATGGCGGCGACGTCAGCGGGATTGTTCTGGGCGATCAGTTCGGCCACCGACTTGGCGAAGGCCAGGAACGACTCGTTCTTGGAGACGAAGTCGGTTTCGCAGTTGATCTCGACCAGGGCGCCGGTCGAGCCGTTCACGAAGGCCGACACAACGCCTTCGGCGGTCACGCGCGAAGCGGCCTTCGAGGCCTTGCTGCCCAGCTTGACGCGCAGGATCTCTTCAGCCTTGGCCATGTCGCCATCGGCCTCGGTCAGGGCCTTCTTGCACTCCATCATCGGCGCGTCGGTCTTGGCGCGCAGTTCGGAAACCATGCTGGCGGTGATTGCGGGCATTTGTATTCTCCGTATGAGGCCGCGCCACGGGCGCAACCATTCAAGTTCAGACTCTGTTGAAAAAAAGGGGCTGATGCACAGCCCCTTCTTGCCTGGTGAGGCGGAATCAGGCGGCTTCGTTCACTTCAACGAACTCGTCGTCGCCAGCGGCAGCAGCGACCACATCATTGACGGCGTTGGCCTTGCCTTCCAGGATGGCGTCAGCCACGGCCTTGGCATACAGGGCCACGGCCTTGGACGAGTCGTCGTTACCGGGGATGACGTAATCAATGCCTTCGGGCGAGTGGTTGGTGTCGACCACGCCGATCACGGGGATGCCCAGCTTCTTGGCTTCAGCGATGGCAATCTTGTGATAGCCGACATCGATCACGAACAGGGCGTCCGGCAGGGCGTTCATGTCCTGGATACCGCCGATGTCCTTCTCGAGCTTGGCCAGCTCGCGTTGGAACAGCAGGCCTTCCTTTTTCTTCAGGCCGTCCAGACCGGCTTCAACCTGGACTTGCATGTCCTTGAGCTTCTTCAGCGAACCCTTGACGGTCTTGAAGTTGGTCAGCATGCCACCCAGCCAACGCTGGTTCACGAAGGGCACGCCAGCGCGGCCAGCTTCTTCGGCGATGATGTCACGGGCTTGGCGCTTGGTGCCAACCATCATGACGGTGCCGCGGCGAGCCGACAGCTGCTTGATGAACTTGAGCGCTTCTTCCAGCTTGGGCTGGGTCTTCTCAAGGTTGATGATGTGGATCTTGTTGCGATGGCCGAAGATGAACGGGGCCATCTTGGGGTTCCAGAAGCGGGTTTGGTGACCGAAATGGACACCGGCTTCCAGCATTTCGCGCATGGACACAGACATGTGTAGCTCCAGAGGTTGGGTCTGAGAACCCGCATTGATCACGTGTGTGACACCTTGGACTGCGGGCTCTGGGTTTCAGAAAAACGTTTGCACTCAGGCAAACCCTGAGAATATAGCACGAAAACGCGCATTCACCGCTTGCCGCGCGCGCTCTTGCGGCTGGCTGCCGGCTTGCCACCCCCGCCCTTGCGGCGCGCGCCGGTGCCAGCCGGCCCGGCGCTCTTGGTGCTGCTGGCGCCACGGCTTTCCTCGCGCGCCCCACGTGCGCCCGCCGAGCGCTTGACCATCCGATCGGCCTCACGGATCTCGGCGAGTTCGTCCTGGGCGGACCAGGTGTCCTGGCCGGCCGACTTGCCCTTGCGTCGCGACGGAGACGCACTACCTGCCCGCCCTTCCGACGACTCCGGCACCATGCGGAAGTCGATCTTGCGCGTGTCCAGATCCACTCGGCTGACCTGCACCCGCACCCGCGCCCCGATGCCATAGCGCACACCGGTGCGTTCACCACGCAATTCCTGTCGCACTTCGTCAAAGCGGTAGTACTCGCCACCCAGCTCGGTGACGTGGATCAGACCCTCCACATACAGGCCGTCGAGCTGCACGAACAGCCCGAACGACGTGGCCGCGGTCACGGTGCCGGCATACTCCTCGCCCAGACGCTCGCGCATGAACATGCATTTCAGCCAGGCCTCAACGTCGCGCGAGGCTTCATCGGCGCGGCGCTCGTTGGCGCTGCAGTGGATGCCCGCGGTTTCCCAGGCCTGCGCCTCAGCGGGTGGCAGCTTGCCCTTGGCCGCCTTAATCACGGCCTTGTCCAGCCCCTGGGTCACCAGCCCCTTGCTGCCCGGCTTGCGGAAGGTGCCCACGGACGACACGACCGAAGGCGGCAACGCCAGTTTGTAGCGCTCACGCCCCAGCAAGGCCTTGATCACGCGGTGGACGAGCAGATCCGGGTAGCGTCGGATCGGGCTGGTGAAGTGTGTGTAGGCTTCATAAGCCAGCCCGAAGTGTCCTGCGTTGACAGGCGTATACACCGCCTGCTGCATCGAACGCAGCAGCATGGTGTGGATCTGGGTGGCATCCGGCCGGTCCTTGGTGGCCTGCGCGATCGCCTGGAAATCGCCCGGACGTGGCTCCTCACCGAGACTCAAACCCAGGCCCAGCGCCTTGAGGTAGTTCTTCAGCGTCTCGCGCTTCTCGGGCGTCGGGCCCTCGTGCACGCGATACAAGGACGGATGCCGCGCGCGCAAGATGAAGTCAGCCGAGCACACGTTGGCGGCCAGCATGCACTCTTCGATCAGACGGTGCGCCTCGGTGCGCACGCGCGGCACGATCTTCGCGATGCGCCCGTTGTCGTCACAGACGATCTGTGTCTCGGTGGTGTCGAAGTCCACCGCGCCTCGCTGCGTGCGCCCCTTGAGCAGCGCGCGGTAGACCTCGTGCAGATGCAGCAGATGCGGCACCAACGCCTCGCGGCGCACGGCCTCGGGCCCGCGCGTGTTACCGAGGATGGCGGCCACCTCGGTGTAGGTGAAGCGGGCATGCGAATGCATCACGGCCGGATAGAACTGGTAGGCGTGGATCTCGCCCTCGTGCGTGATGACCATGTCGCAGACCATGCACAGCCGGTCCACGTCCGGGTTAAGCGAGCACAGGCCGTTGGACAGCTTCTCGGGCAGCATCGGGATGACGCGACGGGGGAAGTAGACCGAGGTGGCACGCTCGTAGGCGTCGCGATCCAGCGCCTCGCCCGGCTTCACGTAGTGGCTCACATCCGCGATGGCCACCAGCAAACGCCAGCCGTTGGGCGCCTTCGAGCGTCCGACCGTGACCGGCTCGCAATAGACGGCATCATCGAAATCGCGGGCATCCTCGCCATCGATGGTCACCAGGGCGACATCGGTCAGGTCGACCCGGTTGCGCTTGTCGACCGGACGGACCTTCTCGGGCAGCTTCTGCGCTTGCGCCAGCGTGTCTTCGGCAAACTGGTGCGGCACCTCGTACTTGCGCACCGCGATCTCGATTTCCATACCGGGATCATCGATCTCGCCCAGCACCTCGACCACCTTGCCGACGGGCTGCGCGTGCAGTGTGGGCGGCTCGGTCAGCTGCACCACCACCACCTGCCCCGGCTGAGCCTTGCCCGTCCCCTTGGCGGGCACCAGCACGTCCTGCCCGTAGCGTCGATCCTCTGGCGCCACGAGCCAGACACCGCCCTCATGCAGCAAGCGCCCGATCAGAGTGGTGGAGCGCCGCTCCAGGATGTCGAGCACCAGCCCCTCCGGGCGCCCCTTGCGGTCGAAGCGCACCACGCGCACCTTGACACGGTCACGGTGCATCACGGCGCGCATCTCCTGCGGCGAGAGGTAGACCGATGCGGCGCCGTCATCGGACAACACAAAGCCGTGTCCGTCGCGGTGGCCCTGCACGGTGCCGTCGATTTCGCTCATCAGGCTGACGGCCAGTTGGGGAGTACTTGTCATGTTGTTTATTTTGATGCTATAGTTGCGGTCTTCGCTGATGCACGAGACAAGAAATTTTCTTGTAGAGATTTCTTGAAATGCAGGCGGACAAAGTACCTGCCCAGGTGGCGGAATTGGTAGACGCACTAGTTTCAGGTACTAGCGGGTAACTCCGTGGAGGTTCGAGTCCTCTCCTGGGCACCAAGATGAAAGCCGGCAGACCACAGTCTGTCGGCTTTTTTTCTGTTCGGATGGGCCGCACGGGCCATGGTCGGGTCACCACGACAGGGTACATCACCCAGGGGCTTGTGCTGCATGAAAAACCCGCCGCACAAGCGAGATGCCCTCCCCCATCAACCCATGGGTGCAGACGCATGTCGCCCCCACCCCACACCGGTGATGCATTTGCGCAAAAAACGCAGGCCGCCCGGCGAATGACGGAAATCATGCTACAGTAGCGGTCTTGGTTGATGCAGCGCAGCGCAAAAACCAACAAGAGTACCTGCCCAGGTGGCGGAATTGGTAGACGCACTAGTTTCAGGTACTAGCGGGTAACTCCGTGGAGGTTCGAGTCCTCTCCTGGGCACCAAATGAAAAAGCCGACAGACATCGTCTGTCGGCTTTTTTCTTGTGTGCGCGTCATCAAGCGCATCATCAAAAACGGGCCCTGAGGGCCCGTGCTTGGCATGCCATCAAAGGCCCTGATGGCGCTTCAACAAAGCGTCCGGGCGCAGCGTGTCGTACTCTTCAAACGGCTGATGGATCCACGGGCTCGTGGGCAAGGTGTCCACGTAGTAGTCCGGCGTGTAGCTCGACACCCCCTTGACCCACAGCACGGCCGAGCGCAGCTCGGTGATGGCCGGCATGGCGCGCAGGCGATCCACCACCGCGCGCAGGGTGACGCCCGAATCAGCCAGATCGTCGACCAGCAACACGCGGCCAGCCAGCTCGCCCTTGGGCATGGTGATGTACTTGGCCATGTCCAGGCGCCCCTGCAGGGTGCCGCCTTCGTCACGGTAGGAACTGGTGGACATGATGCCCAGCGGTCGATCAAAGATGCGCGACAGCACATCGCCCGGGCGCATGCCGCCGCGGGCCAGGCACAAGATCTGGTCGAACTCCCAACCCGAAGCGTGGACCTGCAATGCCAGCTTTTCAATGAGCCGGTGATACTCGTCCCAGGATACGTAGAGGTGTTTGCCGTCGTCGGTCAGCATCGGTCGATACTCCTTGTGTGCTGTGCGCTTCGTGCCCTGTCCTGCTCTCAGCCCTTGTAGGGGTGACGCAGCAGAATGGTGTGATCGCGGTCAGGGCCGGTCGAGACCATGTCGATCGGCGCACCAATCAGGCGCTCGACACACTCCAGGTAGGCGCGCGCATTGGCCGGCAACTGATCCCAGGCCGTCAGGCCGAAAGTGGTGCCTTCCCAGCCTGGGAAGGTCTCATAGATCGGCTCGCAGGCCACGATGTCATCTGCGTCCAGCGGCAGGATGTCGATCGTCTCGCCGCGCAGCTTGTAGCCGGTGCAGACCTTGATCTCCGACAGGCCGTCGAGCACGTCCAGCTTGGTCAGGCAGATGCCCGAGATGCCGTTGATCAGCACCGAGCGCTTGAGCGCAGCGGCATCGAGCCAGCCACAGCGACGGGCACGGCCAGTGACGGTGCCGCGCTCCTGGCCAACGGTGGACAGGTGATGACCCACGGTCCCAGGGGTATCCCAGTCGAGCTCGGTGGGGAACGGGCCGCTGCCCACGCGCGTGGTGTAGGCCTTGGTGATACCCAGGATGTAGTGCAGCTTGTCGGGGCCGACACCCGAACCCGCGGCGGCATTGCCAGCCACGCAGTTCGACGAGGTCACATACGGATAGGTGCCGTGATCGATGTCCAGCAGCGTGCCTTGTGCGCCTTCGAACAGGACCGAGCCACCTGCGACGTTGTGGGCGTGGATCTTCACCCCGACGTCGGCCAGCATGGGCAGGATCTGTTCGGCGGCTTTCATGGCCTGATCAAAGATGGGCTGGAACTCAAGCGCGCCGCCCTTGAGGTAGCCAGTCAGGGCAAAGTTGTGCAGGTCCAGCAACTCCTTGAGCTTCTTCGCGAAGCGGTCGGGATGCTTGAGATCCTGCACGCGCAGCGCACGGCGGGCCACCTTGTCTTCATAGGCCGGGCCGATGCCCTTGCCTGTGGTGCCGATCTTGCCGGAGCCGCTGGTCTCGCGCAGGGCTTCGCGGGCCTTGTCGACCTCAACGTGGAAAGGCAGGATCAGCGGGCACGATTCGCTGATGAACAGGCGCGAGCGCACGTCCAGACCGGCATCTTCCAGGCGCTGGATCTCGGACAGCAGGTGGGTAGGGTCCACCACCACGCCGTTGCCGATGTAGCAGGCCACGCCTTCGCGCATGATGCCCGAGGGGATCAGCTGGAGCGCCGTCTTCTTGCCGTTGATGACCAGGGTGTGGCCCGCGTTGTGGCCACCCTGAAAGCGGACCACCGCTGCGGCATGGTCGGTCAGCCAGTCGACGACCTTGCCCTTGCCTTCGTCACCCCACTGGGTGCCGACCACCACGACGTTGCGGGCGGAAAGGTTGCCGGCGCGGGCCGACGCAGTTGTGCTTTGCATGGCGAATTCCTGTTTCGAGATACAAGGCCCCGGCGCTCAGAGCGCACGCAGGGTCCAGCGCCCATTGATCAATGCGAGCTCGCGGTCGCAATCGAATTCCTGGACGTCGTGTTCGTGTCCGGGCAGCACGCACACCACCGTGTGGCCCTGCCCTCTGAGTTCCCGGACGGCCTGGCGCAGGGCCGGGTCCTGCCCCCACGGCGCGCGAATGGCCTGGCGCACGGCAAGACCGACACGCGAGGCCAGCAGCTCGGCCAACACCTTGAGGTCCAGGCTGAAGCCCACGGCGGGACGGCGGCGGCCGAAGACGGCCCCTACTTCGTCGTAGCGCCCCCCGCGCACCAGGGCGTCGGCATGGCCGGCCGCATAGATGGCGAAACGGGTGCCGCTGTAGTAAGCGTAGCCGCTGAGGTCGGAAAGATCGAAGCCCACGCTCAGACCCTCGCGTGATGCCGCCAGACCGGCGGCCAACGCAGCCAGATCGGCCAGCGCCGCATCGACCAGCGGATGGGCCGGAAGCAGCTCGCGCGCGCGGGCGAGCACATCGCTGCCACCGTAGAGCGTGGTCAGGGCCACCAGCGTGTCGGCAGCATGGGCAACGTTGCCGAAGGCCCCCGCCCGACCAAGGTCGCGCAGCGCCGCCACGTCCTTGCTTGTCAGCGCAGCCACAACGGCTGCATGGGCGGACGCCCCCAGCTCGAGACCGAGACCGCCCAACACGCCTTCGATCAGGCGCACATCGGCCAGATCAACGACGAGACCCTGCCCAAGCCCGCTGTCCTGCAACCCTTGCAGCGCAAGTTCGGCCACTTCCAGATCGGCTTCGAGGCCGGCATGACCGTAGATCTCGGCCCCCAGTTGCAGCGGCTCACGGCTGGCGTGAGGGCTGGCGGGGCGGGTGTGCAACACCGGGCCGCAGTAGCACAGGCGGGTGACGCCTGCACGGTTGAGCAGATGGGCGTCGATGCGCGCCACCTGGGGCGTGGCATCGGCACGCAGGCCGAGCGTGCGACCGCTGAGCTGGTCGACCAGCTTGAAGGTCTTGAGGTCGAGCGCGTGACCCGTGCCGGACAGCAGCGACTCGATGTGCTCGAGCATGGGCGGCATCACCAGCTCGTAGCCATAACTGCGAGCGGCGTCCAGCCACACGCGGCGCAGCTCCTCCACGCGACGAGCCTGCGCAGGCAAGACATCGGCAATGTGCTCTGGCAACAGCCAAGCAGACGACATACAAAAAGCGAGGGGGGTTAAAACCGCCATTCTACCGGGGGAATGGCGCGGGTCGGGTGCTTGCACGCACCCGACCTCCGAGACGGGCGACCGGATATCAGGTCGAACCGCCGAACACCCAGAGCAGCGTGAGCCCCAGGCACATGCTGACCAGCCCGAACGTGCGCAACTGCTGGTCGCTCAACTGCAGGATCTGCTCGAACATCCGGCGCCAACCTGATGGATTGAGGGCCGGCAACAGCCCTTCGAGCACCAGAAACAGCGCCAGGGCCAGCCAGAGCACGTCGCTCATCGGTACTGCCGCGTGTCAGGTGGATCAGCGTGGCGAGGCGCCTGCGCCGCGCATGGCGCGGAAGAAGTCGCTCGACGGGTCGACCACCATCACGTCCGATTTGCTGCGGAATGTGGTGCGGTAAGCCTCCAGACTGCGGTAGAACTGCGCAAACTGCGGGTCGCGTCCAAAGGCTTCTGCGTACATGGCCGAGGCCTTGGCGTCGCCTTCACCCTTGATCTTCTGTGCATCGCGGTAAGCCTCGGCCACGATGATCTCGCGCTGCCGGTCGGCATCCGCGCGAATCTTTTCGCCCTCGGCCGCGCCGGTCGAGCGCAGCTCGTTGGCCACGCGCTTGCGCTCGGACTCCATGCGGCGGTAGACCGACTCGGTGATGTTGGCCGAGAAGTCCACCCGTTTGATGCGCACGTCGACAATCTCAATGCCGAAGTTCTTGGCGTCGTCCGCCAGGCGAGCCAGCACGCCGCGCATCACGCGCTCACGCTCGGTCGACAGCACAGCGGTGACCGTGCGGCGGGTCACCTCTTCGTTGAGCGCTGCCTGCACGATGGGCGACAGGCGCAACTCGGCATTGCGGATGTCGACCCCGTTGTTGCGGATGAACTGGCGGGGTTCGGTGATACGCCACTTGATCAGCCAGTCCATCACGAGGCTCTTCTTCTCAGCCGTGAAGATGGGGCGGGGATCAGGGCTGTCGAGTGTCTGGATGCGGCGATCGAGGAAGACGACGTTCTGGAACGGCGCGGGCGCCTTGAACTTCAGTCCAGGCTCACTGACCACGTCCTTGATCTCGCCCAGGGCATAGACGACGGCAAACTGGCGCTGATCCACCACGTACAGCGTGGACGAGGCCACGAAGAACAGAAGCAGCGCGCCGATGAGGAAGGTTCCGATGCGATTCATGTCAGGGGTTCCTTGCGTGGGCTTCAGCGGGCATCGCGGTCACGGCTGCGCGAGCCGTCACGGGAGCGCGGATCAAGCGTACCGACGCCGCCGAGGGTGGCGCCATTGCCGGTCGGCGCAGCCACGGGCTCGGCCGCGGCCGCCGATGCGGCGGGAGCCACGCCACTGGCCTGGAGCAGCTTGTCGAGCGGCAGGTACAGCAGGTTGCTGCCCTGGCGTGAGTCGACCATCACCTTGGTCACGTTGCTGTAGACCTGCTGCATGGTGTCGATGTACATGCGGTCGCGCATCACAGCCGGGGCCTTCTGGTACTCGACCAGCACCGCCTTGAAGCGTTGGGCATCACCCTCTGCCTGGGCCACCACACGCGCAGAGTAGCCGGCGGCCTCTTCACGCAGGCGGGCGGCCGTACCCTGTGCCTTCGGGATCACCTCGTTGGCGTAGGCCTGGCCTTCGTTCTTCAGGCGTTCGCGGTCAGCGCCGGCCTTCACGGCATCGTCGAACGCCGCCTGAACCTGCTCGGGCGCCTGTACGCTCTGCACGTTCACGTTGGAGATCAGAACACCCGCCTTCACTTTGTCAAGCTGAGCCTGGATGGACTTCACCAACTGCGCGGCGATGGCGTCGCGCTGCTCGTACAGCACCGAATCCATGGGGCTGTTGCCGACGATCTCGCGCACGGCCGACTCGGCCGCCTGCACCACGGCCTCGTCGGGGCTGCGGTTCTCGAACAGGTAGTTCTTGGCGTCAGACAAGCGGTACTGCACCGTGAAGCGAATGTCGACGATGTTCTCGTCGCGCGTCAGCATGAAGCTTTCGCGCAGACCGGTGGTCTGCACCACCGCGTTGCTGCCGACCTCGACCGAGCGCAGTTGCGTCAGATTGACGGTTTCGTGCTGCTGGATCGGATAGGGCGCGCGCCATTTGAAACCCGCTTCGGAGGTGTGGCTGAAGCGGCCGAAGGTCAGCACAACGGCCTGCTGCCCTTCCTGCACGATGTAGAAGCCGCTGCCCAGCCAGATCAACCCCACCAGCCCCAGCACCACCCCGATGCCGATGCCTGCACTGCGGGGGTCAGGCGTCATGCTGCCGCCAGGCCCCTGGTCGCCACTGCCGCCGCCGTCCTTGCCGGAGAACACGCCGCTGAGCTTGCGGTTGAAGTCGCGCCACAGTTCGTCCAGATCGGGCGGGCCATCGTTGCGGTTGTTGTACATGGGTTCACCGCCCGCGGCGCCGGGCACCCGCTGCTGTGCGGACGAGACCAGCACCCAGCCAGCTCGACGCACAACGCCAGCCGCCAGTTGGGCCGCCAGGACCACCGCACGCAGTACCGCCGGGACAGATTTCACAGACGGGTCGCCCGAGGAAGGTGAAGACATGTTCATGTTCAGACGGGAGGTAAGAAGGACCCGCCGCCCGACGCGGGCGGCAAGCCGTTGGAATTGTGCCTGTCAAAACGCGGATCGGCCGGCCCTGTTGGCGTGTCCGCACGGTTCAAACGGTCAACAGCGATCTCTGCAATCAGGTCGCGCAGCGCCTGCAGGCCACTGCCGTCCAGCGCGCTGACGAACACACGCGGACAGACACGATGCGTCGGCAGTTCGAAGACATCACGCTCGTGTCGCGGGCGCTGATGGGGCGGCAACAGGTCGACCTTGTTGAAGACCAGCACCTGCGTGACGTCACCGGCACCAATGTCCTGCAGCACCTTGAGCACTTCAGCAAGCTGCTCTTCCAGCACGGGGCTGGCTGCGTCGACCACGTGCAGCAGCACGTCGGCCTCGGCGGCTTCAAGCAAAGTGGCCTCGAATGCCTCGACCAGCGTGTGCGGCAGGTCGCGGATGAAACCCACCGTGTCAGACACAGTGACGCTACGGCCCACGGCCTGCAGGTAGAGCTGGCGGGTGGTGGTATCAAGCGTCGCGAACAACTGGTCGGCCGCGTAGGTGCCGGCCTTGGTCAGGGCATTGAACAGCGTGGACTTGCCGGCGTTGGTGTAGCCGACCAACGAGACGCGGAAGGTGCCGGTGCGTTCGCGCGAGCGACGCTGGGTGTGACGCTGGCGCTTGACCTTGCCCAGTCGCTCCTTGAGCGACTTGATCTTTTGCTCGATCATGCGGCGGTCGAGCTCGATCTGAGTTTCGCCCGGGCCGCCACGATGGCCGACACCACCACGTTGGCGTTCCAAGTGGCTCCAACGGCGCACAAGCCGGGTAGACAGGTATTCAAGGCGAGCCAGTTCGACCTGCAGCTTGCCCTCATGGCTGCGGGCGCGCGCGCCGAAGATTTCGAGGATGAGGCCAGTGCGGTCGAGCACCTCGACGCCCAGATGGCGCTCGAGGTTGCGCTGCTGGGCAGGCGACAAGGCCTGATCGAAGATCACGCCATGGGCCTGGTAGAGCGTGATGAGCTCCTTGATTTCGTCGGCCTTGCCGGAGCCGACGAACAAAGCCGGGTCTGGCGCCCGGCGTTTGGCCGTGACGCGCGCCACGGGCTGGTCGCCGGCGGACTCGGCCAGCAGCGCGAGCTCGTCCAGCGTCGGGTCGAATGCGCTGCCAGGCCCAAAGTCCACGCCGACCAGCACGACGCGGGGGTCATCCGGATGCAGGGCAGCGCCGGCGGCCGGAGAAGAAGCGCCGGGCTCGGCGCGCGGGGAGGAACGGGGTGAGGTCACCCTTCGGAGGATTCGCTGGCGTGGAAGTTGACGGCACGGCCTGGCACGACCGTGGAAATGGCGTGCTTGTAGACCATCTGGGTGACCGTGTTGCGCAGCAGCACAACGTACTGGTCAAACGACTCGATGTGACCCTGCAGCTTGATGCCGTTGACCAGATAGATGGACACCGGCACGTGCTCGCGGCGCAGCAGGTTCAGGAAGGGGTCTTGTAGGAGTTGCCCTTTGTTGCTCACGATATGCTCCGTGTTGAAAAGTTTTCAGACGCGCCACCTTAACACAGTCAAGCTGGCGTTGACCTGCAGCGCCACGTAAACCCATGTATAGCTGGCTGAATGACACGGCAAGCCGGCGGAACGCGTGCTCCCCGCGCGCTTGGGCGCACGGGGAGCACCCCGTCAGGCAGACTTGTCGTCGAACGGGTTGTGGCCCGACTTCAGCTCGATGCGCAACGGCGTGCCGCTGAGCTTGAAGTGCTCGCGAAAGCGACCTTCGAGGTAGCGCTTGTAGGCGTCGGTGACGTGCTCCAAGGCGTTGCCGTGGATCACGATGATGGGCGGATTCTGGCCGCCCTGGTGGGCGTAGCGCAGTTTGGGGCGCACGGTGCCAGCCCGCTTGGGCTGCTGATAGGCCACGGCCTCGGCCAGCAGGCGCGTGAGCACCGGTGTGGTCATCTTGCGTGTGGCCGACGACCACGCATCCGAGATGGCCTTCCACAGGGGGCCGAGGCCCTGGCGCTTGATCGCCGAAATGTGCAGGATGGGCGCGAACTTCAGGAAGGACAGGCGGTGCTCGATCGAGCGCTGCAGCATCTCGCGCTGGTAGCTGTCGACCGCGTCCCATTTGTTGACGGCGATGACCACGGCGCGGCCGGTTTCAAGGATGTAGCCGGCAATGTGGGCATCCTGTTCACTGATGCCCTGCGTGGCATCGACCAGCAACAGCACCACATTGGCATCCGAGATGGCCTGCAGTGTCTTGACCACCGAGAACTTCTCGATGGCCTCGAACACCCTGCCCTTGCGGCGCAGGCCCGCCGTGTCGATCAGTTCGAAGCGCTGGCCGTTGCGCTCGAACGGCACGCTGATGGCGTCGCGCGTCGTGCCGGGCATGTCGAAGGCCACGAGGCGCTCTTCGCCCAACCAGGTGTTGATCAGCGTCGACTTGCCCACGTTGGGCCGCCCGGCCACCGCCAGGCGGATGGGACGCTCGGCCGAGCCGTCGGCCAGTTCGTCATCGTCTTCCGGCTCAGGGATGTCTTCGAGCGCCAGCTCAAGCACGCCCCGGATGCCCTGCCCGTGCGCCGCCGAGACGGCCAGCGGCTCGCCGATGCCGAGCTCGTGGAACTCGGCCAGTTGCGGCGCATCCTGCATGCCCTCAGCCTTGTTGGCCACCAGCAGCACCTTCTTGCGCGAGGCTCGCAGGTAGTTGGCGATGTCGTGATCCTGGGCGGACAGGCCGTTGCGGGCATCGACCACAAAGATCACCACGTCGGCTTCGGCCACAGCCTGACGGGTCTGCTTGGCCATCTCCTTGAAGATGCCGTCCTTGCAGTCCGGCTCGAAGCCGCCCGTGTCGACCACGATGAACGCGCGCTGGCCCAGCCGACCCTCGCCATAGTGGCGGTCACGGGTCAGGCCGGCAAAGTCGGCGACGATGGCGTCGCGCGATTTGGTCAGACGGTTGAAGAACGTCGATTTGCCGACGTTGGGGCGTCCGACCAGCGCAATAACAGGTTTCATGAATCACTCAGCCCGACCAGCGGGCAATGTCAGTTCAGGCGCAGCGCGTAGACCGAGCCTTTTTGGGTGGCCACCAGCAGCAGGTCGCGCACGACCACGGGCGTACCGGCGGCGGGGCCATCCAGTTCGAGGCGGGCCAGCGTGCGTCCATCGGCCAGGGCCAACAGGTGGACGAAGCCGCTGTTGTCGACGAACGCCGCCCGATCGCCCCAGATCACTGGCGCAGACAGGCCTCGGTGTGTGAAGCGGTCGACACGCCACAACTGCTCGCCGTTGTCCATCTTCCATGCGGTGATGCGGTCAACGCCGTCGGCGCCGACCACTACGCGCTCATCGGCGCCGACGCCCTGGGTGCCGGCCTGGGGCCGCGCCCAGCGCACCGAACCGCGGTTCAGCTCCAGACAGGCCACGGACAGCTGGAAGACCCGCACGCAGGCTTCATCATCGGCCCGGGCCAGCGGGCCGACCAGGTCAGCCAGGCGCTCGACTTCGTTGGTGCCGCGCGGCGTGCCGACGTTGACGTCGAAGCGCACAGTGCCACGGGTCGGATCCAAGCCGACAAGCCGCGAGCCTTGCCCCACCAGCAGCGTGTCGCGGAACGGCGCAAGCACGCCTCGGGTCGCCAGCGTCAGGCTGTCGCCACCCGGCCGCTGGTACTGCCACAGCCAGCGGCCGTCCAGTGCGTCATAGCCGCGAACGTTGCGGTCCAGCAGCATCACGAAGACGCGTTCGCCGGCCACGAGCGGCGGGGTCGTCACGCGGCCCGGCAACTGTTCGCGCCAGGCCGGCTTGCCCTGGTCGAAGACCATCAGTTCATTGTTCTGCGTGACCACGGCGGCATGGCGCCCGTCGCTGCCCGCGCCTGCACTGATGCGGGCGTCGATTTGGGTGCGCCAGCGCTCCTTGCCGCTGTCCAGTTCCCAGGCAGCGAGCGTGCCGCCGGTGGACACGGCCGTAACGGCGCCGCCAGCGACGACCAGACCGAGATCGGCCGAGGTGTCGCCGATCCGGTTCTGCCACGCCACCGACAAGCGCGCCGACGGCTTGAGCGCCTCCAGGGGCGCCGGGCTGGGCTTGCTGGAGCCGCAGCCGGTCAGCGCCAGCGCCGCAGAGCCGACGGCCAGGGCCCACAGCGAGCGGCGGACGGTCGAGGAGGTGAAAGACATCATGAAGCGGTTCCGTTCAGATCAAGTCGGTTCGGTTCGGGGACGACTCAGCGCCCGACCGATCAGGAGTTCACGTCTGGACGTGGCTGGGGCGCCTGGCCCAGCGCCGTCAGCTTGCCTTCGATCAGCCGACGGTACTCGACGGACGGATCCATGGCCTGCCAGGCGGCGCGGTACGCCTCGATCGCCTCTGCGGTCTTGCCCTGAGCCTGCAGGACGTCGCCGCGCCGGTCGGCTGCCAGTGCCTCGAACTCCGCCGGCATCTTGGCCGCCAGCAACTTGAGTGCGCCGTCATGCTCCTTCGCATCCAGCAGCACGCCGGCAAGCCTCAACCGGCCAATGGCCACCAAGTTGTCGTTCTTGCCGTGGTCGACCAGCCATTGCAGCGCGGCGCGGGTGTCGTCGGCCTTGCCTGCATCTGCCGCCACACGTGCGGCCAACAGGGCCCCCTGCTCGGCAAAGGTCGTCCCGCCATACTGATCTTTCAGGTCGGCGAAGGCCTGGCGCACCTGGTCGACCTGCCCGGCCGAGGCCGCGCGGTCAAGTTCTTCGTACAGGCCACCCGCCGCCCCGGCACGCTGCTGTTGCCAATAGAGGTAGCCCGTCCAACCGGCATAGGCGCCCAGCACCAACACCAGCACCCAGGTGATGAGGTTGCCGTATTGCTTCCAGAATTGCTTGATGCGGTCAAGCTGTTCCTGTTGATCCGAGTCGTACGTGGCCATGAGAGCGCGTCGGTTGATGGTTGGTGTTCGGGCGTGGAGCCGGGATTATGACGCGGACGCGCGAGCAAGCCCGCTCGCCCAGCCGGCCATGTCGGTCAGGCGCTGCTGCAGTTGCTCGCCGCCGTCGCGAAGGGGCTTGACGGTGACCTGGCCGGCCGCAAGTTCGTCGGGCCCGAAGACCAGCGCAAAACGCGCCCCACTGGCGTCGGCTTTCTTGAACTGCGACTTCGCGCTGGTCGGGCCGTCCTTGCCCTGGGGATGCAGTTGTACGCAGACGCCATGCGCCCGCAGCCCCTCGAGCGCGTGAAGCACGGTGGCCATCGGGGCACCGGCCAGCACGACGGCATAGGCATCGGGCGCTGGCGCGGTGGGAGCCGCGCCGACCTCTTCCAGCAACAACAGCAGGCGCTCCATGCCCAGGCCCCAACCAACGGCGGGGGCGGGCTTGCCGCCCAGCTGCTCGATCAGCCCGTCGTAGCGGCCGCCGCCGCAGACGGTGCCCTGCGCGCCGAGGCGGTCGGTCACCCATTCGAAGACGGTGAGGTTGTAGTAGTCCATGCCGCGCACCAAGCGCGTGTTCAGCTCGTAGGGCACGCCGACGGCATCCAGCGCGGCCCGCACGGCGTGCAGGTGAGCCAGCGAGGCTTCGCCGAGAAAATCCATGAGCTTGGGTGCCGCCTCGACGATGGGCTGCATGGCCGGATTTTTTGTGTCCAGAATGCGCAGCGGGTTGCTGTGCAGCCTGCGACGGGCGTCGTCGTCCAACTGGTCGGCGTGGGCTTCCAAGTGGCGGATCAGCGCTTCGCGGTGGGCCAGCCTTTCGGCTGGCTGCCCCAGGCTGTTGAGTTGCAGGCGCACGTCCTGGCCCACGGTCAGCCCCAGGTCACGCCACAGCGCAGCCGTCATCAGGATGACTTCGGCATCCACATCCGGCCCCGGGAAACCCAGCACCTCGGCGCCCACCTGATGGAACTGACGGTAGCGGCCCTTTTGCGGACGCTCGTGACGGAACATCGGCCCGATGTAGTAAAGCCGGCGACCGCCTTCGTACAGGAAGTTGTGCTCGTTCATGGCGCGCACCACACCGGCCGTGCCTTCGGGGCGCAGCGTGAGGCGGTCACCGTTGAGGCTGTCCTCGAACGAGTACATCTCTTTTTCGACGATGTCGGTCACCTCACCCAGGCCACGCACGAACAGGGCCGTGGGCTCGACGATGGGCGTGCGCACGTTCTGATAGCCGTAGCGCCGCATCAGGCGCCGCACCGTGTCTTCGAGCCACTCCCACCGCGCCGAATCGGGCGGCAGGATGTCGTTCATGCCCTTGATGGCCTTGAGTTGTTCCGCCATGAAAAAAGTTGAATGCGTTGACGCGTCGACCTCAGGCCACAGCCTGACCAAAGCGACGCTGGATGTATTGCTCGACGAGGGCCTGGAACTCGGCCGCGATGCCTTCGCCGCGCAGCGTCAAGGCCTTCTCGCCATCGATGAAGACGGGGGCCGCGGGGGCCTCGCCGGTGCCGGGCAGGCTGATGCCAATGTCGGCGTGCTTGCTTTCGCCCGGGCCGTTGACGATGCAGCCCATGACAGCCACCTTGAGGTTTTCGACGCCGGGGTATTGCGCCCGCCAGATCGGCATCTGCGCACGCAGGAAGTCGTCGATCTGCTTGGCGAGTTCCTGGAACGTTGTGCTGGTGGTGCGGCCACAGCCCGGGCAGGCCGTGACGCTGGGCACGAAGGCGCGCAGACCCAACGCCTGCAGGATCTCGAGCGCCACCACGACCTCTTGCGTTCTGGCTTCACCCGGCTGGGGCGTAAGCGACACGCGGATGGTGTCGCCGATGCCCTCTTGCAGCAGCACGGACAGCGCGGCCGCCGAGGCCACGGTGCCCTTGGTGCCCATCCCGGCTTCGGTCAGGCCCAGATGCAGCGGATGACGGCAACGTTGCGCCAGGGCGCGGTAGACGGAAATCAGATCCTGCACGCCGCTGACCTTGCACGACAGAATGACCTGCTCAGGTGCCATGCCGAGATCGCAAGCCTGCCGGGCCGATTCCAGCGCCGACGTCACCAGCGCCTGGTACATCACCTGCTTGGCATCCCAGGGCTGGGCGCGGCGGGCGTTCTCATCCATGAGCGCCGCAAGCAGCTCCTGATCCAGGCTGCCCCAGTTCACGCCGATGCGCACGACCTTGTCGTAACGCATGGCGGCTTCGATCATCTGGGCAAACTGGCGGTCTTTCTTGTCGCCCTTGCCCACATTGCCCGGGTTGATGCGGTACTTGGACAGGGCCTCGGCGCAGGCCGGGTGGTCGGTCAACAGGCGATGGCCGTTGTAATGGAAATCGCCCACCAGCGGCGTGTCGATGCCCATGCGGTCAAGCTGGTCGCGGATGTGTGGCACAGCCTCGGCCGCTTCAGGCGTGTTCACGGTGATGCGCACCATCTCGGAGCCCGCGAGCGACAGTTCCTTGACCTGGATGGCAGTCCCGATGACATCCACCGTGTCGGTGTTGGTCATGGACTGCACGCGCACGGGCGCGTCGCCGCCGATGGTGACCACGCGGCTGCCCCACACCACACGGGCCTGCAGGCTGCGGCGCGGCGCAGGCGAAGCCACGTCAATCAGCTCAGGGATTTGCGAACTCATTTCAACTCCAGACGCGCGACGTTGTTGCGGGTATGGGGAGCCAGGTCAATCGGCTGGCCGCCGTAGCGCAGGCTGACCGCCGGGGCGTTGCCGACACGCACGCGCAGCGGCGGCTGGCCCTCGACTTCGAGGCTCTCACCGGCCTGGACCAACCGCGAAAACACCTTGCGGCCACTGACCGCCTCACGCACATCGACCCAGGCCGGCTCTCGCACACTGAGGCCCACGCGACCGTTGCCCCCCGGCGCGTTGGCCGGATCCAGACTCAGCGGTGGTACGCCGCCAGATGCCACCGGCGCGGCCCCACCTGACTGCGTCGCTTCTGGCGCTGAGGCAGACGCCACCTGTGACGCAGGCGCAGCCACCGAAGCGCTCACCCCAGGCGGCTCGGCGAAGGGCACGGCCGTGTCGGGAGGCTGCGTGCCCACCTGGGCTTCCGCCCCCTCGCCGTCTGCGCCGGCCACGCCTTCCGCGGGCTTGCTATCCGACACAGCAGAAGGGGACGCATGCTCGGACGATGTTCCCCAGGGGCCGAACTGCCACGGCATGCTGTCCGGCCAACCATAGACCACGGCGGCCGCCAGCAGAATGAGCAGGGGAACCAACAGACGATGACGGGACAGGCTGCGCCAGCCTGAAGTGCCCAGGGACAGCTTGCTCAGCCCGCCCCGGCGCTGAGGCAGTGGCTGGTTCAAAGGTGCATGGGCCTCATGCAGGCGCGCCGGCTCCGCCGGCGGCAACGCCCGCAGCACGGGTGCTGGATCGATTTTCAGGGCACGGCAGACCGTCTGCGCCAGCGCCCGGGTGAAGTTGGCGTCGGCCACTCGCGCAAGCTGGTCGGATTCCAGCGCCTGGATGCGGCCCGGCGCCACCTTGATGATGGCCGACAGGGCTTCGACGGTCAGGCCCTGCCTTTCTCGCTCGGCACGCAGCAACTGCCCCGCACTGCGCTGCGAGGCATCCGGCTGCTGGAGCCCGGATGGGGTGCTGCCTGGCTCACTCATCGAAGCGCCCCAGTTCCAGCGCCGTGGCCTCTCGCGACGTCGGGAAGCGACTGCGTAGCTGCGAGCCCAGTTCGTTGCGCCCTGCGATGTTGCCAAGGCGGTGTTCGATGCGCGCGGCCAGCCACAGCGACTCTGCCGTGACCTGCTCAGGAACATTGTTCACGCGGCGGATGTAAAAACGGGCGCGCTCAAGCTCACCGCGGCGATGCAGCACCATTGCCAGGTTGTAGGCGGTGGCCGGATTGCCTGAGTCGACCTCGTACGAGGCCAGCAGCGTCTTCTCAGCTTCGGCAAACAGCCCCGCCCGCATCTGGCAGACACCGCGCGCGAGCAAGGTACGGCTGGTGTCGACCGTCAGCGGAAAGCCCATGGCCCGGTTGAAAAGACTGTCGGCAGCGGCATACTGGCCCCGGTTGCAGAGGTACCACGCGTAGTTGTGCATCACGCTGCCATTGCCCGGGTCCAGATCCATGGCACGGCGAAAGCTGGACTCGGCCCGCTCGGCGTCGCCCAGCGCGTCGTAGATCAGAGCGCGCAACTCATGGGTGGCAGGCAGCCGTGCGTCAATCGACTCTGCTTGCTTGAGTTCATCCAGCGCAGTGGTGAACTGCCCCTGCTGGTAATAGGTCGTGGCCAACTCCAGCCGGATGCGGGCGCGGCGGCGGGTCTCGCTGTCGTCGGAGGCAGTGGGAATGTCGCGTGGAGCGCGGACGCTCGCTCCAGCCGGTCCACCCGTTTGCGGCACCTGCACACAGGCCGTCAGCCCCAAGGCAAGCAGCATCCAGGTGACCAGCAGCAGCCCGGCGGGCCGGGATCGCGACATCGTCATGCAGTGTCTCCTATGTTGACTGACCGGTCCTGTCGACCGGAGCCGGCGCCTTACGCAGGCCGCCCACCCCGCGCCGACCGTTGAATCGCGCTGACCGGCACAACCACCGGCTCGCGCCGCATGCGCGTTTGCGCGTTGGTGCGGTCCTGAACCTCGCCAGCGAGCTGACCGCACGCTGCATCGATGTCGTCGCCACGCGTCTTGCGCACGGTGGTGACGATCCCGGCATCCGCCAGGATGCGTGCAAACGCCTGAACCCGCGCCAGAGGCGAACGATGCAAGCCGGACTCGGGGAACGGGTTGAACGGTATCAGGTTGAACTTGCAGGGAATGCGACCCTTGACCAACGCGATGAGTTCCCGCGCATGCGCGTCGCTGTCGTTCACCCCGTCGAGCATGCAGTACTCAAAGGTGATGAAGTCGCGCGGCGCGGCCTGCAGATACCGACTGCAGGCTTCGAGCAACTCGGCAATCGGATACTTGCGGTTGATCGGCACGAGCATGTCGCGCAAGGGGTCATTGGGCGCATGCAAGGACACAGCCAGCGCCACAGGACAGTCGTGTTGCAGGCGCTCGATCATGGGCACGACACCCGACGTCGACACGGTCACGCGGCGGCGCGACAGGCCGTAGCCGTGGTCGTCGAGCATGGTGCGCAAGGCCGGCACCAACGCGTTGTAGTTCTGCAGCGGCTCGCCCATGCCCATCATCACAACGTTGCTGATGACGCGCTCCGATGTCTGAAAGCGCTTGCGCAAGGTGTGTTCAGCAAACCACAGCTGGGCGATGATTTCGCCTGTGCTGAGGTTGCGACTGAAACCCTGATGGCCGGTGGAGCAAAAACGGCAGCCCACGGCACACCCGGCTTGTGACGACACGCACAAGGTGGCGCGATCGTCTTCGGGGATGTAGACCGATTCGACGGCGTTGCCGCCGCCGACGTCGAACAACCATTTGATGGTGCCGTCCGAAGAGACGTGTTCGCTGATCAGCGACAGCCCCTGGATGACGGCGGCGCCCTGCAGCTTGCTGCGCAGGGACTTGGCGAGATCCGACATCTGATCGAAATCGGACGCGCCCTTCTGATGAATCCAGCGAAACAACTGGGTCGCGCGAAAGCGCTTCTCACCCAGTTGCTCGCAGTACGCGGCCAGCCCGTCGAGGTCGAAATCGAGCAGGTTGACCGCTTGCATGATGGATACAGCCTTGGCCGCTGATCAGCGGCTGTAGACGTTCATGCCGGGAAAGAAGAAAGCCACTTCAACGGCAGCGGTTTCCGGCGCGTCCGAACCGTGCACGGCGTTGGCGTCGATCGACTCGGCGAAGTCGGCGCGGATGGTGCCGGGAGCGGCCTTCTTGGGATCGGTGGCGCCCATCAGGTCACGGTTCTTCGCAATAGCGCCTTCGCCTTCCAGCACCTGCACGAACACGGGGCCGGAGATCATGAAGTCCACCAGGTCCTTGAAGAAGGGACGCTCTTTGTGAACGGCGTAGAACTGCTCGGCTTCGCCGCGCGACAGTTGCACCAGCTTGGCGGCCACGACCTTCAGGCCAGCGCCTTCAAAGCGGGCGACGATCTGGCCGATGACGTTCTTGGCGACGGCGTCGGGCTTGATGATGGACAGGGTGCGTTCGATGGCCATTTTTGGTTCTCCAGAATCAGTGGTTTGCCACAGTGCTTGACAAAACCGGATATTGTACCTTGCGCCGGCGCCCCTTCCGGGGCACGCGCTGCGTGTTCACGTTGCCTTGGAGGCTTCAGCGGCGTCCGCGACGACCGCCGCCGCCGCCGCCACCACCGCCACCCCCGCCCCCACGGCGGTTGCCACCACCGAAATAGGCGTCGGCGCCGATATAGCCCACCGAGGTCTGCATCGGATCGGGCTGGCGCGGCCCCTTCTGCTTGCCACCCTGCGGGCGGTCATGATCCTGATCAGGGCGACCGAAGCCTGACGTGATCCGCTTGGAGCCGCTCTTGACGAAACGACGGTCGAAGGTCTGTTCCAGCGGATTCGGGATGGGCCCGATGTGATCCAGATCGTCGTCGTCGCGCGGGGTGTGACTGCGCTCGCGTTCCTGCTGGGGGCGCGGGCCCTTGCCGCCCTGGCCGCCAGGTCCACCTTGCCCGCCATGCCCTTGCGGGCCGCGGCCTTGCTGCGGGCCATTACCCCGACCTTGCGGCTTGCCGCCCTTGCCCTGCTGGGGCTGGTTGCGCCCGCCCTTACCGTGGCGGCCCTGCCCTTGCTCCTGGCGGTCCAGGCCCACCAGCGACTTGATGGCGCGCACATCCGACTCGCCGAGCTCGACCCACACGCCGCGCTTAAGGCCTCTCGGCAGCACGACGGCACCATAGCGCACCCGGATCAGGCGGCTGACGGTCAGACCAACCGCATCGAACAGCTTGCGCACCTCGCGGTTGCGGCCTTCAGCGATCACGACGCGATACCATTGGTTCACGCCCTCACCCTGGCCGTTGGAGATGGCCTTGAACGCGGCCTTCTGGCCGTCCACGTCAACGCCCTCAAGGAGACGCTGGCGCGAGGCATCGTCCAGCGACCCCAGCACGCGCACGGCGTACTCGCGCTCCACACCGAAGCGCGGGTGCATCAACTGGTTGGCCAACTCACCCGAGGTGGTGAACAGCAGCAGGCCTTCGGTGTTCAGGTCGAGACGACCCACCGACATCCACTTGCCATGCTGCAGGCGCGGCAGGTTGCGGAACACGGTCGGACGCCCCTCGGGGTCGTCATGGGTCACCACCTCGCCCACCGGCTTGTGATAGGCCAGGATACGCGCAGGCGGCGGCGTGATGCGGGCACGAATGGGCTTGCCGTCGAGCTTGATCCGATCGCCGAACGAAACGCGTTGGCCAATGTGGGCCACCTGGTCGTTCACCTCGATGCGGCCATCCTCGATCATCTTCTCGATGTCGCGGCGTGACCCGACGCCGGATTGCGCCAGCACCTTCTGCAGCTTGGGCGCATCGGGCTCGGGGCGCAGCACGCGCTTGTAGGCTTCTTGCTCACCTGCGGCTTCAGGCTCGTCGGCATCGCGGTCGAAATCGCCGGATACCAGCACCTCGAACACTTCTTGCGCCTGTTGGGCTGCGAGTGCGGCGCGACGCGGCCCCAGGCCAGCTTCGTCGCCGTCGCTTGTCGCCGCGCCCTCGGCCCCCTCCACGGCTTCCGTGCCGGCCTCGTCGATCACGGCGTCGGCATCAATACTGTCGTTGCGGGCAGGCCCGGGCTGCGGGGCGGCCTGCTGCGAAGCAGCGGCGGGCCCGGCGGCCTTCTCCGGTGCGGCAGCGAAAGCGGGCGCAACCTCTGCATCGGACGCGACCTCGGTCGCGGGCTTGCGGCGGGCCCGCTTGGCCGCAGGCGCTGCCTGGGCAACCTCATCAGCCGGGGAGGCAGCCGGGGCTGACGGATCGCCGGAAACCAAATCGGGTGCGGGGGCGGGCGCGGCATCAGCCTTGCGACGGCGGACGGTCTTGCGCGCCGGCGCAGCCTCGGGCGCCACACCCTCGGCCTCGACGGTCGGGGCCGCCGCGGCCTCACCCGCAGGCGCATCGGCCGCGGCTGCACGAGGGCGACGGGCGCGCTTGGGCTTGGCCTCGACCGGCTCGGCCGGCGTCAGGGAATCGGGGTCTTGCATGGGCTCTTGGTCCTTCGTCATGGCGCAAGGGGCGCGGGCTGCGCGCCGGAATCAGGCGCCGCGTCGTTGTCAGCGGGCAGCGCAGGGTCAACAGGGTGCTCGTTCACTTCGCCGGCCAGGGGCACCGAAAGGTTGTCGGGCAATTCGAGGCCGGGCAACTCGCCCTGCCCCACCGGCAACCCGTCCAGGGTCGGCAATTGGGCCAGCGACGCCAGCCCCAGGTCATCCAGAAACTGCCGCGTGGTGGCAAACAAGGCCGGGCGACCCGGCGCCTCGCGGTGGCCAATCACTTCGATCCAGCCGCGGTCTTCCAGTTGCTTGATGATGTGCGAACTGACGGTCACGCCGCGGATGTCTTCTATGTCGCCGCGCGTGACGGGCTGTTTGTAGGCAATGATGGCAAGCGTTTCCAGGGTGGCCCGAGAGTACTTGGGCGGTTTTTCGGGGTGGAGCCGGTCCAGGTGGGCCTGCACATCACCCCGCGTCTGAAATCGCCAGCCCGAGGCCACTTCGACCAGCTCCACGCCGCGATCCGCCCAGTCTGCCTGCAGACCGGCCAGTAGGGCCAGCACGGCGTCGGTCGACAGCGCATCGTCGAACAGCACACGCATGTCGCGCACCGACACCGGCTGGTGCGCGCACAGCAATGCCGCTTCAAGAATGCGCCTGGCTTCCTGGCTGCTCGGAACGTCCATGTCGTTGTCAACCACGTGGCGTGGCCCCGCCGAGGCGGCAGGCCTTGACCAATTCCATCAAGCTTGTTGTATCGGGATCCGGCTTGCGCCTGGCCCTGCGGTGGCAGCCTGAGGGCCGCCGGATTACGGGTGTTCGATCTTCGGGGGCCTCGCACACCGCGCATCACGCACGGGCAAGGCGAACTCACGTCGATGGCCGCAGCGTCATCCCGCTTTGGCCCGCTGTAACACGTGGGTCAAGGCGCGTTGGCAAACCTGCACACCCCATGTCAGCACCTGCATTATGCACGACTTGCGCCCGGCGTGGTGAGCGTGGGCTGGGGCCACGCCAACTGCGCCCAGACGTGGGCAAGATCCGTCGGCAGCGGCGCCACAAACGCCATGGGCGTGCCAGTATGGGGATGAGCGAAGGCCAGACGGGCCGCATGAAGGGCCTGCCGGTTCAGACCAAGGGCTGGGCGCCCGCCGTACAAGGCGTCGGCCAGCAAGGGGTGCCCGCGTTGGCTCAGGTGCACACGGATCTGGTGGGTGCGGCCCGTGTGCAACACACAGTGCACTGCACACAGCCCAGTGGGCAGCTCGGGGATCGCCGCCGACTGCAGCACGGTCACGTCGGTCTGAGCCGGTTTACCTGACGCGACCACGGCCATGCGCGTGCGCACAGCGGGATCACGGCCAATTGGCGCGTCAATGTGATGCTGCCCTTGCCATTGCCCGTGCGCAAGCGCCAGATACTGGCGGCTGACCTCGCGCTCCGCAATGGCACGCACCAGCGCCGTCATGGCCGCCCACGTCTTGGCCACGACCATCAGGCCACTGGTGTCCTTGTCCAGCCGATGCACGATACCCGCCCGGGGCAGATCGGCCGCGCCCGCATGGTGGGCCAGCAAGCCATTCATCAGCGTACCGCGCCAGTTGCCCGCCGCAGGATGGACAACCAGCCCGGCCGGCTTGTTGACCACCAACAGGTGCGCGTCTTCAAAGACGACGTCCAGGGGCATGACTTCGGGCACGAAGGCCTGGCTCTGCGCCGTGGGTCGGACCTCGATGCGCAGGCACTGGCCCGCCTGAACCTTGCGAGACGGTGTGGTGATGGCCTGACCATCCACCGTCACGGCCCCCTCCTCGATCAGCGCCTGCAGGTGGCTTCTGGAATGGTGCGGCACCAGAGCGGCGACCACCAGGTCCAGCCGCTTGCCATGCGCTTGAGCCGGCACGGCCGCCTCGACCACCTCGTCGTCCAGATCGGCCAGTTCGTCAGCAGCAGGCGGTACGGGCAGATGCGCGACGGAATCAGTAGGGGTATGGCGAGGCATGAAAAAGGTATGGTGGGCAAGGGGCCGGAGGACGGCGAGGCCCCTCTATACTGCGCACTCTGGCGCTGTATGGCGAGCCACGGCGGTTGAACCGCCTCAATGCAACGTGAAACTGCTGAAAACCATGTCTTGGAGCTTCCTGGGTGGCCGCGCCACCGGTCTGGTGGCCTTGGCCTTGTGCGCAACCCTGACGGCCTGCGGCACTTCTCCCCGCGACGAATACGCCAACGTTCAGCCTGAAAAATTGTATGCCGACGCCCGCGAAGAGATGGGCGAAGGCAACTTCGAAACCGCCATCAAGCAACTTGAGCGCGTTGAAGCACGTGCTTCGGGCACCTTGCTGTCTCAGCAGGCTCAGATCGACCTCGCCTACGCTTACTACAAGACGGGTGAACGCGCCCAGGCCCTGGCCAAGCTCGAGCGCTTCATGCGCCTGCATCCGAGCAGTCCGGCCATGGACTACGCACTCTACCTGCAGGGCCTGATCAACTTCAACGAAGACCTCGGTCTGTTTGGCCGCCTCTCGCGGCAGGACCTGTCCGAGCGCGACCAGCAGGCTTCGAAGGACGCGTACGAATCCTTTCGACAGCTCATTGAGCGCTTCCCCGATTCACGCTACGCCGAAGATGCACGCCTGCGCATGAACCACATCGTCAACTCGCTGGCGGCAGGCGAGGTGCACGTGGCCCGCTACTACTTCCGCCGCGGCGCCTATCTGGCAGCAGCCAACCGCGCTCAGCAGGCGGTGGTGGACTACCAGCGCTCGCCGGCAGTGGAGGAAGCCCTGTCCATCATGGCCCGCAGCTACGATCGCCTGGGCATGACGGACCTGCGGGATGCAGCGCTGCGGGTGTTGCGCCAGAGCTTTCCCAACAGCGTCTACCTGAACCTGAGCAACAGCGACGCCCCGGCGGCCGCCTCCACGCCCCCCGCTCAGAAGCGGCCTTGGTGGCAGCTCTGGTAAGCGGGGCGGGCGGCATCAGTCGCCCGAGGCCCCCCCGGCCGTGAAGCCCTTGAGCACGCCCTGATCGTGCACGTTCGCGCCCAGCGGACGCACATCCACAGGCTCCTCCACCGGCACCATGTCGGACGACGGCTGCTCCGGATCCAGGCCCATCTCGCGGATCTTGTGAATGAAGCGGCGTGAGCGGTCGTACGGGAACACGTCGTGCACGTACCCCGCCAGGATGCGCTCCTTGTGCTGCTGCCAGAACTCGGGCTCCAGCAGGTCAGCGTGGTGTTGCATGAAGATGCCCCGCACGCGGGGATCGCCCAGCAGGAAGGGGCCGAAGGTCTCGGGAAAGACATCGCGCGGCCCCACCGTGTACCAGATCTCGCCCGACATCTCTTCTTCTTCGTTGCGCGGCTCGGGCACCTTGCGGAAGTTGCAGTCGGTGATGTACTCGATCTCGTCGTAGTCGTAGAACACGACCTTGCCGTTGCGCGTCACGCCAAAGTTCTTCCACAGCATGTCGCCAGGGAAGATGTTGGCGGCCACCAGGTCCTTGAGCGCATTGCCGTACTCGATCACGGCGTGCTCGAGCGCCTCGCCCTCGGCTTCCTGGATGTAGATGTTGAGCGGCACCATGCGGCGCTCGATGTAGAGGTGCTTGAGCACCAGCACCTTGCCATCTTCGTCTTCTTCCATCACGCTGGGCGCGAACTTCTCGAGTTCGGCAATCAGCTCGTCGTCGAAGCGATCCCGCGGAAAGGCCACATTGGTGAACTCGAGCGAGTCAGCCATGCGCCCGACCCGGTCGTGCTGCTTGACCAACTGGTACTTGCTCATGATGAGCTCGCGGGTGGTTTCCTTCTGCGGCGGGAAGTAATCCTTGATGACCTTGAAGACGAAGGGATACGACGGCAGGTCGAACACCAGCATCACCATGCCCTTGATGCCCGGGGCGATGCGGAACTTGTCGCTGGAGTGGCGTAAGTGGAAGAGGAAGTCGCGGTAGAACAGATTCTTGCCGTGCTTCTGCAGGCCGATGGCGCTGTACAACTCGCTGCGGGGGCGGCGCGGCATCAGACTGCGCAGAAACTGCACATAGGCCGAGGGCACCAGCATGTCGACCATGAAGTAGGCGCGCGCGAAACTGAAGAGCGCCAGCAGGTCGTCTTCGCCGAACAGGGCCGCGTCGATGTACAGCCGGTTCTTGGCGTTGTGCAGGATGGGCAGCGCAAACGGCAGGCTGCGGAAGCCATTGACCAGCTTGCCGACGATGTAGGCGCCCTTGTTCCGGTAGAACAGCGATGACAGCACCTGGATCTGGAAGTTGGTGCGCAGGCGCACATTGCCCACCTCTTCCAGCAAGGCCTCGTAGACCAGCCCGATGTCGCGGTCCAGATCGACGAACGGCACCTGCAGGTCGTAGCTCTGCACCACCGTTTTGATGGTCTCGCGCAGGTTGGCGCGCGTGGGGTAATAGGCTCGGAAGGTGCAGCCGCCCTTGCCGTCTTCGTCGTCGATGTACTCGGTGGACACCGCCGGGCGCACGAAGATGAAGTCGTTGCGGTAGTACTTGCGATGCAGGATCTGGATGGTGACCGAGTTGAAGAAGGTCTCGGCCAGTTCAGGCTGACGGTGACCGGTCAGCAGCCCGATGTAGAACAGCTTGATCTGGTGCCAGACCTCCATGGGCAGCGTGCTGGCGCCATATTCCTGCTCCAGGCGCTCGATGGCCTCGTCCACCCGCAGGTCGTAGAACTCGATCCGCACGCGCTGGGCCGTCTGCTGCGCATGCCAGTCGGCCTCTTCGAAGCGCTTCTTGGCCTGCGCGCTGGTTTCGCTGAAGATGCGGTAGTGGCGGTCGAAGCCTTCGAGCAGCGCTCGGGCGATCTCGAAGACACGGGGATCGGTGATCTGCTGGGGAAACATCATGCGCGACCGGAAGGCGCCGGAATCAGCCGGCGTAACGCTGTTGCAACGCGCCGAGCGCGGCCTGGTAGGCGGGCATCACGTCATCGGATGACGCCACCGACATGCGCAGGTCGTTGATCAGCCCATTATGCAGGCCATAGACCCAACCGTGAACCTGAACCGACTGCCCCCGCGCCCAGGCTTCCTGCACCACGGTGGTCTGGCAGACATTGAGGCACTGCTCCAGCACATTGAGCTCGCACAGGGCATCCAGCCGCACCCGGCCCGCCTCGGGCAAATCGGCCAGCCAGTCACGATGATGGTTGCGTACGTCCTGCACGTGGCGCAGCCAGTTGTCGGCAAGGCCAATGCGCTGGTTGGTCATGGCGGCATGAACGCCGCTGCAGCCATAGTGGCCCACAACGATGATGTGCTTGACCTTGAGCGAGTCGATCGCGAACTCCATGACCGACAGGCAGTTGAGATCGGAGTGGACCACGACGTTGGCGACGTTGCGGTGCACGAACATCTCCCCTGGCAGCAACCCGACGATCTCATTGGCCGGCACACGGCTGTCGCTGCAGCCAATCCACAGGTATTCGGGCGACTGCTGCTGTTGCAGGCGAGAAAAGAAACCCGGCGTGCGCTGCTCGATGTCGCGCGCCCAGGCCTTGTTGTTGTCAAACAGGTGGTCCAGCTTCATGGCGACAGTGTAGACACCGCCCAGCACAAAACCGGGGCCGCAGGCACAATCGGCGGCACGATGTCGCACACAGACCGCCCCACCTCGCCAGCCGCCCCTGCCCCCAACGCGCCCGATTACCCCTGGGGCACCCAGATGCCGGCCGTGGGCCAGAGCATGCCCCTGATGGCCGGCCTGCGCTGGGTCCGCATGCCCCTGCCCTTCGCGCTGGACCACATCAACCTGTGGGTGCTCGACGACAAGGACGAGGCTGGCCCGGGCTGGACGGTGGTCGACACCGGTGTGGCCACCGCCGCCATCCGTCAGGCCTGGGAAGCGCTGTGGACGGGCGAGCTGGCGGGCCATCCGCTGCTGCGTGTGGTCGCCACGCACATGCACCCCGATCATGTCGGCAATGCGCAGTGGCTGATCGAGCGTTTCAGTGGCGCCGAGCCCGCGCGCCTGTGGATGAGCGCCACCGACCACTTGGCCGCGCTGCTGGCCTGCAAGGAAACCACGGGTTACGGCGGCGAGCGGGCGGCCACCTACTTCCGCAGCCATGGTCTGCTGGACGAAGGCGCCGCAGCCCAGATCCGCGAGCGGGGCGACTACTACGCGTCGATGGTGCCGGATGTGCCCCGGACCTACCGCCGACTGCGTGACGGCATGACGGTGCACATCGGTGAGCGAGCCTGGCAATGCATTGCCGGCTATGGTCACAGCCCGGAGCACATCAGTCTGTACGACGCGCGGGACGGCGTGCTGATTGCCGGCGACATGATGCTGCCGTCCATCTCGACCAACGTCAGCGTGGTCGACATGGAGCCCGAGGCCGACCCGCTGGGCCTGTTTCTGGATTCGGTGCGCGCGCTGCGCGCCCTGCCGGCCGACACCCTGGTGCTGCCCTCTCACGGGCGGCCTTTCAAAGGGCTGCACGACCGCATCACGGCGCTGGAGACCCACCACGCCCACCGGCTGGACGATGTGATGGCCTGCGCGCGCCGCGCGCCGGTGAGTGCGGCCGAGTTGCTGCCCGTGCTGTTCCGCCGGCAGCTGGATCTGCATCAGACCACGTTTGCCATGGGCGAGGCCGTGGCCCACCTCAACCACCTGTGGCATCGGGGTCAACTCACGCGCGCCCGCGACTCTGAGGGCGTCTGGCGCTTCAGCACCTGAGACAGGGCAACCGAGGCCCGTCGATCAGTCGGGCACCACCATGCGGCGCAAGGCGGCGCGCGGCTCGTCGAAATCGGGCATGACGGCCCGCACCACGTCCCAGAAGCGGGGACTGTGGTTCATCTCGCGCAGGTGGGCCAGTTCATGGGCCACCACGTAATCGACCACACGCGGGCCAAAGTGCACCAGCCGCCAGTGCAGGCGGATGGAGCCATCCGCGCTGGCGCTGCCCCAGCGCGTGCGCGCCGACGACAGGCTCACCCGCTTGACGTTGACACCCAGCAAACCTGCGTAATGCGCCACCCGCGCCTCGAACAGTTGCCGGGCCTGGCGCTGCAGCCAGGCCTGCACACCGTCGCGGATCTGGTTGGCGTCGGCATCGTGCGGCAAGCCGACAAGCAGTTCAGGCGATGGCGACAACGCGCGGTGCACGCCCGTGCGCGTGGGGTCCAGCACCACGCGCAGCGTTTCACCGAGGAAAGGCAACTCCGCCCCGTTGCGCCATTCAATGCGCGCCGACGGCGCCTGCTGCCGCTGGTGCCATTCGAGCAGCTTGTTGCAGATCCAGCGCTCCTTGGCGCGCAGGGCCGACTCGACGTCAACCAGGCTCACCCAACGCGGTGCGCGCACGCTCAGGCCCTCCGGGCCGACGACCATGCCAATGCTGCGGCGATGGGCACGCGTGAACTCATAGCCCACCACAGCCCGCGTCAGGCGGATCTCGCGGTCGGCCCGTGGGTGGCGAAAACACGGCACGGTGGCCACGGCAGCCGGCGCGGCGCGCTCGGCTTGGGCCGGCGCGCGCATGCCGCCCGCCTGTTCGCTGGCCTGCTCGCTGACTTGTTCGATCTCGCGCCCAGGCTCGCCACCACGCGCCGCGGGTGCTGCCGCGTCATCCCACAGGGATAACTGGGCCGCCGTCGGCTCGTTCAGGCGCCTTGAAAGGCTCAAGAGAACTCTCCCATGTGGGTGGCCACCGGACTGTCTTCGCCATGGATGCGGCGGTCGCGCAGGATCAGGAAGTCGGCAAAGGCCGAGAGATCGGGGTGGATGGTGAGGTCGGGCACCCGGCGCAACAGGTCATGGATGTCGGTATCCGTCATGGTCGCGGCCTGGCCTGTGCGCACCAGGTGTGGCTCGCAGCCCACTGACTGCGCCGCCAGCACATCGCGCGGCAGATCCCCCACCATCGGCACGCCCTCCAGCCCCACCCCAAAGCGCTGGCCGATCATCTGAAACAGGCCCGGCTGAGGCTTGCGACAGCTGCAGTGGTCCTCCGGTGTGTGCGGGCAGAAGAACACGGCCTCGATCCGGCCGCCCACGCGCGCCAGCATCTGGTTCATCTTGGCGTGCATGGCGTTGAGCGCCACCATGTCGAACAGGCCGCGGCCGATGCCCGACTGGTTGGTGGCGACCACCACCTGCCAGCCGGCGTGATTGAGCCGCGCAATCGCCTCCAGTGCGCCGGGCAAAGGCACCCACTCGTCCGCGGACTTGATGTAGTCCTCGCGCTCGTGGTTGATCGTGCCGTCGCGATCAAGGATGACGAGTTTCATGCCCTCTCCAGGGTTGGCGCTGCGCACGGTGGTGGCTCTCAGGCGGCCAGCCGCGACAGGTCTGCCACGCGGTTCATCGCCCCATGGAGCGTCGCCAGCAGGCCCAGGCGGTTGGCCTTCAAGGCTGCATCATCCGCGTTCACCATCACGCCGTCAAAGAATGCATCGACTGGCGCCTTCAGCGCGGCCAGCGCCTGCAGCGATGCGGCATAGTCGCCGCGGTCGAACGCAGACTGGGCCGCCGGCGCCACCGACTGCAATGCCTCGTACAGGCTGGCTTCGGCGGCCTCGCGCAACAGCGCCGTGTCGACCCTGGCTTCGACCGCGGTATCGGCCTTCTTGAGGATGTTGCCCACGCGCTTGTTGGCAGCGGCCAGCGAGGCCGCCTCGGGCAGGCCTGTGAAGGCCCGCACTGCCGCCAGACGACGCGGCACCTCGCTGAGACGCGCGGGTTGCAGCGCCAGCACAGCGTCGACTTCCTGGGCGCTGTAGCCCTGCTCGCGCAGCGACACGGCCAGACGGTCGGCCAGGAAGCCCAGCAAAGCCTCGCTCGGGTCAGTGATCAGGTCACCGAAGGTGGCCGCAGCGGCCTTCACCAGCTCGGGCAAGGCCAGCGGCAACTCGCGCTCGATCAGGATGCGGATGACGCCCAGCGCATGGCGGCGCAGCGCAAACGGGTCCTTGTCGCCTGTCGGCAGCTGGCCGATGCCGAACAGGCCCACCAGGGTTTCCAGCTTGTCGGCCAGCGCCACCACGGTGCCCGTGTGGTTGCGCGGCAGGCTGTCGCCCGCAAAGCGCGGCTTATAGTGGTCTTCGATGGCGATGGCCACGCCATCACGCAGGCCTTCGTGGCGGGCGTAGTAGCCGCCCATGATGCCCTGCAGCTCGGGGAACTCGCCCACCATGTCGGTCAGCAGATCGGTCTTGGCCAGGCTGGCCGCCTGCTGAACCTTGCTGTCGAGCACGTCGAAGTGGTCCTTGTCGTCCACCGAGTAAGGCACGGTGGCCAGGCGCAGCTGGCTGACGATGGCGTGCGCAATGCCGCGAACACGCTCGGCACGCTCGCCCTGGGTGCCCAGCTTGTTGTGATAAACCACCTTGGCCAGGCCGGGCAGGCGGGACGCCAGCGTCTTCTTGCGATCCTGATCGAAGAAGAACTTCGCATCGGCCAGGCGTGGGCGCACCACCCGCTCGTTGCCGCCGATCACGGCCGAGGGGTCTTCCGGGCTGATGTTGCTGACGATCAGAAACTGGTTGGTCAGCTTGCCCTCGGCGCCCGGCGCGGTGTTGAGCAGCGGGAAGTACTTCTGGTTGGCCTTCATCGTCAGGATCAGGCACTCCTGCGGCACTTCCAGAAACGCTTCTTCGAAACGCCCCGTCAGCACATTGGGCCGCTCGACCAGCGCGGTGACCTCATCCAGCAAGGCCTCGTCTTCGATGGGCTGCAGACCCTTACCCGCCTTGCTTGCGGCCTCGGCCAACTGGCGGCCGATCTCGGCTCGGCGCTCGGCAAAGCTGGCAATCACAGCCCCTTCGTGGCGAAGCTGATCGGCATAGGTGTCGGCGGTGCGGATCACCACCGGGTCAACCTTGGCTTCGAAACGGTGGCCGTGCGTGGTGCGACCGGCCTTCAGGCCCAAGGCCCGCACCGGCACCTCCTGGTCACCATGCAGCGCGACGATGCCATGCGCCGGGCGTACGAAGTGCACACTCGTCCAGCCCGGCTGGAAGGTGTCGCCCTCGCCTTGCTCAAGCTGGTAGGTCATGACCTTGGGAATCGGTAGCTTGGCCAGGGTCTCGTCCAGCGCCTTTTGCAGGCCCTCGGCCAGCGTGACGCCGGCCTTGACGCTGTCAAGGAACAGGGCCTCGGCCTTGCCATCGGGCAGGCGCTTGAGTTGCGGCACCACCTCGGCGCCCACACCCAGCGACGCCAGCTTCTTCAGCAGCGCAGGCGTGGCCTGCCCGGCCGCATCCAGCGCCACGGCCACGGGCATCAGTTTTTGCTGCACGGCCTGGTCGGCGGCCTTGGCGGCCACGCCGGTCACGTGCACGGCCAGGCGACGCGGCGAGGCATACGGTGTCACCACGGCATCGGCGGTCGCCAGGCCCTGGGCCTTGAGGCTGTCAGCCAGCACATGGGCAAAGGCCTCACCCAGCTTTTTCAGCGCCTTGGGCGGCAGCTCTTCAACAAACAGTTCGACCAGCAGGTTGGCGGTGTGTTGCGGGGTCGTCATGCTCAGGCCGCCTTCTTGTTGTTCAGTTGTTCGATCACTTCATCGGCCCAGGCCTTCGGCGCCATCGGGAAGCCCAATCGGGCGCGGCTGTCCAGGTAGCTGGCCGCCACGCTGCGCGCCAGGTTGCGGATGCGGCCGATGTAGCCGGCGCGCTCGGTCACCGAGATGGCGCCCCGGGCGTCCAGCAGGTTGAAGGTGTGGGCGGCCTTGAGCACCTGCTCGTAAGCCGGCAGGGCCAACTGCTGCTCCATCAGGTACTTGGCCTGCGTTTCATAGTTGCCGAACGCCCCCAGCAAGAACTCGACATTGCTGTGCTCGAAGTTGTAGGTGGACTGCTCGACTTCGTTCTGGTGGAACACATCGCCATACTTGATGCCCGGCGCGTAGACCAGGTCATACACGTTCTCGACACCCTGCAGGTACATGGCCAGGCGCTCCAGGCCGTAGGTGATCTCGCCGGTGATCGGCTTGCAGTCGATGCCGCCGACCTGCTGGAAGTAGGTGAACTGCGTCACTTCCATGCCGTTGAGCCAGACCTCCCAGCCCAGGCCCCAGGCGCCGAGCGTCGGGTTCTCCCAGTCGTCTTCGACGAAGCGGATGTCGTTCTTCTTCAGGTCGAAGCCCAGCGCCTCGAGCGAACCCAGATAGAGCTCGAGGATGTTCGCTGGCGCCGGCTTGAGCACGACCTGGTATTGGTAGTAGTGCTGCAGGCGGTTGGGATTCTCGCCGTAGCGGCCGTCCTTGGGGCGGCGGCTGGGCTGCACATAGGCGGCCTTCCAGGGCTCGGGGCCCAGGGCGCGCAGAAAGGTGGCCGTGTGGCTGGTGCCGGCGCCCACTTCCATGTCGTATGGTTGCAGGAGGGCGCAGCCCTGGGCATCCCAGTAGCTTTGAAGACGCAGGATCAGTTGCTGGAAGGTCAGCATGGTCAGGCCTTGGTCGTCGCCTTGGGCGACGGCAGATGGATGAAAGCTGGCGCACCGAAGACGATGCGAAACCCTTGATTCTAGTGAGGGATCGCCCCGGTGGCTGCACGCGCCCCGGCGACACGCCGCCAACACGCGACGCCAGCCACCCCCACGAGCGCCGCGAGCAGCAGGGGCAGCAGCCCCCACGCTCCCGCCCAGCGCGCGAACGGGGTCACGCCGGCTCGCCCCTGTACGTCGCCATGCAGAACGCCCCGCTCGTTGGCCGGCAGCGCCGCGCGCACCACCCCCAGGTGGTCGATGACCACAGTGGCGCCGGTGTTCGTCGCACGCACTGTAGGCAGCTGAAACTCCAACGAACGCAGCCGGGCGATCTGCAGATGCTGATGAATGGCCACCGACTCACCAAACCAGGCCAGATTGCTGAGATTGGCCAGGATGGTGGGCGTGGTCTCAGGCCGCCTGAAACGCGCGGCGATCTCTTCCCCGAACAAGTCTTCGTAGCAGATGGTGGGCGCCACACGCTGCACCCCGACCTGGAACGACGGGGCAGCCAGGGGCCCGCGGGCAAAGTCGCCCAGCGGGATGTTCATCAGGTTGACGAACCACCGGAAGCCCCAGGGTATGAACTCGCCAAATGGCACCAGATGGTGCTTGTCGTAGCGATAAAACCCCTCCGGCTGAGCAGCCGTCTGGGCCGACAGGCCTGCCACCGAGTTGGTGTAGCCCTGCTCAAAGTCGCCCAGGGGCAACCCGATCAGCGCGTGGCGACCACCATCAGCGGCAAAGGCTGACACCAGCCCTTCCCAATAGCCGTTCGGCAACTGCGACGGCAACAGCGGGATGGCCGTCTCAGGCGCCACGACCAGATCGGCATCGGCCGCCAGCAACTGCTGGGCGTGCCAGGCCAGCATGGCACCCTGATAGGTGGGCACAAACTTTTCGTCCTGCGGAACATTCCCCTGCAGCAGGCTCACCCTCAGGGGCGCGCCATGCGGCTCGGTGAACTGCGGCCCCCGAACCGGCCCGAGCAGACCCAGCGACGCTGTACCGAGCACGATCAGTGATCGCCACAGCCAACCTGTTTGCCTGGCCAGCAGGCAGATCACCGCCACGCCAGCCGCCCAAATCGCACCCATGCCGTACACGCCCACCCAGGGCGCCAGCGCAACGAAGGGGCTGTCCAGCAGGCCATAGCCGCTGGCCCCCCATGGAAAGCCCGTAAAGAGATAGGCCCGGGCCAGTTCGGCCAGCAACCACACCGCAGCCAGCAACACGGCGTCGGGCAAGGCCAGGCCCGTGCGCCACCGCGCCCAAGCCCAGCCGGCAACAGCCAGGTACAAGGACAAAGCCACGCAGAGCAGGTACACCGCCAAGGCCGCCAACCACGCCGGCAGCCCGCCAAACCGGTGCAGGCTCACGAACATCCAGCCCGTGGCGCCGATCAGCCAGACCGAACCGTACACCCAAGCCAGCAGCGCACCATCGCGCGGACGGCGGGTCGCCGACAAAAGCATCACCAGACCGGCAAACGCCAACGTCTGAAGGGCATAAGGCAGGGCTGCGTGGACACCGGCCGCCCACGGCGACAGCGATCCGGCATGGAGCGCACCGGCCAAGGCAGCCCACAGGCCGCGCTGCCACAGCGGCCGGACATCAGCCTGCTGCATCACGCCAGCCCGGCCTCGTCTGCGGGGAGGGCCCGCGTGACCTTGAACCAGCGCACCGCTCCGCCCCGCGCCAGCATCACCATGAAGCGCAGGCCGCCCAGGTTGACCTGCTCGCCCCTGCGGGGCACACGGCCCAGCTCATGGGCCACCAGGCCGCCAATGGTGTCGAAGTCATCGTCTGGCAACTGGGTGCCGAACGCCTCATTCACCGCGGCTATCTCGACATCTCCGGCCACGCGCTGGCTTCCATCGGCCAGGGTGAAGATGCCCGACTCCTCCTCCTCGTCGTCGAACTCGTCCTCGATCTCGCCGACGATCTCCTCCAGCACGTCTTCGATCGTGATCAGGCCAGCCGTCTGACCGAACTCGTCGATCACGATGGCCAGATGGCTGCGGTTGGTGCGGAACTCGCGCAGCAGCTCGTTGAGTCCCTTGGATTCGGGCACGAACATCGCCGGACGCAACAGCGTGCGCAGGTTCAGCTCCGGCGCCCGCTGCAGCTTGAGCAAATCCTTGGCCAGCAGGATGCCGATGATGTTGTCGCGGCTGCCTTCGAACACCGGAAAGCGCGAATGCGCGGTGTCGATCACGGTGCGCAGCAGCTCCTCGTACGGCGCATCGATGTCCAGCAGGTCCATGCGCTTGAAGGCGACCATGACATCGCCCGCGGTCATGCCGGCCATGCGGATCACGCCTTCGAGCATCACGCGCGATTCCGGCTCGATGAGGTCGCGGTGCTCGGCGTCTGCCAGGGTCTTGATGAGTTCGGCTGTGGAGTCCGGCCCGGGGGACAGGAACTCAATCAGGCGTACGAACAGACTACGGGGGTCACGCGGGCGCCCGATAGGCGCGCCGCCGTGGCGGTCAGACCGGTGCGGTCGACTGGGAGGGTGATCGGACACGGAATCGGTGTCGTGGTTGCAACGGCCCAAGAATAACCCAGACGCCGCCGTCGGCCTTGTCCCCCGCTCCCACGTGGAAAAACACCGGGCTACACTAATCGGATGAGCCTCATTCCTGTCACCATCCTCACCGGCTTCCTGGGCAGCGGCAAGACCACGCTGCTCAAGCGCATCCTCAGCGAGTCGCACGGTCAGCGCATCGCCGTCATCGAAAACGAGTTCGGCGAAGAAAACATCGACAACGACATCCTCGTGGCCGACACGCAGGAGCAGATCATCCAGATGAGCAACGGCTGCGTCTGTTGCACCATCCGGGAAGACTTGCGCGCCACGCTGGCCGACTTGGCCAAACAACGCAAGGCCGGCACCCTGACCTTCGACCGCGTGGTGATCGAGACCACCGGCCTGGCCGATCCGGGCCCGGTCGCCCAGACGTTCTTCATGGACGACGAGATCGCGGAGCTGTACCTGCTCGACGCGATCGTCACCCTGGTGGATGCCAAGCACGGCAACCAGCAGCTCAACGACCGCCAGGAGGCGCGCCGCCAGGTGGGCTTTGCCGACCAGATCTTCCTGAGCAAGACCGATCTGGTCACCGCCGACGAAGCCGAGGCCCTTTCCCACCGCATCAAGCACATGAACCCGCGGGCGCCGCAGCAGCGGGTCAACTTCGGCGATGTGCCCCTGCAGGTGTTCCTGGACATCCGCGGCTTCAACCTGAACGCCAAACTCGATATCGACCCGGACTTCCTCAAGGAAGATGGGCATGGGCACGGTCATCACCACCATCACCACGACCACGGGCATGACCACGACTGTGGTCACGACCACTGTGATCACCCGCACCACCACGCGCACGATGACGACGTCAAGTCGTTCGTCTACAAGGCAACCAAGCCGTTCAACGCCACCAAGCTGGAAGATTTCCTGGGCTCGATGGTGCAGATCTACGGCCCCAAGATGCTGCGCTACAAAGGCGTGCTGCACGTGGCCGGCATGGACCGCAAGGTGATCTTCCAGGGCGTACACCAGCTCATGGGCAGCGACATGGGACCGAAGTGGGCCGCGGGCGAGTCCAAGGTCAGCAAGATGGTTTTCATCGGCATTGACCTGCCGCAGGATCTGTTCAAGGCTGGCCTGGATCAGTGCCTCAACTGAGTGCTGCACACCACATCAAGGGATGTCCTGGCGCGTGCAGCCGACGATCCATGGCTACAATCCGCGCGCCTGCCGTGTCACCATGGCGCCCTGAACCGGGCGCGCCAGAAGAGCGGCGGCGTCGGGAAGCAGTACCTGGCCCGATCTGTCACCTTGCGGCACCAGCCCAACGCACAGGAGGTTCACCGTGACGAAAAGCACCCCGGCGGCAAAAACGTCCGCCCGCAGCAGCGAATCCACCCGCAGCAAGGCCTCCGGGGCGCGGGCGGGTGCCAAAGTGAATCCTCAAGCCTCGGGCGCAGCGTCCGAAACAGCCGTATCGGCGCCTCCAGCACCGAGCCGCCCCAAGGCGGCCCCGGCGCGCGCCACCAACCCACCGAACGAGAACATGCCGACTCCCGCCACCAAGGTTGACTCCAAACTCGCCAACGCCTGGAAAACCAAGGCCGGGCGCGAACTGAGCGAGCCCGAGCTGATGGCCATGCCCGAGGCCGAGTACATGAACGACAAGCAGCTCGATTTCTTCCGCGCCCGGCTGGAAGCGCAGAAGGAAGACCTGCTGTCCAACGCTGGCGAGACCACCGAGCACCTGCGCGAAGACACCTCCATCGTGCCCGATCCGGCCGACCGGGCCACCATCGAGGAAGAGCACGCACTGGAGCTGCGCACACGTGACCGCGAGCGCAAGCTGCTCAAGAAGATCGCCCAGGCACTCGCGCGCATCGATGCTGGCGAGTACGGCTTCTGCGACGAAACGGGTGAGCCCATCGGCCTGGGTCGGCTTCTGGCCCGCCCCACGGCCACCCTCTCGCTCGAGGCCCAACAGCGGCGCGAGCTCAAACAGAAGATGTTTGGCGACTGAGCGGCAGCGCGCCCCACTCCCATACACACAACCAGGTTGAGCAGGTGAGCAAGGAATCCGGCGGATTCTTCAGGAAAGTAGCCAAGTTCGTGGCCAATCCGACGACGGACTGGGCTGAGCTGGACCGGGCGCGCACCTCCCCTGGCGAAAGCGAGTTCGCCAAAAGCGAGATCAAGGCCATGATCGAGCGCAAGCGGCGCAACGACTTCGTGCGCAAACGCGAACTCGACATGCTGCGCAAGATCCGCCGTGAAGGGCTCACGCCAGATGCTGCCCTCGCCCTGGGCAGCCCCTCGAACCTCGACCCCGAATCGAGCCCCCATGCGGGCGCGCGCTCGGACATGGCCGTGAAGGCCAAGATCGACGCCATCGAGCAGCAAATGGTGGGCGTGGTCACCCGCCAGCCAGTCGAAACCCCAGCCGCTCGCCCAAGCGTTCAGCCGATCCGGCTGCACGACATGCCGTCCCCGCCCGACGCCATCACCAGCCCGGCCACGCTGCCCTACGAAGACACCGCACCGGAGATCTCGCAAGCCGTGCTCGACGCGGCACGTGGCGCCCTGCCCGGCGCCAGCGGCGCTCGCCCGGCCAGTGTGCCCACCCTCCAGGCCGCTCTTGATGTGATCGAGGTCATGCACGACCCCGAACTGGACGAGGCCGTCATCGCCTTCGCCAATGCCGACTTCGATCAGTGCGAACGCGGGCTGATGGCCCTGGTCCAGCCCGGGGCCGCGCGCCACGACCATCTGGATACCTGGATGGTGTTGTTTGATCTGTACCGCGCGTTGGATCTGCCCCAGAAGTTCGAACAGCTCGCTGTGGCCTTCCTGCAGAAGTTCGGCGTCTCACCACCCCAGTGGTATTCGCTGCCGGACAAGGTCAGCCGCTTCCTCGGGCAGGGCGAGCGCCCCCCCGCACTCTCCGGCGCAGCGCAGCCAGAGGCTGTACCTGCCGACGACGTGGTGACGCGGGAAGGCTGGCTCGCGCCTGCCGTGCTGGACACGGACGCCATGGCCGCGTTACGCATTGCCTGTCTGCAGCTGCCCCGTCCCTGGACCATGTCATGGGACCACGTCCAGGACATCCGCCCCGAGGGGGCCGCCATGCTGGCCCAGACCATGAACCAATGGGCCAACGATGGTCAGCCACTGGTCTGGCACGGCATCGAGGTCCTGCTCGACCGCCTGGCCGAGCTCAGCCCCACAGGTTCGCGTGACGCCGATCCGGCTTTCTGGATGCTGAAGCTGGCGATCTTGCGGCTGACCAACCGCCCGGAGCTGTTCGATGAGGTGGCCATCGACTACTGTGTCACCTACGAGCTCAGCCCCCCCTCCTGGGAGCCAGCCCGGGGCCAAGTGCTCACCACCGCTGACACCGTCAGCCCGCCCACCCGGCCGCTGTCGCATGTCAGCGAGGTCACGACCAGCTTCGTCGAGTCGCAGATGCACGACGATGTCGAGTTCGTGCAGGTGGCGACACTCAACCTATCCGGCCAGTTGCTCGGCGACATCGGCGACACCTTGGCCAAGCTGGACGACCAGCTGGGAGCCAGCGTCACGCTGGAAATCGACTGCCAGCATCTGCTGCGCGTTGATTTCATCGCTGCAGGCGATCTGCTCAACTGGGTGCTTGCCCGTCGCAGTGAGGGCCGCGAGGTGCATTTCATGCAACCTCACCGGCTCGTGGCGCTCTTCTTCGGCGCCATGGGCATCAACGAACACGCGCGCGTCAAGCTTCAGCACGTCTGATCGACGCCACCGATCAGGCCGGTATCAGGGTGCCTCTTGAAACCGGGCGAAGCGCCGCCATCTACCCGGCTTTGTACACCCATTTCCGGACATGGACTCCTATCACGGCACCACCATCGTCAGCGTTCGCCGGCAGACCGACCAGGGCTGGCAAGTCGCCATTGGCGGCGACGGTCAGGTCACCCTGGGCCACATCGTCGTCAAGGCCAGCGCGCGCAAGGTGCGCAAGCTCTATCGCGACCAAGTCCTCGCCGGCTTTGCCGGGGCCACGGCTGACGCCTTCACGCTGTTCGAGCGCTTCGAGGCCAAGCTTGAGAAGCACCAGGGGCACCTGGCCCGCGCTGCGGTCGAGCTGACCCGCGACTGGCGAACCGACCGTGTCCTGCGCCGGCTGGAGGCCATGCTGGCCGTGGCCGACCGCGAGACCTCGCTGATCATCACAGGCAACGGCGACGTGCTGGAGCCCGAGCACGGCATCATCGCCATCGGCTCTGGCGGGGCGTATGCCCAGGCTGCGGCACGCGCCTTGCTGCAGCACACCGCTCTGCCTGCGGCCGATGTGGTCAAGCGCTCGCTCGAGATTGCCGGCGACCTGTGCATCTACACCAACCAGAACCACACCCTGGAGACGCTGGGCTGAGGCCGCGCGCAGACACACCATGAGCATGACACCCCAGGAAATCGTCAGCGAGCTCGACCGCCACATCATCGGCCAGCGCGACGCCAAGCGGGCCGTCGCCATCGCCCTGCGCAACCGCTGGCGCCGCCAGCAGGTCGATGACAAGCTGCGTGGCGAAATCACGCCCAAGAACATCCTGATGATCGGCCCCACCGGCGTGGGCAAGACCGAGATCGCGCGCCGACTGGCCAAGCTGGCTGATGCCCCGTTCATCAAGGTCGAGGCCACGAAGTTCACCGAGGTGGGCTATGTGGGCAAGGACGTCGACACCATCGTGCGCGATCTGGTCGAGGCCGCCATCAAGCAAGAGCGCGCGCGCCAGATGCAGGCCCAGCGTGCCCGCGCCGAGGACGCCGCCGAAGACCGCATCCTCGATGTGCTCGTTCCGCCGCCGCGCAACGAGCTGGGTTTCAGCGCACCGCCAGCCGACAGCACGGCCCGCCAGGTGATGCGCAAGCGCCTGCGCGAGGGCACGCTGGACGACAAGGAGATCGAGGTCGAGCTGGCCGAGGCCAAGCCCGCCGCCGTCGAGATCATGGGCCCCTCGGGCATGGAGGAGATGGCCGAGCAGCTTCGTGGCATGTTCGCCCAGCTCGGCCAGGGCAAGCGCAAGATGCGCAAGGTGACCGTCGCCGAAGCCCGCGCACAGCTCATCGAAGAAGAAGCCGCCAAGCTGCTCAATGAAGACGACATCCGCGCGCGCGCGCTGGAGCGTGCCGAACAGAACGGCATCGTGTTCATCGATGAAATCGACAAGGTGGCCTCGCGCTCGGACGCCCAGGGCGCCGATGTGTCCCGCCAAGGCGTGCAACGCGACCTGCTGCCGCTGGTCGAGGGCACGACAGTCAACACCAAGTACGGCATGGTCAAGACCGACCACATGCTGTTCATCGCCTCAGGCGCCTTCCACCTCAGCCGGCCCAGCGACCTCATTCCCGAGCTGCAGGGGCGGTTTCCGATCCGGGTCGAGCTCGCGCCCTTGTCCGTGGACGACTTCGAGGCCATCCTGACCCAGCCCTCGGCCAGCCTGATCAAGCAGTACCAGGCGCTGCTCGCCACCGAAGGCGTGAATCTGTCCTTCCAGGGCGATGCGGTCCGCCGGATCGCCGAACTGGCTCATCAGGTCAACGAGCGCACCGAGAACATTGGCGCGCGGCGGCTGGCCACCCTGCTGGAGCGCCTGCTGGAAGACCTGTCATTCGATGCGCCCAACCTGTCTGGTCAGGCTCGGATGATCGATGCGGCAGAAGTGGATCGGCGGTTGGGCGAGCTGGCCGGCAACGAAGACCTGTCGCGCTTCATTCTGTGACCGTCGGGGCCAGCGCCAGCAGGCCCTCGAAGATCAGGTTTTCGACCACGGTGGCGGGCAAGGTGTCGATGTGCGACAGGCGCGACACGGCCCCGCCCGACATCACCAACTGCGGCGCCCGGCCGCAGTGCTGCTGAAGCCGCCGCATCAGGCGCTCGATGGCGCCGGCGATGGCATCGGTGCCGCCGCTCATCAGCGCATCGCTCGTGTTGCGCGGGAAGTCGCGCACCTCACCCGTCGGCACCTTCAGGCCAGCCGTGCCACTTTCCAGCGCCCGGTACATCAGGCCAAAGCCCGGCAAAATTAGCCCACCCAGGAAACGGCCCTGGGCATCGATGGCGTCCACGGTCACCGCCGTGCCCACCATGACGGCAATGGCCGGTGGCGGGTCTTGCGGGTGCTCGCGCAACACGTGCTGCCGTGCGCCGACAATGGCCGCCCAGCGGTCTGCGCCCAGGCGATGCGGGTGTTCATAGCCGTTTTCCACCCCGGCCGCCTGCCGTGAGGCCGCCACCCACCTGGGGGCAAGGCCCCACCCCTCGGCCAACTGTTCTTCCACGCGACGCTTGATCGCCTCCCCGGCCACCACGCAACCCAACATGGCCGTGGGCCGTGGCGTCAAGGCACGCCAGCCCATTTCCCAGAGGTAGTCGATGTCTTCCAGCACGACGGCACCATGCGCCAGCAGCGGTGCGCCGGGCACCGCCCCCCCATAGAGGCCCCACTTCAGACGGGTGTTGCCGATATCGATGAGGAGGAACGACATGGGAAAGCTCGCAGACAGGCGTAACGCCCAGAAGAAAGCCAGCATTGTCGGCGAAGAACACCCTACAAGCGCCCAGACCATGACGCTCCTTGGCACCAAGGGCAAACCATGCCCTCGGTTACCCTGAGGTTGACGCGCCGACGCGGCATCCTGCACGACATATCGGGATCAACCCTGTCGTCTCGCTCGCATAATCTTCCGTTGAGACAGCACTTCATCCCGTTGGACAACCAAGGAGATTTCATGAAAGCCATTTTGCGTACCACCCTGGCCGGTGCCATTCTGAGCCTGGCGCTGGGCGCCCATGCGGCCGTTGACGTCAGCGGCATCAAGTTCAACGACACGGTGTCGGTGGCCGGCCAGACCCTGCAGCTCAATGGCGCTGGCAAGCGCGTCCGCATCATCGTCGACGTCTATGCCATGGGGCTGTATGTGCCCAAAGTGGAAAACGACGCCGCGGCACTGATGCGCGGCCCGGGCCCTAAGAGCGTGCAGATCGTGCTGATGCGTGACCTCAGCGGCGAGGACTTCGCGGAAGCCATGATCAAGGGCTTCAATCAGAACCACAGCGACGCCGACCGCGCTCGCTTCCAGCCCCGCCTCGACGAGCTCAGCGCCGCCATGCGCGGCTTCGGCAAGATCACCAAGGGCACCGTCGTCAACATGAACCAGGTGCCTGGTGCGGGTCTGCGCGTGCTGGTCAATGGCGAACAGCGCGCCAAGGACATCCCGGGCGACGACTTCTACGCCGCCATTCTGAAGATCTGGCTGGGCGACAAGCCTGCCGACTCGGACCTGAAGAACGCGCTGCTGAAGAACCGCTGAGGGGACGGGCTGCCCCGCGTGACGCAATGCGCACGGGGGGCGGGCCATCACGCCACGGCCCTTGCCCCGGACGCCAGCCTGACCGATAACATCAACATGCCGCTGTCGCCCGCACACACCATCGACGCCCCCTTACCCAGTCTGCAGCACTGGGTGGATGCCCTGTTGGATGCGCCCGTGCCTGTGCTGCCAGGCACCGTGGCCGAACTGAGCCAGTTGCGCGACATCGAAGACAGCCATGGCAGCGTGGACGCCCACACGCTGTCTGAAGCATTCGGTCACGACCCGTTGATGACGCTCAGCGTGCTGACGCACGCGGCGCGCCACTGCCGGCGCGCCGGCGTCGAGCCCCCCGAAACGCTGGTGGGTGCCATCGTGATGCTGGGCATTGGCCCGTTCTTCAAGGCGTACGAAGCACCCGTTTCCGTGCTGGATTGGCTGCGCCCCCACCCCGAGGCCATCAGCGGTCTGCTGAAGGTCGTCACCCGTGCGCGGCGCGCCTCGCGCTTTGCGGTGAGCTTCGCGCTGAGGCGGCAGGACGAAGACGCGGTGGTCATTCAGGAAGCTGCGCTGCTGCACGACTTTGCTGAGATGATGCTGTGGTGTCATGCACCTGCCCTGGCACAGACCATGGCCAGCCGGCTGGCGGACGATCACACCCTTCGCTCGGCACAGGTGCAACGCGATGTGCTCGGCATCGAACTCGGCGATCTGGCCCAGTTGCTGATGCGCGCATGGAGCCTGCCGCCCCTGCTGATTGAGTGCACCGACGACCGCATTGCCCACCATCCCAAGATCCGCACCACCATGCTGGCCGTGCGCTTGGCTCGCCATTCTCAGCACGGCTGGGAAGACCCGCACGCCGTGGCCGCCCTGCCCGATGACGTCGCCGACGTCGCCGCGCTGCTGAACGTCTCGCGCGATGCGGCCTGGAATCTGATCCAGGGCATCGACAGCTGAAACCGCCTCAGCGCCAGACCGCGCCGACCCGCAGCGCGTCAACTGCACCCGCGCCAATGGCCGCCCCGAAACGCTTGGCCAGGCGGTCGACCAGATGGTCTTTTTGGGTGTAGTCGACGATGTCCTCGACCTTCACCACCTCCCGCGCGACCTGATCCAGGCTGCCCAGCCGATCGGCGAGACCGAGCTGAACGGCCTGCTGGCCGTTCCAGAACAGGCCCGAGAAGGTATCTTCGCTCTCCTTGAGGCGCTTGCCGCGTCCCTGGCGCACCACCGCAACAAACTGTTCGTGGATCTGCTCGATCATGGCCTGTGCCAGGCTCTCCTGCTCGGCGTCGCGGGGGGAGAACGGGTCCAGCATGCCCTTGTTGCTACCCGAGGTCAGCAGCCGGCGCTCCACGCCGATCTTGTCCATCAGACCGACAAAGCCAAACCCATTCATCAGCACACCGATCGAGCCCACCACCGACGCCTTGTCAACGAAGATCTCGTCGGCAGCCACGGCGATGTAGTAAGCAGCCGATGCGCACATCTCCTCGCAAACGGCGTAGACCTTCTTCTTGTGCAGCGCCTTGAGCCGGCGGATCTCGTCGTTCACCAGGCCAGCCTGCACCGGGCTGCCACCTGGCGAATTGATGCGCAGCACCACCGCACGGGCCGCCTTGTCGGCGAAGGCATCCCGCAGCGAGCCAATCAGCCGATCGGCATTGGCCTCATCCTCCGGCCCGATGGCACCGCGCACTTCCACCAAGGCCGTGTGGGGCGTGGTCGGCGCGGCCGGCGCCATGTCACGCAGGGCCGACACCAGCACGACGGCGGCCACCAGCAGCCACACGACGCGCCAGAACCAGCGCCAGCGCGTCTCGCGCCTTTGCTGAGCGAGGTACGCGCGCGCGAAGTGTGCCATCAGCAACTCGTTCGGGGCGCTGCCATTCGAAGACGATTCGGGGGTGGGGTTGCTCATGGGATGGATGAGGATGAAAGGGCCGCGTCAGGCTGAAACCGGCTGCAGGCGATCCGTAGGATACCAATACAGCTGGCCATCGCGCTCGTCCAGACGGACGGCATGCAGACGGGCCCCCACGCAGGGGCCACTCACGCACTGCCCGCTGGGCGGGTCGTACAACGCGCCATGGACGGAGCAGATCAGGTGGCGCCGCTCCTGATCCCAGAACTTGCCGGGCTGCCAATCCATCTCGGCCGGCACATGGGCGCAGCGGTTGAGGTAAGCCACCGCGCGCCCTTGATGGCGAACGGCAAAGGCCTGGACGGTGCGTCCGAACTCGACCACGTCGAACAGCACGGCGTCACCACCGTCGCGCAGCGCGTCCGCCGCACACAGCCACTGTGGCTCGCAGGCCTGCTCAGGCATGCTGCGCCAGCCAATCGTGCAGCTCGATCATCGAGTGAGCCACGAAACGGGGGTTGTACTGGTGAAACGACGCTGGCTCGTGCGCACCGTAGCTCACAGCCAGCGCATGGGTGCCTGCGTTGCGCGCCAACTGCAGATCGTGGGTGGTGTCGCCCACCATCAGAGTGCGCTCCGGGTCGACGCCGAACTCGCTGATCAGCTCCAGCAGCATGCGTGGATGGGGCTTGGAGGCAGTTTCGTCGGCAGTGCGCGTGCCATCGAACATGCCCTTGAGCTCGACATGGGCCAGGGCTTCGTTGAGCCCCTGGCGGGACTTGCCCGTGGCCACAGCCAGCCAGTGGTTGCGCGCCTTGAGCGCATGCAACAGGTCGATCGTGCCCTGAAACAGGCTGAGTTCATGCTGACGGCGGAAGTAATGATGGCGGTAGCGCAGGCCCAGCTCGGGCACCCGCTCGGGTGGCAGACCAGGCGCCACGTGGGCCAGCGCGTCGTGCAGGCCCAGGCCGATCACGTAGGCGGCATCGGTCCGGGAGGGCACGGCCAGCCCAAGGTCGGCACAGGCCGCCTGGATGCAGCCGACGATCAGCGCCGTCGAGTCATAGAGCGTGCCGTCCCAGTCGAAGACGATCAGATCATAGTTGCGCGGACGCAGTCCGGTGTCGGTCAACCCCGTCACATGGGCTCCTGTGTGATGCTGAAAGAGATGGTGCGGGCAAACGAGCACGCACCATGACTTTAGCCGGCTGGCGCGTCCGGTGCAGTCGGAGCCGGATGAAGGGCCGCGAGAAGATGGCGACAGTCCTCCGGCAACTCGGCCTGCAAGGTCAGCTCCGCCCCGGTCACCGGGTGCGCCAGCCGCAGGTAACGGGCATGCAGGAACATGCGCTCGAAACGCCCGCCCGGCAGCTTGTCCCGATCGAGGCCGGCCAGCGGTGCCCCAGCCCGCGCCAGCGCCTTGTTGACCGCGAAGTCGCCGTACTTGTCATCGCCGACGATGGGATGCCCTTCGTGCGCCAGATGGACGCGGATCTGGTGCGTGCGCCCGGTCTTGATGGTGACGTCCAGCAAGCTGAACGCAGCGAAGCGGCGCACCACCTGCACCAGCGAGATCGAGCGGCGGCCGTCGTCATCGTCCTGCGCCACCGCCCGAACGCGGCGCTCACCCTCAGCCGTCAGGTATTTGTGTAACGCGACATCAATGACCTTCTTGCGCGCCGGCCAGCCGCCGACGACCAGGGCTGCATAGGTCTTGTGCGCCTGTCTGTTGCGAAAGACATCCTGTAGAGCAGTCAGCGCGCTGCGCTTCTTGGCGATCAGCAGCACGCCGGAGGTTTCCTTATCCAGGCGATGGACCAACTCCAGAAAGCGGGCTTGCGGCCGGGCGCGGCGCAATTGTTCAATCACGCCAAAGCTCACACCGCTGCCGCCATGGACGGCCACGCCAGCAGGCTTGTTGATGGCCAGCATGGCCTCGTCCTCAAACAGCACCGGGAACTCACGCGCTGGTACGGCCGAGGCATCCGGATCAGGCTTTTCGGACAAGCGCAAAGGCGGCACACGCACCTCATCGCCCAGTTCCAGCCGCGTATCCGCCTGGGCCCGCCCCTTGTTCACCCGCACTTCGCCGGAGCGGATGATGCGGTAAACCAGGGTTTTGGGCGCACCTTTGAGTTCGCGAATGAGGAAATTGTCCAGTCGTTGGCCGGCGGAGCCTTCGTCGATCTGCAGGCGCTGCACGCCCTGGGTCGGGCTGGAATGGTTTTTCGCACCTATAATGGTTTGAGCCACGGAAAGGATCCGGTTGGTGAATCGGGCATGGGCTCATTCAGCAACCGCCTCGGCCCCAGCAGGATTGCATTTTAACGTTCGAGACAATCCCAGGGGACGGCCGGACCGGGCCAGGCAGGGAGCCCTGCCAAGTTTGATGGTGATGCAGCAAGCTGGTTGCGTCAGAGAAAGCCGCCCAAGGTGCGGTTTTGCTGACTCGGCCGGTTTGTCAGAGCCAACGTCAATTGAACCCAGATCCAAGGTTGATGGGCAGCAGCCCGGGGCACTGAAGACCGTTCCGCCCTGTGCTGTTGCCCGTGTCGAGCAAAGTTTCCGTGTACCGGCCCGTCTCGCGTCCTCCCCTGCTCCATCGCCCTGGCCCCGTCGCGTCCGCGACAGCGGGCCGGCCGCGCCATGGCTCAGGCTGGGCGCGGAGACCGTGCGGTGCCCTGCTTCCCTGTCCCCACTCCCGGCGCCACACCGTGGCGCCTGTGCCTGGGGGACACAACAGGCCACGGAACACAGTCGTTTGCCCGACACACGCGCCCTTGTCGCGTGAGCGCCTCTCGCGCTCCTGACAGCCCAGGCAATTCCTTTTCCGGTTCAAGTTTCGTTGCTCGCGCATGCAGGCGGCCGCCAGTGGCAACACGGGCGGTCAAACGGGACCTGACCGGACACCATCCCGGGCGGGTCTCGACTTGAATGTGGAGACCACATGAAGCGCATGCTGATCAACGCCACGCAGCCGGAAGAACGGCGCCTGGCCATCGTTGACGGACAGAAACTGCTCGACTTCGAAACCGAGATCGAAGGCCGGGAACAACGCAAAGGCAACATCTACAAGGCCGTCGTCACGCGCGTCGAGCCTTCGCTGGAGGCCTGTTTCGTCGATTACGGCGAAGACCGCCACGGCTTCCTGCCGTTCAAGGAAATCTCCCGCCAGTATTTCAAGGAAGGCGTCGAGGTTCGCTCGGCCAAGATCCAGGACGTGATCAAGGAAGGGCAGGAATTGCTCGTCCAGGTCGAAAAGGAGGAACGCGGCAACAAGGGCGCCGCCCTCACCACCTTCGTGTCGCTGGCCGGGCGTTATCTCGTGCTGATGCCCAATAACCCCCGTGGCGGTGGCGTCAGCCGCCGTATCGAGGGCGAAGACCGCGAAGAACTCAAGGAGGCGATGGACCAGCTTGAGTATCCCAAGGGCATGAGCCTGATTGCCCGCACCGCTGGCATCGGCCGCACCGCTGCCGAACTGCAGTGGGACCTGAATTACATGCTCAAGCTGTGGACGGCCATCGACGAAGCCTCCACCGCTGGCAAGGGTGCCTTCCTGATTTATCAGGAATCGTCGCTCGTGATCCGCGCCATCCGCGATTACTTCACCGCCGACATCGGCGAGATCCTGATCGACACGGACGACATCTACGAGCAGGCCAAGCAGTTCATGCTGCACGTCATGCCCGAGACGGCCAACCGTGTGAAGCGCTACCGCGACGATGCACCGCTGTTCTCGCGCTTCCAGATCGAGCACCAGATCGAAACCGCTTTCAGCCGCACGGTGAACCTGCCCTCGGGCGGCGCCATCGTGATCGACCACACCGAAGCCCTGGTGGCCGTGGACGTCAACTCGGCCCGCGCCACGCGCGGCGGCGACATCGAGGAAACCGCCTTTCGCACAAACCTGGAAGCGGCTGACGAAATTGCTCGTCAGATGAGGCTGCGCGACCTGGGCGGGCTGATCGTGATGGACTTCATCGACATGGAGGACAGCAAGAACCGCCGCGAGGTCGAGCAGCGTCTGCGTGACGCCCTGCGCACCGACCGCGCCCGCGTGCAGTTCAGCTCCATCTCGAAGTTCGGCCTGCTGGAGATGTCACGCCAACGCCTGCGCCCCGCCCTGAGCGAAGGCAGCCACATCACCTGCCCGCGCTGCAACGGCACCGGCCACATCCGTGACACCGAATCGTCGGCGCTGCAGATCCTGCGCATCATCCAAGAAGAGTCGATGAAGGACAACACCGCCGCCGTGCACGTGCAGGTGCCGGTGGAAGTGACCTCCTTCCTGCTCAACGAAAAGCGCACCGAGATCACCAAGATCGAACTCAAGCAGCGCGTGACCGTGCTGCTGGTGCCCAACAAGCACCTGGAGACCCCGAACTACAAGCTGGAGCGCCTGCGCCACGACGACCCGCGCCTGGAAAACATCCAGGCCAGCTACTCGATGGTGGAAGAGCAGGACGACGAAGTCGGCTTCACACGCCGCGAGAAGGCCAAGGCCAAGCAAGAGCCGGTGATCAAGGGCGTGCTGCCGGATCAACCCGCGCCCGTGACACTGGCCAAGGACGAGCCCGCGCTGGAAGCCGCCACACCCGCAGCCGCCCCCACGCCGGTGGCACATGCTGCGCCTGCCGCAACCGCCGCCTCCGGAGGCTTCTTCGGCTGGCTCAAGCGCCTGTTCACAGGTGAGCCGGCCCCGGCGCCCGCGCCAGTTGTGGCGCCCGCCCCTGCCCCCGCCACCCCTGAAGAAACCGCGGATGGCGGCAAGACCGGCCAGCGCGGTCGCCGTGACGGCCAACGCCGTGGCGACCGCGGTGAGCGTGGCGAACGTGGCGAGCGCGGTGGACGCGACCGCAACGACCGTCAAGGCGAGCGTGGCGAGAGCCGCGAAGGCCGTGGCAACCGCCGCCCCCGTGATGACCGCCAAGGTGAAGCCGAAGGCGCACGCACCAACGAAGGTGGCCGTCAGGACGGCGGCCGTGGCGGCCGTGGCCCGCGCCAAGGCCGCGAAGACCGGCCGGTGATCAACCGCGAGGAGATCGCGGCGCAGGCCGCTGCACTGGGTGCAGTGGCGGGCGGTGAAGCCGCAGGTCAGGCGGGCGTATCCGCCGAAGGCGAACGCGAAGGTGGCCGTCGCCGCCGTCGCGGTGGCCGTGGTCGTGGCGAGCGTGACGACGCACAGCAGACTGGCAACGAGCTCAGCGCTGACAACGGCATGGACGCGGGTGCCGCGCCGCTGGAAGGCTCGGTGATCGACGCCTCGGGCGATGGTGTGCCGACCGAAGGCGAAGCCCGCGAAGGCGGCCGTCGCCGCGGTCGAGGTGGCCGCGGCCGTCGTGATCGCGACGAGGCCGCGCAGACCGCAGACATCAGCAGCCAGGGCGATGCGCCACTGGAGGCTGTGGCCGCTGCTGCCCTGGCTCAGGGCGAGGAATCGGCCTTCGCCGACACGGTGCCCAACACCGCTGCGATTGACGCCGAGCCGGCTGCTGCGCCTGCCGTGCCTGCTGCCCCCGCAGCCGTCTCTGCGGCTGCTGTGACCGCATCGCCTGCTGTTGACGCTGCGCCCGCAGCCGAGGTGGCTCCCGTGCCCCCCGCGGCGCCCGCACCAGCGCCTTACACCTTGCCGATCGACACGCTGCAGAACCTGGCAGCCGAAGTGGGCCTGGAATGGGTGAACTCGGATGCAGACAAGATCCGCGCCGTGCAGGAAGCCATCGCCAACGAACCGCGACCGGTCCATGTGCCCCGCGAGCGCAAGCCGGCAGTGGTGCTGGACGAAGGCCCGCTGATCCTGGTCGAAACCCGCAAGGACCTCAGCCAGGTCACCCTGCCCTTCGACGTGCGCACCTGACGCCCCTGCACCGCCCGGGTCACCCTGGCCCGGCGCGCATGCCACCCGCCCACTGGCTGCCCGCAGCCAGTGGGCTTTTTTCTTGGTGAGCGTAGCTTGGCGGGGCGCTGTTGTGGCTTGCCCTGCTCACATCTCTCCCACACTGACACCGGGCAAAACCCCAGGTTGACGTTAACGTCAAGCCGACCTGTAATGCAGCAAACCACAGGAGGCAAGCATGGTTGCAAGCACGACGGCACCCGCACGACAGGCTGCACGCACCGCTCAGGCGCATTCCACGTCCACCGCGACCCAGCCCGACCCCATGGCCGGCTTCGTGGCGCCCCCCGTGGTCCTGCAGCGGACGGCACGACGCCTCGCCGACCACCCTGCTTATGCCGTGCGCGGTGAACAAGGCTGGATCCACACCAGCTGGGCCGACTACGGTCAGGCCGTCCGCGACGCCGCACGGGCCCTGATGACGCTCGGCGTGTCCCGCGGCGACGCCGTCGCCGTGCTGAGTTTCAACTGCCCCCAGTGGGCCGTCGCGGGGTTTGGCGCCATGTCCGTCGGCGCCATGCCGGCGGGCATCTACTGGACCAGTTCGCAGGCCGACGTCGCCTACATCCTCGGCCACTGCAAGGCCCCCGTGCTCTTCATCGAAGATGCCACACGGCTGCACGCCATCGAGCCGGTGCTGGCCGAGGCCACTCACCTGCGCCACCTGGTGGTGTTCAAGGGCGACGCCCCGGCGCAATGTGCAGGCAAGCCTGTGCACACCTGGGCGGCGTTCCGGGCCATGGCCGATGCCACGCCCGAACGCGCGCTCGAACAGCGCTTGGACACCCTCTCGCCGCAAGACCTCGGCACGCTGATCTACACATCCGGCACCACCGGGCCGGCCAAGGCGGTGGCGCTCAGTCAGGGCAATCTCTGGTGGACGGCCACTGCCATGCAGAAGACTTTCTCGGTCGACCACCGCGACCGCATGATCTCTTACCTGCCGCTGGCCCACATCGCCGAGCAGATGGGCAGCATGCACAACCAGGCCCACGCCGGCTTCCAGGTGTTCTACGCCCAGAGCATCGAGTCGCTGGGCGACCACCTCAAGGAAGTGCACCCGACCGTGTTCTTCGGGGTGCCGCGCGTGTGGGAGAAGATGCAGGCGGCCATCGAAGCCAAGCTGGCCGACGCCAAGGGCGTCAAGGCCCATCTGGCACGCTGGGCCATGTCGGTCGGGCAGCGGTGGCACACCCGCGACCTCGCCGGCCATCCGGCGGGGCCGTGGCTCACCTTCCAGAAGGCCTTGGCGCACCGGCTCATCTACAGCAAGGTGCAGGCTGCGTTGGGTTTCGATCAGGCGCGCATGCTGACCTCCGGCGCCGCGCCCATCGCCCCGGAGAGCCTGCGCTTCTTCCTCGGCCTGGATCTGGTCGTGCGCGAGCTATACGGCCAATCCGAGGCCTGTGGTCCCTCCACCTTGAGCCTGGTGGGCGCCACACGCATCGGGGCCGTGGGCCAACCGCTCGCCGGCACCGAGATGCGCGTGGCAGAAGACGGTGAATTGCTGGTGCGCGGGCCGCACATCTTTCAGGGCTATCTGGGTCAGCCGGCTGCCACTGCCGACACCATGGAAGACGACTGGCTCAAGACGGGCGACCTCGGGCGCATCGATGAAGACGGCTATGTCTACATCACTGGCCGAAAGAAGGACCTGATCATCACCTCGGGCGGCAAGAACATCTCGCCGGCCAACATCGAGGCGGCGCTGATGGACACCCACCTGATCGAGCACGCCGTGGTGTGCGGCGACAGCCGCCCTTACCTCACGGCGCTGGTGTCGCTGGATGCCACGGCCGTCAGCGCATTTGCGCGTCACCACGGTCTTGCAGCAAAGGATGTGGCGGGCCTGATGCAGCATCCCGATGTACTGGCCGCGGTGCAGCGCGACATCGACCGGGTCAACGAGCGCCAGGCGCGCGTGGCCCAGATCCGCAAGTTCAGCCTGCTGCCCAAGCCACTGAGCATCGAGGGCGGCGAGTTGACGCCCACACTCAAGGTCAAGCGCAAGGTCGTGATCGACCGTCACCGCGCTCAGATCGACGCGATGTACGCGTCGTAAGGGGCGTCAGTAAGGGGCGTAAAGGGGCGCGCCCCGCGCTCAGGCCGGCAGGCGAGCCAGCGCCTGCTGGTACAGCGGCTGGTGCATCAGCTCGTCCCAGGGCAGCGGGTGGCTTTGCGGCAGCAAGGCCAGGCGCCGCGCCTCGCTGTCGGGGCTGGCCTGCCAGGCGCCGCGTGCCTGGGCTTCGCTCAGCCCGTCCAGCAGCGCGTCCACCGGTGCGCCGCCGTTGAGCGACTGGTTGCACAACAGCACCATGTCGCATCCCGCATTCAGCGCGGCGATGGCGCCCTGGGTGTGGTCGCCGGCCACGCTGGCGCCCTCCATGCTCAGGTCGTCGCTGAAAATGGCGCCCGAAAAGCCCATCTGACCGCGCAGGATGTCCTGCAACCAGCGGCGCGAGAAACCGGCCGGCGCGCTGTCGACCTTGGGATAGATCACGTGGGCCGGCATCACGCTGCCCAGCGACAGATCCAGCCATTCATACGGCCGCGCGTCGTCGGCCAGAATGGCCTTCAGCGAGCGCTTGTCCACGGGCACGTCCACATGCGAATCGGCCTTGACGAAACCATGCCCGGGGAAATGCTTGCCGCAGTTGGACATGCCGGCCTGCTGCAGGCCCTGCATCACAGCACGTGCCAGCATGCTGACCACGCGCGGATCACGGTGAAAGGCACGGTCGCCGATGACGCCACTCTCGCCCCAATCCAGATCCAGCACGGGTGTGAAGGTCAGATCCACCCCACACGCACGCAACTCGCTGGCCAGCACATAACCGCAGGCGGTGGCAGCCGCCATGGCCTTCAGCGCACCGGCGCCCTCCGGGCCCTTGCCATCGCGCATCCACATCTCGCCCAGGCGACGCATGGCCGGCACGTGGGTGAAGCCGTCGGTCTTGAAGCGCTGCACGCGACCGCCTTCGTGGTCGACGCAGATCAGCAGGTCATCGCGGATGGACTTGATCTCGGCGCACAGCGCGGTGAGCTGGGCGCGGTCCTGCCAGTTGCGCGCGAACAGGATGACGCCGCCAGTCAGCGGGTGCTTGAGCCGTCGGCGGTCGGCAGCATCCAGGCTCAGGCCGGCGACATCGAGCACGACGGGCGCATGCGCGTGAGCGCCGGAAGACATCGACAGGGTGGACCGGGCGAGACGGGATGCAGACATGCGAAAAGACTCAGGGTTGATGTTCGACCACGACAAAGGCCAACGCGTGGTGGGCCTCGTCGGTGAGAGAGAGATGGGCCTGCCATTGTCGCTGAGCCAGCCACGCGGCCAGCGCGCCATGACACTGCAGCGCAGGCCGTCCCAGCGGGTCGGAGACGACTTCGCAGGCCTGCCAGCCCATGGGGTGGCGCATGCCCAGCCCAATGGCCTTGGCCAGCGCCTCCTTGGCCGCAAAGCGCGTGGCCAGATAGCGGTGCGCGCGGGCAGACGACGTGGCCAGCCGACGCTCGAACTCGGCCCACTCTTGCGGGCCAAGGATGCGCTGTGCAAACCGCAGGCCATGGCGACGCAGGGCCGCGTCGATGCGGCGCACGTCGCACAGGTCGGTGCCGATGCCAGCGATCATGGTTGACACGCCTCAGGCCGCGGCGCGCCGCGCGCGAATGGCCTCGGCCTTGAAATCGGCAATCGCCTGCTTCAGACCGACAAACACGGCATGGCCAATCAGCGCATGGCCGATGTGCAGCTCGGCCACATCGGCCATGGCCGCCACCAGCGCGGTGCTGCTGGGCCCTTCTTCCGTGGCGCCCTGCGCAGCCGGGGGGCGGCTGACCGACAGCGCCAGCCCATGGCCTGCATGGGTACGCAGGCCCAGGCTGCGGCCCAGGGTCAGACCATGCGCCAGGCGCTCGCGTTCGCGCTGCAGCGCGCTGGCATCCCGATCCCACCAGGCGTGAGCCAGCGGGCCGGTGTGCAGCTCGATGCAAGGCGCTCCGGCGCGGGCGGCCGCCTCGATCTGCGCCGGATCGGCTCCGATGAACAGCGACACGCGTGAACCGGCTTGTGCGAGCCGAGCGCAGGCATCCCGCACACGATCAAACTGACCGACCACATCGAGCCCGCCTTCGGTGGTCACCTCCTGACGCCGTTCGGGCACCAGACAGACGTGCTCGGGCGCGGTGCGCACGATGATGTCGAGCATCTCGTCGGTGACAGCGGCCTCGAAGTTCAGCGGCACCCCGATGGCCGCCTTCAGCCGGGCCACATCCTCGTCGCGGATGTGACGGCGGTCTTCACGCAGGTGGAAGGTGATGATGTCGGCGCCGCCTTCGACCGCCAGCAGTGCGGCGGCCACCGGATCGGGGAAAGCGCCGCCGCGCGCGTTGCGCAGCGTGGCCACGTGGTCGATGTTGACACCCAGCAAGGGCGCATCGTGCGCAGTCAGCTGCGCGGCAGGCGAGACGGAGAAGGTCATGGTTGTTGCAGCTCCATCATCAGCTGACGGGTGCGCAGCGGATGGGAGCCCAGATGATAGTGAATCAGTTGGCGGCAGATGGCCTTGAGCTCGCTTTGCACCGGCAGGCACGCGCCCATCAGCGTGGTCAGCAACTGGGAAGACGCCCCGCCGCGCGGGCCATGCAGCAGCGCCAGCCCGGCCTCCAGCGCCAACAGGTGCTGACCGGCCAGCGGCGTGGGTCCTGTGCCCGGCTCGGCCATGCCGCGCAGCGGCTGCACGCCCATGTCGGGCGTGAGTTCATAGGCCACATCGGCGTCCACCGGCTGGCTGTCCAGCGTCTGCATGCCCAGATCGGGCAGGTGCCCCACCTGGCGCAGCAACACGAGTTCGAAAGCGCGCAAGGCCGCCTGTAGCAGGGTTGGATCGGCCATGGCCACCAGCGTCTGGGCGTAGGCATCGAACAGCGGCGGCTGGGCTTCATGGCGCACCAGCATGCGCATCAGCAGCTCGTTGAGATAGAAGCCCGGCAAGAGGGCCGCGCCGCCCGGCCATGCTGGACCGCCCGCCCATTCGGCGTGACGCAGCAAGGCCACTTCCGCCTCTTCGCCGCGCTTGCCGCCAAAAGCCACATCGATGCGCTGAAACGGCAACAGCACCGGCCGCAGCTGCGAATATGGGCGCTTGGCCCCCTTGGCCACCGCCACCACCCTGCCCTGCTCGCGCGTGAACAGGTCCAGGATCAGGCTGGACTCGCTCCAATCGTGGCTGTGCAGCACATAGGCTGCCGTCAGCTTGGGCGCAGCACGGGCCATGGCTGGCAGGCCTTGCTCACTCGTAGCCGTAGGTGCGCAGGCGTGCCTCGTCGTCCGCCCAGCCCGAGCGCACCTTCACCCACACTTCCAGGAACACCTTGACGCCCAGCAGCCGCTCCAGCTCGGTGCGCGCCTCGGTGCCGATGCGCTTGAGGCGCTCGCCCTTGTCGCCGATGACCATGCCCTTGTGCTGCTCGCGCTCGACGATGATGGTCGCAGCGATGCGGGTCAGGCCCTTGGCACGGGGTTTGTCGGGCGGCGGCGGCTCTTCGGTGTAGGCATCGATCACCACGGTCGAGGTGTAGGGCAGCTCGTCGCCGGTCAGGCGGAACAGCTTTTCGCGGATGATCTCGCTGGCCAGGAAGCGGTCGGTGCGATCCGTCAGCGCCTCGGGGTCGTACCACCAGCCCTGCTGAGGCAGATACGGCCGCACGATGCCCAGCAGGCGGCGGGTGTCGGCTTCTTTCTGGGCGGACAGCGGCACGAACTCGGCAAACGGATGGTGCGCCTGCATGCTCTGCATCCAGGGCAGCAGGTCTTCACGGCGATGCACCATGTCGAGCTTGTTGGCCACCAGGATCACCGGCTTGTCCTTGGGCAGCAGCGCCACCACCTTGGCGTCGTCAGGCCCGTAACGCCCGGCCTCGACCAGGTACAGCACCACATCCACATCCGACAGGGTGGACTGCACCGTCTTGTTCAGGTTTCGGTTCAGCGCGGCCGTGCCCTTCACCGTGTGACGGGTCTGGAAGCCCGGCGTGTCGACGAACACGAACTGGGTGTCGCCATCGGTACAGATGCCGGTGATGCGGTGGCGTGTTGTCTGCGCCTTGCGCGAGGTGATGGACACCTTCTGGCCCACCATCGCGTTCATCAGCGTCGACTTGCCCACATTGGGTCGCCCGACAATGGCGATCAGGCCGCAGCGCTGGGACTCGGCCGGCACGGCTTCGGCGCCACCACCCTGACGGGCCAGCGCCAGATTGGCCAGCATGCTGTCCAGATCGGGATTGACCGACTCGGCGGCCGAAGGGTGCGCATCAGGCGTTGCGTCAGTTCGTTGTTTGGGCATGCAGGCTTTCTCAAAGATTCGGGACAAGGCCGCTCACGCGGCGGCTCGTTCGGCAGCTCATTCGGCGCCACCACGCGGCGCCCGCGCCTTGCGCACCACCACCACCGGACGGGCACCCCGGGTGCGCTCGGGCGGCAGGGCCATCAGGTCAGCCAGTGCCTGGGTGGCCGCTGCCTGCTCGGCAGACCGCCGCGACGTGCCCTCACCCTGGGCGGACACGCCCAGATCCGGCACCTCACAGGCCACCACGAAGACCTGCTCGTGCGCCTTGCCACGCGTGGCATCAATGCGGTAAGTCGGCACCGGCAGCTTGCGCCCTTGCAGCCATTCCTGCAAGGCCGTCTTGGCGTCCTTGGTCCACACATCCAGCGTCGACGCGTTGATCAAGGGGGCGAACAAGCGGTCGACCACCTCCCGTGCGCGCTCGAAGCCGGCATCGAGGTAGACCGCGCCAAACAGCGCTTCCAGCGTGTCGGCCAGGATGGACGGGCGTTGCGCCCCGCCCCCCCGGGACTCGCCCTCGCTGAGGCGCAGCAACTCAGGCAGGCCCAGTTGCAGCGCCAGCCGATGCAGGGTGTCCTGTCGCACCAGGTGGGCGCGCACCCGCGTGAGGTCGCCCTCGTCGCTGCGGTCGAAGCGGGCATACAACAGCGCCGACACGCACAGGCTCAACACCGCATCGCCCAGAAACTCCAGCCGCTCGTAGTGGTCGGCACCGAAGCTCTTGTGGGTCAGCGCGCGGGTCAGCAGCAGCGGCTGGGCGAACGTGTGGCCCAGCCGCGTTTGCAGGGCTTGCAGGTCAGCGGGCAGCGCCGCCGCAGGGCGAGGGGTATCAGGCATCAAAGCAAAAACGGGCCTTCACAGGCCCGCTGCAACACAAAACGCACCAAGCAGACTGGCGTCACCGCGACTGGCCCTTGAACTTCAAGAGCAGGTAGACCGGATCGATCAGTTCGATCTCGCGGTTGTACGCGAAGCGCACGACGATGCGGTCGTTTTCCTTGACGATTTCCAGATCCTGTCCGCCGATGGATTCGACGCCGTACTGGATCTGCTTCTCGCGGTCGAAGGCCGCCCGGATCTCGGGCACCGTGCTGCCACCGGACACCGCCACCTTGTTCACCATGGACACCACGGTGCGGTACTCGGTCACCGCCGGCACCACCTTCATGATGACCAGCGCCAGCGCAGCAACCACCACGGCCCAGAACAGTAGGCCCACCAGGGTCACGCCACGCTGCGCCGTCATCCGATCACGATCAACCACATTCATGCCGTCACTCCTCACGGATCAATGAAAGAAACCGATGCGCTTCAGATCGCCGAAGTTCATCCAGATCATGAAGGCCTTGCCGACGATGTGATCGTCGGGCACGAAGCCCCAGAAACGGGAATCCAGCGAGTTGTCCCGGTTGTCACCCAGCACGAAGTAATGGCCAGGCGGCACCTTGCAGACCACGCCCTCGCCGCTGTAGCGGCAGGCATCCTTGTGCGGGAAGTTCTCGACCGCATGCGGCGGCACGAAGGGCGGACGGTCCGGATCCACCAGGATGCGATGGGCCACCCCACCCACCTTCTCTTCGAACTGCGGCAGGTAGCGCAGCGATTCCTGTTCGTAGAAGGGCTGCAGCGCCTGTTGCGGCGCGGGCACCCCGTTCACGGTCAGCTGCTTGTTGATGTAGGCCACCTCGTCCCCGGGCACCGCCACCACGCGCTTGATGTAGTCCATGCTGGGGTTCACGGGGAAGCGGAACACCATCACGTCACCCCGCTGCGGCTCGTTGTTGTCGATGACCTTCTTGTTGATCACCGGCAGGCGGATACCGTAGTGGTACTTGTTGACCAGGATGAGGTCGCCCACCAGCAGCGTCGGGATCATCGAGCCCGAGGGGATCTTGAACGGCTCAAACAGGAAGGAGCGCATCAGGAACACGGCGCAGATGACCGGGAACAAGCCAGCCGTCCAGTCCAGCCACCACGGCTGGGCCAGCAGGCGCTCGCGCGCCTGACGCACATCGCCATCCACCTGCGTGATGCCCTGGGCCGCCAGCTGGGCGCGCCGCGCCTGGTCTTCTTGCTCCAGACGGGCCGCAGCGGCCTCGCGCGCGGGGCGGAACTTGTAGCGCTCAGCCAGCCAGTAGGCCAGCGTGACCACCGTCATGGCAAACAGCACGAGCGAGAAATTGCCCTGCCATTGCCCAACATACCAGCCCCCCAGGTACACGGCCAGCGCCGCGTACAACAGTCCCGTGATCAGACTCATTGTGTGTGTTCTCTGTCAGTCGTCCACCTGCAGAATGGCCAGGAAGGCTTCCTGCGGCACCTCGACGCTACCGATCTGCTTCATGCGCTTCTTGCCCGCCTTCTGCTTTTCGAGCAGCTTGCGCTTGCGGGTGATGTCGCCGCCGTAGCATTTTGCCAGCACGTTCTTGCGCAGCGCCTTGATGTTCTCCCGCGCAATGATGTTGCCGCCAATGGCCGCCTGAATGGCCACGTCGTACATCTGCCGCGGGATCTGCTCGCGCATCTTCGCCGCCACAGCACGGCCACGGTATTGGGCCTGCGTGCGGTGCACGATGATGGACAGGGCATCGACCCGGTCGCCGTTGATCAGCAGGTCCACCTTGACCACGTCCGACGGACGATATTCCTTGAACTCGTAGTCCATCGAGGCGTAGCCGCGCGACACGCTCTTGAGCTTGTCGAAAAAGTCCAGCACGATCTCGGCCAGTGGCATGTCGTAGGTCAGCATGACCTGACGCCCGTGGTAGGCCATGTTGAGCTGCACACCGCGCTTCTGGTTGGCCAGCGTCATCACGGGGCCGACGTAGTCCTGCGGCATGTAGAGATGCACGGTGACGATGGGCTCGCGGATCTCCTTGATGCGGCCCACGTCGGGCATCTTCGAGGGGTTCTCGACCTCGATGACCTCGCCGTCGCCCATTTCCACCTGGTAGACCACGCTGGGCGCGGTGGTGACCAGATCCTGGTCGAACTCGCGCTCCAGGCGCTCCTGCACGATTTCCATGTGCAGCAGGCCCAGGAAGCCGCAACGGAAGCCGAAGCCCAGCGCCTGCGACACCTCGGGCTCATAGCGCAGCGACGAGTCATTGAGCTTGAGCTTCTCCAACGCATCGCGCAGCTGGTCGTACTCGCTCGACTCGCTGGGATACAAACCGGCGAACACCTGAGGCTGGATTTCCTTGAAGCCAGGCAGCGGCTCGGTGGCTGGGCCGGCATTGTTGGGCAGCTTCTTCTCGAGCGTGACCGTGTCGCCCACCTTGGCTGCGGCCAGTTCCTTGATGCCGCAGATCACGAAGCCCACTTCGCCTGCATTGAGCTGCTCGCGGTCGACCGACTTGGGGGTGAACACGCCCAGGTGATCCACCGGATACACCGAGTTGGTGGCCATCAGGCGGATGCGCTCGCCCTTCTTCAATGTGCCGTCGACCACACGGACCAGCATCACCACGCCGACGTAGTTGTCGAACCAGGCGTCGATGATCATGGCGCGCGGCGGACCGTCCGGATCGCCCTTGGGCGGCGGCATGCGGGCCACGACGGCCTCAAGAATGTCTTCCACGCCCAGACCGGTCTTGGCCGAGCAAGGGATGGCATCGGTCGCGTCGATGCCGATCACGTCTTCGATCTCTTCCTTGGCGCGCTCGGGATCGGCCTGCGGCAGATCCATCTTGTTGAGCACGGGGATGACCTCGACGCCCAGATCCAGCGCCGTGTAGCAGTTGGCCACCGTCTGGGCTTCCACACCTTGGCTGGCGTCCACCACCAGCAGCGCGCCTTCGCAGGCCGACAGCGAACGGCTGACTTCGTATGAGAAGTCGACGTGGCCGGGCGTGTCGATCAGATTGAGGTTGTAGACCTTGCCGTCACGCGCCTTGTACTGCAAGGCGGCCGTCTGGGCCTTGATGGTGATGCCGCGCTCTTTCTCGATGTCCATCGAGTCCAGCACCTGGGCTTCCATCTCCCGGTCACTCAGGCCACCACAACGCTGGATGATGCGATCGGCCAGGGTGGACTTCCCATGGTCGATGTGCGCGATGATCGAAAAGTTACGGATGTGGTTCATAAAAAAAAGGCACGTCCAAAGTTGTGACGCGCCTTCCAACAAAAACGTATGGCAACTGCTTGTTGGACCTTCATTGTACAGAAAAGGTCCGGCGCACAAGCCGTCAGAACGCGATGAACACAGGGCGACGCAGGGATCGGCGCGTTTTTATACACAGCTTATCCACAGGCCCTTGTGAACAAATTCGGCACCGCGTAGCGGCCTTGTCGGGTCACGCGACGGCCCCGGATTGTAGCCACAATCTCCGGCCCACCCGCCAGTTATCAACAGCGCCCCGCCCCTGATGCGCCCCTTGACGCCACCGCGTTGCGGCTTGACCGCAAAAAACCCCGGCGCCCACTCGGGTAACACCGGGGTTCGGGCAAGCCCACCGAGAGCCGCGAGCGGCCTCAGCGCGCAGCGCGGATCACCACATACTGGGCCCAATCACCACGGCGTACCAGCAGGCTCACCGGACGGCTGCGGTCGGCCTTGGCCAGCACCGATTCCAGCTGTTTGACTCCGGTGACCTGCACGTTGCCCACCGCCAGGATGATGTCACCCTGACGCAGGCCCGCACGGGCCGCTGCGCCGTCCACCGTCTCCACCACCACGCCGCCAGACTGGCGCAACTCGCGGCGCTGCTCCGCAGTGAGCTCATTGACCGTCAAGCCGAAAGCGGTCAACGCGGTCGCGGGACGCGGCTCGGCGGGTGTTGCCGCGCGCGGCTTGGCTGCATCGAGCTCTGCCACCGTGATGGACAGATCGCGGTAGTTGCCACGCCGGAAGACCTGAGCCGTCACCCGGGTTCCGGGGCGAGTGGCCGCCACCATACGCGACAGGTCGGCAGGCCCGTCCACCGTCTGCCCATTGAAACGGGTGACGATGTCACCGGCCTCCAGACCGGCCTTCTCGGCCGGCGTACCGGGCTCCACACCCTGGATCAACGCGCCGGTGGCACGCCCAAGGCCCAGCGATTCGGCCACATCCCGGGGAACCGGGCCGATCGACACGCCAATGCGCCCGCGCGTGACGCGGCCATCGGCACGCAGCTGATCAGCCACGCGCATCGCGTCGTCGATGGGAATGGACAGCGAAATGCCCATGAAACCACCCGAGCGGCTCAGGATCTGCGAATTGATGCCCACGACCTCGCCGCGCATGTTGATCAGCGGTCCGCCCGAATTGCCCGGGTTGACCGCCACATCGGTCTGGATAAAGCGGATTTCCTCGCCCGTGTCCCGTGCCTTGGCGCTGACAATGCCGGCCGTCACGGTGTTCTCCAGGCCGAACGGTGTGCCAATCGCCATCACCCATTCACCGACCTTGAGCCGGCTGACGTCGCCGATCGTGACCGCGGGCAAGCGCGCGGCTTCGATCTTGACGACAGCCACATCGGTGCGCTTGTCTACGCCAACCACACGGGCCTTGAACTCCCGCTTGTCGGTCAGGCTGACATAGACCTCGTCGGCCCCATCGATCACGTGGGCGTTGGTCATGATGAAGCCATCGGGTGTCAGGATGAAGCCGGATCCGAGACCGCGCGGCCGTTCCTCACCCGGTTCGGTGCCAGGCGGTCCATTGCGACGCGGTCCGGGCGTGGGCGCCGGCGCAGGCAGCGGCATGCCGAAGAAACGACGGAAGAACTCGCGCATCTGCGCGTCCATCTCTTCGTTGCCCGAACCGCCAGCAGTGATGCGCTGCGTGGTGCGAATGCTCACGACGGACGGGCCGACGCGGTCGACCAGTTCGGTAAAGTCAGGCAGCCCCTTGACCAGCACCTGCTGTGGCGCCGAGGCGGCGGCATTTTGCTGGGCCTGCGACACATGCGGAAAGAGACTGGAGCTGAGCACCAGCCCGACCGACGCCACCACGGCCCCGACCACCAGGGTGCGACGCACGACACTGGCTGTGGAGGCCCTGCTCTTGAACAAAGCTGTCATGGATTCCAACCTCTGAACAACAAACCGCTGACCGCGGCATCACTGTGAACGTCCGAGCCGGATGTTAAGACGACACGGTTACAGGAAATACGTCGCCGTTGTAAAAACCCGTGAAGCCAAGCAAAACGGGGTGACGTTGGTCACCCCGGCGCGACGGCAAGACGACAGATCCGGTTCAGCGTGTCCGCCAGACCAGCTCGGACACGGGCGCCCCCCGCTCGGAGAACGACGCATCGGCCGGATGTGCTGCCGGCACGACCAGCCCGACTGGGGTGATGTCCGCCGCGGCGGCACGACGCGCGCCCGCAAACGTCTGCTGGGCCGGCTGGTGCGCCGCGGCGGGCGTCCACGCGCTTGGGGCCACCCCGAAGGCGAGATCGACGCCAGCGACGCTTCCCGGCGCGCGCACAGCCGCCATGGAGCCCGCCGTGGGCTCCCATTGCGCATCTTGCAACGCGAGCACACCGGACAACATGGCCACAAAACCAGCGGCCACCGCCATGGGGCCAGCCCAGCGACGCGCCCGGGCAGCCGACGACGCCATGTGGCCACTGTGCGCGGGCACGACCGGCTCGGCACGCTGCGCCGCAGGCGCCAGCACCACGGGTTCCTGAGCCAGGCGGCTGCGCACCCCTGCGAGGAAGGCCGCACTGCTCTGCCCGGCGGCTGCGTCGCCCGAGCGCAGCACCTCACCAATCAGGTGATAGGTGGCCCATGCGTCGCGGGCGTCGTCGCTGTCGCGCCAGGCGGCGCACGCCTGGCTCACATCCGCATCCTGCGCTTGGCCGTCCATCAGGGCCGACAGGGTTTCACGGCGCTTCTGGGCATGCAGTACGGGGTCGTTCATGGTGGGCAGCTCCTGTCTCCGTTACGGCGCACGCCACGCGGCGCACGCCATCTGTCGCTCTGAGCGCGGAATACCTCAAGCGTTCCGTGGCTCACGCCAGAGAGATCACATCGGGACAAAAAAGTTCACGCAACTTCACCAACGCGCCCCGTCTCGGGTGTCAAGCAAGGGACGAAGCCGCGCCGCAATGGCCTCCCGAGCCCGAAAAATTCGCGAGCGCACGGTCCCGATGGGGCAATTCATGATCTCGGCAATCTCGTCATAGCTCAAGCCCTCGATCTCTCGCAGGGTAATGGCCTGGCGGAGTTCGTCAGACAGTTCCGCCATGGCGGCATGCACAGTTTCGGCGACCTGCCGGCTGGCCAGCAGCGATTCCGGCGTCTCGCCGTCGCTCAGTTCGTTCTCGACCCGCGGCGCCTCGTCCTCGTCGTCGCCCCGGCTTGCCACGGCAGACTCGGTCATCACCGGGTCGCGCTGCAGGCCGATCATGGCCTTCTTGGCCGTGTTGACCGCAATGCGGTACAGCCACGTGTAGAACGCGCTTTCACCCCGGAATGACGGCAGCGCCCGGTAAGCGCGGATGAAGGTCTCCTGGGCGATGTCTTCAACCAGGTCCACATCACGCACCATGCGACCAATCAGCCGCTCGATGCGGCGCTGGTACTTGACCACCAGCATCTCGAAGGCCCGCTGATCGCCACGCTGCACGCGCTCGACAAGCGCCGCATCGACATCGGGCGCCAGCGGCTGGGCGACTGCCCCGGTGGGTGTGCCTTCCACGGGCGCACGCAATCCACCCTGGCCCTGCGCCTCTTGCGGCGTGGGCTGAGCATCGTCGGGCCCGATGCGCTCACCGGCCATCATGCGACCCTCCTGCGTCCGCGCCGACCAGCGCGCTCGGGCAGGCAGACGGTGTCGGGAAAATCGGTGTCGGGCGGACAGGTGGACAAGACAGATCCCTGCTGGTGTTCATGGGGGGATGATGCCATTGACTGGGCCAGGGTGCCGAACGCTGTGTCGTCGACGGTCAGCAGACAACTGAGCCGATGCAGGTCGGCCGGGTCATCACGTTCGGGCAAAGGCGGAACCCAGCACCACACCATCTTGCCCGCGGAAGGGGCGCGCAAGGCCAGCGGCGCAGACACGGGTCGCAAACGGTAAAGCCGCCAGCCAAAGAGCTGCAGGACGCGCTCGGGCGCCACGGCCTGCATGCCCTGCTCACCCAGCGTCCATAGCCCACGACCTCGGGGCAGCGGTTCCCAGCGCAAGACGACCGCGCCGCTTTCGTGCGCGCGCCGCGTCACCCCGAGCCAGGCGCCGACGCACCAGAGCAAAGCCAGCAACACAGCCGCCACGTGCCGCCCATCGGTGTCGCGCGAGCGCCAGGCGTCCATCAGCCATGCGGTCAGCCAGACCAACACCAGAACCGTCATCAGCACGGCCCACAGGCGCATCACCCGGCGCGCCCCACGCCATGGCAACCATGCCGTGGTCAGGCGCCACTGCCCTGGCGCCAACAACGGCGGCGCACTGTACAGGCTGGCATACGGGCTGACCGGATGCGTCATCGCGCGTCAGCAGGCATGGCGCGCACTCGGTTCGTCAGACCCGCTTGAACACCAGCGTGCCGTTGGTGCCGCCAAAGCCGAAGTTGTTCTTCAGGGCCGCATCGATCTTCATCTCACGCGCGGTATTGGCGCAGTAGTCCAGGTCGCATTCCGGATCCTGGTTGAAGATGTTGATCGTGGGTGGCGAGACCTGGTGGTGAATGGCCAGTGCGGTGAACACCGACTCGATGCCGCCGGCGCCCCCCAGAAGGTGACCCGTCATCGACTTGGTGGAGTTGACCACGAGCTGACGGGCGTGGTCGCCAAAGGCTGCCTTGATGGCATTGGTTTCGTTGACGTCGCCCAGCGGCGTTGACGTGCCGTGGGCGTTCAGGTACTGCACCTGGTCGGCGTTCAAGCCGGCGTTGCGCAGCGCGGCCAGCATCGAGCGCTTGGGGCCGTCCACATCAGGGGCGGTCATGTGATAAGCGTCGCCGCTCATGCCAAAGCCTGCCAACTCGGCATAGATGCGCGCACCGCGGGCCTTGGCGTGTTCGTACTCTTCGAGCACCATGACGCCAGCGCCCTCGCCCAGCACAAAGCCGTCGCGGTCCTTGTCCCAGGGGCGCGAGGCCGTCTTGGGGTCGTCGTTGCGGGTCGACAGGGCCCGGGCTGCAGCAAAGCCGCCCACACCCAGCGGGCAGACGGTCGACTCGGCACCGCCGGCCACCATCACGTCGGCATCGCCATATTCGATCAGACGCGCAGCCAGACCGATGGCGTGCAGCCCGGTGGTACAGGCCGTGACCATCGACAGGTTGGGCCCCTTGAAGCCGTACTGGATGGACACGTGTCCTGAGATCATGTTGATGATCGAGGCGGGCACGAAGAACGGCGAAATGCGCCGTGGCCCGCGCTCGGTGTATTCCTTGTGGGTCTGCTCGATCATGGGCAGACCGCCGATGCCGGAGCCGACCATCACGCCAATGCGCTCGGCCTGCTCGAGGCTCAACCCTTCACCCGTGGCCAGTCCGGAGTCGCGCACAGCCTGCATGCTGGCGGCCAGACCGAAGTGGATGAAGGTATCCATGTGGCGGGCTTCCTTGGCGGGGATGTAATCCTCGATGCTGAAGCCCTTGACCTCGCCTGCGAACTGGCAGGCAAACGCCGAAGCGTCGAATTTGGTGATGGTTTGGATGCCGGATTGCCCTGCAACCAGGTTCGACCAGGATTCCTGTACCGTGTTGCCCACAGGGGTAACCAGGCCCAGGCCAGTGACGACGACGCGACGACGGGTCATGCTGTATGGAATCGGTAGTTGATGAGGGTGGAGGGCCCGGGCCTCAGGAGGCCGGGGACCGGCTCCGCACGCTCAGGCCTTGACGTGTGCCTTGGCGTAATCGATCGCCAGCTGCACGGTCGTGATCTTTTCGGCTTCTTCGTCGGGGATTTCGATGCCGAACTCGTCTTCGAGGGCCATCACCAGTTCAACGGTGTCCAGCGAGTCGGCGCCCAGATCAGCCACGAAAGCCTTCTCGGGGGTGACTTCAGACTCGGCCACACCGAGTTGCTCTGCAATGATCTTCTTGACGCGTGCTTCGATATCGCTCATGACTCCTCCAGGAGGGTTGTGCAAACAAGCCAGGGATTTTACCGGCATGGCATGACAATCCGTCGCCACGCCGAAAAGGGCTTGAGACGCCCTGGCAACACCTCAAAAAATCAGCTCATGTACATGCCGCCGTTGACATGCAGCTCCACACCGGTGATGTAGCCGGCCTGGGGCGACGCCAGAAAGGCCACGGCCTCGGCAATGTCTTGCGGCTGGCCCAGTCGGCCCAGTGGGATCTGGGCCTGCAGGCCGCTGCGTTGCTCGTCCGTCAGGGCGCGGGTCATGTCAGTATCGATGAAACCCGGCGCGACGCAATTGACCGTGATCGAACGGCTGCCCAGTTCACGGGCCAGCGCGCGGGTCATGCCCGCCACGCCGGCCTTGGCCGCGGCGTAGTTGGCCTGACCGGCGTTGCCCGAAGCCCCCACCACCGAGGTGATGTTGACGATGCGGCCGTAGCGCTGCTTCATCATGGGGCGCATGACGGCACGGCTCAGACGGAACACCGCCTTGAGGTTGGTGTCGATGACCGCATCCCAGTCGTCGTCCTTCATGCGCATGGCCAGGGTGTCGCGCGTGATGCCCGCATTGTTGACCAGCACATGCAGGCCGCCCTGCTCCTTGATGATCTGGTCGATCAGCGCATCGGTGGCGGCCGCGTCGGTCACATCCAGCACGACGCCGCGGCAGTCGGCAAAGCCTGACAGGCTCTCGGTGATGCGCTGGGCGCCGGCTTCGGAGGTGGCCGTGCCGATCACGCGCAGGCCCCGCTGGGCCAGTGCCAGGGCGATGGCCTGGCCAATGCCGCGGGTCGCGCCGGTGACCAGGGCAACCTGGGCGGGTGCAGTGGTCGGGGTGTGCGTGTCGCTCATGCCAGCAGTCCTTTTGCTTCAGTCAGAGAGGCCGGATCAAGGACGGTGGCCGTGGCCAACTCGCCGTCGATGCGCTTGATCATGCCGGCCAGCACCTTGCCCGGACCGCATTCGATGACGGCGCCCAAGCCACGTGCCTTGAGGGCCTGAACTGTTTCCACCCAGCGCACCGGGCCGAAGGCCTGGCGATACAGGGCGTCACGGATGGCATCGGCCTCATTGACCACCGCCACATCGATGTTGTTGACCACCGGGATGACCGGCGTCGCGAACGGCGTGGCCGCCAGCTTCTCTTTCAGGCGCTCGGCAGCGGGCTTCATCAGGCTGGAGTGGAACGGCGCCGACACCGGCAGCGGCAGCGCGCGCTTGGCGCCTGCCGCCTTGAGCACCTCGCAGGCCTTCTCGACGCCAGCCTTGCTGCCCGCGATCACGGTCTGCTTGGGGTCATTGAAATTGACGGCCTCGACAGGCTCGCCCGTGATCTGGGCGGCTTCGGCGCAACCGGCGCGCACGGCGTCGGCGTCCATGCCCAGGATCGCCGCCATGCCGCCCGTGCCCACGGGCACGGCTTCCTGCATGGCCTGGGCGCGAAAGCGCACCAGCGGCAGCGCATCCTTGAGCGTCAGCGCACCGGCTGCCACCAGCGCGGTGTACTCACCCAGGGAATGTCCGGCGACGGCGGCGGGCATCAGGCCGGTCTCGGCCACCCACGCGCGCCAGCAGGCCACGCCGGCCGTCAGCATGACCGGCTGGGTGTTGGTCGTCAGGTCCAGCTGCTCCTTGGGGCCCTGGGCGATGAGCTGACCCAGGTCTTCACCCAGGGCATCCGAGGCTTCGATCAGCGTGTCGCGCACGGCCGGGTGGTCGCCCCAGGCGTCCAGCATGCCCACGGACTGGGAGCCCTGGCCTGGGAACACGAAAGCAAACGCGGTCATGTTGAGTCCTTCTTGTAGTCTGTCGCGATGAATGGCTTGTTCAGTAGTCGACCAGCACGGCGCCCCAGGTGAAGCCACCGCCCACCCCTTCGAGCATCAGGCTCTGGCCGCGCTGAATCTGGCCGCTGCGCACCCCCACATCCAGCGCCAGCGGGATCGAGGCGGCAGACGTGTTGCCATGCTGGTCCACGGTGACGATGATGCGGTCGAGCGGCAGGTGCAGCTTGCGGGCCGTGCCCTGCATGATGCGCAGGTTAGCCTGATGGGGAATGAGCCAGTCGACGGTGTCGGCCGTGCGGCCAGCCGCATCCAGCACCTCGTGCGCAGCCTTGTCGAGCACGGACACAGCCAGCTTGAACACAGCCTGCCCGTCCATCCTCAGCAAGGGCGCGCCGGTGACCTCACCGCCTGCCAGGTGGCCAGGCACATTGAGGATGTTGGCGTAGCGACCATCGGCATGCAGGCAAGAGGCCACGATGCCAGGCTGCGCAGACGCTTCGAGCACCACGGCCCCGGCACCGTCGCCAAACAGCACGCAGGTTGTGCGGTCGGAATAGTCCAGCAGCCGAGAGAACACCTCTGCCCCGATGACCAGTGCACGACGGGCAGTGCCGCCGCGGATCATGGCATCGGCCACGGTCAACGCGTAGATGAAGCCCGAGCACACCGCCTGCACGTCAAACGCCGGGCAGCCATGTACGCCCAACTCGCGCTGGATCAGACAGGCCGTCGACGGGAAGACCATGTCCGGCGTGGACGTGGCGCAGACAATGAGGTCGATGTCACTGGCCTGCAACCCCGCAGCGGCCAAGGCGCGGCGCGCGGCCTCTGCGCCCAGCGTGGCGCTGGTTTCACCGGCCTGGGCAAAGTGGCGTGCACGGATGCCGGTGCGCTCGACGATCCAGTCGTCGGACGTTTCGACACCGTCGCGGGCCAGTCGCTCGACCAGGTCCTGGTTGGTGACACGTTGTGACGGCAGGATGCTGCCGGTGCCGGAGATGCGGGCGTAGACGGGGCTGGTGGCCCCTGCGCCTGCTCCCGGCGATGGATGAGAACGAAGCTCGTCCGTCTGTCGTGGAGACATTGAAAAAGGGATCAGGCCACCTGTCCCAGCCCCGCCTCACCGCCCTGATCTGCCGTTGCCGGCATGCTCACGAGCGTGGCTGCGATCTGGTCGTGCACCCGGTCCAGCAGTCGATGACGGGCCGCATCATACGCCCGATTCAAGGCGACTTCGAATGCCAGCTTGTCCGAAGATCCGTGACTTTTGAACACCAGACCGCGCAGGCCCAACAGAGCCGCACCGCTGTAACGACGGTGGTCCACACGCTTTTTAAAGTGATTTAGCACCGGCATGGCGACCAAAGCCGCCAGTTTGGTGAAGATATTGCGTGTGAACTCTTGCTTGATGAACGAGGCAAACATGCTGGCCAGCCCCTCGGCCGTCTTCAGGGCAACGTTGCCGACGAAGCCATCACAGACCACGATGTCGGAAGTGCCTTTGAAGATGTCGTTGCCTTCCACGTTGCCGTGGAAGTTGATCAGGCCCCGCGCATGCGCGTCGCGCAGCAACTCGCCGGCTGCCTTGATGACCTCGCTGCCCTTGATGACCTCTTCGCCGATGTTGAGCAAGCCCACCGAAGGGCTGTCCTTGCCATCGACGGCCGACACCAGTGCGCTGCCCATCACAGCAAACTGCAGCAGGTGTTCGGCCGTGCAGTCGACATTGGCGCCCAGGTCGAGCACGGTGGTGAAGCCGTCCTTCTGGTTGGGCATCACGGTGGCCAGCGCGGGGCGATCGATGCCTTCGACCGTCTTGAGCAGGTAGCGGGCCAGCGCCATCAGGGCGCCTGTATTGCCCGCCGACACGCAGGCGTGGGCTGCTGCGGGCTGATCCGCCGAAGGCTTCACCTGGGAAATGGCCACGCGCATGGACGAATCCTTCTTGCGGCGCAAAGCCACCTCGACCGGGTCGTCCATGGTCACCACCTCAGAGGCAGGCACCACCTTGCAGCGCGGCCACTGTGCGGCCGCCACCAGCGCATCGGGCAGACCGACAAGCAACAGTTCGGCGTCCGGGTGCTTGTCAAGAAAGGCCTTGGCGGCCGGCAGGGTCACCGAAGGACCGTGATCGCCCCCCATGCAGTCCACGGCGATGCGGACGGGCGACAGGATGGCATGCGAAGAAGACACTGTGGCGACGGATGAAGCGCTCATGCGGGGCACCGGGATCAGGTTTGAGCCACGGCTGGACGGCACAAAAGACAAGGGCTGGCAAGCCGAGCGAATCGGTTTGTCCAGCCCTGTGGCCTGTGGCCAGCCAGTGGCCCGCCCGGCCGCAGACGGCCGGGGCAGGAAATCAGGCGTCAGCCTTGGTCTTCAGCACCTTGCGACCACGGTAGAAACCGGTGGGGCTGATGTGATGACGCAGGTGGGTTTCGCCGGTGGTCGATTCCACAGCGATGCCCGGGGTGTTCAGAGCATTGTGGGAACGATGCATGCCACGCTTGGAGGGCGACTTCTTGTTTTGCTGAACGGCCATGATGGACTCCGGATGGGCGAACTGACGACAGCTCGCAAGGTTGCCAGACCACTCGGTGCCAGCCCCTTCACTGCCGCGCGCGCCAGGCGCCACGCTGCGTTCAGGATCCTGGCCGTCTTGCAGTCCGCAAGTTGAAACAGGGGTAATTTGATTCCGGACTACCCGGAAAACTCTCGATTCTAGCACGGTATCCGGCCAATTTCCAGCTGCGGCGGCGGAATGGCCTACGCCAGCCTTCTACGCCCGCCTTACTTCGACTGGCCTCCCCCGTTGCCCTCGTCTGTCCCGCCCCCCTTTTTGAGCGCAGCCAGCACGGCAAATGGGTTGGGTTTCTCAGCAGGCACGTCATCGGCCTCAGTTTCATCCGCTTCGGCCGGTTCAGGCGACATCCACGCCTCCATGTCGACCGGGCAGGTGTCATGCCGAGGCAGGATGGGCTCGGCCATGATGAGTTCGTCTTCGATCAGTTCCAGCAGGTTGAACTGCCTGGACAGCGCCAGTACGTCGTCATCGGAGTTGGCATCGAGCTCAGCCGCCGCGGCCTCGTCCTGCACGAAGCGGATGCGCCGGCTGACGGCCACGGGCAGATCGACCGGCTGCAGGCAGCGCTGGCATTCGAAAGGCAACACCGCCTCGGCCTCCAGCACCAGCCACAGGTGCGCCGGGCCAACCCGCTGGGCCACAGACTCGCCTTCAACGCGCCAACGAACCGGTGCCACGCGGGCCAGATCCGCCCCTTCTGCGAGACCCTCGCCGACGCGAGGCAACTCGGCCACGGGTGTGGTGCCTTCCAGCACCTCGCCCGACTCGATAAAGGCCCCGACATCCATCTTCCGGGGTTGGAACACACGCTGTTTCATGACAGAAGTGTAGAACGGGCCGGTGGCCATGGCGCATCCTTGGCGACAATGGGGGCATGGACCTTCCTCGCCTGATTCTGGGCTCGACCTCGCCCTACCGGCGCGAATTGCTGTCGCGCCTGCGCATGCCTTTCGACACGCAGTCGCCTGACGTGGACGAAACACCGCGACCGGGCGAGACGCCGCCTGCCCTGGCCATGCGGCTGGCGCGGGCCAAGGCCGAGGCGGTGGCGGGCCTGCACCCCGATGATGTGGTTGTGATCGGCTCGGACCAGGTGGCTGACCTGGCGGGCGCGGCGATCGGCAAGCCGGGCGACCATGCCCGCGCCCGGGCACAACTGCGAGCCATGCAAGGGCAGACCCTGCGGTTTCACACCGCCGTGTGCGTGGTGCGCCCCCACGCGGGTTTTTGTGACACCGTCTGCGACACGGTGACGGTGCGCATGCGCGCGCTGACCGAACGCGAGATCGAGACCTACCTCCGGCTGGACACGCCGTATGACTGCGCCGGCAGCGCCAAGTGCGAAAGCCTGGGCATCACGCTGCTGGACGCCATCGAATCCACCGACCCGACCTCACTGGTCGGCCTGCCCCTGATCGCCACCACCCGCCTCATGCGCGCGGCCGGGCTGGATGTGCTGGCCGCCCTGCAACAAGACTGACGCCGTGACACCCTCTTCCGCAACGACCCGCGGCCGCCTGCTGCTCATCCCCAACACGCTCGACCTGGGCTGCCTGGACGACACCGCACCCGCACCGGCCCTGACCCAGGTGCTGCCGGTCGGCACGGTCGAAGCCGCCGCCGGCTTGCGCCACTGGATTGCCGAGAACGCCAAGACCACCCGCGCCTTCCTCAAGCGCGTGGCGGCCCTGCGCCCGCTGGCCGCACCGCTGCAGGAGCAGCACATCGCGGTGCTGCCGCGTCCGCCCAAGGGCCACGGGGTCGCCATCACCGCTGAATCTGCCGAGGTCGCGCTGCGCGAACTCCTGGCCCCCGCGCTGGCGGGCCACGATGTGGGCCTGATCTCGGAAGCGGGGTTGCCCGCGGTGGCGGATCCAGGTGCCGCCGTCGTGCTGGCGGCACACCGCCTGGGCATTCCGGTCGTGGCCTTGTCCGGTCCCAGCGCCATCGTGCTGGCATTGGCGGCCAGCGGGCTGCAAGGCCAGAGCTTTGCCTTTGTGGGCTACCTGCCGGTCGATGCTGGCGCGCGCCAGCAGCGCATCCGCGAGCTGGAACAGCTGTCCCGCAAAGCGGGGCAGACGCAACTGGTCATCGAGACGCCTTACCGCAACCCGGCGCTGTGGGACGCACTGCTTCAGGCCCTGCAGCCCGGCACGCTGTTGAGCGTCAGCTGCGGACTGACGCTGGACGACGGCTGGAGCCGCACCGACACGGTGGCGCGCTGGCGCGAGCAGCCACTGACGCTGCCCACCGACATTCCCGCGGTGTTCGGCTGGCTGGCGCGCTGATGTCTCAGCGGGGGGCGGCTGTTTTCGCGACAATCCACTTTTTGCCCTTGCGCACCCCTTGATCTTTACCACGCTCGCTGGCCCTGCCTCGCGATCATCGACCATGTCTGTCACCCCTCTCACCGACATCCACCACGCCGAACCGGGCCCGCTGGCCCAGCGTCTGGGCTATGCCGGTCTGCTGCCCTTCGTGGGCGGCGCCCTGTTCATCTGGCTGCTGATGGACCGGCTCGAACCCGAACCCTTTCATTTCGTGGTGGAAGCGCTCACCACCTATGCTGCCGTGATCGTGTCGTTTCTGGGCGGCTTGCCCTGGGGCATGGTGATGTGGCGCAGCCGCAGCGGACAGCCGCTCAGCGAGCTGGAGCGGCGTGCACTGTGGGCCGGCATTGCGTATTCGCTGGCAGCGTGGGTGGCGGTGTTGATGCCGCCACACGCGGGTCTGGCCGTGCTGGGCTTCTTGCTGATCGTCTGCTACCTGGTGGACCGCAAGCTCTACCCCGAGTTGGGCGTGACAGGCTGGTTGACCCTGCGCTTCCGGCTCACACTGGTCGCCAGCCTGAGCTGTTTCTTCGCCGCCGCCCAACTCTGAAAGCCCGCATGCCTGCTGTTGCCCGTTCGTCCAGCCCGCTGCTGTACCGCATTGAACCCGCCGATCTGCATGGCCACCGGTTTGCGGTCACGCTGCGCATCCAGCGGCCTCAGCGCCAGCAGCGCGTGAGCCTGCCGGTGTGGATACCGGGCAGCTATCTGGTGCGTGAGTTCGCCCGCCACCTCTCGCCCATCACGGCCACACAGGGTCGGCAGCCCGTGGCGGTGGTGCCGCTGGACAAGAGCACCTGGGAAGTGGCCTGCCATGACCGCGCGAGCCTGACCCTGCAGTACGAGGTCTATGCCTTCGACACCTCGGTGCGTGCCGCCTTCCTGGACGCACGGCGCGGCTTTTTCAACGGCACCAGCGTGTTCCTCAGCGTGGCTGGGCAGGAACAGCAACCGCATCGGGTGCAACTGGCCCGAGGGCCGCGCGGCTGGCGCGTGGCCACGGCGCTGCCCGCCGTGCAGACCGATGCCGACGGCTGGGGCGAGTACGAAGCGCCCGATTACGACGCGCTGGTGGATCACCCCGTCGAGATGGGTGATTTCTGGCAAGGCGAGTTCACGGTGCGCGGCGTGCGGCATGTGTTCGTCGTGGCCGGCGCCCCGGCAGACCTCGACGGCCAACGCCTGCTGGACGACACCCGCCGCATCTGCGAAGCGCAGATCGGCTTCTGGCATGGCCGGCGCAAGCCCGACTTCGGCCGCTACGTGTTCATGCTCAACGCGGTGGAAGACGGCTATGGCGGTCTGGAACACCGCCAGAGCACCGCGCTCATCTGCAGCCGCAAGGACCTGCCACGCACCGGCCGCCCGGTCAACAAGGACGCCTACACCACGCTGCTGGGCCTGATCAGCCACGAATACTTCCACACCTGGAACGTCAAGCGGCTCAAGCCCACCGAATTCGCGCCCTACGACTACACCCGCGAGAACCACACGCGGATGCTGTGGTTCTTCGAGGGCTTCACCTCGTATTACGACGACCAGTTCCTGCTGCGCACGGGCCTGGTGGATGCGCCCACCTACCTCAAGCTACTGGCCAAGACGGTCAACCTGGTGCAGGCCACGCCCGGGCGTGCGGTCTACAGCGCAGGCCAGGCCAGCTTTGACGCATGGACGCGCTACTACCGCCCTGACGAAAACACCGCCAACGCCACGGTGAACTACTACACCAAGGGCGCCCTGATCGGGTTGTGTCTCGACCTGGCGCTGCGCAGCCTGCCGCCCGTGGCCGAGCGGCAGCCCACGCTGGACGGCGTCATGGCCCGGCTGTGGCAACTGCGCCGGCCCATCACGGCCGAGGATGTGGCGCAGAGCCTGCAAGACGAGGCCGAGCAAGGGCCGCCCGCGTGGGCACAAGCCGATGCGCCGCCGCACCTGACCGGCTGGGCGGCGGTGTTGCACGCCTGGACGGAGGGCACGGCCGAGCTGCCGCTGCAGGCTGCGCTGCAGGCGATGGGCGTGAAGTGGCTCAGCCAGCCTGCCCCGGTGGCACAACGCCTGGGTGTGCGGCTGGCCGAATCGCAAGGCCAGCTCAAGGTCCAGGCGGTGATGCGGGGCAGCGCGGCCGAACGCGCCGGCCTGAGCGCGGGCGACGAATGGTTGGCCCTGGATGCGTGGCGCGTGCGCCGGACCGACGACGTGCAGCAATGGCACGACGCCACGCGCGAGCAAGCTGTGCTGGTGGCGCGCGACGGCCATGTGCTGCCTCTGACCCTGCCCGCCATCGGCACCGCAAACGGCGCCATGCTGGTGGGGCTGGAGTGCATGCCGGCGGTGCAGTTGCCAAGCCGCGTGGCCAGCTGCAGGCTGGCGTGGCTGAAGGTGTGACTGCATGACGCGCGCCGGGCGGGCCAAGACACTGCTGACCGCCGTGGTGGCGGGCGTGGTGGTCGCCCACCTGTGGCTCACGTCGGCGCTGGCTGAACGCATGCGGCTGGCGCCGCCGCCCGAGGGCATGCAGCGCATGCAGGCGCAGTACGTGTCGCAGATCACCCTCAGCGCGCCACCTGCTGCCGCCCCCTCGCCACCAGCCAAGCCCGAGCGGCGCGCCGCCTCCCCGACTGCGGCGCCCCCGCAGCCCGCCGCCAGCACGGCGTCTGCGCCCGACGAAGCGGACGCCGCGCGTGACGCTGCGGACGACACCCCGCCAGACGCCCATCTGGCCGAGGCAACGCTGCCCGAGCCCGCTGAGCCCGCGGCGTCAGCCGCTTCCGATCCAGTCCTGGCCGACAGCGTGACTGCGGCAGCGGCCGACACTGCTGCGCAGGCCCCGGCTGCAGAGCCCGGCTTTGAGTGGCCGCTGGCCACCCAGGTGCGCTTCAAACTGGAAGGTCACTATCGCGGCCCGGTTCAGGGCGAAGCGACGGTGGAATGGCTGCGCGAAGGCGACCGCTACCAGGTGCACGTGGATGCGATCGTGGGCCCGAGCTTTGCGCCCATCGGCTCGTGGCGGCTGAGCAGCGAGGGCTTCATCCAGGCCGAGGGGCTGGCCCCCCGGCGCTACGAGAATGCCAACCGGCTGTTCATCCGCAGCACCCGCACGCGCGCCACCACGATGGGCAGTGATGAGGTGCAGTTGTCCAACGGCAACCGACAGGGCCGCCCCACCGGGCTGCAGGATCCCGCCAGCCTGCTGATCCAGCTGGCCTACGGCTTCATCCAGGATCCCTCACGCCTGAAGGCCGGCACCTTGATCGAACTGCCGGTGGCCACCACCCGCAAGATGGACACCATGGTGTTCGAGGTGCAGCCGGAGGAGACGCTCGACACGCCCGTCGGCCGCATCAAGGCCGTTCGCGTCAAACCGCGCCACGCGCTGCTCGAGAAAGGCAACGCGCCCGCAGACATCTGGTTTGCGCCCGAGCTGCAGTACCTGCCGGTACGCATCCTGGTGCAGGTGGAAGGTCAGCCGACCTTCATGCAGCTCAGCCTGTCTGCGCCGCCCATGCAGGTGCGCAAGCCGTCCGCCACGCCATGACGCTGTGGCGCGCGAGCGCGCCTGCACGCAAACGCGTCAACGGCTGGCGCGTGCGGCCCGGTCGAGCCGTTGCTCGATGACGTTCATCGGCGCGGCGGCGGCCAGGCGTGTGCCGTCTTCGAAGAACATGGCCGGCGTGCCCCGCACGCGCAAGCGCTGAGACAAGGCCAGATTGCGTTGCGCTGGCGTGGCGCATTGCCCCAGCGGCCGCTGAGGCGTCACGCCCTGCAGCATCCAGTCCAGCCAGGCTTGCGTGCGGTCTTTCATGCACCAGATGCTGTCCGCCTTGGTGCGCGAATCGGGCCCGAGGATGGGAATGATGAAGGTGTAGACGGTCACGTCCTTCATCTTCTGGAACTCGCGCTCCAGTTGCTTGCAGTAACCGCAGTTGGGATCGGAGAAGACCGCGATACGGCGGCTCCCGTTGCCTGAACGCCAGACGATGGCATCGCGCAGCGGCAAGGTGGCGAAGTCAATCTTGTTGATCTCTTCCAGTCGCGCTTCGGTGAGGTTGCGCTGCGTACGGGTGTCGATCAGTTGGCCTTCGATGATGTGGTCGCCGTTGGCGTCGGTGTAGAAGACGCTGTCGCCGACGCGGATCTCGATCAGGCCGGCCATGGGTGTGGTGCGCGCCGACTGAACCGGCGGGAAATCCGGCAGGCGCTGGCTGAGCTTTTGGCTCAGCGCCTGCACCTGGGCAGCTGGAAGCTCGTTTTGCGCCTGGGCGCCCACGGCCGTAGCCACCAGGCCAGCCACCATCGCGCCACGGGCCCACCACGTCAGCGGTCGAGAAAAGACATCGGGTCGAAGCATGCCATCCTTCCAGTTGAAGCCAGCGGGGTCAGGCGTCCAGCGCCCGGCCCACCAGCCAGTGTTTCACAGGGCCCAGCCGCTGCACCAGCGACATGCCGGTGTTGCGCAACTCGCGCACCGGGCCGCGGTCATCCGCGAACAGGTGCAGCAGGCCATCGGTCAGCCCGGCCATGGCCCGCGTCGGCCACATCCGGCGCCGCACATAGCGATCGAGCGTGCGGGCATCCGCCGGGCTGCGCCAGGGAAAGGTTTTCCGGGCATGCCCTAACTCGGCCACCAGCGTGTCCACATCGGCCAGCCCCAGGTTGAGTCCCTGCCCAGCCAGAGGGTGAACCTGATGGGCGGCGTCGCCCAGCAGCACCCAGCCCGGCCCGCTCCAGCGCTCGGCCTGGGCCAGCGCCAGCGGCCAGGCCGCACGCGCCGACGCAAGCGACAGCTCGCCCACGGCCTGCGCCCCCTCAGGATCAGACTGGGCCAGCGCCGACATCAGCTCGGCTTCGAACGCCGCATCGTCAAGGGCCAGCAAGGCTTCGGCGCGGGCGGTCGGGACCGACCACACCAGGCCGTAGGATGCGCCCAGCTCGGGATCGTGGAAAGGCAGCAGTGCCAGCACATCCGGCGAGCGGAACCACTGTCGCGCCACACCCTGGTGCGGCACGCTGGCGCGCAGACGCGCCGCCACACCCATGTGGCCGTAATCCTGGCGCTCGAAGCTCACGCCGAGCGCCCCCCGGGTGGCCGAGTGCTTGCCTTCGCACACCGCCAGCAGCGGCGCAGGCGCGTCAGCCGGGCTCGACACGGGCGGCACACCCTGGACGCCGGCCGCAAAACGCAGGGCCTCGCCGAGCAGGCGCTCAAGCGCAGCCGCATCGACAATCCAGGTCAGCTCGCGCACCTGCTGTTGCCACGCTGAGAACGCCAGTTGCCCGCCGTCGTCGCCACGGATCACCATGTCCCACACCGGGGTGGCGTGGGGCTGCAAGGCGGGCCACACCCGCAGGCGCTCCAGCAACGCCACCGCACGGGCATTGAGCGCGTAGGTGCGCACATCGACCCGCGGCGCGGCCACGGCCGACTCGGGGCGGGCCCAGGCCACGCGCCAGCCCTGCGCAGACAGGGCCAGCGCCAGGCTCATGGCCACCGCACCCGATCCGCTCACGCACACATCGAAACCCTTAGCTGTCATGGCCCACTCTGGTCCTGCACTCCACATGGTGAGCCCCGAATCTAATACGGATTGCCGCCGGGCCCCGCGTAAAATCGGCTTCTTTGCGTTGCTGCTGTCGCAGCGCAAACCTCTCCAACTCCCTCTCCAGGAACGTCCATGAGCCTCAAATGCGGCATCGTGGGTCTGCCCAACGTCGGCAAGTCCACCCTCTTCAACGCGCTGACCAAGGCCGGCATCGCGGCCGAGAACTATCCTTTCTGCACCATCGAGCCCAATGTGGGCGTGGTGGAGGTGCCGGACCCCCGCCTGCAACAGCTGGCCGACATCGTCCAGCCCGAGCGCGTGGTGCCGGCCATCGTCGAGTTCGTGGACATCGCCGGCCTGGTGGCGGGCGCCTCCAAGGGCGAGGGCCTGGGCAACCAGTTCCTCAGCCACATCCGCGAGACGGATGCCATCGTCAACGTGGTGCGCTGCTTCGAAGACGACAACGTGATCCACGTGGCTGGCAAGGTCGACCCGATTGCCGACATCGAGGTCATCCAGACCGAGCTCTGCCTGGCCGACCTGGGTACCGTGGAAAAGAGCCTGGTTCGCTACAACAAGACGGCCCGCGCCGGCGACAAGGAAGCGCAGGCCGTGGTGAAGATCCTGGAGAAGTGCCTGGCTGCGCTGAACGAGGCCAAGCCCGTGCGCACCATCGACTTCAGCAAGGAAGAGCTCGCCCTGCTCAAGCCGCTGTGCCTGATCACGGCCAAGCCCGCCATGTTCGTGGGCAACGTGTCGGAGACCGGTTTCGAGAACAACCCCTACCTGGATCGCCTGCGCGAGTATGCGGCGGCGCAAAAGGGTGAGGTCGTGGCCATCTGCGCCAAGACCGAAGCCGAACTGGCCGAGATGGACGACGACGACCGTGCCATGTTCCTGGCCGAGATGGGCCAGAGCGAGCCGGGCCTGAACCGCCTGATCCGCGCCGGCTTCAAGCTGCTGGGCCTGCAGACTTACTTCACGGCGGGCGTCAAGGAAGTGCGCGCCTGGACGGTGCCCGTCGGCGCCACGGCCCCCCAGGCCGCGGGCGTGATCCACACCGACTTCGAGCGTGGCTTCATCCGCGCCCAGACCATCTCGTTCGAGGATTACATCCAGTACAAGGGTGAATCGGGTGCCAAGGACGCAGGCAAGATGCGCGCCGAAGGCAAGGACTACATCGTCAAGGACGGCGATGTGCTGAACTTCCTGTTCAACGTCTGAGTCCCGGGGCTCAAGCCCCGCTTCCCCGCGCCGATACCGCATGGTGAGACGGTCGGGCAAGGGCCCGGCCCCTGTGCGCGGCGGGGGGCCCGCGCGTTACAACGTCCGGGAGGCGTCCATGTCGCTCATGGGGCACATGCGGAGGTTCACCATCCGCACCCGCATGGTCGGCGCCATTGGCGTGGTGCTGGCTCTGCTTTTGTTGGTTGGCGGTGCCGGCATGCTCGGCATGTTGCGCACGCAGGACGCGCTGCACGACTTTCGCCATCACTCTTATCAGGAACTGGTCGATCTGGCGCGCCTCAAGCAGGACATCGGCGACATGCGCCGCCACGAAGCGGCCATGCTGCTGAGTGCAGGCCAGGCGGCCGGCGTCCAGTCGGCCCAGGAGCGTTGGCAGCAGGCGATGGCAGGCATTCGCAAGGCCAGCGACGCCATGCTGGAAGGCGAAGAGGACGCTGACAACGCGCTCGTGCGCGACCTGCTCACCCTGTTGACCGAGTACGAACGCGGCATCTCGCCGCTCGCCTCGCCCCTGGCTGACGGCACCCTCAGCCCCACCGAGGCCCTCAACCGCATGGCCGCCGCTCTGGCCGCAGGCCAGAAGATCGACGAACTGGCCCAGCAACTGGAAAGCAGCCTGCTGGCCGAGGCGGGCGAAGCCGAGATCGAGCAGGCCGCATCCGCCAGCCAGACCCTGTGGCTGTTCGCCATCAGCGTGGTGGTGGCTGTGCTGATCGTGGCTCCCAGCACCCTGCTCAACCAACACTCGATCACCCAGCCCTTGGCGGAAGCCGTGGCCGTGGCGCGCGGCATCGCCCAGGGCAACCTGTCGCAAACCATCCGCGACACCGGCCAGGACGAGCCTGCGGAGCTGCTGCGCAGTCTGGGCGAGATGCAGCAGGCGCTGCGCGACATGGTCAGCGACGTGCGGCAATCGGCCGATGCGATTTCGGTGGCCTCGACCGAGATCGCCAGCGGCAACATGGATCTGTCGTCGCGCACCGAAACCACCGCCTCCAGCCTGCAGGAAACGGCCAGCTCGGTCGAGCAGCTGGCCGCCAACGTGCGGCAGAGCGCCGACGCCGCCCAGGCTGCCAACCGCATGGCGCAGGACGCCGCACAGGAGGCAGAACGCGGCCACGCCATCGTCAGCAAGGTCGTCAGCAACATGAGCGACATCGATGCGACCAGCCGACGCATTGGCGACATCATCGGCGTGGTCGACGGCATCGCCTTCCAGACCAACATCCTGGCGTTGAACGCGGCCGTGGAAGCCGCACGGGCGGGCGAACAAGGGCGCGGCTTCGCCGTCGTGGCCGCCGAAGTGCGCGCGCTGGCGCAACGCTCGGCCCAGGCGGCCGGCGAGATCAAACAACTGGTTGGAGCCGCCACGGAAACCGTGGGCTCAGGGGCTCAGCTGGTCCATGAAGCTGGCGATGCGGTGCAGCAGATCCGCGATGCCGTGCAACGCGTGTTCGACACCATGTCGGACATCAGCCGCGCGGCCTCGGAGCAAAGCACCGGCATCGGCCAGGTCAACCAGGCCGTCAGCGGGCTGGATCAGATGACCCAGCAGAACGCTGCGCTGGTGGAAGAATCCGCCGCAGCGGCCGCCAGCCTGGAAGACCAGGCGCAGCGCCTGACCCGCGCCATGGCGCGTTTTCATCTGTGAGACCCAGCCCGTACTCGGAGGTGCCCATGGTGATCAATGACAAGATGCTGCCGGCGCGGGCGATGCAAGCGCGGAGCGTCTCACGTTCAGGCCTGGGTTCGGGCTTGGGCCTGGCCGTGGCCTTGACCCTGTGCCAGCCTGCGCTGGCCGGACGGCCGCTGACCACCGACGACGCTGGCACCGCAGAAGCCGGTAGCTGCCAGGTCGAGGCCTGGCAGGACCGACAGGACGGCGAAACCGCCCGCACGCTGGGCGCTGCCTGCGGCCTCATCGACGGACTGGAAGTGGGTATGGAGTTGGCTCGCGCCGAGGCAGGCGGCGAGCATGCCCGCGCACGCGGCCTGGCGCTGAAGTGGGTGCCCGAAGCATGGCGCTGGCACGATTGGCAGTTTGGCGTGAAGCTGGCCGTTGGACAGGACCGCGAGCCTGGCGCCGGCTGGAAACGCAGTGACCAGAGCGCCCTGCTGCTGGCCAGTTGGGTGCCCAACGACACCTGGGCCGTGCACGTCAACCTGGGTCACGCCCACCGCCCGCTGGAAAGCGAGAACGCCCGGCAGGCCGCCGTGGCCGTCACCTGGCAACCCCATCCGCGCTGGTTGGTGTTTGGCGAAATGATTGCCGATCAGCATGACGACGTCGGCCGGGCCGCCGGGGTGCGCTGGTGGCTGGTGCCCGAGGTGCTGGGCGTGGACGCCACCGTCCAGAAGACCCACCGCAGCGATGCGCGCACAGGCTGGGGCATCGGTCTGGGGTGGTACGGCATCCGGTGGTGACCGCTGGACGGCGGCCTACAGTTTTTTCAGCCGCGTCCGATAACACGGCATGCCGCAGGTGCGGCACGGTGTGCGCCCCGATCGGTGCATGACGGATCCAACGAGGAACGCATGGAAACCCTGCAAGCAGCCCCTCCCGCAGCCGCAACCAACGCGCCCGCATCCCCCGGGCTGGGCATGTCCTTGCGCGCGAACAGCAACCGCCAGGTGCGCCACGTGCCTGCCGGCCGTGAATACCTCACGTTCCGTCTGGGCAGCGAAGAGTACGGCATCGACATCCTGAAGGTGCAAGAGATCCGCTCGTACGAGCCGCCCACCAAGATCGCCAACTCGCCGGCCTACCTCAAGGGCGTGGTCAACCTGCGCGGCGTGATCGTGCCCATCGTTGACCTGCGCGTGAAGTTCAACTGCGTGGGCGATGACGGCCAGGCCGAAATCAACCACTTCACCGTGGTCATCGTGCTGAACGTCAAGGGCCGCGTTGTGGGCGCGGTGGTCGATTCGGTCAGCGACGTGATGCAGCTGTCCGAGCAGATGATCCAGCCCGCACCCGAGATGAGCAGCTCGGTGGTCGACACCACCTACATCACCGGCATCGCCAACCTGAGCGAACGCCTGCTGATCCTGATGGACATCGAATCGCTGATGAGCAGCTCGGAGATGGGTCTGATCACCGACCTGACCGACCGCAACCACTGAGCCGATCGCTGAGCCGCCCGGCTCAGTCCACCTGTCGCAGGGTGAGCGCCACCGGCCGCCGGCTGACGTGGCGCAGCGTCCACCACCCTGCCGACAGCGCCAGCCCCGCGCCGATCACGGCCCCGGGCACAGGCCACCACCACGGGGCCTGCCAGGCAAACTCGAACACCCGCTGCGCCAGCACCCAGGCAATCGCCAACGAGGCCAGCGCCGCCAGCGCGCCCGCCAGCCCGCCCAATACCGCCAGTTCCACCCGCTGCACGCGCGACATCAACGCATGCGTGGCGCCCAGCGAGCGCAGAATGGCCCACTCGCGCGCTCGCCGCTCCCGCGAGGTCATGAGCCCTGCCACCAGCACGATGACGCCTGCGGCGAGCGAGAACACGAACAGGAACTCGACCGCCGAGGTCACCTGGGCCATCACGGACTGCACTTGCGTCAGCGTGGCCGACACATCGATCACCGTGACATTGGGATAGCCCTGGACGAGCGCACGATCCAGTGGGCGCCCCTCGGGGCTGCGGAAGGCCGTGATGTAGGTCACGGGCCACTGCGGCATCTCTGCGGCAGGGGCCATCACGAAAAAGTTCACCCGCATCGAGGCCCAGTCCACCTTGCGGGTGCTGGTGATACGGCCTTCGTGGACGTGACCGGCCATCTCGAAGCGCATGGTGTCGCCCAGCTTCAACCCCAGCGTCTTCATCAGCCCTTCCTCGACGCTGAAGCCCTCTGCCCCGCCAGCGGCATAGCGCCCATCCACAACCTGGTTGTGCGCAGGCGCCTCGGCGGCGAAGCTCAGGTTGAACTCGCGCTCGACCAGACGCTGGGCTCGGTCGTCGGTGTAGCGCTCGGCCTTGACCGTCTCGCCATTGATGGCCAGCAGCCGGGCACGGGTCATGGGATACCAGTCGAATCGGTTCACCCCTGCCTCGCGCAGACCTGCCTGGAAGGGCTTCACCTGGTCAGGCTGGATGTTGATGACGAAGCGGTCAGGTGCATCAGGCGGCGTGGCCGACCGCCAGCTGTCCACCAGATCGGTGCGAATCAGCACCAGCAGCATCAGCGCCAGCAGGCCCACGCCCAGGGCGCAGACCTGCATCACCGTCTGGCCGGTCTGCGCCGTGAGCTGACGCACGGCCAGGGTCAACCATGCCGGCCAGTTGCCTGCGCGGGCACGCGCCACGCGCCCCAGCAAGGCGGCCAGCGCCCAACCCGCCAGCGCGAACACGCCCAGCGCAGCAGCAAAGCCGCCCAGCGCGATGCCGCCCAGCTTCAGATCGCCCGCCACGACCAGCAGCAGCCCCACGAGCGCAGCCACGCCCAGGCCCGCCACCGTCCACGACGCCACACGCGGTTCGCCCAGATCTCGCCGCAAGACGCGCAAGGGCGGCACCCGGGCAAGCTGCATAACGGACGGCAGACCGAAACCCAGCGTCAGCAACACACCGACCGCCAACCCCACCAGCACGGGGGTAGGCCCGGGCGCGGGCAGCGCCACCGTGACCAGGCTGCCCAGCAACCAGACAAAAACCAGGTGAAACGCCCAGCCCACCAGCGTGCCGATGGCGCTGGCCAGCAGGCCCACCCCGAAAAACTGGAGCGCATACGCGCGGGCCATGAACGACTGCGGCACGCCGAACACGCGCAGCAGCGCGCAATCATCCAGCCGCCGATGCGCAAAATCGCGCGCGACCACGGCCACCGCCACCGCTGACAACAAAGCCGCCAGCAAGGCCACCAGGCGCAGAAACAGGCCCGCGCGGTCCAGCGTGGTGCGCATCTCGGGCTGCCCCTGATCCAGCGTTTCCACGCGCACACCGCGGTGCCGCTGCGCCTCATCGCGCGCCCAAGCGGTGTAACGGGCCACCCCCGGATCGGCTGGCTGGGTGCCCTCGGCGGCCACCAGCAGGCGATGGGTCACCCGGCTGGCCGGCTGGATGAGTTCGGTACGCGCCAGATCGGCGCGGTTCATCATGACCCGGGGCGAGAAATTGACAAAGCCGGCGCCCCGGTCGGGCTCGCTGACGATGACGGCCGCGATGCGCAACTGCGCCTCACCCAGCCACAGGCCGTCGCCCAGGCGCAGGCCCAGCACGGTCAGCAGGCCAGGCTCGACCCAGACGCTACCGGGCTCGGGCCCCCCAAAGGGCGCCGGGCGCGACCGAACCGGCTGGCCGGACGCGTCCACATCGGCGATCGTCAGGCGGCCGCGCAAGGGGTAGCCCGCCTCGACCACCTTGATGGCGGCCAGCCTCGCCTCGCCGCCGCGCTCGTCTGGCGCGCGCGCCATGCTGGGGAACACCGCCGTGCGGCTGCTGCGCAAGCCCAGTGTCCGGGCCTGCTCCTGCCAGACGGCGGCGAGCGCCTGATCGCCCAGGATGACCACATCGGCGCCCAGCAGCTGAGCCGCATCGCGGTTGAGCCCCCGCTCGATGCGGTTGGCAAAGAAAGACACCGCCGTGAGTGCGGCCACGGCAAGCACCACGGCCACCATGAGCAGGCGCATGCTGCCGCCGCGGAAGTCCCGCAGGGTCTGCAGCCACGCCCAGCGCCACACCGACGGCGCAACAGAAGAAGACGCCATGGACAACTTACCTACCCGTTTGCCCCAGATCGCGGCATGATGTCATCTTTCGCGATGGTTTGCCGTCCACGCCGTCATGCCCGTTGAGTACCTGAGGTCGCTGACCGCCAGCGAACGCACCCGCCAATCCAATGTCCACTTGGGGCTGTCCCTGTGCTTCATCGCGGGCGCCATCAACGCGGGCGGCTTTCTGGCCATCGGGATGTACACCTCGCACATGACCGGGGTGGTTTCCAGCATGGCCGACGACCTGGTGCTGGGCAAGATGGCGCTGGTTCAGCTCGGGCTGATCTCGCTGGTCAGCTTTGTGAGCGGCGCGGCCTGCTCGGCTGTGATGATCAACTGGGCGCGCCGGCGCCAGTCTCGCCACGCCTACACCATGCCCTTGCTGCTCGAGGCAGCCATGCTGCTGGCCTTCGGGCTGGTGGACGCGCTGCAGCACGGCGCGGGCGGCACGGTCGTCGGGCTCACCGCTGGTTTGCTGTGCTTCATCATGGGGCTGCAGAACGCCATGATCACCAAGATCTCGAACGCCGAGATCCGCACCACACACGTCACCGGCCTGGTCACCGACATCGGGATCGAGCTGGGCAAGCTGCTGTACTGGAACCGTGCATCGCTGGGCCCGCCCGTCATGGCCAACCGCGAGCGGCTCAGCCTGCACCTGCGCCTGGTGGGCACCTTCTTTCTGGGCGGCCTGATCGGCGCGCTGGGTTTTCAGCACGCTGGCTACGTGGCCACCTTGCCGCTGGCGCTGGCACTGGCGGCGTTGTCATCGCTGCAGTTTTTGCCTGTGCGGGCGACTGAAGCCGCCCCCCGCTGAGCTCAAGCGGCAAAACGCGCGAACGTCTCGTCCAGCTGGGCCACCCAGGCGGCCTTCTGCTCGCCTGACACAAAGCTCGCTTCCAGGCTGTTGCGTGCCAGCGTGTAAGCGTGGCCAGCGTCCAGATCGAGCGCCGCAAATGTCTCCAGATAGTTCTGGTTGACGTAGCCGCCGAAGTAGGCGGGGTCGTCCGAGTTGATGGTGACCTTCAGGCCCGCATCCAGCAAGGTGCGCAGGTTGTGGTCGGCCATGGTCTGGAAGACGCACAGCTTGATGTTGGACAACGGGCACACCGTCAACGGCGTGCCCTGACGCGCCAGACGCTGCACCAGGGCCGGGTCTTCCACACAGCGCACGCCGTGGTCGATGCGCTCGACGTGCAGCACATCCAGCGCACTGATGATGTAGGCTGGTGGCCCCTCCTCACCCGCATGGGCCACCAGCCGCAGGCCGAGTTCGCGGCAGCGCGCGAACACCCGGGCGAACTTCTCGGGCGGATGCCCCCGCTCGCTCGAATCCAGCCCCACGCCGATGAAATGGTCGCGCCAGGGCAAGGCCTCTTCCAGCGTGCGCAAGGCGTCTTCTTCGCTGAGGTGGCGCAGGAAGCACAGGATCAGCGCCGAACTGATGCCCAGTTCGCTGCGCGCGCGCTCGCAGGCGCGGGTCAGCCCGCGGATCACGACCTCGAACGGCACGCCGCGTTCGGTATGGGTCTGCGGGTCGAAGAACAGCTCGGCGTGAACGACGTTGTCCGCCTTGGCCCGCTCGAAGTAGGCCCAGGCCATGTCATGAAAGTCGTCTTCCTTGAGCAACACCGACGCGCCCGCGTAGTAGATGTCGAGAAAGCTCTGCAGATCGGTAAAGGCATAGGCCGCCCGCAGCGCCTCCACGCTTGGGTAGGCCAGCGCCACGCCATTGCGCTGTGCCAGCGCGAAAATCAGCTCGGGCTCGAGCGAACCCTCGATGTGCATGTGCAGTTCGGCCTTGGGCATGGCCTGCAGCAAGGCCGGCAGGCGGTCGGGGGCGATCGAGTGGGGCAGCGTCGACATGAAACACCTTCAGGGTCAGCTCACCGGCACGCGCCGGCATGCAGCCACTCTAGCAAAACCCACACCGCCGAACGCTGCGCGGGCCGCTCAAGCCTGCGGAATCGTCACCTCGTAAGTGATGCCCTGGCGGGTGGCGCCGCCCCGCTGCGAACTGAAGTACAGGCGCCGCCCATCGGGCGAGAACGCGGGCCCGGTCAGCTCGGAATGGTCTTGCCCGACCACCTGCAGCAAGACCTCGACGCGGCGATCAGGCCGGATCACGCACAACTCCATGTTGCCGCCGTCTTCGGCCACCAGCACATCGCCCCACGCGCTCACGGTCAGGTTGTCCACCCCGGACAGCACGTTGTCCGGCGGCGTGGCCAGCGCGAAGTCGTAAATCACCTCGACCGTCTGCCGCGCTGTGTCCAGCGCCCAGATGCGGTTGTCGCCCTTGGTCGAGAAGTAAACAATGCCCGCGTGAAACCACAGGCCCTCACCGCCACGGAAGATGGTGCCGGGCGCGCGTTCACCCAAGAAGCCGCGCACCACTTTCTGTGACAGCTCGGGCTGGGCCACGTCGACCCAGTTGACAGCCTGGGGGCGTGAGAGATCCAGGCCGGGCTCGGGATAGGTGCCCGCCGGTGCCGCCGCCAGCTGCATGACCTGCAGGCGCCCCTGGCTCAGGCGCGGGCGCGCCGCACCCTCGGGCCAGTCGTCTGCCGCGCAGACAAAGCGGTAGAAGCGGCCGTCGCCTTCGTCTTCTGTCAGATAGAGGGTCTTGTGCAGCGGATCGACCGCCACCGCCTCGTGTTTGAACACCCCGAGCGCCGGGCGCACACGCGCATCCAGCATGGTGCCCTCCGGCTTGACCTCCCAGACGCGTCCCAGTTCATGCTCTTCGCCCGACAGCCATGTGCCCCAGGGCGTGGCGCCACCCGCGCAGTTCAGCGAGGTGCCGCCCAGCAGGCGGCGCGCGCCCACCACCCGGCCACTGGCGTCGAAGCGGATGGCGCCCACGCCGCCCACCAAGGGCACTTCGCTGTTGCTCACATACACCCAGCCACCATCGTGGCAGGCGAAGGTGGCGCCGCCATCGGGGTAGGTGTGCCAAAGATAGGCGCTGCTTGAGCTGGGGCGCTGGCCCGATCGGGCCACCACACGGCAGCTGAAGCCGGCCGGCAGGCGGACACCATGGGCGTCGGGCGCCTGCAGCGGGCCGAGCGGCGGAATGCGGCCCGGCCTGGGCCCGTCATGGGCCTGCGCCACGGCAGGCAAACCACCCGTGAAGGCGGCCGCGCCGGCGGCCCAGAACAGATTGCGCAGAAACGCCCGGCGGGCATCTCCGCCGGACGGGCAGGCCGTATCAGCCAGTGAGCGGATGATCATGGACGTCTCCCGATGAGAGGGGCACAAGTTGCCCACATCATGCACCGGAACCGTGACAACCGCGTCAGCCGGGCGTGGGCTAACCGGCCCACACGGCCCATCCCGCCTGCCCTGCGTCAACCGGCTTACTTGCTGCTGGGGATCGAGCCCTCAACGCCCTTGACGTAGAAGTTGATGCCGCCGAGGAACTTGTCGTCGGCGACCACGTCCTTGGCCAGCACTTCCTTGCCATCCTGACCCACGATGGGGCCCTTCCAGATGTTGTAGGTGCCCTCTTTCAAGCCCGCCTTGATGGTCTCGACCTTGGCCTTGATGTCAGCCGGCACGGCGTCAGAGATGGACACCAGGTCGATGGCGCCCTCCTTCACGCCCCACCACACGCCGCCAGTCGACCAGGTGCCCTCCAGGGCATCACGCGTGGCCTTCACGTAGTACGGACCCCAGTTGATGATGGCCGAGCCCAGGTGGGCCTTGGGGCCAAACAGGCGCATGTCCGAATCCCAGCCAAAGGCGTACTTGCCGGCCTTCTCGGCCGTCTGCAGCACGGCGGCCGAGTCGGTGTTCTGGAAGAGCACGTCGGCGCCCTGGTTCAGCAGGCTCTGCGCGCCCTCGGCCTCCTTGGGAGGATCAAACCAGCTGTTGACCCACACCACACGGGTCTTGATGTTGGGGTTGACGCTCTGAGCGCCCAGCGTGAACGAGTTGATGTTGCGGATCACCTCGGGGATGGGAATCGAGCCCACCACGCCGAGCGTGTTGGACTTGGTCATGGCCCCGGCGATGACGCCAGCCATGTAAGCGCCTTCATAGGTGCGCGAGTCATAGGTGCGCATGTTGGCGGCCGTCTTGTAGCCCGTGGCGTGCTCGAACTTGACGTTGGGGTTGTCGGCGGCCACCTTGAGCATGGGCTCCATGTAGCCGAAGGTCGTGCCGAAGATCAGCGTGTTGCCCTGCCCGACCAAGTCGCGGATGACACGCTCGGCCTCGGGGCCCTCGGGCACCTTCTCGACATAGCTGGTGACCACCTTGTTGCCAAACTCGGCTTCGATGGCTTTGCGACCCTGGTCATGCGCGAACGTCCAGCCCGCGTCGCCCACGGGGCCGACGTAGGCAAAAGCGATCTTCAGCGGCTCGGCCGTCGCTGCCGCAGGGGCCTCGGATGGCGCCGAAGCCGCAGCCGGCTCGGCTTCCTTCTTGCCACACCCGGCCAGGGCCGCCGCGGCGGCCACCGCGGCCAGCCCGCCAAACTTCAGCAATGCGCGCTTGGACAAAGAGGTCATGTCATCTCCAGGGTTGAAAACAGCAGAACAGGACAGCAAGGATGATGCCGGCTCAGGCACCAGGATGGAAGGGCTTGCCGAGCGAGGCCGGCATGTTGATGCGGATCCACGTCGGATTGCGCGAGATCAGCACCAGCACCACGATGGTGGCCAGGTAAGGCAGCATGGTCAGCCACTGGCTGGGGATCTGCACGCCCTGCCCCTGCAGGTGGAACTGCAACATGGTCACACCGCCAAACAGGTAGGCGCCCAGCAACACCCGCAAGGGGCGCCAGGTGGCAAAGGTGGTGAGCGCCAGCGCGATCCAGCCCTTGCCAGCCACCATGCCCTCGACCCACATCGGCGTGTAGACCAGCGAGATGAACGCCCCGCCCAGGCCACACAGCGCCCCGCCAGCGACCACTGCCATCAAGCGGATGCTGCGCACGCGGTAGCCCAGCGCGTGGGCCGATTCAGGCGACTCGCCCACCGCGCGCAGCACCAGCCCGGCGCGCGCCCGCATCAGCCACCACGTCAGCGCGATGGCCAGCACGATGGCCACATAGACCAGCGGGTGGTGTTTGAACAGGGCCGTGCCGACAAAAGGCAGATCGGCCAGCCCCGGTATGGCGAAATGCGGCCGCTCGGGCAAGCGCTGCTGCGTGTAGCCGATCCCCACGAACGCACTCAGGCCCACGCCGAACAGGCTGAGCGCCAGGCCGGTCGCGTACTGGTTGGTGTTCAGCCAGATCACCAGCACGCCGAACAGCGCCGCCATGGCCGCGCCCGCCGTGGCGCCGGCTGCAAAACCGGCCCAGTCGCTGCCAGTGTGCACACCAGCGGCGTAGCCGGCGATGGCCGCCACCAGCATCATGCCCTCGGCGCCCAGATTGAGCACCCCCGCCCGCTCATTGAGCAACAGCCCGAGCGAGGCCAGCGCCACCACCGTGCCGGCGTTCAAGGTGGCCGCCACCAGCAAGGCGAGCGACTCGCCAGAGAGGTTGAAGATGAGGTCGGTCATTTCGCAGCCACCCAGCGCAGACGTTGGTGGATGAAGGTGTCACAGGCCAGCAGGGCAAACAACAGCAGCCCCTGGAACACACCCGTCAAAGCCTTGGGCAAGCCCAGGCGCGACTGCGCCAGCTCGCCACCGATGTAGAACATGCTCATCAGCACGGCCGAGAACACAATGCCCACCGGGTGCAGCCGCCCGACAAAGGCCACGATGATGGCCGCAAAGCCGTAGCCCACCGGCACATACGGCGTGAGCTGCCCCTGCGGGCCGGCCACATCCAGCGCACCGGCCAGCCCCGCCATGCCGCCCGACAGCAGCAAGGCCGTCCACAGCGCGCGGCGCGACGAAAAGCCTGCATAGCGCGCCGCCATGGGCGCCATGCCACCCACCTGCATCTGAAAGCCCTGGTAGGTGCGAAACAGGAACACGGTGAACGCCGCAACAGCCGCCAGCGCCACGAAGATGCCCACGTTGGCGCGCAGGCCCTGCATCAGCCGGGGCACGCGCGCAGCGTCCAGAAAGGTGATGGTCTGCGGGAAGTTGTAGCCCTGCGGGTCTTTCCAGGGCCCGTAGACCAGGTAGCTCAGCACCATCTCGGCCACATAAACGAGCATCAGGCTGACCAGAATCTCGCTGGCATGGAAGCGATCGCGCAGCGCCGCCACAATGCCCGCCCAGAACATGCCGCCCACCACCCCGGCCAGCAACACGGCCACCACATACACAGCAGGGCTGTCGGGGCTGGCGCGCAGGGCCACGCCTCCCGCAAAGATGGCGCCCATGATGAACTGCCCCTCGGCGCCAATGTTCCAGAGATTGGCCCGAAAGCACACCGCCAGGCCCAACGCAATCAGGATCAGCGGCGTGGCCTTGAGCGTGAGCTCGGACCACGCATAGCTGTTGCGCAACGGCTCGACGAAGAACATGCGCAAGCCCGCCACCGGGTCCTTGCCCAGCACGGTGAACAGCACCACGCCCACCAGCACCGTGACCGCCAGCGCGATCAGCGGTGAGGCCAGCGTGAGCAGGCGCGACGGCGCGGGGCGGGGTTCAAGCCTGAACATGCGCGCCCCCCTGCCCGGTCCACAGGCCGCTCATCCAGGCGCCGATCTGGTCCACCGTGGCATCGGCCACCGCCACGCTGGGCGACAGGCGCCCCTGCGACATCACCATCAGGCGATCACACACTTCGAACAACTCGTCCAACTCCTCACTGACCACCAGCACGGCGCAGCCCGCATCACGCAGCTTGAGCAACTCGCCGCGGATCTGGGCGGCCGCCCCCACGTCCACACCCCAGGTGGGCTGCGACACCAGCAGCACGCGCGGCTCGGCATCGATCTCTCGGCCCATGATGAACTTCTGCAGATTGCCGCCCGACAGGCTGCGGGCCAGCGCATCCGGCCCGCTGGCCTTGACCTTGAAGCGAGCGATCAGCTCGGCAGCCATGCCATGCATCCCGACGGTGCGCAGCCAGCCCCCGGGCCCCACGGCATCGGTGCGGGTGAGCAGCGTGTTCTGGGCCAGTGACATGGTCGGCACGGCCCCGCGCCCCAGGCGCTCCTCGGGTACGCTGTGCAGGCCCAGTGCCCGACGGGCGGCCGGGCCCGCCCGGCTGACATCGCGGCCGAACAGGTGGACGGAGCCAGCCGGCGCGCGCGGGTCTTCGCCGCTGAGCACGGCCATCAGGGCCTGCTGGCCGTTGCCCGACACACCGGCAATGCCCACAATCTCGCCACCATGCAGGGCAAACGACAGCTCGCGCAGGTCCACCCCAAAGGGGTCGTTGCGCGGCACATTCAGCGCCTTGACCGACAGCGCCAGCTCGCCCAGCACGGGCGCGGCGCGATGCAGCTCGGGCGGCTCACTGCCGATCATCAGGCGCGACAGGCTGGCATTGGATTCCGCCGCGGGTGTGACCTCGCCCGTCACCCGCCCGCCGCGCAGCACCGTGCAGTGGTGGCACAGCGCGCGGATTTCGTCGAGCTTGTGGCTGATGTAGAGGATGGCGCAGCCCTGCTCGGCCAGTTGCCGCAGCGTGACGAAAAGCTTGTCGACCGCCTGCGGTGTGAGCACCGACGTGGGTTCGTCCAGGATGAGCAGCTGAGGCCGGGTCATCAGCGCGCGCACGATCTCCACCCGCTGGCGCTCGCCCACGGTCAGCGTGTGCACCGGCCGATCCGGGTCGACCTCCAGCCCGTACTCGCCCGACACCTCGCGGATGCGCCGGGTCACCTCACCGAGCGGCATGCCCTTGTCCAGCCCCAGCCACACGTTCTCGGCCGCCGTCAGCGTGTCGAACAGCGAGAAATGCTGAAACACCATGCTGATGCCCAGTGCGCGCGCCTCCTGCGGGGAGCGAATGCGCACAGCCTGGCCGTTGAACAGCATCTCGCCCGCGTCGGGCTTGACCGCGCCGTAGATGATTTTCATCAGCGTGGATTTGCCGGCGCCGTTCTCACCGAGCACGGCATGGATCTCGCCCGGCCGCACCCGCAGGCTGACCGCATCATTGGCGCGCACGCCGGGGTACTGCTTGGTGATGCCGCGCAGTTCGAGTCGGTACGTCATGTCTTGGAAGGCTCGGCAGGAAGGCGGTGCGGGGATTGGAACACGGGCTGGCCGGCCACCAGGGTCTCGACCAGGTTGCGCTCATCGCCCAGCGTCATCCAGACGAACAGGCGTTCATGCAGGTCGCCGCCCCTGGCCCGCGCCACGGCGTCCCGGTGGCTGGCCACAGGCCCGGCCGACCAGTCCCAGACGGCGAGGTCGGCCCAGCGCCCCGGCTCGATCTGGCCCATCTCGTCGCTCAGGCCCAGCGCGCGAGCGGCACCCAGCGTGGCGGTGTAAAGCGCCTTCCACGCCGTCAGGCGCGTGCCGCGCAGGGCCTGGATCTTGTAGGCATCGGCCATGTTGCGCAGCATCGACAGGCTGGTGCCCCCGCCCACGTCGCTGGCCAGGCTCACGGCCACGCCTTGCTGCTCGGCCTGGGCCCAGTCGAACAGGCCGCTGCCCAAAAACAGGTTGGACGACGGGCTGTGGGCGATCTGGGCGCCGCGCTCGCGCAGCACGGCCCGGTCGTTGTCGTCCAGCCAGATGCCGTGGGCCAGCACGCCGCGCGAGCCGATCAGCCCGTCGCGGTCGTAGACATCGAGGTAGCTGCGCGCATCGGGGAACAGCTCGTTCACCCAGCGGATCTCGTCGCGGTTTTCCGCCACATGGGTCTGCATGAACACCCCATCATGGCGCTGGCAGAGCTGGCCCGCCATGCGCAACTGCGCGGGCGTGCTGGTGGGCGCAAACCGCACGGTGACGGCAAAGGCCTGGCGCTGGCGCCCATGGAAGCGCGCGATCAACTCTTCGCAATCGCGCTCGGCCTCGTCGACTGTGTCGCGCAAGCCATCAGGTGCATGCCGATCCATCAGCACCTTGCCGGTGATCAGCCGCATCTGCCGCGCGCCGGCCTGGTCGAACAAGGCCTCGGCGCTGACCTTGTGCACCGTGGGAAACACCACGGCCGACGTCGTGCCATGGGCCCACAAGGCATTCAGAAAGCGCGTGGCGCCCTCGGCTGACACCGCCGGGTCAGCATAGCGGCGCTCAGCCGGGAAGGTGTAGGTGTTGAGCCAGTCAAGCAACTCGGTGCCGTAACTGGCGATCACGTCCAGCTGCGGGCAATGCACATGCGTGTCGATGAAGCCCGGCAGGATCAGGCGGCCTGCGTGGTCATCCAGCGGCGCATCAGCCCAGGCTGCGGGCAGTTCGGCCGTGGGCGACAACACTGCCACGATGCGCCCGGCCTCGATCAGCATGCGGTGATCGGGCCGCCAGCGCACCCCAGGAGACTCATCGGGCGTGTGAAAGCCCGGGTCGGCCGTGAAATCGAGGAGATCGCCTCTCACGATGCGCCGCTGGGGCGAGCCGTGTGCGTGGACAGTGGAATGGGTGGCGACTGGTTGCACAAACGGTTCCTCGGTGCGCCCTTTACGGCCGATTTCCAGCCGGGCGGTGCGCGGGGGTTGTCGACGAAATGGTATACCGTTTGCTTGCCATCCGGCTACGCTCGTGGCGACAATGGACCACAAGCCGGCACCTCAGACAGCATGACCCACCCCATCCGCCCCATCCGTTTCGTTCACCGCGGCGCCGTCCAGCAGGTGACACAGTTGCCGCCCACCACCACGGTGCTGCAGTGGCTGCGTGAACACGCCCACTGCACCGGCACCAAAGAGGGGTGCGCCGAGGGCGACTGCGGTGCATGCACCGTGGTCGTGGGCGAGATGGACGCCGCCTCGGGCGCCTGGCAACACAAAACGGTCAACGCCTGCATCGCCTTTCTGCCCACGCTGGATGGCAAGGCGCTGCTGACGGTGGAGGACGTGGCCGACGCCCATGCCCACGCCAATGCGCCCGGCGCGCTCCACCCCTGCCAGCAGGCCATGGTCGACTGCCACGGCTCGCAGTGCGGCTTCTGCACGCCCGGCTTCGTGATGTCGCTGTGGCAGCTCTACCAGCAACGCGACACGGCCCCGCCACGAGAAGAACTGGCCGATGCCCTGTCAGGCAACCTCTGCCGGTGCACTGGCTACCGCCCGATTCTGGACGCCGGGCAACGCATGTTCGAGGCACCCCGGGTCGCTTTCGACCCCGCGCCGCTGCTGGCCGCCCTGCGTTCGCTGCAGGCCGACACCCCGCTGGTGTACGAAGCCGATGAAGCCGGCCGCCCGGGCCAGCGCGTGCGCTTCTACGCCCCGCGCTCGCTGGACGAGCTGGCTGCGCTGCGGCACGCGCTGCCTGAGGCGCGCCTGCTGGCTGGCAGCACCGATGTGGGCCTGTGGGTCACGAAGCAGTTCCGTCCGCTGGGCGACATCATCTATCTGGGCCGGGTCCAGGCGCTGCAGGCCATCACCCTGAATGCCGCTGCGCACGCCTTGACCATCGGGGCGGGCGCCTCACTGGAGGCTGCCTGGGCGGCGCTGGCGGCCCATGTGCCGGCGCTCAAAGAGATCTGGCTGCGCTTTGCCTCGCCCCCGGTGCGCCATGCCGGCACGATGGGCGGCAACATTGCCAATGGCTCGCCCATCGGCGACAGCGCACCGGTGTTGCTGGCTCTGGGCGCGCGCCTGGTGCTGCGCCGCGGCGATGCGGTGCGCGAGCTGCCGCTGGATGCCTTCTATCTGGATTACATGAAGAACGCCCTTCAGCCGGGCGAGTTCGTCGAGGCCCTGGTGGTGCCCCTGCCGGAGGCGGATGACCACGTGCGGGCCTACAAGATCTCCAAACGGCGCGACAGCGACATCTCGGCCGTGTGCGCCGGGCTGGCGCTCAAGCTGCAAGGCGACACCATTGTGGAAGCCCGGCTGGGCTGGGGCGGCATGGCGGCCACGGCCCGCCGCGCTTCCGCCGCCGAAGCTGCCCTGGTGGGCCAGCCCTGGAACGAGGCCACGCTGCGCGCCGCGCAGGCCGCGCTGGCGCACGACTTCACCCCGCTGACCGACCTGCGCGCCAGCGCCGGCTACCGCTTGAAGGTGGCGGCCAACCTGCTCGAGCGCTTCTGGCTCGAAACCCGTCCCCACCAGCCCCTGCGGGCCGACGAAGTGCAGGTCTGGCCTGCCAGCGTGTGAGGAGGATCCCCCCATGAACCAGACGGCAGACGCCTTCCTCACCACCCACACCACAGCGGGCGCGGCCACCGCAGCCGGCGGCGCCGCGGGCCACTCGCGTCCGCACGAATCCGCCCACATGCACGTGGCCGGGCGCGCGCCCTACATCGACGACCTGCCCGAACTGGCCGGCACGCTGCATGCGGCCCTGGGCCTGTCACCCGTGGCTCATGGCCGGCTGCTCAGCATCGACGTGGCCGGCCTGCGGGCGCTGCCCGGCGTGGTGGCGGTGCTCACCGCGGCCGACATCCCGGGCGTGAACGACTGCGGCGCCATCGTGCACGACGACCCCATCCTCGCCGATGGCGAGGTGATGTACCTGGGCCAGCCCATGTTCGCGGTGTTGTCCGCAGACCGAGAGGCCGCCCGGCGCGCCGCCGCCCGCGCAAAGGATTTCGTGCGCATCGAGCCACTGCCTGCGCTGTTGACCCCCGACGAGGCCCATGCCGCGGGCGAGTACGTGGTGCCGCCCATGCGGCTGAACCGGGGCGACGTGCCCGCGGCGATGCAGACGGCGCCCCATCGCCTGCAGGGCCGGTTCGACCTGGGTGGCCAGGAGCAGTTCTATCTGGAAGGCCAGATCTCGTACGCCATCCCGCGCGAGAACCAGGGCATCTTCCTGCACTGCTCCACCCAGCACCCCAGCGAGATGCAGCACGCCGTGGCCCACGCACTGGGCCTGCACGCCCACCATGTCCAGGTCGAATGCCGGCGCATGGGCGGCGGCTTTGGCGGCAAGGAGTCGCAATCGGCCATCTTTGCGTGCATTGCGGCCATTGCCGCCCAGCGGCTGCAGCGCCCCGTGAAGCTGCGCCCCGATCGTGACGACGACTTCATGATCACAGGGCGGCGCCACTGCTTTGTGCACACCTTCGATGTGGGCCACGACGATGACGGGCGCATCCTCGCCGCCGATGTCGAGATGGTCTCGCGCGCCGGTTTCTCGGCCGATCTGTCGGCCCCGGTGATGGCGCGCGCACTTTGCCACTTCGACAACGCCTACTGGCTGCCAGCGGTCGACATCCATGGCTACTGCGCCCGCACGCACACCCAGAGCAACACGGCCTTTCGGGGCTTTGGCGGCCCTCAGGGCGCCATGGCGGTGGAGGTGATTCTGGACAGCATTGCCCGCCGGGTGGGCAAGGACGCGCTCGATGTGCGGCTGGCCAACCTGTATGGCCGCGGCGAGCGCGACGTGACGCCCTACGGGCAGACGGTTGAAGACAACGTGGTGCCTGAGTTGATCGGCGAGTTGGTCGACACCAGCGCCTACCGCCAGCGCCGCGCCGAGATCCAGGCGTTCAACGCCAGCAGCCCGGTGTTGAAGAAGGGGCTGGCGCTCACGCCGCTCAAGTTCGGCATCTCGTTCAACGTGGTCCACCTGAACCAGGCCGGCGCGCTGGTGCACATCTACACAGACGGCAGCATCCTGGTCAACCACGGCGGCACCGAAATGGGTCAGGGGCTCAACACCAAGGTGGCGCAGATGGTGGCGCACACGCTGGGCGTGGACGTGGCGCGCGTGCGCGTCACCGCCACCGACACCACCAAGGTGGTCAACACCTCGGCCACCGCCGCCTCGACCGGCACAGACCTCAACGGCAAGGCCGCTGCCGATGCGGCCCGGCAGATCCGCGAGCGGCTGGTGGCCCATCTGGCCGCCCGGCATGCGGTGGCGCCCGAGGCCGTGCGCTTCATGAACGACCAGGTGTGGGTGGGCGACACCGCGTTGCGCTTCGATGAGGTCGTCATGGGCGCCTACATGGCCCGCGTGCAACTGTGGTCGGATGGCTTTTACGCCACGCCCAAGCTCAGCTGGGACCGCGAGCGCATGCAAGGCCGCCCCTTCTACTACTACGCCTATGGCGCCGCCGTCAGCGAGGTGTTGGTGGACACGCTCACCGGCGAATGGAAGCTGCTGCGTGCCGACGTGCTGCATGACGTGGGCCAGTCCATCAACCCCGCGCTCGACATCGGGCAGGTGGAAGGCGCATTCATCCAGGGCATGGGCTGGCTGACCAGCGAAGAGCTGGTGTGGCACCCGCAAACGGGCAAGCTGCTCACGCACGCGCCCTCCACCTACAAGATCCCCACGGCCAGCGACTGCCCGGCCGATTTCCGCGTCAAGCTGTTTGCCAACCGCAATGTGGAGGACACCGTCTACCGCTCGAAGGCCGTGGGTGAGCCGCCGCTGCTGCTGCCCTTCTCGGTGTTCTTCGCCATCCGCGACGCGATCTCTGCCGTGGGCCAGCACCGTGTCGACCCGCCCCTGCGCGCCCCCGCCACGCCCGAGGCCATCCTGGATGCGGTAGAAGCGGTGAAAGCCGCCGAGAACGTCGAGGCCGCCGCCTGATGAGCTGGATGAGCCCGAGCGGGCGAGCCCTGCGCGACACGGCGCAACACTGGCTTTCCGCCGGGCGGCCGGCCATCGTCGTGCATGTGGACGAGATCAAGGGCTCGACCCCCCGCGAGGTGGGCACCCGCATGCTGGTGGCAGCCGATGCCGTACACGGCACCATTGGCGGCGGCCACCTTGAATGGCAGGCCATTGATCTGGCCCGGCACCTGCTGGCCGAAGCGCCCTCGCCCGCCACGGGCCAGCGCCTGCAGAAAACCTATCCGCTGGGGCCGACTCTGGGCCAATGCTGTGGCGGCGTGGTCGTGTTGGGTTTCGAGCCCCTCAGCCCGGCCTGCCTGGCCCACTGGCCCGACAGCCCCGCCCGCTTCCATCTCGAGCTGCATGGCGCCGGCCATGTGGGGCAGGCCATCGTGCGCCTGTTGTGCGATCTGGACTGCACCGTGCGCTGGATAGATGAGCGAGGCGATGACACGACCGGCGACGCTCCCGGGCTGCCCGACCCCGACTGGCTGGCCACCCTGCCGCCCCACATCGCCTGGACGCCGACCGATGCCGCAGACCACGAGGTGGCCCACGCCCCTGCGCATGCCTGCCACCTGGTGCTGACGCACCGACACGACCTCGACCTGCGCATCATCAGCGCCGTGCTGCATCGCAGCCAGCAGCAGCACGATGTGCGCTTTGCCGGCCTGATCGGCTCGATGACCAAGCGCGCGAAGTTCTTGTACCGGCTGGAGGCGATGGGGCTGTCCAGCCGCACCCTGGCGGGCTTGACCTGCCCCATCGGCCTGCCCGCGCTGACGGGCAAAGAGCCGGCCGTGATCGCGGTGTCGGTGGTGGCGCAGCTGTTGCAGCACTGCCCTGCGCTGAACGCAACTGACACAGCCACCGCACCCTCTCATGACTGAACCCATGCTGCTGATCAAAAACGCCGACTGCGTCGCCACCATGGACAACGCCGGCACCGAATGGCGCCAGGCCAGCGTGCTGATCCAGGGCCCGCGCATCGTGGCCTGCGGCCCCACCGCCGAGCTCGACCCCGCCCTGCTGGCCCAGGCCACCGACGTGATCGACGCGCGCGGCCACGTCGTCATCCCCGGCCTGGTCAACACCCACCACCACATGTTCCAGAGCCTGACGCGGGCCATCCCCGCCGCGCAGGACGCCGAGCTCTTCACCTGGCTGCGCACGCTCTACCCCATCTGGGCAGGGCTGACGCCCGAGATGGTGCGCGTGTCGACCCAGGTGGCCATGGCCGAGCTGCTGCTCAGCGGCTGCACCACCAGCAGCGACCACCTCTACCTCTATCCCAACGGCTGCCGGCTGGACGACAGCATCGAAGCGGCGCTGCAAATCGGCATGCGCTTTCATGCCAGCCGCGGCAGCATGAGCGTGGGCGAATCGAACGGCGGCCTGCCACCCGACAGCCTCGTCGAGCGCGAGGCCGACATCCTCAAAGACTCGCAGCGCCTGATCGAGGCCTGGCACGATGAGCGCGACTTCAGCATGACGCGCATCGCGCTGGCGCCGTGCTCACCGTTTTCGGTCAGCCCGGATTTGATGCGCGAATCGGCCAGCCTGGCGCGCAGCTACCGGCGCGGCGTGCGCCTGCACACCCACCTGGCCGAGAACGACCACGACATCGCCTACAGCCGCGAGAAGTTCAAGCAGACGCCCACCGAGTACGCCGAAAGCCTGGGCTGGCTGGGCGACGACGTGTGGCACGCCCACTGCGTGAAGCTGGACGAACACGGCATCGGCCGCTTTGCCGCCACCCGCACGGGCGTGGCGCACTGCCCCTGCAGCAACATGCGCCTCGCCTCGGGCATCGCGCCCGTGCGCCGCATGCTGAACGCCGGCGTACCCGTGGGCCTGGGCGTGGACGGCTCAGCGAGCAACGACGCCGGCCACATGCTGGCCGAAGCACGGCAAGCCATGCTGCTGGCGCGCGTGGGGCGGAGCTTGGAGCCACCGGCCATCGGCCACGATGGCCGCCCCAGTTTTGGGTGTGACCATGGGCCGGCCGACATGAGCGCCCGCGCGGCCTTGCGTGTGGCGACGCGCGGTGGGGCCGAGGTGCTGGGGCGCACGGACATCGGGCAGATCGCGCCCGGGTTTGCGGCTGACTTGGCGATCTTTGACACGCGCACGCTGGGCATGGCCGGGGCGGCGGTGCATGACCCGGTGGCGGCCTTGCTGATGTGCCATGGGGAGCCCACGGCATGGACGATTGTGAATGGGCGGGTGGTAGCCGATCATGGGCGCATCACCACGGTGGCGATGGAGCCGGTGGTGGAGCGGCATAACAAGCTGGCCAGCGCGTTGGCGACGTCTCACCATGGATAAAACCTTGCTGCAGCAGCAGGTGCTGGACCGGCTCGCCGGCGATCTGGCGCAAACCGAGCAGGCCGCGCGTGTAGCCCATGAAACGGCAACCCACGAAGAGAACATCGCCGAAAACAAGTACGACACACTCGGCCTTGAAGCAGCCTATCTGGCCACCGGGCAAGCTCGTCGGGCTGAGGCCATCCGCGAGGCGATGGCCACTTGGCGCCAGTTCCGCCCTCGCCCCTACGACGCCAGCAAAGGCATCCAGCTCGGCGCGCTGGTGTGCCTGGTCGATTCAGAGGGCAAGCATCAACAGCTCTTTCTTGGCCCGTCGGGGGGCAGCATGCAACTGGCCTGCGGCGACGAGATTGTTCAGGTCATCAGCTGCGAATCGCCTTTGGGAAGGGCCATGCTGGGCCGATGCGAGGGGGATGAGGTGTCGATACAGGTCGGGGCGAATCGACAGGTGTTTGAGGTGGTAGAGGTTTACTGAGCTGAGCGTGTACACGCAGCCTTGACCAGAGATCACCCAGGCCGCCTGCCGTGCACTCGCCGGATGCGCTCAGTTCGGACTTGCCTTGACCCTGCTTTCGCGGAACCGCCATCAACTGAGCTTGCCCTGCGCTGGCCGCTTAGCAGCGGGTGCGGCCGGTCGCCGCCTCATGCCGAACTCACGCTGATCGCGATTAATCGGTCATTGGCCCGTACGACGAAAGTACACGCGGCGGTCAGCTGTGCGAGGTGCAGCGGTCGTTTGTCCGTTTGAAACGGACAAGGCCACCACAGTGACAACTCTTCTCGGTCACGGACAGGTGCTCAAGACCCTTCGGTGACATCCGCTGTTCTGATCCGGGCGTCTGAAAGAGAGTTCACGAAGCGCTTCTCGGGATGGAGTAAGGCGTTTGGGAATTTCGTCGGTGGCATGGTGGTGTCAACTCGCTATCCGTTCCTCTCTTCGGCGGCTTCCAGTCGCCGTTTCGTCTCGTCGCGGACCTTGCCGAGCTCACCACACTGACGGATGAGGAGGTGCTCCAGCACTTTATCCGGGTCGGTGAGGCGCGTCGCCAATTTGCTAACGATCGGCTCATAGTTCAGGAGAGCAGACCACTATGGTCAAAGATGTGGACTTGTCACGGGGATCACTGTGGAACCGCTGGGATCCGCACATCCACGCGCCTGGCACGGCAGTTAACGACCAGTAGACGCCCTTTGCGTCAAGTTCGGCGTTGATGTGCTCGCGCCTCCGCCGTAGTCCCAGTAGTCGGCTGTCCTACCCAGCTTGAAGCAAAGCCGACGGCCGATAGCCCCCGTCAACCCAGTCATAGAGCTGGATATGACCAAGCGAGTTAAGCCGATGGCCCAGTGCCATGGCGAAGAGCGACGGCGCCTTGATCACGAGATGAATCTTGCGCAGACGGTGAGCTGACTTAAATCGGCTTAGCGCAGCCTTCGCCTCTGCGACCGCCGTGTTCAACGCAACGATCCCGTCAATGGCCGCACTGCCTTCAAGCGTCAGCTGTGGGGCACCCTCCAGGGAGCCATCGTTGATCGCAGCCGAGTCGGAGCCGACTGGAGTCGGAAATCCTATGAGGGCCACCCCTTCTTGCGCTCCAGGTTCGCCCGTCATTTCACTCGTCGAAAAGAACCGGCTGCTCGCTTTGTCGTACTGATCCGTCCGATAGACGGATCCGTTGTGCTCGATTTGAAGGACGAAACCCGGGGCGGCGCCGAAAGCGAAGCCCAGCAAGCAGGCCAACGATATCCGCTGCTTGCCGTCCAGGGAAATGCATCTGCGAGCGCAACTGCTCTTGATGAACGAAGCCACTCCCGACAAGGAACCCTGAAGGCCTTCCCAATCTGCTGCGGAAAGTCCGCCCCGGCCTGGCCCGTTGAAGCACCCCACGTCCACCCCCAGTATGCCCAGGGGCACAGGACCGTCCATCAACTGCACAGTCGTCGGCTGGCGCAGCCAGTCTGCGGCGTCTTCCTCCATTACTTCTACCAGCGCCGCCTCTATGTCTGCTCGTTGAATTGGGCCGAACGAAGACCTGCCGACCAATGCCTTGCATTTCTCACGGAAGGTGTTGATCTGCTTTTGACGCAGGTCCAAGGTAGGAAAGTGCTGCCCCAGCATGCCGCCAAACGCAGCGTCGGCTGATTCTGCAGAGAACTCCTCGAACTCGACGAAATCAAGAACGAATTCCGCCTCAGCGGCCGAGCGTCCCTTGCTCGTCACCCAATTGATCACCGCTTGCCGATCCTGCGCGACCAACGGCGAACTGGGCTCAAACGACGAGCCGACACCGCGTAGACGCTTGATCTGTGCAAGCAGCGGCTCAGTCTCAGAGTTGTAGCCGTTGCACACAAGAACGAAACGGCGGTATTCGTCCGAAGCCTGCCGCACCTCTTGGAACCGATTGATTTCGGCCCAGAATTTCGTCGATGGGAGCGAGCTGTCCTTGGCCTCGTACATCACCCGCTGCTGCCCTTCTGCACCGAAGTAGCAGACCTCGACGTCTCCGACTGCTTCGCTGACCACCAAGCTAAAAGCCCCTTGCGCTAACCATTTCGGCAGGTTGAGCAGCACATATGCGTCTTGGTACTCAAAGCCTACCCGGGCAATTGCGCCGCCGGTCGACTGTCTCTCAAGTAGGCTCGCACTCATCTTGCTGGCTCCAATTCAAGTTCAGACGGATGCACCGCTCCGTCGGGCAAATATGTGTGGGCGCTCCCTCGAAGCTCTTGACCGTCCAAGCGAAAGATCAGCAGGACAGCGAAGTTTGCCCCAACACTTTTGTCCATGACGATGCTTCTCATCGTGTCGTGATCACGGCCACTGGGCTGCAGAGAGAACAGGGGGTGGGAGTGCCACTCCCCGAGATAGTTGAACTTCTCGAACCGGCCCCCGTGTGCCATGCAAAAGTCCTTAACCGCTGCGACCACCCCAGTCAAGTTGCGAACAAACGAAGCGATCGCGCCTGTGCCGTGGATGGTCAAGCGACGAACCACAAAGTGGTTTACTCCCACGTGCTCGCCCAGTAACACGCCGCCACATTCGAGCGGACCCGCCTTGGCTAGCGCCGACTCCAGACGCTTGCGGACGTCAGGCGGTACCGTTATTCGAAGCACTGCCTCGCACCTCCGCCTGACGCTTCATGTCTTGCAAGTCTGCTTGCTCTTGGGCCGTCAGCTCCACGGCTGGATGCTCTGGCTTCACGGCTGCAGAACAGTCGACGGGTCGAACATCGAAGGGCTGGTCGAATAGCCAAAATTTCCGGAACCCAATCAAGTAGGCTGCCACGGGATATGCAGATTCCGCCTCTTTGCAAAGCGCATCTAGAGAGAACTGCGTCATGTGTGCGGCAAGCGCCCCGACGTCAGCGTCCGATGCGATGTAGACCCTGCCATCGATGTCGGCGCCGTAATCCCGCTGTTCAGTGCCGGGCGCTGGGGGAGCATCACGCAGAACACCAAAAATATGGTTGCGAACGCTCAGAGGATCCGGGTCCAGTCCTGGTCGGCTTCGCGCCATCAGGCCGCCACATCCTCCCGCAAAAACTTCGCCCCAAACCATCGCAACCTGCGCCCTGTGACACAAGGCCGCCAAAACCAGGAACGCAGCCGGCACCGCAGTGGCATCAATCACAAGGTTGCAGGAAGCCAAAGCTTCAGCCACTGCCGCAGACACGAGTGGGTTCTCCTGTCCGCAGACACGGGAGCACATTGCCTCAACGCTAACGCTGCCGGCGGCCACCAGCTTGATCTCCCTCGCCACCGCATTGGCCTTCTCGTATCCGACGTCATGCCAGTTGAGCTCGTTGCGCACCAGGTTCTGCGGCGTAAGGATGTCATCGTCGACCAAGACGAACTTGCCGACCCCAGCCCTGGCGAGGGCGATGGCAATCTTGCTTCCAAGCGAGCCGAGCCCAACTACCGCAACCTTCACATCTTTCAATGCCTCAAAGTTAGGAGGCAGCCTCGTCGCCTTGTCCTCTGAAAACTCAAGCAAGTGATATCGCTGAAAAAGCGGAGGCGTTGTGTCATCTGCGACACCAAAAGCGCGTATCCCACCGAGCCTGTCATGGAGGACCAGCAGCCGCATGAGTACGGAGGAGGCACCCCAGGGCCAGCGCTCGCCAAGCTGCGCCTTGAGTGACGACACGTCCTTGACGCTGTCAAATGCTGCGGTGTCCTCGACCCGAAGCGCCCAGCCCTCACGGTCAGGCCCTTGCTCATGGAGAGAAGCGGGAACATCACGAATGTCCCGCTTCGGCTCACCAGCCAAGGTCTTGATGACAACAACAGAGCACGCCTCAAGGTAGCTCACCTTGCAAGTCAGCTCGATTGAATCCTTAGCAGCCTCGCTCAGGGCGAGGCGTAAGTCCTTCGTCACCACGAGGCGGAAACGCTGAAAGCGGACTTCTTGCCCTGCAGTCAACACATGCCGAGATTGAATTGGCGGTGCGTGAGGTGTGAGCACCTGCATAACCTCAGTCCAGATGAGCTTGGTGGCGCTCTTAATGAGGTCAAGACCCGTAATTCCGGCATGCCAGTTGTCTGGCCCGTACTCCAGGCAAAGAATTCCCGATCCACCGTATTGGTGGGTTCCGGACCAAACTTCCCCGGGCCGTGCAGGCCTGATATACGCCGCCACGTCGGGGAACAAGGGTGGATAGACCAGCACCCCGTCCCGTGTCATAGGTGGGACCAAGTCAAGCCGGAAATGGGCGCACACCTGCCCGGCTTCGTCGACTTCCCACCGCTGAACGGAAAAACCGGCCCCTGATTTTGCGTGGTCTTGTATCAGCCGCCATTCACGAGCCATGCGCTGAGGCTGCTCGTCAAGTAGGCCCATCAGGCGAACCCCGCCGGCTTGTTCGGCACTACAGCATGCGCAGGAAAAGTCAGACCAACGCCAACCGCCGGTTTGATGAGCGAAGCACCCAGGCCAGACGCTGATTTGCTCGCCGAAGCGGCTGCAGGAAACCTGCTGCCGAACACCTGGCGCCAAAGCTCCAGCGCCTCTGCGTCGTCTGTCTCGGCTGTAGCCCTCCGCGCCAAGGCCGCGTGCTCTTTCACCTTGTCGTAGAAGGTTTTGAACTCATCGGCTGTGACGTTTGAAAAGACGTTATTGCCTGGTACGCCGGGGTCTTCCAGATTGGGTACGGCATAGAGCAGTGCATACGCGCCATAGGTATCCCGGATCGCCTCGAGCAACTCGACAAACAGCTTCTCATACGAGGTCTCCCCATACTTCATGTGTTTGGCGACCAAGCATTCCAGGATGAAGCCCTTGGGGCGGCGCAAATCGGCCAGGTGGACGCGGCGCCACCACTTGAAGAGCTTTACCAGCGGTTTGAAATTGCCACCGGATTGCTTGTTAACGCTCACCGTCCACTCGGTGTGGGCCGGAGGATTGGTAGTCAGCCACTCCTTGAGTTCAATGTCCGGAATCAGGTAGGCGTCGCCGTCCTCAATGATAGGCACCACGTCCATGTCGACGCCTGCGAGCGTCACGGCAATGGAGCGCCGGTTGACCTTCAGATTCTTGTAGCCCGAATCGACCAACGCCTTGTTTAGCGCATCGAGGACAGTCTGGGGCTCGTCTTCTTCGGTGTGATTCGTGACCGCAATGATGTCAACGTCTGGGCGTTGAAGCACCCCGTCAATTGATTGCGGGCGAATCGCGGTATCCCGCTTATACGACCCAGACAGAAACGTCTCGACATGGACCTCTGAAAACTCCTCGTGCTCGGCAAGGGCCGTCCGCAGAGTGTTATGTGCGCTTGAGCAGGTGCTCTTGGTAGTCGGGGAGGGTTCGATGTCCGCGAGAAAATCGAGAAATTGCTGTTTGGTTGCCATGGAGTACCGCGTGAGGTGGTGATCTGCCTGCGCCCATAGGCACTAGGCCCCGCTGCTCGGCCCACATACAACCTGGCCGGGTTACATCCGGATTGGCACTCTTCAACCCAGAGCGATAACACTATATGTGGGAACAAAGAAGCCGTCAAGCACTACAGGTAGTGTCATGACAGGAGAACTCACCAATCATTAGATTTCAGAAACTGTATGGGCATACAGTTCTGAGTGGGTGCACATCACGACACGACGGAGTAGGCGCCGCGAGGATCAGGCCTTCTTGCCGTCTCTTTCTGCCCGCACTCATTCGTCGTCCCGAGACGGTGACTCATACTCCCCCACGCCCAGTGTGCGAGCTGCGCCACGAGTCCGCTACCAAACTGTCGCTTGCGGCAGCCATTGTCAGCAGTATGAGTAGGCACTCGGGATATCGATATTGCTTGCCTCATCCAATGTCAGCTTGCGGGGGGGACATCCGCCCGACATCAGCGAAAACCGCCAAGTCTGCTTGGAGGCGCCGCCGACATTCGACGGCCCATCCTATGCAGCAGCAACCAACCTAAAGCGGCCCACGCAAGAGACTGCTTTGCCGCACGGGCCTGAAGGGCCACTCCCGGTGGTATTCAAGCTCCCTGCCTCAAAGCGTCAATCCGTTTCGCCACCTGAGCAAGCAGCCACCCTGCAACCGGGAACGCTGGAGCTCACACGAAGGAACGACGCAGCCAGCGGGCTACTGCAACCAGTGCAGTTCAGGCTCGAAGAGGGGTGCGATACCAGGGTGGCCGCCAACCTGGCTGAAGAGCTGTTGAAGCAACCGCGGGTCGACAATGGCCTCGGGGGCGTGCACGCCGGGCTGGCGTATCTTGCCGTCCAGCATCAGGTGCGCGAAGCAGGCCAGCGGCGTGCCTGTTACCTCGTCCATGCCGCCTTGGTCTGCCGTCTGCAACGAGGCCGCTCTGGACACCCATGCGGCTCGACGTCCGCTCAGGCGGCCCTCCACGCGGACGTACAAGCCACCTGCGTGATGCTGCTCGGCGTCATCACGCATCAACCTCATCAGGGCCGTCAAGTCACGGGCTCTTAGCTCTCCACGCAGCCATTGCCGAAGAATGCCACCCAGCGCAGCCAGTGCTGGCTTGAAGCGCGGTGTAACGCCACGCTCCAGATCCATGAGGCAATCGAGGGCGGCATTGAAGGTGATTCGCTCGCGCTCGACCGCTCGGGCCAGCCCCTGAAACAAGCCGTTCAGCGCAGCTGGTTGAATGGCGCCCTGGCAACGGACACGGGTCATGCCGGGAAAAGAGCGAGGCACAGTCACCAGCTCAGAGTGTCCGATGTCGTACACACGGCAATCGCCCAGCGGTTCAGGGAAGCGAAGCACCTCCGAGTGGCGGAATGCTGCGATGGGTTGTCGTTGACCATTTCGCACGGTGAACGTCTTCCCGATACACGAGTGCAGCATGTGCTCAATGACCGCACGCCCGTCGCCCAGTTGCCCGGGTTGCCTGGGGCTCGCGCCGGTCACCCAGGCCACCTGCGCGCCATCAGCCTGATCTAGCAGCCCATTCAAGTACCTCACCAGCACATTGATGTCACCGCCGCAGTAATACTGACCCACTTCGTCGGCGTAAAAGTGACCCACCTGGGGTAAGGATGGCGGCTTTGGCCGCCGATGTTGACCCAGGAGCAAGTAGTGGAGATCAAGGTGATGTCTCGG
>NZ_JAAAPN010000011.1 GCF_009909205.1 Aquabacterium fontiphilum
GTTTAAAACTCTTCAACGGAATCGACAGATCTTCACTCAAGTGAATTTCCATCTATCTTCCGTGAGTATTTGAGCCGCTCTCCGACCCAAACACCCACGCTTATCGGCTGTTAATTTTTAAAGAACATTTCGCTGACTGCTGGCGACTGCTTGTTGCGTGTCGCGATCAGCGAAGACCGCAATTATGGCATCGTTTTGAAGTGGTGCGCAAGCCTCTGTCGAAAAAAAGTGACATCTTGCGACGCGCGCCCTGGGAGCCGCGCACCTTGTTGGGCTGGCCGGCGGCTGAGCGCACGGCTTGCGGTACGCTCGGCGCACGTTGACGCCGTACCGGCAGGGAACGCCGAGGAACTGCATGCCGCGGGGTGTGCAGGATGCGTGGGATACGGGGCGCGGGATGCGCGGGGGTAAGCCGCTGCGTAGGGCGTTGCACGCGGCACGCTTGGCACAGACTCAGGAGAACATGGCTTGTCGGCACGGATGTATGTGAGCGAGGCAGGGGCGCAGGCACCCGAGGCGGTGTGGGCGTTGCCCGAGGGCGCCGCGCGGCATGTGCAGGTGTTGCGCATGCAACCGGGGGAGCTGGTGCGGGTGTTCGACGGACGAGGGGGCGAGTGGCTGGCCGAGGTCGTCGAGATGCAGCGCAAGGCGGTGTACGTGCGGCTACGCGAGGCCGTGGCGAATGACCGCGAGCTGCCCATTGCCGTGACGCTGGCCATCGGGATGCCGGCCAATGATCGGATGGACTTTCTGGTGGAGAAGGCGGCCGAGCTCGGGGTGAGGCGGATTCAGCCGCTGATGTGCGCACGTTCGGTGCTGCGGCTGGACGGTGAGCGCGCAACGCGCAAGGTGGCGCACTGGCAGGGTGTGGCCGTGGCGGCTTGCGAACAGTCCGGGCGGGCCTGGGTGCCGGAGGTGGCGCCCGTGCGCACCCTCGCGGCCTTTCTACAGGACAGCGAGAAGGATGACGGCGAACGCCGCGGGGTGCTGAGCCCGCGGGCGACGGCCTCACTGTTGACCTGGGCGGGCGGCGGCCAGACAGCCCCATCAGCCGGCGCGAGCGCGCGCTGGTGTCTGCTCAGCGGCCCGGAAGGCGGATTGACGGATGAAGAGGAAGCTCTGGCGCAGCAGCGGGGCTGGGCGCCGGTGAGTCTGGGCAAGCGCATTCTGCGCGCCGACACGGCGCCCCTGGCGGCGCTGACCTTGCTGGGTGCGCTGTACGAGCGCTGACCGCGACGGCCTGAATGGCGACAGCTCAGTCGGCATCCGCCTCTGGCGGGGAGGCAGAGGGCGCCTCGGCCGTGCGCCGTGCGCCGTGTGAACCGGCGACGATGTCGAAGCGGAAGAGCCGGCACTCGATGGGCCCGTTGAACATGACCACCCGGCGGCTTTCCTTGAAGCGCATGGCCGATGGGAGCTTCATGTCGGGGCTGAGCACCCAGGCTGTCCAGCCGGTGTAGTGCTGCTTCCAGTGGCTGGCAAGTTGCTGGAAGAAGGTGTCGACCTGGCTGGCGTCAAAGGCCTCGCGCCCGGCCGGGCCGCCAGTCTCGCGGGCACGGTAGGCGTCGCGGGCGCTGCCCTTGGTGTCGATGCGCTCGCCGTAGGGCGGGTTGAACATCATGACACCGCGCTCGCATGGCACCGGCCGCTGCAGCGCGTCGGCCGTCTTGAAAACGATGGCATGGCGCACCCCGGCCCGCTCGGCATTGCGCTCAGCGAAGTCGGTCATGCGAAAGGACACATCGCCTGCGAAGATCGGTACGGCAGGCGGGCGCTGGCGCGCCTTGGCCGTCTGGCGCATGCGCTGCCAGGCGGGCTGATGGGGGCGGAACGGCAGCAGCTTTTCGAAGGCGAAGCGACGCTGCAGGCCGGGGGCGATGTCGCAGGCGATCTGCGCGGCCTCGATGGGGATGGTGCCCGCACCGCAGCAGGGGTCGAGCAAGGCGCCGTCTTCCGGGCGGCCGCGCCAGCCGGCTGCGGCGAGCATGGCCGCGGCAAGCGTTTCCTTGAGCGGGGCCTCGCCGGTGTCGTCGCGCCAGCCTCGCTTGAAGAGCGCCTCACCCGAGGTGTCGACATACAGCAGTGCGCGGGCCTCGTCGAGGAAGAGCAGCAGCGCCAGGTCGGGGTGCCGTGTGTCGACATTCGGGCGCTCGCCCGCGGTTTCGCGCAGCTGGTCGCACACGGCATCCTTGATGCGCAGACCAGCGAACTGGAGGCTGCGCAACGGGCTGCGGCGGGCTGAGACATCCACTCGCAGGGTCTGGCGTGGCGAGATCCACTGGCCCCAGTCGACTTGACGGGCCAGGCGGTAGAGGTCGTCCTCCTCACGGTAGCCGCCTTCGGCCACGCGCCAGAGCACGCGCTGGGCGAGCCGGCTTTCGAGGTTGAGCTGCATGGCCAACTCGATGGCGGCGCGCCAGCGGGGCTCACCTTCAGCCAGCGCGACGGGCACGCGCGCTTCGATGCCCCCGCGGGACTCGGCCAGCCGCACGGCCGGGCCGGCAATGGCGCGCACTTCTTCGAGCAGCAACGGCTCGACGCCAGCCGGACAGCTCAGGTAGAGCACGGGCTCGGCGAGCACGCGGGCAGACAGGTGTGCGCCGCCCTGGCTGCGCGGGACGCCTGCCGGCGGGCTGCTGGGTCGGCTGGCCGGGCGGCCGGCGGCCGAACGGGTACCTGGGCCGCGCGAATCGGAAGAAGCCGGGCCCGCGCGCCGCGGTCGTGAGGAGGAGGAAGTCATGGAGCGGGTGGGCGGATGCGGCGCCGGGGCCGCTCAGGCATTGAGGACGGCGAGCACGTCCGAGCGGAACTCGCGCCGGTACAGGATCGCCAGCACAGCCAGGGTGGCCAGCGCAAACAGCACAGGTGAGATGAACCACGCGATGACGGCAAACGACATGTAGTAAGCGCGGAGACCGTCGGCAAAGCTCTCTGCGGCCATGCCCATGATCTTGCCCGCACGCTGAATGAACTCGTCTCGATCGGCCTGACCGGCGTCAAACACATCAACGTTGGGCGCGGCGCCCACCAGAATGGCGCCAAAGGAGTAGACGCGCATGGACCAGGTGAAGCGGAAGAAGGCGTAAATGAACACGCTGAGCAGAATCAGCAGCTTGATGTCAAAAACGAGGACAGTGGTGCGAGCCGCGAACGGAATGTCCTTGACGAGTTCGACTGCGCGGTCGTGGGTCCCGAGGACGGCGAGCAGACCGCCCAGCACCAGGATGGTGGTGGAGGCCCAGAAGCTGGGGCTGCTGGCGAGATTCTGAGTGATGGCGGCGTCGACGATGCGTTGGTCGCGGTGGGTGACCTGGGCCATCCAGCGCATGCGGTAGTGGTTGGTGCTGGCCAGGAGCGTGCGCTGAACGCGGGCGCGGCGCGCGGCAAAGCGGGCGTAGGCGATCCAGCCAAACACGAACAGGGCCAGCGCGGCCCAATCCTGCCAGGGCAGGAAGACCAGTGCATCGTGAAGCGGCAGGTTCATGCTCGGCCGCATTCAGAGCGCCTTGCGCAGGTTGGCCGGCGCGATTTTCAGCGCCTCGCGGTACTTGGCCACGGTGCGGCGCGCCACCTGGATGCCCTGCTCTTCGAGCATGCTGGACAGCGCGCTGTCGGACAGCGGCTTGCGCGGGTCTTCCGAGGCAACAAGCTGCTTGATGAGGGCGCGCACGGCCGTGCTGGACGCATTGCCGCCCGCTTCGGTGTTGAGCGACGAGCCGAAGAAGTACTTGAGCTCGAAGGTGCCGAACGGCGTGTTCATGTACTTGGCCGTGGTCACGCGCGAGATGGTGGATTCGTGCAGGCCGAGCTCGTCGGCAATCTCGCGCAGAACCAGCGGCTTCATCGCAATCTCGCCATGGGTGAAGAAGTTCTTCTGGCGATCGACGATGGCCTGCGAGACGCGCAGGATGGTGTCAAAGCGCTGCTGGATGTTCTTGACGAACCAGCGCGCTTCCTGCAGGCGCGAGCTGAGCGCAGCGTGGCCGTCGCCGCTGCCGCGCCCGCCTCGGCTCGCGCGCAAGGCCTGCGCATACAGGTCGTTGATGCGCAGCTTGGGCATGACATCGGGATTGAGCACGACCTTCCAGTTGCGGCCAGACTTCTGCACGATGACGTCGGGCACGACGATGTTGGCTTCGGCGCGTGCGAACGCCCGGCCCGGCTTGGGTTCGAGACTGACGATGAGCGCCTGAGCGGCCTTCAGCTGGGCATCATCGGCGCCGGTGGCCGCTGTCAGCTTGCGGGTGTCGCGCCGGGCCAGAAGCTCCAGGTGATCGCGGCAGATCGTGCGGGCCAGCGCACAGGCGGGATGGTCATCCATGCCGCGCAGTTGCAGCAGGAGGCATTCAGACAGGCTGCTTGCACCCACGCCGTTGGGTTCGAGGCTTTGGAGCCAGCCCAGTGCGCAGCGCAGCCGCGAGGCCAACTCATCGCGCGCGTCTTCGTCGTCGGTCACACCCAGCAGGCTGGCAGCGATGTCGTCGAGCGTGTCTGCAAGGTAGCCGTCTTCGTTGAGCGATTCGATCAGGACCTCGACTGCAGCCTTGTCCTGAGGTGGCAACCGCATGCCGCGCAGTTGCTGCCGCAGGTGTTCCTGCAGGCTGATGCTCTCGGTGTTGCGCGACAGCGGATCGAACTCGTCGTCGTCATTCTGGCGAGAGGGCGTCTCACGGATGCCGTCGAAATCGTCGCGCTCGGTGCCGTTTTCCCAGTCGTCGCGCTCGGTTGCGCCGACCTCCAGCCCGTCGAGGCCGGCCGGCTCGGCGTCGGCAGCGCCCTCGCCTTCCCCGCTGGCGCGGTCTTCGCGCTCGATGTGGTCCTGGCGCTGGCGCTCGTATTCGGTGGCTGCAGCCGTCTCCAGACTGGCGTACTCGTCGTCCGGCTCAAGAAAGGGGTTCTGCTCGAGCATCTGCTCGACTTCCTGGTGCAGCTCCAGCGTGGACAGCTGCAACAGGCGGATGGACTGCTGCAGCTGCGGCGTGAGGGCCAGGTGCTGCGACAGCCGGAACTGCAAGGAGGGCTTCATGCGCGGCGCCTCACATGCGGAAGTGCTCGCCGAGGTAGACCTTGCGGACTTCGGCGTTGTCGACAATCTCCGAGGGGGCGCCTTCGGCGAGCACGCGCCCTTCGCTGATGATGTAGGCGCGGTCGCAGATGCCCAGCGTCTCGCGCACGTTGTGGTCGGTGATGAGCACCCCGATGCCGCGAGCCTTCAGGAAGCTGATGATGCGCTGGATCTCGATGACGGCGATCGGGTCGACGCCGGCAAACGGCTCGTCCAGCAGGATGAAGCGCGGCTGGGTGGCCAGTGCGCGGGCAATCTCGACGCGACGGCGCTCGCCACCGGACAGCGACAGCGCGGCGCTGGTGCGCAGCTTCTCGATGCTGAGGTCGGCCAGCAAGGCGTCGAGCCGGCGCTGGGTCTCGGCCCGCCCCAGGCGCCGCCCTTGCTCGTCGTGCTGCAACTCGAGCACGGCGCGAATGTTTTCTTCGACCGTCAGCGCACGGAAGATCGACGCCTCTTGCGGCAGGTAGCTCAGGCCCCTGCGCGCACGCTGGTGGATGGGCAGGCGCTCGACGCGCTCGCCATCGATGTCGATGCTGCCCGCGTCGGCCCGTACCAGCCCCACAATCATGTAGAACGAGGTGGTCTTACCCGCGCCATTGGGCCCGAGCAGGCCGACCACCTCGCCGGCGGCCACCGAGACGTGCACATCATGCACGACCGTGCGCGCGCCATAGCGCTTGCGCAGGCCTTGCGCATGCAGCCGGCTGGCCGCCGGCGCGCCGACCGCAGACGACCCCACGCTCATCGGCTGGCCCCTTCCGGCTCGCTGCGCGGCGTGATGACCCCTTGAACGCGACCCCGGGAACCGCTCGCGCCGGGCGTCCCGCCCAGCACCTGGAACACACCCGTCCTGCTGTCGTAGGTGATGGTGGCGCCAGAGACCTGGTCGGTCACGGTGCTGCCCGACAGGCGTCGCATGGTGGCGCGGCCGACGAACTGGACGGTGTCCTGTGTGCCGTCGTAGACGACGCGCTCGGCCTCGCCTTCAATGAATTCGCTCAGCCCCTCGCGCTTCTGGCGGAAGTAGGCCCGCCCGCCCGGCCCGCCGGTGGCCGTGGCCGACTGGGTGCCATTGGGGTTCTGGCGCACCTCGACCTGGTCGGCCCGCACGACCATCGTGCCCTTGGTGATCTCGACGTTACCCGACAGTACGTTGAGCCGACGCGCCTCGTCGACCCGCGCAGCGTCGGCCGCGAACACAAGGGGCTGCTGCCGATCGGCCTTCTCGGCCCACGCGCCGGCACACAGGGCCAAGGCCATCACGCCCCATACCAGCGTGCGGCTGGCGGGCGCGGACAGGGGAAAACCAGAGGGGTTGAGCATTTTTGCCGGCATGGATTTTGCAGAGATTCTGCCATGAACCCTGCCGGGTCGCCACCCGGGCGTGCGCCTGCGCGCCCGGCAAGATCTCACATCAGAGGTCGATCAAGCGGGGCGGCGCGACAGCTGGATCAGGTGATCCGTGGTCGCCAGGGTGCGCGCCGGCGTGCCGTTGAGCGAAATCGAGGTATAGAACCGCCCGGCCACTCCAATGGCCGGCACACCGTCGATGCGGTAGGCATCGGTCAGACTGCGGGCCTGGCGGCACTTGGTCTGAATGGCGAATGAGCTGAACACGTCCATGAAGCGGGCGCGGTCCACTCCGTGGCGGGCCACGAACTCGCCAATGGCCTCAGGCGTGTCCAGACGCTGGCGCTCTTCGTGTAACGCTTTGAACACCCGCGGATGCAGGCTGGCCATCAGGCCCATGGCCTCAATGGTGAAGTAAAGCTGCTGGTGGATGCCAAATGGGCGCTCCCGGAAGGCCACGGGAATGCGGCGAAAGGCCACCTCCGCCGGCAGCTTCGCGGCCCACGACTCCAGGAAAGGCTCGAAATGGAAGCAGTGAGGGCAGCCATACCAGAAGAACTCGACCACCTCGACCTTGCCGGCCGGTGCCGAGACAGGCGCAGGCTGCGCCAGCCGGACGTAGTTCGTGCCCTCGACGGGCTGCCCCTGGGCCTGCGCCGAAGCGGCCAGCAGGGAGCCAGCGCCCCCGAGTGCGGCAGCGGTGGACACGGAAAACTCGCGGCGGTTCATCGGGCTCTTCCTTTCTGACTCGAACAAGGGATCGGCGAGCGGCTCAGCGCTGCACACGAACCAGCGCAGACTCGATCCCGGCGTCCTGCAGCCTCACCCGCGCAGCTTCGGCCTTCTCCCGGTCGGGGTAAGGACCCAGCCGCACGCGGTACATCGTGCGACCGTTGACCTCACGCTCTTGAATGCGGGCCTCGAGCCCCATCATCGCGAGCTTGGCTTTCTGCTGTTCGGCTTCGGCCTGGCTGCCATAGGCACCTGCCTGCACCTGGAAACTCAACGCATCAGAGGCCGGTGCGGTGGACACGGCGTCGCCGGCCAAGATGGCCGCCGGGTCACGGGTGCTGACCGATGCGGGCGGCGCCGACGGGGCTGCAGCCGGCGCACTGGGCACCACCGCAGGCGTGGGCGGCACGGCGGTCTCGGATGCGCCTGGCGGCGGTGTGGCGGGCACATCGCGCGGCTTGGCCGGGTTCTTGCCATACAACGGACTGTTGGGATCCCAGTTCTTGTTGTGCTCGGCCTCGGCCGCGTCATCTTCGGCGCTGCGCTGGGGCACCTTGTCGATGAACGGCACGGGCACCTTGGTGACATACACGGCCACGGCCAGCGCCAGGGCCAGGCCCACCAGCACGCCCACGATCATGCCGAGGGCGAATCCGCCCCGCTGGCTGTTGGATTGAGATGACATCGGGTTCCTCCGCTGCGTCACATCGATTCCGGGGCGCTCACCCCGATGACGGCCAGACCATTGCGCAGGACCTGGGCGGTGGCCGCCAGCAGGGCCATGCGGGCCTGACACAAGGCCGCATCATCCACCAGGAAGCGCTCGGCCGCGTAATAGCTGTGGAAGGCGCCGGCCAGATCGCGCAGGTAAAAAGCGACATCGTGCGGCGCCAGACCTTGCGCGGCCGAGGCCAACATCTCCGGATACTCGGCCAGCTTGGCCATCAGCGCCAGCTCGGTCGGGGCGGCCAAAAGCGCCAGCGAGGCAGCCGACAGCGCAGCACGGTCACCCCCATGGTCGGCGCACCAGTCACGCAGCACCTTGCTGATGCGGGCGTGGGCGTACTGAACGTAGAACACGGGGTTCTCGTCGTTCTGCTTCAAGGCCAGATCGACGTCGAACACGAACTCGGTATCGGCCTTGCGGCTGATCAGGAAGAAGCGCACCGCATCCTTGCTGGTCCACTCGATCAGGTCGCGCAGGGTGACATAGGAGCCGGCGCGCTTGGAGATCTTGACCTCCTCGCCGTTCTTCATCACGGTGACCATCTTGTGCAGCACGTAGTCGGGCCAGCCCTGGGGGATGCCAACGCCAGCGGCCTGGAGGCCTGCGCGCACACGGGCGATGGTGCCGTGGTGGTCCGAGCCCTGGATGTTGACGCACTGCTCGAAGCCGCGCTCCCACTTGGCGATGTGATAGGCCACATCGGGCACGAAGTAGGTGTAGCCGCCATCGGACTTGCGCATGACGCGGTCCTTGTCGTCACCGTAGTCGGTGGAGCGCAGCCACAGGGCGCCGCCTTCTTCGAAGGTCTTGCCGGCGTCTTTGAGCCTTTGCACGGCGGCTTCGACCCGGCCGGTGGTGTAGAGGCTGGATTCGAGGTAGTAGTTGTCGAAGCGGACGCCAAAGGCCTTCAGATCGAGATCCTGCTCGTGGCGCAGGTAGGCCACGGCGAACTGGCGGATGCCATCGAGGTCGTTCACATCACCGCTGGCGGTGAACTCGCGGTCATCGGCCTTGACGGTCTTCTTCGCGAGGAAATCCGCGGCGATGTCGGCGATGTAGTCGCCGTTGTAGGCCGACTCGGGCCATTCGGCGTCGCCGGGCTTGAGGCCCTTCAGGCGCGCCTGGGTGGAGGTGGCCAGCGTGGCGATCTGCACGCCGGCGTCGTTGTAATAGAACTCGCGGGTGACCTGCTGGCCTTGCGTCTCGAACAGGTTGCACAACGCGTCGCCCAGCGCGCCCTGCCGGCCGTGGCCCACGTGCAGCGGGCCCGTGGGGTTGGCCGAGACAAACTCGACCAGCACCTTCTTGCCCGTGGCGGGCTGGAAGCCAAAGCGGTCGCCCGCGGCCAGCACATCGGCCACCACGGCCTGCTTGGCCTCGGGCTTGAGGCGCAGGTTGATGAAGCCGGGGCCGGCAATTTCGATGGCGGCCACCCATTGCGCGAAGGCGGGTTGCGCCTGCAGGGCGACAACCAGGGCCTGCCCCAGCTCGCGCGGGTTCTTTTTCAGGGGTTTGGCCAGCTGCATGGCCGCCGTGATGGCCAGGTCGCCGTGGGCCGCCTGCTTGGGCGCCTCGAACGCGGGCACAAAGGTGTCGGGTGCCTCCGGGGCCACCTGTTTCAGGGCGGCCGCCAGGCCTTCGAGAAGGGATCGCTTCGCTTGGATCATGCCCGGGATTCTACGAGGGGCGCAGCGCAGGGGCAGCAGGCGGCCTCAGGCGAGCAGAAATGCACAGTTCTGTCCGGTTTATTCGGGATGCTGCACGATGCCAGGTGGTGAAAAGATGCCAACTCGACAGCATGGAACCTGGCATGGTTGAGACAGATATCGGCCTCGAACACGGGATGATCGGCAAGTACCGCATCATCAGGAAGCTGGGCGAGGGCGCCACCAGCGAGGTCTTCCTGTGCCGGGACGACTTTCACGACCGCAATGTGGCCGTCAAGCGCGTGCGCGCCGCGGCCTTGATCGACGCCGTGGACGGACCCGTCTACGCGCGCTTCTTCGCCGCCGAGGCGGCGCTGGTCGGTCGCCTGCAGCACCCCAATGTGGTGCAGATCTACGATGCCGTGGCTGACCCCATCGCCCCGTACGTGGTGATGGAGTACGTGCCCGGCACAACGCTGCGCACCTACTGCCGGGCGGATCAGCTGCTGCCGCTGGAGCTGATCGTCGAATTGGGCTTCAAGTGCGCGATGGCACTGGGTTACGTGTACCGCCAGGGCCTGATCCACCGCGATGTGAAGCCCGCCAACATCCTGGCCATCACCAACGCCGCGGGCATGGTGACCGACATCAAGCTGACCGATTTCGGCTCCGCGCTGAACCTCGCGGCCGAGTCGACCCAGGTGCATCAAGTGGGCTCGCTGGCCTACATGGCGCCCGAGCAGCTCGACGGCCAGGTGCCCGACTGCCGGGCCGACATCTATGCGCTGGGCGCTGTGCTGTACCACCTGATCGCGGGCAAGCCGCCATTCGATGCGCCCTCGCAAGCCGTGCTGATGAACCAGATCTACAACCACACGCCGCCACCGCTGGCTGGCATGCGTGCCGGCGTCAACGCGTCAGTGGACGAGGTGATCCAGAAGGCGCTGGCCAAGCGTCCGGAAGACCGCTATCCGAACTGGGACGCCTTTGCGCAGGCGCTCTCGGGTCTGATTGCCGACCACAAGGTGCCGCGCGGCCACTTGCAAGGGGTGCTGGATTCGGAGCGCTTCAACCTGCTGCGCTCGCTGGATTTTTTCTCAAGCTTCGGCGACGTGGAGCTGTGGGAGGTCGTGCACCGCGCCAAGTGGCAACGCTTTTCGTTCGGCCATGCGCTGTACCGCCGAGGGGAAGAAGGCCGCACCTTCCACATCATGGCGCAGGGCAGCGTCGAGGTCTACCGCAACGGCAAGCGCGTGGCGCTGCTGGGCGCGGGCACGTCTGTGGGCGAAATGGCCTACCTGGCGCCCAGCCCCGAGTTGCGCCGCCACAGCACCGATGTGGTGGTGACCGAGCCGGCCACCACCATCTCGTTCACACCTGAGGCGATGCTGCAGCTCAGCCCCGCGTGCCGGCATTTGTTTGACGAGGCCTTCATCCGGGTGCTGGTGCGGCGCTTGCACGCGGCGCATGAGGCCCTGGCCCACCCGCGCCGCATTCTCTGAGCGTCTTCAGTCGCCGCGGGCGCGTCGGCGGCGCAGCGCGGCCCAGCCCAGCATGGGCAAGGACGCCGCGACCAACCCCACCACGCCCGGCTCGGGCACCGCGGTCACGTTGGCGTACACCGTCAGCCGGTCCAGGCTGAGGGTGGCTTCACCCAGGTCCATCTCGTAGCGGTAGGTGGGCACGTCGATGTAGACCGCCTCATCGCGGTAGTAGCAAACGCCCGGGTCATCGGGCTCGCAATAGTCCAGCACCTGTTCGTAATGGCTGAACTGCTGCTCGTAACCTTCGAAGACCTCGACGTAGCCGATGTCGCCGATGGCGCCCAAGGTGGCTTCGAGCGTCGGCAGCGTGGCGCCGCTGAGGTAAGTGCTGCTGTTGAACGGCTGGATGCCGCTGTTGGCCCACAGGCCGATGCTGTCGGGGCCGAACACCTCGACCGAGCCTGGGCTTTCGATGTAGTAGCTGCCGGACAACGCGACCGTGTAGCCGTGAATGATGTAGCCTGGCTGCGCCGAAATGCTCAGCGGTAGCGTGAACCAGCCCGACACATACTCGGACGAGAAGCTGCTGTAGCTGGACGCATAGAGCTGGAACCCGGACAGATCGATCTGCAAGCCGGTTTCACCGAGTTGCGTCACGGTTGGGAAGACATCGACCTGACTGTAGCCGCCGGAACTGCCGGTGGTGAACCCGGCCACAAACGTGTCGGGATCGTACTGGACGCTGATCTGGCTGCTGCTCCAGCCCGAAGGGGCGGCCCAGGCGGCGGCAGACAACATGGTTGCGGCGGTGGCCGCGGCGGTGCGCCGCAAGGTGCGCGACGCGCGCGATGGGTGCGACAAAAGGGCAAGACGAGGGTAGGGCATGCTTTCCTCCTGAATTTCATGTGATGGGAACCACAGCCTAGGCGCACCGCTCGGCAGCGACCATCCCTTGAACGTGGGAGGCCCAAAGGGCCCGCACGCGCTCGGTTGGCGGGCACGCCGCTTGCCCTTAGACTGGCTGGCGTTTTCGTTCTGCCTCTCTTGCAGGAGCCTCACCATGCGCCAGTGGATCGCCTTGATCGCCATCAGCATGGGTGCCGTATTCGCACCCGCTCACGCCAACGACATGCACAAGGCCTGCGAGGCCAAGGCCGTTGAGAAGAAGCTGTATGGCGCCGCGCGCAACAGCTTCATCCAGAAATGCGAGAAGGATGCGGTGCAGGGCGGCTGCGCAGCCATGGCCGATGAGAAAAAACTGCACGGCGCGGCGCGCAACAGCTTCGTCAAGAAGTGCAAGAAAGACGCCAGCGCGCACAAGCACTGACATTGACGCGGACACCGGCACCCGTCAACGGGCAGCCGGGTTCAGGCCGCAGCCACGCGGGGATCGATGGCCGGCTCAGCCGACATGGCCAGGGCTTGCCAGTAAGCGGGGTCGGCGTAGTGATTCTTCAGAAAATCGAGCCACAGGCGCAGCCGAAGCGGCTGGTGCTTGCGCTGTGCGAACACGGCATAGATGCCGTTGGGCGGCGCCGCAAACTCGTCGAGCACGCTGATGAGGCGGCCGGCCCGCACGTCGGCGGCCACCTCCCACCAGGAGCGCCAGGCCAGGCCCAGCCCTTCCAGACACCAGGCGTGCAGCACCTGACCGTCAGAGCAATCCAGCCGAGCAGGCGGACGCACGTGCACCACCTGCCCGTCAACGGTGAAGGCCCACCCACGGGTCTGGCTCGCCTCCGAACTGAGCGTCAGGCAGGCATGCCGGGTGACGTCGCCTGGCTGGAGCGGGCGCCCGCGCTCCGCGAGGTAGGCCGGGCTGGCCACGCACAGGCGACGATTCTCGGCCAGCCGCACACTGACCAGGCTGGAATCGGGCAGGTCACCCACCCGAACGGCGCAATCAAACCCTTCGTTGACCAGATCTACCAGATGGTCGGACAGATTGAGCGACAGTGACACCTCGGGGTGATCCGCGACGAAGCGAGGCACCAGCGGCGCGACATGCCGCCGTCCGAAGCCGGCGGGCGCCGTGATGCGCAGATGGCCGCTGGCCTTGATGCCGCCGGCACTGACGCTGGCCTCGGCGCTGGAGAGATCCGCCAGAATGCGCTGGGCATCTTCCAGAAAGGCGCTGCCCTCGTGCGTGAGGCTGATGCGCCGCGTGGTCCGCACCAGCAGCTTGACACCCAGTCGCTCTTCCAGGGCATCGATGCGGCGGCCGATCACGGCCGGCGCCACGCCATCGGCCGCTGCGGCGGCGGTCAGGCTGCCTTTGAGGGCCACGGCCACAAAGGATTCAATCTGCTTGAGTCGGTCCATGCTCGTCGTAACCCGGGACGACCACCCGGCGCGCCTGCCCTGATGCGCTGATCTTGCGCATGCCCTTGCGAAAAAACAATCGGGCTGCGCCCAGAGAAACTGCGGCGCTGCTTGCCGACGTCCGCCGCCGACGCGTCGTCCATTTTTGCACCCAAGTCATGAATCAATGACTTTTTGCGCTGGTAATGTTCGGATAAGTATCGAATAAACTGACGCGCTCGCAGCAGCATGCGGAAGCGGCCCACCTGCACGCCCGCAACGCCCCTGTCCACCCGACGACGCGCCGTGCACGCTGCCCCACACCACTCCTGATCTTCCCTGACGAGGTTTTCCATGACCGCACGCACCACCGTTCACAGCCTGCAAGTGGCCACCGAGCTGTACCGTTTCGTCGAAGACAAGGTGCTGCCCGGCACCGGCATCGACAGCGCCGCCTTCTGGGCCGGCTTTGACAAGATCGTCAACGACCTGGCGCCCAAGAACGCCGCCCTGCTGGCCGAACGCGACCGCATCCAGACCGAGATGGATGCCTGGCACGCCGCCAACCCCGGCCCGATCAACGACATGGCCGCGTACAAGGCCCATCTGGAGAAGATCGGCTACCTGGTGCCCGTGCCCGCCGGCGTGAAAGCCACCACCGCCAATGTGGACGCCGAACTGGCCCTGCAAGCCGGCCCGCAGCTGGTGGTGCCCATCCTGAACGCCCGCTATGCACTGAACGCCGCCAACGCCCGCTGGGGCAGCCTGTACGACGCCCTGTACGGCACGGACGCCATCCCCGAAACCGATGGCGCCGACAAGGGCACCGGCTACAACCCGGTGCGTGGCGCCAAGGTGATCGCCTGGGCCCGGAACTTCCTGGACCAATCGGCGCCGCTGGAAGGCGCCTCGCACCGTGACGCAGCCGGCTACAGCATCGCTGGCGGCAAGCTGGTCGTGGCGCTGAACAACGGCAAGAGCACCGGCCTGCAGAACCCCGAGCAACTGGTGGGCTACCAGGGTGACGCCGCTGCCCCGAGCAGCGTGCTGCTGGTCAACAATGGCCTGCACATCGACATCCAGATCAACCGCGCCACCCCCATCGGCAAGACCGATGCGGCCGGCGTGTCCGATCTGGTGCTGGAATCGGCCGTGTCCACCATCCTGGACCTGGAAGACTCGGTCGCTGCCGTGGATGCCGAAGACAAGGTGCTGGGCTACAGCAACTGGCTGGGCATCCAGCTGGGTACGCTGACCGAAGAAGTCGCCAAGGGCGGCAAGACCTTCACGCGCGCCCTCAATGGCGACCGCGTCTACACCGGCCCCAACGGTGGTGAAGTCAAGCTGCACGGCCGCTCGCTGATGTTCGTGCGCAATGTGGGCCACCTGATGACCAACCCGGCCATCCTGTGGGGCGCCGAAGGCCGTGAGATCCCCGAAGGCATCATGGACGCCGTCGTGACCACGACCATTGCCCTGCATGACCTCAAGGGCCACGGCAAGATCAATGGCCAGCCCATCCGCAACTCGCGCACCGGCTCGGTCTACATCGTCAAGCCCAAGATGCACGGCCCGGCAGAAGTGGCCTTCGCCGCCGAGCTGTTCAGCCGCGTCGAGCAGTTGCTGGGCTTGCCTGACAGCACCGTCAAGCTGGGCATCATGGACGAAGAGCGCCGCACCTCGGCCAACCTGCAGGCGTGTATCGCCGCCGCAGCGAGCCGCGTGGCCTTCATCAACACCGGCTTCCTGGACCGCACCGGCGACGAGATGCACACCGCCATGCTGGCCGGCCCGATGATGCGCAAGGGCGACATCAAGAACAGCGCCTGGATTGCCGCCTACGAGCGCCGCAACGTGCTGATCGGCCTGCAGATGGGCCTGCGCGGCCGCGCCCAGATCGGCAAGGGCATGTGGGCCATGCCCGACCTGATGGCCGGCATGCTGGAGCAGAAGATCGCCCATCCCAAGGCCGGTGCGAACACCGCCTGGACGCCCTCGCCCACGGCCGCCACGCTGCACGCCACGCATTACCACCAGGTCAGCGTGGCCGCCATTCAGCAAGACATCGAGAAGACCGGCGAAGACCCGCAATCGCTGCTCGACAAGCTGCTGACCATCCCCGTGGTGGCCCAGGCTAACTGGTCCGACGCCGAGAAGCAGCAAGAGCTGGACAACAACGTCCAGGGCATCCTGGGTTACGTGGTGCGCTGGATCGACCAAGGCGTGGGCTGCTCGAAGGTGCCCGACATCCACAACGTCGGCCTGATGGAAGACCGCGCCACGCTGCGCATCTCCAGCCAGCACGTGGCCAACTGGCTGCACCACGGCGTGATCACTGAAGCGCAAGTGCGTGACAGCTTCAACCGCATGGCCGCCGTGGTGGACCAGCAGAACGCGGGCGACAAGCTGTACCAGCCGTTGGTGGCCAACCCGAACGGCGCCGCCTTCCAGGCTGCGCTGGACCTGGTCTTCAAGGGCAAGGAACAGCCCTCGGGCTACACGGAGCCGCTGCTGCATGCATGGCGGCTGAAGAAGAAGGCACAGGCCTGAGCATTCGTGCTGAAAGCCATGAAAGCGGCGCCTTCGGGCGCCGCTTTTGCACGTGCACTCGCGTGGCGTCTCGCTATCGTGCGGACGCTCGTCCCCCTTGATGGGGCTTTTTTTCTGAAAGAACGCTGGTCAAGCAGGTGCTCCACAGCGTGCCCGATGCTTCGCATCCCGTGGCAGGGCAACAAGCATGCGACTGCTGTCGGCAGGCGCACCCAACGGCCTGCTCTACGGACCGCGCTCGCCGAAGCATGAGAAGGATGGGCAGCGCTGATGGTCCTGGCGCCGTAACAGAAAAAAGGGGGCCGAGGCCCCCTTTTGATTGGCTTGACACGCCGAAGGGCGTTGGTCAGAACTTGTATGCGAGGCCCAGGCCGATGGCGCGCACGCTGCCGGATTCGCCACCCAGTTTCGCAGTGGAGAAGTCGGCGTCGACCGTGGCCGTCAGGTTGGGCGTGACGGCGTAGCCGAGGCCCAGACCGAGGTAGGCGCGGGTGTTCGACTCGGACTCGGACACACTGGCCGAGCCCAGCGACTCGCTGATCTTCGCCTTCAGCATCGCCAGACCGAAACGAGCCACGCCGCTGACAGCGGGAGTGAATTGGCCGTGGGCGGCCACCGCCACGGTGAAACCGGTTGCGCTCAGCTTGCCGTTGATGGTGTCGCCGTCGAAGTCATAAGAGTACTTGGCCCGACCAAAATCGATGTAGCCACCTTCGACCGCCCAGGTGTCATCCAGCTTGTAGCCCGCGTACAGCTTCCAGCTGGTGTCCGTGGTGTCGCAGCTCAGCGTGCCAGCGCAATCCAGGTTCACCTTGGCCATGCCCAGCGAACCGCCGACATAGGCTTGTGCAGATGCGCTACCCATGGCGATCATGGTCAGGCCGGCGACGAGAATGTGTTTCATACTGAAGTCCCTTTGTGTTGTTGGCGATCATTCGCCGCCGGCCAGCATAGCGGCCGTGCGCGAGTAATGGGCGTCCAACAGGGGACAACTCATGCAAACAGGTCCCTTCACGCTACAGAACGTATCAAAACGTCCACAACCTCGACACACACTTGCACGACATAGAAACCATCAGCTCGTAGATCAGAACTGGTAAGCCAGGCCGGCCATGAATGCCTGGACACCATTCGAGTCCCCGTCAATGGACACCGACGTCCGGTCATAGTCCAGCGTGGCGTTCCAATTCGGCAGGAAACGATAGGACAGACCGAGCCCGATGTAGGGTCGCACCGTCGTCTCAGACGATGACGCCGTGACGACCACGCCGTCGGCTGGACCGCCCACAATCACTGCGCGAACGGACGCTTTGCCATGCACCACCGCGGCGCCGATGCGCGCCACGCCTTGCAAACCGGGCCGGAACTCGTGCCGGAAGGCGGCCGCGAGCGCCAGCGCCTGTGCGCGCTGCGTGAGATCAATGCCCACCAGTTGGTCATCAAACACCGCAGGGCCGCGCAGCTTGGCCTCTCCGAAGCGGATGAACGCGGCCTCGGCATGGACCCACTCGTTGACACGCTGGCCGGCGTAGAGCTTGACCACGGTGTCGCGAAGATCACAGCTTACGGTGCCCGAACAGTCGATCTTGTGCTTGGCCGAGCCGATGGCCGCGCCAACGTAAGTCTGAGCAGAAGCCAGGCCGGCCATGCAGGCGAGTGTGCCGACCAGCATCACTTTCATCATCATGTGTGTCTCCCTGGAGAATCGCATGTCTCTCGCCAAACAAGTGGTCAACATGCGGGGTTGCAGTAAGCGAAGTGCCGCCATGCACTGTATCGACATGTCTTTCCGGCGCAGGCACATTGAACGACACCCCGCCTGATACCCATGCTTATGTTGACTGCACGCCACACCATGACACCGTACCCCCACCTGCTCAGCCCCCTCGACCTCGGCTTCACAACGCTGAAGAACCGCGTGCTCATGGGCTCGATGCACACCGGCCTGGAAGACGGGCGCGACCTGAGCAAGCTGGCCGCCTACTTCCGCGAGCGCGCCGAAGGCGGCGTGGGGCTGATCGTCACCGGGGGGTTTGCGCCCAACATCGCGGGCTGGGTCAAGCCGCTGGCTGGGCGCATGAGCAGCGCCTCTTCGGCCAGACGCCATCAGGTCGTCACGCGCGCGGTGCACGAGGCCGGCGGCAAGATCGCCATGCAGATCCTGCATGCCGGTCGGTACGCCTATCACCCGTTCGCGGTGGCGCCTTCGCGCATCCAGTCGCCCATCTCCCCGTTCAAGCCGTTCGAGCTGTCGGCCGCGGGGGTGGAGCGCCAGATCAAGGCCTTCGTCCACAGCGCCGTGCGCGCCCGCGAGGCGGGCTACGACGGCGTCGAGATCATGGGCTCGGAGGGCTACTTCATCAACGAGTTTCTGGCCCGGCACACCAACCAGCGAACCGATGCGTGGGGCGGCGATTACAGCCAGCGCATGCGGCTGCCCATCGAGATCGTGCAACGCACGCGGGAGGCCGTGGGCCGCGATTTCATTCTGATCTACCGCCTGTCGATGATCGACCTGGTGCCCGAGGGCAGCAGCTGGGACGAGGTACGGCAGTTGGGCGTGGCCATCGCCCGCGCGGGCGCGACCATCCTCAACACCGGCATCGGCTGGCATGAGGCGCGTGTGCCCACGATTGCCACGAGCGTCCCGCGCGCCGCGTTCGTGTGGGTGACGGCCAAGCTCAAGCAGGATTTCGAGGCGGCCGGCATCGACATCCCGCTGGTGACCTCCAACCGCATCAATACACCGGCCACGGCCGAGATGGTGCTGGCCAACGGCTATGCCGACATGGTGTCGATGGCACGGCCGCTGCTGGCCGATTCACATTTCGTGGCCAAGGCTGCGGCCGGGCGTGCGGATGAGATCAACACCTGCATCGCGTGCAACCAGGCCTGCCTGGACCATGTGTTCAAGAACCAGCTGTCGAGTTGTCTGGTGAACCCGCGGGCCTGCCACGAGACCACGCTGAACTTCCTGCCCGCCCCGCGCTGCAAGCGCATCGCGGTGGTGGGCGCAGGCCCGGCCGGCATCACGGCCGCGACGCACTTGGCCGAGCGCGGCCACAAGGTCACGCTGTTCGACGCGGCCGACGAGGTGGGCGGCCAGCTCAACATGGCGCGTCAGGTGCCCGGCAAGGAAGAGTTCGACGAGATGCTGCGGCACTTCCGCAAGCGCATCGAGCTGACGGGCGTGCAACTCAAGCTCAGCACGCGCGTGGACGCGGCCATGCTCACCGGCTTTGACGAGGTCATCGTGGCCACCGGGGTGAGCCCGCGCAACCCGCGCATCCCTGGCCAGGAGCACCCCAAGGTACTGAGCTACATCGACGTGCTTCGCCACAAGAAGCCGGTGGGCCGCAAGGTGGCCGTCATTGGCGCGGGGGGCATCGGCTTCGATGTGGCCGAGTTCCTGGTGCACGACGCGGCCCACAAGCCCGCCTCGCTGGATCTGGCGGTGTGGATGCAGGAATGGGGTGTGACCGACCCGGCCCTCGCGCCAGGCGGGCTGCGTCCTGACGGGCCGCGGCCCACCCCTGCGGCACGCGAGGTGGTGCTCTTGCAGCGCAAAAAGGGCAAGCTGGGCGCAGGCCTGGGCAAGACGACCGGCTGGATCCACCGTGCCGCGCTGAAGATGAAGGGCGTGGAAATGGTCGGCGGCGTGAACTACGAGCGCATCGGCGACGAGGGCCTGCTGGTGAGCTTTGGCGACAAGCGCGAGAACCCCACCTGGATCGCCTGCGACAACGTGGTGCTCTGCGCGGGGCAAGAGCCACTGCGCGAGCTGGCCGATGCGCTGCAGGCACAAGGCCGCACGCCGCATGTGATCGGTGGCGCCTTCGAGGCCGGCGAGCTGGACGCCAAGAAGGCCATCGCTCAAGCGGCCCGGCTGGCCGCCGCCTTGTGATGGCGAATCAGGCCTCGGCCACGGCCGTCGGTGCCTCGCTGAGCGGCAGTGTCTGACCACTCCAGCGCGGCAGCCACAACGTGACGGTGGTGCCCTGTTGCGCGACGCTGGTCAGCCCGAGGCTGCCACCCATGAGCTCGAGGATCTCCTTGACGATGGCCACGCCCAGGCCTGTGCCCGGGATGTTGCCGGACTTGTCGGCGCGGTAGAAGCGCTCGCCGACGCGGGCCAGTTGCTCGGGCGACAGGCCAATCCCCCGGTCGGTCACCTCCACGCCGACCAGCTCCTTGCCCTGCACCACGCGCGTGATCACGCGCAGCGTCACATCGCCACCCGCTGGCGAGTACTTGTAAGCGTTCGACAGCACGTTGAGCAAAGCCTGTTGCAGCTTCTGCCGATCGACCCAGACCAGGTGAAGCTGCTCGGGCCAACTGATGACCGGCGGTTCGCGCTCGGCAGGCGGCTTGAAATCGCGCACGGTGTCGGCCACCACAGCCGCGAGGTTGCAGGCTTCGAACGCGAAGTCCTTGCCTTGGCGCGCCTCGATGCGCGCCAGATCGAGCAACTCGTTGATGATGCTCGACATGGCCTCGCTTTGACGGTAGATCCGCCCCAGCAACTCTTTCTGCTTGTCGGGCTTGAGCTCGCGGGTGAGCAGCAACTCGGTGAAGCCGTAGATGCTGGCCATGGGCGTGCGCAGCTCGTGGGCGGCCATGGACAGGAAGGCGCTCTTCATCTGGTCGACTTCGCTCTCGTGCGTGACATCGCGGATGTGCAGCACCTGAGAGACCAGTGCCCCCGGGCTTTCGCTCAGGCGCATCTCCAGCACCCGGCGTGCGGGTGGCCGCATCTCGACCAGCACGCGCCCGCTGCCGTCCCGGCCCGCGCTGGCCTGCACGCCACGCAGGCCGGCCAGGTCCTGCACAGCCTGACCCTCGGCGGCCTGGGCGAACAGCTGGGCGGCAAAGGCCGCCTCGTCTAGCCCGAGCAGCGCCTCGCAGGGCAGCCCTGTGAGTTGCGCCATGGCAGGCGACGCATAGCTCACGCGGCGGCCTGCATCGAACGACACAAAGCCGTCGCGGGTGAGCGAGAAGATGGCCTGCATCTGTTCGCTGTGCTCCTGGATCTGGGCCTGCGCCACTTTGTGGGCGTGCACGTCCTGGATGGAGCCGGCCATGCGCGTGGGCTCGCCGCGCTCATCAAAGTAGACCTTGGCCCGGCTGCGAAACCAGCGGTAGTCGCCCGCCTTGGTCCTGAGCCGATACTCGGTGTCGAACGGCACATGGTCGCGCAGCGCGGCCTCGATGGCCTGGAAGGTGCGACGCTGGTCGTCCGGATGCAGCATTGCATCGAAGGTCACCAGATTGGCTTCGATCTCGCCCGGCTCATAGCCCAGCAGGCGGAAGAACTGCGGCGACCACCATTCCGCGTGCGCGTGGACATCCATCCAGTCCCACAGGCCATCGTTGCCACCATCGATGGCCAGGTTGTAGCGCTCGGCCAGGGCCTTGAGCTCATCCTGTGCGCGGCGCGTGGCGGTGATGTCATAGGCGATCGAGATGTACTTCTCGATCGAGCCATCGCGCCGTCGGATGGGCGAGATCACGCACTGCACCCAATGGTGCGTCCCGTCCTTGGCCCGGTTGCACACCTGCCCCACCCAAGGCTGCCCGTGCAGCAAGGTCTGCCACACGGCGATCCAGAACATCGGATCGTGCTCGCCCGAGGCCAGCAACCGAGGGTTGCGCCCCAGCAGTTCGCTGGCCTCATAGCCGTTGGCCTGACAGAAGGCATCGTTGACATGCGTGATGGCGCCCTGCGGATCGGTGATGCACACCATGCTGAAACGGTCAAGCGTGTCGATCAGGACCTGGCTCTCGTGGGCCACCTGCTCGGCCAGCCCCTTGGCCTGCAGCAGGTCTTCTGTCATGCCCTCGGCCAGGGCCTGTGCGCGGGCGCGGCCCGTCATCAACAACCACAGCGCGGCCGCCATCAGCGCGCTCAGCCCCACCCCGAGCACCGCAATCCACAGCGGCATGGCCGCGCCCTGGTCTTGCTCGAACAGCGCGGTGGACGTCACGGCCAAGGAAAAGGTCTGACCGCCCACATCCACCGCCCGCCGCTGCTGGAACTCGCCCGCCCCATCTGTCGCCTGGTCGGCCGGCGGCGTGTAGCGCGCCAGCAGCATCAGCCCGCCGCTGCCCGCCTGGCCGTGCACGGCAAAAGCCAGCACACCGCGGAACCGGTCACCAATGCCCGCAACCAGCTCGTCGACGATGATCGGGGCGTAGACGACCCCAAGCAAGGCGGCACGGCGCTGCGCCACCGTGTCAGTGGGCTGATCAGGTCGGTAGACCGGCAGGTAGTACAGCATGCCGGGGCGCTGCTGGCCGTCCTGCACCAGCACCACTGGCGCCGTGGTGGTCGGCAGCCCCGTATCGATGGCGCGCTCGATCGCTGCGCGACGATAAGGCTCGGAGCCGACATCAAAGCCCTGTGCCGCCAGGTTGTTGTCCAGGGGTTCGATCAGCTTGATGACATACAGATCGGGTGCGCTGCCGGACGTGCGGATGCGGAAGGCGGGCGCGCCGTCAGCGCGCTCGTGCGCCACGAAGCGATCCAGGTCGACGCGCTCGACCCGCTGGATGAAGCCCAGCCCGCGGATACCGGGAAACTCGGCCCGCAGATCGCGGCTGCTGGCCCAGTCGCGAAACGCACGGCGCGGCAAGGGACCACCAAACGCATGGATGGTGCCGCGCAAGCCACGGAAGCCGGACAGCGCGCGGTCAAAGCGCGTCTGCACCTCGGCCTGGACCTGGCTGGCGTGGCGTTCGAAGCGCATGGCGGCCGACTCGGCCGCCTGTTGGTGCAGGCTGCGAACCAGCGTGGCCGACAAGAAGACGCCCACGCAAAACGTGAACAACGCCACGGCCGCCGCCCCCCATCGGGAGCGGCGCAGCGGGGCAAGGCGCGGCATCGGCGACATCAGTCGGACATGGTGTGAACAAAGTCGATGCAGTGACATCGGCTGCCGTCTACATTCCTTGAGCACCCTGCCGATAAGACCGACATTGCCGATGCATGAAACGGATGCCCCATGAAGCGCGTGCTGATCGTCGAAGACCAGGCCGACATACGCGAGTTGATTCGCATGACGCTGGAGATCGAGGACCTGGACATCCACGAGGCGGAAAATGGCGATGTGGGCCTGGATCTGGCCAACCGCCTGCAGCCGGATCTGGTGCTGCTGGACATCATGATGCCGGGCCACCTCGACGGCTTTGCGGTATGTGACCGCATCAAGGGCGACCCCCGCCTGCGCGCCACCAGGGTGGTCTTTCTGAGTGCCAAGGGACAAGACGCCGACAAGCGCCAGGGCAAGCAGTCGGGTGGCGACGGCTATCTGACCAAGCCCTTCAGCCCCAAGCAGTTGCTCGAAGTGGTCAACCGCCAGCTGAGCTGAGCCATGGGCGACGCAGTCGAAGCGGAGACATACCTCACCCCGGCCCAGCTGTGCGTCGGGCTGTACATCCATCTCGACCTGCCCTGGTCAGCCCACCCCTTTGCGTTCTCCAGCTTCAAGCTGCGCAAGCCGGAACAGGTGGAAGCGGTCCGCAAGCTGGGACTGGCGCGCATCCGTTACTCGCCCGAGCGCAGTGACTGCGCCCCAGCCGAGGCCCCCTCCGGTCCCGACACCAAGGAGCGTGTCCCCGGGCGAGCGGGCGCAACCGTCGCGCCCGCCGACGCCGCCACCCAAGCGCGCCACCTCGCCCGGCTTCGTGCTCAGCGCGCCCGCATGTCCGCCTGCGAGCAGCAGCTGGCCAGCGCCGCCGGCACCGTGCGCAGCTTCAGTCAGCGCGTATTCAGCCAGCCACAACAGGTTCGGGCAGACGCCGACCAGCTGATCGCCAACCTGGCCGAATCGATGCTGGTGGAAGCCGATGTGTCGCTCCAGCTCATGGCCGACAAGGTCGGCGGCGAGGACGTCTACAGCCATGGGCTCAACGTGGCCCTGCTGGGCATGATGGTGGCGCGACAGCTGAAGGCGCCTGCCCGCCTCATCCAGGGCGTGGGACTCGCCGCCCTGTTCCACGACATTGGCGAACTCGACGTGCCCGATCGGATCCGCCGCAAGGCAGACCCCTGGACACGCGCCGAGCAGCAGCTGATGCAGCAGCATGTTGAGCACAGCATGCAGCTGGCCCAAAAGCTGGGCCTCGCGCCGGAGACCGTGCACGCCATTGGCCAGCACCACGAGCGGGCCGATGGCACCGGCTACCCGGCAGGGCTCAATCTGGCGCAGTTGCCGCTGATGTCGCGCATCCTCGCGGTGGTCGACACCTTCGACGAGGCGTGTAACCCGGCTGTGGTGTCGCGCGCACTAACGGCGCATGAAGCGCTCTCGGCCATGTTCAGCCAGCACAGCGGCTTGTACGACCCCCTGGTGCTGAACACCTTTGTTCGGTGCATGGGCGTGTACCCGCCGGGCACGGTGGTGCAGCTCTCGAGCGGGCAGCGCGCCATCGTGGTGTCAGTGAACACCAGCAAGCCCTTGAGGCCGGTGGTGCTCATCCACGACCCGGGCGTGCCCAAGCACGAGGCGCTGGTGTGCGACCTGGAACATGCCCCCGAGTTGTCGGTCGCTCGAGCGCTGCGGCCCGAACAACTCGAGGAAGCCGAGCGCAGCTACCTTGCGCCACGGGTGCGGACGACCTATTTCTTCGACGCTGACCCGGGCACGGGAGGCACCGCATGAGCGCCGCCACCTCGCCCCGCGTTCTGGTGGTCGACGACTCGGGCAGCTTCCGCGTCGTGGTCAAGGTCGCGCTGCAGCGCTGGGGCTATGAGGTGGACGAAGCGGCCAGCGCCGAAGAGGCCTGCACCTTGCTGGACGGCCGCCCGCTGGATCTGATCGTGTGCGACCTGAACATGCCGGGCATGAACGGGCTGGCGTTCGTGCGACACCTCCGCGCGTCCGGTCACACCGGGGTGCCCGTGATGATGCTCACCACGGAGGCGTCCGAGCGCCATCCCGCCCACACCGAACTGGCGATTGCCGCCTGGATCACCAAGCCGTTTTCGCCCTCGCAGCTGATCGAGGCGGTGCAACGGGTCTGCCCCCTCTGAACCGCGCTCACCAGCGCTGATCAGGGTGCCAGAAACGCCTGCACCGCCGCCACCGTCGCCGCCGGATCTTCCTCGTGTGGCACGTGGCCCAGGCCGTCAAACAAGGCCACGCGGCTGCCCGCGATGTCGCGCTGGAACTGGTCGGCGTTGTTGGGCGGAATCAGCCGGTCCTGGCCGCCCCAGATGATCAGCGTCGGCTGCTTGATCTGCGGGATCTGCGCCGCGAACTCGCCACCCGGGCTCTGGCGGAAGCGCTCGCCCAGTGCCGCGCGGTTGCCCGCGCGCAAGGTCAGCTCGTAGTAACGGTCAACCAGCTCGGGCGTGACCTTGCTCGGGTCGCCGTACACATTGCGCACGCTGGATTCGATCATGCTGCGCGGCAACGTGTTCTGCATCAGCGGGCGCAAGGCTGGAATCTGGGCGATCTTGAAGCCAATCGGTACGGACTGGGCATCGTAGGGATAACCGGCGGCATCCACCAACACCAGCTTGCTCACGCGCGCAGGGTGGTCGACCGCCAGCTTCCAGGCCAGGTTACCGCCAAACGAGTTGCCCGCCACGACCGCCTGCTGCACGCCCAATTGGTCCATCAACGCGACCACGAATTCGACGTAGCGCGTGAGGCGGTAGTCACCATCGGGCATGGGGCCGGTCAGGCCGAAGCCTGGCAGGTCCATGCGGATCACGCGGCGCTGGCCCTTGAGCGCCTCCGTCCAGCCGTCCCAGGTGTGCAGGCTGGCCGACGTGCCGTGCAGCAGCACGATGGGCTGCGGGTCGTCACGCGGGCCTTCATCGCGCAGGTGCGCATTCATGCCCATCACCTGCACAAACTGCGACGGCGCAGGCGCCCAGCGCGCGGTCAACGTGTCCACCGGCCGGTCTGGCGCCCACGACATCGCGACGCCCGCACCGGCCAGCACACCCAGGGCCAGCACGGCCCCGCCCACGATCTTCACCCACCTGCTCATCTCAGCGGCCCTCTTTGTGTGAAAGAAGCCCCGATTGTGGCCTGCTGACGCTCGAAGCGCACTCGGCCAAACGTCGGCGTCACCCGGCTTGACGCTCAGCGGTAGGTCAGCAGCGAAGGCTGTGTGCCTTCCACATGGGCGTGCTCGTTGACCGACAGCAGGTGCAGCCCGTCGCGGCCCACATTGATCTTGGTGATGCCGGCGTTGGCCAGCGTCCAGTTGATGGTGAAGGCCTGGCTGTCGTGCAGGCCCAGCAGATGGGCGCACACCACGCTGATCACGCCCCCCGAGGTGAAGACCACCAGGTGGCCCTTGGCCGGTGTCTGCCTGACCAGCTCGTCGAGCGCCGCCACGCAGCGCAACTTGAAGGCCGACCACGGTTCGGCGTACTCGGCATCGTGGTTGCCGCCCACCCAGCGGGCCACGGCATCCTGAAAAAAGGTCTGAAAGGCCCGGCGCGGGTCGCCGCTGGCGGCCATCTCGGCCATCATCACGGCCTTGTCGGCATAGCGCGGCTCGGCGACCTCGATCACGTTCTCGTGGTCGAACTCGTTGACGCCGGCGTGCAACTGCATCGGCACGTCCAGCGCCATGGCCGACAGCGCCGCGCGCGCCGTTTCCTGGTGCCGCTGCATGGTGCCGGCAACAGCCACCTCAGGCGCGACGCCGCGGGCCTTGAGCGCCTGCCCCACGGCGTAGCCCTGCTGGTGGCCCACCGGCGACAGCGCATCGTAGTTCTGGCTGCCAAACGACGCCTGGCCGTGGCGGATCAGGTAAAGCGCACCCATCTCAGACCTTGCCCGCCTTCACTTGGCGCCGTACTTCATCAGCTCCAGCCGGGCGATCATGCCCTTGTGGACTTCATCGGGGCCGTCGGCCAGGCGCAGCGAACGGGCCTGGTTGAAGAAGGCCGTGAGCATCGTGTCATGCGAGACGCCCATGCCACCATGGATCTGGATGGCGAAGTCGACCACCTGCTGCAGCATCGACGGCGCCACCACCTTGATGGCCGAGACGTCGGTGAGCGCGCTCATCACGCCCAGGTTGTCGATCTTCCATGCAGCCTGCAGCGTGAGCAACCGAGCCTGGTCGATGGCCAGGCGGCACTCCGCAATGCGCTCGCGGTTGCCACCCAGGTTGATGATGGGCTTGCCAAAGGCCACGCGCTTCAAGCCACGCTCGATGGCCAGCTCCAGCGCCTTCTCGGCTGCGCCAATGCAGCGCATGCAGTGATGGATGCGGCCCGGGCCCAGGCGCCCTTGAGCGATCTCGAAGCCCCGGCCCGGCCCTGCGATCACGTTGCTCAGCGGCAGACGCACGTTGGTGAAGTGCACCTCGCCATGGCCATGCGGCTCGTCGTATTCGCCGAAGACGGGCAGCATGCGCTTGATCTCGACGCCGGGGGCATCCAGCGGCACCAGCACCATGGAGTGCTGACCATGGCGGCCCGCATCGGCATTGGGCGTGGCGGCCATGAAGATGCCGATCTTGCAGCGTGGGTCACCCACGCCCGACGACCACCACTTCTTGCCATTGAGCACGATGTGGTCGCCCTCAACCACGGCGGTGGCTGCCATGTTGGTGGCGTCCGACGAGGCCACATCGGGCTCGGTCATGAAGAACACCGAGCGGATCTCGCCGTTGAGCAGCGGGGTCAGCCACTGCGCCTTCTGCTCGGCGCTGCCGTACTTCCACAGCACCTCCATGTTGCCGGTGTCAGGCGCATTGCAGTTGAAGATCTCGGGCGCCATCATCGAACGACCGGTCTGCTCGGCACTGAAGGCGTACTCCAGCACGCTCAGGCCCGGGGCCAGGTCGGCATCGGGCAGGAACAGGTTCCACAGGCCCTCGGCCTTGGCCTGCGCCTTGAGTTCTTCGACGCGAGCCGGGATCTGCCACTGCGTCCAGTCGCCGCCATGGCGCGCCTCGTGGATCTCTTTCCAGTGTTGGGCCTCGACCGGGGCGATGCGCTCGTCAATGAAGGCGCGCACCCGCTGGGCATAGCTCCGGGCGCGTTCACTGGGCTGGAAGTCCATGGCTGTCTCCTGTGGCGGCAGCGCCGCTGTGCGATGTCAATCACCCCATGCTACGCCCCACACACTCCTGCATCAAATGATGAATTTTCATTCCAAGTCATGCGCGCCATGCATGGCATCACGGGCGCCACGGGCGACGCTCTCGCGCATCCAGCGGTGAACCGGGTCGGCCTCGCGGTCGGCATGCCAGTACATCCAGATGCCAATGGGCGGCACCGCCAGCGGCAGGTCGCACACCGCCAGCGGCAGGGCACGGGTCAGTTGCTCGGCGTAGGTGTGAGGCAAGGTCAGCAACGCGTCGCTGTGGGCCACCACATTGGCGGCCGCAAAGTAATGCTGACAGCGCAGGATCACGTCGCGCTCGCCCAGGCCATGGGCCGACCACACCGCCTGCAGCGGGTCGGGCTGCTCGGGCTGCAGCGTCACCATCACGTGGCGGCTGGCGAAGTAGCTTGCGACATCCATGCGGCGGCACAAGGGGTGGCCTCGGCGCAGCAGCACCGACAGCCGCTCGTCGGCCAGATGCTCGCCGCGGATGCGCCCGGCCACGCGTCGCTGCCGGTCGATGACCAGGTCCACCTCGCCCTGCGTCAGGCTGCGCTCCAGCGCCTCGCGCGGCACGCGCACGCTGGCCAGGCGCAGGCGGGGTGCCAGTTCGGTCAACCGCGTCACCAGCGGCGGCAGGGTGATGGCTTCCAACACGTCGCGCATGCCCAGGCGCAGCGTCATGTCCAGCGTGGCCGGATCAAAGTGGCCCGCCTGTGCCAGCACCGACTGCAGCCCGCGCAGGTGGGCCTGCACCTCACCGATCACCCGCCGGGTGAGTTCGGTGGGCACCATCTGGTTGCCCTGACGCACGAACAGCGGGTCGCCCCAGATGCGACGCAATCGCGCCAGTGCATGGCTGACCGCCGGCTGGCTCAGGTGCAGGTGGCGGGCGGCGCCGGAGATGCCGCCGTGCGCATACACCGCGTCCATCACGCGAAAGAGGTTGAGATCGAGGCGCGAAAACGAAGGCAGCATGGTGTGAACCATACACCGGCGCACATTTGACCGCCCTGACCGGCCTGTTTACGCGACACAGGCCGCCAGGCCGCGCCATAATCACGTCATGAGCCGAGCCATCGGCACTTCGGAGCACACACCTTGGACAGTCACCCTTGGTGACCGCCCACTCCAGCCACCGGGCCACCCGCACCGCGCCTTGAGCCAGCGGCCCCGGTGCCACCCCGCCGCCGCGCCGTGACGCGCGGCCCGGGCGCATGCGGGAGGGGGCGGCAACCACTACACCCCCCGACACCCGCTGCGAGGCCGACCTGCGCGTTGCCGGCCCCTGCATTGCGCTGGAGAACCCATGCTCAACGTGTTCACGCTGGCCAACGGCCGGTTGTTTCAGGAAGAGATCGAGAGCCTGGACGGCCTGACCCCGTCCAAGCCGATCTGGGTCGACCTGGAAGACCCGACACCCGAAGAAAAAGGCTGGATCGCCGTGCATTTCGGCCTGGTCATCCCAGGCGACATCATCGACGACGACCTTGAAGAATCCGCACGCTTCTATGAAGAAGACGGCGCCATCCACATCCGCTCCGACTTCCTGATCGACGACCACGACTCGCCCCGTAACGTGCGGGTGGCCTTCATCCTGCACGACAACGTGCTGTTTTCGGTCCACAGGGAAGACCTGCCTGTCTTCCGGCTGCTGCGCATGCGCGCGCGGCGCATCCCGGCGCTGATCGACGACGCCAAGGACGTGCTGCTCAAGCTGTACGACGCCGATGCCGAGTACTCGGCCGACACGCTCGAAGGCATTTACGACGAACTGGAAACCGTCAGCCGTCGGGTGCTCAAGGACCAGATCAACGACGAGGCCGCGGCCGAAGCGCTGGCCGCCATCGCCCGACAGGAGGACTTGAACGGCCGCATCCGTCGCAACGCCATGGACACACGCCGCGCCGTGAGTTTCATGATGCGCGCACGCATGCTCAACGCTGACCAGTTCGAGGAGGCCCGCCAGATCCTGCGCGACATCGACTCGCTGGACAGCCACACGGCCTTTCTGTTCGACAAGATCAACTTCCTGATGGACGCCACCGTCGGCTTCATCAACATCAACCAGAACAAGATCATCAAGATCTTCTCCGTGGCCTCGGTGGCGCTGCTGCCGCCCACGCTGATCGCCAGCATCTATGGCATGAACTTCCAGCACATGCCCGAACTCAGCCAGAAATGGGGCTACCCGGCCGCGCTGGGCCTGATGTTGCTGTCCATCGTCACGCCGTTCTGGTACTTCCGTCGCAAGGGCTGGCTGAACTGAGGTGAGCACGCTGTCGCTGCCGCCGGGGCTGGCCCGGGTCATGGCTGCCACCACGCTGGTGGTGCTGAGTTTCAGCCTGCTCAACCCGGTGCTGGCCGTGCGCCTGCAGACGGCGGGCGCCAGCAGCACCGCGATCGGCTTGTTCGCCACGTTGCCCTTCGTGGCCATCGCCGCCCTCGTGCCGCTGGTGCCGGGGCTGTTTCGCCGCATCGGGGTGGGCCGCGCTTACCGACTGGGCCTGCTGCTGGAGTTGCTGGCCTGTCTGGGCTACCTGCTGACCGACCACTTCGGCCTGTGGTGTGCCCTGGGCCTCATGGCCGGCCTGGGCGCCGCCGCCGCGTGGAATGCCACCGAGGCGCTGATTGCGCACAACGTGCCGGCCACACACCGGGGGCGCCTCACCGGGCTGTACCAGACGCTGCTGGGCGCGGGCATGGCGCTGGGCCCCTTCCTGCCCGCACTGGCCGGGCTCGACGCCCGCGAGGCCAACGCGCTGGCGGCGGCCTGCCTGGCCGTGGCCCTGGCGCTCGCCCTGCAACCGGCAGTGCTGCACCTCAAGGCCATGCACGACACCCACGCCCACATGGGCCTGTGGTCGGCCTGCCGGCTGGCGCCCTCGCTGGTGTGGGCGGCGGTGGTGGGCGGCGTGTTCGAGGTGGGGCTGGGCTCGGTGACCGTGGCGCATGGCTCCGGCCTGGGGCTGACGCTGGCGGCCGCCGCATCGATCGCCGGCGCGCTGGGCATGGGCAGCTTCCTGCTGCAATACCCGACGGGCTGGCTGGCTGACCGCCTGCCGGTGCAGCGCCTGTTCGGCATCGCCTCGGCGGGGCTGTTCGCCAGCGCATTGATGCTGTCGCAAGCGCCCGGCTGGCCTGCGCTGTTCTGGATCTGCGCGGCGCTGTGGGGGGCCGTGGGCGGCGCGCTCTACACGCTGAGCATGATCCGCGTCGCACACGACTTTGCACACACCTCGGCGCTGGCTGGCACATCCGCCATGATCGCCGGCTACACCGCGGGCGGCGCCGTCGGACCACTGGTCAGCGGCTGGATGATCGACCACCATGGGGTGCTCGGTCAGAGCGGGTGGCTGGCGCTGCTGGCCGCCAGCCTGTGGTGGATGCGGCCGGCTCAGCCGGACGCGGGCGGTGCGGACGACCCTGCGCCCTCGCGCGGCTGAGCCACGGCCGCCGGCGCTCGCCCGCCCAGTGCCAGCAGGGCGGCATGCAACTGGCTCACCGACACCGGCTTGTGCAGCAGCATGAGTCCAGAGCACTGCGCCTCGCGCAGGCGCTCGCCAGCCGTGTCCGCCGTCACCAGCGCCGAAGGCACACGCCGCCGCAACTGCGCCCAAATCCGCTCCACCACCTGCACGCCGCTGCGCTCGCCGCTCAAGCGATGGTCGCACAGCAACACATCGGGCTCGAAGCGCAGCAGGCAGGCCAGTGCTGGCTCCAGCCCATCGACCACTTCGCACCAGCAGCCCCAGTCGGTCAGCAGCTCGGCCATGGCCCGGCGCACAGCCTCATCGTCGTCGACCAGCATCACCTTCAGGCCAGCCAGCGCACCAGCCAGGGGCACCGGCCCCGGCTCGTCGTACACGGTGGGCGCCGCCGCGGGCAGACCGATGCGAAACACCGAGCCCCGGCCAGGCACCGATGACAGCGCCACCGGCAAGGCCATCAGACGGGCCAGCCCCTGCACAATGGCCAGACCCAGCCCCATGCCCTTGCGCCGGTCGCGCTCCGGGTTGCCCAGTTGGTGAAACTCGCGAAAGATGGCTTCCTGCTGATGCCGAGGGATGCCGACCCCCGTGTCCCACACCTCGACCCAGACCTGCTCACCCCGGCTGCGACAGGCCAGCAGCACGGCGCCGCGGTCGGTGTAGCGGATCGCGTTGAGCAGCAGGTTGCGCACCATCATCTCGACCAGCGCCGGATCGGCCCGGGCGGTTAAGCGCGTGTCGCGCAGGCGCAGGGCCAACCCCTTCTCTTCGGCCCAGGGCGCCAGTTCCTGCACCAGCCGGTGCAGCATGGGCTGCAAGGCAAATGGGCGCGGATCGGGCTGAACCGCGCCGGCCTCGACGCGCGAGAAGTCCAGCAACGTGTTCAGCATCTCGGCGGCCGCCGTGTGCGCAGCGGCCACCTGATGCAACAGATGGGCCGAACGCCCCTGCAGGCCCATGGCCGACAAAGCACCGATGAACAGCCCCGCAGCGTGCAGCGGTTGGCGCAGGTCATGGCTGACCGACGCCAGGAACACCGTCTTGGCCCGGTCGGCCGCTTCGGCCTCGGCCGTGGCCTCCTCGGCGAGCTGGCGCGCGGCCTGGGCCCGCAGGGTCTGGTCACGCAGCTGGCTGACCAGCGCCTCGTTGTCACGGTGCAGCTCGATGCTGCGCTGGGCGGCTTGCGCCGTGTGGTACGAGTACACCGTCATGGCCGCGAGGTAGACCAGCACCCCGCCAGCCAGGGCCATGTGCACCGCATCCTGCACCGCGAGCAGGCCAGCCGCCGTCGTGAGCGCGCAGCTGAGCCAGAAGCCCATCGCAATCGGCCACGACGGCCCGAACACCGCCAGCCCCGCCGACGCCAGCCCGGCCACCATGCCCAGCACCAGGCTGGTGGAGGCCGGCTGCTCAGGGCGGACATGCAGCCAGGCCAGCAGCCCCCAGCTCAAGCCCATCACGGCCCACAACACCCGCGACGCCCGCGCATAGCGCAGGGCTCCCTGCATGGTGGCCAGGGCGGGGGCGAAACGGCCGCGCAGAAGCAGGCCCGTACCGCCCACCAGCGTGACCCACAGCGTCCAGAACCAGACATTGCTGTGCCCCAGCGCCAGCCAGAAGGTAATGCCAGACAGCCAGGCCACCACCACCGTGCCCCACAGCGCCACCGGCATGTTGCGGTCGATCAGCGCCATTTGCGCCGGCAGGTTGGGCTGCCCCTTGATGCGCAGGGCCTGCCGCCAGGCGGCCCCCGGGCTCATGCGTCCAGCACGCCGCGGGCCACCGCGGCCGCATAGGCTTCGCGCCGGCTGGTGGCTTCCAGCCATTCGGTCAGCCAGGAGACCTCGACCCGCACCTCGGTTTCGCTGACACCGAGCTGCCGGGCAATGGCCTTGTTGGGCATGTCACGGCCCAGCATGCGCAGGATGTCGCGCTGCCGATCAGAGAAGGCGTCTGGCCGCTCGGCGGCGCGCGCGGCCGGGGTCTGCGCGGCCACATTCAGGGCCTCATACGGCACGCTGGCATAGGCCAGCCCGCCGGCCAGCACCGATTCCAGCGCCGCGATGATCTGCTGGCCCGTGGCCGACTTGGGGATCCAGCCGCGCATGCCGGCCTCACGAGCCCGCGCCACGCGTTCCGGCCGGCTGTCTGCCGACATCAGGATCACCAGCGCCTGTGGCGCCACGGCGCGCAACGCATCAAGGTGATCCAGGGCATCCGCATCCGGAAGCCGCACATCCAGCAGCACCACGTCCGTGGCACCCGCTTGCGTCGACGCGCCCAGATGCGCCATCGCGCCCGCCCACGACACGGCCTGGCTCACGCTGGCTTCGGGCCAGCGGTCAGCCAGCAGTTGGTGCAGCCCCATGCGGAACAGGGCATGGTCATCCACCAGCAGGAAATGGGGCCTCGACAAGGACATGCACGACGCAAGATTGACTACGCCCGCGAGTATCCCACTGGCGGGGGAGGCGGCGCTGGACGAATGGCGCCAGCGCCGCAGATCCCCCCATCAGGGGGAACCTTGGCCGCCGACGCTCAGCGCGCGCGACGCGCCTGGATCGCCTTGGACAGGATCTCGAGCACCTTCTCGGAGTCGTCCCAGCCGATGCAGGCGTCGGTGATGGACTGACCGTAAGCCAGCTTGGCCGGGTCGTCCTTGCCAGGCGTGAACTTCTGGGCACCGCCGCACAGGTGGCTTTCGACCATCACGCCGAACACCTTCTTCGAACCGCCGCTGACCTGAGCGGCGATGTCTTCGGCCACCACCACCTGGCGCTCGTGCTGCTTGGAGCTGTTGGCGTGCGAGAAATCGACCATCAGCGAGGGGTGCAGCTTGGCGGCCTCCAGGTCCTTGCAAGCGGCCTCGACACTGGCCGCGTCGTAGTTCGGTGCCTTGCCGCCGCGCAGGATCACGTGGCAATCCGGGTTGCCGGCGGTCTCGACAATGGCGACCTGGCCATTCTTGTGGATGGACAGGAAGTGGTGGGGGCGGGCCGCAGCCTGGATGGCGTCGGTGGCGATCTTGATGTTGCCGTCGGTGCCGTTCTTGAAGCCGATGGGCGCCGAGATGCCCGAGGCCAGTTCGCGGTGGACCTGGCTTTCGGTCGTGCGCGCGCCGATGGCGCCCCAGCTGATCAGGTCACCGATGTACTGCGGCGAGACCACATCGAGGAACTCGCTGGCCGCCGGCATGCCCAGGCGGTTGATCTCGACCAACAACTGGCGCGCGATGCGCAGGCCTTCGTCGATCTTGAAGCTCTCGTCCAGATACGGGTCGTTGATCAGGCCCTTCCAGCCCACGGTGGTACGGGGCTTCTCGAAGTACACGCGCATCACCACTTCCAGCGTGTCGGCGTAGCGCTCGCGCAGCGGCAACAGGCGCTTGGCGTACTCGATGGCGGCGGCCGGATCGTGGATCGAACACGGGCCGATGATGACCAGCATGCGGTCATCCTTGCCGGCGATGATGCGGCGGATCGCCTTGCGCGTGCCGGCCACCAGCGTCTCGATGGCCGTGCCGCGGATCGGGAAGAAGCGGATCAGGTGCTCGGGCGGCGGCAGCGGCGTGACGTTGCGGATGCGCTCGTCATCGGTCTGCGAGGTCTTGTCGGCGGGCGGAACCCAGCCGGCGGCGGCGCTGGATTTGGCGGTCATGGGGCGTCTTCCTGTTGCGGGTCGGGTCGGTCGAAAAAAAACCGCCGGAGGGCTCCGGCGGTTTTCAGGATCTGGCGTGGTTCACTCAAACGTTGACCACTCCTGCGCCGGTGTCGGGCTGGAGATGAAAGTGGCCAAAATAAAAGCGAACCGTCGTCTGCATGCTGCTAAATGTAGCACGGCCCCGACGGCCGCGGCGATACAGCGTGTCGATTGGCGCCATAGGCCATACCCACCCATGCGCGCGCCCCGCCCGTCACGCACTGGACGGAAACGCAAAGCTGCCGCCTGGCGTGGCCGGGCCATCGGGCCAGCGCTGCATCACCGCCTTGGCCCGCGTGTAGAAGCGCACGCCCTCGGGCCCATAGGCATGGTGGTCGCCAAAGAGGCTGCGCTTCCAGCCGCCAAAGCTGTGGAAGGCCATGGGCACCGGCAGCGGCACGTTCACCCCCACCATGCCCACGTCGATCTCGCGCACGAAGGCGCGCGCCGTGCCCCCATCGCGCGTGAAGAGCGCCACGCCGTTGCCATACGGATGCGCGTGGATCAGCCGCACCGCCGCCGCCACGTCTGGCACGCGCACCACGCACAGCACCGGCCCGAAGAGCTCGTCGCGGTAGACGCCCATCTCGGGCGTGACGTGATCCAGCAAGGTACCCCCAAGGAAAAAGCCCTGCTCATAGCCCGCCACCCGCAGGACGCGGCCATCGACCACTGGCACCGCGCCCCCGCCCACCCCTTGCGCAATGCTGGCCGCAATGCGCTCGCATGCCGCCGCGGTGATCAGCGGGCCCATGTCGGCATCGGGCTGGTGGCCCTCGCCCACGCGCATGGCCCGCACCCGCTCGGCCAGGCGGGCCACCAGCGCATCGGCCACGTCGCCCACGGCCACCGCCACCGAGATCGCCATGCAGCGCTCGCCGGCTGAACCATAGGCCGCGCCCATCAGCGCCTCGACCGCCTGGTCGAGATCGGCATCGGGCATCACCACCAGGTGGTTCTTGGCCCCGCCCAGCGCCTGCACCCGCTTGCCATGGCGCGCGCCTTCGGCATAAATGTGTTCGGCCACCGGGGTGGAGCCCACAAAGCTCACCGCGGCGATCTGCGGGTGGGCCAGGATGGCGTCGACCACCTCGCGGTCGCCCTGCACCACGCTGAACAGCCCATCGGGCACACCGGCCTCATGCAGCCAGCGCGCCAACAGCAGCGACGCTGAAGGGTCGCGCTCGGACGGCTTGAGGATGAAGGCGTTGCCGCAGGCCAAGGCCATCGGGATCATCCACATGGGCACCATGGCCGGGAAGTTGAACGGCGTGATGCCGGCCACCACGCCCAGCGGCTGGCGCACCGACCACGCATCGATGCCGCGCGCCACCTGCTCGGTGTACTCGCCCTTGAGCAGCTGCGGGATGCCGCAAGCGAACTCCACCACCTCGATGGCGCGTGCTACCTCGCCCTGCGCGTCGGGCAGCGTCTTGCCATGCTCGCGCACGATGACGCGCGCCAGCTCGTCGGCGCCTTCGCGCAGGCGCGCCAGCAGGCGCTGCATGACCCGCGCTCGCGCCAGCGGCGGCTGATCCGCCCAGGCCGGCCACGCACGCCTCGCCGCCTGCACGGCCGCATCGAGCTCGGCCGCCGAGCCCAGATCCACCAGGCCCTGGACCTGGCCGGTGGCGGGGTTGTAGACGGGGGCGGTGCGGCCCGACGTGGACGGCACCACCTGGCCGCCGATGACATGGTGAATGCGGTATGGACTGCTCATGGCGCCATGCTAGCGCCACCCGCGCCCGCACGGCGCACCTCGCACCCCACCCACCGCGGCCACGACGGGCTCAGGCCAGCGCGTCCAGCGCCTCGGTGTGCACCCGCCCTTGTGCGCGCGCCACCGCCGCATGCGTCACCTGCCCCGCGTGCACATTGAGCCCCGCACGGAAGTGCGCGTCTTCGCGCAGCGCTGCCAGTCCTTGATCGGCCAGCCGCAGCACATACGGCAGGGTGGCGTGGTTCAGCGCATGGGTCGAGGTATGTGGCACCGCGCCGGGCATGTTGGTCACCGCGTAATGCACCACGCCTTCTTCCACATAGGTCGGCGCGTCATGCGTGGTGGGCTGTGACGTCTCGCTGCAGCCGCCCTGGTCAATGGCGACATCGACAATCACCGCGCCGGGCCGCATGCGCCGCACCAGATCGCGCGTGATCAACTTCGGCGCCGCCGCGCCCGGGATCAACACGCTGCCAATCACCAGATCGGCCTGCATGCAGGCCTGCTCGACCGCCTCCTGCGTGGCATAGACCGTCTGCAGCGCCGGACCGAACTGCATCCACAGGCGGCGCAAGGCGTCGACACTGCGATCGAGCACCGTGACCCGCGCACCCAGGCCCAGGGCCATGGCCACGGCATGCGTGCCCACCATGCCGCCGCCCAACACCACCACCGACGCGGGTGCCACACCCGGCACGCCGCCAAGCAACACGCCGCGACCGCCCTGATGGGCCAGCAGGCAGTGCGCGCCCGCCTGCACCGACAGGCGGCCGGCCACCTCCGACATGGGCGCCAGCAGCGGCAGGCCACCCTGCGGCTGCGTCACGGTCTCGTAGGCAATCGCGCTGGCACCACTGCGCAACAGGTCATCGGTCTGGGGCACGTCTGGCGCCAGGTGCAGGTAGCAAAACAGCAACTGGCCAGACGACAGCCAGGCGCGCTCGGCCGGCTGCGGCTCCTTGACCTTCACGACCAGCTCGGCTTCGCGCCACAGCCCCTCGGCCTCGGCTACGATGCGCGCGCCCGCGGCCTCGTAGTCCGCATCGCTGGCACCGATGCCCGCACCCGCTGACGCCTGCACCCAGACCGCGTGGCCGCGCTGGACCAACTCGCGCACGCTGGCCGGCACCAGCCCCACCCGGTGCTCCCGGGCCTTTGTTTCCTTCGGAACGCCCACACGCATGGTGACCCTCCTGCGGCCCGACCAGAGCCATGGGCTCATGCTAGCGCGGCGCGGGACGGCGTGCACATGCGCAAGCCTTGAGGCCATGGCGGCGCCACCACAAGAGCCGCTTCAATGTGGCAACGTTGGCATCCGGCCGGGCATGCCGCCGGATGCGCAGGCGATCCCGACTCCGTTTGAGGTTCAGCCCTTGAGCTGCTTGAGCAACGTGTCAGCGTCGCTCACGGCCAGGCCACCGCCCTGCTCGTTGTTCAGGATGCTGACCACGCCGTCCTTGACCAGCATGGCGTAGCGGCCCGAACGCAGGCCCAGGCCCTTGGCGCCCAGGTCCAGCGTCAGGCCCGTGGCCTTGGCAAACTCCGCGCTGCCGTCTGCCAGCATGCGCACCTTGCCGGCCGCCTTGAGCTCACGCCCCCAGGCGCCCATCACGAAGGCATCGTTGACCGACACGCACCAGATCTCGTCGACACCTGCGGCGCGCAGTGCGTCGGCCTGCGCGATGTAGCCGGGCGCATGCTGGGCGGAACACGTGGGCGTGAACGCCCCCGGCAGCCCGAACAGCGCAATCGTCTTGCCTTTGGCGGCATCGGCCACGGCCACCGGATTGGGGCCGAGGCTGCAACCCTCGCTGGGCACGTCGATGTACTCGAACAAGGTCACGGCGGGCAGCCGGTCTCCAACCTGGATGGTCATGGGGCACTCCTGAAAAAGTGAGGACAAATAAAAAAACCGGCTGCCAGTATCACTGGACAACCGGTTTCTCGGATGCGTGGCAAGGGCATTGCCCCCGCCCGCATCGGGGCGAACACGTCGCGATCAGGCCGAACGGGCCTTCTCGATCAGACGCGATACAACCCAGTTCTTGGTACGGGACAGCGGACGGCTTTCCACGATTTCGACGACATCGCCGAGCTTGAACTCGTTCTTTTCGTCATGGGCGTGGTACTTGGCCGACTTGGCCACGATCTTGCCGTAGAGCTCGTGCTTCACACGGCGCTCGACCAGCACGGTCACGGTCTTGTCGCGGGCGTCAGAGACGACCTTGCCGACCAGGCTGCGGACCACCTTGGCGCGGGTTTGGGCTTCCGTCATTTGGCGGCTCCTTGCTTCTTCTCGGTCAGAATCGTCCGGGCGCGAGCGATGTCGCGACGGGTCTTCTTCAGAGCCGAGCTGTCCTGGAGCTGCTGGGTCGCACGCTGCATGCGCAGGTTGAAGTGCGACTTCAACAGTTCCTTGATTTCGGTTTCGAGTGCGGCCACATCCTTGGCGCGCAGTTCAGAGGCTTTTGCCATGTCTGTTTTCTCCTTGCGCGTCAATCAGATACCAAACTCGCGGCCCACGAAGGTCGTGGACAGCGGCAGCTTGGCAGCGGCCAGCTTGAAGGCTTCGCGAGCGAGTTGCTCGGGCACACCCTGGATCTCGTACAGCACCTTGCCGGGCGTGATTTCAGCCACGTAGTACTCCACGTTACCCTTGCCGTTACCCATCCGCACTTCGGCAGGCTTCTGGGAGATCGGCTTGTCGGGGAACACGCGGATGAAGATGCGGCCACCACGCTTGACGTGGCGGGAGATCGCACGACGGGCGGCTTCGATCTGACGCGAAGTCAGACGACCACGCTCGGTGGCCTTCAGGCCGTACTCGCCGAACGACACGTCTGCGCCGCGCGTGGCCAGGCCGGTGTTGCGGCCCTTGTGTTCCTTGCGGAACTTGCGACGATTAGGTTGCAACATGTTTATTCTCCTTTCGCTTCGGCAGCAGGTGCTGCCTTGCGAACGCGGGCACCGGCACCAGCGGCGGCAGCCTTGTCGCTGCCATCGGCCGGCGCGCCGTCAGCGCGCGGGGCGCCACGGCCACCACCACGCGGACCACGGCGATCGTTCGGACGGTCGCTGCGGGGGCCACGGCGGTTGCGGCGGTCATCTTCGCGGTCGTCACCCTTGAGCACCGGAGCCTCGCCATTGGCCAGGCGGTCGCCACGGTAGACCCACACCTTCACACCGATCACACCATAGGTGGTCTGTGCTTCGGAGAAGCCGTAGTCGATGTCGGCCTTCAGGGTGTGCAGGGGCACACGGCCTTCACGGTACCACTCGGTACGGGCGATTTCGATGCCGTTCAGACGGCCCGACGACATGATCTTGATGCCCTGAGCGCCCAGACGCATGGCGTTCTGCATCGCGCGCTTCATGGCGCGGCGGAACATGATGCGCTTTTCGAGCTGCTGGGTGATCGAATCGGCGATCAGCTGGGCATCGACTTCGGGCTTGCGCACTTCTTCGATGTTCACCGACACCGGGCAGTTCAGCCGGCGAGCCAGTTCGACCTTCAGGTTCTCGATGTCCTCGCCCTTCTTGCCGATCACCACGCCCGGACGTGCCGAGAAAATGGTGATGCGGGCGCTCTTGGCGGGGCGCTCGATCAAGATGCGCGACACAGCCGCGTTCTTGAGCTTTTTCTTCAGGAATTCGCGGACTTCCAGGTCCTCAGCCAGCATCGAGGCGAAGTTGCGGTTGGTGGCGTACCAACGCGATGCCCAGTTGCGGGTGACGGCCAGGCGGAAGCCGGTTGGGTGGATTTTCTGTCCCATTTGTCAGCCTCTCGCTCAGTTGCCCACGGTCACATAGATGTGGCAGGTCGGCTTGCTGATGCGGTTGCCACGGCCCTTGGCGCGGGCAGTGAAACGCTTCAGCGTGGGACCTTGTTCCACATAAATGGTCTTGACCTTCAGTTCGTCGATGTCAGCGCCGTCGTTGTGCTCGGCGTTGGCGATCGCGGACTCCAGGGCCTTCTTGACGATGCCAGCGGCCTTCTTCTGGGTGAAGTTCAGGATGTTGAGGGCCTGATCCACCTTCTTGCCACGGATGAGATCGGCCACCAGTCGACCCTTGTCGACCGACAGACGAACGCCGCGAACGATTGCTTTCGTTTCCATCGCAGCTGCTCCTTATTTCTTGGCTTTCTTGTCGCCAGGGTGACCCTTGAATGTCCGGGTCAGGGCGAACTCGCCGAGCTTGTGGCCAACCATCTGGTCCTGGATGTACACGGGCACGTGCTGCTTGCCGTTGTGCACAGCAATGGTCAGGCCGATGAACTCAGGCAGGATGGTCGAACGACGCGACCAGGTCTTGACGGGCTTCTTGTCCTTGTTGGACACAGCCTTCTCAACCTTGGCCAGCAGGTGATGATCCACGAAGGGACCCTTTTTCAGAGAACGAGCCATTTCAGCCTACCTCTTACTTCTTGCGACGCGAAACGATGAACGTCTGCGTGCGCTTGTTGTTGCGGGTGCGGTAGCCCTTCGTCAGCGTGTTCCACGGCGACACAGGGGCCTGACCTTCACCAGTACGGCCTTCACCACCACCGTGCGGGTGGTCGATCGGGTTCATGGCGGTACCACGGACGGTCGGGCGGATGCCCTTCCAGCGGATGGCGCCGGCCTTGCCGTATTGACGCAGGCTGTGCTCTTCGTTGCTCACTTCACCCAGGGTGGCGCGGCATTCGATGTGGATCTTGCGAACCTCACCCGAGCGCAGGCGAACCTGCGCGTAGGTGCCTTCACGGGCCATCAGCACGGCAGACGTACCAGCCGAACGCGCGATCTGACCGCCCTTGCCAGGCAGCAGCTCGATGTTGTGGATGGTCGAACCCACGGGGATGTTGCGGATGGGCAGGGTGTTGCCGGTCTTGATCGGCGCTTCCGAGCCGCTCAGGATGGTGGCACCGACTTCCAGGCCGCGGGGCGCAATGATGTAGCGACGTTCGCCGTCGGCATAGCACACCAGGGCGATGTGGGCCGTGCGGTTGGGGTCGTACTCGATGCGCTCCACCTTGGCGGGGATGCCATCCTTGTTGCGACGGAAGTCGACCACGCGGTAGTGGTGCTTGTGACCACCGCCCTTGTGGCGAACCGTGATGTGACCGTTGTTGTTGCGGCCAGAATTCTGCTTCTGGGGCTCCAGCAGCGGTGCGTAGCCTTCACCCTTGTGAAGATGCTTGTGCACCACCTTCACCACGGCGCGCTGGCCGGGCGTGGTCGGTTTGAGTTTGACGACAGCCATGATTACGCGGCCTCCCCGGAGAAGTTCAGCTCCTGACCGTCCTTCAGGCTCACGAAAGCCTTCTTGGCATGGTCGCGACGGCCGATGCGGCCACCGAAGCGCTTGACTTTGCCCTTCTGATTCAGGACTTGCACCGACTTCACTTCGACCTTGAACAGCAGCTCGACAGCGGCCTTGATCTCGGGCTTGGTGGCATCGCGCAGCACCTTGAACAGCACTTGGCCGCGGGTCTCGGCGGCAGCGGTGGCCTTCTCCGAGATGATCGGAGCGACCAGCACCTGCAGCAGGCGGCTTTCATCGAATTTCAGAGTGCTCATGCGAACATCTCCTGCAGCTTTTCGATCGCGCCCTTGGTCACCAGGACCTTCTTGTAGAAGACCAGCGACAGGGGATCGGCGTAACGGGGCTCAACCACCAGCACGTTGGGGAGGTTGCGCGAGGCCAGCGCCAGGTTCTCGTCGACGTTGTCGGCGATGACCAGCACGTGGTCCAGGTTCATGGCCTTCAGCTTGGCGGCCAGCAGCTTGGTCTTGGGGGCTTCGACCGAGATCGAGTCCACCACGGCCAGGCGGCCTTCACGGGCCAGCTGCGAGAAGATGGCGGCCATGCCGGCGCGGTACATCTTCTTGTTGACCTTCTGGGTGAAGTTTTCGTCGGGCAGGTTCGGGAAGATCCGACCGCCGCCACGCCACAGCGGCGAAGACGACATACCGGCGCGGGCACGACCGGTGCCCTTTTGACGCCACGGCTTCTTCGTGGTGTGCTTGACCTGCTCACGGTCCTTCTGAGCGCGGGTGCCTTGGCGGGCATTGGCCTGGTAGGCCACCACGATCTGATGGATCAGCGCTTCGTTGTAGTCACGGCCGAACACGGCGTCAGCGGCTTCCACCTTGGAGGCGGCCTGACCCTGCTCGTTCAGGAGTTCCAGCTGTGCCATCAGTTGGCTCCTTTCTTGATCTTGACCTTCACGGCGGGACGAACGGTCACGAAACCGCCCTTCGAGCCGGGAACAGCGCCCTTGACCAGCAGCAGTTGACGGGCTTCGTCAACGCGCACGATGTCGAGGTTCTGGGTGGTCACGGTGTCCACGCCCATGTGGCCGGTCATCTTCTTGCCCGGGAACACGCGGCCAGGATCCTGGGCCATCGAGATGGAGCCCGGAACGTTGTGCGAACGCGAGTTACCGTGCGACGCACGTTGCGAACCGAAGTTGTGGCGCTTGATGGTGCCGGCGAAGCCCTTACCGATCGAGGTGCCCTGCACGTCGACCTTCTGGCCAGCCTGGAACAGCGAAGCGGGCGCGATGGTGGCGCCAGCCTTCAGTTCGGCGGCGACATCGGCGGTCACGCGGAATTCACGCGAGATTTCGCCGGCTTCGACGCCAGCCTTGGCCAGGTGACCGGCTTCGGGCTTGGTGACGCGCGATGCCTTGCGGGCACCGAACACCACCTGAACGGCGGTGTAGCCGTCGGTCTCAACGGTTTTGACCTGGGACACGCGGTTGTTGGACACGTCCAGCACCGTCACGGGCACAGCATCGCCGTCGTCCGTGTAGATGCGCATCATGCCAACCTTGCGGCCCAGCAATCCGAGGCGATTGCTAAGACTCATGGTTTTTTCTCCAGCCCCGTCCATGCGCTGGATCGGGGCCATTTACACACACCCGACAACGATTGGCCGGGGGCTCATCCCTTCCCGCCGTCCGGCCGGCACGACGCACGAATGCGCACGCACTCCGACCAACATGCGGGAAAGCTCGCGATCATAGCAGGCCCAATCCCGGCGCGCAAGCATCTGCGAACTCCGCCATGAAAAAGGCCGCCCGAAGGCGGCCTGTGCTGCGTGCAACCGGCCAAGGCCGGCCTTGATCACTGCAGCTTGATCTCGACGTCCACGCCAGCGGGCAGATCCAGCTTCATCAGGGCGTCGACCGTCTTGTCGGTGGGGTCGACGATGTCCATCAGACGCTGGTGGGTGCGGATCTCGAACTGGTCGCGCGAGGTCTTGTTGACGTGCGGCGAACGCAGGATGTCGAAACGCTGCAGGCGAGTCGGCAGGGGCACGGGGCCCTTGACGATGGCGCCAGTGCGCTTGGCGGTCTCGACGATTTCAGCCGACGACTGGTCGATCAGCTTGTAATCGAAGGCCTTCAGGCGAATGCGGATCTTCTGTTGTGCCATGACACACTTCCTTTGAATTAAAGAGCGATGACGCCTGCGCCGGGCGCTGGCCCGGCGTCAGGCTCGTGTCATGCAGAATCAGTCGAGGATCTTGGCAACCACGCCGGCGCCGACGGTGCGGCCGCCTTCACGGATGGCGAAGCGCAGACCTTCTTCCATGGCGATCGGGGCGATCAGCTTGACGGTGATCGACACGTTGTCACCCGGCATCACCATTTCCTTGTCGGCCGGCAGCTCGATCGAGCCGGTCACGTCGGTGGTGCGGAAGTAGAACTGCGGACGGTAGTTGTTGAAGAACGGCGTGTGACGGCCGCCTTCGTCCTTGCTCAGCACGTAGATCTCGCCCGTGAAGTGCGTGTGCGGGGTGATCGAACCCGGCTTGCACAGCACCTGACCACGCTCGACGTCTTCACGCTTGGTGCCGCGCAGCAGGATGCCCACGTTGTCGCCAGCTTGACCTTGGTCCAGCAGCTTGCGGAACATTTCCACGCCCGTGCAGGTGGTCTTCTGCGTGGCCTTGATGCCGACGATTTCGATTTCTTCGCCAACCTTGATCACGCCGCGCTCGATACGGCCGGTCACCACGGTGCCGCGGCCCGAGATCGAGAACACGTCTTCCACAGGCATCAGGAAGGTGCCGTCCACAGCGCGCTCAGGCGTGGGGATGTAGGTGTCCAGTGCTTCGGCCAGCTTCATGATGGCCTGCTCGCCCAGCTCGCCCTTGTCGCCTTCCAGCGCCAGCTTGGCCGAACCCTTGATGATCGGGGTGTCGTCGCCAGGGAAGTCGTACTTGCTCAGCAGCTCGCGCACTTCCATTTCCACCAGCTCCAGCAGCTCGGCGTCGTCCACCATGTCAGCCTTGTTCAGGAAGACGATGATGTAGGGCACGCCCACCTGGCGGCTCAGCAGGATGTGCTCACGCGTCTGGGGCATCGGGCCGTCAGCGGCCGAGCACACCAGAATGGCGCCGTCCATCTGGGCGGCACCCGTGATCATGTTCTTCACGTAGTCGGCGTGGCCGGGGCAGTCCACGTGAGCGTAGTGGCGGTTGGCCGTCTCGTACTCAACGTGTGCGGTGTTGATGGTGATGCCACGGGCCTTTTCTTCAGGCGCTGCGTCGATCTGGTCGTACGCCTTGGCTTCGCCGCCGAACTTCGAGGCCAGCACGGTCGCGATCGCAGCCGTCAGCGTGGTCTTGCCGTGGTCAACGTGACCGATCGTGCCCACGTTCACGTGCGGCTTGGTCCGTTCGAATTTACCTTTTGCCATTGTTTGCTCCAAACAAAGAACAGTTGCCCATGCATGTTTTAGGTTTCCAGCACAGGCCTGCCATGGGCAGCAGGCCCACCGCACCAGACACAAGCCTGAGGCGGCGCCGAAGACCAGCAAAAAAATCAGGAGGCCGGATGCTACCACCCGGCCTGTGACGCATCAATTACTTAGCGCGTGCGCTGATGATCGCGTCGGCCACGTTCTTCGGAGCTTCAGCGTACTGCTTGAACTCCATCGTGTACGTGGCGCGGCCTTGCGTGGCCGAACGCAGCGAGGTCGAGTAGCCGAACATTTCCGACAGCGGCACTTCGGCCTTGATGACCTTGCCACCGCCAACCATGTCGTCCATGCCCTGCACCATGCCGCGGCGGGACGACAGGTCGCCCATCACGGTACCGGCGTAGTCTTCCGGCGTCTCCACTTCCACGGCCATCATTGGCTCGAGGATCACGGGGTTGGCGCGGCGGCAGCCTTCCTTGAAGCCCATCGACGCGGCCATCTTGAACGCGTTTTCGTTCGAGTCCACGTCGTGGTACGAACCGAAGGTCAGGCGAACACGCACATCGACCACGGGGTAGCCGGCCAGCACGCCCGAACCCAGGGTGTCGATGATGCCCTTTTCCACCGCGGGGATGTACTCACGAGGCACCACACCGCCCTTGATCTCGTCGACGAACTCGAAGCCCTTGCCACCGGGTTCCAGCGGCTCGACGGTCAGCACGACGTGGCCGTACTGACCCTTACCGCCCGACTGACGCACGAACTTGCCTTCGACTTCGGTAACCGTCTTGCGGATGGTTTCGCGGTAAGCCACTTGCGGCTTACCCACGTTGGCTTCCACACCGAACTCACGCTTCATGCGGTCGACGATGATTTCCAGGTGCAGCTCGCCCATGCCGGCGATGATGGTCTGACCGGATTCTTCGTCGGTGCGCACGCGGAACGAGGGGTCTTCAGCAGCCAGGCGCGACAGGGCGATGCCCATCTTTTCCTGGTCAGCCTTGGACTTGGGCTCCACGGCCTGCGCGATCACGGGCTCGGGGAACACCATCTTTTCGAGGGTGATCACGGCATCCGGATCACACAGCGTTTCGCCGGTGGTCACGTCCTTCAGGCCCACGCACGCAGCGATGTCGCCGGCCAGAATTTCCTTGATCTCTTCACGCTGGTTGGCGTGCATCTGCAGGATACGGCCGATGCGCTCTTTCTTACCCTTGATGGGGTTGTAGACCGAGTCGCCCGAGTTCAGCACGCCCGAGTACACGCGCACGAAGGTCAGCTGACCGACATACGGGTCGGTCATCAGCTTGAACGCCAGGGCCGAGAACTTCTCGGCGTCGTCGGCCTTGCGGCTGACGGGCTGGTCGTCTTCGTCGGTACCCGACACCGGGGGGATGTCCACCGGCGAAGGCAGGTAGTCGATCACGGCGTCGAGCATGCGCTGCACGCCCTTGTTCTTGAAGGCGGTGCCGCACAGCATCGGTTGGATTTCGACGTTGATGGTGCGGGTGCGCAGAGCCAGCTTGATCTCGTCCTCGGTGAGGTCACCCTCTTCGAGGTACTTGTTCATGAGCTCTTCCGAGGCCTCGGCCGCGGCTTCGATCATGTTCTCACGCCACTTCTTGGCATCTTCCACCAGGTTGGCGGGGATGTCTTCGTAAGTGAACTTGGTGCCTTGCGAGGCCTCATCCCAAATGATGGCCTTCATCTTCAGCAGATCGACCACGCCCTGGAAGTTTTCTTCCGCGCCGATGGGGATCACCACGGGCACGGGGTTGGCCTTCAGGCGGGTGCGCATCTGGTCATAGACCTTGAAGAAGTTGGCACCGGTGCGGTCCATCTTGTTCACGAAGGCCAGACGAGGCACCTTGTACTTGTTGGCCTGGCGCCAGACGGTTTCCGACTGGGGCTGCACGCCACCCACGGCGCAGTACACCATGCAGGCGCCGTCGAGCACGCGCATGGAGCGCTCCACCTCGATGGTGAAGTCCACGTGGCCCGGGGTGTCGATGATGTTGAAACGGTGCTCGGGGTAGGACGCGTCCATGCCCTTCCAGAAGCAGGTGGTGGCAGCCGAGGTGATCGTGATGCCGCGCTCTTGCTCCTGCTCCATCCAGTCCATGGTGGCGGCGCCTTCGTGCACTTCACCGATCTTGTGGTTCACACCGGTGTAGAACAGGATGCGCTCGGTCGTGGTGGTCTTGCCGGCGTCGATGTGGGCCGAGATACCGATATTGCGGTAGCGCTCGATCGGGGTCTTGCGTGCCATGTGGTCACTCCAGATTTGACAAAGCGCCGGCCGTGCAGAGCACGGTCCGGACGCTCGGGTTGCAGCCAGGCTGCAAACGGTGGATTAGAAACGGAAGTGCGAGAAGGCCTTGTTGGCTTCGGCCATGCGGTGCACTTCGTCGCGCTTCTTCATGGCGCCGCCGCGGCCTTCAGCGGCCTCGAGCAGTTCGTTGGCCAGACGCTGGGCCATCGACTTCTCCGAGCGCTTGCGCGACGATTCCTTCAGCCAGCGCATGGCCAGGGCCACGCGACGGGAGGGGCGAACTTCAACGGGAACCTGGTAGTTCGCACCGCCCACGCGGCGGGACTTCACTTCCACGACGGGCTTCACATTGTTCAGCGCGGTGTGGAACACCTCCAGCGGATCCTTGCCAGCCTTGGTCTCGACCTGCTCCAGGGCGCCATAGATGATGCGCTCTGCAACGGCCTTCTTGCCGGATTCCATGATCACGTTCATGAACTTGGACAGCTCGACCGATCCGAACTTCGGATCGGGCAGGATTTCACGCTTGGGTACTTCGCGACGACGAGGCATTTCGATTCCTTTCAATGCTTCAGTTGATGCGGGCGGGTTCGCGGACCCTTGACGATTGCTCGCTTGCCTGCATCCGGAGCCTGATCACCAGACCCCACTTACTCGGTTCTGTCCGGACCATTCCGGCAGAGCCGCCACCTCGGCCTTCTCTCCGCCAGCCTGCCACTTTCTGATGACACGCCGATGAAGGGGACCGACTCTTGTTCTCTTCAGGCCGATCAGGCCTTCTTCGGACGCTTGGCGCCGTACTTCGAACGGGCTTGCTTGCGGTCCTTGACGCCTTGCAGGTCAAGCGAACCACGCACGATGTGGTAACGCACACCGGGCAAGTCCTTCACACGGCCGCCGCGAACCAGCACGACGCTGTGTTCTTGCAGGTTGTGGCCTTCACCGCCGATGTACGAGATGACCTCGAAACCGTTGGTCAGGCGCACCTTGGCGACCTTACGCAGCGCGGAGTTCGGCTTCTTGGGGGTGGTGGTGTACACGCGGGTGCACACGCCACGGCGCTGCGGGCAGTTCTGCATCGCAGGCGACTTCGACTTCGTGACCTCGACCTGACGGCCGTGGCGCACGAGTTGGTTGATGGTTGGCATATTGATTCCGTTTGGTTCCCGTTGAATGAATACCTGGCGACGAGGACACCGCTGCGGCCGCTGCTATGCGGCAGCCCCTGAGACGTCTTCGCCAGCGTTACCAGGCTCACACACCCTTTCGCCCCACCGCCTGACCGCGCCAAGCTCTGACAACGCACCCTGACAAGACGCCAGCGCACACAAAGCCCCGCACAAAAGCCCGCCGGGAAAGCGAAAAGCCTTCCATTGTACCGCCGTGGATCCGAGCTGCGCAAGCCTCGGTTGCTTCGCTGCTTTTTTCGCCGCTTGAAACGCCACGGGCAAGCCCGCCTAGGTGTTTCCCTCACACCCATTTGCGGTGATGTCACGCCCCGCATCCTTCCGCTACAGTCCGTCACATCATCCAACAAGTCTGCTGCCCGTTCATCGGCCGAGGAGGTTCGTCGTGTCCCTGTTCAAACAAACCGCTGCCGTGATGGCGCTGGCCGCCCCCCTGGCCGCCTACGCCACCACCCCGTCCAACACCATCGAGTTCGGTTTCACCCGCCTGTTCGATCAGGTCAGCGTGGCGCCGACATTCGTGTCGGGCGACCTGGGCGTGACCGTGCGCGGCTACAACAGCAGCAACCAGCAGAAGGATGTGAGCATTGGCCTGAAGGGCATTGGCGTGACCAGTGGCTTCCTGGAAGCCGGTGAGATCAACAGCAGCCTGTTCAACAGCCCCGGCGAGTACATCACGCTGACCTTCAACAAGGAAGTGCAGCTGACCAAGCTCACCTTCGCGCTGTGGGAAGACGGCTTCGACAAGGCCATCCTGAGCTGGAACGGCAACAGCATGGAGCTGTTCAAGGGCAACACCGGCATCCTGTTCGACACGTTCAGCCTGTCGGGCGTGACCGGCACGACCTTCAAGATCCAGGCAACCGGCGCCTTTTCGTCGTTCCGCCTGGAGGGCCTGAGCGCTGTGGCCGCCATCCCGGAGCCCTCGACCTACGCCTTGATGGGCCTGGGCCTGGTCGGCATTGCCGCCGCCGCCCGTCGCCAGCGTCGCGGCGCCTGAGCCTTCGGCGCCGCTGAGGCCTTGGGCCTCACCCAGCAAAAAGGCCCCTCACGGGGCCTTTTTTGTTTGCATCCGGCAAGACTGGCTCAGCGGGCCACGATGCGCGTGATCGCCTGGGCGCCACGCAAGCCCAGCCAGGTGCTGGTGGCCACCACAGCTGCGCCCAACCAGCCAGAGGCCTCGGGCACGTTGTGCATCAGGGCGAGCATCAGGATGACGCCGGTGACAAAGCCCACCATCACGCCGGCCTTGTCCAGATCCAGCGGCAGGGACTGCGAACGAACTTCAATTTGGGTTGCGACGTTGGCCATGGTGCCCTCCAGTCAGTGAATGCACGCAGTATAGGGAAAACCCGGCGAGTTAGGGGAAAACCCTTGTAACACAATGTGTTTCATGGACAGCCATGACCAACGCTTCGTGCCCGATTCCTTTCTGACCCTCTACCGTGGACCTGCGGGGCGGCTTCGGATCGACGGCGGTACCTTGATGGCGCGCTACGAACTGTGTGAGGACATGGCGCAGATGCTGTGCCCCACGGCGCAAGGTCTGTGCGCTCAGGTGGGTGCGGACGCCAACGAAGCTGCCGCCCATCTGGTGCGCGTCGCGTCAGGCGAAGCTGACACCCTCTCCGAAGCGGAATGGGACTGGGTCCGCCAGCGCCTGGCCGAACTCGCGGCATCTTAGGATGCGCCCACGCAACCCTCGCGCGCCCGCCATGTCGTCTGGCCACACCGCCCCGCTCCATCCGTCTGCCGACTCTGCGAGCCCTCGGTCCCGTCTGAGCAGGTGGCGCCAGCCGAGGTTTCGCCTTGGCGCCTGGGCCGTCATGGTCGCGATGGCGGCCACTTCCGCCCAGGCGACCCCTGCCGGTCAACTGCTGTGCGAGCTCCGGTATGGCAGCGACACACAGCGCTTGCGCGTGGCGCCGACCACTTCGCCTTACGACGCCCCGCTGACCCCGGTGGCAGACCGCTTTGCGTTCCGTGCGGTGGTGCGCGAGCGGGAGGGGCGCGTGGACCACATCGCGCTGGCGGTCTATGACCTGACGCTGCCCGAGTCGCCCGTGATGCTGAGTCAGACGCACCACGCGCCGCCTTTTGGTGGCGGCGCGCAGGTGCCAGCCCTGACCGGCTGGCAGGAAGTGCACGCCAGTGGCCTGGGGCGCCACATGCGTTATGGCTGTGCCTGGGATGGGGCGCCCGGCGCGGCGCGCGCGCCCGCCGCACGGCCGCCCCACGTGCGCAAAGCGGCCCACGAGGTGCGCGCCAGTGAAACGGTCACCCTGGCCTTCATGGGGGACGTGATGCTGGCCGATGGCCCGGGCCGGGCCGTGCGTCGGGGCGTCGACCCGTTTGCGCACATCGCCCCCCTGTGGCGGGATGCCGACGCGCGCATCGCCAACCTTGAATGCGTGGTGTCCGACAGAGGGCAGCCCATGGCGGACAAGCCCTACACGTTTCGCGCTCACCCACGTGTGATGCCCCTGCTGAAGCGCCATCTGGATGTGGTCTCGCTGGCCAACAACCACGCAGGCGATTACGGTCGTGCGGCCTTCTCCGACATGCTGGCGCGCCTCAAGCGCGCGGGGGTGGCCCATGTGGGCGGCGGGCGGACCTTACGCGAGGCGCACGCGCCCCACATCATCGAACGCAAGGGGCTGCGGATTGCCCTGCTGGCGTACAACGAAATGTTCCCCCGGCACTTTGAAGCCGGCCCGGCGCATCCGGGTCAGGCCTGGAGCGACGACGCCTCGGTGCTGGCCGACATCGAGGACGCACGGCGGGTACACGGGGCCGACCTGGTGATCCCCTTCATGCATTGGGGCGAGGAGCACCGGGCCACAGCCAATGACCGTCAGCGCGAGCTGGCCCGGCGCATGATTGACGCGGGCGCGGATGCGGTGGTGGGCACCCATCCGCATGTGGTGCAGGACACCGAGACCTACCTGGGCCGCCCCATCATCTACAGCCTGGGCAACCTGATCTTTGACGGATTCAGCGACGCGGACAACAACACCGGCTGGGTGCTGCGTCTGCGCATGGACCGCAACGGGGTGGTCGACTGGGATACCCATACCGTCCACATGGACCGCGAGGGCATTCCGCGCCCCGCCCGCCCATGAAAAAACGCCAGGGGCGTGAGCCACCTGGCGTCCATGGAATCGGGTAACGGGTCGGGGCGTTGCCGCCCGCCCGTCTGGCCGTGCTTACTCGGCCTGGCTGCCCTCGGAAGACTCCGCCGCGTCGGTGGCGTCGTCGAGCGCGGCCAGCTCCATCGCTGCACGCTCTTGCGCCTCCTGCATGGCGATGGCGCGACGCTCGGTGTCGTCCATCTCTTCCTTGGCCTTGCGAGCCTGGTGGAAGGCCATGCCGGTACCGGCAGGGATCAGACGACCCACGATGACGTTTTCCTTCAGGCCGCGCAGCTCGTCGCGCTTGCCCATGATGGCAGCCTCGGTGAGCACGCGGGTCGTTTCCTGGAAGGAAGCGGCCGAAATGAAGGAGTCGGTCGACAGCGAGGCCTTGGTGATGCCCAGCAGCACATCGCTGTGCGTGGCGATCATCTTGCCCTCGGCGCGCAGGCGGTCGTTGGTGTCCAGCAGCTCCGAACGCTCGACCTGTTCGCCAGCAATGTAAGACGAGTCGCCCGGGTTGACGATCTGCACGCGACGCAGCATCTGGCGAACGATCACCTGGATGTGCTTGTCGTTGATCTTCACGCCCTGCAGACGGTAGACGTCCTGCACCTCGTCGACGATGTAGCGCGCCAGCTCTTCGATGCCCAGCAGGCGCAGGATGTCCTGCGGGTCGGCCGGACCGTCGACGATGAGTTCGCCCTTGTTGACCACCTGGCCTTCGTGGACCAGGATGTTCTTCTCCTTCGGGACCAGCTCTTCCCAGACCTTGCCGTCCGGATCGGTGATCTGCAGGCGAACCTTGCCCTTCGTCTCCTTGCCGAACGACACGGTGCCGGTGATCTCGGCCAGTGCGCCCTTGTCCTTGGGCGAACGGGCTTCGAACAGCTCGGCCACACGCGGCAGACCGCCGGTGATGTCGCGGGTCTTCTGGCCTTCGATGGGGATGCGGGCCAACACTTCACCGGGCGACAGCTGTTGGCCATCGCGGATCTGGATCAGCGCGCCGACCTGGAAGCCGATGGTCACGGCGTGGTCGGTGCCCGGGATCTTCACTTCCTGACCATTGGCGTCCAGCAGCTTGACCTGCGGACGCACCACCTTGGCGGCGCCTCGGCGCTTGGGGTCGATCACGACCAGCGTCGACAGGCCGGTGACCTCGTCGACCTGCTTGGCCACGGTCACGCCTTCTTCGACGTTCTCGAAGCGGGCCTGGCCGGCGAACTCGGTGATGATCGGACGGGTCAGCGGATCCCAGGTGGCCAGCACCAGGCCCGCCTTGACCTGCTGGTCGGCCTTGACGTTGAGCGTGGCGCCATAAGGCACCTTATGGCGCTCGCGCTCACGGCCGTGCGGGTCGGTGATCACAATTTCACCCGAACGGGCAATCACGACCAGTTCACCCTTGCCATTGGTCACGTAGCGCATCGTGGCGTTGAAGCCGATGATGCCGTCTGACTTGGCTTCCACGCTGGAGGCGATGGCGGCGCGCGACGCGGCACCACCGATGTGGAAGGTCCGCATGGTCAGCTGCGTGCCCGGTTCACCAATGGACTGCGCGGCGATCACGCCCACGGCCTCACCGGCGTTGACCAAGCCACCACGGCCGAGGTCGCGGCCATAGCACTTGGCGCACAGGCCGTAGCGCGTGGCGCAGGTCAGCGGCGTGCGGACCTTGACTTCGTCGACGCCAGCGGCCTCGAGCACGTCCAGCGTGTCTTCGTCCAGCATCTGACCGGCGGCCACCAGGACCTCCTGGGTCTCGGGGTGCAGCACGTCGATCGCAGGCACGCGACCCAGGATGCGGTCGCGCAGCGATTCGATGACTTCACCACCTTCGACCAGCGCGCGCGTGGCGATGCCCTGATCGGTGCCGCAATCGTCTTCGGTCACGACCAGATCCTGCGTCACGTCGACCAGACGACGGGTCAGGTAGCCGGAGTTCGCGGTCTTCAACGCCGTGTCGGCCAGACCCTTACGGGCGCCGTGGGTGGAGATGAAGTACTGCAGCACGTTCAGACCTTCACGGAAGTTCGCCGTGATGGGGGTCTCGATGATGGAGCCGTCAGGCTTGGCCATCAGGCCGCGCATACCGGCCAGCTGGCGGATCTGGGCCGCGCTACCGCGGGCACCGGAGTCGGCCATCATGTAGATCGAGTTGAACGACTCTTGATCGACTTCGTTGCCGTGGCGGTCGATGGTCTTTTGCTTGGACAGCTGCGACATCATGACCTTGCCGACTTCGTCGCCGGTCTTGCCCCAGATGTCCACGACCTTGTTGTAGCGCTCGCCCGCGGTCACCAGACCGGAGACGTACTGCTGCTCGATCTCCTTGACTTCCTTCTCGGCGCGCTCGATCAGCTCGTACTTCTGCTTCGGCACCAGCATGTCGTCGATGCCGATCGAGATGCCGGCGCGCGTGGCCAGACGGAAGCCGTTCTGCAGCAGCTTGTCTGCGAACACCACGGTGTCCTTCAGACCGCACTTGCGGAACGAGGTGTTGATCAGCTTGGAGATTTCCTTCTTCTTGAGCGCCTTGTTGATGTTCGCAAAAGGCAGGCCCTTGGGCAGGATCTCCGACAGCAGGGCGCGACCGACGGTGGTCTCGACCAGCTTGGTCTCGGGCGTGAACTCACCGGTGAGCTTGTCCTTGACCCACTCGGTCAGGCGCACGTTCACCTTGGCAGTGATCTCGACCACGCCGTTGTCCAGCGCACGCTGCACTTCGGCGATGTCGGCGAAGACCATGCCTTCACCCTTGCCGTTGATGCGCTCGCGGGTCGCGTAGTACAGGCCCAGCACCACGTCTTGCGACGGCACGATGGAGGGCTCGCCGTTGGCCGGGAACAGCACGTTGTTGGAGGCCAGCATCAGGGTGCGGGCTTCCATCTGCGCTTCGATCGACAGCGGCACGTGAACGGCCATCTGGTCACCGTCGAAGTCGGCGTTGAAGGCCGCGCAGACCAGCGGGTGCAGCTGGATGGCCTTGCCTTCGATCAGCACGGGCTCGAAGGCCTGGATGCCGAGGCGGTGCAGGGTGGGCGCGCGGTTCAGCAGAACCGGGTGCTCCTTGATGACCTCTTCCAGGATGTCCCACACCACCGGGGTGCCGGATTCGACTTCCTTCTTCGCGGCCTTGATGGTGGTCGCAATGCCCATGGCCTCGAGGCGCGAGAAGATGAAGGGCTTGAACAGCTCCAGCGCCATCAGCTTGGGCAGACCGCACTGGTGCAGCTTGAGGGTCGGGCCCACGGTGATCACGGAACGACCGGAGTAGTCGACGCGCTTGCCCAGCAGGTTCTGACGGAAGCGACCGCTCTTGCCCTTGATCATGTCGGCCAGCGACTTCAGGGCACGCTTGTTGGCGCCCGTCATGGCCTTGCCACGGCGGCCGTTGTCCAGCAGCGAGTCCACGGCCTCTTGCAGCATGCGCTTTTCGTTGCGCACGATGATCTCAGGGGCCTTGAGCTCGAGCAGGCGGGCCAGACGGTTGTTCCGGTTGATGACGCGGCGATACAGGTCGTTCAGATCGGAGGTCGCGAAGCGGCCACCATCCAGCGGCACCAGCGGACGCAGGTCCGGCGGCAGCACGGGCAGCACCTCCATGACCATCCAGTTGGGCTTGATGCCGGACTTCTTGAACGCTTCCATCACCTTCAGGCGCTTGGCGTTCTTCTTGATCTTGAGCTCGGAGCCGGTCATGTCGTTGCGGATCTTGTCGATCTCAACGTCCAGGTCCATCTCGGCCAGCAGCTTCTGGATGCCTTCGGCACCCATCAGCGCTTCGAACTCGTCGCCGTATTCCAGGCGCTTGGCGTCGTAGTCGTCCTCGGACATGATGCTGAACTTCTTCAGCGGGGTCATGCCGGGGTCCACCACCACGTAGGCTTCGAAGTACAGCACGCGTTCGATGTCGCGCAGCGTCATGTCGAGCACCAGGCCCAGACGCGACGGCAGCGACTTCAGGAACCAGATGTGCGCGCAGGGCGCGGCCAGTTCGATGTGGCCCATGCGGTCACGGCGAACCTTGGTCTGGGTCACTTCGACGCCGCACTTCTCGCAGATCACGCCGCGGTGCTTCAAGCGCTTGTACTTGCCGCACAGGCACTCGTAGTCCTTGATCGGGCCGAAGATCTTGGCGCAGAACAGGCCGTCACGCTCGGGCTTGAACGTGCGGTAGTTGATGGTCTCAGGCTTCTTGACTTCACCGAACGACCAGCTGCGGATCTTCTCCGGCGAAGCGAGGCCGATCTTGATGGCATCGAAATGCTCATCAGGGGTGAATTGCTTGAACAGGTCCAGCAAACCTTTCATGGGGCGCTCCTATTCCTTGAATCAGTTACGTTCCAGTTCAATGTCGATGCCCAAGGAACGGATTTCCTTGACCAGGACGTTGAACGATTCGGGCATGCCGGCGTCGATGGAGTGCTCGCCCTTGACGATGTTCTCGTAGACCTTGGTACGGCCATTGACGTCGTCGGACTTGACGGTGAGCATTTCCTGCAGCACGTAGGCGGCACCATAGGCCTCCAGCGCCCACACTTCCATTTCACCGAAGCGCTGACCACCGAACTGAGCCTTACCACCCAGCGGCTGCTGCGTGACGAGCGAGTACGGGCCGGTCGAGCGAGCGTGCATCTTGTCGTCGACCAAGTGGTGCAGCTTGAGCACGTGCATGTAGCCGACGGTCACGGGGCGCTCGAACGCATCGCCGGTGCGGCCGTCGTACAGCGTGGCTTGGGTGCGGGTTGGCGTCAGACCCTTGGCCTTGGCAATGTCGGCCGGGTAGGCCAGCTGCAGCATGCCGCGGATCTCTTCTTCCTTGGCGCCGTCGAACACCGGGGTGGCGAAGGTCATGCCCTTGGACAGGTTCTGGGCCATCGAGATGACCTGGTCGTCCGTCAGGCTGTCGACGTCTTCGCGCTTGCCGCCAGACTGGTTGTACAGCTGGTCCATGAACTTGCGCAGCTCGGCCACGGCGGCTTCGCGCTGCAGCATGTCGCCGATGCGCTGACCGATGCCCTTGGCGGCCCAGCCCAGGTGAACCTCGAGCACCTGACCCACGTTCATCCGCGAGGGCACGCCCAGCGGGTTCAGCACGATGTCGCAGGGCGTGCCGTCGGCCATGTAGGGCATGTCTTCGACCGGAACGATCTTGGACACCACACCCTTGTTGCCGTGACGGCCGGCCATCTTGTCGCCTGGCTGCAGGCGACGCTTGACGGCCAGGTGAACCTTGACCATCTTCAACACGCCAGCGGGCAGCTCGTCGCCTTGCGTGAGCTTCTTGCGCTTTTCTTCAAAAGCCAGGTCGAAGCTGTGGCGCGTCTGCTCCAGCGAGTTCTTGATGCTTTCGAGCTGGTTGGCCAGTTCTTCGTCCGCCGGGCGGATGTCGAACCAGTGGAACTTCTCGACCGAGGCCAGGTAAGCCTCGTCCAGGGTCGTGCCCTTGGCCAGCTTGTTGGGGCCACCGTTGGCCACCTTGCCGATCAGCAGCTTCTTGATCCGATCGAAGGCGTCGGCTTCCACAATGCGCAACTGGTCGTTGAGGTCCAGGCGGAAGCGCTTGAGCTCGTCGTCGATGATCTGCTGGGCGCGCTTGTCACGCTGGATGCCTTCACGGGTGAAGACCTGCACGTCAATCACCGTACCGCTCGTGCCTTGATCCACACGCAGCGAGGTGTCCTTCACGTCGGAGGCCTTCTCGCCGAAGATCGCGCGCAGCAGCTTCTCTTCCGGCGTCAGCGTGGTCTCGCCCTTGGGCGTGACCTTGCCGACCAGCACGTCGCCGGGGCCGACTTCCGCACCGATGTAGACGATGCCGGACTCGTCCAGACGAGCCAGCTGGTTCTCGGACAGGTTGGGGATGTCGCGGGTGATTTCTTCGGAGCCCAGCTTGGTGTCGCGGGCCATCACCACCAGTTCCTCGATGTGGATCGAGGTGTAGCGGTCATCGGCCACCACGCGTTCGGAGATCAGGATCGAGTCTTCGAAGTTGTAGCCGTTCCAGGGCATGAAGGCCACAAGCATGTTCTGACCCAGGGCGAGTTCGCCCAGGTCGGTCGATGCGCCGTCGGCCACCACGTCACCCTTGGCCACCACATCGCCACGCTGCACGATGGGGCGCTGGTGGATGTTGGTGTTCTGGTTGGAACGCTGGTACTTGATCAGGTTGTAGATGTCGACACCGACTTCACCGGCCACGGTTTCGTCGTCGTTGACACGGATCACCACGCGGTTGGTGTCGACATAGTCCACCACACCGCCGCGCTTGGCGGTCACCACGGTGCCCGAGTCGACCGCCGCCACACGCTCCACGCCCGTGCCCACGAAGGCCTTTTCGGGACGCAGGGTCGGCACAGCCTGACGCTGCATGTTGGCGCCCATCAGCGCGCGGTTCGCGTCATCGTGCTCCAGGAAGGGCACGAGCGAAGCGGCCACCGACACGATCTGGGTCGGCGCGACGTCCATGTACTGGATGCGTTCGGGGCTGGTCAGCACCGATTCGCCATGCTCACGGGCCGACACGAGCTCGTCGGACAGGCGGCCTTCAGCATCCAGGGATGCGTTGGCCTGGGCGATGATGTACTTGCCTTCTTCGATGGCCGACAGGTAGTCGATCTGCATCGTGACCTTGCCGTCCACCACGCGACGGTAAGGCGTTTCCAGGAAGCCGTACTCGTTGAGCTGTGCGTACAGGGCCAGCGAGTTGATCAGGCCGATGTTCGGGCCTTCCGGCGTTTCGATCGGGCAGACGCGGCCGTAGTGGGTCGGGTGCACGTCGCGCACCTCGAAGCCGGCGCGCTCACGGGTCAGACCGCCCGGGCCCAGGGCAGAGACACGACGCTTGTGCGTGATCTCGGACAGGGGGTTGGTCTGGTCCATGAACTGCGACAGCTGCGATGCACCGAAGAACTCCTTCAGCGCCGCAGAAATCGGCTTGGAGTTGATCAGGTCATGCGGCATCAGGGCTTCGGTCTCAGCCTGGCCCAGACGCTCCTTCACGGCCTTCTCGATGCGGGCCAGACCCGAGCGGAACTGGTTCTCGGCCAGTTCGCCCACGCAGCGCACGCGACGGTTACCCAGGTGATCGATGTCGTCCACTTCGCCGCGGCCATTGCGCAGCTCGACGAGGATCTTGACCACGGCCAGGATGTCGTCATTCGACAGGGTCATGGGCCCGGTGGCTTCGTCGCGGCCCACGCGGGCGTTGAACTTCATGCGGCCCACGCGAGACAGGTCGTACGTGTCTTCGCTGTAGAACAGGCGCTGGAACAGGGCCTGCACGGCGTCTTCGGTCGGCGGCTCGCCAGGGCGCATCATGCGGTAGATGGCCACACGCGCGGCCAGCTCGTCGGCCGTTTCGTCGGTGGCCAGGGTCTGGCTGATGTAGCCGCCTTGGTCCAGCTCGTTCGTGTAGAGGATCTCCAGGTCCTTGATGCCGGCGGCACGCAGCTTCTTCAGCAGCGACTCGGTCAGCTCTTCGTTGGCCTTGGCGATGATCTCGCCGGTGTCGGGGTCGACTTGGTTCTTCGCCAGCACACGGCCCAGCAGGAAGTCCTCGGGCACGCTGAGGTGCGTGGTGCCGGATTGCTCGAGCTGGCGGGTGTGGCGCGCGGTGATGCGCTTGTCCTTCTCGACGACAACGGCGCCCGACTTGTCGGTGATGTCGAAGCGGGCGATTTCACCCTTGAAGCGCTCGGGCACGAAGGCCAGCTGGGCGCCGGCATCCATGAGCTTGACGTGATCGAACTGGAAGAAGGTTTCCAGGATCTGCTCATTGTTCATGCCGATGGCCTTCAGCAGGGTCGTCACCGGCATCTTGCGGCGACGGTCCACGCGGAAGTACAGCAGGTCCTTCGGGTCGAATTCGAAGTCCAGCCAGGAGCCACGGTAAGGGATGATGCGGGCGCTGAACAGCAGCTTGCCCGACGAGTGGGTCTTGCCCTTGTCGTGTTCGAAGAACACGCCTGGCGAACGGTGGAGCTGCGACACGATGACGCGCTCGGTGCCGTTGATGATGAAGGAGCCGTTGTCGGTCATCAGGGGCACTTCGCCCATGTAGACCTCTTGCTCCTTGACCTCCTTGACAACCTTGGACTGGCTGGTCGAGGTCTCGCGGTCATAGATGATCATCTGCAGGCGGGCACGTACGGCCGCTGCAAAGGTCAGGCCCCGAAGCTGACACTCACGCTCATCGAACGCCGGACGGGCGATGTTGAACTCGATGAACTTCATTTCGACGAAGCCATTGTGCGAAACAATGGGGAACGCCGACAGGAAGGCGGCCTGCAGGCCTTCGGGCTTGCGCTGCTGGGGCGGGACGTCCTTTTGCAGGAAGGCAACGTACGAGTCCTTCTGCATCGTCAGCAGATAGGGCACGTTCAGCACGCTGCCGCGCTTGCCGAAGCTCTTGCGGATCCGCTTGCGCTCGGTGTAGCTGTAGGGGGTTGCTTGCGCCATAAACTCTCCGTTTCGGGCACCCATGCGGTGCACCGTTTCGAATGCAGCCCGCTCCCTGGCCGTGGTCGGGGGCTGTTGTTCGGCGACTGGCCAGTCGGACATTGCATCCGAGGCTTGGTGGTTGGCCACTACCAACCGCTGGCTGACAACCCGCAGGCGGCGATGCGTTGTTGACGCACGCGCTCACGGGCTCGACCAAACCGGTTCTCCGCAGTCGGTTCAGAGAACACTCGAAAAGCCCTCCAGTGTACTACCAGCGGGCTTTGCGGGTGCTCTCAGGGTTTTCATTCCCTGAAAAGCCGAAAGCTGCCCCCTTGCGAGGGCAGCCATCTGACTCGGCGATGCCGATGGTCGACCCCTCGCAGGGTCGACCCCGGAATCACTTGAGTTCGGCCTTGGCGCCGGCTTCCACCAGCTTCTTGACGGCAGCTTCGGCGTCGGCCTTGGCCACGCCTTCCTTGACGTTCTTGGGAGCGCCGTCGACCAGGTCCTTGGCTTCCTTCAGGCCCAGGCCGGTGATTTCGCGCACGGCCTTGATGACGCCGACCTTGTTGGCGCCAGCGTCGGTCAGGACGACGTTGAACTCGGTCTTCTCTTCAGCGGCCGGAGCGGCAGCGCCACCGCCAGCAGCGGGGGCAGCCATGGCGGCTGCGGACACGCCGAACTTCTCTTCGATGGCCTTGACCAGCTCGTTGAGTTCCATCACGGACATGCTGTCCAGGGCGGTCAGGAATGCGTCTTTATCGAATGCCATTTTGGGTTCCTAAATATCGTTGAATCAGTTGAATGCGGATGAGCGCGGGCGATCAAGCGGCGGGGGCTTCGGCCTCTGCAGGCGCGGCGGCGCCGCCACCCTTCTGCTCGGACACGGCAGCCAGCACGCGGGCCAGACCCGACACCGGCGAGTTCAGCAGGCCGCACAGTTGGGCCAGCAGCACTTCCTTGCTCGGGATCGAGGCCAGGGACTTCACGCCATTGGCGTCCAGTGCCTTGCCAGCGTAGGCGCCAGCCTTGATGACCAGCTTGTCGTTGGTCTTGGCGAAATCGGCGATCACCTTGGCAGCTGCCACGGCATCTTCCGAGAAACCATAGATCAACGGGCCGCTCATGCTCTCGACAGCGACCTCAAAGGACGTGCCGGCCACAGCGCGGCGGGCCAGGGTGTTCTTCAGCACGTGAAGATACACACCTTGCTCGCGCGCGTTCTTGCGCAGCTGGTCCAGTTGGGCCACCGTGAGTCCGCGGTACTCAGCCAGAGCAAGCGTCTGTGCCTTGCCCGCCTGGGCAGCCACTTCCGCAATGACGGCTTCTTTTTCGTTGCGATTGAGACTCAAGGTCTACTCCTTCAAACATGCCTCTTGGCAGACGCCCCATCGGGAGCGGTGCCGCCAGGCACACCCAGTTTCAGCGACCTCTGCCTCCGGAACCCGCCCGACCCGAGTCGAGCGACAACCAGTACAGCGGGTACGCCATCTGCGTAGGCTGGGGTATTAAGCCGGCCGGACGGTACAGCATGTCCGGCTGACGCCTACGGTCTTGGATGACCTGCCACCTTGCGGTGACAGCCCACCAATTCGATCCGGATGACGCGCCAGACTCGCGCGCCACCGGCTGCCGCAGACCCGACGGGCCCGCAGCAGGTGTTCACAATCAGGCGGTGATGCTGTTCACATCGACGCGCACGCCCACACCCATGGTGGACGAGACGGCAACCTTGCGCAGGTACACGCCCTTGCTCGATGCCGGCTTGGCCTTGTTCAGGGCATCCAGCAGCGCAGCCAGGTTGCCCTTGAGCTTGTCGGATTCGAACGAACGCAGACCGATGGTGCCGTGGATGATGCCGGCCTTGTCGACGCGGAACTGGACCTGGCCAGCCTTGGCGTTCTTCACAGCGGTGGCGACATCGGGCGTGACGGTGCCAACCTTGGGGTTGGGCATCAGGCCGCGGGGACCCAGGATCTGACCCAGCGTACCCACCACGCGCATCGTGTCGGGCGAAGCGATCACGACGTCGAAGTTGATGTTGCCGGCCTTGATCTGCTCGGCCAGGTCTTCCATGCCGACGACGTCCGCACCCGCGGCCTTGGCTTCTTCCGCCTTGGCGCCCTGGGCAAACACGGCCACGCGCTTGGTCTTGCCGGTGCCATTGGGCATCACGACGGCGCCACGCACCACCTGGTCCGACTTCTTGGCGTCCACGCCCAGCTGCACGGCCACGTCGATGGATTCATCAAACTTGGCAGTCGCGCATTCCTTGACGAGGCTCAGCGCTTCTTCGATGGCGTACAGCTTGGTGCTGTCAACCTTGCCCTGCAGGGCCTTTTGCTTCTTGGTCAGCTTAGGCATCTCAGACACCCTCCACGATGATGCCCATCGAACGGGCCGAACCGGCGATGGTGCGCACAGCGGCGTCCAGATCGGCGGCGGTCAGGTCCTTCTGCTTGGTCTTGGCGATCTCTTCGAGCTGCGCACGGGTCAGCTTGCCGACCTTGTCAGCCTGCGGACGGGCCGAGCCCTTGTCGATCTTGGCAGCCTTCTTCAGCAGCACGGTGGCCGGCGGCGTCTTGAGGATGAAGGTGAAGGACTTGTCTGCGTAGGCGGTGATCACCACGGGCAGAACCAGACCGGGTTCCATGCCTTGGGTCTGGGCGTTGAACGCCTTGCAGAACTCCATGATATTCAGACCACGCTGACCCAGCGCGGGACCGACGGGCGGCGACGGGTTCGCCTTGCCAGCCGGGATTTGCAGCTTGATGAAGCCGACAATCTTCTTGGCCATGTTTTCTCCTTGAACCACCCCGACGGCCTGTCGATGATGGTCGAGTGCTAACGCCGTACTGGGTTCGCCTGTCCGGTCGGACCGACGCGCTGTTCGGGCTCCTCATGCCGCACCTGACGCGGGCGGCTGCAGCGGCTTTCCGATCAGAACACCGCGCGCCCCAGTCCAGGACGCCGCGTATTTCAGGGCGGAAAAGCAAAAGCCGATCATTGTAGTCGCGAAGCACGTTGCTTGGCAAGCCCGTGACAGCCCGAGGCCTTCACCCCTGCGGCAGTGCGTCTTTTGCTCCCGGCCTTTCCACCACCGCAGCCACGTACTAACCTGCCATCACATCCTTGACCTGACACAAGAAAACGGAGAGGAGATGGCGCATGGATCTGTCTTTGCCTGCGTCGTCCACGGATGACCGCGCAGACGTCTTGGCCCAGGCCTTCGACGCAGCGCCCAACGGTTTCGTGCTGATTTCCGAGGACGGCACCATCGCGGCGGTCAATCAGGAGCTGTGCCGCATGTTCGGACACGATGCGGACAGCCTTGTCGGGCATTCGGTAGACGGCCTGCTGCCGCAGGCTTTGCGTACCCTGCATGCCGCGCATCGGCGCGCGTTCATGGCCGCGCCCAGTCGTCGGCGCATGGGTGAGGGCCGTGTGCTCAACGGCCAGCACGCCCTGGGGCATGTCTTTCCGGTCGAGATCGGCCTGACGCCGCTGGTGACGCAGGCCGGCGACCGCATGGTGCTGGCGTCGGTCGTGGACGTCAGCGACCGGCATGATCTGGCGCTGGCCTTCCAGGGGCTCTTCGACGCGTCGCCCTATGGCCTGATGCTGGTCGACGACAACGGCGTGATCGTTCAGAGCAATCCGGCACTGGGCGCGGCGCTCGGCCATGCGCCTGAGGCGCTGCGCGGGCAGCCGCTGAGCCAACTGGTGCCGGAGCGCTACCAGGCCCAGCATACCGGGCTGATGCAGGGCTACACCCGCACCGGCGGCGCGCGGATGATGGGCCAGGGCCGGGACCTCACGGCACTGCATGCAGACGGGACCGAGGTCGCAGTCGAGATCGGGCTGAACCGGGTGCGCTGGCAAGGGCGTGTGATGACGCTGGCAGTCGTGACCGACATCAGCGCCCGCAAGCGGCTGGAGGCCGACCTGAAGCAGGCCAACGCCGACCTGCAGGAGTTTTCGTACGTTGCCTCACACGACTTGCGCTCCCCGCTGCGCAGCATTGCCGACCTGGTCGACTGGATCAATCAGGATCTGGCCGACGGCAGGCTCGACGATGTGCGCCGCAATCTCGGCCGGGTTTCGCCGCGCATCCAGCGCATGGAGTCGCTCATCGACGACCTGCTGCGCTACGCCCGGGCCGGCAAGACAGACAGCGACTACCGCGCCGTCTCGCTGCCGGCCGTCGTGGCCGAGATCCTCGAGTTGCAGCCACTGCCGCCCCACTTCACGCTGGACACCTCGGCCCTGGACGGGCGCACCTTCCAGGCGGTGCGCACCCCCCTGGCCACAGTGCTGCGCAACCTGCTGGGCAATGCGGTCAAGCACCATGACCGCGATGTCGGCCTCATCCGGATGGCCGCCCACGGGGATGGCAGCCACATGCTCATCACCGTCACAGACGATGGCCCGGGGGTGCCGCCGCAGGCGTCGCGCCGGATCTTCCAGCTGTTCCAGACGCTGTCGTCGAGCCGGCGGGGGGAAACCTCCGGCATCGGGCTGGCGCTTTGCAAGCGCATGACCGAGACGCACGGGGGCCGCATCGACGTGGTCTCACCGGTCGCCGACGGGCGAGGTGCCCAGTTCCGGGTCTGGTGGCCGATGTATCCAAGGAGAACCAATGATGACTGACTCTGCCCCCCTGCACGTCCTGCTGGTCGAGGACGACGACGTGGCAGCAGAGGCTGTGATGCGCAGCATGCGGCGCGCTGGCATTCCCTGCCCCATCACCTGGGTAGAGGACGGCCAGGCCGCCCTGGACGTGCTGCGCAACGAGGACGCGCAGCGTCAGGCCCCGCGTCCACGCCTGATCCTGCTGGACCTCAACATGCCCAGGATGAACGGCTTCGAGTTTCTGGAGGCTGTCCGCGCCGATCCACGCCTTCATGAAGAGATCATCTTTGTGCTCACGACGTCCAGCGCGGACGCCGATCGCAGCCGCGCCTATGACGGAAACGTGGCGGGCTACATGATCAAGTCGGCCGTGGGCCCGCAGTTTGCCAAGCTGACCCAACTGCTGGCCGGGTATCGAAGCGCCGTACAACTGCCATGACCGCCTCCGCCGACGCCCGCGCGCTGCAGATCCTCATCATCGACGACGATGATGTCGACCGGGAGCGCGTGCGTCGCTGCCTGCACAGCTGCCCCTTGAGCACGCACACCATGGAGGCCGAGTCGGGCAACGAGGCGATGCGCATTCTGCGCAGCCAGGCGGTCGACTGCGTGCTGCTGGACAACAGCCTGGGCGACACCACCGGTTCGGCCCTGCTGCGGGCGATCCGCGAGCTGACCTCGTACAACGGGCCCATCATCATGGTGACAGGCGCGGGCAGCGAGTCTCTGGTGGTCGAGGCCATGCAGGAGGGGGCGGCAGACTACGTGCCCAAGGTGCAGCTGGATGCCGAGCGCCTGACCCAGGCCATCCTGCGCAGCCTGCGGCTGCAGGAGACGCGAAAGGCCAGGGAGGCCGATGCCCGCCAGCTCGCCCACCGGTTCGCCGAGCAACAACGCGCCCTGCAGCAACTCGACCGGACGCTGCAGGACATCCTGGACCACACGCCCAACGCGATCGCCTACTGGGATCGCAGCGGGCACATCCGCTTCGGCAACGGCGCCCACCAGGCCTGGTTCGGCATCCCCCCGCAGCTCCTGGCCCACATGACCGTGCAGACGCTGCTGGGGCCGACACTCCACGCCATACATGCACCCCACATCGAACGGGCGCTGCAGGGCGAGCCCCAGCAGTTCGAGCACGTCATTCCCGCGCAGGACGGGCGCCCGCAACGCGTGGCGCGGGTGGAGTACCGGCCGGACAAGGACGAGCTAGGCCACACGCAAGGCTTTTACGTGAGTTGGTCCGACCTCACCGAGCTGGCGCAGGCGCGTGATGCCGCACAGGAGAGCGCGCGCCTCAAGAGCGCCTTTCTGGCCAACATGAGCCACGAGATCCGCACCCCCATGAACGCCATCCTGGGCCTGCTCCGGCTGACACTGGACAAGCCGCTGGCGGGCGATGTGGAAGGCGACATCGCCCGCGCGCACGAAGCGGCGATGGCGCTCATGGGCATCCTCGATGACATCCTCGATCACTCGCGGCTGGAGGCCGGTCAGCTGCGGGTGGACCCGCAGACCCTGGTGATCGACGAGCTCATCCGCCGGTCGGTCGACCTGTTCTCAGGACGCATGGCCCAGAAGGGCCTGAGCTTTCACGTCGACATTGCCGCCCAGGTGCCCCCGGCGGTCTTGGCCGATGGGCTGCGCTTGTCCCAGGTGCTCAACAACCTGCTGGGCAACGCCGTGAAGTTCACCACGCAGGGGGAGGTGACGCTGTCGGTGCGGCCCGGGAGCATGCCCGATGGCCTGCGCTTCGAGGTCGGCGACACCGGGCCGGGCATCGCACCGGCCCGGCGGGCCGCCTTGTTCTCGGCCTTCACCCAGGAAGACGCCTCCATCACGCGACGATACGGTGGCAGCGGGCTGGGCCTGTCCATCTGCCGCAGCCTCGTCACACTGATGGGCGGCGAGATTGGTCTGGACAGCGTGGTCGGCCGCGGCAGCGTGTTCTGGTTCGACGTGCCGCTGCCTGCGTGCGCCCCACCCGGACCCTTGACCGCGCCCCTTGACGCCCGAGGCGTGGTCTTGTGGAGCCCCCTGGCGCAGCCGCCCGACCTGTGGCGCCGGCTGCCCGCGCTGTCGACGGAACAGTGGCAAACCGCCCGACACGCAACCGAGGTCGAAGCCGCGCTGTTGCGCCCCGCCCCCGCCGTTGAAGCGCTGGTGATCGACTGGCGCGGGGATGCCGACGGCCTGGCCGACGCGTTGCGGCCTTTGCGCAGTCGGATGCTGGCGGCAGGCCGCCCTTGGCCCGGCGTGCTGCTTGTGTGCGAAGGGCACCAGCGCGAACGCATGCTGTCGACCGTCGATGCGCTGGGGCCGATCCGCCAGCTGAGCCACCCGGTGATGGGCAGCGTGTTGCTGCAGGCGCTCCAGCAGGTCCATGACGCCCTTCGCCCGCCCAGCCGACGTGTCGACCCCCCGTCTCCGTGGGTGGCCGGCCAGCGCCTGAAAGGCAGACGACTGCTGCTCGTCGAAGACAATGCACTCAACCAGATGGTTGCCCAGGCCTTTCTGCAGCAGGTCGATGTGGACGTCACCACCGTCGCAGACGGCGCAGAGGCTGTGGACACGGTGCTGCACGCTCGACCGGGCCACTTCGACGCCATCCTGATGGACATGCACATGCCGGTGATGGATGGACTGGAGGCCACGCGGCGGATCCGGGCACAACCTGCCTGGCAGAAGACCCCCATCATCGCCATGACGGCCGCGGTGCTGCAGGACGACCGGGCTAGTTGCGAAGAAGCCGGCATGCGCGACATCATTGCCAAGCCCATCATCGCCGAACGCCTCATCGAGACCTTGCTGAAGTGGATTCCACCCCGCGCAGGGGAATGATGCACCGCCGCGCTGCGCAAGAGCGTGAAAGACAAAGGGCTCCCTGAAGGAGCCCTGTTTCAGACGGGATACGCTCCCGGACGGCGGTCTCAGATCTTCTCGACCTGATGGAAATCGAGTTCGACCGGCGTGGCACGCCCGAAGATGGTGACCGACACGCGCAGCTTGGACTTGTCGTAGTTGACCTCCTCGATGCTGCCGTTGAAGTCGGTGAACGGGCCTTCCTTGACACGCACGACTTCGCCCACTTCCCACTCGACCTTGGGCCGGGGCTTCTCGATGCCTTCCTGCATCTGGTTGACGATCTTCATGACCTCGTCTTCCGAGATGGGGGAAGGACGGTTGCGGGCGCCCCCCACAAAACCGGTGACCTTGGATGTGTTCTTCACCAAGTGCCAGGTGTCGTCGGACATGACCATCTCGACCAGCACATAGCCCGGGAAGAAACGGCGTTCGGTGACAGACTTCTTGCCGTTCTTGACCTCGACCACCTCTTCGGTGGGCACGAGGATACGGCCGAACTGGCTTTGCATGCCGGCGCGCTCGATGCGCTCGCGCAGGTTGCGCTCGACGGCCTTCTCCATGCCGGAATAGGCATGCACCACGTACCAGCGCAGCGGTGCGGTGGTGGGGGTGGTTTGAGCGTCGCTCATGGGGTCAACCTCGCTTGGTAATCGGGAAAGGGATCACTTCCAGCCCAGGATCAGGCTGTAGAGCACCCACTCCAGGGATTTATCGGTCAGCCACAGGAACAGCGCCATGACCACCACGAAGGCGAACACGTACAAGGTCATCTGCGTGGCCTCCTGACGGGCAGGCCAGACCACCTTGCGCAGTTCCTTGGTCGCGTCCTGACCAAAGGCAATCAATTCCTTGCCCTGGGCAGACGTGAAGAACACGCCCACCGCTGCTGCCATCAGGGCGAGCAGCGCCAGCACGCGCAGCCACAGGTCCTGCTTGCCCAGCAGATAGAAGACGGCCACCGCGCCGACGACCAGAAGACCAGCCGCGGCCAGCTTGGCCTTGTCGGCACCGGAAGTGACGGTTTCAATTTGCGGTGAGGACATGGGGAGAACTTTGAGGCAGCAAAGCCCGCAAGCCTGATGGGCTCTGCGGGCTGCTGTGAACACAGCGAACGGTCAACAGGTGGCAGGGGCAGAGGGAATCGAACCCCCAACCTTCGGTTTTGGAGACCGACGCTCTGCCAATTGAGCTATACCCCTGCTGAAAACCGTTGTCGACGATCAGTCGAGGATCTTGGCAACCACGCCGGCGCCGACGGTGCGGCCGCCTTCGCGGATGGCGAAGCGCAGACCTTCTTCCATGGCGATCGGGGCGATCAGCTTGACGGTGATCGACACGTTGTCACCCGGCATCACCATTTCCTTGTCGGCCGGCAGCTCGATCGAGCCGGTCACGTCGGTGGTGCGGAAGTAGAACTGCGGACGGTAGTTGTTGAAGAACGGCGTGTGACGGCCGCCTTCGTCCTTGCTCAGCACGTAGATCTCGCCCGTGAAGTGCGTGTGCGGGGTGATCGAACCCGGCTTGCACAGCACCTGACCACGCTCGACGTCTTCACGCTTGGTGCCGCGCAGCAGGATGCCCACGTTGTCGCCAGCTTGACCTTGGTCCAGCAGCTTGCGGAACATTTCCACGCCCGTGCAGGTGGTCTTCTGCGTGGCCTTGATGCCGACGATTTCGATTTCTTCGCCAACCTTGATCACGCCGCGCTCGATACGGCCGGTCACCACGGTGCCGCGGCCCGAGATCGAGAACACGTCTTCCACAGGCATCAGGAAGGTGCCGTCCACAGCGCGCTCAGGCGTGGGGATGTAGGTGTCCAGTGCTTCGGCCAGCTTCATGATGGCCTGCTCGCCCAGCTCGCCCTTGTCGCCTTCCAGCGCCAGCTTGGCCGAACCCTTGATGATCGGGGTGTCGTCGCCAGGGAAGTCGTACTTGCTCAGCAGCTCGCGCACTTCCATTTCCACCAGCTCCAGCAGCTCGGCGTCGTCCACCATGTCAGCCTTGTTCAGGAAGACGATGATGTAGGGCACGCCCACCTGGCGGCTCAGCAGGATGTGCTCACGCGTCTGGGGCATCGGGCCGTCAGCGGCCGAGCACACCAGAATGGCGCCGTCCATCTGGGCGGCACCCGTGATCATGTTCTTCACGTAGTCGGCGTGGCCGGGGCAGTCCACGTGAGCGTAGTGACGGTTGGCCGTCTCGTACTCAACGTGTGCGGTGTTGATGGTGATGCCACGGGCCTTTTCTTCAGGCGCTGCGTCGATCTGGTCGTACGCCTTGGCTTCGCCGCCGAACTTCGAGGCCAGCACGGTCGCGATCGCAGCCGTCAGCGTGGTCTTGCCGTGGTCAACGTGACCGATCGTGCCCACGTTCACGTGCGGCTTGGTCCGTTCAAACTTGCCTTTTGCCATGTTTCTCGCTCCTAGCGATCCTGAAGTGAGCCGAATGAAAAGAAAGGTGTGTGGTGCCCATGGGCAGGATCGAACTGCCGACCTCTCCCTTACCAAGGGAGTGCTCTACCACTGAGCCACATGGGCATCGACACGGGTTTGAACGCCGACGTCTTGCAAGATGCTCGCGAGACGCTCAAACCGGTGTCGACCAGGTGCTGCGCACCCTGATGCGAAGACCGCGACTCTACCACACGGAATGTGTCAGGACCTTGACCTCTGGAGCGGGAGACGGGAATCGAACCCGCGTCATTAGCTTGGAAGGCTAAGGTTCTACCATTGAACTACTCCCGCCCGGGAGTGATCCACATTCCAGATTTCGCGAGATGCCCAGCGCACGCGCGCTGGGCATCCGACGACAATCGGGTTTGCCTGGTGGAGGAGGCTGGATTCGAACCAGCGTAGGCGTAAGCCAACAGATTTACAGTCTGCCCCCTTTAGCCACTCGGGCACCCCTCCAAGGCAAGCCCTAGACTTTAGCACAGCTTTTTTCGCAAACACAACGCTCCTTCGCTCATGTGTGTGTTTCTCACCGCAGCGCGGGTGATTTCGGCTACGAAACACCTGCGTCAGCAGGGATACTCGCGTTGAACGGCGGGCGCGGTTGGCGGCGCCACGTCATTGGTGGCATCACGCCAGACCACACAAGGCAGTTAGGGAGCACTCATGTCTGCACAACGCATTGCGCTGGCCACGCTGGTCGCGCTGAGTCTGGGATCGTCGGCGTTCGCCCAAACCCAGACAGGACATTCGGACGGCCTGCGGCTTCGGCCGATGCTGGGCATCGGCTACACCTGGGGTGGAGACACGATCACGCCCGTGACGGTGTATGACCTGGATGACGGCAAGAAGATGTACGACACGGACGTCGATGCGGGCGCCGGCTTGGACCTGCGCGCCGGGGTCGAACTGTCACACCCAGGCAGCCCGTTCTCGTTGCAACTGGCCTTGGCCTTCCATGTGGACGGCTACGGTGGCAAGAACGGCGCGGCCGGCGAATTCCGCAGAATCCCACTGGAGGCGGTGCTGCGCTGGCGCGCCGCCGATCGCGTGCAGCTGGGCTTTGGCGTCCGCAAGGCCGCGTACAGCGCTTTCCGCGTGAACGACGAGTCTTGTCCTGAAGAAGAGTGCGGGGGCGGCGGACGCATTCACTATCGAAGCAATGTGGGGCTGGTGCTGGAAGCCGAGTACGCCCTGACCCCAGACTGGGGCCTGCGAGCACGCTATGTGCGCGAAACCTACAAGGTCAGCAAGGAAGACGCCAGCCTGACGGCCAACTTCCCGTGGGCAGAAAAGGGCTACAAGGTGCGCGGCGACCACTTCGGCCTGATGAGCGTCTGGTACTTCCGCTGAACGGCGGCCCGGCCCGCCGGCTCGATGACCGGGCCGGCCGCTCAGGCCAGCGACCAATCGAGCGTGCATCCACGCTGGTGAAAAAAGGCCTGAGCCTGACCAAAGTGCCCGCAGCCCACAAAGGGCACGGGACCGCGTGTGGCCGACAGGGGCGAGGGGTGGTTGCTCTGCAGCACCAGCAGCTCGTCGGCAGGCTGCCGCGCCGCCTGGCGGGCCGCCACCAGCAGGGGCGCCTTGCGCTGGGCGTGGGCGCCCCACAGCATCGCCACCCGCGGGCCCGCGTCGGCTGCCACGGCTTGCGCCAACGCGTCCGTCAGCGCCTCCCAGCCCCAGCCGGCATGGCTGGCGGCCTGACCCGCCTCGACGGTGAGCACCGTGTTGAGCAGCAGCACCCCGCTCTCTGCCCAGGCCGAAAGGCTGCCATGCCCCGGCAGCGCCAGCCCGAGGTCGCGCTGCAACTCCTTGCGGATGTTGCGCAAACTGGGCGGAATGGCCACGCCGTGTCGCACGGAAAACGCCAGGCCGTGGGCCTGGCCGGGGCCGTGATACGGGTCCTGACCCAGGATCAGCACGCGCACATCGGCGCGGCGCGTGAGGTGCAGCGCCTGGAAAACCTGGTCGGGATAGATGACGGCGCCCGCTGATCGCGCCGCATCCACGCGCTGGATCAGCGCCTGCCCGGCGGCACTGGCCCGAAACGGCTCGGTCACCGCCCGCCAGTCCTCCGGCACGGCATCGAACAAGGCCGCCAGCGGCCGGCTCAGATGGGGCGCTGCTTCCGCGACCCCTGCGGGTTCGGCACGCCCCGCGCCGGCCTCGTCAAAGGCGAACGCGGCCTGCTGGCCGGCTTGCGGCTGCCGCGGCATGCGCCTCAGGCAAACAGTTGGGCCAGCGCCGCGCCCGGATCGGGCTGGCGCATGAAGGCCTCGCCCACCAGGAAGGCGTGCACATTGGCATCGCGCATGCGCTGCACATCGGCTCGCCCCAGGATGCCGGATTCGGTCACCAGCAGGCGGTCGGCCGGCACGCGGGGCAGCAGGCCCACCGTGGTGTCCAGCGTGACCTCGAAGGTGCGCAGGTTGCGGTTGTTGATGCCGACCAGCGGGGTCTTGAGCTTCAGGGCGCGGTCGAGTTCGTCGCCGTCGTGCACCTCGACCAGCACGGCCATGCCCAACTCATGGGCCAGGGCTTCGAGGTCGCGCATCTGGGCGTCGTCCAGGCAGGCGGCAATCAGCAGGATGCAATCGGCGCCCATGGCCCGCGCGTCGTAGACCTGAAAGGCATCGACCATGAAGTCCTTGCGCAGCACGGGCAGGCTGCAGGCGTCGCGGGCCTGCTTCAGGTAGGCCTCACAGCCCTGGAAGAAGCGCTCATCTGTCAGCACGCTCAGGCAGGCCGCGCCATGCTGTGCGTAGCTGCGCGCGATGTCGGCCGGCACAAAGTGCTCGCGCAGCACGCCCTTGCTGGGGCTGGCCTTCTTGACCTCGGCGATGACCGCGGCCTGACCGGCGGCCACCTTGGCGCGCAAGGCACCGACGAAGTCGCGCACGTCGGCAAGCTCACGGTTGCGCGCTTCAGCCTGCGCGCGCACATCGGCCAGCGACCGGGTTTTGAGGGCCAGCGCGATCTCTTCGTGCTTGACGGCGACGATCTTCTGCAGGATGTCGGACATGGGGTCTTTCTGAGGCGGTCAGCCTTGAGCGGCAGCCAGGCGCTGGGTGGTCTGCACGAATGTGGCAAGCTTGTCGGCGGCCCGGCCCGAGGCCAGGGCGTCGCGGGCACGCTCGACGCCATCGGCCAGGCTGTCGGCCACGTTGGCGGCATAGATGGCTGCCCCGGCGTTCATCAGCACGATGTCGCGCGCCGGGCCGGGCTCGTTGGCCAGCACGCGCTGCAAGATGGCCTGCGACATCTCCCGGGTCTGGGCCTTGAGCATGGAGCCGTCGTGCTCGCCGATGCCGAACTGGCCCGGGTTGATGCGGTACTCGCGCACCTCGCCATCCTTGAGTTCGGCCACCAGCGTGTCGCCTGACAGCGTGATCTCATCAAGCCCGTCGGCGCCGTGGACAACCAGCACGTGGTTCGAGCCCAGGCGCTGCAGCACGCGCGCCATGATGCCGACCAGGTCGGGGTGGAACACGCCCATGAGCTGGTTGGGCGCGCCGGCAGGGTTGGTCAGGGGCCCGAGGATGTTGAACAGCGTGCGCACGCCCAGCTCCTTGCGCACGGGCGCAGCATGCTTCATGGCGCCATGGTGGTTGGGCGCGAACATGAAGCCGATGCCAACGTCGCTCAAAGCCTGGGCCACGTGGGTCGGCTGCAGGTTGATGGCGACGCCCAGGGCTTCGAGCACATCGGCGCTGCCGGTCGACGAGGACACCGAGCGCCCGCCATGCTTGGCCACACGCGCACCGGCCGCAGCGGCCACGAACATCGCCGTGGTGCTGATGTTGAAGGTGTGCGCGCCGTCGCCGCCGGTGCCGCACAGGTCGACGAGATGCGCCCGGTCAGCCAGCTCGACCGGGGTGGCGAACTCGCGCATGACCTGGGCCGCCGCGGTGATCTCGCCCACGGTTTCCTTCTTGACGCGCAGGCCGGTGATGAGGGCCGCCATCACGACGGGCGACATCTCGCCACTCATGATGCGGCGCATCAGGCCCAGCATCTCGTCGTGGAAGATCTCGCGGTGCTCGATGACGCGCTGCAGGGCCTGCTGATCGGTGATCTGGGTCATCTTGTGGGCCTCACATCTTGAGGAAGTTGGCCAGCATGGCGTGGCCGTGCTCGGTCAGGATGGACTCGGGGTGGAACTGCACGCCCTCCAGTGGGGCGAAATTCGGGTCGGTCAGCGAGCCGGTGTGGCGCACGCCCATGATCTCGCCGTCCTCGGTCTCGGCCGAGATGTGCAGGCACTCGGGCAAGGTGGCGCGCTCGATGGCCAGCGAGTGGTAGCGGATCACGGTGAACTGCCGGGGCAGGCCGGCGAACACGCCTTGCTCGTCGGTGGTGATGACGCTGGTCTTGCCGTGCATCTGCTGAGCCGCGCGGATGATCTTGCCACCCAGCGCGGCGCCGATGCTCTGGTGGCCCAGGCAGACGCCCAGGATGGGCAGCTGACCGGCAAAGCGCTGCAGCGCGGGCACGCAGATACCGGCTTCAGCAGGCGAGCAGGGGCCGGGTGAGAGCACCAGGCGGTCAGGTTTCATGGCGGCAATCTCGTCGAGCGTGACCTCGTCGTTGCGCACCACCTTGACTTCTTCACCCAGCTCGCAGAAGTACTGCACGAGGTTGAAGGTGAAGCTGTCGTAGTTGTCGATCATCAGCAGCATGGCGGCATTCCTCTCAGGGCGGGGATCGCAGGGGATCATCATGGGTCGCCTGGCGAGACGGGCCAGGCAGGCGCGGGTCAGCAGGACCACGCGAGGCGCGGGAGCGGGCAGGCGTCAGCGCCACCATCGCACGCGCGTGCGCCAGATTGCCGAGAGGAAAAAGTGCTGCATGCGCCCATTGTAGACAGAGGCCGCGGCCGGACGCAGACCCGGGGGCTCCCGGTGGCTCAGGCGGGCACGTCGAGCGCGTCGAGCTGGGCGACGGGTGGCGCGCGCAGCCAATCGGTGGCCTGGTCGGCGCCCAGTGGCGCCGCGAACAGATAGCCCTGCAGCACCTGGCAACCCGCCTGGCGCGCGGCCTGGGCATGCTGTTGGGTTTCGACGCCTTCGGCCACCACATCCAGATGCAGGACAGCCGCGAGCTGGCAGATGGCCGTGACCACCGCGACGGCGTCGGGCTCGGGCATGGGGCTGATGAGGCTGCGGTCGATCTTCACCGTGTGCAAAGGCAGGCTGCGCAGCATGTTGAGCGACGAGAAACCGGTGCCGAAGTCGTCCAGCGCCACCTCGACGCCCGCCTCGCGCAACAGGCGGATCTGCTCATACGCCTGGTCCATGTGGGTGACGGCGGCGCTTTCGGTGATCTCCAGCGTCAGCCATGCAGGAGGCAGCTTGTGCGTCTGCAGGGCGCCGATCACCGTGTGCGGAAAGCCGGTGTCGAGCAGCTGCAGCGGCGACACATTGACCGCCACCGGCACCACGGGCAGGCCGGCATCGCGCCAGGCGGCCAGTTGGGCGCAGGCGCGGTGCAGGATCAGGGCCCCCAGCTGCATGATGAGGCCCGTGCGCTCGGCAGCGGGGATGAAGTCCAGCGGGCTGATGCGCCCGTGGCCGGGCCGGTCCCAGCGCACCAGGGCCTCGAAGCCGATCAGCGCCCGGTCGCTCGAGCGCACCTTGGGCTGGTAGACCAGCGCGAATTCTTCGTTGCGCAGACCGGCCCTGAGGGCCTGTTCGGCACCGAAACTGGCGGCCAGTTCCTGCCTGATCTGCTCGGCCGCCCACTGCACCGAAGTGCCGGGCAGGCGTTTGGCCAGGCGCATCGCAGCATTGGCTGCCTGGAGCACCTGCTCGGGCGAGGCGGCCATGCCCGCCGCATGGCAGGCCACGCCCATCGAGACATCGAGGTAGAAGCGGTGATCGGGCAACACCAGCGGGTCGCGTACCAGGGCGCGGATCGCGTCGGTGACCGTACGAGCGCGCGCCTCCGGCGCCTCGCCACAAACCAGCAGGGCGAACTCGTCTTCCCCGAGACGCAGCAACTCGGCCTGATCCCCCACCTGGGCCAAAATGGCCTGCGCCAGGGCCTGCAACACAGCATCGCCCACCTCGTGGCCATGGGCGTCGTTGAACGACTTGAAGCGGTCCACATCCAGCAGGATCAACGCGAACGGATGCGGCCTGGCGGGATCGACCAGCTCGCGCAGGCGCCGCAACAGGGCGCTGCGGTTGGGCAGGCCGGTCAGCTCGTCGTGGGTGGCCTGCCACCACAGCGCCTGTGCAGCCGCATGCGAGGCCGTTTCGTCCGACACCACCACCTGCAGCGCGGGCCGATTGTCCCAGTCGACCTGCCACGCACGAAAGCGCAGATACAACGCCCGGCCATCCAGGCTGATCCGCGGCCCCTCCCACTCCGGGTCCTGCACCCGGCCGGCCACCAGGTCGCGCGCACGGCGGTGGGCTGCCTCGCGCACCTCGGGCGGCGTGGTCGCATCCAGCCAGGCAGCCGAGAACACCGGCGGTGCCGGGCGCGCGGGATCCATGCCAAAGATGCGCTGGAAGGCCGGGTTGCGGTAAACGGCCTCGGAGCCGCACAGCACGACCACCCCCTGCTGCGAACGGTCGGTCAGCTCGAAGAAGCGGTCGCGCATGCGGCGGAACTCGCGGCTGGAGCGCGTGAGCGCGCCATACAGCAGGGCCAGCCCCAGCACCAGGCGCAAGCCGGTGGCCACCACCGTCTGCTGCTGGGTGCCGGCATCGCCCAGGAAGGCATAGGTGAACTGGTTGAGCCCACACAGCACGAGCACCACCGCACAGAAGCGATCGACCGGCCTGAGGCGCACCATCCAGCGCGCCACAAGCAGCCCCGCAAGCGTGTTGAGCGTGGCAAAACCGCCCTGGGCCAGCTCGCGTCCGCCCGCGAGCAAAACCCCGTGGAACACGCACAGCGCCAGCAGCCCGAGCGCTCCTTGCCGCCATGTGACACGCCGGCCGGACAGCTGGCCAAAGCCTGTCAGCAAAAAGGTGACGTAGAGCGAACTGATCAGCACCAGGGCGCCCACGCCGAGGCCGTGCCAGAGCGGCTCGGGCCGCTGCATGGCGAAATAGGCCAGCGGGCTGAACGAAAAGATGAGGTGCGACAACCCCAGCAGGGCGGTAAAGCCCTGCGTCCGGTCGTGACGCCACACGAGCAGCAAGGCCAGGCCGGTGCTCAGGGTGACGAGGGTGTACAGGACGAAAATGGGGGACACTGGGTTGCAGCCGATCGCTTGTCTGGCAAGAGATCGGCGCACCCGGCCGGAACTTGATCCGGGCTCACCCGCTCAGGGTCGGCCCGCCCCCCCGCACCCGCCGCAGGCCGCGGCGCGGCTCAGAGCCCTTGTTCGGCCATCTCGGCCGCGCGCACCACGGCACGGGCCTTGGCCTCGGTTTCCTTCCATTCGAGCTCGGGCACCGAATCGGCGACCACCCCGGCCCCGGCCTGGACGTACAAGGTCTGGTCCTTGATGACACCGGTGCGGATGGCAATGGCCACGTCCATGTCGCCCGCGAAGCTCAGGTAGCCCACCGCCCCGCCGTAGACGCCGCGCTGCACGGGCTCGAGCTCGTCGATGATCTCCATCGCCCGGATCTTGGGCGCGCCGCTGAGTGTGCCGGCCGGAAAGCTGGCGCGCAGCACATCGAGCCCGCTCATGCCGTCTTTCAGCGTGCCTTCGACGTTGCTGACGATGTGCATGACATGCGAGTAGCGCTCGATGCCAAAGGCCTCGGTCACCTTCACCGAACCGGTCTTGGCGATGCGGCCGATGTCATTGCGCGCCAGGTCGATCAGCATGACGTGCTCGGCGCGCTCCTTGGGGTCGGCCAGCAGCTCTTGCTCGTTGGCCAGGTCGGCCTCGGGCGTGGCGCCGCGGGGACGGGTGCCGGCAATGGGACGGATCGTCACCGTCTCGCCGCCCTCGGCGTTCTTCTCCTGGCGCACCAGGATCTCGGGACTGGAGCCAACAACATGGTGGTCGCCCATGTCGTAGTAGTACATGTAGGGGCTCGGGTTGAGCGAGCGCAGCGCACGGTACAGCGTCAGCGGCGAGGCGGTGAAGCGCTTTTGCAGGCGCTGGCCGATGACCACCTGCATGCAGTCGCCCGCAGCGATGTAGTCCTTGCACTTGCGCACGGCCGCTTCGAAGTCGTCTTTGGCGAAATGGCGCTCGACGGGGTGCGACGCGGTGGGCGCAATCGGCGGCACCGGCACGACGGCGTTCAACTGGGCCTGCAACTCGGCGATCCGCGCGGCGGCGCGGTCGTAGGCACCGGGTTGGGCGGGATCGGCGTAGACGATGAGGTACAGCCGGTCGGCCAGGTTGTCAATGACGGCCAGCTCTTCACACTGCAACAGCAGGATGTCGGGCGTACCGATGCCCCCGGGCTTGTGCGTCTTGGCCAGGCGCGGCTCGATGTGGCGCACCGTGTCGTAGCCGAAATAGCCCGCCAGCCCCCCACAGAAACGCGGCAGCCCTTGCGGCACGGCCGCCTTGAAGCGTGCCTGATAGGCCTCGATGAAATCCAGCGGGTTGGTCTCATGCGTTTCAACGACGGCGCCGTCCGTGACGACCTCGATGTGGCGGCCGGTGGCGCGCACCAGCGTACGCGCGGGCAGGCCGACGAAGGAATAGCGGCCGAAGCGCTCGCCGCCCACGACCGACTCGAGCAGAAAGCTCAGCGACTTGCCCTGCGTGAGCTTGAGGTAGAGCGACAAAGGGGTGTCGAGATCGGCCAGGGCCTGGGCGACCAGGGGGATGCGGTTGTGGCCCTGCGCGGCCAGGGCCTTGAATTCGGTTTCGGTGATCATGATGAAGGGCCTCCAAGCCCGCCGGACGAGGCAGATGCCCCGCACCGGAGATGTGGTTCTCGCTGCCCTGCGGCCCTTCGCGGGCCAGGACCGTCACCAACGCTTACGGTTTTGTGACAGCACAGAGGGCGTCCTGCCGGCCACGGCCGCCTATGATCGCGGCCACGCCGACGCGTCAAGCGTGCGCAGGCAGGCTTCGCCAGGGCCAGGCCCCCCGGTCGTGTGCGCCTTTGGTCTGTTTGCGAGGAACGAACATGAAATCAGTGTAGCAGGGGGGCGCCACCCAGTCAGGGGGGCCGCCTGTCAGGCGTTCGTCCTCGACAAGGGCAAACCCAGGTTGCACGACCCGCCCGTCGCGTAACAATCCCAACCTTTCCGGGGCTTCCCGGATTTCGTGACCTGTGACCACCATGAGTCTTGCACTGTGCCGCAGCCGCGCTCCCTGGCGAAACTGGCGGGCCGCTCTTTTGCTGGCCGCCAGCCTGGGCTGCGCCACCCCGACCCTGGCCGTCAATGCCGATGCCGTCGGGGTGCAGTATCCCGAGACCGTGCGCGTCGAGGGCCAGACGCTGACGCTCAATGGCACAGGTGTCGCTTACCGCGCGCTGGCCAAGCTCTACACCGTGGGGCTGTACCTGCCCAGCAAGACGACCGACGTCAAGGCGGTCCTGAACCTGTCCAGCCCGCGCCAACTGCGCTTCGTGATGCTCCAGGGCATGCGGGTGGACGAGATCGGCAAAGTCATCACGCGCGGCATCGAGCTCAACAGCAGCCGCGCCGACTTCTTCACGCTGATCCCGTCGATCCGCGTGATGGGCGAGCAGTTCGCCGGCATCAAACGGCTCAACGCGGGCGACACCTTCGTGATCGAGCATGTGCCCAAGCGCGGGACGATGTTCTTCGTCAATGGCCAGCCGGCCGGCCTGCCGATTGCCGAGCCGCTGTTCTACCCGGCCATCCTGCGCGTGTGGCTGGGGGACAAGCCCGTCACGCAGGACCTCAAGACCGCCTTGCTGGATCAGCAGCCCACGGCCGTGCTCGACGCACTCGATTGAGCGCGCTCAGATAGGGAAATCAGGCGAGGGATCAAGTCGCGGGGCGCAGCCAGCGCGACCAATCCACCGCATCGAGCCGATCCACGTGGGCCAGCGCTGGCACCTCGGTGATCGGGTGGCCGTGGTTGTAGCCGTAGGTGACCAGCAGCACGCCACAGCCGGCGGCGCGCGCCGCCTGGGCGTCGTTGCTCGAATCGCCCACCATCAAGGTGGCCGCAGGGGCCACGCCGAGCGCCTCGCAGGTCTTCAACAGCGGCAGGGGGTCGGGCTTCTTGCGGGCAAACGCATCGCCCCCGAACACCTGCGCGAAATGCCCACGCAAGCCCTTGGCGGCCAGCAGCTGCTCGGCAAAGGCGGTGGGCTTGTTGGTCAGGCAAGCCAGCGGCACACCCTGGGCCGCCACGGCCTGCAGGCCGGCCACCACGCCGGGGAACGGCTCGGCATGCTGGCCATTGAGCCGCTCGTAGTGGCGCTTGTAATGGGCCCAGGCCTCGGGTACGGCCTCAACGGCCTCGGGCGCGTCGTCGGGCAGACCCCAGGCGTGGGCCAGGCTGCGGCGCAACAGGTCTTCGGTGCCCTTGCCCACCGTGAGCGACAGGAAGCCGCGGTCCACCCGCGCGCACTCGACCGGGTGGCAACCCATGTCGGCTAGGGTGTGATGCAGAACGACGACGAAATCACCCAGGGTGTCGACCAGGGTACCGTCGAGGTCGATGATGGCGGCGTGGAAGGGGGCAGCAGGCACGAACATGGCGTGCAGCATAGCGCCCCTCACGCGTTGCTGGCGGCCAGCACCTCGGGCAGGTCGGTCAGCCCCTGAAGCACCTTGCTGATGCCGTCTTGCCGCAGCGTGCGCAGCCCGCCGGCCAGCGCCGCTTCGAGGATCTCGGTGGCCGAGGCGCGGTGGCGGATCAGGCGGCGCACCGTGTCGTCGGCCACGAGCAGCTCGTGCACACCCAGCCGGCCCTTGTAGCCATGGTGGTTGCAGGCGTCACAGCCCGGTCCGCGGCGGCGCAGCCAGATGCGGCCCTGCTCGTCGCCATGCTGCTGGCGCCAGGCGGTGAGCACGGCGGCCACACCGTCGGGGTGCTCGGCATGCGCGCTGCGCAGATGGTCATGGGCCATGGCGTCCAGCTCGTCGGCCGTGGCCTCGCTGCGCACACCACACTGCGGGCACACGCGCCGCACCAGCCGCTGCGCCAGCACGGCCAGCAGCGAATCCGAGAAGTTGAACGGATCGAGCCCGATCTCGAGCAGGCGGGTGATGCTCTCGGCGGCCGAGTTGGTGTGCAGGGTGGACAGCACGAGGTGGCCGGTCAGCGAAGCTTCGATGGCGATGTTGGCCGTCTCGGCGTCGCGCATCTCGCCAATCATGATCACATCGGGGTCGGCGCGCAGAAAGGTGCGCATGGCCGCGGCAAACGTCCAGCCGATGCGGGCATTGACCTGTACCTGGCACAGCCCCGGCTGGGTGATCTCGATGGGGTCTTCGGCCGTCCAGATCTTGCGGTCGCCCTGGTTGAGTTCGCGCAGCACCGAATGCAGCGTGGTGGTCTTGCCGCAGCCCGTGGGCCCGCAGATCAGGATGAGGCCATAGGGCTTGCCGATGCGCTCGCGCAGCGTGCTGAGGTTGGCCGGGCTCAGGCCGATGCCATCGAGCGGCAGCGGCTTGGCGCCCGACAACAGCCGCAGCACGACGCCTTCGACGCCATGGGCCGTGGGCACGGTGACCACGCGCAGCTCCATGGCCTGGTCGGCGAAGCGCGAGAAGTCGATCTTGCCGTCTTGCGGGCGGCGGCGCTCGGCAATGTCCAGATCGGACATGATCTTGAGCCGCGCCACCAGGGCCGCCCGGTAATGCGCGGGCAGATCGAGGTAAGGCACGAGGGCGCCGTCGATCCGGAAGCGGATGCGCACAGGGGCATGGGGCGTGTCGGCCTCGATGTGGATGTCGGACGCGCGCCGCGCAATGGCGTCGGCGATGATGGTGTTGACCAGCCGCACCAGCGTGCTGCTGGATTCGGTGATGGCCTCCTGCGCGGCGGCATCAGCCTGAGACGGCAGCTCGCCGGCGAGGCTGGCGGCCAGCTGGTGGACGTCGTCGTGGCCGTTGGCGTGGCGTTGGCTCTGCAACGCCGCATAGACGCGCTGCTGGGCTGGCGCCAAGGTACCGGGCAGGGCCATGACCGGAGCGATGCGCAGGTTGGTGACAAAAGCCAGTTCATCGAGCGTGGTCCGACACCAGGGGTCGTCCATGGCCACCAGCAAGGTATTGCCGCGCTGCATGAGGGGCAGCACCTGATCGCGCTGGGCCGTGGCGTGGGGCACCAGCTGCACGGCCTCGGTCTGGGGCGCCAGCGCCATGCAATCCACCACCGCCATGCCCGCCAGCGAGGCAAGCGCGATCTGCAGCTGCGCCTCGGTTACCAGACCGCGCGCCAGCAGGATCTGACCCAGCAGCTCTCGGTGTGGCGACGCGCGCTGTGCGTCCAGCGCCTGATGCAGGGCGGACTGGGTGACGAACCCGTGCAGCAGCAGCATGTCGCCAAGGCGGTAGCGCGTGCGCAGCGTGCGGTCGGCCGTCGCAGCCTGCCAGGCCCGCTCCACCGACCGCAGGATCAGGGGATTGCCGGCAGGCGTGGCGTCTTCTGAAGAGGTGGGTTCACGCGCGCCCATGGTCATGCACTGGAAGCTGAGGACACTCGTTTATCGGCCGCCCGGGCCTCGGACTGTAGACGCCCGACCGCCGGCGCCTCGTGACAAAAGAAAGGCCAGCCAGGATAACCTGACCGGCCCGACGCGGGCATGCCCGCAGCGCTGTGTGTGTTGCCCTTCCTGTTTTGTGTGTCGTTGTGCCTGCCTTGTTTCTTCTTGACTGGTCTGGCCCGGCGGCGCACAGCATCGCCCCCGGACTCAAGCGACTATAGGCGGCGGGACACCAGACCATCGCCCCTCTGAAGGGGGAGAGGCTTGTAAGCATTCGCAAGCGCGCCCCGGCAAGCGCTGCATGCTGATCTGCATCAAGTGAAAAAAGGGCGCCCGAAGGCGCCCTGCAACACAGGAGACAACCGAACTCAGCGGGCGGCGGCGCGGGCCATGGCCTGCTCGGGCGCCACCGCAGCGGGGACCGCTGCCGAGGCACCGCTCTGCCCCGCCAGGCGCGCGCCACATTGGCGGAAGACGTAGTCGCCTTCGATGACATGGCGGGTGCGCAGCCAGTACTTCCAGGTCGACCACGGCCAGATGGCGAAGTTGATGCCATCGGCGGTCTGATACCAGCTCTTGCAACCCGAGTTCCACACCGTGCCCTGCAGGGCCTCGGTCACTTCACCCAGGAAGCGGGTCATGGCCTCAGGCTTGACGTCGATGTAATCGGCGCCCTTGTCCTTGACCAGCTTCATGCACTGGATGATGTACTCCACCTGCGCCTCGATCATGAAGATGATGGAGTTGTGGCCCAGGCCGGTGTGCGGGCCGACCAGCTGGTACATGTTGGGGTAGTTGGCCGTGGTGATGCCCAGGTAGCTGGTGGGGCTGGTCTTCCAGTCTTCTTGTACCGTGTGGCCGTTGAGCCCGCGCAGCTCGAAGCTCTTCATGTAGATCCGCGGGTCGACGATGAAGCCGGTTCCCAGAATCACGCAGTCGAGTTCGCGTGTCTTGCCATCCTTGGTGACGATGCCGGTTTCGGTGAAATGCGAGATGGCATCGGTCACCAGCTCCACATTGGGGCGGTTGAAGGTCGGGTACCACTTGTTGGAAATCAGGATGCGCTTGCAGCCCAGCGTGTAATCGGGCGTGAGCTTCTTGACCAGGGCCGGATCCTTCACCTGCATCGAGATGAACTTCTTCAGGAAGAACTCGCCCACCTTGGCCAGCGGTGGATTCATGATGGGCCACACGCGGGACTCGTTCGTCCAGTAGCAGCGCCAGCGGTGCAGCGTGCGCGTGAAGGGCATGGCAGCGAACAGCCACTTGCGGAAGGCCGAGTAGCTGCGCTCGTCGCGCGGGATGACCCACGCCGGCGTGCGCTGGAACACATGCAGCTGGCCGACCTTGGGCGCGATCTCGGGCACATACTGGATGGCCGAGCCGCCGGTGCCCAGCGAGGCCACCTTCTTGCCGCTGAGGTCGTAGCTGTGGTCCCACTCGGCCGAGTGCATGACCTTGCCCTTGAAGCTCGCCAGCCCCTTGATGTCGGGGACGGCCGGCACGTGCAGCGGGCCCGAGGCGAGCACCCAGTGGCGCGCCATGATGGTCTCACCGCCGGCGGTCTTGATCACCCACTTGCCGATGCCCTCGTTGAACACCGCGCTGACCACTTCCTGATTGAAGTGGATCTTGGGCCGCAGGTTGTGCTTCTTGACCGTCTCCAGAATGTACTGCTGGATCTCGTGCCACGGCGCATAGCGCTTGGACCAGTCGGCCTTGGTCTCAAACGAGTAGGAGTACATGTGCGACTGCACGTCGCAGGCGGCGCCCGGGTAGTGGTTGTCGCGCCAGGCGCCCCCGACCTCGCCCTTCTTCTCGAGGATGAGGAAGTCCTGGATACCGTGCTTCTGCAACTGGATGGCCATGCACAGGCCGCCGAAGCCGGCGCCGGCAATGGCCACTTCGACGTGGCGGACGGTTTGCGAAGCGGTGGTGTTGTTGCTCATGGGTTGCACCTCTGGGTCTGGCTCTGTGGCGCCGCGGCGGGGCTGCCGTGGCGTGTCTCCGAACATGGGTGCATGGTGCCGACGGTGAACAGGGCGGGCCATGCTAGATTCGACCAACAATTGATCGTTTCGGCCACTTCGCGGGTTTACGCGTGGGGTGAGCTGCCAACTAATTGACAAAAGTCAAATGAGCACGCGTTCCGTCCTCGGGTTGATCTACCTGGTGCAAGGCCTCAAGCAACTCGGCGAACAGCCCGAGGCGGTGCTCGCACGCCACGGGCTGAGCCTGGACAAGCTCGACCCGAGCACGCGCATCGAGCGCTCGCGCGAGCTGCGCATCTATGCCGACCTGGCCGAGGCCGTGCGCGACCCGCTCACGGGCCTGCGGCTGGGCGGCTTCTACGGCCTGGCGGGCTACGGGCCGCTGGTGATGTTGCTGATGACCTGCGGCAGCGCCTACGAGGCCATCCAGACCGGCGTCCGCTACCAGCGGCTGACCTACCTGTTCGGCACCCTGCGTTTCGAGCCGGGCGACAAGCTCAGTGCGCTGGTGCTCACGCCGATGGCGATGGAAGCCCGGGCGTTTCGCTTTCGGGTCGACGGCGAGGTCTCGGGCACCTACAAGATGGTGCGCGACATGCAGGTGAGCCTGGGGCTGGACATCCACGCCGAGCGCATCGACATGCCCTACCCGCGCCCGCCCGAGGCGCTGGAGTACGAACGCTACTTTGGCTGCCCCGTGCGCTTTGGCGAGGCAGAGGCCCGCTTCTGGATGCGCAACGAGCACCTGCAGCTCAAGCTGCCCTCCGCCGACCCGAACGCCCACGCGATGTACCGCACCATGTGCGACCAGCAGCTGGTGGCCCAGGAGGCCAGCAGCGAAACCCTCAAGGACCGGGTGCTGACGCACCTCGGCCTCTTCAGTGGCAGCTACCCCGGTGCCGAAGAGGTGGCCAAGGCGCTGGGCCTGTCGGAGCGCACGCTGCGGCGGCAACTGGGCGAGGAAGGCACCAACTTCCGCGACCTGCTGGCCGAGGCGCGCTATGCCAAGGCCCGCCATCTGCTCAAACACACCGCCCTGCCCATCGAGGCAATTGCCCAGCAACTGGGCTACGCCGAATCCGCCGCCTTCATTCACGCCTTCCAGCGCTGGGCAGGCACGAGCCCCTCGGCTTTTCGCGGCCGATGACCGCTTTCGCCACCTTCACCGCCCCCCCCCGCGCCCCCTCTTTCCTGATTGACGCTGCATGACCTTTTGCGCCATTGACTTCGGCACATCCAACTCGGCCATCGCCATTCCTGCTTCCGACGCCAAGGGAATGCGGCTGGTGCCACTCGAGGCCGACCACCTGACCATGCCGACCGCGGTGTTCTATGCGACCGACCGGCATGATCTGCCCCAGGGCGCCGTGCCCGGCCCGACGGCCGACGATGCGCTGCCCCGTTGCCACGGCCGCGCGGCCATCCAGGCCTACATCGAGGGCTACGAGGGCCGGCTGATGCGCTCGATGAAGAGCGTGCTGGGCACCGCGCTGGCCGATCAGACCACCGAGGTGGGCCAAGGCCACGGCGTGAAGTACCTGGACATCATCAGCGCCTATCTGCGCCACCTGCGGCTCAAGGCCGAGCAGGCCGGCGGCCAGCCGCTGACGCGCGTGGTCATGGGGCGCCCCGTGTTCTTTGTGGACGACGACCCGGCCCGCGACGCGGCGGCCCAGGCCTCATTGGAGGCGGCCGCCCGCAGCGTGGGCTTCGACGAGGTGGCGTTTCAGTTCGAACCGATCGCCGCCGCCTTCGACCATGAGCAGCACATCACGCAAGAGCAGACAGTGCTGGTGGCCGACATCGGCGGTGGCACCTCGGACTTCTCGGTGGTGCGGGTGGGCCCTGCACGCGCGGCGCGGCTGGAACGGCGGGACGACATCCTGGCCAACCACGGCGTGCACGTGGCGGGCACCGACTTCGACCGCCACCTCTCGCTGCACAGCATCATGCCCACACTGGGTCTGGGCGCCTTCGGCCCCAGCATCGGGGGGCAGCCACCGCGGCCCGTGCCCAGCCGCGTGTACTTCGACCTGGCGACCTGGCACCTGATCAACACCGTCTACCAGCCTGCGCGGGTGGCCGAGCTGCGCGGCATGGGCGACTTCTACGGTGACCCGCGCCACCATGCACGGTTGATGAAGGTGATCAAGGACCGCCTGGGCCACGCGCTGGTGGGCCTGGCCGAGGCCGCCAAGATCGAGACGGCCGAGGGCCAGGACACGGTGTTGAACCTGGCGCTGATCGAAGCCGGGTTGCAGGCGGCGCTGGGTGGCGCCGAAGCCGAAGGCGCGCTGGACAGCGACCTGCAGCGCATCGTGGCGTGCGCGCATGAGACCGTGCGCCTGGCCGGCCTGCAAGACACGCAGATCGACGCGCTGTACTTCACGGGCGGCTCCACGGGCTTGCGCGCGCTCACGCAGCGGCTGCAGGCGGCGTTTCCGCACGCGGCGGCCGTGCGCGGCGACCGGCTGGCCTCGGTGGCCACGGGCCTGGGCCTGCACGCGGCGCGCCGGTTTGCCTGACGGCGCGGCGCGCGCTCGACCGCGTCACCCGGCGGGCCGGCCCGGCGAAGCGGCAGCAGCACGGGCATCGGGCGTGACCATCGCACCGGGCAGGGCTGCGGCCAGCGACTGCAGCAGCACGCGGGCGGAAGAGGCCCAGTCGAACGCGAGGGCGCGCGCCAGGCCCTGCGCAATGCGCGCCTGACGCGCGGCGTCGTCTTCTGCCAGCGCGCGGGCCATGACCTGCGCCAGCTGGGCCGGGTCATGCGGGTCAGCCAGCCAGGCCACACCTTCTGCCACCTCTTGCAGCGCGGTGCCGCGCGAGGTGACCACCGGCACGCCACAGGCCATGGCCTCCAGCACCGGCATGCCGAAGCCCTCGGCCCAGCTGGGGTAGACAAACAGGCGGGCATGGGCCAGCACGGCCCCCAGTTCGGCATCGGAGACGCGCTCGAGGAAGCGCACCTCGTCCTGCAGGCCCAGCTGCTGCACGAGCTTGAACACCTCGGCGTACGCGAAATCGCGCTGGCCGACGATGACCAGTGGCGGGCGCTGGCCCGCGGGCAGACGCGCATAGGCCTGAACCAGGCCCACATGGTTCTTGCGCGGCTCCAGTCGGCCGACGCAGCACAGGTAGCCGCCTGGCGTCAGACCCAGGGCCTGCAGCGGCGTGGGGTCGATGTCGGGCCGGAAGCGGGCCAGGTCGACGCCGTTGTGCGTGACCTGGATGCGCGAGGGTGCCACGCCGTAATGGCGCGCCAACTCGGCCTGCGAGTACGCGCTCACGGTGAGCAGCGCGCGCGCGCGGCGAACCGCATCGCGGCTGCTCCAGCGCGCCAGCCAGGTGAAGGGCCGCGAGAAGAACTGCGGGTGGCTCTCGAACAGCACGTCGTGGATGGTGCAGGCATACGGGCCCTCGCCCCACCACGGCAGCCGGTACTGCAGGTGCAGCAGGTCCAGCTGCAGCTCACGACGCAGCAGCGGCAGCTGCCAGGCCAGGCGCACCGGACCGGCAGCATGCGGCATGCGTGTGGGATGCACATTGGGCCGGTCGAACACGGGGTGATCGCGGCACAGGGCCTGCGGGTCGTCCAGCAGCAGGAAGAAGTCCCAATGCGGAGCCAGCTGCACGGCCTGCCCGTACAGGCCCAGCAGGTGCGAGCGACTGCCCTGAAAGATGCCGTCGAAGGTGTGGAAATCGACGCCGATGCGCGGACGTCGGCTGGGGCGGCTCATGTGCGGTGACATAGACGGACTCACGGCGTCGCCTCGCGCTGCAACACCAACAGGCCGATGCTGGCCGGCGGCAGCGCCACGGATTCCGTCGGCGCGGCCAGCTCGGTGATCTCGGCGCGCAACAGCGCTGGCACCTCACGCCGGTCGAACAGGTCGTCGGCATGCAACGTGTGCAGACGCACGGCACGCCAGCCCGCGGGCAACGCGCCCACGCTCACGCGCATGGGCTGTGATGGATGTTTGTGCACCAGCCACACACGCGCCACATCGCCGTCCTGGCTGCCCAGCGCTTCCAACAAGGGCAGGTCGGCCACCGGCGCGCTGCCGCCCACCGATGCCGTGGCCACCTGTGGGGCCGTCACGCTCGCCCCCATCTGCCGGCCCTGCCAGGCCTGCGCGAACAGCGCCATCACCTGCGCGGCCGGGCGCGCCGTGGCGTCGTCGCGCAGCGCCCCGAAATGCCAGTTGCCGCTGAGCGACCAGTGATGGGCCGCCACCACGTCGGGCGTCTGGGCGAACACGCGCAGCAGATCGGCCAGCACCACGGCGCCGGCCGGCGAGCGGATCAGCGCATCGCTGTCACCTCGGCCCAGCGTGAACAGCGGGCCGTGTTCGGTGATGGCCAGCGGCATGCTGCGGCCCGGCCAGGTCGGGGCCAGGCGGCGGCGCACCTCCGCCACATCGGCCGCGAACGCCCGTGCGCCGGCCATGCCGCCCCAGTACAGCGCCTGCTCGCTGTGGCGGGCCTCCATGCCAAAGGGCGCATAGGCGTTGTGCAGGCTGATGGCATCGACATCGGGCGCGCCCCCCGCCAGCACGGTGTCGATGAAGTCGACATCCTGGTAAGCCGTCACCGGAAAGCCGTTGCGCGTGTTCAGGCTCAGCGGCAGGATCAGGCGGATGTCCGGGTCGGCGGCGCGCATGGCCTGAGCAAACGCGCGCACGCGCTGGGCAAACACCTCGGGCCGCGTCCACAGCGTGGGCTCGCCGTCGATCTTCAAATGGGGCTCGTTGCCCAGCTCCCAGTCGCGCACCGCCGGCAGCGGCTGGCCGGTGCGCCGAGAGGTCAGCCCGGTGACATTGACCTGGCGCACCCAGGCCGCCGCCTCTTCTGGCGTGCCGGTCGCGATGTTGACGGTGATCAGCGGCGCAGCGCCCACGGCCTCGCACAGCTCCAGAAACTCCTGCGTGCCCATCAGCGTGCGCTGCTCGGTGTGGCTGTGCACGTGGCGGTTCAGGCCACGGCTGGCCAGCGGTCCCATGCCGCGCTCCCAGCGGTAGGCATCGGCCAGCGCGCCTCCGGGGTAGCGCAGGCTGCGCACGCCCATGGCGCGCACGGCCTGCAGCATGTCCTCACGCAAGCGGCCTTGTGCATCCAAAAGGCCATCGCCCCGGTCGACCCACTGCACATTGCTACCCAGGATGGCCGGGTTGACCGGCTCGCCGGGCGCGTCCAGCGCCAGCGTCAGCGTGGCCTCGGTCGGCCCGGCGGGCAGGCCCTGCACAGGCTCGGTGGGGCCGGGTGGCAGGCGGTCTGCCGCATCGCTGCTGCCTCCGCCGCCGCCTCCGCCGCCGCCACAAGCGAACAGCAGGCCAGCGACTGCCGCGGCCACCAGCAGGGCCAGCCACAGGCGCACGCCGCCTCGGGCAGGACGATGCGGATGCACGGGCGTGCTCATCCGTGGCTCCTGCGGATGCGCCAGGCGCGCCCCATCAGGTCGCGGCTCGACGCCGCACGCGGGGCCCACGCCGGCCGGATCCACGCGCCCGCGCTGAACGCCAGCCACCGCAGGCCGAAGCCCAAAATCGTGAACAGGTCGAACACCCAGACGCGGTCGGCACCGCGCATCTGCGCATAGAACTGGCGCGGGCCTTTCAAGGCCGACAGCAGCACATCACCCTGCTGTTGCTTCATGCTCTCGCCCTGGTAATGGATGATGGACGCCCTCGGCGAGTACACCACGCGGTGGCCAGCCAGCTTGAGGCGGTGACACAGCTCCATGTCTTCGCCGTACATGAAGAAGGCGGGATCGAACAGCTTGCCTTGCAGGGCGTCGGTGCGCAGCATCATGTAGGCGCCACAGATCCAGTCGACATCGATCTCGTCGTCCACATCGCGGTCAAGAAACAGCGGCATGGGCCGCCATGCCCGCGGCAGCAGGCGATCCAGAAAGAGGTAGTGGTTGGCCAGGTTGCACGCGCGGGGGAAGGCCCCGCCCGTCCAGCGCTGCAGGCTGCCATCGGCGTTGAGCAAGCGGCAGCCCATCACCGCCACATCGGGCAGCGCGTCCATGCGCGCCACCGTGCGCGCAATCGCGCCATCGAGCACCACGGTATCCGGGTTGAGCAGCAGGATGTAGCGCCCCCGGCAGGCGTCGAGCACCTGGTTGTTGGCCCGTCCAAAGCCCACGTTGTCGGCGTTGGCCGTCAGATGCACCTCGGGGAACTCGGTCCGCACCATGTCGACGCTGCCGTCGTGCGAGGCGTTGTCGACGACGAAGACCTCCTGCTGGTCGGGCGCCAGGCCGGATGCGGTGCGCACCGATTGCAGGCAGGCGCGCAGCAACTCACGTACGTTCCAGTTGACCACGATGATGGACACGATGGGCTGGCTCATGCGACGTCCTCCTGTTGCGAAGCCGCGGACGGGGCGGGCGCCACATCTGGCGGCGGCTTGATCACAGCCCGCGGCCCGTACACGCGGCTGCCGGCGGGCACGTCGACAAACACATTGGCATCAGGGCCGAGGTGCGCGCCATCGCCCACCCGAACCGGGCCGAACACCTTTGCGCCCCAACCGAGGAAGACGTCATCACCCACGACCGGGTAGCCTGGCCCGCCGCCGATGTCCAGCGGTTGCACGCCACCGCCTGTGCCACCCCCACCCATCACCGACACGTTGCGGCCGAGCTTGCCGAACAGCACCACGCCGGTGGCATGTGCGATCAGCAGGCCTTCGCCGATGTCGGCCGTGGGCGGGATCTCGACCCGCGTCATGTAGAGCTTCACCAGAAAGATGAGCCGGGCCGTGTTGCGCCAGCCGTTGACGTAGAGGTAGCGCGCAATGCGATACCAGAAGATGGCCTGGAAGTTGGGCTGCAGGCTCCAGTAGGCCTTCTGTGCGAGGCCGCCGCCGCCCAGCCAGTCGGCCAGCCGGTGGAAGTCGCTTCGGATCAGCCGCCAGGTCTCGGCCCAGCGCAAAGGGGTGGGGGGTGTCATGCAGCGTCCTTGTCCTGCGGGTCGGCCGGCCTGGAAGGCAGCGCCCGCCACAGCGCGCGCCAGGCCGGCACCGAGCCCTCGAAGAAGGCCTCGGCGCGACCTTGGCCCGTGCGGGGCAGCATCATCGCGCGCCAGGTGTTGAGCCCGTCGATGCAGCGGCGGTAATCCACATCGCGCAGCTGCGAGCGATACAGCCCCAGCAGCGCCTGCTTGCGCTCGGCCACCACGGTGATGTCGAGCACGCGGTTGGCCACCACCGGCGCCCACACCTCGTAGCCGCGCAGCCGCACGCGACGGGCCCACGCGCCACAGCGCATCAAGGCCGCATCGAGCAGGCGATTGGTCTGCCAGTGATCTTCCAGCAAGTCCATCACAAACGGCAGGTAGATGAGCTCGGGGGCGCATTCGTCGAGGTGCTGCGCCAGGCGCCTCACGGCCGCCTCGTCGGGGCGCACGCCGCCGTCGGGCAGCGCCAGAAAGCCCACTTGGCAACCGGCACCCTCGGCCCAGGCGCGGGCTTCGGCTTCGCGCTCGGCCATCAGGGCCTGCTGCATGGCGGCCCGGGCTTCGGGCGCCAACGCAGGATCGTGCAGCCGGCGGTCGCCCCAGCGACCGTCGGCAATGTGGATCACACTGACCTGAGCGCCCGCCGCCACATGGCACAGCACGGCACCGCCACAGCCGATGGCCTCGTCGTCCGGATGGGGCGACAAGACCACCACACGCTGCTCCGAGCAGGATTCGATCGGCCGCGGCCAGCGGTCGTGCTCGGCCAACATCAGCGCCACAGCCAACGAGTTGCGGGCATCGGGCCGCAGAAAGCGCCGGTAGGCCCAGCGCACAAGGCGGTTGATCATGCGGGCTCCTTGCGGCGCGCGTGGGCGTGGCGCTCGCGCAGTTGCTCGTAGAAGGCGAGCTGCTGGGCCGTGACCGCATCCCAGTTGTAGCGGCGCGCATGGGCGCGGTCGACCTCGCCGCGGCGCGCCAGCTCAGCATCGGGCGCCGCCATGGCGGCCTGCATGGCGGCGGCCAGTGCCACAACATCTTCCGGCTGTACCCGCCAGCCCCCCGGCCCGACCACCTCGTTCATCGGTGGGCGGTTCCACACGATGACCGGCCGCCCTGCTGCGTTGGCCTCGGCAATCACCATCCCGAAGGTCTCCCAGCGCGAGGGCATGACCAGCGCCCGGCAGGCCTGCAGCAGTTGCACACGCCCGGCCGCGTCGTAGGGGCCGCGCACATCGACCCACGCCCGCGTACCGGTTCGGTCGAGCCAGTGGGCCAACGCATCGGCATCCTGCACATTGCCGGCCAGCACCAGGCGCGGGCGGCGCTGCTCGGGAATGGCCGCCAGCGCCTGCAGCAAGAGGTCGATGCCCTTGGCCTCGACTTCGACGCGGCCCAGGTACAGCAGGTGATCGCCCGGGCTGATCGGGATGTCAAACAGCTCGTCGGGCACGCCATTGGGAATGACCTCGACACGGCCTCGCGGGTGACGCGCCAGCATGCGCTGACGCATGTCGTCGGACAACACGATCAGGTTGGGGTACAGCCGCACGCCGTACTCTTCGCCCCAGTGAAAAGGCAGCTTGAGCCATTCGGTGTAGCGCCGCGCCGAGAACCACTGAACCACGCCCACGAACGGCTTGCTTCGCCGGCGGAACAGCGGCGTCCAGGTGGCCGAGGCGGGCGGCATGAAGTCTTCGACCAGCAGGTCGTAATCGAACTGGCGCACCGCCCGCGGCAAGCTGGCCAGAAAAGTGATGTGGTGCGACGAGCCATGGTCGCGGATCTTGCGTCCCAGGCGCACGTAGCGCACGCCATCGCGCACCAGCTCGGGCGTCGAGCCCGGAAAAGTGGGCGTCAGCACGGTGACCTCGTGCTGGCGCGCCAGACGCCGACAGATCTCGAAGGTGCGCAACGGCCCGCCGCCCGCCAGCGGGTTGCCCAGGTCATCGGGGTCGAGGTGGAGGATCCTCATGCCGCCCCTCCCTGCCGGCGCGCGCGCCACCATTGGCCAGCGGCACGGCAGTCTTCGGCATGCCAGCGCGTCCAGCCGCCCACCAGGGGCAGCGCCGCGGCGTAGGCCAGCGTGCCCAGCAGCAGGGCGATGAGCACGCCATGCGGTGCCTGCGCCCAGGCGAAGACGCCCAATGCGGCGGCGGCCGCGACGAGGCAGCGCCCGGCCAGCGCCAGCAGGCCATCGACCGGCAGCGCGCGCTGCGCCCACGCCAGACGCGCCAGCACGCGCAAGGTCAGCGCCAGCACCAGCGCGGCAGCCGCACCGGGCGCGCCCTGCCACAGAGACAGGCCCACCAGCAGCGGCACCAGCGCCCCCAGGCCCACCAGCATGCAGCGCAGGTCAGCCCGCTGCGCCTGCGCGGCCAGCATCGCAGTCGACAGCAGTTGATCCAGCGTCATCCACCAGGCGGCCAGCAGCAGCACCTGCAGCACCGGCGCAGCGCCCTGCAGGTCAGGCGGGTACAGCCAGCTCACCACCCACGGCGCCAGCGCCATGCCGATGAGGGCGGCCGGCACCCCCAGCACCAGCGCCCAGCGCAGGGTGCGCGCCATCAGCGTCAGAAAGCGGGCACGGTCGTGCACGAACCAGCGCGACAACACCGGGAACACGACCACCAGCATCATTGTGGAGGCCAGCAACGCCGCATCGTTGACCCGTGCGGCCGCGGCATACACGCCCGCCGCGCCCACGCCGACCAGCGAGGGCAGCACCAGCAAGTCGAGCCGGGTGGCCAGCGCCGTCACCAACGTGATGGCCAGAAACGTGGGCGTGTGGGTGGCCAGCGCCTGCACGGCCGCCCAGCGCGCCGGCCGCCAGGCACCGCGCAGCACGGGATGCAGCGCGTAGGCGACCGCCGCCAGCCAGCGCCCGGCGCAGAAGCAGGCCATGAAGGCATCCAGATCGGCATCACCAGCCACCAGCCAGATGGCCGCCAGCACGCGCCAGGCCGATTCAGCCAGGTTCACGCCGACCACCGCCCGCAGCAGTTCGCGGCCCACGAGCACGGCCTCGGCCGCCAGCGTCCACACCGTGGGCACCAGCGCCAGCGCCAGCCAGCTCAAGGCCACCTGCCAGCGCGGCTCACCCGCCCACAGCGCGTAGCCCACCACCGCTGCAGCCAGCGCCACCCCGGGCATCAAGCCGAACCACAAGGCCGCGCGCGCCATCCCGCCGGCTTCTCCTGGCTGCGCTGCCACGCTGCGGGTCAGATGGGGCTGCAGCCCCAGCAGCGGCAAGGCCTGCAGCAGAAAGAACAGGTTCATCGCCCACGCAAAGCCGCCCAGCGCGCTCACCCCGAGGCGATGCGACATCACCCAGAAGAGCCCGAAATTCAGCATGGCGATGCCCACGCGCATCACCGTGACCGACAGAAAGCGCTGCACCAGCGCGCGGGCGCTCATGGCCGCCCCTCGCCTGTCGGCCGCAAGCGGCACAGGGCCTGAAGCAGCCCGGCCGTCAGCCACAGCATGAACACGCGCACATCAGCGTAGTAGTTGTCTGACGCCAGAAACAACATCTGGCTGACCAGCGCACCCACCAGCCCGACGGCCAGGGCCTGTGTGCCCGGATCGCGCCAGCGCGACAGCGGCCAAGCCTGGCGCACCCAGCGCCACATCAGGTAGACCCAGAACAGCATGGCTGGCACACCCAGCTCGGCAGCCAGCAGCAGGTAATGGTTGTGCACCACCAGTTCGAGCAGCTGCTTTTGGTAGTCCTCAGAAATGGTGGCGAACGAAGGCGGGATGTGCTCATGCGCGGCCCGGCTGTACTGGCCAAAACCCACGCCGGTCAGGGGCTGCGCGCGGATGATGGTGAGCGCCTGGTCGTTGAGCACCAATCGGGATTCCGTGGAGCGGTCGTCCGGCTGCGTCAGCCGCCACAGCACCTGCGGGTAGGCCACCAGAATGGCGCCGAGCAGGGCCACACCGGCCAGCGCGCCAGCCACCAGGTGGGTCGGCCCGATCACGCGCAGCCGCCAGTACAGCGCGGCGATCACCAGCACGGCCAGCGCAAACGCCGCCCAGCCGCCCCGAGACAGCGTGGCCAGGAGCATCACACCGGCCACCCCCAACACGCCAAGCGCCACCCACCATACCCGCGCGGCAATGCGTTGCGGCCCCATGAGCACGAAGGCCAGCGCAGGCGCCAGCAGCAGCGTGAGGTAGTCGGCCAGGGCGTTGGGATGATCGAAGGCGCCAATGGGCCGAAAGGCCGCGGCCTCCAGCCCCCCGAAGTTGACCGTGCCCACGGCCATCGGCACCTTGGCACCCGGCAGCGTCACGTAGCTGCTGGTGGCCATCTGCGCGAGCACGAGCAGGAACTGCAGGCCCAGCGCCCACGGCAGCACCGCCAGGACGGCACGCACATCGGCCTCGTCCTCGATGGCATGCGAGACCACGTAGTAGCCCAGCACGCACAGTGAGTAGGTGATGCCGGTGGCCACCGTCAGCAAGGACACCGTGGGTGAAGCGAGGATGGTCACCCAGATCCACGCGAGAAAGCACAGCGCCAGCCGGTCCAGCGCCGTCAGCGGCAGGGGCCGTCGCGCGATCCACAGCCGGGAGGCCACCCAGCCGCCCGCCAGGACGAACAGCACCACGTGCGAGACCGAGAGATACCAACCGGGCGAATAGAACACATCGAGCGGCGGCACCAGGGCCTTGCTCAGACTGAAAGGCGCCGTGAAGAACAGCAGGCCCAGCCACAGCCTGCGCTTGTTGCCGCGGTGCCAGGCCAGGCCCGCGCCGCCCGCCAGCGCCACCACGATCAGCAGCGGCAGGCTGGCCTTGTCCTGCAGGCTGGCCACGATCATCCACCCCACCAGTGCGGCCACGGCCAGCCCCATGGCCCACCAAGGCCAGGCGCGCGCGGCGGCACGGGTGTGGGTGGACATCAGAGCGCCCGTCGATAGAGCCAGGCCGGCACATAGCTGGGCCGGCGGTTGAGCACCACCCCCAGCATGCGCTCGGACGCCACGGGATGGGCCTGCAGCGCACCTTGTACGACCTCACGGCGCGTCTCGCCTGCGTCCACGACCAGCAGCACGCCGTCGACGGCTTGCAACAGCGCGCCACAGGCGGCCAGCGGCCCGCCATCGACCACGGTCATCGCGCAACGCGCGCGCAGCGCCGCCAGGGCCTGTTGCACGCCGTGCGGCTGAAACAGCCGTTGTGCGGCCGGTCGCGTGCCTGGCCCCAGTGTGTGAACCCCATCGGTGACGCGGCCCAGCATGGCCTCATCCAACGCATGCCCCTGCAGCAGCTCGGCCCAGCCTGCGGCCGCCTCGGCGTGCATGCTGCCAGCGTCCACCCAGGCCACCGGCCCGGTGCACTGCTCGACCAATGCCTGCGCCAGGCGCCGCGACACCAGCGTCTTGCCCTCGCCCGCCCGCGCGCTGCTCACCAGCACGACCTGGCCGGCATCCGAGGCGGGCAGCCGACTGAGCACCTGCAATCCCAGGCTGTGAAAACCGGCTTCGTTCAGTGGGCTCATGCGCGCTCCTTACCCGACAGCACCGGCACCACGCCCAGCGTGTCCAGACCCAGATAACGCTGCACCTCGTCGGCCGACTGCAGCCGGTGGTCGAAGTAAGCGCGCAGGCCTGCCAGCATCAGGCCCAGCATCAGGCCCGCCACCGGCCCCAGGGCCGCCAGCAGGATCTTCTTTTTCTGTTGCGCCTTCGTGGGGGCCATGGCGGGATGCAACTGCACCCGTGTGGCCGCCTCGTCCGGCACCGACGCCAGGTACAGCTCGATCTGGTCCATGCGGCGGCGCAACTCACCGTAGCGCTCCTGCGCGAGCAGGCGCGCGCGTTCAAGCTGCTGGATCTGGGCGTCGATCTGGGCGCCAGCCAACACGCTGCGTTTGAGGCGTCCTTCGAGCTGGCCCAGCTGACGGCGCGCGCTCTGCACGGGTTCGGCCTCGTCGGTGTAGACCTGACGCAGTTCCTCGACCTTGCTCTGCAGCGCCAGGGCCTGGCCCTTCATCAAGGCGGCGGTCGATTCGCCCCCCACCCGCGCGCTGCCCAGCACCGTGTCCATGCGCAGCCCCGAGGCCTCGTCGGCCAGGGCCAGGCGGCTGCCAGCGGCCGCAGGCGAGGGCACATCCAGCCGGCTACCGCGCTGCACCATCAGGTTGAGCAGGCGGGCGTCGAGCTCATCGAGCTCCTGCCGTGTTTCGTCGACTTTCTGCTGGATCAAGTCGAACGAGGCCGCCCCCTGGCGCCGATTGAGTTCCACACCGAACTGCTGGTAGGCCTGCACCAGCGCGTTGAGCGCGCGCGCAGACAGCGCCGGATCGCGCGTCTCCAGCTGCACCTCCAGCAGGTTGGAAGTGGTGTCGGCCGTCTTCGAGCGCGCGGGGCTCACCTTGAGCGCCTGCAGGAACAGGTCGACCGTGTCCTGCAGCTCGCGCTCGGCCTCCACCGGTTCGCGCCGCGACCGCAGCCACGATACCGCCGGGCTGTCCATCAGGTAGCTCATCGGCGTGTCCACCAGTTGCGCCTTGCGGATGCCCAGCTGCCGCACCACCGCCTCGACGTTGGCGCGCGAGGTCAGCAGCTGCTGCTCGGTTTCCAGCTTGCGGTTGGCCGGATCGGGCATTTGCGCGTCGCGGTAGGCCGCCACACCGGACAGGAAAGACGGCGAGCCCTGCTGGTCGGTCTTGATCCAGACCTTGGTCTCGGCCACATAGGCGGCCGGTTGCACCCACGCCGCCAGGCCGACGATGGCCGTGACCACCACAAACGCCAGCAGGATGAGCCCGCCGTGCTTGAAACCCTGGCGCCACAGGTCACGGCCAGTGAAGCCATGGCCGGCTGCGGGCGGCTGAGCAGGATAAAGCGCTGCCATGCCTTGCATCGGTCAGTCCTTCACATTCAGGTCATACACAAAGCCGAACGAGCTGTTGCGCAATGGGGGCAGGATCTTGAACAGGTACTGATCCAGGCGCTGACCCAGCTCGGCGATGCGGCTGGGCGGCAGCAGCACGATGTCAAACGGCTGCAGCACCACATCGCGGTCGGGCGCAGACAGGTAGCGCGACGACAGCTGCGGGCGAATGACCTCGGCCTGGCCGCCGGCACCACGGCGCACCACGACCAGCTGGCTGACATCGGCGGTGGGCAAGTGGCCGCCCGCCTGCGCCAGCGCCTGCATCAGCGTCATGCCGGGCAGATGCGGCAACATGCCCGGGCGCGCGGCCTCGCCGGTCACGAACACCTGCGGCGACTGGAAGGCGCGCACCATCACCACCGGCTCCAGCCGCGACAGGCCGGCCCGGCCGGGGCCTGCGTCGGTCTGCACCATCTGCGAACTGGCGCTGCGCAGGATGACGCTGAGCTCAGGCACACGCAGGTGCTGCGCATACCGCTTGCGCAGCTCGTCGCGCAGCGCTTCAGGGCTCAGGCCCTCGGCCTGCACGGTGCCAATCAGTTGCAGCTGGATCTTGCCGTCTGGCCGCACACGCAGCTGCTCGTTGAAGGCCGGCTGATACGGGAACTTGATGTCGATCTCGTCGTTGGCCTGCAGCAAATACTCGCGGCGCTGCTGGCCGCCCGCAGCCCGCGCATACCGCTCACGCACCTCGGCCTGCACGTCCTCCGGGCTGCGCCCCTGCACGTGCACCGTGCCAATGACCTGCAGGGCCACTTTGCCATCCGGCCGCACGCGCACGATCTGGTCGTACAAGGGGGCGTCGGGCACCTTGAGCTCCAGCTCGTCACCGGGCATCAGCGCAAAGGCCACGGGCGCACTCGCCGCCGGCGCCACCGGCAGGCTGGCCAACTCGGGCCCGGCGGGCGTGCCAGCGCAGCCGACCAACACCAGCGACACCCAGGCAGCCATCGCGCGCATCCACCATGCACTCGCCCACGTCCACCCACTCGTTCGACCTGCCTTCATGCCTTCCCTGCTCCTCATGACACGGTGTGCCGACGCCAGTCTGGATGGCCCACCCGCTCGCCGGCCGGGGCACGCTCGCGGCGCGCCATGGCCTGCAGCGTGTCCGTGTAGCTGCCCAGCACCTGCTGCCAGTCGAATACCTCGCGCACGCGCGCCTGGTTGGCCCGCCCCATCGCAGCCCAGTCGATCTGGGCCATCTGATCGAACAGACGCTCGCAACCTGCGCGGTCGCGGAAATACACCGCCCCGGCCCCGGCCACCCACCGGTTGAAGGGATTATCGTGGGCCAGCACGGCATTGCCCGCGCCCATGGCCTCAAGCAGCGACGGATTGGTGCCACCCACGCGGTGACCATGCACATACAGGCGGCAGTGTCGGCGCAGCGCCTGCACCACTGCGGCGTCATAGATGGCCCCGACAAAGCGCACATCCGGGCTGGCCGCCTGCAGCACCGCGCGGTGAAAGGGCGAGGCGTCTGGCGCGTAATGCCCCAGCACCACCAGCGGGTGCGGGCGCGGCCGGGCCGAGTAGGCCCGCACCACTTCCAGCACCGAGTTCTCCGGCTCGGGCCGAGCGATCAGCGTGAGGTACTCCCCCGGCGCCAGGCCCAGCCGTTCCAGATGACGCACATCGGCCCGCTCGATCAGCTCGCCCCCATACGGAATGGTCGCGATCTTGCGGGGCGACACGCGTGTGGCCAGGTGGCGGGCGATGTGGGGGTGATCGGCCACCAGATGGTGGCCCAGCCAGCAGCCCATGCGCTCGTTCAGATACAGCCAGGCCTTGGCAGCGGGGCCCCACTTGGCGCGGCTCCACTCAATGCCGTCCATGTTGATCAGCGTCGGGATCCCGGCCAGGCGCAGGCGCGCCGTGAAGGCCGCCGTGTTGTAGCCCAGCACCAGCGCCACATCCGGGCGATCGCGCACGGTTTCGGTGATCGCATGCCAGTCAAAGCGCATGCTGGCCACGGGGGTGTCGTCCCCTACGCGGATGTGCACGCGCTGCACGCCCTGCCAGTGGCTGCGTCGCCGCGGGCCCTGACCGCCCTCCTGGCAGTACACGGTGACGCGCCAGCCCTGCTCGACCAGGTGGGGAGCCAGGCGCTCGGCAAAGCTCTCGAAGCCGCCGTGGGCGGCAGGCAGCCCGCGGATGCCGAGGATGGCCACGTGCGGGGTGCGGCGGTGTGCGGCGCTCATGCGGCCTCCCGGGTGCTGGCTCCTGAAGCCGCGGACACGCGACCGCCGGCAGGACTGTGGACATCCAATGCCAGCGCGGCATCCACCGCATCGAACAGGCGCTGCTGCATGGCCTGCTGCGTGAAGGTGTGGTCCGTCTCGGGCAGCACGGTCACCCCGACGTGGCCGCGGGTCTGCGCCTGGCGCAGGGCACGGCCGCCTTGCTCGCGCAGCATCACCAGACCTGGCTCGCCGGCCGAGAACACCCAGTGCACACGGGTGCCACGCGCTGCAAGCTGTCGCAGCACCGTGGGCAGGTCGTTCGTCAACGGCCAGCCCGTCGCGCGCAGCAGCGACCGCCCCAGGGCGACCGCGCGCTGCCAGCCGCGGCGCGCCACCGCACCCAGGATCAACCCCACGCGTACTTCACCGCGCATCAGCTTGCGCCACCGCGCCGGGTCGCGCAGCGCACGGCCTGCACCGGCCGCCACCGCGACGGCCACGGCGTCACGGGCTTCGCCGAGCAAAGGCATCTTGTCCTGCCAGAAGTACACCATCTGGTTGATCGGCGTGACGGACTGAAAGGGCACGTCTTCCACCGCCGCCGTGAATGCATGAAACGCGCCAGAGCACAGCCCGACAAGATGCAGTGTCGGGATGCCATGTTGCTGGCGCAGCCACACGCAGATGGCGCGCAGGTCTTCCACCGCGTAGGCGTTGTGCACATGGTTGGCGTGGCCACGCCGGTGTGGCGGGCTGTTGCCCAGGCCGGAAAGATCAACACGCAGCGCCGCGCAGCCCCGCCGCGCCCAATGCCGCGCCCAGCCCACGTACATGCGGTTGCTGCCCACGCGGTGTTCGGCGCCCGTGTTGATCATGACCACGGCACGATCGGGCATGCCTTGTGTAGGCAAGGTCAGCACGCCGCGCAGCGCGATGCCGCCGGCCGGCACGGCCACGGCGTGTTCCACCACGTCGCCACCCGACAGCCGCACAGCTCCCCGCAGCATCTCACCCGCGGGTGTGGCCTTCGGCGCGACCGGCAGGCGGCCCACCCAGGCACACACGGCTGCCACCGCCTGCGCGGGCACCTGCGCAAAGTGGGGCACCTGCATCAGCGCGTCATAACCCTCAAAGGGCTGGATCGACCAGGCCTCGCTGTTGTGGCCGTCGAACCAGGGCAAGGACTGCACGGCGTCTGTCTGGTCCGGACGCGCCAGCACCAGACCATGCGGGGCCGGGCGGGCGAGATCCGGCAAGGCCAGTGCCGACAGCGCGGCCACGTCGTTGGCGCTCAGCCGGAAGCCACCTGCCTCGATGGCGCCCGCCGGCGCGCCCGCAGCGCCCAGCCCGGTGCGGGCTTGTGTTGCCAGCCCCAGTGCCTTGCATTCGCGCACCATCTGGCGCCCGCGCAGCACGGGGGCCATGGCCACCCATCCGAGCACGTCCGACCGGCCCTGCGCAGCCTGGGCCGCCATCAGCGCCCCCAGCCTCAACCCCACGAGCACGATGGCCGCGCCGCCCAACACCATCTGCAGGTGGTCCATGGCCGACACGATGGCCGCTGGCCAGGCGGCCATGGCGGCACCACCGTCGTGCCCAGGTGGATCGGCCGAGTCGCCCGTCCCCGGGGGATCAAAGCGCAGACACACGTGCCCGGCTTCAGCCAGCGCATCAGCCAGCTCACGGAACAGGCGATGGCTGGACATGGCCTCATACCCGAAGGGTGGGCACAAGACCACCGCGCGGCCCGACCACGCCTCGACCGCCGGGCGGTGCAGGTGCGCGAACAGTGGCGTGTCAGCCGGCCCGAAGTAGCCGGCGCTCACACACACGGGCCCGCCAGGTCGTTCCACACCAGCGCGTTTGGCACCGGCGCTCATGCCGGCGCCCCCGGCCACAGAAGGGCCTGAAGGTCGGCCGGCCAACCCGAGGGGACGAAGCCGTGGTGACGGAACAGCGCCATCGCCAGGCGCTCCATGCCGAAGCCCACGCACGCCGAGTGCGCCACCCGCCCGTCTGGCAGCCGGATGTCAAAGGCCTGGCCAAACTTGTCCTGGTGGTAGTTAAAGGAGCACAGAGCGGTGGGCTGGTCGGTAGACCACACCGGCACCACCAGCTCGAACTTCAACTTTTGATCGCGCTGGGACGCCGCCATGACCTTGCCGCCGCGCCCGAAAAACGGGTCGGACGCCACCTCTTCGGTGACCGGCAGCCCCAGCTGGCGCAGCATCTGATGACCGCGCGCCAGCCACATCTCCCGCCAGGCGAGGATGGCATCGGGGTCGCCCAGCTTGACATACTCGCGCATGCGAAACGACATCAGCCGCGTGGGCTCGGGCGAAGGCTCGTGGCGAAACACCCAGTTGTAGATGGTCACCAGTCGCCCGCTGTCGGGCAGCGTGCCGGTGAACATGGGATAGACGCCATAACAGGCCGATGGGCTGAGCACCACCTCGGTCTGCTCCAGGTGAGGCGCCCACGGCTCGCCGGCGGCGGCCGCTTCGGCAAACCGCAAAGCCGCCAGCCCATTGCCCATGAAGCTGTGGACCGAGCCACACAGGTGCGGGAAACCATCCAGGTAGCGCACCTTCTGCAGCACGGCCCGGCTCATCACCGGCGGGTGGTTCACCACCACCGCACCGTCGCCCCGCGCGCTGCGGGTGATGAAGGTGGTCAGCGCGTCCATCACCTGCTCGAAGCGCTCGCCCCGACCAAAGACACCGGGCACCCCCGTGGGCACGATCAGCCCATGGCCCACCAGCCCCTCGTGCAGGGCCTGCATCGCATCACCGGCCATGCTCACAGCTCCTTGAGGACAGCCAGCATGTCGGCGTTCTTGCCGAGAATGCGCTCGTTGGCAATCATCATCGACGCCGACAACACATCGCGGTAATGCCGACCGAGGCTGTAAGGCGAGCGGTTCTTGTAGCCGGCAATGCCGACGATCTGAACCGCATCGTGGACGATGGCCTGGGCCTGGGTCGAGGCGCCGATCTTGAGGTTGTTGAACCGCAGCGCCCAACGCATGCCATGCAGCGCCTGCCGGCCCTCGGGCTGCGCTTCCAGCGCATCGACCTCGTCGGCCACGCTGCGCCAGTGCGCGGCCAGCGCCTCTTGCGTCACCAGCACCTCGGCCAGACGGCGCGCGCTGGGCAGCTGCACGCCCGGCTGTTTGCGAGCGGCAGCGCGCACGAATGTGGCGGCGCGCGACACGGCGCCACGTGCAATGCCCCACCACAACGCGGCCCACAGCACATGCGAATACGGCACCATGGACTCGGCCGCGATGTCGGCAAACGGCACCGGCAACACCTGCTCGGCGGCGCCCTGAGAACGCAGCACGAAGCCGGGGCTGCAGGTGCCGCGCATGCCCAGCGTGTCCCAGTCGCCCTCCTGTTCCAGTTGCGCATCGCTGCGGCGCACCACCACCAAGGCCTGATCGTTGGCCGCGGCGTCGGGATGGCGCCGACAGGTCACGAGAATGGCGTCGGCATGCGCGCAATACGAACCCGTGGTCGCGTGCTTGTCGAGCGCGAAACGCTCACCCGCGATCGTGACGGCGCAGATGCTGCTGCGCGTATCGCCGAACGTGCCCTCTTCAGAGGTCATCGACGCCAGCAGCCACTCGTTGGCGGCCACCTCTTGCAGGAAGCGGCCCGCGAAAACCGACCCTTGCGCATGGCGCACCAGACAGGCCAGCTGGTTGAAGTGCATGGCCAGCACCATGCCACTGGCACCGCAGGCTGCCCCCAGTTCGGCGCACAACTCGGCCTGCTGCCGCAGGTTCAGGCCAGCGCCGCCCCACTCGACCGGCACGCCGGCAGACAGCACGCGTGCCGCACGCAAGGCCGCAAACGTCTCTTGGGGAAATCGGGCTTCGGTGTCCACCGCATCAGCGGTGGCTGCAGCCACCGTGCGGGCAATCTCGCGCACGGTCTGTGCCAATGGCTCGCATGCGTCGTGCATGATCGGAGGGTTCGCAGTCATCGTGTGGTCAGCATGTGCCCCGAGCCAAGCAGCACACGCGCATCAAAAGAGCAGTTGGGGGAAGGATCGCAGCCAAGGGATACGACCAATTGACTATAGCTTTCACCGCTTGCGCAGTGGTGACACATCAGCCATTTGGCCCCCCGCGTTTGGGCTACGCAAATGCGGGGGATCAACCCGCCACGGACATCCCAGTCCGCTTGCGCCTCTGCAACTCATATGCAATTCATGCCGCCTGACACCCATCGACCATCGCTCAACGCACCGCATGTCACGCCACCAACAGGATGGCGTGTGGGCGTCGACCTCGCCAACGTGGCGACCGTGCGCGAGGCTTTGGCACAGTTCGATCGGCGCTACGTCGATCGCATCTACACCGCGCAGGAGCAGCGCGATGCGGCTGCGCGGCCGCCCCCCCACGACGCTGACGCACTGGCCGCCCGCTGGGCCGCCAAGGAAGCGGCCCTCAAGGCCCTCGATCTGTGTGACAGCGGTGTGAACCTACGCGACATCGAGGTGCATCGCGCGCCCGACGGCGCGCCCACCTTGCTGTTGCACGGCCGCGCCGCGGAGACCGCCAGGATGCGGGGGTGGCAGCCCGCGTCGCTCAGCCTCAGTCATGATGCGGGTTTCGCCATTGCCGTGGTGCTGGCCCGCCCATGGCCGACATCCGAACCGACCGACTCATTCCATGCCACAAGCAAGTGATTTCCATGGCGCCATCCGCGAGGTGCTGCAGGCCCACGGCAAGCTGGCCGTCGATGCGTCGACGCTGCCGCCCGAAGCCAGCCTGTACGACGCTGGCATGAGCTCGCATGCCAGTGTCAATGTGATGCTCGCGCTGGAGGCGCGGTTCGACGCCGAATTTCCGGACGAGATGCTGACGCGCCAGACCTTTCAGTCCATCGCCCAGATCGCGCAGGCGCTGGCCCAACTCGTCGGCCGCTGAACTACTCCCAGACTTCTTCCGAGCGCGTCGCGCAGTCGGGGTCGCCTGCGTGTACATGGCATCGGATGCGCTTGAGCACCTTCAGCCCCCGCTGGTCGTACAAGCCCTGGCGCGCCAGATCAATGCGCGCATCGCGCAGCAACTGTGTGTAGCGCACCGCCTCGGCCGCGTCGATGTCGACCCAGGTCTGCGGCGGTACCGACGCGTCGGCGCGATGGATGAGCTGGCGCGCACGGTCGAACTGCGTCACCCAGTAGGCGCGCGATTGGTGGCCAAAATCGGGGGGAAATCGACTGCGGTTGAGCACCAGCTGGTAGGACACGATCATCAGCGGAAAGCGCACGATGCCACCCTTGGTGCCAAGCCCACGCTCGAGCTCCAGCGGCTTGTAGGCCATCGTGGGCGCCGCCATCATGTCCACCGCACCGCGGTTGAACAAGTGGTGGAAGGTGCCAATGTCGGCTGCCACCGGCCGGCCGCCGATGCGCTGGATCATCGCGGCCTGCGCAGGGTCGTAATCGAATGCCGCAATCCGTTTGCTGGCCAGCGACTCGACTGTGTTGAGCCGACGGTCATTGACGAACGGGTAAGCCGCTCCCACCGGAATGATGCCGGCCACCTCGTGCTGGCCGCTCACCATCAGGCGCGTGACAGCGGGCGAGGGCGCCGCGTAGGTCTGCACCAGTTTGCGGAACACCTCGTAGGTGGCCGGCACATCGACCTTGCCATTGCGCACCACCGTGGTGGCTCCCAGCGAATCGATCGAAGCCGCCGCAGCGTTGAACGCCCGCGTGCGGAAAGCCGTGGCCATCACCGCATCGCATCGCCCCTGCTGATAGGCCGTCACGGCAGCCGCTTCGTCGTTGAAGGCCCGCAACTGCAGCTCGACGCCGTGGCGCTGCATGGCCAGCGCGTAGTCGCGCACCATGCCGAAGAGGTCACCCGAGGCCCCCAGAAAATCGAACGCACAGAACACCGGCGTGGGTGATGGACTGGCCTGGCTGGCCAAGGGCACCAGGCCCATCGCAGCAACCAGCAAATGGCGGAACCCGCGCATGGCGGCCCTCCCGTGATCAGAGCCGGGTCAGCCGCTCCAGCGCCTGCTCCAGCGTGGTGGCCGACTTGGCGAAGCAGAATCGGATGACACGGTGGTCATCCCCGTTGGGGTACAACGCAGACACCGGGATCGCCGCCACACCGTGCTCACGAATGAGCCGCTCGACAAAGGCCCGGTCGCCTTCGTCGCTGATGGCTGCGTACTTCACGCACTGAAAATAGGTGCCCTGACACGGCAGCAACTCGAACCGTGAACTGGCCAGGGCCTGCCGGAAAATGTCGCGCTTGCCCTGATACAGCGCGCGCAGCTGCTCGTACCAGCCGGGACGGGCCATGAATGTCGCCAGCGCCACCTGAGAGGGCGTGTGCACCGTGAACACATTGAACTGGTGCACCTTGCGGAACTCGGCCATCAGCTCGCGCGGTGCGAGCGCGTAGCCGATCTTCCAGCCGGTGATGTGATAGGTCTTGCCAAAGCTGGAGACCACCACGGCGCGCTCGGCCAGCGCCGGATGGCGCATGACGCTTTCATGGCGCCCGCCATCGAACACCATGTGCTCGTAGACCTCGTCGCTGAGCACGATGATGTCCGTGTCGCGCACCAGCTCGGCCAGGGCGGTCATGTCATCCGGCGTCCACACTGCCCCGCTGGGGTTGTGAGGGGTGTTGATGATGACCATGCGCGTGCGCGGTGTGATCAGCGCGCGCACCGCCTCCCAGTCTGGCCGGTAGGCCGGCGGCGCCAGATCGGCATACACCATGCGCCCGCCCTGCAGCGCGACTGACGGCGCGTAGCTGTCGTAGACCGGCGTGAAGGCAATGACCTCGTCGCCCGGCCGCACCAGCGCAGCAATGGCCGTAAACAGCGCCTGGGTGGCACCGGCTGTCACGGTGATCTCGTCGGCCGCGTCATAGCTCGCGCCATACAGCGCCTGCACCTTGGCGGCGATCGCTTCGCGCAACACGGGCACCCCGCCCATGGGCGCGTACTGATTGTGGCCGCCACGCGCCGCTTGCGCGAGCAGGTCGATCAGTTCGCCCGGCGCATCGAAATCCGGGAAGCCCTGCGACAGGTTGATCGCCCCATGCTGCTGCGCCAGCGCCGACATCACCGTGAAGATGGTGGTGCCGACCTCAGGCAGGCGGGATGGCAAAGGGCGGGGGTACGAAGGCATGGGTCGCAAGCATAGCGGCTGGGCTGGCGCCATTTCTGTCAGCAAACGCAACAGGCCGCACGGGCGCGCCGTTTGCTGGTGCGCGGGACCTTCTTGCCAGAAAAGGAGCCGCCATGTCGAGCCACCACGACCGCATCCGCCAGCACACCGCGCAAGACGTGCTTCGGCGCCTGGATGCCGACACCGAGAGCCATCTGCGCGCGTTGGCCGACGCGCCGCCGGAACAGTCCGCACGCAGGCTGGGCGAGCTGGCCCACGAGTGGGACACCGACCGCGTGCTGGAAACCGAGGCCGCCACCATGGGCCTGGTCGGCTTGGCCCTTGGGTTGGCGCTGGATCGCCGTCTGCTGGCCGTTCCAGCCCTGGTCGCTGCGGCCATGCTGACGCACGCGCTCACGGGCCGCTACCCGTTGATGCCGCTGTTTCGCCGGCTGGGTGTGCGTACGGCGTCTGAAGTTGCCCGCGAGCGCCACGCCGTCAAGGCGCTTCGGGGCGATTTTGACCAGATGGGACAGGCCTCGGCGGACGCCGAGCGCGCTGGCACCGCCGAGATGCCCAACCCCCTGCGCCACGCAGACCTGCACTGATGGAGGCCCGCCATGCTGAACAGCCGACACCTTCCCCCGACCATCACCCGCGTCGCCCGGCACACCTCGATCGACGTCAATGCCCAGATCCGTGCGCGAACCGATGCCGCGGTGGCCCAGATGGAGCGCGCCTCGCCGGCAGAACTTACCCAGCGCATCGCCCTGCTCGACCGGGAGTGGGACATCGAACGCGTGCTGCAAGCGAACGCCGCCACGCTCGCGCTGACCGGCGTGCTGCTGGGCCGGCGCGTCCACCCGCGCTTTCTGCTGTTGTCAGCCGGCGTCTTCGGCTTCCTGCTGCAGCACGCATTGCAGGGCTGGTGCCCCCCGTTGCCGGTGCTGCGGCGGCTGGGCGTGCGCACGGCCGCCGAGATTGAGCGCGAGCGGTACGCACTCAAGGCCCTGCGCGGCGACTTCGATGAGCTGCCGACGCCCGATCAGGCCGATGGTGGCACACGCGTGCGGGCGGCGCTTCGGGCAGTGGACGCCTGAGCGCTGGGCGGTACACGTCAAGTCACGTCCTGACCCCGCAGCCGGCCCCGATTCGCCTTGACGCCAGCCCGGGCCTGCTTGCCGCTCAAGCGGCGCTGCTGCGAGGCCAGCGTGGGCCGCGTCGGTCGGCGCAAGGGGTGCTCGTGCGCGGCCTCGGCAATGAGCTCATGCAAACGCGCTACCGCTTCGACCTTGTTCTGGTCGCGGCTGCGCGATGACTGCGCCTTGATCACCACCACACCGTCTTTGGTGATGCGCTGGTCGTGGCTGGCCAGCAAGCGAGCCTTGATGCGCTCGGGCAGGGAGGAGCCTGCAATGTCGAAGCGCAGGTGCACCGCGCTGGAGACCTTGTTGACATGCTGCCCGCCCGGCCCCTGCGCGCGCACGGCCGTAAACGAGATCTCGCGTGGGTGGACAGTCCAGGACATGCCGGTCATTTCACCAGATTTCGTGCGGTATGACGGGCGTGGCATGCTTTCGGAATGAACGCCCACTTCAACACGCGCCCCCTTGCCCATCGCACCGGGCTGGCCGTGGTGCTGGCCGCCGCGCTGGCTGGCTGTGCCACCTCGCCCCAGCCACCCGAACCCGCGTCGCCCAAGACCACGGCACCTCACGCGCAACCCCATGCTCAAGCGTCCGCCGAGCCTGCGGCCCCGCCAGCTGCCGTCGTGCCACACGCGGCGGCACCATCCGACGAGGCCGCCCGCTTCGCCGCCTGGCTGGCAGCCTTCCGCGCCGAGGCCCGCGCGGCCGGCATCCGCGAAGCCACGCTGCAAGCCGCGCTGGACCCGGCCCAGCTGCGCCCGCGCACCATCGAGCTCGACCGCAACCAGGCCGAGTTCACGCGCGCCATCTGGGATTACCTCGACACTGCCGTCTCGCCCACGCGGGTGGCCAACGGCCAGGCGCGGCTGGCCCAGGTGCAGCGCGAGGCCGATGCCGCGAGCGCACGCTATGGGGTGCCGGTGGCCGTGCTGATGGCCGTGTGGGGCATGGAGAGCAACTACGGCAGCAACTACGGCGATGTGCCCGTGGTGGATGCCCTGGCCACGCTGGCCTTCGAAGGCCGGCGCGAAGCCTGGGCACGCCAGGAGTTGCTGACCGCCCTGCGCATCATCGACCAGGGCCACATCGACCGAGCCCACATGATCGGCTCGTGGGCGGGCGCCATGGGCCAGACGCAGTTCATGCCGTCGTCTTTCATGGCCCACGCCGTGGACGCCGATGGCGACGGTCGCCGCGACATCTGGCGCAGCATGGCCGACGTGCTGGCCTCCACCGCCAACTACTTGCACAAGGCCGGCTGGCGGTCGGGCGAGCCCTGTGCGCACGAAGTCGTGCTGCCGCCCGGCTTCGACCCGGAGCGGGCTGACCCGGCCGTCCGGCAAGCCACATCGCAATGGGCGCAAGAAGGCGTCCGCAGCGTCACTGGCGACAGGCTTCCCGACATGGCCGACGCCGCCATCCTGCAGCCTGCCGGCGTGCATGGACCCGCATTCCTCGCAGGCGCCAACTTTCGCGCCGTGCTGCGCTACAACAACGCCACCAGCTACGCTTTGGGCGTGTGCCATCTGGCGCACCGCATCGCAGGCGGTGGGCCCATCTCGGCCCCATGGCCCCGCGACCAGCGGCCGCTGAGCCGCAGCGAGGTGCAGGCCCTGCAGACCGCGCTGGCGCGGCGCGGCCTCAACCCGGGTGCCGCCGATGGCGTGATGGGCCCGGCCACACGCTCGGCCGTGCGCGCATTTCAGCGCAGCGTGGGCCTGCCGGCGGACGGCTTCGCCACCGCGACCTTGCTGGAGCGGGCCATGACGCCGTGAGGCATGGAGATGGCGGCACCCGCGGAAGCGGGGCTCACACCTCGACGTTCTGCAAACGCTTGAGCGACTTGGCAATCGGCTTGTTGCTGCCGGTCAGCGAACACACGAACAGGGGGAGGGGCCAGGGCTGCTCAGCGAGTCGCTGCAGGATGGCGCTCTGCTGGCCCCGCCGCTGCGCCCACCAGGTGAGCGTCACACCCAGGACATACGTTTGCGCCGTGGGGTCGGCCGGGATCACGCGACGCGCCAGATAAAGCCGGCGAACGCCCTTGCGGTCCAGCTTCTGAAGCAGCGCACGCAACTGCGCTGCCGTCTCGCTGTCGAGCTGCGGCGCCTCCAGCGGATGCGTCGGGTCCAGCCTGTTGAGCTGGGCAGCACGCTCCTCCTCAAAGGCATGGCGTGCCTGCCAACGCTGCGCGTAAGTCTGCGCGCGCGCCTCGTCCCCGTGTGCCGACAGGTAGGCGTGCGCCCGCTCACAGCAGGGCTTCGTCGACTCGGCATCCAGGGCCATGACGCGCTCCAGCAGCGCCAACCCGACCTCGTCTCCGCGGTCCAGACGCAAGCAAGCCTCCAGGTACAAGGCGGCCGGCCGGTCCGGGTGCGCCGCATTGAGGTCGACCACGGATGTCAGGCTGTCGACATCGGGCTCGAGCTGCACCTGCAACCGCAGAAGCTCGTACTGGTCGTCCCACCCGAGTGGGTCGGTTTCCGCCATCTGTCGCAGCTGCGCAAGACGGGCGCGGTTCGCCTGGATCTCGCGATGGCGCTGTGCCCACGGCTCGGCGACGCGCTCCGCCCATTCACCCTGAAAGCGCGCGCGCATGGCCGGCAACAGGCTGCCTAGCCAGCGCACCGCTGCGGATTCGCCCACCCGAGCGGGCGGCATGGCCGCCATGTCGTCCCCCGACAAGGCCAGGGCCGCCAGGCGCGCTCGCAGCGTAGGATGGGTGTCCAGCGCCTGTGGCGGACGGTCCAGAGCCTCATCGAGCCACCGTCGGCCATCGGCTTCCGTCACGGTGTCCGCCGCTGCGGCCCAGCCCATGGCCAAGTCCTGCGGAGGGGCGGGCAGCTGCGCGATCCGGTCGAACGTCTGCCCGATGAACTGCTGATAGTGTGGGCCTGCCAGGTTCACGCGCTTGAGTGCATGCGACACGACAGCCGGCCCGACGAGCTCCGCCGATGCCCGGTCTGCCTGGTACTCCTGAGCGCGGGCCAGCACAAAAGTGTAGGCATTGAAGTAGGGTGCATACCATTGCACCAGGCGACGCAGCACCTTGCCGACCCACCCTTCCCACTGGTCGGCATAGGCGGCGATCGTGGCCCATGTAAGTCGCAGCCGATAAATGAACGCGCCAAAACGCCCGTGTGACCCCGCCAGATGGCCGTACTCGTGAGCCACCACGGCCAGCGCTTCCTCTGGGCTCATGCTCTCCAGCAAGGGCAGGCCCAGCAGCAGGTAGTTGCGCGGCAGCCCGAAAAGCCCCAGCAGCGGGCGCTGCACCACCGCTGCATTGACATCGTCCACCAGCAGCACATGGTGGAAGCGCGGCCCCCGCATGCGGCGCCGCATGTCGTCCATCGCTGCAAACAACTCCGGCGCCTGCTGCCGTGTCAGCTCTACGCCTTGCGGTGCAGGAAGCCTCACCAGCAGTGCGCGGAATGACGACTTGATCAGATACCAGAGCGGGACAGCCAGCAGCACCAGCGCCTTGCCGAACTTGGCCAGCAGCAACACCGCAGCGCCGCCCTTGACCATCACAAGCAGCAGCCCCACGACCAAGAAGATGCCCAGGCCAGCCAGGCCCATGACCAGCAACAGTACCCCGAATCCCAGCAGCGCCAGCATCGCCACCTTGAATTGGTAAGCCGCTTGAGACCGGGCACTCTCGCGCTCAAGGCGCGCGACCATCAGTTGGAACCGCTCTTCGTTCATCTTTTCCCTCCCGACTCTGTTTTGCACCCAGTTTAGCCGGCTTGGCACGTACCTTGCGTCAACGACTCCGACGGAGTAGAAGCGTTCAGCGTGGTGCATCTGACGGTTGCCGCCAGCCCACGCGGGGAATTGCTCCATGCGGTGGCTGCGCCCTGGCGTGGCCGGATCGTGTGTTGACATCAGCGAGCCCCTCATGAACCTTGCGTACCCTGGCCGCTCGGACGGCCACCTGTTCTCTCTGCCCCCCCTGCGCCTCGTCTCCCGCTCCGTCGTCGGCCGCTTGCGCCATGCCGTGGCGCGCATCGGCCTGGCGGGCACCCATGCCGTCGCATCGGCCGTCGTTGCCGGGCTGTGTACCGCGCCAGCCGCCGTCCATGCCCAGCCTCTAGAGAAGCTGACCTTTCTGACAAGCTGGTACGCTCAGGCCGAGCACGGCGGCTTCTACCAGGCGCTGGCCACAGGGCTGTACAAGCAGGCCGGGCTGGACGTGACCATCAAGATGGGCGGCCCCCAGGTCAACGGCATGCAGCTGCTGGCCGCGGGCGCGGCTGATCTGATCATCGGGTATGACTTCCAAGTGCTCTCAGGCATTGAGCGCGGCGTGCCGGCTGTCACCGTGGCCGCCAGCTTCCAGAAGGATCTGCAGGGCATGCTGACGCATGCCGATGTGAAGTCGCTGGCCGATGTGAAGAACAAGACCATCCTGGTGGCCAACAACAACCGCACCAGCTGGTGGCCCTGGCTCAAGGCCAAGTACGACCTGAGCGAGTCGCAGGCACGCCCGTACACCTTCAACCTGCAGCCCTTTTTCGCTGACACCAATGTGGTGCAGCAGGCCTACCCCTCGTCGGAGCCCTTCCAGGCCCAGCAGCGCGGTGTGCCCACGCGCTTCTTCCTGTTTGCCGATGACGGCTACCCGCCTTACGGCACCTCCATCGTCACCACCCAGGCATTGCTCAAGGCCAAGCCCGATGTGGTCAAGCGCTTTGTGGAGGCGTCGATGAAGGGCTGGGTCAGCTACCTCAAGGACCCGGCACCGGCCAACGCGCTGATCAAGAAAGACAACCCCAACATGACCGACGCGCAGATCGCCTTTGGCATCAGCCAGCTCAAGGCGCTGAAGGTGCTCGACAGCGGTGACGCGGCCACGCAGGGCGTGGGCACCATGACCGAGGCGCGCTGGAAGGCGACCCGCGATTACATGGTCAAGGAAGGGCTGCTCAAGGCGGACACCCCCTGGCAGCAGGCCTTCACACTGGACATCGTGCGCCAGATGCGGGTGATGCCCTGAGGCACGGGGGCCGGCCCCTACAATCCGGCCCCTTGTCCTGCCATCGGGGCGCGCGCGTGGCGTGCCCGCCTGCGCCATGTCCATCATCGTCAGCGAAGAACTCAAGGCCTACATCGACCCGCTCACGCCGGAAGAACACGACGCGCTGGAGCGCAGCCTGCTGGCTGAAGGCTGCCGCGACGCGCTGGTGCTGTGGGGCGACCTGCTGATCGACGGACACAACCGCTATGGCATCTGCCAGAAGCACGGCATCCCGTTCCAGACGGTGCAGCACCCCCACTTCAAGACGATGGACGACGTGCACCTGTGGATGATCGACCAGCATCTGGGGCGGCGCAGCGTGTCGGATTTCCAGCGCGGTGTGCTGGCGCTGCGCAAGCGCGAGATCCTGGCGCAGCGGCAGGCTCAGACGCAAACCCAGACGCACGGGCAGCCGACCGCGCCGCGTGCATCCGAAACCGCCAGCGACGGCCAGCCGCTGGCACCCACGCGGCCCGATGAGGTGGCATCTGTCGCGACCTCATCACCGCTCAAGAGCCGCGCCGACATTGCACGTGCCGCGCGGCTGAGCGCCAACCAGGTGGTGCTGATCGAGAAGATCCAGACCCAGGCGGTGCCGGAGCTGGTCGCGGCCGTCAAACAAGGCACCATCAGCATCAACGCGGCTGCGGCCGTGGCCACCCTGCCGGCCGACGAGCAGAAGGCCGCCGCCATCGCCGGCAAGGACGAACTCAAGCAGCTCGCCAAGCGGGTGCGCGAAGTCAAGCGCAAGCCGTCGCCGGCTCAGGATACCGACGGGGCGACGGGCGAGACAGCAGCGCCGGAAGCCTCGGCGGCCGATGACCTGCTCACCCTGCGTGCGCAAGTGGCGGCGCTACGCGCGGAGAATGCAGCCTTGCGGGCCGAGCTGGCCGCGTTGAAGGCGCAAGCGGGCGTCTGAAGACGTCCGAGCAGAGCGGCCACAAGCGGCCGCACCATGAGGCGACGGCCGTTCAGCGCGCCAGCTCGGCGCGCATGGCCTCGATCACGGCCTGATAGCTGGGCTGACCGAAGATGGCCGAGCCAGCCACGAAGGTGTCGGCCCCGGCGTCGGCCACGCGGCGGATGTTGTCGACCTTGATGCCGCCGTCGATTTCCAGGCGGATGTCCCGTCCTGTCTCTCGGTGATGTGCGTCGATGAGCTTGCGCACCTTCTCGCACTTGCGCAGCGTGCTGTCGATGAAGCTCTGGCCACCGAAGCCGGGGTTCACGCTCATCAGCAGCACCACATCGACCTTGTCGATCACCCACTCGAGCACGTCCACCGGTGTCGCCGGGTTGAACACCAGCCCGGCCTGGATGCCTTCGGCCTTGATGAGCTGCAGCGTGCGGTCGACGTGAGTGGAGGCGTCGGGGTGGAAGGTGACGATGTCCGCACCCGACTTGGCAAAGGCGGTGGCCAGCGCGTCGACCGGTTGCACCATCAGGTGCACGTCAATGGGCACCGGCGTGCCGTCGGCCTTGACGCTGTGCTTGCGCAGCGCCTGGCACACCATGGGGCCGAAGGTCAGGTTGGGCACGTAATGGTTGTCCATCACGTCGAAGTGGATCCAGTCGGCGCCCGCGTCGATCACGTTGCGCACCTCTTCGCCCAGACGGGCGAAGTCGGCAGAGAGGATGCTGGGGGCGATGCGATAGGTGCGAGACATGGACGAGCCTGCGAAATGCCAAGTGGGGCCGCCTGGGCGGCAAACCCCGCATTTTAGGAAAGTCCGGCCGACCGCGCCACGCGCGTCAGTACCCTTGCGTGCTGTGCGACACGATCCACGGCAGGTAACGGGACTTGCGCTGCCGCGCGATGCAGCGGCGCGCCGTGGCCGGATCGGGGTTGTTCTTGTTCACCGCGTAGGCCACCCACTCGGCGTGGCTGTCGGTCAGCTCCAGCGTGGAGTAGCCCTGACGGTCGCTGTCGAAGAACTGCACATGGGGGTTGTTGACCCGCACGGCCGGCGCCGCCAGCCCTTGCATGAGGATCTGGCGCTGTGTCGGGTCGAGCTTGGCCGCCAGCATCTCGCCCAGGTTGGACGAGGTCACCGACGGCGTCATGAACTCGGCGCCCACGTAGTTGCCCAGATCCAGCGGGTTGAGGTTGGCGTAGTCGTGCTTGATGTGGCTGGACATGTAGGTGTGCAGGTCGCCCGTGACGACGACGAAGTCCTTGACCTTCGCCTCGCGCAAGGCCGCCGTCAGTGCACGCCGCTCGGCCGTGAAGCCGTCCCAGGCGTCGATGTTGAGCGGCGCAATCTGCGCGCCCAGAAAGGTGACAGCCAGACGCCCGAAAAAGGTCTGGTTGCCCAGGAGCTTCCAGCTGGCGCGCGACTGTGTCAGGCCCTCGATCAGCCAGTCGCGCTGGCGCGCACCCAGCATGGTCTGCATCGGACCGTTGTAGCGCGTGCAGCCCAGGGGCACGTAGCGCTGGAAGACATCGCCCTCGCCGCAGGCGTGCGCGCTGCGGTAAGTGCGGTTGTCGATCATGAACAGATCCAGAAAGCCGCCGAACTGGAAGCGCCGATAGACCGACAGCGCGTCGTGCGGGTGTGTCGCCTGGGCATTGAAGCGCACGCGCGCGGGCACATACTCGGACCAGGCTCGCTGCGAATCCAGCTTGAGCTGGCGCAGCAGCGCGGGGCTGTTGCCGTACTGCGGGTCGGTGGTGTAGGGGTGATCGGGTGCACCCAGCGTGTCACGGGCCGCGTCCCAATAGCTGTCGTTGGCGGTCTCGTGGTCATCGGGCACGCAGATGAAGGTGTGCCGCTCCATCGCCGCTTGCAGGTTCGGGTCGCTGCGGTAGCGGCGGTAGATGAAGCGGTAGTCGGCCACGTCGAACGCCACCGTGCCGCCCGAGGGCAGCACCATGGTGCGATCGGCAAAGGGCAGGCTCTGGAAGCGCGGATCGCCAGCGGTTTCGTAGATGAAGTCGCCCAGGTGCAGCACGTAGTCAATGCTGTCGTCCTGCGCCAGGTGGCGCAGTGCGGCGTAGTAGCCGTTGGTGTAGTCCTGACACGTCAGCAGGCCGAACTTCAGGCGGCGCAGCGCGTTGCTGGCTTGGGGCAGCGTGCGGCAACGACCGGTGCGGCTGACGGTGCCGTCGTAGATGAAGCGGTAGTGATAAGGCCCGCCCGACAGCGTCTCGGGCAGGTGACCGTCGAGGTCGATCTTGATGGTGTGGTCGCGCTCGGGTGTGATCTCGTGCGGCTCGATGCGGGCTTGCAGCAGCAAGGTCTGAAAGCCGGCATCGAGGGCCACCTGCACAAACAGCGGCTCGCCGGGCCGCACGGCATCGGGGCTCAGGTGCGTCCACAGGATCACCCCCGTGGCGCTGGGGTCGCCCGAGGCCACGGACAGGTCGAACACGCGGGCCGAGTCGGTGCGCAGGCCGCGGGTGTCCAGGGGCTGGCGCCCCAGGTTGAGCCATTCAACGGCCTGGGCATGCCAGGTGACGAACAGGCCGCTGGCAGCGGTGCCAGCAGCGGTAAGAAATCGACGGCGGTCCATGGGGTGTCTCCTCGGTGATCGGGGCTTCAGCCGTGCCACAGCGGGTTGCAGCGGGGTTGCGGCCGCCCGCGATGGTGGCGACCTTGCATGACATCCCCATGAAGCGCTGGGGTATGCACGTCGTCGTTTCAGACCATTTGCCTAGAATGCACTGGATGAGCCAAGCCAGATTCAGCTGCTCGGTGCAGCCCAGTTACCTCGAAGAACAGAGCAACCCGGCCGCGAACGAGTACGCGTTTGCCTACACGGTCACCATCGTCAATGCCGGCGAGGTGCCGGCCCAGCTCGTCGGCCGGCACTGGGTGATCACCGACAGCGCCGGCCAGGTGCAGGAAGTGCGTGGCCTGGGCGTTGTGGGTAAACAGCCCTTCCTGAAGCCCGGCGAGCGCTTCGAGTACACCAGCTGGACCCGTCTGGCCACGCCCCACGGCGTCATGGAAGGCACCTATTTCTGCATGACCGAAGATGCGCGCGCCTTCGAGACCCCGATCGCGCCCTTCGTGCTGGGCCGCCCCCAGTCGCTGCACTGAGCATGGGGTACCTGACCCGCTGGCTGGCGCCGCTGACGCGCCGCCCCTGGTGGCCGCGCCCGGGCAACGGTCTGGCCCTGGAGCCGTTTCTCGACGAAGCCGAGCGCTGCGACTGCCAGGTCGAACGCCACATCTGGCTGATCCGTCTGATCGACTGGATCCGCCGGGGCGAACCCACCAGCGGCACGCAGCTGGTGCTGCGGCTGCTGGAGCAGCATCCCGAGCGCAGGGCACGCGTCGTGCGGCTGCTGGCCGAATTCTGGCGCGAGGTCGATGTGGCGGCCCTGCTGGCCGACTATGGCTTCCCTCCGCGCACCGCCTTTCTGAACGAGTTGGGCGAACGGCTGCGGCGGCGCATGCTGCCGATGACACCCGAAACCATGGACCTGGGTGCGCTGTTCCACCAATTGTTCGGCGACCCTGACGACGCGCAATGGCTCAGCGCACTGGATGACGACACCCTGGCCAGGCTGACTGCGCTGTGGCAGGAGGTGATGGACGCGGTGGCGCAGCATGAGCGCGTCGATCAGCCGCTGGGCTGGCGCGAGCCGTTCTTCGATGCCATGTTCTACCTGGCCACGCAGATCCGCGGCACCGGCTTCTCCCCTGCCTTCCGCTCGCGCATGGGCATGCGACTGGATGCCGACTTCGAGGCGGAGCTGCTGGCTGCCGAGCGCCGATCGCACGACGAAAGCGTGCGCCAGGCCTTTCGGCAGCTCGGCCAGGTGACCGAGCGCGTGCACGACATCGCGCTGGCCCATGTGCAGGCAGGTGGCCGCGCCGGCCACTGGCCCACAGCCCTGCTGCATGAAGCCCAGTACCTGCGCCTGCTGCTGGACCGCTGTGCCCAAGGCGCACGTGGCCTGCATGGCCACCTGGAAGAGCACGGCATCTCGGTGGACCTCGTGTTCCAGATCGACCAGCTGTGCGAGCGCTGTCGGCGGCTGGAGATGCTGCTGGACGTGGCCCTGGCGCCTCAACCCGGGGGCGCCCTGCGCCATCTGCTGATCGTGCTGGTCGAGGTGGGCGAACGCCGCCGAAGCGTACGGGCGTTGTTCCGCCAGCACACCTCGCAGCTGGCCCGCAAGGTGGCCGAACGCAGTGCAGAAACCGGCGAGCAGTACATCACCCGCACGCGGGCCGAGTACACGACCATGCTCAAGCGGGCCTGCGGCGGCGGCGCGGTGATGGCGGTCACCACCTACCTGAAGTTCGGCATCGCCGCACTGGCCTTGTCGCCCTTCTGGCTGGGCATGGCGGCAGGCCTGAACTATGCGACCAGCTTCGTGCTGATCCAGCTGCTGCACTTCACAGTGGCAACCAAGCAGCCTGCCATGACGGCACCGGCCATGGCCGCGCGGCTGTCCAACCTGCATGAGGACGAGGCAGTGGAGAGGTTTGTCGATGAAGTGGCCAACCTCATCCGATCTCAGGTCGCCGGCATCGTGGGCAACATGGTGGCCGTGGCGCCCCTCGTGTTCGGGGCGCAGTGGCTGAGCTGGTGGCTGACGGACGCCCCCGCCATCAGCGCGGAAACGGCCCGCTACGTGCTGAACAACCTGACGCTGCTGGGCCCCACGCTGTTCTTTGCCGCCTTCACCGGCGTGCTGCTGTTTGCCTCCAGCATGATTGCCGGCTGGACGGAGAACGCCTTCGTGCTGCACAAGCTCGACAGCGCGCTGCGCTGGAATCCCCACATCCGCGCCTGGGTGGGCGTGGCGCGGGCCACGCGCTGGGCACAGTGGTGGCGCAAGAACATTTCCGGCTTGGCTGCCAACATCTCGCTGGGGTTCATGCTGGGGGTGGTGCCCGTGGTGGCCAGCTTCCTGGCGCTGCCGCTGGATGTGCGCCACGTGACGCTGTCGACCGGCCAGGTGGCGGCCGCGCTGGGCGCACTCGGTTGGGACGTGCTCCACCAACCGGGCTTCTGGTGGTGTGTCGTGGCCTTGCCGCTGACGGGGCTGCTCAACGTGGCTGTGAGCTTCACGCTGGCGCTGCGCGTGGCCATGCGTTCGCGCGGTGTCAAGGTCAAGGATCGGGCCCGGTTGCGCGCCGCCATCTGGCGCCGGGCACGGCGTCAGCCCTTCAGCTTCGTGTGGCCGCCGCGCTCGGCGCCTTCGTCCGTCGAGGCGGTGCCGCCGTCGGGGCCGTCTTCATCGGCCTGAGGCTCGTCGACCACCGGCTCGCCGTTGCGGCGACCCGAGAACATCGTCCACCAGACCAGGAACAGCAGAACGGCCAACGCGGCCATGGCTTCCAGCACAATCAACCACATGACGTCTGTCGATCTTTCCAGCAACGGGTTGGCCGGCCTGCGCCGGTTTGCGGGCCTCGCGGCCATGTTGGCGATTGTAGGAATGCTGCACGGCTGCGGCAGCATGATGCCCCCACCACCACCACCTGAATTGCCCCGCACCGCACCAGCCCCCGTGCCAGCGCCTGCACCGAGCGCGAGCAGCACCACCGTGCAGCGACCCAAGTCGCAGTGGGTGGCTGTGGACTGGCAGGATCTGCCCGGCTGGGACATTGATGCCGCCGGCGACTGGTGGCCCGCGCTGCACCGTGGCTGCGTCCGACCCGCCGCGGCCTGGCAAGGCCTGTGCGCAGAGGTGCGCCGGCTCGGGTCAGATTGGGGTGCCAAGGTGGGCGACGGTTTCGTCCGGCAATGGCTGCAGAGCCAGTTGCGGCCGTGGCGCGTGGTGGGGCTGGAAGGTCAGCCCACGGGCTTGCTGACAGGCTACTTTGAGCCCTTGCTGGACGGCCGCCGCCAGCCCGGCGGTCGACACATCCATCCGCTTTACCGGGCACCGGCAGATTTGCAGACCCGTCGCCCCCACTACACCCGCGCGGAAGTCGAAACCCTGCCCGAAGCGCGGGCGGCGGTTCTGGGGCGTGAGATCGTCTACCTCGCTGACCCGCTGGACGTGCTGCTCATCCAGGTACAGGGATCGGGCCGGATCCGGCTGCTCGACGAACCGGATGCACGGGGCCAGCCGCGCGTGGTGCGCATGGCCTTTGGCGGGCACAACGACCAGCCCTATGTGTCGGTCGCGCGGTGGCTGGTGGACCAGGGGGCGTTCACGCTGGAGCAGGCGTCCTGGCAGGCGATCCGGGCGTGGGCGGACCAGAACCCAGGCCGCGTGGCCGAGATGATGCGCGCCAACCCCCGCATGGTGTACTTCCGTGAAGAAGCCCTGACGGACCCCGAGGCCGGCCCCAGCGGGGCACAAGGTGTCCCGCTGACCCCCACGCGCTCGATTGCCGTGGACCGCGACAGCATCCCGCTGGGGACACCTGTGTGGCTGGACAGCACGCTGCCCCAGCCCTGGACTGCGGTCGCGCAGGCACCCAGGCCACTGCGTCGGCTGGTCATGGCACAGGACACGGGCGGCGCCATCCTGGGCGCGGTGCGGGCCGATTTCTTCTGGGGTTGGGGCGACGACGCACTGGCTTCGGCAGGTCGCACCAAGCAGCCGCTGGCCATGTGGGCCCTGTGGCCAGCCGGCAGCATGCCGCCCGGCCAGCTGCGTTGACTGTCCGACGGCCGCGCTGTCATGTTCTGTTCATGCAGGCCTGCGCGTGGGTCTGGATAATGGGCCATGTTCCGTCGTCGTCTGCACCTGGCCCTGGGTAGTCTGGCTGTGGCCGCCTTGCTGCAAGGTGGTGTGAGCTGGTGGGCCATTCGCGAGGCAGGCCAACAGGTCGTACGCGGGCGCGTGGCCGCAGACATCCAGAACGGCTTTCTGGCCCTGTCGGCGGCGAAGGCACGCCTGCGCGTCTGGGCCGCAGAAGCCACGCTCGACGGCTCGGCCGATCCGCAACGCCGTGTGCAGCTGCTGCAAGAGATGCACCGCATCCTTCAGGACCTGCAAACCCTCACCGAGACGGCGCAGAACATGCTGCCCGATGATGCCGAATCGGCCGCAGAGCAACGCGCCCGCCGCGAGACGCTGCAGGTGCTCGCGCTGCATCTGGTCAGACTCAAACAGGTGGTGGATGATCCGGTCGAGCCAGGCAGCGCGATGGATCGGCGCGCGACCTGGCACCGACTCAACCAGGCCTTCGACACGGTCGAAGGCCGCGACCTGCGGGCCGTTCTGGCACAGGGGGTCCAGCGTGAACGCGAGGCGGTCGAGCGCAAGCGAGCCGCTGCCGACCGCTCACTGATGCTGGTTCAGACCTTCGCCACCGGTGCCACGCTCGCGCTCGCGCTGGCCGCCATGCTGGCCAGCGTGGCCTTCAGCCGAGGGCTGCGACGGCCGCTCGATGCGCTCAAGGCAGGCGCCACCGCGCTGGAGAGCGGCGACCTCCGCCATCGTGTGGCCTACCAGCACAACGACGAGTTCGGCGAGTTTGCGCGCACCATGAACCGCTTGGCCGAAGAGCTGGAGCGCCACCGCGCGCGCGAGTTGCATGCGCGGCACGAGCTTGAAGAGCAGGTTCAGGAGCGCACGTCCGCGCTGCAGGACGCCTTGCAGGCCGTCCAGCGCTCGGACGCACGCCGCCGCCAGTTGCTGGCCGACGTGAGCCACGAGCTGCGCACCCCCGCCACCGCGATTCGCGGTGAAGCCGAGATCGCGCTACGGGGCGCGACCAAATCCGCCGACGACTACCGCGAAGCACTGCGCCAGATTGCCGACGCAGCCACCCACTTGGGCAAGGTGATCGATGACCTCCTGACGCTGGCCAGAGTGGAAACCGACAACCTGCCGCTGCGCAGCACGCCTGTGGATGCGTGCCGGCCGCTGGACGAGGCCTGCGACCAAGCGCGGGCCGCAGCCGAGCGCCGCGGCATCCGGCTGAGACGCAGCGGCGCCGTCACATCGGCGCCCGTCCTGGGCGATGCATCCAGATTGCGCCAGGTGTTTTCCATCCTGCTGGACAACGCCGTGCAGTACAGCCAGTCGGGCACCACCGTCGACGTGATGCTGCACGCGGTGGCCCTGCCAGATGGGCACCAGGGCTGGGAGGTGCGCATACAGGATCAAGGCATCGGCATCTCGCCACAGGAGTTGCCGCACGTGATGAGTCGACACTTCCGGGGTGAAGACGCAGCAAGGATGGCCGCCGGCGGGCTGGGCCTGGGATTGAGTCTGGCGCAAGGCATCGTACGCGCGCACGGCGGGTGGCTGGATCTGGACAGCACGCCGGGCAGCGGCACCGAGGCGCGCGTCATCCTGCCCGGCTTGCAGGAGGGGCGAGCGACATGATCCACGTACTGGTCATTGAAGATGACCGTCGCGTGTCCGACTTCCTGTCGCGGGGCCTGCGCGCGGAAGGGCACCAGGTCGAGGTCTGCCATGACGCTGCGACGGGTCTGCAACGCGCCTGCGCGTGGGCCAGCGACATGGCGGACCAAGCCAGCGTCGTGCTGTTGGACCGCATGCTGCCCGGAACGGATGGCGCGGCCCTGTGCAGCGCGCTGCGTGAGCGCGGCGTCACCCTGCCGATTCTGATGCTGACCGCCCTGGGCAGCACGGACGACAAGGTGCATGGTCTGCGCGCAGGTGCCGACGACTACCTCGTCAAACCATTTGCATTCGACGAGCTGCTGGCCCGCATCGAGGCGCTCGCACGCCGCAGCCGGACCACGCTCCAGGCACCGGACCCGGTGCTGCAGATCGCCGATCTGGTGCTGCATCGCGACACCATGCGTGTCACCCGCGCAGGCCAGCCGCTCAACCTCACGGCCCGGGAGCTGGCTTTGCTGGAGCTGCTCATGTCATCGCCTGGCAAGCTGCTGAGCCGTGAGCGCATTCTGTCGCGTGTGTGGGGCGCCCACGCGGACCCGCTGACCAATGTCGTCGATGTCTACATCCGGCGCCTGCGGGTCAAGGTGGATGAGGGGCGGGAGCCACCACTCATCCACACCGTGCGCGGGCTGGGCTACCGGCTGGAGCCACCCGCCTGAGGCCCGCGCCACACCCGCCTCACTTGGGCGCGTAAGGCAGCGAAGAATGGTGCAGGACGATGCGCAGCTTGCCCGCGTCATCCTTCTTGAACTGCCAGGTCTTGTCGACCGTGGTCTGCTGGCCTTGCCGATCCGTCAGCGTCACCTTGCCCATCGTGGTGGCCACATCCCCATGGATGTGGATGCCTGCATTCTGGATGTCGACCTTGCGCCAGCCTTTGAGCGCAAAGCCCGTGTCCTGCGGGAAGCGGGCGTCGTCGCCGACGAAGTAAGCCAGCGCGCCCTCGCGCGTGAGCCGGAAAGTCTGAGGCGCCTGGGTCAGCGTCGGCTTGAACAGCACGGGCCCCATCTGGTACGCGTAGGCCGCGTCGATGATGGCCGCCGCCGTGGCCTTGGCCTTTTTGAGACCACCTTGCTCGTGGTCCTGGCTGATGCGCACCAGCGCTTCGCCCCAGGCCTGCTGCGCCGCGATCACCTCGGCCTCGGTGACGGTGGTGTTGACCACCGGGGCCGTGGCCATGACGCCGCCCGAGGCGACGGCAAACAGAGCAGCAAATCCGAGGCGGCGTGCGATGTGGGTGTTCATGGATACCTCCTGTGAATGAACACCCTCATTGCAGCAAATCGGGCTGAAGCTGCCCTGACGTCCGCATGAGCACAGCCTGACGCCCGCATGAACGTCAGATGACAGCCGCGCGGGTCAGCACGCCATGAGGTCAGTACGTCTTGTACGGCAGGAACTTGCCCGACATCACGATGCTGACGCGGTCGCCGGCCGGGTTGGGCTCGCGCTGCAGGTCCATCTTGAAGTCGATGGCGCTCATGATGCCGTCACCGAACTCTTCGTGGATCAGGGCTTTGAAGGTTGTGCCATAGACGCTGACCAGCTCATAGAAGCGGTAGATCAGCGGATCGGTGGGCACGCTGGTGGGCAGCGAGCCCTTGTAAGGCACTTCCTGCAGCCACAGGCGGGCCGCGGCGGGCAGATCGAAGATGTCGCCCACGATGGCAGCCTGCTCGGGCGTCAGCGTCATCTGTCCCAGGCAGGCGGCCGTCACCCACTCCTTGCTCAGGCCCACCTTGGTGGCCACGTCGGCCCACTTGATGCCCTTCTTGACCTTGGCTTCGATGATCAGGTCGGTCACGTCTTCGCGGTTCATGTCGTTCTCCTTCAAAAAACTCACTTGAATTGCCGATCCGCTTCCTGGATCGGAACGTCGTTGATGGACGCCTCGCGCCGGGCCATCAGGCCACGTTCATCGAAGGTCCAGTTCTCGTTGCCGTAGGCCCGCCACCACTGGCCGGCGTCGTCGTGGTACTCGTACTCGAAGCACACCGAGATGCGGTTGCCGTGGAAGGCGAACAGGCGCTTCTTCAGACGGTAGCTGTGCTCCCGGGCCCACTTGCGGGTCAGGAAGGCCTTGATGGCCTCACGCCCCTGGAAGAACTCGCTGCGGTTGCGCCACCACGCGTCTTCAGTGTAGGCGGCCGCGCAGCGTTCGGGGTCCTTGCTGTTCCACGCGTCTTCGGCCATCTGCACCTTCAGGCGCGCCGTCTCTTCGGTGAAAGGCGGCAGCGGGGGGCGCGAGATGGGTGCGGCAGCCACGTCAGGTGCGGCCGGGCGGTCGGTGAGCTGGGTGTCGGACATGGTTGCGCTCGGGGCTCTGAGGATGTCGGGCGAAAGCAGAGGCGGGACAGGCCGGTGGCGTCACGCGGCGGCCGCATCGGGGAGGGTGCCGTCGTGTACCGCAACAGGCGGGCTGGCCACCAGGCCGGGCCGAACTTCGGGCGGATGCGTGGGGCCACGGCCGTGGCTCAGCTCTTTCGAGCGCGCCACGAGGAAATCCACCAGGTGGTTGCGCAGCGGGTAGAACTGCGGGTCGTGGTGCAGGCCGGCGCGCGTGCGGTCGCGCGGCAGCGTGTTGACCACGATCTCGCCCACGCGGGCTTGCGGGCCGTTGCTCATCAGCAGGATCTTGTCGGCGAGCAGAATGGCTTCGTCCACATCGTGGGTGATCATGAACACGGTCTGCTGCGTCTCGGCACAGATGCGCAGAAGCTCGTCCTGGATGGTGCCGCGCGTGAGGGCGTCCAGCGCGCCGAAGGGCTCGTCGAGCAGCAGCATCTTGGGCTCGATCGCAAACGCCCGGGCGATGCCCACGCGTTGCTTCATGCCGCCCGACAGCTGCGAGGGCTTCTTGTCGATGGCCGGGCTCAGGCCCACCAGCTTCACATACTGCTCGACATGCGCGCGGATCTCGGCCTTGCTGCGGTCGGGCCACTTCGAGCGCACGGCGAACGCGATGTTCTCGCCCACGGTGAGCCAGGGCATCAGCGCATGGCCCTGGAACACGACGCCCCGCTCCAGCCCCGGTGCGTTGACCTCGCGGCCGTCCATGAACACATGGCCTTCGGACGACTGCTCGAGACCGGCCAGGGTGTTAAGGATGGTGGTCTTGCCGCAGCCCGAGTGGCCGATGATGCAGACAAACTCGCCGCGCTGGATCTCGAAGTTGACGCCGTCGAAGACCGGCTCGCTGGCGCCCGGATACGTCTTGCCCAGGCCCTGCACCTGCAGGTAGGCACGCGGGGTGGAGGAATCAATCAACATAGGTCACCGCCTTTTGCAGCCGGCCGAAGAGCAGATCGAGCGCCATGCCCACCACACCGATGACGAGGATGGCGAAGATCACGTTGGGCAACGAGAGGTTGTTCCACTCGTTCCACACGAAGTAGCCCACGCCAGTGCCGCCCACCAGCATCTCGGCTGCGACGATCACCAGCCAGGCAATGCCCATGCTGATGCGCATGCCCGTGAGGATGGTGGGTGCCGCGGCGGGCAGGATCACCTCGAAGGCGGTGCGCCAGCGCGAGACCTCGAGCGTGCGCGACACATTGAGCCAGTCACGGCGCACACCGGCCACACCAAATGCCGTGTTGATCAGCATGGGCCACACCGAGCAGATGAAGATCACGAAGATGCCCGAGGTGGTCGAGTCCTTGATCGTGTAGAGCGCCAACGGCATCCACGCCAGCGGCGAGATGGGCTTGAGCACCTGGATGAACGGGTCGAGCGCGCGGTAGACCAGCGGCGACATGCCGATGGCAAAGCCCAGCGGAATGGCCACCAGCATGGCGATCAGGTAGCCCAGCCCCACGCGGCCCAGCGAGTGCAGCAGCTGGATGCCGATGCCCTTGTCGTTGGGGCCGTTGTCGTAGAACGGGTCACTCAGGTGCGTCCAGATGGTGCTGCCCATCTGGGCCAGCGTCGGAAAACCCGAGGTGTTCCCGCTGTTGCCGCCAGGGTCTTTGCCCATGAGCTTCATGTACTCCAGCTGCTCGGGGCTGATCTGCACGGCGACCGAGGCCTTGGGCAACGTGGCCAGATGCCAGACGCTCAGAATGGCCAGCAAGATGAGCAGCGACAGCACAGCGGCCTTGGCCTGCTCGGTTCGCCACCAGGAAACGGGTTTGCGCATGGTGGGCCTCACGTGCGCCGGATGGCGAAGCTGTTGACGTAGGCATCGGGCTTGGCCGGATCAAACGGCTTGCCCATGACCTTGAAGCCGGGGTAGGCGCCTTCGGGTGCGGTTTCGCCCAGGGCCTTCATGTGCTTCTTGGCGTCGGTCAGCAGGAAGACCTGCTCGGCGATCTGCTTGTAGTTCACATCGCCCTTCACATAACCCCAGCGCTTCATCTGCGTGAGCATCCACACCGCCATCGACTGCCAGGGGATGGGGTTGAAGTCGGCGCGGTCGGGCACGTTGCGCACATTGCCCAGGCCATCTGCGAAGCGGCCGGTGAGCACCTGTGCCACCACGGCCTCGGGCTGGTTGAGGTACTGCGCCGGCGAGATCACCTTGGCGATCAGCTCGCGGTTCTTGGGCTGGCGGGCCATGGCCGAGGCGGTGAGCACCGCGCGGTACAGCGCCGCAAAGGTGTTGGGGTGCTGCTGGATGAACTCGGCGCTGGTGCCAAAGGCGCAGCAGGGGTGGCCGTCCCACAGCTCTTTGGTCAGGATGTGGATGAAGCCGATTTCTTCAAACACCGCACGCTGGTTGAACGGGTCGGGGCCCAGGTAGCCATCGATGTTGCCGGCGCGCAGGTTGGCCACCATCTCGGGCGGCGGCACCACGCGGATCTGGATGTCGCGGTCCGGGTCCAGCCCAGCCTCTGCCACGTAGTAGCGCAGCAGGAAGTTGTGCATCGAGTACTCGAAGGGCACGGCGAACTTGAAGCCCTTCCACTGCTTCGGGTCGCGCTTGTCCTTGTGCTTGACGTGCAGCGTGATGGCCTGGCCATTGGTGTTCTGAATGGTCGCCACGTTCATCGGCTTGGCGTTCGAGCCCAGACCCATGCTGATGGCCAGGGGCATGGGCGACAGGAAGTGCGTGGCGTCGTACTCCTTGTTGATCATCTTGTCGCGGATCAGCGCCCAGCCCGCCGTCTTGATGACGCTGACATCCAGCCCCTGCTTGCGGTAAAAGCCCAGCGGGTGCGCCATGATCAGCGGCGTGGCGCAGGTGATGGGGATGAAGCCGATCTTGAGCTCTTTCTTCTCCAGCGGGCCGGCCTCTTGTGCCATGGCTTGCAGGCTGGCCGTGGGCAGCACGCTCGAGATGGCCGCCATGGCGGTGCCCTTGCCCACCGCACGCAGGAAGCGGCGGCGCACCGCATCCTGCGGGAAGATCGCCTTCATCAGGCTGGCTTCGATGAACTCGCGCGAGTAGGTCTGGAAGTCTTCCGTCTCGCTGCGACGTTGCAGCTCCTGCACCGCCTGATCGCGTGCCATGACGGCATCGTGCTCGTCGGGCCGGTGGTCACGGCCGCAGGCGCACTGCAGGCGCAGCGGGCGATCAGCGTCGAAGGGATCGAAGTAGCGGGACATCTCGGACTCCTTTGGCGCACCAGGTGGTGCCGAACAGCGATGGGTTCACTGTAGGAATCCGCGCCCGCCGGCGCCATCACGAATCGGGTGATTCGTTTGTAGGGCTGGCCCTACACAGTCAGCACCTGCTGCTTGACCGCATACAGCGCCAGCTCCACATCGTTGCGCACGCCGGTCTTCTCCAGGATGCGGGCGCGGTAGGTCGAGACCGTGTTGGGCGACAGGTTGAGGGCCTGCGCGATCTGCCCGACGCTCTGGCCTTCGGCCAGCAGCCGGAACACCTGGTGCTCGCGCTGAGAGAGCATCTCGTGCGGGGGGCGCGCGACAACCTCGCTGATCGAGTTGGCCAGCAGCTCGGCCACGCCAGGCGTCAGGTAGGTGCCGCCGCTGGCCACCTTGCGGATGGCGGCGATCATGTCGTCCGGGTCGGCGCCCTTGTTCAGATAGGCCTGTGCGCCGGCGCGCAGGCAGCGCACCGCGAACTGGCGATCGGGGTAGGTGCTCAGCATGACGACGCCCAGGCGCGGGTACTCGTGCTTGATCTGCTTGAGCACATCCAGGCCGTCACGGCCGGGCAGCGCGATGTCGAGCAAGACCACGTCCAGCCCCGGCCCGTCCGTCAGATCCATCCACGCGCGGATCAGGCGCAAGGCTTCAACCCCGTCGGCAGCCTCATCGACCACCTGCACGTCATCCAGATCAGACAGCACCTGACGCAGACCCTGACGCACGATGCGGTGGTCGTCCACCAGCAAGACCTTGATCATGGGTTGCGCTCCTTGTAGCTCAGCGGCAGGCTGAGGATGACCTGCGTGCCCTGGCCGGGCTGGCTGTCGATCTGCACCCAGCCCCCGAAATGGCCGGCGCGCTCGCGCATGCCCATCACGCCGAACGCGTCATGGGATTCGAAAGCGCTGGGCGGCGCGCCCTTGCCGTTGTCCTTGACCAGAAGGGTCAGCTCGCTGGGCGTGGCGCGGATGCGGATGCGCACCGCGCTGGCCTGGGCATGGCGGGCCACGTTGCTGAGCATTTCCTGAAAGATGCGAAACGCCGCCGTGGCCATGGGCCCGTCCGGCGCCGGCAGGCCGGCCGGCACATCGATGCTGACCTCGCAGGGCAGCTCGCTGCTGTCCTTGAAATCCTGCACCTGCCACTCCAGCGTGGCCCACAGGCCCTGGTGGTCGAGGATGGACGGCCGCAGGTCCGTGATGATGCGTCCCACGTTGTGGACCGCCGCGTCAATGAGGCCGCGCATGTCGTGGCACTTGCATTGCAGCGCGGGCTGGTCGCTGAGGCGCCGCTCCAGCCAGCTGAGGTCCATCTTCAGGCCCACCAGCAGGCTGCCGAGCTCGTCGTGGATCTCACGCGCGATGCGGGTGCGCTCGCCTTCACGCACGCGCTCGAGGTGGGCCTGCAGCTCGCGCTGTTGGTTGAGCGCCTGGGTCAGCGCCTGGGTGCGTTCGGTGACGCGGCGCTCCAGCGTCTCGTTGGCCTGGCGCAGCAGCTGCTCCTGCCGCTTGCGCTCGCTGATGTCCACAAAGGTGACCACCGCCCCCAGCACCTGCCCTCCGTCGAGGATGGGGTAGGAGGTGTACTCGACCGGGAAGGCCGTGCCGTCCTTGCGCCACAACACGTCGCTGTCGATGCGGCAGGCCACCCCGGCCCGGAAGGCGTGAAAGATGGGACAGTGCTCGACCGGGTAACACGCACCATCCGGATGGGTGTGGTGGGTGAGGTCGTGCATGTTGCGGCCCAGCACCTCGTGCGGCTCGTAGCCCAGCATGCGCGCGGCCGCCGGGTTGATGAAGCTGCACAGGCCGTCGGTGTCGACCCCGTAGATGCCTTCGCCCGTGCTGTCGAGCAGCAGGCCCAGGCGGTCGCGCCAGACCGCGGCCGCGCGCTCATCGCTGGGCGGCAGGGGCACCGGGTCCACGAAGGCGGCGCGTGCACTGGCAGGCAGGTGGTCCATGCAGCCGGCTGGCTGCAAGACCCGTGCCGGAACGAGACGGGCTCAGCGCGCGAAGGCGTTGCGCAAGGCCTCGGCCACGGCCAGATGGGCTTGGCCCGCCTCCTGGATGAAGCGCCCCATGTTGATGAAGTCGTGCAACACACCGGGCCACTCACGCACCGTGACGGGCACGTCGGCCGCTCGCAGGCGCTCGGCGTAGAGGTGGCCTTCATCGGTCAACGCATCGCACTGGGCCAGGCCGATCCAGGCCGGCGCCACGCCGCGGTGGTCTTCGGCATGCAGGGGCTCGCGATGCCAGCGCTGGGCGGGGCGCTCACCCCGGGCCTGGCGCTCGAACCAGCGCATCAGGTCTTCGGTGAGCAGCGTGCCCTGCGAATACGCCTTGAACGAGTCGGTGACCATGCCCAGTTGCACGGAGGGGTAGAACAGTACCTGCAAGGCCAGCGGCAGGCCGGCATCGCGCGCGTGCAAGGCCACCACCGCGGCCAGCGTGCCGCCGGCGCTGTCGCCACCCACGGCCATGCGGCTGCCGTCCAGGCCCAGGGTGTGGCCTTGCTGGCTCAGCCAGGTGAAGGCCGCCACGCAGTCGTCCATCCCGGCGGGGTATTTGTGCTCGGGCGCCAGGCGGTAATCGACCGCCACCACCGCCGCACCACTGTGGTGCGCAATCTCGCGACACATGGCCTCGCAGGTGTCGATGCCGCCCACCACGAAGCCGCCGCCATGCAGGTACAGAAACACCGGCAGACCGGTGTCGTGCGAGGCGGCCCACAGGCGGGCCGGCAAGGCGCCTGCCGGGCCCGGGATCTCGAAGTCCTGTACGCGGGCCAGTTCGCGGCCAGGGACGGCCATGGCACCCACACCCATCCGGTAGGACGCCCGTGCCTGATCGGGTGGCAAGGTGTGGATGGGGGGAAAGCCGGCGCGGCGGATGTTGTCCAGCAGGGCCTGCGTGGCAGGGGTGAAGGGTGCGGGCGGCACCGGAGGCATGTCGGCCATCGTGGGGTCTCCTCGTCTCGGTATGGGATCCATGCGGGTCGTGCGTTCAGGGTGCGCTGACGCGGATCTCGAGTACCTCGTCCTGCGCATCGCCGATTGCCCGGGTGGACCAGGTGCCCGACTGACGGGTGTCCGAATCCTGTCCGCGGCGCGCGACCACAACCCATTCTCCCAGAGGCACCTGCAGCGTGCTGGCCACCTCGGTGCGGCGGATCTGGCCATCCGGCTCCAGCGCGCCGCCCAGGGCCACTCCCCCCGCCCCGCCATGCGGCCCGGCGGCCTCGCGCGCCTGGGCCTGCAACGTGACGGTGACGGGGGCTCGCCCGCCCGGCCAGCGCGGGCGCACGGTGAGGCCCTGGCCCAGGTCGACCCACTGCGTCTGGCTGACCGCCCAGGCCTGGGGTGCGCCACCGGCGTCAGCCGGCGCGCGCCAGGCCAGCTGCCAGCTGGTGTGGGGCACGCTGCGGCCCATGAACAGGCGCGCCTCGCCGCCGTTGAGCACCTGCACCGCCTGCACGGTGTCCCGCCGGGTCTGCACGCTGTGCTGCCCCGCCTGCGCCTGACCCTCAACCCGCACGCCGCCACGGCTGTCGACCGTGACGCCGCCCTGGCGCAGGCCACCGCTGCGCTCGACCGCATTGCCCTGACTGCTCACACGCCAGCTCACCAGCAGGTTGCCGCCTGCAGCAGGCTGCCCGGCAGGCTGCGCATGGCCGGTCGCGGCGGCGAACCCCAGCCAGGCGCCGGCGTAGCCCGCGAGGCACAGCAATCGGCGAATCGGACAGGTCATGCGTTCGGTCTCCTGCGCGTACTCAGCGCGAAATTCAGGGGGTGGAATGGCCACATTTCCACCGCTCGAAAATTTTCCCATCGGCGATGCTCAAGTCCACGGCCCACGGGGTCGATAAACGTTCAATCTGCCACAGTGCCGCCGCCTTCGGGGCCCGATGGTCAGAGCATCCCGGTTCCTTTCGAGATGGAGGCTGGCAAACATGCAGCTCGAAGCCCTGTTCAAGCAACCCCAGGCCCTTCCGGCCATCCCCAAGATCGTCCATGAGCTGATCGACAGCTTCAACAACCAGGACGTATCGATTGACGACATCGCCAAGAAACTGGCGGCTGATCCGGTGTTGTCCGCCCGCTTGCTGCGGCTGGCCAACTCGGCCTACTACCATGTCTCCCGTACCGTGGGGACCGTCAACGACGCCTTGTCCATGCTGGGCTTTGTGACGGTGCGCACGCTGGTGATCAGCTCCGGCCTGACGGGTGGTTACAAGTCGATGCCCGGGATGGATTTGTCCCAGTTCTGGCGCTACAGCCTGCACACCGCCGCGGTTGCAGGCTGGGTGGCCAAGCATGCGAATGTGAACCGCGACCAGGCGTTCACCGTCGGCCTCATGCATGCCATCGGGCAACTGGTGATGCACGCGGGCATGCCCGAACAGATGCTGCACCTCGACAAACTGGCATCTCCGATGGATGCACGCCGCATCGACATGGAGCGCACATCTTTCGGCTACACCTTTGCCAACGTGGGCGCCGAACTGGCCCGCCAGTGGCGCTTCCCGACGACCTTCGTCGATGCCATTGCCCACTTCGCTGACCCGCTCCAGCACGAACCCTTCGATCCGGTGGCCGGCTGCATTCACCTGGCTGCATGGCGCGCCCGTGCAGAGCACAACGGCCTGACGGCCGAAGAAATGGCGGCCACCGTGCCGGCCGAGGTATGCAAGAAGCTGGGCGTGTCGACCGACACCTTCCTCAAGGACATGCCGCCGCTGAGCGAGATGTGCGAGGGCATGGAAGCCCTGCTGCACTGACTTCAGATCGACAGCGGATCCACATCCACCGCCCAGCGGATCACGCCGCTGCGGCGGTGTTGTTGCGCCAGGGCCAGCCAGCGCGGATGGGCCTGAGCCAGAAAGCGCTGCAGCGCCGGCCGCTGGGGGCACTCGATCATGGCCTGCGCTCGCTCCACATTGGCCACGCGCTGAACTGGCGTCGGCACCGGCGGATACAGCGCCACCCCGCCCAGGGCCTCAGCGAGCGGCTCAACCGCCGCCAACGCCGCCTGCAGATAAGCCTGCACCGCTTCTTGCGTCTTGCCCTCGGCGCGCAGCATGGCCAGGCTGGCGTACGGCGGCAACCCGGCCATCTCGCGCTCCTTGAGTTGCTGTGCCGCAAAGCCCGCGTAGTCGTAGCTGCGCAGTGTCTGGTAGAGCGCGTGCGTCGGATGCCAGGTCTGCACCCACATCTCGCTGTGCCCAGACACCAGCGCATCACGCCCGGCCCGGCCGGCCGCCTGCATCAGCAAGGCGAACTGCCGCTCGGCCGCGCGGAAATCGCTGGCAAACAGCGCCGCATCCGGGTTGACCGCGGCCACCAGCGTGATGCGCCGGAAGTCATGCCCCTTGGCCACCATCTGGGTGCCCACCAGCACGTCCACCTCCCCCGCGTGCACGCTCGCGAGCTGCGCCTCCAGCGCGCCCTTGTGGCGGGTCACATCGGCGTCGATGCGGCCCACGCGGGCGCCGGGCAAGGCCTCGGCCAGTTGCTCCTCGAGGCGCTCGGTGCCCCGCCCCACGGGTGCAATGTCCTGGTTGCCGCAGTCGGGACAAGCCCGGGGAACCCGCTCAGTGAACCCGCAGTGGTGGCAACGCAGGCTGCGGTCCACTTTGTGGAACACGCGCCAGGCCGAACAGTGGGGGCAGCCGCTCTTCCAGCCGCAATCGCTGCAGTGCAGCACGGGCGCGTAGCCCCGACGGTTGAGCAGAACCAGGCTTTGCTCGCCTCGCTCGACCCGTTCACTGATGGCCGCGAGCAACTCCTGCGCCAGTGGGGGAGGGGCCTGGCCCAGCGGTGGCTTGGGTGCACGAGACAGATCCAGCACCCGCACGCGAGGCATGGCGCCATCGCCCACCCGCGCAGGCATGGCCACACGGACATAGCGACCCGCCCCGCCTTCGGCAACGGGCATCGCGTTGAACCACGATTCCAGACTGGGCGTGGCCGATCCCAGGAGGACGGGCACCCCCTCCAACCGCCCTCTGAACACCGCCAGATCACGCGCCGAGTAGCGCGCCCCATCTTGCTGCTTGTAGCTCGGATCGTGTTCTTCGTCGACCACGATCAGGCCCGGGCGCAGCAGCGGCGTGAACACCGACAGGCGCGTGCCCAGCACGATGTCGGCGTGGCCCAGGTGGGCCATCAGCCAGGAGCGCAAGCGCTGGGCAGGCGTCAGACCGCTGTGCAACGACACGATGCGCCGCCCGGGAAAGCGTTGCGCCACACGGGCCTCAAGCTGGGGCGTGAGGTTGATCTCGGGCACCATGATCAGCACCTGGCGTCCAGCGGCCAGCACCTGCTCGGACTGTCGGAGGTAGATTTCGGTCTTGCCGCTGCCGGTGCTGCCCCACAGCAGGCAGGGCTGCGCGCCCGCCTGAGCCAACGCTGCGAGGGCCGCGGCTTGCTGCACGGTGAGCGCCGGCCCCTCCGGATCCGCCGCAGAGCCAGGATCGGCAGCAAGCGCCTTGTGCAGGCGCCTCAGGCGCCGCTGCCACTGCACATCATCGAGCTCCCGCAACTCGGGCGGCAGCACCATCAAGGCCATCTCTCCGAGACCACGCTGGTAATAGCCTGCGGCGAACCCCACCAGCGCACGCCATGCAGCTGGCAAGGGCGGCAGCCCCGATAAGACCTCGGCCACCTGGCGCAACTGCCCCTCGGGCAGGGCCTGCGCCGCCGCGGCGTCCAACGGCCAGACCACCCCGGTGACCTCGCGCCGCCCCAGCGGCACGCGCACCAGCGTGCCTGGCGCCAGAGCGTCAGCACAAAGGTAGTCGAGCGGGCCGGACAGCCCGCTGTGCTGCGGGGTGTCGACGACCACCCCGACGCGGTGCAGGGGCGGGTCGGCGAGGTGCATGCGGTGATGTCACCGAAATTCTGACAGAGCGATGAACACTGCGCGGCAAGTGCTTGATTCTGCGGGGGTTCCCCCTTATCCCCGTGGACTGTGGATAACTTTGTGGGAAAGCCTTGCAAACGCGCGCTAAATGCTTGTCGCGCCGTCGTTTGACTCAGATTGCCTCACAAAGAGGCATCCCAGGCGTTCCCAATAAAATCAACCACTTAGCTTTGATGTGGCGAGCACGCGTCACGGCGCGCACCGCGCCCCAGCGCGGTGCAGTCGTGTGGCGTGAAATGGGGATAACCGATCACGCCAAACCAACACGCAAGGGTTTTCCCTAGTTGCTCGCTGTCTGACAGAACTTGTCAGCGAACGTGACAAAACACACGGTTTGACGGTGAAAACGCGTGCGGCACGGCGCTCGTCGGCAGTCCCTTGGCGACATACCTTCAAGCGCTTACCTGATGCAGTCAATTCGACACCCTAACAAGCGCCGCTAAGTGCTTGATTTTGCGCCCCCACACACCGGCGCTGTACTTGTGGATAACTTTGTGGGAAACGCGGGGATGCCATAACAGAGCTTTCTGCTCATCGGGGTTTTCACCGGGTCGCCACCATCTGTCAAAAGCCGCTTTTCTTCTTTGGAATCAACGACTTGAAGCACGGTTTCGCAAATCGTGCACAAGGAAGAAATTGTGCACAGGGCTGCGGCGTCGCTCGCCCAAATTTGGGGATAAGTGAGCCTGCGCTAGCACAAACTTTGTCGGCGAACCGCGTGTGTCCGCTGCATTTTCTGTGCTATGGCCCGACGGCTTTTCGTTCGTCCGCCCCCGGATTCGAACGGTCGTGCGAAAAATGGCTGACCCATGCGTCAGGGGCAGCCAGAAACAGGTATGCTCATGTCGCGCCCCAGCAGGTCGCCTCCTGCCGGGTGCCTTGTTCAACCACCACCCATCCTTGAGAGAGACACGATGAGCTACTCCATCGAATCCAAACTCGGCGACCTGCTCGACAACGAAGCCACCAAGGCCATCCTCGAAAAGCACATGCCTGGCATTTCCACTCACCCCCAGATCGGCATGGGCAAGGGCTTTGCCCTGTCGATGGTGGCGAAGTTCTCCGGCGGCCTGATCACCGATGAGATGCTGCAGAAGGTCAACGCTGACCTGGCTGCTCTGGGCTGATGCTCGGGGGCTCATGCCTGCGCCTGCGGGCGTGAGCGCAAAAAAGCCTCCCGCTGGGAGGCTTTTGGTTTTCTGCCCGGTCAGCCCCGGGCGAGCCTTACCAGTTCTCGGTCGGGAGGCTGCATTCAGCGCCTGACGGATTCACGTCGCAGCGGACGCGCTTGATGATCTTCAGCCCCCGCTTGTCGTAAAAGCCCTTCTCGGCCATTTCGATGCGCCCTTCACGCATGAGCTCGACATAGCGCTCGGCGTCGGCCGGAGACGGGTCCATCCATAACTTGGCGGGAATCTCCGCGTCGGCACGCCGGGTGAGTTGCACGATCTGGTCAAAGCGGGACAACCAGACCTCACGCGACTTCTGCCCGTAGCCGGCCGGAAAGCGATCCGGACGGAACACCATCTGATAGGTGAGGATGGTCAGCGGAAAGCGGTGTACCGCACCCTTGCTGCCCATGCCCTTATGCAGCTCCAGGGGCTTGTACGCCAACGAGGGCGCCATGATGACGTCCACATTGCCGTTGTTGAACATGGTGCCGAAGTTGGTGACATCCACCGCAACAGGTCGCGCGCCCACGCGGCTGATCAGTTCAGCCTGGGCCTTGTCGTGGTCGAACGCCGCCACACGTTTGCCGGTGGCCGCCTCCAGATTGGAGATGGCCCGGTCATTGACAAACGCATAGGCGGCGCCCATCGGGACAATGCCGCCGATCTCGTGCCCGCCCTGCACCAGCAGGTTCGCAGCCTGCGGCGAAGTGAAGATCCGAATCGCCCGCCGCACCACTTCCGTGCTGGCAGCCATGTCGAGCTTGCCGCCCTTGACGATGGTGGAGGCACCCACCGAATCCAGCGAGGCCGTCAGTGGATTGAAGGCGCGGGTGCGCAAGGCCGTCGCCATCACGGCGTCGCATTGACCGGTGCGGTAATCCTCGACCGCCACACGCTCGTCGATGTAGACCTTGAGCTCCAGTTCGGCGCCGTGCTTCTGCATCTCCAGCGCGTAATCCTTCGCGGTGTTGAAGGCATCGCCATTGGCGCCGAGGATGTCGAACACGCAGACCTTCTGCTTGGCGATGGCGCCCTGGCTTGCGGCCAGCAGCGCGATGGCGGCCCCAGCCTGCCACGAACGTTTCATCATCGGGTGTCTCCTTGTGTGCACGGCGCGACCGTCCGCGCCAAGGCGACAGCCTAAAGGCTGAACGTGTGGAGGACGGTATCGCTTGGTTAAGGACGACAAGCAAGGTCAGGCGGCCCACCCAAACGAGGGGGTCGCCATGATCACGGGGGAACAGGAGGCGACACATCCGGTGTTGACCCTGTCCCCATGCGGCAAGGGCCGGCCTACGCTGTCCTCGTAGTGCTAGCGCCTTCGATCCGCTCACATTGCGGACATCTGACACCCATATACGAGGAACCTTCCCATGAAACCCACTCTGAAGCGCCTTGCAGCAGCGTCGCTGCTGTGCACCATGGGCTACGCACAAGCGGCCGTTGTGACGCTGGTGCCTGGCGACGAATTTGACGGCCTGACGGCCAGCGGCAGCGCCACGCTGAGCTTCAGCCTTCAACTGCTGGAGGCCCTGGACACGGGGCAGATCGAGATCAGCGGTTTTGGCGACGCCGTGCTGGACGTGCAGCGTGATCCGCAAGGGTTCTACACCAGCGTGAGCGCCTCCGCGCCAGGCTCGTCCATCACCTTGAACACTGAAACGCGCGACGTGCTGGGCGTGGCCACCACAGGCGGGGCCACTTTGACGGCTCCCGCGCTGCGCAGCATCTCGTCGGGCGGCTTCCTGACCGTCAGCGACCTGCGCTTCGACGTGAATGCCATGACGGTGTATGCCACCATCATTGGTGGCAACGGCGTGGGCACGATCAACAACTTTGCGTTGTGGAAGGCGGCGACGCTGACCGGCGAAACCAAGGTCGCTGGCGCTGGCACGTACAACAACAGCATCTCCGGGCTGACCATCACCTCTCAGGGCTTCGAGGTGTTCTCGCAGTCGCTGGGCCTTCTCAACCTGGGCCGCGGCGCACTGAGCGCCGTGACCGACTTCGGGTCCATCTCATCGGTCATCAACGCGGTGCCCGTCACGCCCGCCATCCCTGAACCCAGCACTTACGCGCTCATGGGCCTCGGCTTGGTCGGTCTGGCGCTGGCAACCCGCGGTCGCGGGCTGAGCGCACGCGCCCAGGCCTGAACCTGCGCACGGCTCAGACAGCGTCGGGGCCGTGCCAGTCCAGCACGCGCCAGGGCCCTTCCTGATCGCGCCAGCTGACCCAGGCCAACTCGGGCTGCTGGCGCAGTGCCGAGAACAGTTCCACCCTGCCGCGCTGTTCGGGCAGGGTGGAGCGAACCACCTCAAACCGGCCGGCCGTGCGCCGCGCCAGGCTGAGTTCGTGGTCCAGCCACACGTGTGCCTCATCCGGCCTGTGTAGCAGCACATCTACCAGCGAGAAGCCAGGTTGCATGCCTCTGGGCCAGCGGACGCGGCGCGGCCGGTGATAGGCCAGGTACGCGCCCGCGCCGATCAGCAGCCGGCCATCTTCGAGGCCGTTGGCATCGAGGCCGGCCAGACAGAAGGCCACATCCGCCCCGCACAGGGTATCCACAGACCAGACGCTGCTGTCATCATCGTGAACATGCACCTCGACCAGACGGTCTTGTGCCTCAAACATCAGCCAGCCCGACTCCAGCAACACGCCCGGTGGCTGGTAATCCGCCCGGCGCAGCCAGCTGCACAGCTCTCCCTCAGGGTGGGCGTCAATCTGCATCACGCCCACATGCGCGACCTGCTGGGCCAGGCAAGCCAGCTCATCTGACCTGAGTTGATGCAGTGGCAGGGGCCTCACGTCGTCCACACAGGCCGGCAGACGCCAATGGGCAAACCAGCGAGGGCTGAGCAGACGGGCGGACCAGGCGGCCCCGTCCTGCGGCGCAGCAACAGCCCCTCCGGCCTCGCGAAGCAGGCGCAGGCGTAGCCACAAACCCGCGAGGTCTGGACGAGAGAAGGGGGGAGCGTCGTTCATGGCGGCACCGCGTGTGCCCGAACCTTACGGGCAAAGCCACGGGCGCGCGCTCATCCGACGAGGCGAGGGCGGAAGAAAAAGGGGGGATTCGCACACAAAATCGCCCCTCTTGTATTACTTTTGCAACATTTGCACAAATGCAACCGCGTTGCGGCTCGGCTCAGGCAGGCAACAGGCCGTCGGCACGCAAGAGCGCTTCCAGACACTGGTTCTGCAGGCCGTAAAAGGCCTTGATGTCCTGAATCTGGCGCACGATCTCATCGGAAGCGCCGCGTTGCTCGCGCCGCACAGCCAGGATCATCTTGTTCTTGTTGGTGTGTTCCAGCGAAATGAACTCAAACACCTGCGTGTCATAACCGGCGGCATCCAGCAGCAGCGCACGCAGGCCGTCGGTCAGCATCTCGGCCTCCTGGGCCTGATGGATGCCGTGACGCAGGATGGGGCGCAAAGGGTGCGGGCTGAGCAGTTGCGGGCGAATCTCCTTGTGACAGCACGGCGAGCACAGGATGATCTCCGCGCCGGCCCGGATGCCAAGGTGAATGGCGTAATCGGTGGCAACGTCGCAGGCGTGCAATGCGATCATCACATCGAGCGTCTCGGGCGTGTACTGGCGCACGTCCCCCTGCTCGTAGGCCATGCCCTGCAGCCCCAGCGCATCGATCACGCCCTGACACAAGGCCACCAGATCGGCCCGCAATTCCACGCCTGTGACCTGCGGGTGGCGGCCCAGGCTGTGCGTGAGCCAGTCGTGCACGGCAAAGGTCAGGTAACCCTTACCCGACCCGAAGTCCACCACATGGAGGCGATCGCGGTCGGCCAGGCGCGAGCGCGCCAGCGCGGCCGACAGGACCTCGATGAACTTGTTGATCTGCTTCCACTTGCGCGACATGGCCGGGATCAGCCGGCCCTGTGCATCGGTGACGCCCAGCTCACGCAGAAAGGGTCGTGACAGGCTCAGCAGCCGATGCTTCTCGCGATTGTGGGCTGCCGCGGACGCCTCGGCCTCGACAGCCGCCCCGGGCTCGCCGTCTGACGGGCGGGACTTTGCGGCATCGGGCTGCACCGCCCCCACACGCACGCTGGCCTTGCCCTTGCGGCTGATGGCCAGCTGCACCTCCTGGCCGGGCGTGTGCAGATGGGCGTTGCGAAAGGCACCGGCGTCCAGCCAGCGGCCGATCGCGTCGAGTTGCGCGGCCACGGGCGCGTTCTTGGTGATGTCCTTGGTGGGGAAGCGCCAGACGGCGCTCAAGTGCGGCACCCCCTTGAGCATGACCGGGCGCAGCGTCACGCGTTGCAGCCCCTGGCCCAGCGCATCGATGTCGCTCTGCCCGCCCTGGTAGCTCACCAACACCACACGCTCGCAGCGGCCGGCCGCAAGCGCCTCGCGGCACTGCGCCACAAAGCGTTGTACCGCCGCCTGGGTGACCGGGGCACTCACGGCTTGGCGCGCTCCTTGCCGCGCGGACCCGCAGGTGCGCCATCGCGGCGCGGGCCTCGGCCATCGCGTGGACCATCCCTGCGACCGTCACCTCGCCCGTCACGGCGCTGCCCAGGCCGCTCACCACGCGGTCCCCGCTCACCACGGTGGTCAGGTCGGGCCGGCGCCCGCGCGGCGTCTTCCTTGGCTTCTTCGCGCGCCTGCGCCAGCAGGGCTGCCAGTTGACTGGCCTCGATGCCCTTGAGCGCGCAGAAATTGGCCTCGGTCAGCGTCGTGCGCTCGAAGTCGCGCAGCAAGGCCGCACGCTCGCGACGCCCCTTGAGCTCTTCCTCCCGACGTGCCTCGCGCAAGGCGCGACGGCGGGCCAGTTCGTCGGCTGCGATCTTGCGGTGCTCATCGCTGAGCTCGCCAGCCGGCTGGCCATCCAGATCGAAGCGATGGGTGGCCTTGGTGGTGGCGACGAGGTAGCCCGTGGCCCCGGTATGGCGACGCAAAAAGGCCGACAGCGCCTGCTTGCTGAACACGCCTGGCGCCCGCTCCTGGATGTCGGCCTGGATGCGCAGCTTCAGGGGCTTGGGCGCGCCAGCAAAAAGGGCCGGGAACAGTTCGGCCAGTCTGGCGCCGGTCTGCGCCGGTGAGGGCGCGGCGTCGGCAGCAGGCGCGGCCGCCGCATCGGGCGTGGTCGCCTCTGCGGTGGCGTCTGAAGGCACGGGTTCGGTCGGCACGGCGTCGGCCGGAGGAATCGAGGACATGGCGTGAAGATCGCGTTCGCAAAACCCCGATTGTGACCGCTTCCCCAGCGCTCAGCGTGCGCCGCGGCGACAGGCCTGCGGTGTCTGCCCGGTCCAACGCCGGAATGCACGCGTGAAGGCGCTTTGCTCGCTGTAGCCCAGCAAGAGCGCGATCTCGGCCAACGACAGCGCTGGGTCCGCCAGGTACTGACGCGCCAGGTGCTCGCGCGTGCGGTCAAGCAAGGCCTGCCACGTGATGCCGCTGTCTCCCAGGCGGCGCTGCAGCGTACGGGTGGACTGGTGCAGCGCCTGCGCCACCTTGTCGACCGACACCTCGCCATCGGGCAGCAGGCGCACCAGCACCTGCTGCACCGCGCGGTCGAACGGGTTGGGCTGCGGCAGCGCGGCCAGCAGCGAGCGCGCCTGCTGATCCAGCAGCGTCCGCAACCCGGGGTCGCGGTGGGGCATGGGAATGGCCAGGTAACTGGCCGGGAAGCGCACACGCGTGTGCGTGTCACCAAAATCGACCGGGCAGCCGAAAAAGGCCTCGCAGGCCGCGCGCCGTGCCGGGGCGGCGGCATGCAGAAAGCTCACGCGACTGGGGGGCGGGGCATCTGCGATCTGACGGCGCAGAAAGCTGACCAGGGCGGCAATGGCCACCTCGTCGGCCACGACCGAGACGTGCGGCGGCCGCGGCCAGCGCAGTTCCACCTCGCCTTGCACCATGGCCACCTCGGCCAGGTCCACACCATAGAACAGGCGCTCGTAACGCTGGTAAGCGGCCATGGCCTCGGCCAGGGTGTCACTGGCCAGCACGAGATAGCCCAGCACGCCCACGTGCCGCGGCTGCACGCCGGCGCCGATGGCCAGACCAGGGGCCGGCTCACCCGGCTGCAAGGCCACCGCTTCGTCTAGCAGCGCGGCCCAGGTGGTGACAGGCACCCTGTCCTCCGGCAACCACATCGCCAGACGCGCTCGGATGCCCGGCGCGGGCAATTGAGCCTGGTCCAGCCAGTCGGTCAGCAACGCCGTCCAGGCGCCAGTGACGCGCATCAGCATGCTCATGAGACAGTCATGGTTCGTTCAATCAATGACATCGATTGTCAATGGATGGTCAGCGTTTGTCCATCCCCGTCCCCCCTGTTTTCCTACAGTGGCAAGGTGTTTCCAACCCAAGGGGATCCTCATGAGCGATGTTCTGCACGCCATCGGTTTCGTGCTGCTGGCAGGCACCGTCTTTCTGGCGCTGATCGTGCTGGAGCGCGCCTACTGGCTGCGACGCCACCGGCCACAGGCCTACGACCTGCGCGAGTCGGCGGCCAACATCGGCACCGGGCTGCTGTACAAGCTGTTCGACGGCGTCTTTGTGGCAGCCGTGATCGCCGTATTTTTTGATGACGTGCGTGCGTGGGGTCTGCAATACACGCCGGCCAACCCGTGGGTGGGCTGGCTGGTGCTGTTCGTGGTCACCGACTTCCTGTTCTACGTGGCCCACTTCGTGATGCACAAGGTGCGCTATGGCTGGTGCTCTCACATCACGCACCACAGCTCAACCCGCTTCAACCTGTCGACCGCGCTGCGGCAGAACTTTCTGTTCGACCTCAGCGGCGTGGCGCTGCTGTGGTGGGTGCCGCTGGCCCTGATCGGCTTTGACAAGACCGCCGTGATCATCGCCGTCGAGCTCAACCTGTTCTATCAGTTCTTTCTGCACACGGAGGCGGTCGGGCGGCTGCCACGCTGGTTCGAGGCAGTGTTCAACACGCCCTCGCACCATCGGGTGCACCACGGGCGCAACCCCGCCCAGATCGACACCAACTTCGGCAGCGTGCTGATCATCTGGGACCGTCTGTTCGGCACCTTCGTCGACGAACGCGACGCTGGCGAGGTCGTCTATGGCATCAGCCATCGGCAACCCACCACGCTCAACCCGCTGCGCCTGAACCTGGACGAGTGGTTTGCGATGTGGCGCGATGTGTGGACACACAAGGATCTGCGCATTTTATGGAAGCACCCAGACTGGGTCGAGGTCCGCCGCGGTGCCGAACGCCGGGCACTCACAACTGCTCACACGCGCTAGGGTCGGCCCGCATGACCGCCCCGAAGCCCCTCGCGACAATCTCCCCAACCCTCCACCAAAGCGGGGCAGATCATGACCGGTCTCTCGAACCTGGCTCGACGCGGTCGTGCCATCTTGCTGGTGGCCCCGGCTGCTTGGGCCACGTTCGCTCATGCAGGTACGCTGCTGGTGTTTGGCGACAGCCTGAGTGACACCGGGCGCCTATGGGCCGTCAGCGAGCAGACGTTCGGCCAGGGCGTGCCGCCCTCGGAGCCCGGGCTTTACTGGCAAGGCCGTTTCACAAACGGCCCGGTGGCCGTGGAGGTCATGGCCCAGACGCTGGGCCTGACCCTGGACAGCCGCGCCTGGGGCGGGGCATTCAGCGGGCAGGGCAATCTGCTCGGCAACAGCGGGCCACTGGCTGACAGCGGTCTGCAAGGCCAAGTCGGAGCTTACCTGGTGGAACAACCCACGGTCGGGCCCGACATCCAGATCGTGCTGTGGGCCGGGCTCAACGACCTTGTGCTCAGCCCCACGACTGCCACGGCGGCGCGCGCCGTCGTCAACCTGGAACAGGCCGCACGCGGCCTGATTGCAGCTGGCGCCACGTCCCTGCTATTGCCACAAAGCCCGGATCTGGGCGCCTCGCCATGGGCGCGGGCCTTGCAACCCGACACTACCGCACGCTACACGGCAGCATCGTTGGCACTCAACACCGGTGTGCAGTCCTTGGTCGCGCGCCTGGCGGGCGAATACCCCGACGTGCATATCCTGACATTCGACACGCCAGGCGTACTGGCTGCCGAGCAGGCAAGGCAAGGCTGGATCACCGCGGCCTGTGTGGACGGTGATTTCTTTGGCGTCGAAGGCGTGTGCACGCAGCCCGAGCAGCATCTGTACTGGGACGGCACTCATCCCAGTGCAGCCGCCCATCGCCACCTCGGGTGGGCCATGGCTCAGGCCGTACCCGAGCCCGCCACTTGGATGCTGCAGGGCCTGGGCCTGCTTGCATTGGGCGGCCAGCTGGCGCGTCGACGCGGCGCCCGCGTTCAGCCTGCAGCCGACCCCCGAGGGTAGGCGCTGTCGCGCACGGGCCCGGCCACCGCCTCGACCTGGGCTTGCACTTCCTTGCGCATGCCCAACAGGAAGCCCGCTTCGGCCACGACGAACAGCGGACCGACGATGAGACCGGCGATGTCATCGACGAAGGCCGGCTTGCGGCCCTCGTAGTAGTGGCCGATGAACTGGATGATCCAGCCCACGACGAAAACCCCGATGCTCCAACCCAGCCAGGTGGCCAGCGGCATGGCGGCCAGCTGGTGGCCGACCGAGACGGCGCCCGCCATCAGCACGGTCATCACGATGCCGTAGCGCAGGTCCAGCCGCAGGTAGAAGATGCTGCTGAGCAACCACGCCAGCATGGCCAAGGACACCGTGACACCGCCCAGGTTGACGGCGGCGCCAGCCAGCAAGGCGGCAAACGACAGCACGATGAGGGGGATGCCGACAAAGTGCGTCTGGATGTTGCGCACATGGCGGTGGTAGCCAGCGTAGTTGGCAAGATGCTCGGTCAGTGTCTTCATGGCGTGTCTCCTGTTGCTGCATGTGGCTGCCGGCCCGTGCGCCGCAGCATGCCGTTCGCATCGTGAGGCCGCCGGAGCCAGCCCGTCTGCCAGATTTCCGACACTTGCGGGTTAACCCGAGTGGCCGCTCACAGCCGTCGCGCCAACAGCGCCCCCGCAAAGCGCTCGGCCAGCGGCACGCGTACATGCAGCGGGCTGCCTGGGGCGGCGGTGATGGGCTCCCCCTCGAGGTTGCGCATCTCGGCCAGCACGATCTCGGCGTTGCCCGAGGGGTGAATGACCTCCAGCGTGTCGCCCACATCGAAGCGGTTCTTCACCACGACCTCCGCCCAGCCACCGTCAATGCCCTTGACCTCGCCGACGAACTGGCTGCGCTGGAACTGCGAGTGGCCGTGGATGTAGTTCTGATAATCCTGCGCGGGGCGGCGCTCCAGGAAGCCGCTGGTGTAGCCCCGATTGGCCATGCCTTCGAGCTGCAGCAGCAACTCCGGGTTGAAGGGACGGCCGGCCAGTGCGTCGTCGATGGCCTGACGGTAGACCTGGGCCACGCGGGCGACGTAATAGAGTGACTTGGTGCGCCCCTCGACCTTGAGCGAGTCGACGCCGATCCTGACCAGGCGCTCCACATGTTCGACGGCACGCAGGTCCTTGGAGTTCATGATGTACGTGCCGTGCTCGTCTTCCATGATGGGCATGAGCTCGCCCGGCCGCTCGGCCTCTTCGAGCAGGTAGACCTGGTCGGCCGCCGGGTGGCGCTTGCCGTCACCACAGGCCGAGAAGGCCTTCTCGGCAGCCTCCTGCTCCTTGGCGAAACTGAAATCACCTTCCATCTTGATGGGGATGACCTCGCCCGTGTCACTCGATTCGGTCGCACCTTGCGTCTTGTACTCCCAGCGGCAGGCGTTGGTGCAGGTGCCCTGGTTGGGGTCACGCCGGTTGAAGTAGCCCGACAGCAGGCAGCGGCCCGAGTAGGCGATGCACAACGCGCCGTGCACGAACACCTCCAGCTCCATGTCGGGGCATTCCTGGCGGATCTTCTCGATCTCGTCGAGGCTGAGTTCGCGCGAGAGGATGATGCGTTGCACGCCCATCTTCTGCCAGAACTTCACGGTGGCGAAGTTGGTGGTGTTGGCCTGCACCGAGAGGTGGATGGGCACTTCAGGCCACTTCTCGCGCACCATCATGATCAGGCCCGGGTCGGCCATGATGATGCCGTCTGGCTTCATCGCGATGATGGGCTCGATGTCGCGCAGGTAGGTGCGGATCTTGTCGTTGTGGGCGATCAGGTTGCTGGTCACGTACAGCTTCTTGCCGCGGGCGTGGGCCTCCTGGATGCCCTGCTGGAGCTGCTCCAGACGGAACTCGTTGTTGCGCGCACGCAGCGAATACCGTGGCTGGCCGGCATAGACCGCATCGGCGCCAAAATCGTAGGCGGCACGCATCTTGTCGAGCGAGCCGGCAGGCAAAAGCAATTCAGTGGGGCGAGACATATGCCCATTGTGCCGGGGACGGCTCCTGTGTTCTACTGAAAACCGGCCGCAGTCTGGGGCCGGCGTCCCGCATGTCCTGCCCTGGGGACCACGCCAGGGTTGCCTTTGACAACCTGGTTCCGGAGCCGACCATGACCCCCGCCATCCGCATGCGCCTGCAGGCGTTAAGCCGTCGCCGACAGGAACGGACGGCCGGTGTGGCATCGGGCTCGATCCGCGTCAGCCTGGCCTGGCTGGCCGCGCTGTGCCTGCTGCCGGGCATCCTCGTCACCGTCACGCTCATTGCGCTGGACCAGCGCCAGCGACAGCAGGAAGCCGAGCAGGCCGTGCTCACGAGTGCCCGCGTGCTTGCCTCCTCTCTGGATCGGGAGTTGTCGGCCGTGCTCTCGGGCCTGCGCGTACTGGCTTCCGACCCGGCCTTGCAGCAAGGCGACCTGGCCACGTTCCATCAGCGTGCGCTCGACGCGCTGCCGCATCAGAACGTCGCCAACTTCGTGCTGATCGACCGCGACGCTCAGCAGCGGGTCAACACCCTGCGTCCCTGGGGGGTGGCGCTGCCGGCCGGTGGCGCACCGCCCGAAATCCGGCGCATCCATGTCCATGGCAAGGCCGTGGTCAGCGACCTGTTCGTGGGCCCGGTCACCGGCACACCGGTCGTGGCGCTGGGCGTTCCCGTCCGTGTCGGCGACGAGGTCCCCTACAGCCTCAACGTGGGCATCGAGCCCGAACGCATCACCCGCATGATGCGCAGCCAGCTGCACAGCCCGGACTGGATCGCTCAGGTCATGGACCGCAACGGAACCATCATCGCCCGCACCCATGAGGGCCGGCGTTTCATCGGCCAGCCGGCCTCGCCTGAATTGCTCAAGAGCGTGCTGTCGCAGCGCCACGGCGCGCTGCGCACCCAGACGCTGGAAGGCATCCCTGTCGTCGTGGCCTTCCAGCATCTGGCCGGATCGGACTGGTCGGTGGCGGTGGGAATCCCGCTGGCATTGGTCGAATCGGGCTGGCGCACGTCACTGGGCAGCGTGCTGGTGGCTCACCTCGTGATGTTCGCGCTGGCGGTCAGCCTGGCCTGGCGCCAGGCCTTCGCCCGCTTCGTCCGCCCGATGGAAGGCCTGCTGGAGCGCATGCGCCGACTGTCGCGCAACGAAGACCCCGGTCCGCGTTGTACCGGCAGCGGCACGGCCGAATTGCAGGCCATGGAACTGGGTTTCGAGCGCATGCGCGCGCACATTCAACAGCGCGAAGCCGAGCGCCAAGGCATCATCGACCGCCTGACCGACACGCTTGAGAGCATGGGCGACGGCTTCCTGATGGTGGACGCCGCCGGCTGCATCACCTATGTGAACCAGCAGGCCGAGCGGCTTCTGGGCCGAGAGCGGCAACAGCTGCTCGGCCAGATGCTTTCCGACACCTTTCCCGCCCCGGAAGCCAGGCCATTGCTGGAAGCCTGCCAACAGGCATGGCACCGCCATGCGGGCGACTCGCTGGTGGTGCCCCTCAGTGCCCAGCAGCGCTGGCTCGAGGCCGATGTCCACCCATCGGAGTGGGGGCTGGCGCTGTACTTCCGGGATGTGAGCGAAGCCCAGCGGCTGCGCGAAGCCCAGGCTGCCAAGCTGGTGGCCGAGGCCGCCAACAAGGCCAAGACAGAGTTCCTCTCCCGCATGAGCCACGAGCTTCGCACGCCGCTCAACGCGGTACTGGGGTTTGCACAGCTGCTGCGTCTGGACAGCACCACGCTCACCGCCCGTCATGCCAGCATGGTGCAACGCATCGAAACCGCCGGCCAGCACCTGCTGGAGATGATCTCGGAGGTGCTCGACCTGTCACGCATCGAATCGGGCTCGCTGCCGGTGCGCCCGTCGGCGGTGGATGCAGCGGAACTGGCCACCACCTGCCACGAGATGCTGGATGAACAGGCCCGCATGCGCGAGGTGCGCCTGACCCTGCTGCTGGACCCGGCCCCGCTGACCGTGCACGCCGACCCGACGCGCCTCAAGCAGGTGCTGATCAACCTGATGGGCAACGCCATCAAGTACAACCGGCCAGGCGGCGAGGCCACGCTGGTCGTGCAACGCGAGGGTGACCGCCTGCGTTTTGAAGTGCGCGACACGGGGCAAGGTCTCACCCCCGAGCAGCAAGCCCATCTGTTCGAACCCTTCAACCGGCTGGGCCGCGAGCAAGGCAGTGAAGCCGGCACCGGCATCGGCCTGGTCATCACACAGCGGCTGGTCAGCATGATGGGCGGCGAACTGCAGGTGGCCTGCGTGGCCGGCGAGGGGTGCCGCTTCTGGTTCGCGCTACCCGGCACCGAAGCAGCCGAGCCAGCTGCCGTTCAGCTGCCGTCGGGCAACGGCTGAAAACGCTGGCGGATGCCGATGAGCAACACATCAACCAGCGCGTCGAGGTGTTGCTGCGCTTCAGCCATCGGCACCCAGACGTCGTCCGGACCCATCACCAGCTGCCGGGCCGTGTGGCCATGAATGGCCTCCCAGGTCAGCTGGGCCATCAGGTCGATGTCGGCCGGCGTGGCCGACACCAGGCCCTGGTCCGCCAGGCCTGACCAGACCTGCCGCGCGAACGCATACGGATCCTGCTCGGGATCGCCATGGCGCACCCGCGCCGAGGTGTTCGGCGCATGGGGGCGGCGCTGCATGAACACGAAAGCGTACTCATCGGGGTGGCGCAGCCCGAAGGCCACGTAGGCCCGCGCCATGGCGCGCACCTGCTCCCAGCCCGGCGGCGCCGCCTGCACCGCCTCGCGCATCACACGCGTGAGCTCAAGCAGGTCTTCATCCATGGCCTGCGTGATGAGCGTGGCCTTGTCCTGAAACAGCGCGTAGACCACGGTGGTGGAGTAGCCGGCCAGCTCGGCCACCTTGCGCAGCGAGATCTCTTCCACTCCGCCCTTGCGCACCAGCTTGCGCACGATCTTGATGATGGCCTTGCGCCGCTGCTCGGCTTCACGCAGCTTGCGCACTTCCTTGGGCGTCAGGGACACGGCACGGCCTCGCGGTTGGCTCAGGGTTTGTCGGGGTCGTCGGCAGACGGATGCGAGCATATTCTCATAACAGTGTTATTTTTTTCAACGATGTTCTGAAATGATCTCCCTGTCCTTGCTCCGCCGGGCGACACCGTGGTGCCTTGCTGTCACGGCATGGGCCGGCCTGACGGGGTGCCAACCGGCTGCGTCGGTGACGCCGTCTGACACCGAGGTGCTGGCCGCCGAGACCCGCCGCCCCGCCGACGCGGCGCTGGCCGCCAAGTACGAGCGCAGCTGCCTGAGCTGCCATGGCGTGCGCGGCAGCGCGCCGCTGACCGGCTACGCCCCGCACTGGACACCGCGGCTGGCGCAAGGCATGCCGACCTTGCTCGCCCACACCCGAGAGGGGCTGCGTGGCATGCCCGCCATGGGCCTGTGTCACGACTGCAGCGACGACGAGCTGCGCGCCCTGATCACCTTCATGAGCACTGGCCAATGATCCGCCTGCCCACCGCCTCGACCACCCACGCTCACCCGCCCTCTGCTGGACGCCGCCTCGTGCTGCAAGGAGGGGCCAGCCTGGCGCTGCTGCAGGCGCTCGGCGCCGCCACCCTCACCCACCTGGCCGCCGCCACCGACGCCGAAGCCGACACGCCCCCGCCCGCCCCCAGCCGCTGGCAGAACTGGTCGGGGCTGCAACAGGCCACGCCGGCACGCTGGCTCACGCCCGCCGACGAAGACGCGCTGCGTGAGGCGCTGGCGCGCACGCAAGGCGAGCTGCGGCCGGTGGGCTCGGGCCACTCGTTCACGGCGCTGGTGCCCACCTCGGCGACGCTCGTGTCGCTGGACCGCCTCGCAGGTGTGGTCGACATCGACCCGGTGGCGCGCACCGTCACGGCCTGGGCGGGCACCCGCATCCAGGCGCTGGCGCGCGCGTTGGACGCACAAGGGCTGGCGCTGCGCAACCAGCCCGATGTCGACGTGCAGACCCTGGCTGGTGCCATCGCCACCGGCACGCACGGCACGGGTGCCACGCTGCCGGCACTGCATGACGACGTGGTGGCCATGCGCATCGTGACGCCCGATGGCCGCGTGCGCATGCTGCGCGCCGAGCACGAGCCCGACGAGCTGGCTGCAGCCCGTGTTTCGCTGGGGGCCCTGGGCCTGGTCACGCAGGTCACGCTGCGTGTGGTGCCCGCGTTCAATCTGCACCGCACCGTCTGGCTCGAGCCACTGGAGGCCATGCTGGCGCAGGCCCCCGCCCTGGCCGCGCGCCACCGGCATTTCGAGTTCTATGTGTTGCCCTTCACCGGCTACGCGGCCGGCATCCGGCACGACGTCTACACCGGGCAGGACCTGGCCCTGCCGCAGCCGGCCGACGAAGATGTGCTGGGCGACCTCAAGGCCTTGCGCGACTGGCTGGGCCGCTTCCCGGCCCTGCGCCAATGGGTGGCCCAACGCGCCATCGACCCGGCCATGCGCGAGGAGGCCCGCCACCGCTCGTTCCGGCTGCTCTCGTCCGTTCGCGCCACGCGTTTCAACGAAACCGAATGGCATGTGCCCCGGGCGCAAGGCATCGCCTGCCTGCGCGAGGTGGTACGCCGCATCGAGCAGCGCAACGAGGCCTTCTTCCCGATCGAGTTCCGCTATGTGCGCGGCGACGGCGCGTGGCTGAGCCCCTTTCATGGACGCGACAGTTGCTCCATCGCCATCCACGCCGCGGCCGACGAGCCCTGGCAATACCTGCTGAGCGACTTCCTGCCGCTCATGCAGCGCCACCAGGGCCGACCGCACTGGGGCAAGCTGCATTCACTGCGGGCGCGCGAGTTGGCCGCGCTCTACCCCCGCTGGGCCGATTTCCAGGCCGTGCGCCAGCGCTTCGACCCGCAGCAGCGCATGCTCAACGCCCACCTGCGCCAGCTCTTCGGGGTAGCCGCAGCATGAGCGGGCCTGCCCACCCGCCGCGCCGACGGCTGCTCAAGATGGGCGCCCGCCTGGGCCTGGGGCTGGGGGCGGTCGGCTTGTTGGCCTGGGCGCGCCCCGCCGCGCAAGGCCAGCCGCACGACGCGCATTTCAGCCGTCTGGCCCGGGCCTTGCAGCAAGCCGGCCTGGGGCACGCGCCCACACTGGTGATCGACCGCGACCGGCTGCATGCCAACCTGACCCGCATCCGGCAGGACATGCAGGCCAGCGGCCTGGCGCTGCGCCTGGTCAACAAATCGCTGCCCTGCCTGCCGTTGCTGGACGAAGCCGCCCGCGCGCAAGGCACACAGCGGCAGATGGTCTTCAACACCCCCTACCTCGGCCTGCTCGCGCAGCAGCAACCCGACCACACGGCGCTGCTGGGCAAGCCCTTGCCGGTACAGGCTGCCGCGGCCTTTCTGGAGACGGCCGCGGGCATGGGCTGGCCGGCAGCCGACCGCGTGCAGTGGCTCGTAGACACCCCTGCGCGGCTGGCGCAATACCGGGCGCTGGCGCGGGCACGAGCGGAGCCCATGCAGGTCAACATCGAGATCGATGTGGGCCTGCACCGCGGCGGGGTGACCCACATCGCCACGCTGCAGGAAATGCTGGCCCTCATGGCGCAGGAGCCCCTGCTGCGCCTGGGTGGCCTGATGGGATACGACGCCCACACCGAGAAGGTGCCCGACGCACTCGGCCAGCGCGAGCGCGCCCGCCTGGCCGCCCGCGAGACGTATCAGGCCTGTGTGGAGGCCGTCTTGGCCAGCCCCCTGGCGCGCGACCGGGCCAGCTTCACCTTCAACACCGGGGGCTCGACCACCTACCGGCTGCACACAGCAGACGGCCCGGCCAACGAGGTGGCACTGGGCTCGGCGCTGGTCAAGCCCTCGGACTTCGACACCCCGCTGCTGGCCGATCTGCAGCCTGCGGCCTGGATCGCCACGCCAGTGCTCAAGGTCGCGCGCTTTCAGACACCCACCGGCGTCGAAGCGCTGGGCATGGTGCTGCAGGCCTGGGACGCCAATCAGGCTGTGGCCCACCACATCCACGGCGGCAACTGGCTGGCGCAGCCCGCGTCGCCGGCAGGGCTGCAAGCCAGCGGCCTGATCGGTGCCTCGTCCAACCAGCAGGTGCTCTTGGGCTCGGGCCGCCAGCGCCTGCAGCCCGACGACCTCGTTTTCTGGCGCCCCACGCAAAGCGAGGCGGTGCTGCAGCAGTTCGGCGACATCGCCGTGGTCGAAGGCGACCGCGTCGTGGCGATGTGGCCCGTCTTCCCTGCGCGGGCCTGAGGGGCCTGACGCGCCCGCCTGATCCCGCCCTGAGGACCAACACCATGCACATCCCGAACCCACACCAGGCCAAGGCGCCACGCCACGCCCGGTGTCGCACGCTGACCAACCGCCTGGCGGCCCTGGGCCTGGGCTTGATGGCGTCCTTGGCCCTTCCGTCCATGGCGCAAGGCTGGCGCGTCGGCGTGGGCATGAGCGACCTGACGGGCGAGGCCGCTGAAGTCGGCATGATGGGCTATGCGGAGCTGAGCCAGAAAACCAGCGGCATCCACCAGCGCCTGCGTGCCCGCGCCTTCATCGTCGACGACCCCCGCACACAGCGCGCCGCCGTCGTCGTGGTCACCGACACCGGTCTGGTCACCCAGGCCGTGCACCAGGCCGTGATGGCGCGTCTGGCGGCCCGCTACGGCGAGCGCTACACCGCGCGCAACGTGATGATCACGGCCACCCACACGCATGCTGGCCCCGGCGGCTACTCGCATTACGCGCTCTACAACATCACGGTGCTGGGCTTTCAGCAGCGCACTTTCCAGGCCATCGTCGACGGCATCGTCGAGGCCATCGAACAGGCCCATGCGCGGCTGGCGCCGGGTGAGGTGCGCCTCAATCAGGGCGAGCTGCACAACGCCAGCCGCAACCGCTCGCCACTGGCCTTCCGGCTCAATGCCGCAGAAGACCGGGCCCACTTTCCAAGAGAGATCGACCCGCTGATGACGGTGCTGCGGTTTCGACAGGGCGGGCGCGACATCGGCGCGCTGAGCTTCTTCGGCACCCACGGCACGAGCATGACCAACCGCAACACCCTCATCAGCGGCGACAACAAAGGCTATGCCGCCTGGCACTGGGAGCACGAGGTCGAAGGCGTGCGCCACCGGCACGACGCCGCCCCCTTCGTGGCCGGCTTTGCCCAGACCAACCCGGGCGACCTGTCGCCCAACCTGAACCTGCGCCCCGGCAGTGGCCCCACCGACGACGAGTTCGAGAACACCCGCCTCATCGGGCTGCGCCAGGCGGACAAGGCCCGGCTGCTCAGCCGCCAGGCCAGCGAGCTGCTGGGTGGCGACATCGACTTCCGCATGCGCTATGTGGACATGAGCCGCGTGCAGGTCAGTGGCGCCTACACCGTGGATGGCCGCCCCGCCACGACCTGCCCGGCCGCGCTGGGCAGCAGCTTTGCCGCCGGCAGCACCGAGGACGGCCCAGGCCCCGGTATCGCGAAGGAAGGCCAGTCCAACCCGTTTCTGACCGCCATCGGCGGCCTGGTGTTCTGGCCCACGCACAGCCTGCGCGCCTGCCACGGCGTCAAGGAGGTGGTGATCCCCGTGGGTGAGATGAAGCCCTACCCTTGGACCCCCGAAGTACTGCCCATCCAGATCCTGAAGATCGGCAGCATGGTGCTGGCCGGCCTGCCCGCCGAGCCCACGATGATGTCGGGCTGGCGCATCCGCCGGCAGATCGCGCAGACGCTGGGCATGGACACGCGCCGCGTGATCGTCGTGGGCTACAGCAACGCCTACACGCAATACGTGACCACGCCCGAGGAGTACAGCCTGCAGGATTACGAAGGCGGCAGCACCTTGTTTGGCCCGGCCACGCTGCCAGCCTACATGCAGGAGTTCGACCGACTCGCGCAGGATCTGGCGTCAGGCCGCCCCACGGTCAGCACCCTGAGCCCGCGCGACCTGAACTGCTGCCAGCTCAACTTTCAGACCGGCGTGGTCTTCGACACCCCGGGGCTGGGGCGCAGCTTCGGTCAGGCGGTGCAGCAGCCGGACGCGCAGTACCAGGCTGGGCAGACCGTGCGCGTGCAGTTCCAGACCGGCCACCCCAAGAACAACCTGCGCCGCAACGGCACCTTTGTCGAGGTACAGCGTGACACGCCGCAAGGCTGGGTGACGGTGGCCGACGACAGCGACTGGGCCACGCGCTATCACTGGCGGCGCACCTTCGGTGCCGAGTCGGTGGCCGAGATCACCTGGGCCATTCCACCGGGCACGCCCGTCGGCAGCTACCGCATCGTCCACCATGGAGACGCCCGCTCGCTGCTGGGCAAGGTCACGCCATTCCGCGGCACCAGCCGCAGCTTTCAGGTGGTGGCGACGAAGTAGCCGTCCTGCTCGGTCGCGGCGCCCACGCGCAGCAACTGCGCGGCCATGTAGGCAGCCACCGCCTCGGGGTCGTCGGGCAGATGGGCGCGCATCGCGGCGTTGCCGCCCAGGCTGCGGTCCACCATGGCCGCCAGCTCGGCGCGGCTGAGGCGGCCGGCCTCCATCAGCTTGAAGGCAAGCAGCACCTTCAACGCGTTCTCGACATTGCGGCGTGGGTCTTCGCTGAGCCAGACGATGCGTGATCGGGCTGCCGCCAGCGCGGCACTGACTGCACCGTCGTCTTCACTGAACGGTGCCCCATGGCCCGGGATCACCACGCGCGGCGCCAGCTGCCCGATCAGGTCCAGCGTGGCGGCCTGCTCGGCAAAACCCGCCACACCGGCGAGCTCGGGAAAGATCACGCCAAAGCCCTTCTGCCACAGCGCATCGGCCGAAATCAGAATGCCCAGCCGCTCACACCACAGCATCACCATCGCGTGGTCATGCCCGGCCGCCGGCAGCACCCGCCAGGCTTCGCCGCCCAGCGACAGGATGTCGCCGGGATGGATCAGCCCGTCATAGCGAAAGCGCGGGCACTGTTGGCTGGTGTGGTGGTAGCTCAGCCGGCTTTCATCCCAACGGTCCACCAGCTCGGCCTCTCCGGGCGGGATGAAGGTGCGCGCGCCATGACGCGCCTGCAGCCCTGCGTTGCCGCCCGCATGGTCGGAGTGCAGGTGGGTGTTGACGATGCGACGCAGCGACCTGCCGGCCAAGGCCGCGTCCAGCAACCGCACGGTGTCGTCGAGGTGGGTCACATAGCCGGTATCCACCACGGCAGGCTCGTCATCCAGGAACACGATGTTGTTGGACGACAGCCAGCCGCGCTCCAGCACGACCAGGTTGTCAGGCAGCGTCATGCGTCGCATGGTACGCCAAGCCCCCGGCTGTGAGGGCACACAGCGCGACTGAGCGACAGCGCCACCAGCGTGCGCAAAGTGGCCAGCAGCGCAGCGGATCAGCCCGCGTGGGCCAGCGCCCGGGCCACCCTCAGGCGGCCTTCGCACCGCACCCGCTGAGCCGGGGCAGGCGCAGCCCGTCCACCCTCACGCCGGGGCGCGGCGCCTGCGCGCTCGAACAGCGCGACGGCGCGCGCCACCCAGGCGCGGTAGGCCAGGCCTTCCGGGTCAAAGTAGGGCACGCCGCGGTCGGCGAAGGCATGCAGCTCGCGCGCCAGCGCCGGCTCGGCGATCTGGTCAGCCAGTTCCAGCAGCGCGTGCAGCGCCATGGCACGCTCGCTCGCCAGCGGCGATTGCAGTTGCGCGCGCAGCGCGGCGGGGTGGTCGGGCAAGGACATGGTGGCTCCCGTTTGACACGATCGTGTCTCGGTTTCGGCCGTGACACCGGCCCGCTTGAGGGCAGATGTCACGGTCGGGGCGCCTTGCATGCCCGATAAGCCGTCTCAACCGTGACGGATCAGGTAATCGAAGGCGCTGAGCGCTGCGGTGGCGCCCGCGCCCGCCGCGATCACGATCTGCTTGTAGGGCACGGTCGTGCAGTCACCGGCGGCAAAGACGCCCGGCACGTTGGTGTGGCCCTTGGCATCGATGAGGATCTCGCCGAACTTGGACAGCTCCACCGTGCCGCGCAGCCATTCGGTGTTGGGCACCAGGCCGATCTGCACGAACACGCCCTCCAGCGGCACCGTGCGCTCGTCGCCCGAGACACGGTCCTTGAACTTCAGGCCGTTGACCTTGCCCTGGGCGCCGGTGATCTCGGTGGTCTGCGCGTTGACGTGGATGGTCACGTTGGGCAGGCTCTTGAGCTTGTTGACCAACACGGCGTCGGCCTTGAGCTGGTCGGCGAACTCGATCAACGTGACGTGCTTGACCACGCCAGCCAGGTCAATCGCGGCCTCGACGCCCGAGTTGCCGCCGCCGATCACGGCCACATCCTTGCCCTTGAACAGCGGGCCATCGCAGTGCGGGCAGTAGGCCACGCCCTTGTTCTTGTACTCGGCCTCGCCGGGCACATTCACGTTGCGCCAGCGCGCGCCGGTCGACAGGATCACCGTCTTGGCCTTGAGCGTGCCGCCGTTGTCCATCTTGACCTGCACCAGGCCACCCGGCTGCTCCGCGGGAATCAGCTGCACGGCCTTCTGCAGGTTCATGATCTCGACGTCATAGGCCTTGGCGTGCGCCTCCAGCGCGGCCGACAGCTTGGGGCCGTCGGTCTCCAGGATGGAGATGTAGTTCTCGATGGCCAGCGTGTCGTTGACCTGACCACCAAAGCGCTCGGCTGCGATGCCGGTGCGGATGCCCTTGCGGGCCGCGTACACGCCCGCTGCAGCACCAGCGGGGCCACCGCCCACGATCAGCACGTCATATGGCGCCTTCGCGTCGATCTTGGCCGCTTCCTTGGCAGCGGAATTGGTGTCGAGCTTGGCCACGATCTCTTCGACCGTCATCTTGCCCGAGGCAAACACCTGGCCGTTGAGGAAGACCATGGGCACGGCCATGATCTCGCGTTTTTCCACCTCTTCCTGGAAGGCGCCGCCTTCGATGACCGTGGTCTTGATCTTTGGATTGAGGATGGCCATGAGCGACAGTGCCTGCACCACGTCCGGGCAGTTGTGGCAGCTCAAGGACATGTAGACCTCGAAGTTGAAGTCGCCATCCAGTGCCTGGATGCTGTCGATGACCTCGGGCTCGACCTTGGGCGGGTGACCGCCTGTCCACAGCAGCGCCAGGACCAGCGAGGTGAACTCGTGACCCAGGGGCAGGCCGGCAAAGCGCAGGCTGTTCGCGGCGCCCACGCGCTGCAGCGTGAACGAGGGCTTGCGGGCGTCCTGCCCGTCGGTCTTCAGGGTGATCTTGTCGGCGCGCAGGCTTTGAATCGTCTGCAGCAGCGCGAGCATCTCGCGCGAGTTCTCGGAGTCACTCAGCGATGCCACGATCTCGAACGGTTGTTGCACGCGCTCCAGGTAAGCGCCAAGTTGTGCCTTGAGGGTGTCGTCCAGCATGTCGGGCATCCTTTTTTGATGAGTGTGTGAGTGACTTCGGGAACCGGCCTCCGTTTTGTGATCAGAGGCCAGAGGTGCAATCAACCGCCTTGTGGGCGGTGGTCAAAGGCGGGGTGAGGTGGTTTCGGGCGGGTTGGCGTGAGCTGGCACGCCATGCAGCAGGATGCCCGGCAAGGCGCAAACCGCAGTCATGGCCTGAGCCATGGCGAGGATTTGCAACGCCGCGGGGCGCCTGCTGCAGGGATGGGCCGGCCACGCCGATCCGCCCGGAACCGCCTTAGATCTTGCCGACCAGATCCAGCGAGGGCGCCAGGGTCTTGGCGCCTTCCTTCCACTTGGCGGGGCAGACCTGGCCAGGGTTGGCGGCGGTGAACTGGGCGGCCTTCAGCTTGCGCAGGGTCTCCGACACGTCGCGGGCGATTTCGTTGCTGTGCACTTCCATCGTCTTGATCTGACCTTCGGGGTTGATCACGAAGGTGCCGCGCAGCGACAGGCCTTCTTCAGGGATGTGCACGCCGAAGGCGTTGCTCAGGGCGTGCGTGGGGTCGCCCACCAGCGGGAACTTGGCCTTGCCCACGGCCGGCGAGGTTTCGTGCCACACCTTGTGCGAGAAGTGGGTGTCGGTGGTCACGATGTAGACCTCGGCACCCGCCTTCTGGAACTCTTCGTAGCTGTTGGCCGCGTCTTCGATTTCGGTGGGGCAGTTGAAAGTGAAGGCAGCCGGCATGAAGATCAGCACGGACCACTTGCCCTTCAGGCTTTCGTCGCTGACTTCGATGAACTCACCCTTCTCGCCGCGGTTGACGAAGGCGGTGGTCTTGAACGGCTGCACTTGGGTGTTGATCAGGGACATGTCGGTTTCCTCTTGGTGGGTTGGTTGACAACAAAAAGCGATCTTAGGCCAGTCATTCCCATATGGCGAATTGATTGACCAAATCTAGTCTATTGTCAAACACTATTGAGTACGTCGATTGCCCTGCATCGCCCTCCAGTTTGTGCGGCCAGTCATGGCTGCGTCATGGCCTCGTTCATTGCACATAGAAGCGCGCCCCTGTCACCGGCAAATTGCTCTGCCGTTGCACGTCGAACGTGCCCGTGGCGGGGACCACGCGCCGGCCACGCACCGCTGGCGTCACCGTGACCTGCCCCACGCCCGGCGGTACGCGACAGACATACAGCCCGGTGGTGCCCGCCGTGCAAGCCACGCCCGCCGTGTTGGACTGCACCGTGGCGGCGGCGTTGTACGGCTGGCCGTTGGGTCGCAACAACCAGCCAGCCACCATGGTGTCGTTGTCGGTGGCACCCATTGCCGCCACGCTGCGACCCTGGGCCGCAGCGATCGCTTTGGTCTGCAGCACCGTGGCCACGACGTTTTCCTGAGCCGTGCCGCAGGCCACGTTGCCAGGCGCACATGTCAGGTGCGGCGACGAGAACAGCGCCACGCGCGGCGAAACGTAGGACATCACCGTGCCGTACAGCCCGCTGACGCCTTTGCCGTAGCTGTAGTTGAACACCCCGGCGAAGGACGAGTTCGCGCGGTCGTGCACCGCGCCCAGGTTGTGGCCCAGCTCGTGGGCCAGCGTCAAGGCCTCGCAGTACGATCCCCCATGCTGGCCGTCGTTGATGGCCGTGAACAGGCTGCTGGGCGCCTGCTGCTGGTAAGCCTGCAGCCCGCCTGCCCCGGCGCCAGGCACGTAGGCTACGCCGCAGGTGCCGGTACGCGAGGTCGCCGCGTTGAAAGGCGCCGCGAACACGCTGATGGCCGCGCCGGTGCTCTGCCGCAGGCGCGGTAGCACCGAGAACACGCCGCGTGCGCTGCGCATGTTGCTCAGATTGGTCTGGGGGCTCGTATCAGCCTGGCGCAGCAGCTGCCAGCCCACCACCCTGAACTGCACGCCCGTGCCGCTGTTGAGGTAGGCCGCGTTTGCCACGCTGACCAGGTTGGCGAGGCGCGTGCGCGCGGCCGACTCCGATCCCCACATCGTCACGAAGCTCGGGCTGTAGGTCATCAGCAGGTTGATGGTCGTGTCGGCCTCGCCTGCCGCCAGGGGCACGATGCCCGCGCCGCTGCCGGTGCCGTTCAGACCCACCCGCGCGGCCACGTTGGCCGCCACGGCAGGCTCGTCCCCGGATGCCGCCACGGGCGGGCGGCCCACATCGTCGATGTGCATCTGGTCGTCGCCCCGCAAGCCACGCCATCCAGCCCGACGCGGGTCGATGATCTGCGTGCGCCCGGCGCGCGTGATGATCTGGTGCTCGCCCCGGCTGTGGTGCACGGCGGCAAACACGGCATCGGTGCCCACGGTGATCAAGGTGGGGTAGCCGGGCCCATCCATGCGGCTGATGCCCACGAGCTGGTGGTGGCCGTCGGCGTCAAGCGTGTTGCCTGTCACCACGATGACCTCGGTCTGCCCATCGGGCAGCGGCACGGCCAGCTCGCTGCCCACCGGCGCATCGGCCAGGGCCGCCGCATTGAGCCGGATGTCGTACACACCGGCCGCGACCGGTGCGCCCAGCTGGTGCAGTTGCGTCGCCACCCCGGCGGGCTCGTCCGCGGCCATCAGACTGCCACCCGCGCCCTGGCGCAGCGCGACCTGACGCCCGCCCAGGCGCACGCCACCGACAAACCCGCCCGGCACCTGCTTGAGGTAGACGCGGTCCAGCGGCGCGCCTTCCAGGCGCCCATGCCAGTAGGGCAGACCATCCGCCCCCGTCGTGGTGGCTTCGAATACCACCACCTTGCGGCCGAACACCGGAAAGGTAAGGGCGATCTTGTCGCCCGGCTTCATGGACAGCAGCCGCGCCGCGTCCAGCGCCATCGGGCTGCGGATGTCGAGCTGCACGCCACCATCACGCAGCTGCACCTCGGGCAGATCGGGCAGCGGCGCAGGACCGGCCCCAGCCGCACCGGACACCGCGGCAGCCGACACCACCACACCAGCCAGCCACGCTGTCTGTCGCCCCCAATTCATCCGTTTCTTCATGCCACGCTCCCGCGCCAGAACACCTTCACCCCAATCTAATGGGCTGGCTCGAAGCTCGGGCGTGAAGAGTTCACGGCCGCCGCGGGCGCAGGCGCGTCACTGGCGCGACAGGCTGTTGGGTGGGACAAAGTACCGCTGCAGCAAAGCCCGGAAGAAGGCGGTTTGCCCCGGGCTGATCCGACGTTCTGTCAGGCAAATTCCTACACGGCGTGTAGCCGCTGGCCGACCCTGCTTACAGCCTTGCGCCTATCAAGAAAACAAGCCGGTCTTTGCACAATGACTCCATCGACAACGCAACAACGGTTGCAGCCAGAAGGAGCCAGACATGAACGCCGACCAAGTCCTGCAAGAGATCCGTGAAGTCAACCTGTCGTACCTGATGCTGGCCCAGAGCCTGATCCGCAGCGACCGCGAACAAGCTCTTTTCCGTCTGGGCATCTCGGAGCAGGCTGCCGACCGCCTGGCCTCGCTGAGCCCGGCCCAAGTCGTAAAGGTGGCGTCCAGCAACACCCTGCTGTGCCGCATGCGCATGGACGACGATCTGGTGTGGAGCCTGCTGACCAACCACGGTAAGGGCGCCGCCAACGACAGCGTCTCGCGTCTGCACGCCTCCATCCTGATGGCCGGCCGCCATCAAGAAGCCGCCTGATCGCCGCCTGATTTCCCCTCGAACCCGACACGTCCCCGGAGCCCCACCATGCGCACCAAGAGCCTCCTGACCGAAGCCAAGCAGA
>NZ_JAAAPN010000012.1 GCF_009909205.1 Aquabacterium fontiphilum
TGGAGCAGTGCCCGGCCAAGCCGGAAAGCGGCTTTGTGGTGCGCATGGTGCCGCTGGATGCGGGCTGGTCGGATCTGGGCGCATGGGATGCCGTGTGGCAGGTCAGCGCCCATGACGAGCAGGGCAATGCCGCCCAGGGCGACGTGCTGATGCAAGACAGCAAGGACACGCTGGTGCATGCCACCAGCCGACTGGTGGCCGCCGTGGGCCTGGACAACGTCGTGGTGGTGGAGACGCCCGACGCCGTGCTGGTGGCCGACCGCAGCAAGAGCCAGGATGTGAAAAAGATCGTGGCCAAGCTGGAAGGTGCCTCGCGCACCGAGGGCACGCTGCACCGCCGTGTGCACCGCCCCTGGGGCTGGTACGACTCGATCGACATGGGCCCGCGCTTCCAGGTCAAGCGCATCATGGTCAAGCCCAAGGCCAGTCTGAGCCTGCAGATGCACCACCACCGTGCCGAGCACTGGATCGTGGTCAGCGGCACGGCCGAGGTCACCGTGGGCGACAAGGTGGTGCTGCTGTCCGAGAACCAGTCGACCTACATCCCGCTGGGCACGGTGCACCGACTGATCAACCCCGGGGCCATCCCGCTGGAGATCATCGAGGTGCAGTCGGGCAGCTACCTGGGCGAAGACGACATCGTGCGCTTCCAGGACAACTACGGGCGTTCGGCCTGAGCGCCCAGCCTGCGCTGATCAGCGCAGCACGCTCAACACGTCGAGTGGCTGCGCAGTGATCACATCGGCGCCCCAGCTGGCGATCTCGCCGTTGTGGCCGATGTAGCCCCAACCCGCTGCTGCGCTGGGCATGCCGGCGGCCTGAGCGGCCTGGATGTCGCGCAAGTCGTCGCCCACATACAGCACGCTGGCCGGCGGCACGCCCAGCTCCGCCGCGCCGGTGAGCAGCGGCAGCGGGTGGGGTTTGGCATGGGCCGTGGTGTCGCCACTGATATTGGTGCCCGATCGTTCGAGCAGGCCGAGCCCACGCAGCACCGGGACGGTGAAGCGGTGCGGCTTGTTGGTCACCACGCCCCATTTCAGGCCCTGGGCTTCGAGCGCATCGAGCAACTCGGCCACGCCTTCGAACAGCGCTGTGGTTTCGGCCAGGCAGACATCGTAATGGACCAGGAAGGCGGCGCGCAGATCGTCGAATTCTGGATGGCCGGGGTGGATGTCCAGGCCGATGCCGATCAGGCCGCGGGCGCCGGCTGAGGCATAAGGCCGCAAGGTCGACAGCGGCAGGGGCGCCAGCCCGCGGTCAGCGCGCAGGCGGTTGAGCGCGCCGCCCAGGTCGCCCGCGGTGTCGGCGAGCGTGCCGTCCAGGTCGAACAGCACGGCCTGCGGGGGCTGCGCCCAGGCGATGCGGCCGGTCACGCTCATGGCTTGAGTGGCTTGCGGCAGGCCACCAGGTAGTTGACGCTGGTGTCGCCCGACAGCCAGTAGCGGCCTGTCAGCGGGTTGTACTCCATGCCCTTGAACTGCCCCAGATCGAGGCCGGCTTCACGGATCCAGCGGGCCAGTTCGGCCGGGCGGATGAAGCGCGCGAACTCGTGCGTGCCCTTGGGCAGCAACTTGAGCACGTACTCGGCGCCCACGATGGCAAACAGGAAGGATTTCGGGTTGCGGTTGATGGTGGAGAAAAACACCCAGCCGCCCGGCTTGGCCAGCGCTGTGCATGCCCGCACGACCGAGGACGGGTCGGGCACGTGTTCGAGCATCTCCATGCAGGTCACCAGGTCGTACTGCGCCGGCTGTTCCTCGGCCAGTGCCTCGACGGCCACGCTGCGGTAGGCGAGGTTGGCCACGCCGCTTTCCATCGCATGCAGTTGGGCCACTTTCAGCGCCTTGTCGGCCAGGTCGATGCCCAGCACCTGAGCGCCCCGGCGGGCCATGGATTCGGCGAGGATGCCTCCGCCGCAGCCCACGTCCAGCACCTGTTTGCCCTTGATGGCAGCCAGCTGGTCGATCCAGTCCAGCCGCAAGGGGTTGATCTGATGCAGGGGGCGGAACTCGCTGTCCGGGTCCCACCACTTGTGGGCCAGCTCGCTGAACTTGGCGAGTTCCTGGGGGTCGGCGTTGGCGGTGTGCGTCATGCCGCAATGCTACCGCCAATCGGCCGGGCGACCCGTGAGAAGACCTTGATCTGACGGGGCGGAGGCCGTTCAGACCGGGGTCGAAGGCCAAGCGAGGCCGAGCCCTCGTGCCGGCTCAGTCCTCACCGTCCTCGCGCAACTGCTTGAGCCGGCGGTAGAGCGTGTTGCGGCTGATGCCCAGGCGCCGCGCGGCCTGTGACATGTTGCCCTGGCTGGCGCGGATGGCACGCTCGATCGCGGTCTGGGACAGGCGCTTGAGGTTGGTCTCGCCTGGCGTGTCGGGCGTCGGGGCCGCCACGGCGGGCGTGCGGGGCGTGGCGCCCACCTCGGCCACCATCGGCACCTCGTCTTCCCGGTAGGGGCGCGAGAACACGGCGTCCCAGAGGTCTTCGCCGAAGTGTTCCCAGTGCAGCAGGTTTTCATGGGGCGACAGCAGCGCGCAGGCGGTGCGCAGCACGGCGTGCAGTTGCCGCAGGTTGCCGGGCCAGGGGTGCTGCATCAGCGCCTCGACCACTTCGTCGGCCATGTCGGGCACACGGCCGTGCTTCATGTCGTGGCCCAGCGTGTGCAGGATATCGGAGATCAGTGGGATCAGGTCGTCGCGCTCGCGCAGCGGCGGCATCTGAACCGTCAGCCCGGCAATGCGCCAGTACAGGTCTTCGCGGAAGCGACCCTGGGCCACGGCATCCTTGAGCTGGTGGTGGGTGGCGCAGACGAGCACGAAATCCACCGGGATGGGATGGGTGCCGCCCACCGGGATCACGGCCTTGTCCTGCAGCACACGCAGCAGGCGGGCCTGCAGCGACAGCGGCATGTCGCCGATCTCATCCAGGAACAGGGTGCCGCCCTCGGCCATGCGGATCTGGCCGGGCGCGCCCTCGCGGCGTGCTCCCGTGAACGCGCCGCCCACGTAGCCGAACAGCTCGGATTCGATCAGCCCTTCCGGCAAGGCCGCGCAGTTGACCGCGACAAAGGGCTTGTCCTTGCGCTCGCCCTGTTTGTGAAGCGTGCGGGCGAAGACTTCCTTGCCGGTGCCAGATTCACCCTGAATCAGCAGCGGAATGCCCTGTGCCAGCACCTTGTGGGCACGCTGCATCGCCAGATTGACGCGCGCGTCCAGCCCATGACTACGGCGCACCAGGGTGCGCAGGGGGATGCTCGCGTTTGGGTTGGCGCGCGGTGCGGGACGCGGTTGCGCGGCCCAGACACGGCGGCGGCGTTCGGGTTCGTCCCGCACGAACAGGGTCTGGCCCCGCATGGTCGTGATGCGTGTGGCCTGGCCGTTCGCGGGCAGGTTCTGCAACCGCACGGCCTGGGGGCCGAGCACGCGATCGAGCGTGATGGAGCCGATCTGGGCAGCGCCCAGGCCCAGCCAGTCCTGCGCGACGGCGTTGGCGCCCATGATCCAACCGTCTTCGGACAGCGCGATCAGGCCTTCACCGACCATGCCCAGCCCCTCGGCCCGCGGGTGCAGGCGCAGCACCAGATCCCGAGGATGGCGGGCGTGGAACAGCCGGTCTTCGATCATGCGGCTGGCCGAGCGCACCAGCGCGCTGGTGTGAGGGTGGAAGCCGCGTTGGTCGCCCGAGATGTCGAGCACCCCACAGGGGCGGCCGTCGGGGGCGCGCATGGGCGCGGCCGAGCAGGTCAGAAAGCCGTTGCGCTCGAGGTAGTGCTCGGCGCCGTGGACGACAACGGGCTGCCCCTCGATCAGCGCCGTGCCGATGGCATTGGTGCCGCGGATGTCTTCCAGCCAGAGCGCGCCGGGACGCAACGACACCCGCTCAGCCCGTGTGAGGAACTCGGCGTCGCCCACACTGTGCAGCAACAGACCCTGCGCATTGGCCAGCACGACCATGCTGCTGGAGTCGCGGATCTGGTCGTAGACGAACTCCATGACGGGCCGGGCCTGGCTGAGGAAGTCGGCTTCCTGCTCCATTGCCGACTTCAGCGCAGCAGCGCTGACGAGCGGGGGGCCGCCCATGACCTCGACGGGCGACAGCCCGGCTTCCTGGCTGCGCATCCACGAGCGGGCCACCACCTCGTTGACGAGCTCGCTGGGCACCTCGCCCGATTCGAGCAGGCGTTTGCGCGCCTCGATCACGCGGTCGGCTGGGAGGGGTTGGGGCAGCTGCATGGTGTCATCTGGCGAAACAGCCGCAGTATGCGCCGGGCCCGAGGGTGTCACACTCGGGTTCCCCCTGTGTCAATCTGGCGCAGCGTCACCTTTTCGCACATTGTTTGACACAACGGGGGTGACAGGGGCCGGCGGCCGCCTCCCAGGTGAAGGTGGGGCCCGCCTGCTGGCTTACCCGGATGGCACAAGGCGTGCGCTGAGACAGGGCCCGACGTGGGCAAGCAACCCTGAGGAGACCTTCATGCGCTATCCGCTTCCTGGTGCCAACGACGCCCCTGTCGCATTCAAGAGCCGCTACGACAACTTCATCAACGGCCGGTTCGTGCCGCCGACGGGGGGCGCCTACTTCGACGTCATCACGCCCATCACGGGCCGGGTGTTCACGCAGGCGGCCCGTTCGGGCGAGGCCGACATCGAGCTGGCGCTGGACGCCGCGCATGCCGCCAAGGACAAGTGGGCGGCTACCTCGCCGGCCGAGCGGGCCAACATCCTGCTGAAGATCGCCGACCGCATCGAGCAGAACCTCGAGAAGCTCGCCTATGCCGAAACCGTGGACAACGGCAAGCCCATCCGCGAGACGCTGAACGCAGACATTCCGCTGTCGGCCGACCACTTCCGCTATTTCGCGGGCTGCCTGCGCGCGCAGGAGGGCTCGATCAGCGAGATCGACGGCCACACGATTGCCTATCACTTCCACGAGCCGCTGGGCGTGGTCGGCCAGATCATTCCCTGGAACTTTCCCATCCTGATGGCGGCGTGGAAGCTGGCGCCGGCCCTGGGTGCGGGCAACTGCGTGGTGCTCAAGCCGGCTGAATCCACGCCCGTGAGCATCCTGGTGCTGGCCGAGCTGATTGCCGACTTGCTGCCCCCGGGGGTGCTCAACATCGTCAACGGCTTTGGCCGTGAGGCGGGCATGCCGCTGGCCAACAGCAAGCGCATTGCCAAGATCGCTTTCACCGGTTCGACCGCCACGGGCAAGGTCATCGGCCAGGCCGCAGCGGCCAACCTGATTCCCGCCACGCTGGAGCTGGGCGGCAAGAGCCCGAACCTGTTCTTCGAAGACGTGATGTCGGCCGACGATGCCTTCCTGGACAAGGCCATCGAGGGCATGGTGCTGTTCGCGTTCAACCAGGGCGAGGTCTGCACCTGTCCGAGCCGCGCCCTCATTCAGGAATCGATCTACGACCGTTTCATCGAGCGTGTGCTCAAGCGGGTCGCCGCCATCCAGCAGGGCAGCCCGCTGGACACCGACACCATGATGGGCGCGCAGGCCTCGAGCATGCAGATGGAGAAGATCATGTCCTACCTGCAGGTGGGCAAGGACGAGGGCGCGCAGGTGCTGATCGGCGGCGACCGGGCGCAGCTAGGCGGCGAGCTGGCCGATGGCTACTACATCCAGCCCACGCTGTTCAAGGGCCACAACGACATGCGCATTTTCCGCGAGGAGATCTTCGGCCCGGTGCTGGCGGTCACCACTTTCAAGGACGAAGCCGAGGCGCTGCGCATTGCCAATGACACGCCGTATGGCCTCGGCGCCGGCGTGTGGACGCGCGACATCAGCCGTGCTTACCGTCTGGGCCGCGGCATCCAGGCTGGCCGGGTGTGGACGAACTGCTACCACCACTACCCGGCGCATGCCACATTCGGTGGCTACAAGGAGTCGGGCATCGGCCGCGAGACGCACAAGATGATGCTGGACCACTACCAGCAGACCAAGAACGTGCTGGTGAGCTACGACCCCAACAAGCTCGGGTTCTTCTGATCCCAAAAGGGTAGCCAACGCGCTTGCTGCCGTGTGTACAGTGCCGGTTTGATCTGCGCTGTCCACATGGAGCAAGCCGACATGGCACTCATTCTTTACGGGATCCCCAACTGCAACACGGTGAAGAAGGCCCGCGACTGGCTGGCCGAGCAGGGCGTGGCCTACACCTTCCACGACTACAAGAAGCAGGGCGTGCCGGCCGACCGGCTGCCCGGCTGGATGGCCGCACTCGGCTGGGAGCGGCTGATCAACCGCCAGGGCACGACCTGGCGCAAGCTGTCGCCCGAGACGCAGGCCGGCGTGGTCGATGCCGCGTCGGCCCAGGCGTTGATGCTGGCGCAGCCCAGTGTGATCAAGCGCCCGCTGATCGAGCGTGACGGCGTGGCGCTGGGCGCGGGCTTCGACGAAACGCAATGGATACAGTGGCTGGGGTGAAAGCGCGAACGCGCTGGTAGAAGCCCCATGCGTCGGCATGGCGTGGTCTGCCTAGCATGGGGTGTTCGTCCACTTGCTGCCCGTCCCCCCATGATCCGTCGCGTGATCCATCGCGTCTTCACTGCCTCGTCCGGCTGGACGGCGGCCATCTGGCTTGCCAGCCTGGCGGCGGCGCCGGCCCACGCCGCACCGCCTGCCGCATCGGCGTCTTCCTCGCCCAAGGTCTGCGTGTTCGACCCGATCGGCACCAGCGGCGACGTGCACCGCGCCCTGGAGGATTACCGGTTGCAGATGAGCAAGGCCGGCGTCAGCCTGCGCATCCAGACCTTTGTGGACGAAGCTGTCGCCGTGGAGGATTTCCGCACAGGGCAGTGCGACGGCCTGATGGCCACCGGCATCCGCACACGCCAGTTCAATGCACTGGCCGCCGCGCTCGATTCGCCAGGGGCGTCCAGCATCCTGCGCAATGGCCGCATCGACATGGCGGCGAGCTTTGATGTGGTGCGCCGCTTCATCGTGACCACCGCCTCGCCCAAGGCCGCCACCATGATGGTGTCCGGCAGGTACGAGGTGGCCGGCATCTTGCCACTGGGGGCGGCCTACGCCTTCGTCAATGACCGCCAGATCAAGACCCTGCAGGCGGCCACCGGCAAGCGTGTAGCCGCCTTCGACCACGATCGTTCCCAGGCCGAGTTGATTGCCCGCGTGGGCGCGCGCCCTGTGGCCGCCAACATCACCAATTTCGCCACCATGTTCAACAACGGCCATGTGGACGTGATCGTGGCGCCGTCGCTGGTCTACCGCCCATTCGAGCTGCACAAGGGCGTGGCGCGCAAAGGCGGCGTGGCGCGCTTCCCAATCACCATCCTGACCTATCAGATGGTGATCCGCCCCGAGCGCTTTCCAGCCGGCTTCGGCCAGACCTCACGCGAGCACTTCGCGCGGGGCGTGGACGAGGCCATCGCGCTGGCGCGTCGGGCCGATCAGGACATCCCGGAGGCCTTGTGGCTCGACCCCACCCACGATGAGAACGACCAGTACATGGTGCTCATGCGCCAGGGCCGGGTGCTGATGGCCAACAAGGGCTTGTTCGACAAGACGGGCCTGCGCATCCTCAAGCGCATCCGCTGCAGCATCGAGCCCGCGGCGGCCGAATGCAGCGAGCGGACGGAGGAGTGGAAATGAACAGGGCGCGATGCGGGTTGACAGCGCGGCGCAGCGCGGCAGCATTGCTGAGCGTGTCGGCTCTGTGGTGCGTGGCTGGCCTGACGCCGGCGCAGGCTCAGCAGGCCGATGCCGCGCGGTTGACCGCGGTGCGCATGTGCGTGTACGACCCCTCTGGCATGGCCGGCGATGCCTGGCGCGCTGCCACCGATCATCGCCTGGAGATGCAGCAGCACGGCGTCGATCTGGTCGTGCAGCCCTATACCAACGAGCGCGTGGCGGTCGAGGATTACCGCACCGGCCGCTGCGATGCGCTGATGGCCACCGCTTTGCGCACCCGCGCCTTCCACGGCATGGCCGCGGCGCTGGACGCCATGGGTGCGGCCACAGTGGTGCGCGGCGAGCGGGTGGATCTGGATGCGAGCTTTGAGGTCGTGCGCCGCTTTGTGGAAGTGCTCAGCGAGCCCAAGGCGGCCGAGATGATGGTCTCGGGCGAGCACGAGGTGGGTGGGGTGTTGCCCATGGGGGCGGCCTACGCGTTCTCGCGTGACCGTCGGCTCAACGTGCTGTCCGGTCTGCAAGGCCGCAAGGTGGCCACGCTGGACCACGACCCGGCTCAGGCCGAGTTGGTGCGGCGCCTGGGCGGCACGCCGGTGGCGGCCGACACGCTGAATTTTGGCGCCATGTTCAACAACGGCCATGTGGACGTGGTGATCGCGCCGACCATTGCCTACAAGCCGCTGGAGCTGCATCGGGGCCTGGGCACGCAGGGTGGCGTCAGCCGCTTCCCCTTGACGATCTACACCTACCAGCTCGTGCTGAGGCGCAGCGCGGTGCCGGCTGGCTTTGGCCAGCGTTCGCGCAGCTACATGGCGCAGAACTTCGATCTGGCGATCGCGTCACTGCGCCTGGCCGACCGAGGGGTGCCGGCCGCGCAGTGGGTGGATGTGCCGGCTGGGTCGGTGCTGCCGGCTGTGTCGTTGCTGGCCGACGTGCGGCGCACGATGATGGAGCAGGGCCAGTACGACGCCCGGGGCCTGCGGCTGGCACGGCGCCTGCGTTGCGAGCAGGCGCCGGCGGCGGCCGAGTGCGTGGGCAACGACCCCTGGTGAGGCTCAGGCTGCCAGCAACTGGCGCAACACGAAGGGCAGGATGCCGCCGTGCTGGTAGTAACTCACCTCGATCGGCGTGTCGATGCGCAGCAGCACGGTCACGGCCTGCTGGCTGCCGTCGGCCCGTGTGATCACCAGGCGGGCATCGGCCTGCGGCCGCAGCGTGTCGCCCAGTTCGATGTCGATGCGCTCGTTGCCGCGCAGACCCAGGCTCTGCCAGCTGTCTTCCCCCTTGAACTGCAGCGGCAGCACGCCCATGCCCACGAGGTTGCTGCGGTGGATGCGCTCGAAGCTGCGCGCCACCACGGCATGGATGCCCAGCAGTTGCGTGCCCTTGGCGGCCCAGTCGCGGCTGGAGCCGGTGCCGTACTCTTCGCCGGCGAAGATCACTGTGGGCGTGCCTTCCGCGATGTAGCGCATGGCCGCGTCGTAGATCGCCATCTTGTCGCCCGAGGGCTGGTGCAGCGTCAGCCCGCCTTCCTCGCGGCTGCCGTCTTCGCTTGGGGGCAGCATCAGATTCTTGATGCGCACGTTGGCAAAGGTGCCGCGCATCATGACCTCGTGATTGCCGCGGCGCGAGCCGTAGCTGTTGAAGTCGGCCTTCTGTACGCCGTGGGCCAGCAGGTACTGGCCAGCGGGTGAGGTCTCCTTGATCGAGCCGGCCGGCGAGATGTGATCGGTGGTGATCGAGTCGCCAAACAGGGCCATCACCCGTGCGTTGCGCACCCCCATGCTCGCGGCCTGCGGTTCTGGGGCAAAGCGGTCAAAGAAGGGTGGGCGGGCGATGTAGGTGCTGGTAGGCCAGTCGTAGACCTGGCCCTTGACGCCCTTGATGGCGCCCCAGAGCTTGCCCGGCTGCTCTTTGACCTGGGCGTAGTTGGCGCGGAAGGCCTCGCCATCCATCGCGTGTTTCATCAGGGCGTGGATCTCGTCCGAGGTGGGCCAGATGTCGCCCAGGTAGACCGGCTTGCCGCCCTTGCCGGTGCCCACGGGCTCGGTCATCAGGTCGCGCGTCACGTTACCGGCGATGGCATAGGCCACCACCAGCGGCGGACTCGCCAGAAAGTTGGCCTTGATGTTGGGGTGGATGCGGGCCTCGAAGTTGCGGTTGCCCGACAGCACGGCGGCGCACACCAGGTCGTTCTTCCAGATGGCCTCGTTGATTTCTGGCGTGAGGTCGCCCGCGTTGCCAATGCAGGTGGTGCAGCCATAGGCCGCCACCGCAAAACCGAGCTTTTCCAGATAGGGCAGCAAACCAGCCTTGCCCAGGTAGTCGGTCACGATGCGCGAGCCCGGCGCCAGCGAGGTCTTCACATGCGGCTTGACCGTCAAGCCCGCCTCGACGGCCTTCTTGGCCAGCAGACCGGCCGCCAGCAGCACACCGGGGTTGGACGTGTTGGTGCACGATGTGATGGCGGCGATCAGCACGTCGCCGTTTCGGATGTCAATGCCGCTGGCGGTCGGGAAGACCTGGTCGAGCTTGTCGGCCGGCTGGTTGAAGCCGTTCTCAGAAACCGGTTTGCTGAACAGCTCGGCGAAGCGCTGCGACAGGTGGGTGATCTCGATGCGGTCCTGCGGGCGCTTGGGGCCGGCCAGCGATGGGGCCACCGAGCCCAGATCCAGCGAGACGACCTTCGAGTAATCGATTTCGCCCCTGCGGGGCACGCCGAACAGGTGCTGGGCGCGGAAGTAGGCTTCGAAGGCCGCGATTTCGTCGGGCGTGCGGCCCGTGCCCTTGAAGTAGTCGATGGTGCGGTCGTCCACGGGGAAGAATCCCATCGTCGCACCATACTCCGGCGCCATGTTGGCGATCGTCGCGCGGTCGGGCAGGGCGAGTGAGGCCGTACCTTCGCCGAAGAACTCGACGAACTTGCCCACCACCTTTTCCTTGCGCAGCATCTCGGTGATGGTCAGCACCAGATCGGTGGCCGTCACACCTTCGCGCAGCCGTCCGGTGAGCTCGAAGCCGACCACATCGGGCGTCAGGAAGTAGACGGGCTGGCCCAGCATGCCGGCTTCGGCCTCGATGCCGCCCACGCCCCAGCCGACCACGCCGATGCCATTGATCATGGTGGTGTGGCTGTCGGTGCCCACCAGGGTGTCGGGGTAGGCCACGCCGTCCTTCACGTGTACGCCGCGGGCCAGGTACTCGAGATTGACCTGGTGGACGATGCCGAAGCCTGGCGGCACCACCCCGAACGTGTCGAAGGCCTGCATGCCCCACTTCATGAACTGGTATCGCTCGGCGTTGCGCTGGAACTCGAGCTTCATGTTCAGGTCGAGCGCCTGCTTGCTGCCGTAGTGGTCGATCATCACTGAATGGTCGACCACCAGGTCCACCGGCACCAGTGGCTCAACCCGCTTGGGGTCTTGCCCCAGGTTTTGCGCCACGTTGCGCATGGCGGCGAGGTCCGCCAGCAGCGGCACACCGGTGAAATCCTGCAGCACCACGCGCGCCACGACGAACGGGATCTCGTCGACCCGGGGGGCATTGGGTTGCCAGTTGGCCAGTTGGGCGACATGTTCTGGCGTGACTTTCTGGCCATCGCAGTTGCGCAACACCGACTCCAGCACGATGCGCAGCGACACAGGCAAGCGGCGAATGGACGGGTGGGTGGCGGCCAGTTCCGGCAGCGAAAACAGCTTGAGCGTCTGCCCTCGGGTGGTCTTGAACGACCGCAGGGTGTGGGCGAACGGGTGGGCGGGGGCGCGCGAGGCGGGGCGTTTCGCTGGGGCGGAAGAGGCCATGGAGACTCCTTGAGGTGGAAGACGACACACAAGAGAACCACTGCGCTGCACATTCTGGCAGCACTGCGATTTCACGGCCAACGCGACGAAGTGCCCCTGAGTGCGCTAGGCTCTTGGCTTTTGCTCGTCCATGCGCTCCCACCGTCTGCCCCGCTCTGCGCCCGCGCCTGCCTGTGCCCGCCGGCAATCAGGTGTGGTCGACTGGTTTCTGCTCGGGATGGTGGCGGCCGTGCTGGTCGCCTCGTTCGCGCCAGACTGGGGCCGCAGCGAAGGCATGTTGCGCCTGGGCTTGTGGACGGATGTCGGGGTGTTCGCGCTGTTCTTCCTGCACGGCATGGGGCTGTCGACCGACAGCCTCAAATCAGGCGCGGTCAAGTGGCGGCTGCACCTGCTCGTGCAACTGTGCACCTATGTGGTGTTCCCGATCTGGTGGGCGCTGGGCGCGTGGTTGGTGGGCGATGCCATCCCGCGTGACCTGCTGCTGGGGTTCTTCTATCTGGCCGTGTTGCCTTCAACGGTCTCGTCGTCGGTCGCCATGACCGCGTTGGCCAAGGGCGATGTGGCCGCAGCCGTGCTCAACGCCACATTGTCGACGCTGCTGGGCGTCTTCCTCACGCCGCTGCTGGTCAGTGCGGTCATGGGCTCGCAGGGCGTGGCCATTGAGGTGGCCGACACCATGTTGAAGGTGGCGCAGATGCTGTTGCTGCCTTTCGTGCTCGGCCATGTGCTGCGGCGCTGGCTGGCCGCCTTCTTTGCGCGCATCAAGCCCTGGACATCCATCTTCGATCGGGCCGTGATCGTGATGCTCGTGTGGGTGGCGTTCAGCGACTCGGTGGCCGATGGCCTGTGGCGCGACCACGGCCCGGTGCTGCTGGCCGAGGCGGCCCTGGGTGCGGTGCTGTTCCTCTACCCGATGCTGTGGTTCACGCGCAAGGTATCGCGTGCGCTGGGATTCAGCAAGGAAGACGAGATCGTGGCCGTGTTTTGCGGCTCGAAGAAGACGCTGGCTTCTGGCATGCCCATGGCCAAGCTGCTGTTTGGCGGGCATCCGGCCATGGGCGTGCTCGTCTTACCCATCCTGATGTATCACCAGATCCAGCTGTTCGTCTGCGCGGCCATGGCCCGGCGTTACGCCGCGCGCGTCAGCCGCCGCGTGGCTTGAACTGCCGACTGGAATGGGAAACAAGCTTAGCGCACGCGGAACACCTGGGCGGCGCGCACCAGGGCCTCGGCCTGGCGCTTGAGCGATTCGGCCGCCGCGGCGGCCTGCTCCACCAGCGCGGCGTTTTGCTGGGTGGTGTGGTCGATCTGGCTGATGGACTGGTTGACGCTCACGATGTCATCCGACTGCTCGGCTGTGGCGGCCGTGATGCCCTGGATCAGCTCGGTCACCTGGCTGACCGCCCCGACCACACGCCGGATGGTTTCGCCCGCTGCTTCGACCTGGCGGGTGCCGTCGCCCACCTTGCTGACCGATGCGTTGATCAGGTTGTTGATTTCTTTGGCGGCCTGTGAACTGCGGCGCGCCAGCGAGCGCACCTCGGCAGCGACCACGGCAAAGCCCTTGCCCTGCTCGCCCGCCCGAGCGGCCTCGACGGCCGCATTCAGTGCCAGGATGTTGGTCTGGAAGGCGATGCTTTCGATCAACTGCGTGATCTCGCTCATCTTGCGAGACGAATCCTGGATGCCCTGCATGGCATGCACCACCTCTTCGACGGCCTGGCCGCCTTGCTCGGCGACCGAGGTCGTCTGCGCGCTGACCTGGGCCACCTCGCGCGCGGTGTCGGCCGTCTGGCGTACGTTGTCGGTCAGCGTGGCCATGGCGGTGGTGGTCTGCTCCAGGCTGCCTGCCTGGGTTTCCGTGCGGTGAGACAGGTCGTTGTTGCCTGCAGCGATTTCGCTGATGGCCTGCTGGATGCCGGTGGTCTCGGTGCACACGTCGTTGACGAACGCGCGCGTGTTCAGGTTGGCCTGGCGCAGGCCGCGCATGAGGCGGCCGACCTGATCGGTTCGCGTGGACCAGATCGAGTGCGTCAGGTCGCCAGCCGACATCTTGTCGATGAAGTCGATGGCCTGGTTGAGCGGCTGGGTCACGGTGCGGTGCATGGCGTAGACCAGGCCGCCGCCCACCACGGTCGCCATCACCGCCTCCATCCAGGGCAGCCAGGACGCGGTGACGCCCAGCCAGCCCGGTAGCAGCACCAGCGGGAACGACACCGCCACCCCGAAGGCCAGCCGGCCCGTGAGGTGCACGCGCCCCAGCTTGCCGGTCCAGTCGCGCCAGCCGAAGTAGCGCACGCGACCGGCGTGCAGCTTGAAGGTGTGCACCCCGGTTTCCGCCTCGTGGCGCATCTTGGCGTACAGGGCCTCTGCGCCCTGAACCTGTTCGCGCGTGGGTTTGGTGCGTACCGACAGGTAGCCGATGGGCTTGCCGCGTTCCAGCAGCGGCGTCACGTGGGCCTGGACCCAGTAATGGTCGCCGTTCTTGCTGCGGTTCTTGACCACGGCCGTCCAGGCGCGGCCGTGGCCGATGGTGGACCACATGTCCTTGAACGCATCGGCCGGCATGTCGGGATGCCGGATCAGGTTGTGCGGTTGGCCGATCAACTCGTCGTAGGTGTAGCCACTGACCCGGACGAACGCGGCATTGCAATGCGTGATGCGACCCTGCCGGTCGGTCATCGACACCAGCATCTCATTGTCGGGATAGTCGTTCTCTTGCCCCGTGACGGGCAGGTTGACGCGCATGGCGTGGCTCCGGTCAGGCTAGACTTCCTCGCATCATCGGCGTCTGGCCGATTTTCTTGACCCGAATCAGAGCGGGAATTCCGCCTCTGTTGCCCGCAGCCGCACACGTGCCACCGTTTTCCCCCTCTCTTGAGCCGGAGGTCGCCTACTGTCCGCCGGCCGACAGGGCCGTCTCTGTCTGGCATGCCGATGACCATCTGGTGGTGGTTGACAAGCCCGCGGGGTTGCTCACCGTGCCGGGTCGTGGCGCAGATCGTCAAGACTGTCTGGTCAGCCGCGTCGCGCGCGTGTTTCCTGATGCCAGGATCGTTCACCGCCTTGACATGGCCACGTCCGGGCTGGTGGTCCTGGGCCGGGGTGATGCCGCTCAACGCATCCTGAGCGCATGCTTTCATGATCGTCATGTCGACAAGGCGTACGAGGCGTGGGTGCATGGCGTGATGGCCGACGACGCGGGCGAGATCGATCTGCCGCTGATCACCGACTGGCCGCGCCGTCCACGGCAAATGGTGTGTCACGTGCGCGGCAAGCCCTCGCTGACGCGCTTTCAGGTGTTGCGGCGGGACGAGACTGGGCGCCGCACGCGGGTGCGCCTCGAGCCGGTCACCGGCCGCTCTCACCAGTTGCGTGTGCATCTGCTGGCATGGGGGCACCCCATCGTCGGCGACCCCCTGTATGGCGAGGCGGCCCTGCAGCAAGCCTGGCCACGGCTCATGTTGCATGCCTGCGCGCTCAGCCTGCCGCACCCCGAGACGGGCGAGCCGGTGACGGTAAGCAGCCCCGCGCCGTTCTGAGGACTTGTGTCGAGGGATCGGTGGCAAAATCGCACCTTTCCATCTGACCCTGGTTGCCATGAGCGCAGTTGTCATCAGCGGAACGGGCCTTTACACCCCCCCGCACACCATCACGAACGCCGAACTCGTGGCGTCGTTCAACGCCTACGTCGATCTCTTCAACGCGGAACATGCGGCCGAGATCGAAGCGGGCACGGTTCAGCCGCTGGCCCATTCCAGCGTTGAATTCATTGAAAAGGCGTCCGGCATCAAGAGCCGCTACGTCATGGAAAAGACCGGCATCCTCGATCCCAAGCGCATGTACCCGCGCTTCCAGGAACGCAGCGACGACCAACTCTCCATGCTGGCCGAGATTGGCGTCGAGGCCGCGAAGAAGGCCCTGGCTGCCGCCGGTAAAACGGGCGCCGACGTGGACGGTGTGATCTGCGCCTGCTCCAACCTGCAGCGCGCTTACCCGGCCATCGCCATCGAAATCCAGAATGCCATCGGCGCGGGCGGTTACGCCTTCGACATGAACGTGGCCTGCTCGGCTGCCACCTTTGGCCTGGAGCAAGCGGTCAACGCCATCCGCAACGGCTCGGCCAAGTGCGTGCTGGTGATCAACCCCGAGATCACCTCGGGCCACCAGGAGTGGAAAGACCGCGACTGCCACTTCATCTTCGGCGATGTGGCCACCGCCACCGTGGTCGAGCGCGCCGACACGGCCACATCATCCGAGCAGTGGGAAGTGCTGGGCTCGAAGCTGGCCACCCTGTTCTCGAACAACATCCGCAACAACTTCGGTTACCTCAACCGCAGCGAAGACAGCGACCCCACAGCCCGCGACAAGACCTTCCGTCAGGAAGGCCGCAAGGTCTTCAAGGAAGTGGTGCCCATCGCAGCGGCGCACATCGAGTCGCAGTTGGGCGCGCTGGGCATTGCGCCCACAGACGTCCGCCGCTACTGGCTGCACCAGGCCAACCTGTCGATGAATCAGCTCATTGTCAAGAAGCTGATCGGCGCCGAGGTCACACCCGAAGTCGCACCGCTCATCCTCGATGAGTACGCCAACACCTCGTCGGCTGGCTCCATCATCGCCTTCCACACCGCGCGCACCGACCTGCCGGCAGGCAGCCTGGGCGTGATCTGCTCGTTTGGCGCAGGTTATTCGGTGGGCAGCGTGGTGGTGCGCAAGCGCTGAGTGGCCGATGGCCGCGGATTTCACCTTCTACTGGCACGATTACGAAACCTTCGGTCGTGTGCCGCGGCGTGATCGGCCGGCGCAGTTCGCCGGCATCCGCACGGACGCCGATCTCAACGAGGTCGGCGCGCCGCTCATGGTCTACTGCCAGCCCGCGCCGGATTACCTGCCCGACCCCGAATCCTGCCTGTTGACCGGCATCCTGCCCCAGCACTGCCTGGCGCAAGGTCTGCCTGAGCATGCTTTTGCCGAGGCCATCGAGCGGGAGCTCGCCGAGCCGAGCACGGTGGGCTTGGGCTACAACACCATCCGCTTCGATGACGAGGTCACGCGCCATCTGTTCTGGCGCAACCTGATCGATCCCTATGGCCGCGAATGGCAGAACGGCTGCGGCCGTTGGGACCTGTTGGACGTGGTGCGCTGCACGTGGGCGCTGCGGCCGGAAGGCATCACCTGGCCGCTGCACGAGGATGGCCGGCCCTCATTCAAGCTGGAGCACCTGACCAAGGCCAATGGTCTGGCGCACGAGGCCGCGCACGATGCGCTCTCGGACGTGCGCGCCACCATCGCGCTGGCCAGATTGATCCGCCAGGCACAGCCGCGGCTGTGGGAGCATTGTCTCAAGCTGCGCAAGAAGGATGCGGTGCTGGCCGAGGCCGGGCTGGACAAGCCGCGCAGCGAGTGGAAGCCCTTCCTGCACATCTCAGGCATGTTCGGGCATGAGCGGGGTTGCATGGCCCTGGTCTGGCCGCTGGCCCAGCACCCCAGCAACAAGAATGAGCTGCTGGTGTGGGATCTGACCCATGATCCGAGTGAACTGTTCGCGCTCAGCGCCGACGACATCCGGCTGCGCCTGTTCACCAAGGCCAGCGAGCTGCCCGAGGGCATGAGCCGCCTGCCGATCAAGAGCGTGCACATCAACAAGTCGCCCGTGGTGGTGGGCAACCTCAAGATCCTGACGCCTGCGTTGCAGCAGAAGTGGGGCCTCCAGCTGGAGCAGGCCCTGGCCTACGCCAATACCGCGGCTGCGCAGGGCGCCCGCATGGACGGCATCTGGGCCGAGGTGTTCGCGCGGCCCGAAGGCCGTGCAGAAGTGGATGTGGATGAAGACCTGTACGGGGGCTTCATCGGCAACGACGACCGCCGCCTGCTCACGCGCCTGCGCGGGATGAGCGGCGAGCAGCTCGCGCAGCAGTATGGCGACCGCGCGCCGGCCTTTGCCGACGAGCGCCTGGGCGAGCTGTTCTTCCGCTACCGCGCGCGCAACTTCCCCGACACGCTGACCGATGCCGAGCAGGCGCGCTGGCATGCATGGCGCGAGGCCCGTCTGCACAGCGGGCAGGGCGGCGGCCTGTCGCTGCAGGCCTTCTTTGAGCGCATCGATCAGCTGGGCGAGCAACTGGCGGACGACGACGAGCGTGGTCAGGACATCCTGGGTGCGCTCTACGAGTATGCCGAGCAGATCGCGCCCTAAACACTAACCCACCGCGGTTAACCACCGGGTTTATGCGGGTGGATGGGGCCTGCAGTACCCCCCTCGTTTGCGTGTTTCAGGCGCGTCTTGAACCTCGGTTGGACAACGCTGCCAGCAGGCAGCCCGGGGCATGTCTCCACAATGGCGTGGCGATTTTTCGATCGCCGGTAATCGGTCTTCGTTAAGCGGTAAGTGATCGATGCTGTCAACGAAACTGGAGAGACACATGATTCCTCGCTTCGTCCACCGATCGGCGCAAGCCGTGCCCCTGGCCTGCCTGGCCCTGGCCGCCGGTCTGGCCACGGCCGCACCCGCGCAAGGCCCTTCAGGGCTCGCGTTCTACAACGCGCCCGCCACCATCCCGGCTGGCGCCAATGGCGATCTCATTTCCTACAGCCCCGCCAGCGCGAATCTGGGCGACGATGCGCCCGGTGTCAAGGCCTGGCGCGTCATGTACCGCTCGACCGATTCCGTCGGCGCGCCCAACCTGGTGACCGGCATGGTGCTGGTACCGACCCAAGCGTGGAGCAACCCGCTGCAGGCGCGTCCGATCGTGTCGTACGCTGTCGGCACCCACGGTCTGGCCCAAGGCTGCGCGCCGTCGATCCAGCTGGAGCGCGGCACAGATTACGAGTCGGCCAACATCAAGGCAGCGCTCAAGGCCGGTTATGCCGTGCTCGTGTCCGACTATCAGGGGTACACCACAGGCGCCACACCGACCTACCTGGCTGGCGCATCCCAGGGCAACGCCGTGCTGGATATTGTCCGCGCGGCAAGCCAGATCCCGTCTGGCGGCGTCAGCGCCTCAGCCAAGACGGCCATCTGGGGCTACTCGCAGGGCGGCCAGAGCGCCGCCTGGGCGGCACAACGTCACGCCGGCTATGCACCCAACGTGAACCTGGTGGGCGTGGCAGCCGGTGGCGTGCCCGGCGATTTCCTGGCCACGGCGAGCTACCTCGATGGCAACAATGGCGCCAGCTTCTTGTTCGGCGGCATCATCGGCCTGTCGACCCAGTATCCGGCGGCCATTCCGCTCAACGACCTGGCCAACGATGCAGGCAAGGCCGCGATCGTGCGGGGCAAGCAGCAGTGCGTGTTTGAGTCGCTGTTCGATCTGATGAACCGCAATCTCTCCGAGTTCACCGTTGGCAACCAGACGCTGGACCAGTTGCTGACAGCCCTGCCGGCGGCCCGCCAGGCCGTGGTGGCGCAAGACCTCGGCGGCGACAAGGTGTCGGTTCCGATGTACCAGTATCACGGTCAGGCCGACGAATTCATTCCCTTGGCCCAGGCGGTGGCGTTGAAGAAGAAGTACTGCGCGAAGTTCAGCAACGTGACCTTCGATCTGTACCCGAGCGAACACATCGTGACGCAGTTCCAGGCCGCACCTTCCGTGCTGGGCTGGCTGGGTGACCGCTTCTCGGGCAAGAGCACATCGGGCAGCTGTTCCTACAATGGTCCGGAGCCGCAAAGCACGGCCAACCCCGTGAACGGCAACTTCATCGTCTCCCTCAAGGAGTGGGTGCTGCGTGCTTCGGTGAACCTCAAGACCCTGGGTCAGACGGTCACCATGCCGGAAAGCTCGACCTTCACCGCGGATGCCGACATCACGGCCAAGCGCCTGAGCGGCGGCCTGAACATTCCGGATTTCAAGCAGAAGCTGAACATCATTGGTCTGCCAGTCACGGTCGGGCTGTCGGTGAAGCCGGTCGGTCAGACGACGGGCACGGTGGAACTGGACAACGCGGGGCAACTCAAGATCCGCGGGACCGCCTATGCCGACATCACCATCACGTCGGTGTTGGGTATCCCGTTCGGCGAGTGCAAGACCAGCAAGCCGGTCGAGTTCCCCATCAACTTTGATGGTCCTGTCTCCGCCCTGGGTAGCGGCAACCTGACCTTCACGGGGACCACGAGCTTCCCGTCGATCAAAGGTTGCTTCATCTCCGCCATCCTGACGACCATGATGTCGGGCAGCGGTCAGACCTACACCTTCACGGTTCTGCCGCAAGCGCCGGTGCAGCGCTGATCGATGCAAACCCGGATCCGCGTGGGTCCGGGTTTGGACCGGGTTCTGCGGGGCCCGGTCCTGCACGATACTGAATGACAGAGGAGTGGGGGTACGCACCCCCGCCGAATGAGGAAGCTGCGATGGCAACTGTAGTCAGACACGCCCCACGCCGCGCACGCGCGTGGTTGATTGGCCTGGCCGGAAGCGCCGTGGCGGCGATGGCGGTGGTGTGGTTCACCCATTCGACTTCGCCCGAGCCTGACCCGGACCGCCCGGCCGTGCCCGCGGGAGGCCAGCAGGTGGCTTCGGTTCCCGTTCCGCAGCCCGCCATGGAAGAGCTGGCGGCGCAGCAGGAGGCATCCGCTCAGGCCTTGATCCATGGCGAACCCGTGAAGCCGATTGAAGGACCCGTGACAGAGCGCCCCGCTTACGTGTCCCCCATGGAGTGGATGGTGCTCAAGGGCGCGGTTGCCGGCAAACCCGATTCTCAGCAGGAGTTGACCCGTATGGTCAACTTCCTCCGGTTTAACAAGCAGATGGAAGCGTGGGAAGCGCTCAGTCGCAACACGGACGCGACCGCACGCAGAGCAGCGTTGGCGGAGGCACTTCTGGCCGACTTGCCCCAGCGCGTGCGACATGACGACGTGGCCGTCAACGAAGCGCGGGAACTTCAGGCCACCTTGCTGATGGACGCGGAGCCGGATGCCGCACGTCGCCAGGCCCGAGCGCTGGCAGAGGCCCGACGTCTGGACCAGGCTGCCGCCTCCTCGCGCTAAAGCAGGGGCACATCGGCGCGCGTCAGCGCGACCTGTCCAGTTGCCCCTTCAGACTTGCCCGTTCCATCTCCAGCACAGGGCGGCGCTCGTCCGCTGCGTCCAGCCGCTTGATCAGCAGGTCAAGGTGGTGCACCTGTCGGGCGATGTCGCCGCGCTCCCTGGCGCGGTCCAATAGCCATTCGAGCTCCTGCTCGTTGACCACGTCCTGTCGCACCAGATCGCTGTCGGTGACGGTGCCCACGAGCGAGACGACCGATGTGGTGATCGTGAACGCCAGTGCGGCCAGCCCGCCGACGATGTAGAAGCCCCGGCGCCGCGTGTGGTTCTGGGTGAAGGCGGCCATGATCGCAAAGAACAGGATGAGCGCGGCCAGCACGGTCATGCTGATGGTGTAGCCCGTCAGCTTCACGTCGAGTTGAACCGATCGGAAATCCAGCGCCGTCAGGACGCCGCCGACGAAGCCGCCCATCACCAGCATCCACAGCGCCTGACGGCCTCGTGCGTGCTCCGGAAAGACATTGAACGCCTGAAGGGCAAAGCCGAACAGCGAGGCCAGGCCGGTGACGATGGTGAAGGTGTCCATGAAGCGAGCAGGTGAGAGCGTCAAGCTGCCCGCATTGTGGGGGCAGCGGGAGTGGCTTCACCGCGTGAATGCCAGAATCAGGGGGGTAGTGAGCGACGACAGTGCGGTCGACAGCACCAGGCTGCTCGCCACCGGCCCTTCCAGCACCTTGAAGTGGCGCGACATCAGGTACACATTGGCGCCGATGGCAATCGACCCCAGCAGCACCACGGTGCGGGTTTCCATCTCGGGTAGGTCCAGCGCGCGGGCAATCAGCCACACCACCAGGGGCTGCAGCAACAGCTTCAAGGCCGTCATGCTCAGCGTGGCCTGCCACTGTTCACGCATGCGGTAACCGGCCAGGCTCAGCCCCAGCGACAGCAGCGCCAATGGGGCGGCCAGCTCACCGACCCAGGCCAGCGGCAGGCGGACCCCTTCGGGGAGCGTCCAGCCACTGACGCCGATGGCCGTACCACTCAAGATGGCGATGATCAGCGGGTTCTTCAACACGCTCAGCAGCGTCTGTCCGAAGCCACGCAGCGTCGGGCTGCCGTGGCGCGCCCATTCGACGGAGACGGTGACCAGTGTCCACAGTGTCAGCGAGTTGAACACCAGCACCAACGCCACCGTGGGGAGCGCGGCTTCGCCCAAGGTGATTCGGGCCAGCGGGATACCCAGCAGCGCGTTGTTCGAGAAGATGCCGGCCAGCGCAAAGACCGACTGGCTCACGCCATCCATGCCGAAGCCGCGCCAGGCGACCAGTCGGCCCACGACAAAGACGATCAGGCAGCTGCCGAAGAAGGCGATCAGCACACGCCAGTCCACCGGGGGCAGCTGCGACAACTCGCTCATCATGCGAAACAGCAGCGCCGGCAAGGCCACGGTGAAAACCGCGTTGGCCAGGTGCTTGTTCACGGCCTTGGGCCAGTGGCGCCATTGCGCCAGGCCCCAGCCCAGGGCGACGATCAGAAAAAGGGGCGCGCACAGCGCCGCGTAGTGCAGGGCGACAGACATGAGCAAACAAGAAAGCCCGCCAGGTTTCCCGGGCGGGCTTGGATCAGGCGGGTGGGCGCCGCCGGTGGCGGGCGCCCATCATCGGGCCGATCAGGCGGCCGTCACGCCCTTTGCGGTCTCCACGTACTCTTCAATCTGGTTGAAGTTCATGTACTTGTAGATCTTGTCGGCGTCCTTCGTCACCACACCGATTTCGGCCAGGTACTCGGCAGGCGTGGGCAGCTTGCCCAGCTTCGAGGCCACAGCGGTCAGCTCGGCTGAGCCCAGGAACACATTGGTGTTCTTGCCCAGACGGTTGGGGAAGTTGCGGGTCGACGTGGAGATACAGGTCGAGCCTTCCTTGATCTGAGCCTGGTTACCCATGCACAGCGAGCAGCCGGGCATTTCGGTGCGGGCGCCAGCGGTGCCGAAGGTGTTGTAGAAGCCTTCCTTGGTCAGCTCGGAAGCGTCCATCTTGGTGGGCGGGGCCACCCACAGACGCACCGGGATGTCCTTCTTGCCTTCCAGCAGCTTGCCGGCGGCACGGAAGTGACCGATGTTGGTCATGCACGAACCGATGAAGGCTTCGTCGATCTTGGTGCCGGCCACTTCGGACAGGAACTTGGCGTCGTCCGGGTCGTTCGGGCAGCAGACGATCGGCTCCTTGATGTCGTTCAGGTCGATCTCGATCACTGCGGCGTACTCGGCGTCCGCGTCGGCTTCCAGCAGGTTGGGGTTGGCCAACCAGGCTTCCTGGGCTTCGATGCGGCGCTGCAGGGTGCGGGCATCCTGGTAGCCGTCGGCGATCATGTTCTTCATCAGAACGATGTTCGACTTCAGGTACTCGATGATCGGTTCCTTGTTCAGCTTGATCGTGCAGCCGGCGGCCGAACGCTCGGCCGAGGCATCCGACAGCTCGAACGCTTGCTCGACCTTCAGGTCAGGCAGGCCTTCGATTTCGAGGATGCGGCCCGAGAAGATGTTCTTCTTGCCGGCCTTGGCGACGGTCAGCAGACCGGCCTTGATGGCGTACAGGGGGATGGCATGCACCAGGTCACGCAGGGTGACGCCGGGTTGCATGGTGCCCTTGAAGCGCACCAGCACCGACTCAGGCATGTCCAGGGGCATCACGCCGGTGGCGGCGCCGAAGGCGACCAGGCCCGAACCGGCAGGGAAGGAGATGCCGATGGGGAAGCGGGTGTGCGAGTCGCCACCGGTGCCGACGGTGTCGGGCAACAGCAGGCGGTTCAGCCACGAGTGGATCACGCCGTCGCCCGGACGCAGGGCCACGCCGCCGCGGTTCGAGATGAAGGCGGGCAGCTCGCGGTGCATCTTCACGTCCACGGGCTTGGGATAGGCAGCCGTGTGGCAGAACGATTGCATGACCAGGTCAGCCGAGAAGCCCAGGCAGGCCAGGTCCTTCAACTCGTCACGGGTCATCGGGCCGGTGGTGTCTTGCGAACCGACGGTCGTCATCTTGGGTTCGCAGTAGGTGCCGGGACGGATGCCCTGACCTTCGGGCAGGCCGCAGGCGCGGCCGACCATCTTCTGGGCCAGGGTGTAGCCCTTGCCGGTGTCCTTGGGGGCCACGGGCAGGCGGAACACGGTGGAAGCGGGCAGACCCAGGAACTCGCGGGCCTTGCCGGTCAGCGAGCGACCGATGATCAGGTTGATGCGGCCGCCGGCGCGCACTTCGTCCAGCAGCACCTGCGACTTCAGCTGGAACTCGGCCGCCACGGCGCCGTTCTTCTCGATCTTGCCGTCGTACGGGAAGATGTCGATCACGTCACCCATTTCGAAGGCAGACACGTCCACTTCGATGGGCAGAGAGCCGGAGTCTTCTTGGGTGTTGAAGAAGATCGGGGCGATCTTGCCGCCCAGGGTGACGCCGCCGAAGCGCTTGTTGGGCACGAAGGGGATGTCTTCGCCGGTGGCCCAGATCACGCTGTTGGTGGCCGACTTGCGCGAAGAGCCGGTGCCGACCACGTCGCCAACGTAGGCCACGAGGTTGCCCTTCTTCTTCAGGTCTTCGATGAACTGGATCGGGCCGCGCTTGCCGTCTTCTTCGGGCTTGAAGGCCGCGTCAGGACGGGTGTTCTTGAGCATCGCCAGATAGTGCATCGGGATGTCAGGGCGGCTCCAGGCGTCCGGAGCGGGCGACAGGTCGTCGGTGTTGGTCTCGCCAGGGACCTTGAACACGGTCACGGTGATCTTCTTGGCGACTTCGGGGCGGCTGGTGAACCACTCGGCGTCGGCCCACGACTGCATCACCGCCTTGGCGTTGGCATTGCCGGCCTTGCACAGCTCAGCGACGTCATGGAAGGCGTCGAACATCAGCAAGGTCTTCTTCAGGGCCTCGGCGGCCACGGTGCCGACTTCGGCGCTGGAGAGCAGGTCAATCAGGGGCTTGACGTTGTAGCCGCCGACCATGGTGCCCAGCAGCTCGGTGGCCTTGGCCTTGGAGATCAGGCCAACGGTGAGGTCGCCATGGGCCACGGCCGACAGGAAGGAGGCCTTCACCTTGGCGGCGTCATCCACGCCAGGGGGCACGCGGTGCGTCAGCAGGTCGAGCAGGAACGCATCTTCGCCAGCCGGCGGGTTCTTGATCAGCTCGATCAGGTCGGCGACCTGCTGGGCGTTCAGGGGCAGCGGGGGAATACCCAGCGCGGCGCGCTCGGCAACGTGTTGGCGATAGGCTTGCAACATGGTGTTTACCTGGTGAGAATGGGGCAAAAACGCTCAGCGCACGCCGGCGGCGCGTACGTTGTGTCGGGTGGACACGCCGAAGTGGGGCGACCGCGTGGCTTGGTCACAAGGAAATGCAATTTCCGTGCAGCCCGGTATTTTCCCCCACACCGAGGCGAATGTCACCCCGAGCGCGTGAAATCTCTGTATTTTGGTGGGGCGCATGCACGCTCAGGCGTGGCGCCCATGCGGCAACGCCCCTCAATCGGTCAGCGTGGCGCGATGCCCAGCACCGATTCCCGGGGGCGGGAAGCCAGCTCACGCTCGGCCACGCGCTGAACGTCGTGGACGCAGCCATCGACGAGCCGTTGACCTTTGCGCGGATCCATGAGCATGGATTTCGTCAGGATCTGGATCATCAGCGCGCCCCCGCGGACGTCTTCCAGGCGCACGGCACCGGTGTGGGTCAGCACGGGTTTCATCGTCCAGGCCTGCTGGCCCAGGCGCAACTGGAAATAGCCGGGGTGGACTTCATGGCGGTCCACGGAGACCCGCTGCCCGAACTCGCACTCATACCGACCGGTCAACACGCGGTCGGCCGCCGCCATTTGCTCAGGCGATGCGTCGGCGATGTGAACCGGTGCAGGCGCTTCCGGTGCCGCCGCCCGCGGCTTGGCCTTGCTGACCCGAATGTCGGACGCGTGGGCCAGTCCGGCGCCCGTCAGGGCGACCGCCGCGGCAGCCAGGGCGAAGGCGTGAGACGCGCGGCGAAATGGGAAGGTGGGCGACATGGAGGGATCCTTCAATCGTGGCGGACGGGGCTGCGCGCGGCGCGACAGTCGAGGCGAATGTTGCCACCATTTCGGTCATGGCACACCCGGGGCGCCCCTCACCTTGGTGTGGCGGTCGTCACGGCCGACACAGGTCGATACAAAAAAGTTCAGACACCCACGTTCGGTACGCGCACCTGCCCTTCCATGATGATCCGCGCACTGCGGCTCATGATGGCCTTGGTGACCGTCCACTGGCCATTGACCTGTCGGGCCTGGGCGCCCACGCGCAGCGTACCCGAGGGGTGACCAAAGCGCACGGCCTCGCGTTCGCCACCGCCTGCAGCCTGGTTGACGAGGGTGCCGGGGATGGCTGCGGCCGTGCCGATGGCCACTGCGCACGTGCCCATCATGGCGTGGTGGAGCTTGCCCATCGAGAGCGCGCGCACCAGCAAGTCCACGTCGCCTGCTTCGATGGTCTTGCCGCTGGAGGCGGTGTAGGTGGTGGGGGGGGCCACGAAGGCGATCTTCGGCGTGTGTTGCCGGGTGGCGGCTTCTTCGGGCGTCTTGATCAGGCCCATGCGCAGTGCGCCGGCCACGCGGATGGCTTCGAAGCGCTTGAGGGCTTCCGGATCGCTGTTGATCTGCTCGCGCAGCTCGGTGCCGGTGTAGCCGATGTCCGCGGCATTGACGAACACGGTGGGAATGCCGGCCGTGATCATGGTGGCCTTCAAGGTGCCCCCCTTGACCACGGACTCGGGCACCTCCAGGTCATCGACCAGGTTGCCCGTCGGGAACATCGAGCCACCTTCATCGCCGTCGTCAGACGGGTCCATGAACTCGAGCACGATCTCGGCTGCGGGGAAGGTGACACCGTCGAGCTCGAAGTCGCCGGTTTCCTGGACCTGGCCGTGGGAGACGGGTACGTGCGCGATGATGGTCTTGCCGATGTTGGCCTGCCAGATGCGGACCACGGCGACGCCGCCTTCGGGGCCTTGCGGGATGCGGGCAGGGTCCACCAGGCCCGCGTGGATGGCGAAGGCGCCGGCGGCGGTGGAGAGGTTGCCGCAGTTGCCCGACCAGTCGACAAAGGGCTTGTCGATCGAGACCTGACCGTAGAGGTAGTCCACGTCGTGGTCCGGCACGCTGGACTTGGACAGGATCACACACTTGCTGGTGCTGGACGTGGCGCCGCCCATGCCGTCGATGTGGGCGGCGTAGGGGTCAGGGCTGCCGATGACGCGCAGGAACAGCTTGTCGCGTGCTTCACCGGGCTGCTGGCAACTGGCCGGCAGGTCTTGCAGGCGGAAGAACACGCCCTTGCTGGTGCCGCCACGCATGTAGGTGGCGGGGATCTTGACTTGGGCGGGGTGAGGCATTCAGCACTCCTTCAGTTCACATGATGCCGGAGCGCGCAAATCCCTGCACAGCTCCAGCTTGATCCAGCGGACGCCACGGAGCTGGCTTTGCCAGTCCGTAGGCGTCGCCCCCTTGAAGGGGAGCGCCAAAGGCGCTCGGGGGGTCACTTGTTTGCGGCCAGGAAGTCCTGCGCAAAACGCTGCAGCACCCCACCGGCTTCGTACACCGACACCTCTTCGGCCGTGTCCAGGCGGCTGGTCACCGTCACGCGCTCAACCTGGCCGCTCTTGCGGTGGATCACCAGGGTCAAATCGGCGCGGGGCTTCAGGTCGCCTTCCACGTCGAAGGTCTCGGTGCCGTCCAGGCCCAGGGTCAGGCGGGTGGTGCCCGGCTTGAACTCCAGCGGCAGCACGCCCATGCCGATCAGGTTGGTGCGGTGGATGCGCTCGAAGCCTTCGGCCACAACCGTTTCCACGCCGGCCAGTCGCACGCCCTTGGCGGCCCAGTCACGCGACGAACCCTGACCGTAGTCGGCGCCCGCGATGATGATCAGCGGCTGGCGGCGGTTCAGGTAGGTTTCCATGGCTTCCCACATGCGCATGACCTGGCCTTCGGGCTCCACACGGGCCCACGAGCCGACCTTGATCGAGCCGTCTTCCTTGCGCACCATTTCGTTCTTCAGCGTGGGGTTCGCGAAGGTGGCGCGCATGGCGGTCAGGTGGTCGCCGCGGTGGGTGGCGTAGGAGTTGTAGTCCTCTTCCGGCAGGCCCATCTTGTGCAGGTACTCGCCCGCCGCCGAGTTCGGCAGGATGGCGTTCGACGGCGACAGGTGGTCGGTCGTGATGTTGTCCGGCAGGATGGCCAGCGGGCGCATGCCCTTGAGCGTGCGCGGGTTGGCCGCCAGGGCGCCGACGCCTTCGGTGTCCCAGTAGGGCGGGCGGCGGATGTAGGTCGACATCGGGCGCCAGTCGTACTGCGGGCTGACCTTCTCGCCCTTGTCGGCCTGGATGGCGAACATGGGCTCGTACACGGCACGGTACTGCTCGGGCTTGACGGCGGCCTTGACCACCGCGTCGATCTCTTCATCCGACGGCCAGATGTCCTTCAGGCGGATTTCCTTGCCGTTGACCACCGTCAGCACGTCGTTTTCGATGTCGAAGCGCACGGTGCCGGCGATCGCGTAAGCCACCACCAGCGGGGGCGAGGCCAGGAAGGCCTGCTTGGCATACGGGTGGATGCGACCGTCGAAGTTGCGGTTGCCCGAAAGGACAGCGGTGGCGTAGAGGTCGCGGTCGATGATCTCCTGCTGGATCTTCGGATCGAGCGCGCCCGACATGCCGTTGCAGGTCGTGCAGGCGAAGGCCACGATGCCAAAGCCCAGCTTTTCCAGATCGCCCAGCAGGTTGGCTTCCTTCAGGTACAGCTCCACCGCCTTCGAGCCAGGTGCCAGCGACGACTTCACCCAGGGCTTGCGGGTCAGGCCCAGCTTGTTGGCGTTGCGGGCCAGCAGGGCGGCCGCGATCACGTTACGCGGGTTCGACGTGTTGGTGCACGAGGTGATGGCGGCGATGATCACGGCGCCATCGGGCATCGTGCCTTCTTCAGCCTTGGGCATGGCCCATTGGCCGGCGATGCCCTTGACGGCCAGGTCGGTCGTGGCCACGCGGGCGTGCGGGTTCGACGGGCCGGCCATGTTGCGCACCACGCTCGACAGATCGAACTCCAGGTTGCGCTCGTACACGGCGTTCTTCAGGCTGTCGGACCACAGACCGGCGGTCTTGGCATAGGTCTCGACCAGCTTCACTTGTTCAGCGCTGCGACCGGTCAGGGTCAGGTAGTCCAGCGTCTGTTCGTCGATGCTGAACATCGCGGCGGTGGCACCGTATTCGGGGGCCATGTTCGAGATGGTGGCGCGGTCGCCAATGGTCAGCTTCGACGCACCTTCGCCGTAGAACTCGAGGTAAGCGCCCACCACCTTGTTCTTGCGCAGGAACTCGGTCAGGGCCAGCACCACGTCGGTGGCGGTGATGCCAGGTTGACGTTGGCCAGTCAGCTTCACGCCCACGATCTCAGGCAGGCGCATCCACGAGGCGCGGCCCAGCATCACGTTCTCGGCTTCCAGGCCACCCACGCCGATGGCGATCACGCCCAGGGCATCGACGTGCGGGGTGTGCGAGTCGGTGCCCACGCAGGTGTCGGGGTAGGCCACGCCGTTGTCGGCGTGGATCACCGGCGACATCTTCTCCAGGTTGATCTGGTGCATGATGCCGTTGCCCGCGGGGATCACGTCCACGTTGGCGAAGGCCTTCTTCGTCCACTCGATGAAGTGGAAGCGGTCTTCGTTGCGGCGCTCTTCAATCTCGCGGTTCTTCTGGAAGGCTTGCGGGTCAAAGCCACCGCACTCCACGGCCAGCGAGTGGTCCACGATCAGCTGCACGGGCACCACGGGGTTCACCTTGGCGGGGTCGCCGCCTTCCTTGGCGATGGCGTCACGCAGGCCGGCCAGGTCCACCAAGGCGGTCTGGCCCAGGATGTCGTGGCAGGCCACGCGGGCCGGGAACCAGGGGAAGTCGAGGTCGCGCTTGCGCTCGATGATCTGCTTCAAGCAATCGGTGACGATGGCCGGGTCGGCCTTGCGCACGATGTTTTCGGCGTGCACGCGGGCGGTGTAGGGCAGGGTGGCCCAGGCGCCGGGCTGGATGGCTTCAACCGCGGCTTGCGTGTCGAAGTAGTCCAGCGATGTGCCGGGCAGGGGCTTGCGGTAAGCCGTGTTGATGGAGGTGTTGCTGTTGCTCATGGCCGTGGGGGAGCTCAAAGGTGAAAGGGCGCCAGTGGCGCCCTCCGTGCTGAATTACTTGCGGTCCTTCAGCGGTACGAAGACCTGGTCTTCGGGGCCGGTGTAGTTGGCGCTTGGGCGGATGATCTTGCCGTCGATGCGTTGCTCGATCACGTGGGCCGACCAGCCGCTGGTGCGGGCGATCACGAACAGCGGCGTGAACATGTCGGTGGGCACGCCCATCATGTGGTAGCTCACGGCGCTGAACCAGTCGAGGTTGGGGAACATCTTCTTGATTTCCCACATCACCGATTCGAGACGCTCGGCGATGTCGTACATCTTCATGTTGCCCTGTTCCTTGGACAGGTCTTCGGCCACCTTCTTGATGACCACGTTGCGCGGGTCGCTCACGGTGTAGACGGGGTGACCGAAACCGATCACGACTTCCTTGCGCTCCACGCGGGCGCGGATGTCGGCCTCGGCTTCATCGGGGTTGTCGTAGCGCTTCTGGATCTCGAAGGCGACTTCGTTGGCGCCGCCGTGCTTGGGGCCGCGCAGGGCGCCGATGCCGCCGCAGATGGCCGAGTACATGTCCGAGCCCGTGCCGGCCACCACGCGCGAGGTGAAGGTCGAGGCGTTGAACTCGTGCTCTGCGTACAGGATCAGGCTGGTGTGCATGGCGCGCACCCAGCTGTCGCGCGGCTTCTCGCCGTGCAGCAGGTGCAGGAAGTGGCCGCCGATCGAGTCGTCGTCGGTTTCCACCTCGATGCGCTTGCCGTTGTAGGCGTAGTGGTACCAGTACAGCAGCATCGAGCCCAGGCAGGCCATCAGCTTGTCGGCGATGTCGCGGGCGCCGGGGTGGTTGTGGTCTTCCTTCTCGGGCTTGACGCAACCGAGCACCGACACGCCGGTGCGCATCACGTCCATGGGGTGGGCTGATGGAGGCAGTTGCTCCAGGGCGACCTTGACGGCGGCCGGCAGGCCGCGCAGCGACTTCAGCTTGGCCTTGTAGCCAGCCAGTTCGGCCACGTTGGGCAGCTTGCCGTGCACCAGCAGGTGGGCGATCTCTTCGAATTCGCAGGTGGTGGCGACATCGAGGATGTCATAGCCACGGTAGTGCAGGTCGTTGCCGCTGCGGCCCACGGTACACAGGGCGGTGTTGCCGGCCGCCGTGCCCGACAGGGCGACGGACTTCTTGGGCTTGAAACCGGGGGTGGTTGTCTCAGGGGTAGCGCTCATGGGGTGTGTCTCCAGATGAGGTGAGGCAGCGGAAATTACTTTTTGGCGGCGAACAGGGCGTCGAGCTTGCCCTCGAAGGCGTGGTAGCCGATGCGGTCGTACAACTCTTCGCGGGTCTGCATGATGTCGACCACATTGCGCTGGTGGCCATCACGGCGCACGGCGGTGTACACGGTCTCGGCGGCCTTGTTCATGGCGCGGAAGGCGCTCAGCGGGTAGAGCACCATGCCCACGCCGGTGGGCGCCAGATCTTCCACGCTGAACAGCGGTGTCTTGCCGAACTCGGTGATGTTGGCCAGCACGGGCACCTTCACGGCGTCGACAAACTTCTTGTAGGTGTCGAGGTCGTAAGCGGCCTCAGCAAAGATGCCGTCGGCACCGGCTTCCACGCATTGGATGGCGCGTTCAATCGCGGCATCCACGCCGTGGACCTGGATGGCGTCGGTGCGGGCGATCAGGAAGAAGTCCTTGTCCGTTTTGGCGTCTGCGGCTGCCTTGACGCGGTCGACCATTTCTTCGGTCGACACGATTTCTTTGCCGGGGCGATGACCGCAGCGCTTGGCGCCCACCTGGTCTTCGATGTGGCACGCGGCGGCGCCAGCCTTGATCAGGCTCTTGATGGTGCGCTCGATGTTGAACGCGCTGGGCCCGAAGCCGGTGTCGATGTCGACCAGCAGCGGCAGGTCGCACACGTCGGTGATGCGGCGCGTGTCGATCAGCACGTCTTCCATCGTGTTGATGCCCAGATCAGGCAGGCCCAGCGAGCCCGCGGCCACGCCGCCACCCGACAGGTAGATGGCCTTGAAGCCGGCGCGTTTGGCGAGCAGGGCGTGATTGGCGTTGATGGCGCCGATGACCTGCAGCGGGGATTCTTCCTGAAGCGCCTGGCGGAAACGGGCGCCGGGGGAGTTGAGGGCCATGTCGTGTCTCCTGTGGAGGGCGTGAGCGATGCCACTGTGAACGCAACGGGTATGCCAGTGCGGGCGACATGGTGCCATGGGCGACGTGCTCGCGCCATAAGTGCCTGTCACTGCTTGCAAAAAAGCGAAGCGCCCTGGCCTTGCGTCGGGTCGACGGTCTGTGATGCGTTTCGATTATGAAACGGCGCTACACTTGAGCGAAACAAGTCGTGCAACATTGAAACGCTCCCCGCATGCCGCCTGCCGTGTCAGATCCTGATGCCCGCCCTCGCATCGTTGCGGTCGGCTTCAAGCGCATCAATCAGATGCTGCAGGCGCTGGCGCCTGCGTTTGCGGATCGGGCGTCGATCGAGGTGCTGGATGTGGGCTTCGAGCAGGCTGTTGCGCAGGTGAGGGCACGTCAGGCCGCCCAGGCCGTCGACGTCGTTGTGGCGGCCGGCTCGAACGGTGGCTACTTGCGCCAGCATCTGGAGTTGCCCGTGGTGCTGGTCAAGGTCGGCGGATTTGATCTGCTGCAGGCGCTCGCGCGGGCGCGGCGCGTGTCCAGCCACATCGGGCTGGTGACCTGGCAGGGGGCGCCCATGGATCTGTCGGCGCTCGCCGCCCTGTCCGACCTGACCGTGGCCGAGCGCAGCTACGCCACTGAAGACGAAGCGCGGGCTTGCGTGGCCGAGTTGCGGCAGGCGGGTGTGCAGGCCGTGGTGGGCCCTGGCCTCGTGGCCGATCTGGCCGATCAGATGGGGCTGACCGGCATCTTTCTCTACTCGACCGACGCGGTGCGCGAGGCCTTGCACGACGCGGTCGAGGTGGCGCGCGCGGCCCGCATCGAACAAGCCAAGCGCGAGCGGCTCAACACCATCCTGGACCAGCTCAGCGACGGGGTCATTGCCGTGGACCGCACCGAGCGCATCCAGACGCTCAACCCAACGATGGCTCATTGGCTGGGTGTGCGCCCCGAGGCCTGGTTGGGCCGCGCCTTGACCGAGGTCTGCCCCGAGCTGAGCCTGCGCGACACGCTGCGCCTGGGGCTGCCCGATGTCGAACGCATCGAGCGTGTGGGCGGCAAGACCCTGATCGTCAACCGTCTGCCCATTGTCGAGCAGGGGGCTCTGACCGGTGCCGTGCTGACTTGTCAGGACCCGGTCTCGATCCAGCGGGTCGACCGCCACATTCGCTCGCGCAGCAAGTCACCGGCGGCCGCGCGTCGTCAGGCCCTGGCGCAACTGCTGGGCCGCAGCCCGGCGATGGAGTTGGTGCGCCGCATGGCCGCCAGCGCGGCGCGCAGCCAGTCCACGGTGCTGCTGATCGGCGAGAGCGGCACGGGCAAGGAGTTGATCGCCCAGGGCATTCATGCGGCCAGCGAGCGCAGCGACATGCCGTTCGTGGCAGTCAACTGCGCGGCCGTGGCTGAAAGCCTGCTGGAAAGCGAGCTGTTCGGCTACGAGGAGGGCGCCTTTACCGGTGCGCGGCGCGGTGGCAAGGCCGGCCTGTTCGAGGCGGCTCACAACGGCACGCTCTTTCTGGACGAGGTGGGCGACATGCCGCCGTCCTTGCAGGCGCGGCTGCTGCGCGTGTTGCAGGAGCGCGAGGTATTGCGTGTGGGGGCGACCGAGCCGACGCCTGTCAACGTGCGCGTGATCGCGGCCACCCACCGCGATCTGCAGGCCTTGGTGGCGGAAGGGCGATTTCGCCTCGATCTGTTCTATCGCCTCAACATCCTGCGCGTGGATGTGCCGCCGCTGCGCGCCCGCGAGCAGGATGTGCCGCTGTTGGCCGAGGCGCTGCACGCACACCTGTGTCGGCGCATCGGCGTCGAGCCAGCGCGCACACGGCCGTGGGTGCATGCGCTGGTGGCGGCGGCGGAGGGCTACGCGTGGCCGGGCAATGTGCGCGAGCTGGAAAACCTGCTGGAGCGGGTGCTGGCTTATGCGGATGACGAGCCGGGTGATGCGCCCCGCGTGGCCCCGCTGCAGGAGCGGTTGCGGGCCCTCGCGCCCGAGCTGTTCGCCGCCCGGGAAGGGGGCGCGTTACGCCGCCCGGATGTCACGGTGGCGCCCGACCTGCACACCCAGCAGGAGGCCGCCAGCCTGCGCGCCATCCGCGAGGCGCTGGCGGCGTGCGGCGGTGACCGCCAGGAGGCCGCGCGCCGCCTGGGCATCAGCCGGACCACGCTGTGGCGCCGTTTGAAGCAGGGCAGCATCTGAGGCCCCGCGCAGGCTGGCGAATCGGTGTCAGAAGGGGCCGGGCAGGAACTTCAGTCCCAGCAGGATGACCGAGGTCACGGCATTGAAGGTCACGCCCAGAATGGCCTGGACATACAGCACGGCAGACAAAGCCTGTGCGCCCAGTCCGTGCTCCACGAGCACCCCCACCAGAAAGCTGCAGACCGTGAGCACGGCCCAGCGCCGCAGGTAAGTCGGCAGCCATCGCGCCTGCTGCTGGTTGTGGCGCCAGGCGGCGGCACGCTCGAACAGGCCGGGGCGGTTCACATCGTGAAACAGCCAGCCAAAAAACCAGTAGCGGTACAGCAGTTGCCGCAGCCGCAGCGGGGGTGGTCCGGGCGTGTGTGCGTGCAGCAGGTGGGTCATGCGCAGCCCTCCGTGTTCAGGGATCCATCTTGCCAAGGTGGCGCCGCCATGAAAACCGCAATCTCCGGTGTTTGCGTGGCGTTTCACCGCGGCTAGCGCCCCATGCTGGGGCATGGCGCGTGCCCGGCCCTTCGCCTACACTGCGCGCCAGCCCCCCCGTTCGCTTGCAGCATGCCCTCGTCTGACGTCAAGGTGTTGTCGGTCATCCCGCCGATGACCCAGCTCAACACCCCTTACCCCTCGACTGCCTACCTCACCGGCTTCCTGCGCAGCCAGGGCGTGGCGGCCGTCCAGGAAGACCTGGCGCTGCAGCTGGTGCTGCGCCTGCTCAGTCAGGCCGGCCTGGCCGACGTGCGCGCCGCCATCGACCGGCAGGGCGCGCAGGCCGTGTCCGAGCCCGTGGCCAGCTTTGTCTCCCAGTTCGACGCGTACGCGGCCACCATCGATGCCGTCATCGGCTTTCTGCAAGGTCGCGACCCCACGCTGGCGCATCGCATCAACACCCGCCGCTTCCTGCCCGAGGGGCCGCGCTTCCGCTCGCTCGACGTCTATGTCGACGACGAGGGCGGCGACCCGCTGGCGTGGGCCTTTGGCGCGCTCGGCCTGCAGGACCGTGCCCGGCATCTGGCCACGCTCTACCTCAACGATCTGGCTGATGTGCTGCGCGATGCCATCGACCCGCGCTTCGAGTTCGTGCGTTACGCGGAATCGCTGGCGCAAAGCCAGCCCACCTTCGATCCGCTGGCCGAAGCGCTGGCTGCCCCGACCAACCTGGTGGATGACACGCTGCAGGCGCTCACGCTGGATGCCGTGGCGCGCCACGCGCCCGGCCTGGTGGTGGTTTCCGTGCCCTTTCCGGGCGCGGTGTATGCCGCCTTTCGCATTGCCCAGGCCATCCGCCGCGCGCATCCCGGCCTGCCGATCGCGCTGGGTGGTGGCTTCGTCAACACCGAGCTGCGCGAGCTGGCCGAGCCGCGGGTGTTCGATTACTTTGATTTCGTCTGCCTCGACGCGGGTGAGCGCCCGCTGCTGAGCCTGCTGGCCCACCTGCGCGGTGAGCGGGCCCGTGATCGGCTGGTGCGCACCTTTGTGCGCGACGAGGCCGGCCGCGTGCGTTTCATCAACTGGCCCGAGCCCGATGTGCCTTTCGGTGAGTGGGGCACACCGACGTGGGACGGCCTGCCGCTGGGGCAGTATCTGTCCCTGCTGGACATGCTCAACCCGATGAACCGGCTGTGGTCGGACGGGCGGTGGAACAAGCTGACCGTGGCGCACGGCTGCTATTGGAAGAAGTGCAGCTTCTGCGACGTCAGCCTGGACTACATCTCACGCTACGGGACGACCACGGCCGAGGGGCTGGTCGACCGCATCGAGGCCATCGTGCGCGAGACGGGGCAGACCGGCTTTCACTTTGTCGACGAGGCCGCGCCGCCCAAGATGCTGCGCGCGCTCGCCCAAGAGCTCATCCGACGCAAGGTCGGCATCTCCTGGTGGGGCAATGTGCGTTTCGAGAAGTCCTTCACCCCCGAGCTGTGCGAGCTATTGGCCGACAGCGGCTGCGTGGCCATCTCGGGTGGGCTGGAGGTGGCCTCCGACCGCCTGCTGCAGCTGATGAAGAAGGGCGTCTCGGTCGAACAGGTGGCGCGTGTGACCAAGGCGTTTGCCGATGCCGGCATCCTGGTGCATGCTTACCTCATGTACGGCTTCCCCACCCAGACGGTGCAGGACACCGTGGATGCCCTGGAATACGTGCGCCAGCTGTTCGCCAACGGCTGCATCCATTCCGGTTTCTTCCACCGCTTCGCCTGCACCGTCCACTCTCCCGTCGGCCAGGATCCCCAGGCCTATGGCGTCACGCTCATCGACCTGCCACCGGTGACGTTTGCCAAGAACGACATTGGCTTCATCGATCCCACAGGTGTGGACCACGACCGGCTTGGCAAGGCGCTCAAGAAGGCCATCTACAACTACATGCACGGCATCGGACTGGATCAGGACGTGCGCAGCTGGTTCAGCATGAAGGTGCCCCGCCCGACGGTGCCGCGGCACGTCATCGAGCGGGCCCTGTTGTGAAGCGCGCCCGCGCCCTGGTCAACGCGCTGCTGGTGGTCACGCCGGCGCTCTTGGCGGGTTGCGCCACGTCGGCACTCGAAGTGCCCCATGCCCGACCTGTCGAGCGGGCGCTGTCGCCGCAGCCCGACGTCGCGTTGGGGCGCTGGGTGGCCGAGCACGTCCAGCCCGGGCGCGACGGCCTGTCCGGCGCCTATCCCGTTGCCACGGGGCAGGAGGCGCTGGCCTTGCGACTCGCCATGATCCATCGGGCCGAGCGCAGCCTGGATCTCCAGTACTACATCTGGCGACCTGACGCCAGCGGCCGCCTGTTGCTCGATGCCCTTGCGCAGGCGGCATGCAGGGGTGTGCGCGTGCGGCTGTTGCTGGACGATTGGGGTACGCGCCCCCCTGATGCGGAGCTGGCGCGTTTGCAAGCGCTGCCTCACTTTCATGTGCGGTTGTTCAACCCGTTGCCCGTGCGTGTCTGGCGCGGTCTGGGCATGCTGCTGCAGCCGGATCTCGGTCACCGCCGCATGCACAACAAGCTCGTGCTGGCCGACGGTCACGTGGCGCTGGTCGGTGGGCGCAATGTGGGCGACGAGTATTTCGATCGCCTTGCCGATCTGGCATTCAGTGACCTGGACATGCTCGTGGCCGGTGCGGTGACCCCCGCCTTGGCCGACAGCTTCGATGCCTACTGGAACAGCCCGCATGCCGTGGCCTTGCGGGCCGATGACACCGTGTCCCCTGCGGCCAACTGCGCGGTGCTGCGTACGGCGCCGGAGCAGGGGCATCTGCCAGCCAGGCTACGCCGCGTGCCCGTGCAATCGCTGGCCGATCCCCCCGACAAGATCGACCTGGCCCCCGGGACCCATCCTCACAGCATTGGGGCGCGGCTGTCTGAGGCCCTCGGCGGGGTGGCGCACGACCTCGTGCTCATCTCCCCGTACTTCGTGCCGGGAGAGGAGGGGGTGGCGCAGATCCAGGCGCTGACAGCGGCTGGTGTGCGCGTGCGCATTGTGACCAACTCGCTGGCGGCCACCGATGTGCCGATCGTCCATGCCGGCTATGCGCGCTATCGCGAAGCCCTGTTGGCATCAGGCGCTGAACTCTACGAAACGCGGGCAGACTCACCACGGCGCCGTGTCGCGCAGTCGGTAGGGGGCTCCTCACGCGTGAGCCTGCACGCCAAGGCCATGATTGTTGATGGCCGCAGGCTTTACGTGGGGTCCATGAATCTGGACCCGCGCTCGCTGCACATCAACACTGAAAACGGCGTGTTGCTCGATGACCCTGGGCTTGCCGGTCGACTGGTGCAGGATCTGGAGCGGGCTCAGGCCGATCGGCTCTATCGCCTGAGCTTGACCGATGGTCAGTTGTCCTGGCATGCGGCAGACGGTCGGATCGCGGCCACCAGTGAGCCAGACGTGTCCTGGTGGCAACGCCTGAAACTCAGGCTGCTGTCACTGTTTGCCGTCGAGCGCCTGCTCTGATCGCCATGGGCATCAACCGAACCAGGTGCCCACGATGTCGCCAGGCAGCGGTTGGCCGGTCAGCCAGGCCCGCTCGAGTACGTGCCAATGCAGCCGGTAGCTGGCCCGGTCGTGCAGGACGCCATGGTGGGCGATCGGCCCCCAGTTGGCGGCCTGGGCCGCCTCCAGGATCTCGATGGCATCATCCACCTCGGCCGTCACCGGGGCGAACGCCTCAATGATCACCGGGATCTGCTCGGGGTGGATGCTCCACATCCGCATGTAGCCCAATTCGCCCGCTGCACGCTCGGCGGCCTTGCCGAGGGCGCGCAAATCCTTGAACTCTGTCACGACGCAGTGAGAGGGGACGACGCCGGCGGCATGGCAGGCCGCGGCAATCTCGAGCTTGGCGCGTACCACCAGTGGATGGCTGAATTGCCCATGGACCGTCATGGCCGAGGCTGGAATGGCGCCACGGTGGTCGGACACGAAGTCCATCAGCCCGAAGGACAGCGACTCGACGCCTGGCAGGCGGGCGATGTCGTGAACCTGCTGCAGCGCGCGGTGGGTCTCGATCAGCCCGTGAACGGGGATCTCGCGCGTCACCCCGTGGCGCTGACGGGCAGCCTCGATCACCTCAAGCGCCAGCCGGGCCTCGGCCAGATCTTGCAGCTTGGGCACCATGATGAATGCCAGCTGCGCGCCCGCTTTGGCAATCAGCGAGTCCACGTCGCACTCGAAGGCTTCCTGACAGGGAGCGTGTACGCGCACCCCGACCCGCTGGTGCAGGTTGTTGGGGCCGTGAAGCAATTCACACACCAGTGCGAGCTGCTCTGCTTCGTTGCCCAGTTCGGCCCCGTCTTCGAGGTCCAGCGTCACGTCGAACAGCACCCGGCCGGCTGCCTGAGCCATGTCGGCTTGCAGGGCCAGGCTCTTGCGCATCCGTGCTTCGGTGCCGGCGTAATGGTCGCATACCGGCAGCAACCGATGCTCCGCCTCGTGCGCGGCATACAAGGCTTGGCGGGGGTGAGTGGGCGGCAGATCGGACATGGCGGCGCGGGGTTGCTGGCTGCGATCAGTATGCCAGTGCGGCAATTGTGCTTACCCGCTTGGGTATGCTGCCTCAATTTGTTGGGCGATCTGCCGATGCACAAGCAGTGACTTAGAGGACTTGCCCATGCAACTGAATCAATTCTCTCTCAAGGCCCGGCTCGCTGTTGGCTTCAGCCTGGTTCTTTTGCTCACCGTCCTCATTGCTGGTGTGGCCTGGAATCGACTCGCGACCACGCGTGTCGCGGCGGATGCCGCAGCCGAGGCGTCCGCACGTGCGCTGGATGCCGAGCGTTGGCAGGGCCTCACCCGCCTGAACGCCGCTCGCACGCTGGCCATCGCCAAATCCGGTGGAAGCGACCGTGTCAAGGAGCATTTCGATCCATTGATCAAGTTGACAAGCGCCGAGATTTCTGCCTTGCAGAAGGTGTTCGAGGCGGCCATCCTCGACGAAACAGATCGCGCCTTGTTCGATGACATCGCTGCCAAACGCAAAGCGTATGTGAGCTCACGTGACGCCATCTTCGGTCTTCTGGAGATTGAGGATCCCGGTGCGGAGGAGGCGCTCAACAGCCAGTTGCTGCCGGCCGCCGAGCAGTATCTTGCTGCCATTGACACCTTGGGAAAGTACGAGCGCGAACAGGCTGCCACGCTGGTTGCCCAGGCTGATGAGGCTTCAACACAGGCGCAATGGGTGCTTTCGGTCCTCGCCGTAGTCTGCGTGGTTCTGGGTGCCGGCACAGCGTGGGTCATCGCGCGTTCCGTTCTCCGGCCGCTGGAGCAGGTGGTCGTGGTGGCCCGGCGCATTGCCGAAGGCGACCTGACCGCATCCATCCCTGTGGCGGGTCGCGACGAACTGTCGCACACCCTGCGCGCCCTGGCGGACATGCAGTCCTCTCTGCAACGCGTGGTGGGCGATGTCCGAGCGGCGACCGAGTCCATCAGTGTGGCCAGCGGCGAAGTGGCCGCCGGCAGCCACGACTTGTCTGGGCGCACCGAACAGGCCGCGGCCAATCTGCAGCAGACCGCCTCGTCCATGGAGCATATCTCTACCTCCGTCCGGCATTCCTCAGACTCGGCGCGCACCGCCAACCAGCTTGCTTCCGGTGCCGCGTCGGCCGCGTCGGAGGGCGGCGAGGTCGTCTCTCGTGTGGTCCACACCATGGAGTCGATTGCCGAGAGCTCGCGCCGCATCGCCGACATCATCAGCGTGATCGACGGCATCGCCTTCCAGACCAACATCTTGGCGCTCAATGCCGCGGTGGAAGCCGCCCGCGCGGGCGAACAGGGCCGCGGCTTTGCCGTCGTGGCAGGCGAGGTTCGGGCGTTGGCTCACCGGGTCACCGAAGCGGCCAAGGAGGTCAAATCGTTGATCGGTGCTTCAGTCGAACAGGTGGGGGCAGGCTCCACGCTGGTGCAGGAGGCTGGCGCGTCGATGTCGCACATCGTGGATGCGGTTCAGCGCGTGTCCGACGTGATCGGCGAGATCAGCGCGGCGGCCTCCGAGCAGGCCGACGGCGTCATGCAGGTCAACACCGCCGTGACCCAGCTCGATCAGATGACGCAGCAGAATGCCGCCCTGGTCGAAGAGTCTGCCGCCGCAGCCGAGAGCCTGAAAGACCAGGCCGCGCGTCTGGCCCATGTGGTGGCGGTGTTCCGCCTGCCGGCTTGACCCCAGCGCGCTGCGCATGAAAAAAGCCGACCGGTGACGGTCGGCTTTTTCGTGGGCGAACCAAAGGCGGCCTGGGCCGCCCGCCTGCATCACAGCAGGTGCTTGACGCCGTCCTTCTCGCCTTCGAGCTCAGCCAGGGTCTTGTTGATGCACTCTTGCGAGAACGCATCGATCTCCAGGCCTTCGACGATCTTGTACTCGCCACCTTCGCAGGTGACGGGGTAGCCGAACATGACTTCCTTGGGGATGCCGTATTCGCCGTTGGAAGGAATACCCATGGTGACCCACTTGCCGTTGGTGCCCAGGGCCCAGTCGCGCATGTGGTCGATGGCGGCGTTGGCAGCCGAAGCGGCCGACGACAGGCCGCGAGCGGCAATGATGGCGGCGCCACGCTTGCCCACGGTGGGCAGGAACACGTTGGCGTTCCAGTCGTGGTCGTTGATGGTGTCCTTGACCGACTTGCCGTTCACGGTGGCGAAGCGGTAGTCAGCGTACATGGTGGGCGAGTGGTTGCCCCACACGGCCAGCTTCTCGATGTCGCCCACGGCGCAGCCGATCTTGGCGGCGATCTGCGATGCAGCGCGGTTGTGATCCAGGCGCAGCATGGCCGTGAAGTTCTTGGCCGGCAGATCCGGAGCCGACTTCATGGCGATGTAAGCGTTGGTGTTGGCGGGGTTGCCGACCACCAGCACCTTCACGTTGCGCGAGGCCACGGCGTTCAGGGCCTTGCCCTGGGCCGTGAAGATCTGGGCGTTGGCGGCCAGCAGGTCGGCGCGCTCCATGCCGGGGCCACGGGGGCGGGCGCCCACCAGCAGGGCGTAGTCGGTGTCCTTGAAGGCGGTCATCGGGTCGCTGTGGGCTTCGATGCCGGCCAGCAGCGGGAAGGCGCAGTCTTCCAGCTCCATGATCACGCCCTTGAGTGCGTTCTGAGCCTTCTCGTCGGGGATCTCCAGCAGTTGCAGGATCACGGGCTGGTCTTTGCCCAGCATTTCGCCAGAGGCGATGCGGAACAGAAGGGCGTAGCCGATTTGACCAGCGGCGCCAGTGACGGCGACGCGAACGGGTGCTTTGCTCATGTGCAACTCCGAAAAGGGGGTGGTGGGCGGGTTAATGGAAAACCCATAAGTGTAGCGGCGCGCGGGAGTCTACGGCCAGCGACTGCCCCCCGTCAACGGACATATGTCTTATATAAGACATCTTTCAGTGAACCGTTGGACTTCGTGTGCCGAATGTGGTGCAATCACGCCCGAGTCACCGCGCTACCCGCGCCACGACACCGCTTTTCCGACCTACCCGGTCGCCCCATTCCTGTCCTCACGTGCAATCCGCCATGCCTTCTTCCGCTCCCGCTGAGGTGCCGCCTCCGGCCGCCGGGTCGCAGGGCGTCGAGCAGGTTGCCCCGTCGTTCAGTCCGCTTTACCAGCAGATCAAGGCGCTGATCCTGCGCAGCCTGCAGGCAGGCGAATGGCGCCCCGGCGAGGCGATTCCCAGCGAGCTTGAGCTGGCTGCACGGTTCAAGGTCAGTCAGGGCACCGTGCGCAAAGCCGTCGACGAACTGGCTGCCGACAACCTCCTCGTTCGCCGCCAGGGCAAGGGAACCTTCGTGGCCACGCACCACGAGGAGCAGATTCAATACCGCTTTCTCCGCCTTGAGCCGGACCACGCCGACGCGTTGGGTGGCGGCGCGAACCGGACCTTCCTCGATTGCCGCCGCCTGCGTGCGCCTGCCGATGTGGCCCGCGCCCTGCAAATGAAGCAAGGCGAGATGGTCGTCGAGGTGCGCCGCGTCTTGCATTTCTCCGGCCAACCTGTTGTGCTTGACGACATCTGGTTGCCGGGCCACCTTTTCAAAGGCCTGACGGCGGAGCGGCTGAGCCAATACCGCGGTCCGATGTATGCGCTGTTCGAGTCCGAGTTCGGCGTGCGCATGATCCGGGCCGAAGAAAAACTGCGTGCCGTGCTGGCCGATGACGACGTCGCTCGCCTGCTGGAGGTTGCCCCAGGGGCGCCGCTGCTCAGCGTCGAGCGGCTGGCCTACACCTATGGTGACCAGCCCGTGGAGTTGCGCAAAGGACTTTATCGAACCGACCGTCACCACTATCGCAATGAACTGAACTGATCCGGTCGGATTCCTCGGATCGACCGCCCTGCTTGTGTTTGTCCAGTGGATGACCAGAAGAAGGGTGGACACCTCGGGCAGGGGATTGCCCTAAAATCCCGGATTCTCTTGACAGAACTTAACGACGCTCGGCAGGAGCCCCCACAACATGGCTGACAACGCGAAAACCCCACGCCCCGTCTTCCGGAACATTCACGTCACGGACATCGTCACCTATCGCCTGCCACCCGCCGGCATCGTGTCGATCCTGCACCGTATCAGCGGTGCGGTCCTGTTCCTGCTGATGCCCTTCATCATCTGGATGTTCGACACCTCGGTCTCGTCCGAGATCTCGTTCGACACCTTCACGTCGGTGTTCACCGCCGGCTGCATGGACGGTGCCATTCCGGGCTGGTTCTTCAAGCTGATCGCGCTGGGCCTGATCTGGGCTTACCTGCACCACTTCATTGCTGGCGTGCGCCACCTGATCATGGACGCCACCCATTCCGTCAGCAAGCAGCAGGGCCATTCGTCGGCCATCGTCACCCTCGTACTCAGCGTGGTGCTGACCATCGCCCTGGGCGCCAAGCTGTTCGGCCTGTTCTGATTCCCCCGCTTCTCTCCCCCGGAACCACAACCATGTCCCAAAACTACGGAACCAAGCGTGTCGTGACCGGCGCGCACTATGGTCTGCGCGACTGGCTGGCGCAGCGCATCACGGCCGTGCTGATGGCCCTGTACACCGTCGTCCTGTTGATCCAGGTGCTGGTGGCCCCCTCGCTGGACTACTACGGCTGGTCGGCCATCTTCGCCTCGCAATGGATGAAGTTCTTGACCTTCGTGGTCATCGTGGCGCTGCTCTACCACGCGTGGGTGGGCGTGCGCGACATCTGGATGGACTACATCAAGCCCGTCGGCATCCGCCTGGCGCTGCAGGTGTTCACCCTCGTTTGGCTGGTGGGTTGCGCCGGCTGGTCCATCCAAGTGCTGTGGAGACTGTAAAAAAATGACTGCCATCGCTACCTCCCTCCCCACCCGCAAGTTCGACGTCGTCATCGTCGGCGCTGGCGGCTCCGGCATGCGCGCCTCGCTGCAGCTCTCCCTGGCTGGCCTGAACGTCGCGGTCCTCTCCAAGGTCTTCCCGACCCGCTCGCACACCGTGGCGGCGCAAGGCGGCATCGGCGCCTCGCTGGGCAACATGTCGGAAGACAACTGGCACTACCACTTCTTCGATACCGTCAAGGGCTCCGACTGGCTCGGTGACCAGGACGCCATCGAATTCATGTGCCGCGAAGCCCCGAAGGTCGTGTACGAGCTCGAGCACTTCGGCATGCCTTTCGACCGTAACCCCGACGGCACCATCTACCAGCGCCCGTTCGGTGGTCACACCGCCAACTACGGTGAAAAGCCGGTGCAACGCGCTTGCGCTGCGGCTGACCGTACCGGCCACGCCCTGCTGCACACCCTGTACCAGCAAAACGTCAAGGCCCGCACCCAGTTCTTCGTGGAATGGATGGCCCTGGACATCATCCGCGACGCCGAAGGCGACGTGGTGGGCGTGACCGCCCTCGAGATGGAGACCGGTGACGTGCACATCCTGCACGCCAAGACCGTGCTGTTCGCCACCGGTGGCGCCGGCCGCATCTACCAGGCTTCGACCAACGCCTTCATCAACACGGGCGACGGCCTGGGCATGGCGGCCCGCGCCGGCATCCCGCTGGAAGACATGGAGTTCTGGCAGTTCCACCCCACCGGCGTGGCCGGCGCGGGCGTGCTGCTGACCGAAGGCTGCCGTGGCGAAGGCGCCATCCTGCGCAACGCCAACGGCGAGCGCTTCATGGAGCGTTACGCACCCACCCTGAAGGATCTGGCCCCGCGTGACTTCGTGTCCCGCTCGATGGACCAGGAGATCAAGGAAGGCCGTGGCTGCGGACCAAACAAGGACTACGTCCTGCTGGACATGACCCACCTGGGCGCCGAGACCATCATGAAGCGCCTGCCTTCGGTGTTCGAGATCGGCCACAACTTCGCCAACGTCGACATCACCAAGGAGCCGATCCCCGTGGTGCCGACCATCCACTACCAGATGGGTGGCATCCCCACCAATATCCACGGTCAGGTGGTCATTCCGAAGAACGGCAACCCCAACGAGATCATCAACGGTCTGTACGCTGTGGGCGAGTGTTCCTGCGTGTCGGTGCACGGCGCCAACCGTCTGGGCACCAACTCGCTGCTTGACCTGGTGGTGTTCGGTCGCGCCGCAGGCAACCACATTGTCGACTTCAATCTCAAGAACAAGTCGCACAAGCCGCTGCCCAAGGATGCCGCCGACTACACCCTGTCGCGCCTGGCCCGTCTGGATTCGGCCAAGAATGGTGAGTACAGCCAGGATGTGGCCAACGACATCCGCGCCGCCATGCAGAAGCACGCCGGCGTGTTCCGAACCCAGGCGTCGATGGACGAGGGCGTGCAGAAGATCAACGCCATCCGCGAGCGCGTCAAGAGCATCGGTCTGAAGGACAACTCCAAGGTGTTCAACACCGCCCGCATCGAAGCGCTGGAGGTCGAGAACCTGATCGAAGCTGCCCAGGCCACGATGACTTCGGCTGCGGCCCGCCCGGAATCGCGTGGCGCCCACGCACACAACGACTATCCGAACCGCGACGACGCCAACTGGATGAAGCACACGCTGTGGTATTCCGAGGGCAACCGCCTGGATTACAAGCCCGTGAACCTCAAGCCGCTGACCGTCGAGTCGGTGCCCCCGAAGGTTCGTACCTTCTGATCGAAGCGAACGAAGCATTAGGAAACCATCATGAGCCAAAAGCGCACTTTCCAGATCTACCGCTACGATCCCGACAAGGACGCCAAGCCCTACATGCAGACCATCGAGATCGAACTCGATGGCAACGAGCGCATGCTGCTGGACGCCCTGGTCAAGCTCAAGGCCGTGGACCCCACGCTGTCGTTCCGCCGTTCCTGCCGTGAAGGCGTGTGCGGCTCGGACGCCATGAACATCAACGGCAAGAATGGCCTGGCGTGCCTGACCAACATGCGCACGCTGCCGGGTACCGTTGTGCTCAAGCCTCTGCCGGGTCTGCCCGTGGTCCGCGACCTGATCGTGGACATGACGCAGTTCTTCAAGCAGTACAACTCGATCAAGCCTTACCTCGTCAACGACACGCCGCCGCCCGACAAGGAGCGTCTGCAGTCGCCTGAAGAGCGCGAAGAGCTTGACGGCCTGTACGAGTGCATCCTGTGCGCCAGCTGCTCGACCAGCTGTCCCAGCTTCTGGTGGAACCCCGACAAGTTCGTCGGCCCCGCCGGCCTGCTGCAGGCCTACCGCTTCATCGCCGACAGCCGCGATCAAGCCACGGCCGAGCGTCTGGACAACCTCGAAGACCCCTACCGTCTGTTCCGTTGCCACACCATCATGAACTGCGTGGACGTGTGCCCCAAGGGCCTCAACCCCACAAAGGCCATTGGCAAGATCAAGGAACTGATGGTCAAGCGCGCCGTCTGATCCAGCCGAACGCGCCTGCCCATGACCGCCTCCGCTGACACCTCGTCGACCTGGCCCGACGCCGACCTGATGCGGCGTCTGCGCTGGCGGTGCCGCCGTGGCCTGCTTGAGAATGACCTGTTCATCGACCGGTTTTTCGAGCGCCACGAATCTCAACTGACGCAACCGCTGGTACAGGGGTTGCTTCAGCTCATGGACCTGTCGGACAACGACCTGCTCGACCTCTTTCTGGCCCGTAAGGAGCCCCAAGGAGAGCTTGACAATGCCGACGTTCGTCAGGTTCTCGCCATGATGCGGGTGGCCCGGACATGAGATAGGCTCGCTTTTTCGGCCTTGGCGTGTGGTGCGCAGGGCCGAAAAGGCGAGTTTGTCCCCATAATGTCTGATCGGGAATTACCCTGGTTACCACATTTCTCTTACAAGACCGACCACTAGGAGTGCTCATGACCCCGTCCGACGTGAAAGCCACCCTGTCGTTCTCCGACGGCAGCCCCAGCATGGATTTGCCCATCTACAAGGGCTCCATCGGCCCGGATGTGATCGACATCCGCAAGCTGTACGCCCAGACTGGCAAGTTCACCTACGACCCTGGCTTCCTGTCGACCGCTTCGTGCAACTCGAAGATCACCTACATTGACGGTGACAAGGGCGAGCTGCTGTACCGCGGCTATCCCATCGAGCAACTGGCCACCCAGTGCGACTTCCTGGAAACTTGCTACCTGTTGCTCAACGGCGAGCTGCCCAATCAGGCCGAGAAGGACGAGTTCGTCAACCGCGTGACCAAGCACACGATGGTCAACGAGCAGATGCAGTTCTTCCTGCGTGGCTTCCGCCGTGATGCGCACCCGATGGCTGTGCTGACGGGTCTGGTGGGCGGCATGTCGGCCTTCTACCATGACAGCACCGACATCAACAACGCCGAGCACCGCAAGATCGCCGCGATCCGGCTGATCGCCAAGATGCCCACGCTCGTGGCCATGGCCTACAAGTACAGCATCGGCCAGCCCTACATCTACCCGCGCAATGACCTGTCGTACGCCGGCAATTTCCTGCGCATGATGTTCGCCACGCCGTGCGAAGAGTACAAGCCCAATCCCGTGCTCGAGCGTGCGATGGACCGCATCTTCATCCTGCACGCTGACCACGAGCAGAATGCATCGACCTCGACCGTGCGTCTGTGCGGTTCGTCGGGTACCAACCCGTTCGCCGCCATCGCCGCAGGCGTGGCCTGCCTGTGGGGTCCGGCTCACGGCGGCGCCAACGAGGCTTGCCTGAACATGCTGGAAGAAATCCAGGCCATGGGCGGCGTCTCGAAGGTGGGCGAGTTCATGAACCAGGTGAAGGACAAGAACTCGGGCGTGCGCCTGATGGGCTTCGGTCACCGCGTCTACAAGAACTACGACCCGCGCGCCAAGCTGATGCAGGAAACCTGCAACGAAGTGCTGGCTGAACTGGGTCTGGAAAACGACCCGCTGTTCGCCCTGGCCAAGAAGCTGGAGCAGATCGCTCTGGAAGACGACTACTTCGTGCAGCGCAAGCTCTACCCGAACGTCGACTTCTACTCGGGTATCGTGCAACGTGCCATCGGCATCCCCGTGCCGCTGTTCACGGCGATCTTCGCGCTGGCCCGCACCGTGGGCTGGATCGCCCAACTGGACGAAATGATCGGTGACCCCGAGTACAAGATCGGCCGTCCGCGTCAGCTGTTCGTGGGCGCCGAGAAGCGCGACGTCAAGCCAATCGGCAGCCGTTGATGCCGATCTGAGTGCTGGGCAGCGTGCGCGTTGCCCCGTCCTGCAAGCCCCGGCCATGCCGGGGCTTTCTTTTTGCGTGCGCCGCATGCACCCAAAGTCCACAGTTGGCGCCGCGGCCATGCGACGGACGTGCGGGAACGCAGGCCGCTGTGTCGTAAAATTGACAACTTTCCCCAACCTGGGGGCAGTCTGCCCCTTCCCCGCGCGACAGGACCATGGGACGTACCCTCTACGACAAGATCTGGGACGAGCACGTCGTCCACACCGAAGACGATGGCACGGCGGTGCTGTACATCGACCGCCAGCTGCTGCATGAAGTGACCAGCCCGCAGGCTTTCGAGGGTCTGGACATCGCGGGCCGCAAGCTGTGGCGCCTGTCGGCCAACCTGGCTACCAGCGACCACAACGTGCCCACGACCGACCGTCGCGACGGCATCAAGGACCCGGTGTCCAAGCTGCAGGTGGACACGCTGGACGCCAACTGCGACCGCTTTGGCATCACCCAGTTCAAGATGGGCGACAAACGCCAGGGCATCGTGCACGTGATCGGCCCGGAGCAGGGCGCCACGTTGCCTGGCATGACCATCGTCTGTGGCGACAGCCACACCTCCACGCATGGCGCGTTTGGTGCGCTGGCCCACGGCATCGGCACGTCCGAGGTCGAGCACGTCATGGCCACCCAGACGCTGCTGGCCAAGAAGGCCAAGAACATGCTGGTCAAGGTCGAGGGGCAGTTGCCCTCCGGCTGCACCGCCAAGGACATCGTGCTGGCCATCATCGGCAAGATCGGCACGGCCGGGGGCACGGGCTACACCATCGAGTTCGCCGGTAGCGCCATCCGGGCCCTGAGCATGGAAGGCCGCATGACCATCTGCAACATGGCCATCGAAGGCGGCGCGCGCGCGGGTCTGGTGGCGGTGGATGACGTCACCATTCAGTACGTGCAGAACCGTCCGTTCAGCCCGACCGGCGTGGAGCTGGAGCAGGCGATTGCCTATTGGCGCACGCTGCACTCCGACCCCGATGCCCACTGGGATGCCGTGGTCGAGCTGAAGGCCGAAGAGATCGAGCCTCAGGTCAGCTGGGGCACGTCGCCCGAGATGGTGGTGGGTGTCAACGACCGCGTGCCCGATCCTGACAAGGAAAAGGATCCGGTCAAGCGCTCGGCCATGGAGCGCGCGCTGCAGTACATGGCGCTGGAGCCCAACAAGGCCATCAGCGACATCCACATCGACAAGGTCTTCATCGGCTCGTGTACCAACAGCCGCATCGAAGACATGCGCGCCGCCGCCGAGGTGGTCAAGCGCGTGGGTGGGCGCATTGCGTCCAACGTCAAGCTGGCGCTGGTGGTGCCGGGTTCGGGCCTGGTCAAGGAGCAGGCCGAACGTGAAGGGCTGGACAAGATCTTCACCGCGGCGGGCTTCGAGTGGCGCGAGCCGGGTTGCTCCATGTGTCTGGCCATGAATGCAGACCGACTGGAGCCGGGCGAGCGCTGCGCCTCGACCAGCAACCGCAACTTCGAGGGCCGTCAAGGTGCCGGTGGGCGCACCCACCTGGTCAGCCCCGCCATGGCTGCTGCGGCGGCCATGCAAGGTCATTTCGTGGATGTGCGCCGCCTGGCCTGATCCGTCCGTTCAACCCATCGCCTGATTCAAGAGAGTCTCGAACATGAAACGTGCAGTCTCGTTCATCGCTTTGGTTTATGCGCTGGCTCTGGCCGGCTGCAACACCATGTACGGCGTCGGCAAGGACATCGAAAAGGCGGGCGAAGCCATCTCTGGCGCCGCCAAGAAATAAAGCACAGCCATGCAAGCATTCCGCATTCACAAGGGCCTGGTGGCCCCGATGGACCGGGAGAACGTCGACACCGACGCCATCATCCCCAAGCAGTACCTGAAGTCCATCAAGCGCACCGGCTTTGGCCCCAATCTGTTTGACGAGTGGCGCTACCTGGACGCGGGCGAGCCCGGTCAGGATCCGACCACCCGCAAGCCGAATCCAGACTTCGTGCTCAACCAGGCACGGTATCAAGGCGCGTCGGTGCTGATCGCCCGCAAGAACTTCGGTTGTGGCTCCAGCCGCGAGCACGCGCCTTGGGCGCTGGATCAGTACGGCTTTCGCGCCATCATTGCGCCGAGCTTCGCCGACATCTTCTTCAACAACTGCTTCAAGAACGGGCTGCTGCCCATCCAGCTGAGCGAGCAGCAGGTCGACACCCTGTTCAACGAGGTGTTTGCTTTCCCGGGCTACGAGCTGACGATCGATCTGGAGCGACAGGTCGTCATCAAGCCCGATGGCACCGAGCTGGCGTTCGATGTGCAGCCGTTCCGCAAGTACTGCCTGCTCAACGGTTTCGATGACATCGGTCTGACGCTGCGCCACGCCGACAAGATCAAGGCCTTCGAGGCCGAACGCCTGGCTCAGAAGCCCTGGCTCAACCACCGCATCGTTTGATGCCCTTCCGACACGTTCGAGACAACCATGGTCATGAAGATTGCAGTTCTGCCGGGTGACGGCATCGGCCCCGAGATCGTCACCGAGGCAGTGAAGGTGCTCAAGGCACTCGACCTCTCGTTCGAGATGGAAGAGGCCAAGGTGGGCGGCGCCGCCTTTGACGCGCACGGCCACCCGCTGCCTGAGCACACGCTGAAGCTGGCCATGGCGGCCGATGCCGTGCTGTTCGGCTCGGTGGGCGACTGGAAGTACGACAAGCTGGAGCGCGCCCTGCGCCCAGAGCAGGCCATCCTGGGCCTGCGCAAGAACATGGGCCTGTTCGCCAACTTCCGCCCGGCCATCTGCTATCCGCAGCTCACGCACGCCTCCAGCCTCAAGCCCGAACTGGTGTCGGGTTTGGACATCCTCATCATCCGCGAGCTGACCGGCGACATCTACTTTGGTCAGCCCCGTGGTCGCCGCGAGGCGCCGGATGGCGAGTTCAAGGGCTCGCCCGAGGCCTTCGACACCATGCGTTACTCGAAGCCCGAGATCGAGCGCATTGCCCACGTGGCCTTCCAGGCCGCACGCAAGCGTGGCAAGAAGGTCACCAGCGTGGACAAGGCCAACGTGCTGGAAACCTTCCAGTTCTGGAAGGACGTGGTCACCGAGGTGCACGCCGAGTACCCGGATGTCGAGCTGGAGCACATGTACGTGGACAACGCGGCCATGCAGCTGGTCAAGGCGCCGAAGAAGTTCGACGTGGTCTTCACCGGCAACATGTTTGGCGACATCCTGTCGGACGAGGCCGCCATGCTGACGGGCTCGATCGGTATGCTGCCGTCAGCCTCGCTGAACGCCAAGGGCCAGGGTCTGTATGAGCCCAGCCATGGCTCCGCGCCGGACATCGCCGGCAAGGGCGTCGCCAACCCGCTGGCCACCATCCTGAGCGCCGCCATGATGCTGCGCTTCAGCCTGAACCAGGAGGCTGCCGCCAGCCGCATCGAGCAGGCCGTGCAGGCCGTGCTCGAGCAGGGTCTGCGCACCGCCGATATCTACAGCGACGGCACGAAGAAGGTCGGCACAGCCGAGATGGGCGAGGCCGTGGTGGCAGCGCTCAAGGCGCAGGGCTGAGCCCCCCGGCGAGATCTGAGAGATTCACACCTTACTGAGGACACACATCATGGCAACGACTCTGGTTGGTCTGGTGGGCTGGCGCGGCATGGTCGGCTCGGTTCTGATGGACCGCATGCAGGCCGAAGGCGACTTCGACCACTTTGAGCCCCTGTTCTTCTCGACCTCCAATGCGGGCGGCGCGGCCCCCGCCATGGCCAAGAACGAGACGACGTTGAAGGACGCTTTCAACATCGACGAACTCAAGCGCTGCGACATCGTCATCACCGCCCAGGGCGGCGACTACACCAACGAGGTGTACCCCAAGCTGCGCGCTGCGGGTTGGAACGGCCACTGGATTGATGCGGCCTCGTCGCTGCGCATGAAGGACAACGCCGTCATCGTGCTGGATCCGGTCAACATGCCCGTGATCAAGAATGCACTGGCCAACGGCGGCAAGGACTGGATTGGCGGCAACTGCACCGTGTCGTGCATGCTGATGGGCGTGGGCGCGCTGTACAAGGCCGGTCTGGTCGAGTGGATGTCGACCCAGACCTACCAGGCGGCATCGGGTGGTGGTGCGCAGCACATGCGCGAGCTGCTGACCCAGTTCGGCACGCTCAACGCCGAAGTGAAGGCCCTGCTGGACGACCCCAAGAGCGCCATCCTCGAGATCGACCGCAAGATCATCGCCAAGCAGCGTTCGCTGACCGAGGCCGAAACGGCCAACTTCGGTGTGCCGCTGGGCGGCTCGCTCATTCCCTGGATCGACAAGGATCTGGGCAATGGCCAGTCCAAGGAAGAGTGGAAGGGCATGGCCGAGACCAACAAGATCCTCGGCCTGGGCGAGGGCTTCGGCTTGGCCCCGATCCCGGTCGATGGTTTCTGTGTGCGCATCGGCGCCATGCGCTGCCACTCGCAGGCCTTGACCTTCAAGCTGAAGAAGGACGTGCCCGTGGCTGACATCGAGGCCATGATCGCGGCCGACAACGAGTGGGTGAAGGTGGTGCCCAACACCCGCGAGGCCACGATCAAGGATCTGACGCCGGTGGCCACCACTGGCACGCTGACCATCCCTGTGGGGCGCATCCGCAAGCTGGCCATGGGGCCGGAGTACGTCGGCGCTTTCACGATCGGCGACCAACTGCTGTGGGGCGCGGCCGAGCCGCTGCGCCGCATGCTGCGCATCCTGCTGGATCGTTGAGCTGGGCAGCGGCCCTCAACCCCCAGGCGCTGGAATGATTTCAGCGCCTTTTTTGCTTTGGGTTGAGGGGTTCTGCAACGTCTGGATACAAAATCTGCGTCGGGCCGCGTTGCCGTGCCACGACAATGCAGCCCCATGAATCACATCGAAGGAAATGATTCATGGATGGGGTGTTGATCAGTATTTGCATGAGCTTGTCACCCTATCTGCCTGATGCTATTGTGATTTCTGCTGCGTACCGTCTGCAGGTGTTGTCGCGCCCAAGTGATGCACTGGGTCTTTCGCGGCGACCGGCTGGTTGTCCAGCCCGATGACGACTTGGGAGACGCCTTGAAAGATCATCCGTTGTCCGCAGGGCGTTTTGCCCTGCATCGCATGGCCGTTGCGGCCGCCCTGTCTGGTTTGTCCCTGCTGCCGGCTACCGCCTGGTCGCTCGGCCTTGGCCGGCTGAATGTGCAGTCCGCATTGGGCGAAAGCCTCAAAGCTGAAATCGACGTCACCAGCCTCACGGCCGAAGAAGCCGCGTCGCTGCAGGTGCGTGTCGCGTCGCCCGAAACCTATCGCGCGGCCGGCGTCGACTACAACGCCGTGCTGGCGGCGACCAACATCACCTTGCAGCGTCGTGCCGACGGTCGCCCTTATCTGCGTATCGCGAGTGACCGTGCCGTCCAGGAGCCGTTTGTCGACGTGATTCTGGATCTGGTGTGGTCTTCGGGCCGTCTGGTGCGCGAGTACACATTGCTGTTCGATCCGCCTGCCAGCCGCACGCCTGCGCAGATCACACAGCCCCTGATGACGCCGCCTGCGCCGCCGGCACCGACTGCGCCGCCCGCGGCCCAGGCACCGGTGCCACCCGCCCCGTCGGCGCCCGCGCCCGTTCCGCAGCCACCCAAGGCCGCGGCCAGCAAGCCTCGGGCGGAGGCAGCCGCTCCGGCCCCGGCTCCGGCGCCGCGCGCACCGCAGGTCGAGCCCGACCGCGCGGCCGCGCCCGCTCCGGCGCCCGCTGCAGAGGCCAGGGACTCGGTGCGCGTGCGCAGTGGTGACACACTGTCCAAGATCGCCGCGCGCGAACTGCCTGCTGGCGTCTCGCTCGATCAGATGCTGGTGGGGCTGTACCGCAGCAACCCGCAGGCCTTCAGTGGCAACAACATGAACCGCCTCAAGGCAGGCGTGGTGTTGAAGGTGCCGAGCGCCGAGGAGGCCGCCGCTGTACCCCAAGGCGAAGCCCGCCGCATCATCCTCGCCCAGAGCGCCGATTTCAACGCCTACCGCCAGCGCTTGGCTGGCGCAGCGGGTGTGTCGGAACAGTCGCAGCCTGAGCGCCAGGCGCGCGGCCAGGTCGAAGCCGAGGTCAAGGATCGCCAGCAGGCTGCGGCGCCGGGTCCCGACAAGCTGACGCTGAGCAAGGGTGGCGTCTCCACCCAGAAGGGCGCAGCGGCTGAAGACCGTCTGGCCAAGTCGCGTGCGCAGCAAGAAGAGGCCGCGCGCGTCGCAGAGCTCAACAAGAACTTGGAAGAGCTGCGCCGCTTGAAGGAAAAGGCCGAAGCGGACAAGGCTGCAGCGGACAAGGCCGCGGCAGAGAAGGCCGCAGCGGACAAGGCCGCGGCGGAGAAGGCTGCGGCAGAGAAGGCTGCAGCGGACAAGCTGGCTGCCGAGAAGGCCGCGGCTGACAAGGCGGCCGCAGACAAGCTGGCGGCGGAGAAGGCTGCAGCTGATGCCGCTGCCGCTGCGATGGCTGCGTCGGCCGCGTCCGCGCCGGCCGTGGTGGTCGACGCCGGGTCGGCGGCCTCGGAGGCTGCGACCCAGGTGGCCGATGAGGCTTCGGAGGCGGCCAGCGCGGTGGCGCAAGCCCCCTCGCTGCCTGTGCCCGCGCCGGTCCCGACGCCGGCGGCAGAAGACAGCCCAGGGCTGTTGCAGTCGCTGGATCCGATGGTGCTGGCGGGTGCCGGGGCAGGTGTGGTGCTCCTGGCCGGCGTGGCCATGTTCCTGCGCCAGCGGCGTCGCACCGAAACAGGTGAGACCTCGTTCCTGGAAAGCCGTCTGCAGCCAGACTCCTTCTTTGGCGCCAGCGGAGGTCAGCGCGTGGACACGCGGGATGCCACCGGCGGGCCCTCGTCCATGAGCTATTCGCTCAGCCAACTCGATGCCATCGGTGACGTCGATCCGGTAGCCGAGGCTGACGTGTATCTGGCATACGGTCGCGACCTGCAGGCAGAAGAGATTCTCAAGGAAGCGCTGCGCTCGAACCCCGAACGTCTCGCCATCCGCACCAAGCTGCTGGAGGTCTATGCCAAGCGCCGTGACACCAAGGGCTTTGAGCAGTTGGCTGTCCAGCTGTTCGCGCTGACGGGTGGTCAAGGTGAGGACTGGGCCCGTGCGCAGGAACTGGGCATGGGCATCGACCCGGAGAACCCGCTGTATCAGCCGGGCGGGCAGCCCCAGCAAGGACAGTTGCCTGCTGACGCCGGTACCGATCCGCTGGGCGCCAGCACGGTGCCGCATTCGGTGATGCCGGCGCCCAGCGCGCTGGACACCTTTGCACCCACAGACGTCTCCGACGCCGCCGCAGCCGCTCCCTCTCAGGCCGAACTGGTCAACATCGACCTCGACATCTCGGCGCCAACGCCGCTGGATGCGGTGACCGACTCGGTTTCTCCGCCGATCACCGAGGCGGGCAGCCTGCCGGAGTTGCGCGATCTGCCAGACCTGGCGGATGCACCTGCTGTGGTGGTGGACACGGCCCCGGCCGACCTGCCGGACGACTTGCAGGACGTGGGAACCGCCCGCGCGGATGACGCCAACGCGCTGGACTTCGACCTCACGCTCGACGAGCCCGCTCAGGTGGCTGCCCCGGTTGCCGCGCAACCCGAGGCCGCTCCCGCCTTCGACTTTGAGTCGATCAGCCTGGATCTGGATGCGGCCCAGCCCGAACCGGCTGCACTGGCCGAGGTCTCGGAGGGCGAAGACACGGCGTCGGGTCTCGCGACCGACCTGGTGGCCGACGACCCGATGGTGCGCAAGTTCGAGCTGGCCGAAGAGTTCCGCCAGATCGGCGATGTGGACGGCGCGCGTGAACTGCTGCAAGAAGTCATCGACAACGCCGGTGACGCGGGCCTGAGGGCCAAGGCGCAGTCCATGCTCGACAACCTGGGCTGAGATGCACCCTGAACCGGTGACAGGGGCGACCCGGCGGGTCGCCCTTGGCGTTTCTTACGTGGGCACGGCCTACAAGGGCTGGCAGAGTCAGCCTGGTGGCGGCACCGTACAGGATGCGCTTGAGGCCGCGCTGACCGCGTTTGCCGTGGTGCCGCACAAGGTGATGTGCGCGGGCCGCACCGACGCGGGCGTGCACGGCATCAACCAGGTCGTCCACCTGGATACGCCCTTGAACCGCGAACCGTTTTCGTGGGTGCGGGGCACCAACGCCTTTTTGCCCCCTGACGTCGCCGTGCAGTGGGCGTGCGAGGTGTCGCCGGCCTTTCATGCCCGCAACAGTGCGGTGGGGCGGCGTTACGCCTACATCGTGCTCGAATCGGCGGTACGCCCGGCGCTGGAGTCAGGGCGGGTGGGCTGGGTGTTCCGCCCGCTGGACGGGGCAGCCATGCAGGCCGCCGCAGCTCACCTGATCGGCGAGCACGATTTTTCGTCGTTTCGCTCGGCCATGTGCCAGTCGCCCACGCCGGTCAAGCACCTGCGCGAGATCGTCGTCCGGCGCTGTGAGCGGGCGGGGCACGCAGGCGCGTACTGGCGGGTGGACTTCGAGGGCAACGCTTTTTTGCACCACATGATCCGCAACATCATGGGCTGCCTGCTCACGGTGGGCATGGGCAACCAACCGCCGGACTGGGTGGCTGCGGTGCGCGATGCGCGCGATCGCAAGGTGGCGGCGCCCACGTTTGCGCCCGACGGGCTGTACTTTCTGGGCCCGCGTTACGACCCGAGCTGGGGCCTGCCCGAGCATGTGCCGGCGATGGACTGGCTGCCGGCCTGAAGGGCCAGGCACCGCGGGCTGGGCGACTGGCCGGTAATTTGAGACAATGGTGTGATTGACACCCCGCGGGCTGCCCGGCCCGCAGACCGGATGCAACCGTCTCCCTCTCACCGCACGCGGATCAAGATCTGCGGGCTGACCCGTGAAGCCGATGTGGATGCGGCAGTCGATGCGGGTGCCGACGCGATCGGCTTTGTGCTCTATGAAAAAAGCCCCCGCCACGTGGACGCGCGCCGGGCGGGTGAGCTGGCCCGGCGCTTGCCACCGTTTGTGACGCCGGTGGTGTTGCTGGTGAACGCGTCGGCTGCGCTGACGGCCCAGGCGCTGGACGCCGTGCCCCATGCGCTGCTGCAGTTCCATGGCGACGAAACGCCTCAAGATTGCCTGGCTGCCGGGCGGCCCTACATCCGCGCCGCCCGGATGGCGCCCGGTTTCGATTTGTTAGACTTCGCCCTGTCTCATCCCACCGCACAGGCCATTCTCGTGGACGCCCACGTTGACGGCTACGGTGGAGGAGGCCAGGTTTTTGACTGGTCCATGCTGCCGCAAGGTCTGTCTCGCCCCCTGGTGCTGTCCGGCGGTCTGCACGTCGGCAATGTCGAGGAGGGGGTGCGGCGGGTGCGGCCCTGGGCCGTGGACGTCAGTTCGGGCGTGGAAGCGGCCAAGGGCATCAAGGATGCCGAGCGCATGCGCCAGTTCTGCGCGGCCGTGAGGGCGGCCGACCGGCGCTGCGCCGAAGCGGCATGAGCGCGGCCGACCACGCCTTTGCGGAACGAATGCTGAGAAACACATGCTGAACTACCAACAGCCCGACGCCCGCGGCCACTTTGGCCCGTACGGCGGCACCTTTGTGTCCGAGACGCTGATTCACGCGCTGAACCAGCTCAAGGATGCCTACGAGCACTACCGCCACGACGCCGAGTTCCAGGCCGAGTTCCGCCGCGAGCTGGCCAACTTCGTCGGGCGCCCCAGCCCGATCTACCACGCAGCCCGGCTGAGCCAGGACATGGGCGGCGCGCAGATCCACTTCAAGCGCGAAGACCTCAATCACACTGGCGCCCACAAGGTGAACAACACCATCGGCCAGGCCTTGCTCGCCAAGCGCATGGGCAAGCCGCGCGTCATCGCCGAAACCGGCGCGGGTCAGCACGGCGTGGCCACGGCCACCATCTGCGCCCGTTATGGCATGGAGTGCGTGGTCTACATGGGCGCCGAAGACGTCAAGCGCCAGTCGCCCAACGTCTATCGCATGCACCTGCTGGGTGCCAAGGTGGTGCCGGTCGAATCCGGCAGCAAAACCCTCAAAGACGCGCTCAACGAAGCCATGCGCGACTGGGTCACCAACGTCGAGAACACCTTCTACATCATCGGCACGGTGGCGGGCCCGCATCCTTACCCTGCGATGGTGCGCGACTTCCAGTCCGTGATCGGCGAAGAGTGTCTCAAGCAGATGCCTGACGCGATCGGCCGTCAGCCGGATGCTGTCATTGCCTGCGTGGGTGGCGGCTCGAATGCCATGGGCATCTTCTATCCGTACATCCCGCACGAGCAGGTCCGCCTGATTGGTGTCGAGGCGGCGGGCGAGGGCTACGAGGGCAACAAGCATTCGATGTCGCTGCAAAAGGGCGTGCCGGGCGTGCTGCACGGCAACCGCACCTACCTGCTGCAGGACGAAAATGGCCAGATCACCGAGACGCACTCGATCTCGGCTGGCCTCGACTATCCGGGCGTGGGCCCCGAGCACGCCTACCTGAAGGACATCGGCCGCGCCGAGTACGTCGGCATCACCGACAAGGAAGCGCTCGACGCTTTCCACCGCCTGTGCCGCACCGAGGGCATCATCCCGGCGCTGGAGTCCAGCCATGCAGTGGCCTATGCGATGAAGCTGGCCGCCACCATGCGGCCGGATCAGCACATTCTGGTGAACCTCTCCGGCCGGGGTGACAAGGACATCGGCACCGTGGCCGACCTGACCGGCGCCGAGTTCTACTGCCGACCTTCGTGCCGCGGTCTGGGTGTGAAGGGGGGGCAGGCATGAGCCGCATCGACCAGACGTTTGCCGCGCTCAAGGCCAACAGCCGCAAGGCGCTGATTCCCTACATCACCTGTGGCGACCCCTTCCCCGAACAGACGGTCGAGGTGATGCTGGCGATGGCCGAGGCCGGTGCCGACATCATCGAGCTGGGCGTGCCGTTTTCTGACCCGATGGCCGATGGCCCGGTGATCCAGAAGGCCGCCGAGCGCGCGCTGACCAAGGGCATTTCCCTGACCCACGTGCTCAACGACGTGCGGGCCTTCCGGGCACGCAATGCCACCACGCCTGTGGTGCTGATGGGCTATGCCAACCCGATTGAGTGCTACGACCTGCACCATGGCACCGGCAGCTTCGTGCGCGACGCCAAGGAGGCGGGGGTGGATGGCGTGCTGGTGGTGGATTACCCCCCCGAAGAATGTGAAGAGTTTGCCGCCCGCCTGAAGGCCGCCGACCTGGCGCCCATCTTCCTGCTGGCGCCCACGTCGACCGAGCAACGCATGGCCGATGTCGGCCGCGTGGCCGCGGGCTACGTCTACTACGTCTCGCTCAAGGGCGTGACGGGTGCGGGTCACCTGGACACCTCGGCGGTGGCCGACATGGTGCCTCGCATCAAGGCGCACGTGAACGTGCCCGTGGGTGTGGGCTTTGGTATCCGCGACGCGGAGACCGCCAAGGCGGTCGCGGCGGTGTCCGATGCCGTGGTGATTGGCTCCCGCATCGTGCAGTTGCTGGAGACGCAGACACCGGATACCGTGGTGGCTGCAGCACGTGGTTTCATCACCGAGATCCGCGTGGCGCTTGATTCCCTGAAAGGATGACCATGAGTTGGCTTGAGAAACTGTTGCCCCCGAAGATCCAGCCGACCGATCCGGCTGAGCGCCGCTCGGTGCCGGAGGGCCTGTGGGTCAAGTGCCCCTCGTGCGAGACCGTCCTGTACAAGAACGACCTCGAGGCGAATGTCAACGTGTGCCCCAAGTGCGGCCACCACCATCGCATTGGCGCGCGCGCACGGCTGGACGCCTTTCTCGATGGTGAAGGCCGCTACGAGATCGGCCAGGAGGTGCTGCCGGTCGACGCCCTGAAGTTCAAGGACAGCCGCAAGTATCCCGAGCGCCTCAAGCAAGGCATGGAAGCCACCGGCGAGACCGATGCCCTGATCGTGATGGGCGGCTCGGTGCACAGCATCCCGGTGGTCGCCGCCTGCTTCGAGTTCGACTTCATGGGGGGCTCGATGGGCTCGGTGGTCGGTGAGCGCTTCGTGCGCGGTGTCGAAACCGCTGTGGATCAGAAGACGCCGTTCATCTCGTTCACCGCCACGGGCGGTGCGCGCATGCAGGAAGGCCTGCTGAGCCTGATGCAGATGGCCAAGACCAATGCGGCCCTCACACGCCTGGCCAAGGCGAAACTGCCCTACATCAGCGTGCTGACCGACCCGACCATGGGCGGCGTGTCGGCCTCGTTTGCCTTCATGGGCGATGTGGTGATCGCCGAGCCCCGCGCGCTGATCGGCTTTGCCGGCCCCCGTGTGATCGAGAACACCGTGCGCGAGGTGCTGCCCGAGGGCTTCCAGCGCGCTGAGTTCCTGATGCAGAAGGGCGCGGTCGACATGATCATGGACCGGCGCGAGATGCGCCTGGCCGTGGCGCGCCAGTTGGCCATCCTGCTGCGCCAGCCCGCCGACGCCGTCGCACTGTCGAGCTGACCCCTCCAGCTTGCACGCATGGACATCGGCCCGCTGGCCGACGCGCCGTGCGGTTTGCAGGCACCATGACGGGCTGCGTGTGGCAGCCCGTTTTGTTTGTTTCCGTCCATCACGTTGTGTGACCCGTGCCATGACCCCTGACGTGCCTCAGACCCTCGACCAGTGGCTCGCCCATTGCGAGCGACTTCACCCGGTTGCCATCGACATGGGGCTGGAACGGGTCGGCGCCGTCTGGCAGCGTGCGGACGTGACGCTGGGCACGCCCCTGGGCCATGAGCCTGCCGAGGGCGCACCCGTGGTCTTCACCGTGGCCGGCACCAATGGCAAGGGCTCGACCTGCGCCATGCTCGAGGGCATCTTGCTGGCCGGCGGCTTCCGGGTGGGTGTCTACGGCTCGCCGCATCTGGTGCACTTCGAAGAGCGCTGTCGCATCATGGGGCAGCCCGTGAAGGCCGATGACCTTGTGCCGCACTTCGCGGCCATCGAGGCGGCCCGAGGCGAGACGGCGCTGACGTATTTCGAGTTCACGACGCTGGCCATCCTGCGCCTGCTGGCGTCCAGCGGGCTGGATGCGGTCATCCTCGAAGTGGGGCTGGGCGGACGTCTGGATGCCGTCAACGTGGTTGACACCGACTGCGCCATCATCACCAGCATCGATCTGGATCACATGGAGTACCTCGGGCCCGACCGCGAATCGATCGGACGTGAGAAGGCCGGCATCATGCGCGCCGGCCGGCCGGCCGTGGTGTCGGATCCGGCGATTCCAGCCTCCGTGGTCGCGCATGCGGAGGCCATCGGCGCCGACCTGTGGGTTTTTGGGCGCGATTTCAATTACGCAGGCGACCGCCAGCAGTGGTCGTGGGGCGGGCGGGCCAAGCGTTTCAACAGCATGGCCTACCCGTCGCTGCGCGGGGCGAACCAACTGCTCAACGCGGCCGGGGTGCTGGCTGCGCTGGAGGCGCTGCGCCACCGTCTGCCGGTGTCGGCGCAGGCGGTGCGCACAGGCCTGGCCACGGTCGAGCTGCCAGGGCGTTTCCAGATCGTGCCCGGCCAGCCCACGCTGATCCTGGATGTGGCCCACAACCCGCATGCGGCGGCCACGCTGGCCGCCAACCTCGACCAGATGGGCTTCTTCCCGCGGACACACGCCGTGTGGGGCGCCATGGCCGACAAAGACCTGCCCGGCATGTTGCACAAGCTGTTGCCCCTGGTCGATGCCTGGTATTGCACCGACCTGCCGACCGCCCGCGCGGCCTCGGCTGCGCAGTTGGGTGAGGCCATTCGGGCCGCACGGCTGGCGAGCGCCTCGGCCACGCTGCCGGCCGAACAACTGACCACCCACCCGGACCCGCTCTCCGCCCTGCACGCCGCGCTGGCGGCGGCAGACCCGGCGGATAGAATCGTGGTTTTCGGGTCGTTCTACACCGTAGGTGGCGTGCTCCACGAGGGTCTGCCACGGTTGAACGCCCCCCACATGCCCGCCGCCGGCTCCGATGCCGCCGGCGGTTGAGACGTTTTTCCCCGCATTCATGTCGCTGTCGTCCCTTATTCAGCGCGCCCGCCGCGCGGTGGGTGCCCGCCCGGGTGCCGAGCCGGTTGTGGCCACCCCGGCCGACGTCGAGGCTGCCCGCGTGCGCGCCCGCCGCCGGCTGATCGGCATGCTGGTGCTGGTGGGCGCGGGCATGGTGATCTTTCCCACCTTTCTGGAAACGCAGCCGCGCCCGGTGTCGCCCGACGTGCAGGTGAGCCGCGCCGGGGCGTCCGCGCCGGCGGCCGGTGCCGTGTTGCCCGCGCCGCGCGTGGCCATGGCCCCTGTCCCGATCGAGAATGTGCCGCCGGTCGACGAGACGCCGATTGAGACGGCCGCGCCGGTGCAGGCAGACGCGCCGAGGCCGGCCGCGGCGCCTGCGCCCGAAGCAGCGCGGCCTGAGCCCCGCCAACAGCCCGAGCCGAAGCCCGAGCCGAAGCCTGCACCCCGACCAGAGCCGAAGCCGGAACCCAAGCCACAGCCTGTTGCGGTGGCCAAGCCGCCTGAATCGCGTGCCACAGCGGCCAGCAAGCCGGTCGAAGCACGGGCGGGTGAGCGCTATGTGGTTCAGTTCGGCGCCTTTGCTGACCCGAAGGCGGCGCGTGACGCCCGGCTGAAGCTGGAACGCCTGGGCATCCAGACCTATGCGCAACAGGTCGATACGCCGGATGGCAAGCGCACGCGCGTGCGCATGGGGCCCTACGCCACACGTGCCGAAGCCGACAAGGCCCTGGCGGCATTGCGCAAGGCCGGCCTTGATGGCAAGGTGTTGACGCTGTGAGGGGCGAGGACAGCCGATGGAGATGAGCACCGCCACGCTTTTGCCGGCCGGCGGCTCCTGGTTGGACTGGGTGCTGCTGGGCAGCCTGGTGTTTTCCGTGCTGGTCGGCGCCTGGCGCGGGCTGGTGACCGAAGTGCTGGCGCTGCTGGGCTGGGTCGTGGCCTACCTTGCCGCCCGATTGTTTGGGGATACCGTGGCGGCTTTTCTGCCCATCGGCGAAGCGGGCAGCATGCTCAATGCCGTGGCCGGCATGGTGGTCGCCTTTGTGCTGGCCTGGGTGAGCTGGTCTGCATTGACCTGGCTCGTGAGCCGGCTGGTGCGGGCTTCTGTGCTCAGTGCGCCCGACCGCGTGCTGGGCGCAGGGTTCGGGCTGTTGCGCGGGCTGGTGATGGCCCTGCTGGTGTGCGTGCTGGTCAGCATGACACCCCTGGCGCGCCTGGATGTGTGGCAGGCCTCTGTGGGTGTGGCCTGGCTGCAGGCAGCACTGGTGGAGATGCGGCCGATGCTGCCGCCCGAGGTGCTGCCTTTTCTGCCGACCTGAGTCGGCATCAATCGGATCGAATGCGTGTTTTTGAGAGGTGAATCATGTGTGGCATCGTCGGAGTGATTTCCAAGGCGCCGGTCAACCAGCTGATCTATGACTCGCTGCTGCTGCTGCAGCATCGCGGTCAGGATGCAGCCGGCATCGTCACGGCCGGACCGGATGCCAAGGGCCGCAAGTTCTTCATGCACAAGGCGCGCGGCATGGTCAAGGACGTCTTCCGCACCCGCAACATGCGCGCGTTGCCCGGCACGGCGGGCCTCGGCCAGGTGCGTTACCCCACGGCCGGCAATGCGTTCAACGAAGAAGAGGCCCAGCCCTTCTACGTCAACGCCCCTTTCGGCATCGTGCTGGTGCACAACGGCAACCTGACCAACGCGCACGCGCTGAGCAAGGAGCTGTTCAACATCGACCGCCGCCACCTCAACACCGACAGCGACACCGAGGTGCTGCTCAACGTGTTTGCCCACGAGCTGGAGCTCGCAGGGCGCGAGTTGCCGCTGACCCCGGCTGCGGTGTTCAAGGCCGTGCGTGCGGTGCACAAGCGCATCAAGGGCTCGTATGCCGTGATCGCGCTGATCGCAGGCCATGGCCTGGTGGCCTTCCGTGATCCGTTCGGCATCCGCCCGCTGTGCTACGGCGAGGCCGATCTGCCCGAAGGGCGTGAGGTGATGGTCGCCAGCGAATCGGTGGCGCTGGAAGGCACCAGCCACAAGTTCATCCGCGATGTGCAGCCGGGTGAAGCGCTGTTCATTGACCTCGATGGCCTGGTGCACGCCGAGCAGTGCGCCGAACAGACGCGCCTGAACCCCTGCATGTTCGAGTACGTCTATCTGGCCCGCCCCGATTCCGTCATCGATGGCGTCTCGGTCTACCAAGCCCGCCTGAACATGGGCGAAACGCTGGCCCAGCGCGTGATCTCCACCATGCCGCCCAGTGAGATCGACGTGGTCATTCCCATTCCCGAATCCAGCCGCCCCTCGGCCATGCAGCTCGCACAGAAGCTGGGCAAGCCCTACCGCGAGGGCTTCGTGAAGAACCGCTACGTGGGCCGCACCTTCATCATGCCCGGGCAGGGCGTGCGCAAGAAGAGCGTGCGCCAGAAGCTCAACGCCATCGGGCTGGAGTTCAAGGGCCGCAACGTGCTGCTGGTCGATGACTCCATCGTGCGCGGCACCACCTCGAAAGAAATCGTGCAGATGGCCCGCGAGGCCGGCGCCAAGAAGGTCTACCTGGCTTCGGCCGCGCCTCCGGTGCGCTTTCCCAATGTGTACGGCATCGACATGCCCACCAAGAGCGAACTCGTCGCCCATGGCCGCACGACCGAAGACGTGCGCCAGATCATCGGCGCCGATGCGCTGATCTACCAGGATGTCGAGGCCATGAAGAAGGTGGTGGGCCTGCTCAACCCGTCCATCCAGGGCTTTGAGGCGTCATGCTTCGATGGCCACTACATCACCGGAGATGTGAGCGCGGCCGACTTCGCCGCCATCGAATCGCAGCGGCTGACGCAGAAGGACGAAGAAGAGGCGACCAACTCGCGCCTCGCCCTGCAGAATCGCGCCGACTGAGACCCAACACCGGAGCGCCCCATGGCTGCACCTGACGACAAGAAACGCCTGCCGCGCAAGGATCTGCCCGCCGATGCCCGCATCGAGACGCTGGCCGTGCGCGAGGGCTTGCCGCCGACGCAATGGGGTGAAAACTCCGAAGCGCTGTTTCTGACCAGCAGCTTCAACCACCCGGACGCGGCCACGGCCGCCGCGCGCTTTGCCAACGAAGAAGAAGCCTTCGTCTACACGCGCTTCACCAACCCCACGACGATGATGTTCGAGCGCCGGCTGGCCGCGCTCGAAGGCACCGAGGCCTGCATTGCCGCGGCCAGCGGCATGAGTGCCATCTTGCTGATGGTGATGGGGCTGCTCAAGGCCGGTGACCACATCGTGTGTTCGCAAAGCGTGTTCGGTTCGACCATCACGCTGCTGCAGCGCGAGTTCGGCAAGTTCGGCGTCGAGAACACCTTTGTGTCGCAGACCGACGTGCAGCAGTGGCGCGCGGCCATGCGACCGAACACGAAGTTGCTGTTCGCTGAGACGCCCAGCAACCCGCTGACCGAGGTGTGCGACATCCGCGCGCTGGCCGAGATCGCCCACGCAGCAGGGGCGCTGCTGGCGGTGGACAACTGCTTCTGCACCCCCGCGCTGCAAAAGCCGGTCGACCTGGGGGCCGACCTCATCATCCACTCAGGCACCAAGTACCTCGACGGGCAGGGCCGGGTGCTGGCCGGGGCCATCTGCGGGCCCGATGCCATCATCAACGGCCCACTGATGACCACGCTGCGCGGCGCGGGCATGACGCTGTCGCCCTTCAACGCCTGGGTGGTGCTCAAGGGGCTCGAAACCCTGTCCATCCGCATGGCGGCGCAAAGCGCCAACGCGCTCAAGCTGGCGCAGTGGCTGGAGCAGCATCCCCAGGTCGACCAGGTGTTCTACCCAGGCCTGCCCAGCCACCCGCAGCATGCCTTGGCCATGGCTCAGCAGAACGGCAGCGGCGGGGCCGTGGTGTCGTTCACCGTCAAGCCGGCGCTGGGGGCGATCACCGTGCCGGCCCCGGCTGTGCTCAGCAGCGAGGCCAAACGGCTGCGTCAGGCCGCGTTTCATGTGATCGACCACACCCGACTGTGTTCCATCACGTCGAACCTCGGCGACACCAAGACCCTCATCACGCACCCGTCGAGCACCTCACATGGGCGCCTCACCGAAGACCAGCGCCTGGCTGCCGGCGTCACGCAGGGCATGATCCGCGTGGCCGTGGGCCTGGAGCACATCGACGACCTCACGGCCGACCTGGCCCGAGGTCTCGACACCCTGAATGCTTGAACAGCGCCTGAAGATCGCCTGATCCCCACATGACCCAAGTCCGCACCCGCTTTGCCCCTTCGCCCACTGGCTTCATCCATCTGGGCAACATCCGCTCGGCCCTGTATCCATGGGCCTTTGCGCGCGCCAACAAGGGCGTGTTCATCCTGCGCATCGAAGACACCGATGAAGAGCGCTCTTCGCAAGCGGCGGTGGATGTCATCCTGGAGGGCATGCAGTGGCTGGGCCTGAACCACGACGAGGGCCCGTACTACCAGATGCAGCGCATGGACCGCTACAAGGAGGTTGTGCGGCAGATGCTGGCGCAAGGCCTGGTCTACCCCTGCTACATGAGCAGTGCCGAGCTTGATGCCTTGCGCGAGCGGCAGATGGCCAACAAGGAAAAGCCGCGCTACGACGGCACCTGGCGCCCGGAGCCCGGCAAGACTTTGCCGCCCGTGCCCGCTGGTGTGAAGCCCGTGCTGCGCTTCAAGAACCCCCAAGGGGGCTCGGTGGTGTGGCAGGACAAGGTCAAGGGTCGCATCGAGATCAGTAACGACGAACTTGATGACCTGGTCATCGCTCGCCCGGCGCCTGCCGACAGCGACGACATCATCGGTACGCCGACCTACAACTTCTGCGTGGTGGTCGACGACATGGACATGGGCATCACCCATGTGATCCGCGGTGACGACCACGTCAACAACACCCCGCGCCAGATCAACATCCTGCGGGCCCTGGGTCAGGAGCCGCCTGTCTATGCTCACTTGCCCACCGTGCTCAACGAGCAAGGCGAGAAGATGAGCAAGCGCCATGGCGCCAAGCCCGTCACGCAATACCGTGACGAAGGCTACCTGGCGGATGCGTTGGTGAACTACCTGGCGCGTCTGGGCTGGAGCCATGGTGACGACGAGATCTTCAGCCGCGCGCAGCTCATCGAGTGGTTCAACCTGGACCACCTGGGGCGCAGCGCCAGCCAGTTCGACGAGGCCAAGCTGCGCTGGGTGGCCCAGCAGCATATGAAGACGGCAGACGACGCGATGCTGGCGGGGCTGGTGCGCGAGCAGTTCGCCAAGCGTGGCGTGGACACCGCAACGCTGGATGACGCCCGTCTTGCCGCCATGTGCGCGCTGTTCAAAGACCGCTGCGCCACGACTGTGGAGCTGGCCGACTGGCTGAGCATGTACGTGAGCGAGGTGCAGCCGCCTGAAGCCGAACTGGCGGAGAAGCTCAGCGATGCGGTCAAGCCGGCCGTGGCCGCACTGGCCTCGCGTCTGGCCGGCTGTGGCTGGGAGGCTGCAGCCATCAACCAGGCCCTGAAGGACACGTTGACCGAGTTCGGTCTGAAGATGCCTCAACTGGCCATCCCCGTGCGCCTGCTTGTGTGTGGCCGCGCGCAGACGCCTTCGGTCGATGCCGTGCTGGCCTTGTTCGACCGTGATGTTGTCGTGCAACGGTTGCGCAAATGTGACTGAGAGTTGAAGGCGCTCGAAAAATCGGTATATACTCTTGGTCTCGCTTGAACGACGCCTTGTTTGAGACACAAGGCAGCCGGGCAAACCGACAGATCCGTCGCAAGACAGGTTCTCGAGGGGGTATAGCTCAGCTGGGAGAGCGCTTGCATGGCATGCAAGAGGTCAGCGGTTCGATCCCGCTTACCTCCACCAGTTCAACTGGTGCCGGGTTGCAGTGTCGGGCAGAGCGTCGTACAAGAGGTGAAGGATTCAGTCCCCTTCGTCTAGAGGCCTAGGACACCACCCTTTCACGGTGGCTACAGGGGTTCGAATCCCCTAGGGGACGCCAAGTTTGACGGCACTTGGCTGGCGCAAGTCAGCAAAGTCGTTACCGACGCGGAGTGGTAGTTCAGTCGGTTAGAATACCGGCCTGTCACGCCGGGGGTCGCGGGTTCGAGTCCCGTCCACTCCGCCAACAATTTGATGGCGTTGCTGGTGACACAGCAGCGTCGAACAGAGTCAGTCTCGGTGCCAGTGCGGCGCCCTGTTGTGGCAACACGATGGGGGTATAGCTCAGCTGGGAGAGCGCTTGCATGGCATGCAAGAGGTCAGCGGTTCGATCCCGCTTACCTCCACCATCCTGGTGGCGCCGGCCGGTAGCGAGATGGATTCCGTTCAAGACAATTTGCACCGATGAAGTCCCCTTCGTCTAGAGGCCTAGGACACCACCCTTTCACGGTGGCTACAGGGGTTCGAATCCCCTAGGGGACGCCAAGTTTTGACGGCGCTTGGGTTGAGCAATCAACTGAAGTCGTCACCGACGCGGAGTGGTAGTTCAGTCGGTTAGAATACCGGCCTGTCACGCCGGGGGTCGCGGGTTCGAGTCCCGTCCACTCCGCCAAATTGCAAAGCCCTGATGGTTCGCCATCAGGGCTTTTTGCTTGGGGCGCCGCGATGGCTGCGCGCGCCCCTCGGGGGTCACAGGCCCGGTGCGTGCGGTGTCTCGCCCGGCGTACGGCGCCCGAACATGGCCCAGCTTTCGATGGTCATCACCACCTCGTCACGCTGGTTGATGGCTTCCCAGCGCGTCTGCACCAGCCCCACATGCGGCTTGCTCTTCATCGGGCGCGAGGCCAACACCGTCATGCGGGCTCGCAGCTCGTCGCCCACCAGCACGGGCTTGAGCCAGCGCAGGCTCTCCAGCCCAGGCGAGCCCAGGCTGGATGAGTCCAGCAGAAAGCCGTCGCACATCAAGCGCATCACGATGCCGGCCGTGTGCCAGCCGCTGGCGGCCAGTCCGCCGAACAACGAGGCCTTGCCCGCTTCCTCGCTCAGATGAAAGGGCTGGGGGTCGAACTGCCGGGCGAAGTCAATCACCTCGTCACGCTCGATGCGGCGCGGACCGAACGTCATCGACAAGCCTTCGGTGAAGTCTTCCCAATACCAGCGCGGGGTACGCGCTGCGGTGTCCGGGGCGGCTGGATCAGGTGGGGATGCGTGTGTCATTGGTCCATCTTAGTGCGCTCGACACGGTGGCGCAGGCGCGCGTTTTGCAAACCGTCATCGTGGGGTCCCTACAATCGGGGCCATCGTCGCTCTCCAGGCGGCAAGCACATCACAACCAATTTCAGCAAAGGACCACCATGCAAGTCGCCGCTTCCATCTTCAAGGCCTATGACATCCGGGGCATCGTCGGTCAGACCTTGAGCGAAGCCGTGGCCGAGCACCTGGGCCGCGCCTTCGGCACCGAAGCGCTCAAGCTGGGCGAGCAGGCCGTGGCTGTGGGCCGTGATGGCCGCCTGTCGGGCCCCTCGCTGAGCGCCGCGCTGATCAAGGGGCTGCGCAGCACCGGCATCAACGTGATCGACCTGGGCGCCGTGACCACGCCCATGCTGTATTACGTGGCCGCCACCCGGGGCGATCAGGGCTGCCACAGCGGCATCCAGGTCACGGGCAGCCACAACCCGAAGGACTACAACGGCTTCAAGATGGTGCTGGCCGGTCGCGCCATCTATGGCGACGACATCCAGGGCCTGCGTCAACGCATCGAGCGTGAGGAGTACGCCACTGGCGCGGGCAGCCTGACGGAGTTGAACATCCTGCCCGAGTACACCCAGCGCATCGTGGGCGACTGCAAGCTCGCTCGCCCCCTGAAGATCGTCGTCGACTCGGGCAATGGCATCCCCGGCGCCTCGGCGCCCGGCATCCTGCGCGCCCTGGGCTGCGAGGTCACCGAGTTGTATTCCGAAGTGGATGGCGACTTCCCCAACCACCATCCCGATCCCTCCAAGCCCGAGAACCTGCAGGACCTGATCCGGGCGGTGAAGGAACAGGGCGCTGATCTGGGCCTGGCCTTCGACGGCGACGGCGACCGCCTCGGCGTGGTGACGAAGGACGGCAACAACATCTTCCCCGATCGACAGATCATGCTGTTTGCGCGCGACGTGCTGACGCGGGTGCCCGGCGCGCCCATCATCTTCGACGTGAAGTGCAGCCAGCGTCTGGCCGTGGCCATCCGCGAGGCCGGTGGCCAGCCGCTGATGTACAAGACGGGTCATTCGCTGGTGAAGGCCAAGCTCAAGGAAACGGGCGCCCCATTCGCCGGCGAGATGAGCGGCCACATCTTCTTTGCCGAGCGCTGGTATGGCTTTGACGATGCCACGTACACCGCTGCGCGCCTGCTCGAGATCCTGAGCAAGGCCGACAACCCCAGCGCCGTGCTGGATGCGCTGCCCACCAGCCACAGCACGCCCGAGCTGAACGTGCCTTGCGCCGAGGGCGAACACCACGAGGTGATCGAGAAGCTGCGCCAGACGGCGCGTTTCGATGGCGCCGAGATGACCACCATCGACGGCCTGCGCGCCGACTACGCCGACGGCTTCGGGCTGGTGCGTGCATCGAACACCACGCCGGTGCTGGTCTTGCGCTTCGAGGGCCAGACGCCCGAGGCGCTGGCGCGCATCCAGCAGCACTTCATGGCGGCCATTCTGGCCGTCAAGCCCGACGCGCATGTGGGCGCCTCGGCCCACTGATCCGGCTGCGTGGTTGGCGCAGTGAAGGCCTGGCTCGCACGCCAGGCGTATTCGGCCGTGCTGCGGCTGGGCATGCCCGCCTACTTGTGGCGCGTGTGGGCGCGGGGCCGCGAAGAGCCCACCTATCGCGCGTACTGGCCCCAGAGGCTGGGCTGGTATGGCGCGGCCTACCGCGATCAGCTGAACAGCAGCGGCGGTGCAGGCCCCATGGTCTGGGTGCATGCCGTTTCGCTGGGCGAGACCCGTGCGGCCGAGCCGCTGATCCGGGCGCTGCGCGCGGCCTTGCCGGGCATGCGCCTGCTGCTGACCCATACCACGGCCACCGGGCGCGAGGCGGGCGTGCGCCTGCTGCAGGCCGGGGATGTGCAGACCTGGTTGCCGTATGACACGCCGGGCGCGGTGCGGCGGTTTCTGCGCTGCCACCGACCTGCGCTGGGCGTGCTGATGGAAACCGAGGTCTGGCCCAATGTGCAGCACGGGGCGCAGGCCGAGGGCGTGCCCATGGTGCTGGCCAACGCGCGGCTCAGCGAGAAAAGCCTGCGGCAAGGGCGGCGATTGGCCGCGTTGATGCAGCCGGCTGCGCGCAGCCTGCGGCTGGTGCTGGCGCAGACGGACGACGACGCCGTGCGCCTGCGGCAGATGGGCGCTCCCCGTGTGCAGGTATGCGGCAATGTGAAGTTCGACATGACGCCGCCCGAAGCCTTGCTGGTGCGCGGGCGCACATGGGCCGAGGCATCGGGCCGGCCCATTGTGTTGGCAGCCAGCACGCGAGAGGGTGAAGAGCCCGGTCTGCTGGCGGCCTGGCAGGCGGTGGACGGTGCGCGCTGGGCGCGGCTGATGATCGTGCCGCGCCACCCTCAGCGGTTTGATGAGGTGGCGCAGCAGGTGCAAGCCGGTGGCTGGCGTCTGTCACGACGCAGCGTCTGGGCCGGCGATCAGCCCGATGCCGAGGCCCTCACAGCCGAGGTGTGGCTGGGCGATTCGATGGGCGAGATGCCGGCGTATTACGCCAGTGCGCGCGTGGCCCTGTTGGGTGGGAGTTTTCAGCCACTGGGCGGGCAGAACCTCATCGAGGCGGCGGCCTGTGGCTGCCCGGTGATCATGGGGCCATCGACCTTCAACTTTGCCGACGCGGCGGCGCTCAGCGAGGAAGCAGGGGCGGCCTGGCGCGTGGCCGACTGGCCCGAGGCGGTGGCGCGGGCCGAGCAAGCCTGCACGCCCGACCGTCATGCGGATGCGTCGCAGCGGGCCCGGGCGTTCGCCGCCGCTCATCGTGGCGCGGCCGAGCGCATGGTGCAGCAGATGCTGCCGCTGATCGCCTGATCGCGGGGTTGCCTGCAGCGACCGGGGCGGATCAGGCGCGCAGGTCCTGCCACTCGGTGTGGCGGCGCATGTAGGCGTCCACATAGCTGCACAGCGGCCGCACGCGCAGCCCCTGCTCGCGGGCCCAGGCGAGCGCGGCCTTGACCAGTTGGGCTGCGATGCCGCGCCCCTCCAGCTCGCGCGGCACGCCGGTGTGCGTCATCAGCATGGTGGTGCCGTCAAGTTGGTAGTCGGCCTCGCAGCGCAGGCCGTCGACAATGGCTTCGAACCGGCCGATTTCCGGGCGGTGCTGGATCTGGATGTCGGTGCTCATGGTGGGATGCTAGCGTGATGGAGGGGCGCGCGGGTTGATCAGACCCAGCCCAGTGCGCCAAGCGTGGCACCGGCAGCCACCAGCCAGATCAGGCGAACGCGGGTGCGCCACACCAGGCCCGCGACCGCGACGCTCAGCAGCAAGGCGCGCGCCTGCGTGGGCGAGGGGGCAATCAGCCAGCCGGTGGCCAGCAGCAGCCCCACGGTGACCGGCGTCATGCCCGCCTGAAAGGCCTGCACGCTCAGCCAGTGACGGCGGTTGGCCACCCAGCGGGAGGCCGCGAGTGCCAGCGTGGTCGAGGGCAGCATGATGCCCAGCATGCAGACCAGCGCGCCCGCCAGACCGGCGCTGTACCACCCCAGCAGCGCCACGAACAGCACGTTGGGGCCGGGTGCCGCCTGCGCCAACGCGATGGCGGCGGTGAAGTCCCCGTCGCTGAGCCAGCCGCCGTCGTCCACCAGGCGGCGGTGCATGTCAGGCACCAGCGTGATGGCGCCGCCGATCGACATCAGCGACAGCGTCAGGAAATGACCGAACAGCGTCGCCAGATCGGCCAGGGTAAGGGGGGCGTCAGCCATGGTGTGCGGGGCCGGCGCCATGCGCTGATCGGCGGCGCAGCAAGAGGTAAGTGCCGACGCAGGTCAGGCCGCCCAGGCCCAGCAGCACCCACAGCAGCGGCAGCTTGAACAGCGCCATCAAGGCGAAGGCCAGCGCGGCCAGACCCATGCTCAGCGGCGCGCCCAGCACGTGGTTTTTCAGCGGCGCGGCCAGGCGCAGCACCGTGCCCACGATCTGGCCCGCCGCGACGGCGGCGATGCCTTTGAGCGCACCCTGCAGCGGCCCTTCCCAGCCGGGCAGCGCCTGGGCGTGGCCCAGCAGCCAGGCCAGGAGCAGCAGCAGGGCCATGGGCGCGGCGATCATGCCGCCCAGCGCCGCAAGCGCGCCGCGCCAGCCGAAGAAGCGGTCGCCGATCATCAGCGACAGGTTGCAGACGTTCGGCCCTGGCAGCACCTGCGCGCCGGCCAGCAGGGTCACGAAATCCTGCGGCGTCAGCCAGCGGCGGCGTTCACATAGCTCGCGCTGGGCCACGGCAATCACGCCGCCAAAGCCTTGCAGCGCCAACAGCGTGAAAGCCACGAACAACTCCGTCTTGGAGCGCGGCTGGGCGAGGGCGGCGCCCGTCGCGCCGGGCGCCGCCGTGTCCTCAGGCATACACGGCCACGACCTGGTAACCGAGCGCGGCCAGCTGGCCGCACGGCGTCCACAGCAGCGTTTTCTCGTTCACGTAGCCCTCGCCGGTGGCCAGTGCGTCCTTGTCCATGCGCCACAGGCCCTGCGGATCGCCGACCTCCACGGGGCGCAGCTCCAGCGCCCACGAGACGGACGAGGCCGGCGCAAATCCTTGCAGCATGGCCAGCGCCGGGGTGGGGCCGGCGTCTGCCAGCAGCACGGCCTGCAGCTCGGCGTCCACGCCTTCGCCATCCTTGAGCTTCACGTAGGTGCGGCTGTGCGACTCGGTCGAGCCGCTGAAGGGCACGCCCCCCTCGGCATGGCGCAGCTCCAGGTGCTGTGTGAAGGCGGGTGTGACGCCGGGGATGTACGGCCAGGCGGCAGCCTGGTCGGCGGTACGGGCCACCTCGTCCTGCGCGGGGCGCAACTCGGGCAGGGCCGAGGCGCGGCCCGTGCCGAACACGCCCAGCAGCACGCCGCCGACCTGCTCGGTGCCGCTTGCGTCGACCTGCAGGACGCGCGCCTGAACCTGACGGATGTTCTTGCCCTGGCGCAGCAGGATGACCTCGACCTCGAAGGCCTCCGGCGCGACCGGGCCCACGAAGTTGGTCTGCAGTGCGCGCAGGGGCCAGTCGCTGCCGCACACGTCGCGCATGGCCTGCACGGCCAGGGCCGACAGCACGCCGCCGAAGGTGGTGCGGCCTTGCTGCCAGTCGGGGGTGCCGACAAAGCGCACACGGGCGCCCTCGCGCGTGCGCTGCGCCAGGATCTGTTTCAGCGGGGTCATGGAGTTGGCTGCTTGGTCGCTCATGGTCGGGCCCGTGACGTGCAAATGAATTGGAACGGGCCCATTATCGAACGATCGTGCTTTTTTTGCTGGCGCCCCGTTTGCGCCGCACGCCACGCCTTCAGTCCGGGCCCTTCAGCAGGGGTGCGACCTGGTCGGCCGGCATGGGGCGCCCGTACAGGTAGCCTTGGGCGACGTCGCAGCCATGGGCGGCCAGGAAGGCCTCCTGGTCGGGCATTTCGACGCCTTCGGCCACGACATGCAGGCGCAGACCGTGGGCCATGGCGATCATGGTGCTGACCAGCTGGTTGTCGCTGTCGTGGCCGGGCAGGTCCTGGATGAAACTGCGGTCGATCTTGAGCTGGTGGACAGGGAAGCGCTTGAGGTAGGCCAACGACGAGTAGCCCGTGCCGAAGTCGTCGATGGTCAGGTACACGCCCAGGGCATGCACGGTCTGCAGGAAAGCCTCGGCCGCGGGCCCCGATTCCATCAGCCCACTTTCGGTGATCTCCAGCTCCAGGTGGCTGGCGGGCAGGCCGGTTTCGGCCAGGATGCGCGACAGCCGCTCGATCACCCCGCCGCGACGGATCTCGCTGGGCGAGACGTTGACGGCGATGCGCCCGAAGTCCAGCCCGGCATCCAGCCAAGCGCGGCCCTGGCGACAGGCCTCGCTGAGCACCCAGTCGCCCAGCGCCACGATCATGCCGGTGTCTTCCATGACGGGGATGAACTCGTTGGGGCTGATGGACGAGGTGGGGGCATCGCTGCCTTCAGGCGCCTTCAGGCGCACCAGCGCTTCAACCGCGACGACGCGGTGGTCGGACACGCGGACCATGGGCTGGTAGTGCAGGACGAACTCGCCCAACTCCACGGCGCGGCGCAGACGGGTTTCCAGCTGCAGACGGGAATTGGCGTCGCTGGTGAAAGCCGAGGTGTAGAAGCTGAAGCTGTTGCGGCCCCTGCGCTTGGATTCGTACATCGCCGCATCGGCATTGCGCACCAGCTCGGCTGCGTCTCGCCCGTCTTCCGGGAACATGGCGATGCCGATCGAGGCGCGCACATACACCTCCTGGCCGCCGTCCAGCGTGAAAGGCTGGCCGAGTGTGTCGAGGATGGCCGAGGCCACATGCGCGGCCTGCTGGGGGTGGCGCAGGTGCTCCAGCACCAGGATGAACTCGTCGCCGCCCAGGCGGCCCAGGGTGTCTTCCTGGCGCACGCGCTGGCGCAGGCGGTGGGCCACCTGACGCAACAGGCTGTCGCCGGCGGCATGGCCCAGGCCGTCGTTGACGGTCTTGAAGTTGTCCAGATCGATGAACACCACGCCCACCAGCGTGTGATGGCGCTGCGCCAGGTTGACCGCATGGGCCAGCCGCTGGTGGATCATCAGGCGGTTGGGCAGCTCAGTGAGCGTGTCGTAATGCGCCATGCGGGCCAGGCGCTCTTCGGTCTGCTTGAGCTGGGTGATGTCGGTGAACACACCAACGAAGTGGGTGGGCCGGCCGTGCTGGCTGCGCACGGCACTGACCGACAGCTTGGTCATGAACAGCTCACCCGACTTGCGCTGGAACCACAACTCGCCCTGCCAGGTACCCTGCGCGATCACATCGCGCCGCATGGTCTCGATGGTGTCTTCAGGATGGTCGGGCACCAGGAACTCGGGCGTGCGGCCAATCACTTCGCCTTCGGCATAGCCTGTCAGCGTGGTGAAGGCCGGGTTGATGGACACCAACTTGCGGTCGCGGCTGAGCACCATCATGCCGTCGCGCGAACTCTCCAGCGCTGCGGCGTGCAGGCGGATGCGCTGCTCGGCATGGCTGCGCAACTCTTCCCGGTGCAGCGTGGTCAGCGCAAACGACAGGTCGTTGGAGAGGTCTTCGAACAGGCCGAGCTCGTCGGCATCGGTGTCGTCCACCCGTCGGCCCAGCAAGATGAGGTGGCCGATCAGGGTCTGATCCTGTTGCAGCGGCACGACCACGCAGCCGGGAGTACCGCTGGCAATTGCCTCGTCGCACCACGTGGGGCGCAGCGGCTCGGTGCCCAGGTCGGCCGTTCGGTAAGTGCGGCCCTCGCGCAGGCAGCGGTCCAGCACGGCCTCTTCAGCCGGCGTGTTCAGCAAGTCGAAGCTCAGCGTGTGCAGACCCGGCTGCGGGTCGCCCGCCTGCGCCACGCAGCTCAGACGCAAGGTGGCCTGACCGTGCCCAAGCGGCTGAGGCTCGAACAGCGCCACCCACGCTTTGCGGAACTGACCATGGTCCACCGCCACCTGGCAAACACGCGGCAGCAGCGCCTCCAGCGCGTCTGAGCGCACGATGGCCTGGTTGACGTGGCTGAGGAAGTCATACATCCGTGTCTTGCGGCGCAGACGGCGCTCGGTCTGGCGGCGGGCGGTGATGTCCCACACCATCCAGACGACCTGGTTCTCGTCGCCGATCGGGGCGCAGCGGCTGTCGAAATGGCGCAACTCGCCGCGGATCTCCAACGAGAAGGTGGATGACTGGGTGTGCTTGCTGGTCAGCGCCTGGGTCAGGGTTCCCATGAAGCGCTGCGTGATCTCGGCGGGAAAGAGATCGTGCAGGCGTCGGCCGATCCAGGACTCGGGCGGCACGCCCAGCAAAGGCAGGTTGTTGCCGTAGATGTCGAGGTAGCGCCCTTCGCCGTCCATGCGGAAGGCCAGATCGGGCAGCACCTCGGCGAAGGCGCGCAGCTGAGCCTCGCGGTTGCGCAGCGCGTTCACGGCCGCGTCGCGCTGGCGGTGGGCACGCCACATGAGCCACAGCAACAGCAAGGTGGTGCCGCCCACGAGGGCCATGTTGAGCTTGTCCAGCCGGTTCTGCGCGAGTCGGGCGCGTTCCAACTCGCCTTGCCAGGCTTGGCCAACCGACACGCCCGCCAGATCGAGCTGTGTCAGCGCGTCGCGCACAGCGGTTTCGGGCACGGCATCGGGTTCGCGCCAGCGGCGCAGCACAAGGTGTTCGGCCGCGCGAAGGCGAGCGGCCCACCGGTCGAGCTCGGCCTGCATGGCGGGTGAGGCCGTGCCGGCCAGTCGGCTGGCCACGGCATCGGCTTCGTCGAGTGGCCGCAGCACCACCGCGTCAGCCGGCGCTGTGGTGCCTCGGCGCAACGATTCCTCGACCACCCAATGGCTGCGATGGACGCGGAATTGCACCGAACTCAGGTCGGTGTCGAACACATGGGCCCGCTCCTGCAGGTTGCGCCAGCCCAAGTGCGACCACGCGATCAGCCCCATGCTGAGCACTGCCAGCGCGGCCAGGCACAGCGCAAGCGGGCCGAAGCGGCCCAGGGCGGGAATGCTCAGCGGCACAGCGGTGGCTGTGGTGTCGGCAGGAGGGCGGGGCAGGGCGGTCACAGTGGGTGGGTCAGTGGCACGGCCGCGAGGCAGCAATCGGGGTGAGCAGACGACAAGCCGCAGAGCTTAGGTGAAAAAACAAAGGATCGGCGATGATGTGACGCCCCCGTGTCGCGCACCCCCCTCATCGGGAGGTCGGTGGCCTGGCATTAATTCACGCACTGCGTGCAACACCGAGCATTCATGTCTGATGTGAAACCCTATGAGCCGGTCTGGCCGGCACAGTCCCGCGAGCTGCGCGTACGCGGGTTGACCTACCACCTGCTGTGCTGGGGCGACCTGGCGCAGGCTACTGCCGAACAACCGTTGTTGGTCATGGTGCACGGCTGGATGGACGTGGCGGCCTCCTTCCAGTTCATGGTCGATGCCCTTCGCCAGCAACCGGGCTGGGGCAACCGGCCCATCGTGGCGCTGGACTGGCGCGGCTTCGGCGGCACCACCCCGCCGCCGGGCACCGATTGCTACTTCTTTGCGGATTACCTCGGCGATCTGGACGCCATCCTCGATGCGCTCTCGCCGGGGCAGCCAGTCGACCTGCTGGGCCACAGCATGGGCGGCAACGTGGTGATGCTGTACGCGGGTGTGCGCTCGCAGCGCATCCGCAAGCTGGTCAACTTGGAGGGGTTCGGCATGCCGGCCACCACGCCGGACGAGGCGCCCGAGCGCTACATCAAGTGGCTCGACGAACTGAAGGAGCCCGTGCGCCTGAAGGATTACGCCACGCAGGCCGAGGTGGGCAAGCGGCTACAGGGCAACAACCCGCGCCTGCGCGACAGCTTTGCACTGTGGCTGGCAGGGCACTGGGCCCGCGAGGAAGGCGGACGCTGGGTGATCAATGCCGACGCGGCCCACAAGCGCCCTCAGCCGTTTTTGTACCGCGTCGAAGAGGTCCGCGCATTCCTGGCGCGCATCAGCTGCCCGGTGCTGTTCGTCGAGGGTGCCGAGACGCTGTACTTCCTGTTCTTTGGTGGCAAGTACGACCGCGACGAGTTTCTGTCGCGCGTGGCGCTGGTGCCTGATTTCCGCATGCGGACCTTGTCGGATGCAGGGCACATGCTCCATCATGACCAGCCCGAGGCGCTGGCGGCCTGTCTGGCGGACTTCCTCACGCCCGCTGGCGCATGAGAAAATAACCCCATCGAAAGGCTCCTGTCACCGACAGCCGGGCCTTTTTGCCTTGAGCGGGCCCCGCGCGCGCTCCCCCGACACGCACACCGAGCAGGATTCACATGGACATCGAACTGATCAACGCGCTGGGCGCCAACATCGCCGACCTGAAGGCGCGGACCGACGACCTTCGGAGGTATCTTTAACTGGGATGAGAAATCCCGCCGCCTGGCCGAGGTGAACGCCGAGCTGGAAGACCCCGCCGTCTGGAACGATCCCAAGCGTGCGCAAGCCCTGGGCAAGGAAAAGAAATCGCTGGAAGACGTGGTGGTCGTGATCGACCGCCTGACCAGCAGCCTGTCGGACAACGGCGAACTGTTCGAGATGTCCAGGGAAGAGGGCGACGAAGCCGGCCTGCAGTCCATTGCCGACGACGTAGCCGAACTCACCAAGGACGTCGAGGGGCTGGAGTTCCGCCGGATGTTCAGCAACCCCGCTGACCCGAGCAACTGCTTCATCGACATCCAGGCCGGCGCGGGCGGCACCGAGGCCTGTGACTGGGCCTCGATGCTGCTGCGCCAGTACCTCCGGTATTGCGAGCGCAAGGGCTTCAAGGCTGACGTCGAAGACGAAACGCCGGGCGACACGGCCGGCATCAAGAGCGCCACGATCAAGGTCGAGGGCGACTATGCGTTCGGCTTCCTGCGCACCGAGACCGGGGTGCATCGCCTGGTGCGCAAATCGCCGTTCGACTCCTCCGGCGGCCGCCACACCTCGTTTGCGTCGGTCTTCGTCTACCCCGAAATCGACGACTCGATCGAAATCGACATCAACCCGGCCGACGTGCGCACCGACACCTACCGCGCGTCGGGCGCGGGTGGTCAGCACATCAACAAGACCGACTCGGCCGTGCGCCTGACCCACATTCCCACGGGCATCGTGGTGCAGTGCCAGGACAGCCGCTCGCAGCACAGCAACCGGGACGTGGCCTGGCGCCGCCTGCGCTCGCGTCTGTACGACCATGAAATGCGCAAGCGCATGGAGGCGCAGCAAAAGCTGGAAGAGACCAAGACCGACGTGGGCTGGGGTCACCAGATCCGTTCGTACGTGCTCGACCAGTCGCGCATCAAGGACCTGCGCACCAACGTTGAAATTTCGAACACTCAGAAGGTGCTGGACGGCGACCTCGATCAGTTCATCGAGGCCAGCCTGAAACAAGGCATCTGATCCGATTGACCTGACCCCGCAAGGGACCACACAAGGGATTGCCATGCGTGAAGGGACTGCCCCTCTGGTGCGCCGCGAAGACTACGCGCCGCCTGCCTACTGGATCAAGACGGTCGACCTGAGCTTCGACCTCGACCCGGCCAAGACCCTGGTCATCAACAGGATGACCCTGGAGCCCAATCCAGCCCAGGCCGGCGCACCGCTGCGTCTGGACGGCGAAGACATCAACCTCAGCCGCGTGCTGGTTGATGGCGAGCCGGTGTCCTTTCGTTTCGAGAACCAGCAGCTGGTGCTCGACAAGCTGCCCCAGCAGCCTTTTACGCTGGAGATCCGCACGACCTGCGCGCCCGAGAAGAACACGCAACTGTCTGGCCTGTACACCAGCAGCGGCGGTTTCTTCACACAGTGCGAGGCGCTGGGCTTCCGCCGCATCACCTACTTCCTGGATCGCCCCGATGTGATGGCCACCTTCAAGGTCACCCTCAAGGCCGACAAGACGAAGTACCCGGCGCTGCTGTCCAACGGCAACCTGGTGGAAGAAGGCGAGCTCGAAGGCGGCAAGCACTTTGCCGTGTGGGTCGACCCGCATCCCAAGCCCTGCTACCTGTTCGCCCTGGTCGCGGCCAACCTGGTGCGCCGCGAACAGCGCATTCGCACACGTGCGGGCCACGAACACCTGCTGCAGATCTATGTGCGCGCCGGTGATCTGGACAAGACCGAACACGCGATGAACTCGCTGATCGCGTCCATCGCCTGGGACGAAGCGAAGTACGGTCTGAGCCTCGACCTGGAGCGTTTCATGATCGTCGCGGTCAGCGACTTCAACATGGGCGCCATGGAGAACAAGGGGTTGAACATCTTCAACACCAAGTTCGTGCTGGCCAACCCGGCCACCGCCACCGACGTCGACTTTGGCAACGTCGAAAGCGTGGTCGCCCACGAGTACTTCCACAACTGGACGGGCAACCGCGTCACCTGCCGCGACTGGTTCCAGCTGTCGCTCAAGGAAGGCCTCACGGTGTTCCGCGACCAGCAATTCAGCCAGGACATGGCCGGCAGCCCCAGCGCGCGGGCCGTCAAGCGCATTGAAGACGTGCGCACGCTGCGCCAGCTGCAGTTCCCCGAGGATGCGGGCCCCATGGCCCACCCGGTGCGCCCCGACAGCTACCTGGCCATTGACAACTTCTACACCGCCACCGTCTATGAAAAGGGCTCGGAGGTGGTGCGCATGATGCACACGCTGGTGGGCGATGCCGGCTTCCGCAAGGGCATGGCGTTGTACTTCCAGCGTCACGACGGCCACGCCGTGACCTGCGACGACTTTGCGCAGGCCATTGCCGACGCCAACCCCGACAGCGAACTGGCCAAGCGGCTCGATCAGTTCAAGCGCTGGTATGGTCAGGCCGGCACGCCCCGCGTGCAGGCCCACGGCGTGTACGACGCGGCCAACCAGGCTTACACCCTGACGCTGACGCAAAGCTGCGCGCCCACGCCTGGTCAGCCCGAGAAGGCGCCCTTCGTGATCCCCGTGGCCATGGGCCTCGTGGCGCATGACGGCCGCAACCTCAACCTGCAGCTCGAAGGTCACCTCGACCCGCTGGGCCATGACACCGTGCTGGTGCTGGCCGAGCCCACCCAGACCTTCACCTTCGTGCATGTGCCCACCGAGCCCGTGCCCTCGCTGCTGCGTGGCTTCTCGGCCCCGGTGGTGCTGGAAGCCGAGTTGGGCGACGATGCGCTGTTCACCCTGCTCAGCCACGACCTCGACCCCTTCAACCGTTGGGAAGCTGGCCAGCGCCTCGTGCTGCGTCGCATGCTCAATGCGGTCAAGGGTGAGGGGCACATCGAGATGGACGCCCGTTTGGTTGGGGCCCTGCGCGCCGTGCTGCGCCATCCCGAGCTGGACGCCGCTTTCAAGGAGCTGGTGCTCACGCTGCCCAGCGAAGCCTACGTGGCCGAGCAGCTCGATGTGGTCGACCCCCAGCGCATCCACGCTGTGCGCGAAAGCCTCAAGCTGCAACTCGCCCATGCGCTGCATGAAGACTGGGTGTGGGCCTACGAGACGCACGCCGAACTGGGCGCCTACTCGCCCGATCCGGTCAGCGCGGGCCGCCGGGCGCTGGCCAACCTGGCGCTGAGCATGCTGGTGCTCGATGGCAGCATCCGCCAGAACCCCATCTGGCCGGGCAAGGCCTTCCAGCGCTTCAAGGATGCCGGCAACATGACCGACCGGCTGGGGGCCCTGTCCGCACTGGTCAACGCCCACGCCGAACTGGCCACGCCCGCGCTGGAGCGCTTCCACGCCCAGTTCAAGGACGAGGCCCTGGTCATCGACAAGTGGTTCGCGCTGCAGGCGATGGCGCCCGAGCAGGGCGGCAAGGTGTTTGCTCGCGCGCGGACGCTCACCCAACACCCCGACTTCACACTGCGCACGCCCAATCGCGCACGTAGTCTGCTGATGGCGCTGTGTCAGAACAACCCGGCCGCCTTCCACCGCACTGATGCGGCAGGCTATGTGTTCTGGGCCGACCGCGTGATCGAGATTGACGCGATCAACCCGCAGCTGGCGGCCCGCCTGGCCCGCGCCATGGATCACTGGCGTCGCCTGGCCGAGCCCTACCGCACGGCCGCCCGCGAGGCGCTCAGCCGCGTGGCTGCGCGCACCGAGCTGTCGGACGACGTGCGTGAGATCGTCTCGCGCGCGCTGCAGGACTGAGGCCGTCGCTGCCCCTGATTTTCAACCTCTGGATCTTTCATCATGACCAAACGCATCAGCCTCACGCAGTACCTGATCGAACAGCAGCGCGGCGAGGCGCAGATCCCCGCGCAACTGCGCCTGCTCATCGAAGTGGTGGCCCGCGCCTGCAAGCGCATCGCCATCAACGTCAACAAGGGTGCGCTGGGCGACGTCCTGGGCACGGCCGGCAGCGAGAACGTGCAGGGCGAAGTGCAGAAGAAGCTCGACGTGATCGCCAACGAGGTGCTCATCGAGGCCAACGAGTGGGGTGGCCACCTCGCCGGCATGGCCTCCGAAGAGATGGACGACATGCACGCGGTGCCCCACCGCTACCCGCAAGGTGAATACCTGCTGCTGTTCGACCCCCTGGACGGCTCGAGCAACATCGACGTCAACGTCAGCATCGGCACCATCTTCTCGGTGCTCAAGCACCAGGACGGCGCCGAGGTCACCAACGAGAGCTTTTTGCAGCCCGGCACTGCCCAGGTGGCGGCCGGTTACTGCGTCTACGGCCCGCAGACCACGCTGGTGCTCACCGTGGGCCGCGGTGTCGTGATGTTCACGCTGGACCGCGAGCAGGGCTCGTGGGTGATGACCGAAGACAATGTGCGCATCCCCGAGGACACGAAGGAGTTCGCCATCAACATGTCGAACATGCGCCACTGGGCCCCGCCTGTGAAGCGCTACATCGACGAATGTCTGGCCGGCAAGGAAGGCCCGCGCGGCAAGGACTTCAACATGCGCTGGATCGCCTCGATGGTGGCCGACGTGCACCGCATCCTGACCCGTGGCGGCATCTTCATGTACCCCTGGGACAAGCGCGAGCCCAACAAGCCGGGCAAGCTGCGCCTGATGTACGAAGCCAACCCCATGGGCTTCCTGGTGGAGCAGGCCGGTGGCGCCGCCACCAACGGCCTGCAGCGCATCATGGAGTTGCAGCCCACGCAGCTTCACGAGCGTGTGGCCGTCGTGCTCGGCTCGAAGAACGAGGTCGAGCGCGTGACGGCCTACCACCGCGAAGCGCAGTGAACGCGCGCTGAGGCCTCAGGGCTTGGCGGGCAGGTAGAACTCGCTGGTCAGCAGTTTCTGCCCGTATACCGTGCCCTGCAGGCCACCTGCCGGGAAAGGCACCACGACGCCCACTGCCAGGATGGGCGCCTGCTCCAGCGCCACCCAGGCCGCCTGGATGGCTTCTTCCGTCGCGCCCGACAGGCTGAAATCCGGCATGTCGATGGTGCGCTCGCGGGCCGGGCGGTTCAGCTGGCTCAGGCTGAACGCCGGGCACGGTGCCTGGATGCAGACAATGCCGTTGTTCTTCAAGCTGTAGAAGGTGCCGAGCGGCCGCTTGTGGCCGCTCTGGCCTTGCCAGGCTTCGCTCACGCGCAACACATTGCCGGTGCTGTGCCCAAGGGGTTGTTGCGTCAGCGCGCCCTTCACCAGGGCCTTGCCCTCGCTGAAAGCGCGCTCGAAGGTGGCGCGCTGCGCATCGTTCCAGCCAAGGGCGCGCGTATCGAGTTCGACGGCGTGGCACTCTTTGGCCAGCCTGCCGTCGGCACAGCGTGTCGTGGCCTTGTTCACCGCCTTCACGAAGTAGCCGCCACACATCGGATAGGCGCACTTGCGCCCGTCGATGCGCGTGACGATGAAATACGGCTCGACCTGTGCGCTCACGGCGGTGGGCAGGTAAGCGGGTTCGGTCTGCGCGGCAGCGGTGCCTTGTGCGTGCGACGATGCGCTGAGTGCGATGGTGGCGAGGGCCAGAACGGTGCGAATGTGGAACATGGTGTCCTCCAGCGTGAGTGTGTGTGGCTGGAAGATTACGCCGTCGCGCGGGCGGCGTCATGTGCCGCGCAGGTCTCAGATCGGTGAGAGGCGTCTCTGGCTGTAAGCGTTGCGGTGTTGCCGTCGCCCCGCGGGGCCACGCCTCTTGGAAAAGACCGTGCGAAACCGGGTATGATTGCGGGCTGTGCAGCAAGCGGTTCGCTTGCACCACGTGTGCCGGTGTAGCTCAGTCGGTAGAGCAGCTCATTCGTAATGAGAAGGTCGAGGGTTCGATTCCTTTCACCGGCACCATCTGAATCCAGACAAAGCCTCGCAGCGCTGCGGGGCTTTGTCGTTTCTGGTCCGCCCGTCGCGGAGGCTGCATGCGCGAACAACCCAACAACCCCCTGCATGGCGTCACGCTCGAGGCGGTCATTGTTCGTCTGGTGGATCACTATGGCTGGGACGGCATGGCGCGGCGTATCCGCATCAACTGCTTTCACAGCAACCCGTCGGTGAAATCCAGCCTGACCTTTCTGCGTAAGACGCCTTGGGCGCGCGAGCAGGTGGAAGCGCTGTACGTGGCGACCTTCGCCACCCAGCGCCATGGCCCTTGATCACCGCACCCCGAACGCGCCCACGCCCTTCTCCCGTGTGCTGCTCTCAAGCAGCACAATGAGCTGTCGGCGCGCATCGGCGAGCTGATACGAGATGCCCACACCGGTTCCCGTCTGGCCGGGCAGCGCGCAGCGGCTGTCGTTGGCGAAGACGATGGAGACGTTGAACACGTTCTTTCCGCCAGGGCGTGGAGTGGCCTGGCCTGTGAACGCACAGCCGCTGGTGCCACTGCCCGCGATCACGCCGACCGCGCTGATGTTGATGCTGGTGCGCTCGCCGCTGGTGAGATCCAGCGTCCACGGGCCGCTGATGTCAGCAATGCGGGCAGGTGTGTTGTAGCCCTCGGCCGCTGCGGTGTTGGCCTGAGCAGTAAAGCTCACCGTGCCGCTGTTGTAGCGCAACTGGCCGCTCACCGTGGGTGCGACGGCGTCGGTGTAGGTGCCGGTCAGACGTGCGCCCTCGGACGGCACAAACCCGTAATCCCGGATGTTGCTCGAGTTGACCTTGCCGTCCTTGAAGCTTGCATCGCCCTGCACAAAGCCGGTCACCAACAGCGCATTGTTGAAGCGCGTGCCGTAAATCGCCCACAGGCTGCCGTCTTCCAGCACGAGCAGGTCGAAGTCGGGCTCATCCGGATTGTTGGAGCGGCCTGTGTAGATGCCCTGCAGATTCTCACTGGGCGGGTTGAGCGCGGTGTCGCCGCTGCTGCCACCACCACCGCCACAGGCGGTCAGCAGCAGTGACAGGGTTGTCAGGGCCAGGGCGTGGCCCGCCAGGGTATGACGCATGGTGATCCTCTCTGAACATCGGTCTTGTGCAAACGGCCGCCGAACGTCGCCGGCGACACGTGCACATGATCCACAGAGAGGTGTTTGCAGAGCGGCTTCGCCCCCTGACCTTGGGGGGCGAACTGACGCGCCTTATCCCGTCCAAATGGTTAGAAGCCCTGGACCACGAAACGGCTGAACTCGCCCTGGTCGATGCCGCCTTTGACCATGGCGTCGTAGCGCATGTCGTTGTCGAGGAAGCGCTTGAGCCAGGCCACCGACGATTTGGCCATGGTGGTCTTCTGTGCCGCTGTGGCCAGGAAGGTGGCGCACAGGTGGCCCGCGCCACGCATTTCGATCTCGGCGCGCGGCAGGGCGGCGCTCAGGCTGTTGTAGAACACGTCCGAGTGGGACTTGTTTGGCGCGATGCTGTCTTTCTCGCACGCCACGACCAGGGTGGGCGAGGCCACGCCAGTGAAGCTCTTGGTGGTGTGCCACGGCTGCAGCGCGACCACGGCCTTGAGCGTGGGGTCGGCCACGGCGGCGCTCAACGAGGCGCCGCCTCCCATGGAGTTGCCCATGACGGCCCGGCGTGACGTGTCGGCCACGGGCGCGTAAGGCGCCGTGCCGCCCTGCGCGAGGGAGACCACATGCCGCAGGGCGCCCGCTGCCTGTTCTGCGCGCTCGTCGGGGTAGTCACCGCGGCCGACCGTGTCCATGTTGACCACGACAAAGCCATGCGATGCCACACGGCTGACCAGCCAGTCGTACACGGCCTGGAAGGCCAGGAAGCCCGGCACCATGACCACGACGCCAAAGGTCTCGCCCGGGGCCTTGGCCACCGGGTAATGCACGGTGGCACCACCGTAGTTGAAGGCTTTGGCATCGGCCGTGGCGATCTTGTATGTGGCAGTTTGGTACGGGCCAGCCGGCGCAGTCAGCAGCGCCACGGTGGGGGCGGGGCCTTTGGCGTAGTCGGCGGCAATGGCGGGCGCCGAGAGGCAGGCTGCGGCCAGGGCCACAGTGGTGAAAGCAGCCCGCGCGGGGCTGAGCCATTGAGCAAGTCGTCGGGTGCGCATGGGTGGATGCTCCGGAAGCGATGATTTAACGCAGCATGTTATGGAGCGCGGCACGGTCACGCCATAGCCCTGTCGGCCAATCGTTCCCTTTGGCGGTTGGCGATTTCCCTCGGGTGGGCTACCCGGCGCTCACCAGCCCGATGGTGCAGGCCCGCGCAGCGGGGCGAAGCGCGCGCTGAGGTGCTCGACAAAGGCCACCACCTTGGCCGACAGGTTCTTGCGCGCCGGGTAGACGGCATGGATGTCGGCACTGGGCGAACGCCACTCGGGCAGCACGGCGCGCAGGCGGCCCGAGCGCAGGTAAGGGGCAACGTGCCACTCCGAGCGCTGGAGGATGCCCAGGCCCTTGAGTGCCCAGGCCAGGGCCACCTCGCCGTCGTTCGTCGACACGGGGCTGGGCACCTTCACGCTCGCTCGCTGGTTGCCGTGCTGCAGCGTCCATTGCCCGAACACCTCGTCGCGTTCGCGGATGAAGATGCAGCGGTGCTGGCGCAGCGCCTGCGGCGAGTCGGGTACGCCATGACGTTGAAGGTAGCCGGGCGTGGCGACCAGCAGTCGGCGGTTGGGGGCCAGGCAGCGCGACGTGACGCGCGCGTCGGGCACCTCGCCAAAGCGAATGCACACGTCGATGCCGTCTTCGACCAGTTGCAGCGGGCGGTCGGTCAGCTGAAGCTGCACCTCAACCTCGGGGTGGCGGGCGATGAACTCGGCCACGGCCGGGGCGATGAAGTGGCGCCCGAATCCAAATCCTGCGTTGACCCGGAGCAGCCCCCGCGGCACGGCGCGCCCGCCCGCGACGCGCTGCTCCAGCTCGTCCACATCGGCCAGCAGCCGCCGGCCCTCTTCCAGATACAGCTCGCCTTCGTGCGTGAGGGCAGCGCGGCGGGTGGTGCGGTTGAGCAGGCGCACCCCCAGTCGTGACTCGAGCGCGGCCAGCCGCCGACTCACTGCCGCTGTCGACAGCCCCAGCTCCTGCGCTGCGGCAGACAGGTTACGCGCCTGCGCCAGTGTGACGAAAAAGGCCATGTCCGCAATCGCGTTCATTGTTGAGCTCAACGCAAGAATGATTTGAATACAGGCGGATTGTACTGTTGGGTTCAATGCCTAGACTGCCTCCATGAACTTACTTCTGGACCATGGTGCTGCTTTGCTGGTCGACTTCGCGCTGGGCATGCTGCTCGGCGTGGTGGGCGGTGTGTTCGGCATCGGCGGCGGGCTGTTTGCCATTCCCGCGCTGGCGTCGGGCTTCGGGTTGGAGCAGCAACTCGCTCAGGGCACGGCGCTGGTCATGGTCGTGCCGAACGTGATGCTGGGCTTTTGGCGCTACAAGCAGCGCAACCCGATTGCCATGGGGCCAGCGGCTGTGATGGGCGTGTGCGCCATGGTGTCGGCCTGGGCCACGGCCCGCTGGGCGGTGGCCATGGATGCGGCGCACCTGCGCGTGGCCTTCATCGCCTTCCTGCTCGGCCTGGTGCCCCTGATCGTATGGGGCGCACGCCGGGCGCAGACGCGCGCTGGCCAGGGGCCGGCGCGGCTGCAGCCAGTGTGGATGGGGCCGCTGGGCCTGTTCAGTGGCGTGTTCTCGGGCCTGTTCACTGTGGGCGGCGGGCTGGTAACCACCCCGGTGCTGACCGGGGTCCTGCGGGTGCAGCGTCAGACGCTGGCGCAAGGGTTGTCGCTGGCCGCCGTGACACCGGGCGCGGTGGCCGCCCTCTGGACCTATGCCGCTGCGGGGCAGGTGGACTGGGCCACAGGCGTGCCATTGGCCATCGGCGGCTTGCTCAGCATCTCCTGGGGCGTGGCCCTGGCCCACCGGCTCCCTGAGGCGTGGCTCCGGGCCATGTTCTGCGCCGTGCTGGTGCTGACGGCGGGTTGGATGGTCTGAACACCGCTGCAGGCCGGCCCATCCCGCAACAGGGTCTTTTGGCTTGCCGCGACACGGTTTTGACGTCACCATCCGCACACATTCAGCAACACACGGAGAGGTCGGTGCGCGATGGAAACAATTCTGGCGATCACAGCGGTGGCGATGGTGCTGCTGGGGCTGGCGGGCGTGATCCTGCCCCTGCTGCCGGGTACACCGCTTGTGTTCGGCGGCTTGTGGCTCGCGGCCTGGCTGGGCAGTTATGAGCGTGTGAGCGGCTGGACGGTGCTCGCCCTGGGCAGTTTGGCGGCCCTGGCCTGGTTGGCCGACTACCTGGCGGCGGCGGTGCTGGTCAAACGCGCAGGCGGCACGAACTCGGCGGCAACAGGCGCTGGGCTAGGTGCCCTGTTGGGTTTTGTCGCAGGTCTGCCCGGGCTCATTCTGGGGCCGGTGGCGGGCGCATCGGCCGGGCAGTGGCGCAGTCAGCGCGACGTGGGCGCGGCGGCGCGCGTGGGCCTCGTGGCCGGCCTCGGCTTCGTGGCGGCCACGGCGGTGAAGCTCGTGGTCGCCTTGGTGATGATCGTCGTGTTTGCGCTCGCCTGGTGGCGCTGAGCGGCCGGCGGGTGCTCGGGGCGGAGCCCTGGGTGCATTCAGGGGCAGCGGGCGACGTCGGTGGTCACGAAGGCCACCTGGTTGCCTACGCGCGCGCGCGCTGATGCGCACACCAGCGGCTGGCCCGGCGCGACGAGTTGCTCGCCGGTGGCGCAACGCTCGGCATCATGACACGAGCGCGTTTCGCGGTTGGCCGGCCAGCGGGGCAGCCAACTGACGTGCAGCGCATCTACCCGCCGGGCAGCGCCGTCGGTGTCGCAGCCACCATCCGTGACCGAGGCTTCGATCTGCTGCTTGCCGTATGCGCCCCTGAACTGGTCTTGATGGCGCAGGCGCAGGCAAAAGGGTTGGGCATGTGCGGTGGAGATCAGTTCGACCGACAAGCTCTGGCTGGGCGCGCGGTGCTCGGCATCCTGGCTGAGTTGCGGCAGGGCGCAGCCGCTCAGCAGGGCGGCTGCGAGAAGGCAGGCCAGAAGATTCGGGTGGGAGCTCGGGTGTGCGCGCATGCGCGCATCATTGCGCGTGCGGAGCGATTGCGTGCGGAAAACAGTCGGGCAAATCCCCGGCTGTTCAGGCTGCAGCCTGCTCCGATGCGGTGGGTGATGCCGCTTCGTGGCTGGTCACCGGGCGCACTTTGTTGCGGGGCTGACGGCGCTTGCGCCGTGCGTTGACTTCGTTGTCGTGCTGAGCGCGGCGGGCCACCACTTCCGCGCGGAACAGGCCGGCGATGCGCGGCCGCAGCAGCGCGAAGACCACCACCAGCGACAACGTCAGCATGGTCGCGTACAGCGTCATGAAATCACTGTAGGTGAACAGCCGGGCCAGCGGCTTGGCCATGCCCAGAAACGCGGCGTACATCCAGGATGCGCCGCTGACGGCAGCCAGCGCGGCCGACAGGTTCACCATGCGCTTGAACGAAGCGCCTGGCTCCGCAAGTTGGCCAAAGAAGTAGCGATGCAGCAGGTAGCCATTGACGGTCAGCACACACACCACCGTGATCTTGGATAACAGCTTGGCTCGGGACGTGATGGCCTCCAACTGAAAGCCGGTGTCGATCGCGATGATGGCTGCCCCCGTGATCCACAGGCCAATCAGCGCCCCCATCACCAGCTTGCTGGCCCAGGCCAACAAGCCCCGATCCACGCGCTTGCCCTTGAACAAAGACAAGTCGGCGTAGGCAATGCCCACGGCGGCAATGACGAAGCTGCCGACGTGCAACATCACCAACAGCATGCGCTCGATTTCCATGTGTGCCACTCCCGTAACGATCGCTGATGACAGCAGCGTCTCGTGACACTTTGCACGTTTGGCGTCGCCTCGTGGCGTCATTTGCAAACAGTTGTGTCCGGAAAGGACAAGGTGTTGCATCTGCTTGCAACTGCGGTGCAGATGCAGTCAACCGTTCACACCCGCCGGTGGGATGGCCGCCAGGAAAGCGGTTACAGCCGAGGCGGCCTCCTCCGGCCGCTCCTGCATGAAACAGTGGCCACCGGGCATCTGGCTGGCGCTGACCACCGGGTTGACCAGTTGCCAGCGCGCGACTGATTCTTCGATGAAGGGGAAAGTCCTTTCTGCGCGCAGGACCAGTGTGGGCGTGCGAACACGGCCGAGGTGGTGCCACAAGCGCTCTGGCGCCGAGCTGAATACCTCCGCCTCACGCTCAGGGCGGCATTTGAGGACCACGCCCCCCTCTGGTGCTGGGCCCAGCGCGTGGGTGACGAAGGCGTCCAGCGCCGCGTCCGACCACCCCTTGTAGACGCCGCGCCCCACCAGCGAGGCACGTGCGGAGGCGCGGTCTGGCCAGTGAGCTCGGCGGGCGCGTGCCTGCCGGGCCAGTGGGGTGAAACGGGTCATGCCGGTGGCTTCGGCCACGCTCATGCCCATCAGCATGGCGGGCGTGAACAGCACGGGGTCAAGCAGGGCGGCGCGCTGAAACAGCCCGGGGTGTTGGGCCAGCATGAGGCTGGTCAGCACGCCGCCGAAGCTGTGTCCCGCCGCCACCTTCGGCACGTCAGCGAATGCCTGACCTTGTGCGCGAAGGGCGTCTACCGCCCACTCCGCGTTGCGGTTCCATCCGGCAAACGCGCCACCGTGGTCGCTGTCGCCGTGACCTTGAACGTCACACAGCCACAGGTCGAAATGCGCGGCGAGGTGAGCCAGCATGGGCTCGTACATCCGGCTGCAAAAGCCATTGCCGTGAAGGAAGTGCAGCAGTGGTTTGCCCGAGGGTGGGGTGTGCCAGCCACGCAGGGTAAAGCCGTCGTCGACGGGATGGGCCCAGGGAAGAAACTGCATGGCGGCGATTGTGCCGTGCATGCCGCGAGGTTTCGCGTTACCATCGCAGCCATGAAAATCAATCAAGCGCTTGATTTGTCAGCGGAGAGGGTGGGCGACGGGCCTGTGCCCGGGCAGGACAGGGGGGTGCGTGCGCGCGAGCGCCTGTTGCAAGAGGCGACACGCCTGTTCGCCGAGAAGGGTTTTGCACGCGCCTCCACGCGCGAGATCTGCCAGGCCGCCGGCCAGAACGTCGCCTCGATTCACTACTACTTCGGTGACAAGGCGGGGCTGTACCGAGCGGTGCTGTCGCAGCCCATTGAGCTGATTCAGCAGGAGCTTGGCCAGTTTGACGATCCGGCACTGACGCTGCACGAGGCACTGCGCCGCCTGCTGGGGGCGTTTCTGTGTCCGCCCGCAGCGGGTGAGCCGGTGGATCCCACCATGCGGCTGTACCTGCGCGAAATGGTCGAGCCCAGCGGCGCCTTTCGTGACGTGGTGGCGGAACTGGTCACACCCTTGCACGAGCGGGTGGTGGCCTTGCTGGCCCGCCATGTCGGCGTGACACAGCCGGATGACGCCTTGCACCAGCTGGCTTTCGCCTTGTCGGCGATGGCACACGACTACGGCATGTCACGACCGTTCATGGACGCCCTGGCGCCTGGCTTGCTCCACGGCGACGGCGCGGTGGAGCGGGTGCTGGATCGGTTGGTGGCCTATGCCACAGCCTTGATTGAATGCGAACGACAGGCGCGTGCCCGAGCGGGCGTGGCGCACAACGGATGAGGAACACGATGACGGCGGAAAGCAAAACGACGTGGTGGCGGGATCAATGGCACTGGCTGGCGCTGGCTGCCGCAGGCGTGGCGGGGCTCGTGTGGTTCCAGTCGCATGCCCAGGCCGGTCGCGGCGACGAGCCGGCGGCGCGCGCGGTGCCCGTGGCGCAGGGGGCTTCACGCCCCGTGAAAGCGGCGCTCAGCGTGTCGGCTGTCGTGCCGCAACAGGCTCAGTGGGCGGTCGAACTCACCGCCAACGGGGCCATTGCCGCCTGGCAGGAAGCGGTGGTGGGGGCGGAGCTGGCCGGGCAGCGCCTGGCTCAGGTCCAGGTCAATGTGGGTGATCCGGTGCGCAAGGGCCAAGTGCTGGCCTTGCTGGCCAGCGAGGCCGTGCGCGCCGATGTGCAGAACGCCGAGGCCGCATTGCAGGAGGCCGAGGCCCTGGCGGCTGAGGCGCGCGCGAATGCGGACCGGGCGCGAGCCTTGCGCGAAAGCCAGGCCATGAGTGCCCAGGAGGCCCAACGCGCGATCACGGCCGAGCAGACGGCGGTGGCACGTGTGAACTCGGCGCGGGCGCAGTTGGCGTCGCAACGCGTGCGGCTGGCCCAGGCACGGGTGCTGGCGCCGGATGATGGCGTGATTTCGGCGAGGCAGGCCACCGTGGGGGCGGTCGTGCAGCCAGGACAGGAGCTGTTCCGGCTGATTCGCCAGAACCGGCTGGAGTGGCGGGCTGAACTGCCCTCGGCTGATCTGGCGCGGGTGCGGCCTGGCATGAAGGCCTGGGCCACGCCGCCGGGGGGACAGACTGTGGAGGGCCGGGTGCGCATGGTGGCGCCCACGGTGGACGCCGGCACCCGCAATGGCCTGGTTTATGTCGATCTGCCGGCATCGGCCCTGCAGGCGGGCGCCCGTGCCGGCATGTTCGCCCCGGGCCGTGTGGCCGTGGGGCAGGGCGGGGGGCTCACGCTGCCGCAGACGGCCGTGTTGCTGCGCGATGGGTTCTCGTATGTGTTCCGCATCGAGCCCGCGGGCACCGTGGCCCAGACCAAGGTGCAGATCGGTCGCCGGCAGGGTGACCGCATCGAAGTGGTGTCCGGTCTGGATGCGCGCGCCCAGGTGGTGGCCTCTGGCGTGGCCTTCCTCACCGACGGTGATGTGGTGCGCGTGGTGGCTGCGCCTGCGAAAGGCAAGCCATGAACGTCTCGGCCTGGTCGATCCGCAACCCCATCCCTTCCATCATGCTGTTCATCATGCTCACGGTCGTGGGCCTGATGGGCTTTGTGGGGATGAAGATCCAGAACTTCCCCGACATCGATCTGCCGACCATCACGGTCAATGCGGCGCTGCCGGGGGCGGCCCCTGCGCAGCTGGAAACCGAGGTCGCCCGCAAGCTTGAAAACGCGGTGGCCTCGCTGCAGGGCATCAAGCACATCTACACCAAGGTGCAGGACGGCAACGTGCTGCTGACGGTCGAGTTCCGGCTTGAGAAGCCCACGCAGGAGGCGCTTGACGAGGTGCGCGACGCGGTGGCGCGTGTGCGCTCGGATCTGCCTGGTGATCTGCGCGATCCGGTCGTGGCCAAGATGAACCTGTCTGGCTCACCCATCCTGACCTATACGGTGGCCTCCAGCCGACGGGACACCGAGGCCCTGTCCTGGTTCGTGGACCACACCGTGACCAAGCGGCTGCTGGCCGTCAAAGGGGTGGGTGCCGTGGCCCGCGTGGGGGGCGTGAGCCGCGAGGTACACGTCGAGCTGGACCCAGCGCGCCTGCTGGCGCTCAACGCCTCGGCAGCCGATGTGTCGCGCCAGCTGAGGGCGGTGCAGCAGGAGGCCTCGGGCGGTCGGGTTGACCTCGGCGGCCTGGAGCAGACGGTGCGCGCCATTGCCACGGTGCAATCTGCCGAGGAGCTCGCCGCGATGGACATCGCGTTGAGCGACGGCCGGCGTGTGCGACTGGACCAGATCGCCACGGTGCGCGACACGGTGGCCGAGCAACGATCGGGCGCGCTGCTGGACGGCGAGCCCGTGGTGGCCTTCGAGATCACCCGAGCCAAGGGCGCGGGCGAGGTCGACGTGGCCGAGGGCGTTCAGGCGGCGTTGGCCGAGCTGCGGGCAGAACATCCAGATGTGGAGGTGGTCGAGGCCTTCAACTTCGTCGATCCGGTGATCGAGAACTACGAGGGCTCGATGTACCTGCTGTACGAGGGCGCGGCGCTGGCGGTCATCGTGGTGTGGTTCTTCTTGCGAGACTGGCGTGCCACGCTGGTCGCTGCCGCGGCCTTGCCCCTGTCGGTCATTCCCGCCTTTGGTGCGATGTATTTGATGGGCTTCACCATCAACGTGGTGACGCTGCTGTCGCTGTCGTTGGTGGTGGGTATTCTGGTGGACGATGCGATCGTCGAGATCGAGAACATCATGCGCCACCTGGCCATGGGCAAGAAGCCGCTGGATGCGGCGCGCGAGGCCGCCGACGAGATCGGCCTGGCGGTGATTGCCACCACCTTCACGCTGATTGCTGTCTTCCTGCCCACGGCCTTCATGAGCGGGGTGCCCGGCAAGTTCTTTGTGCAGTTCGGCTGGACAGCGGCCATCGCGGTGTTCTTCTCGCTCGTGGTGGCGCGCATGCTCACACCCATGATGGCGGCCTACCTGCTCAAGGCGCCCGAGCGTGAGCATCCCGATCCGCGCTGGATGGGCTGGTATCTGACGTGGGTGCGCTGGTGTCTGCGCCATCGGGTGCTGACGCTGTTGGCCGTGGTCGGCTTCGTGGGGATGTCGATGTTCCTGGCCGGCCGGCTGCCGACGGGTTTCATCCCGCCGGATGATCTCTCGCAGACTCAGGTGACACTGCAGTTGCCGCCCGGCAGTACCTACGCGCAGACCGAGGCGGTGGCCGAGCAGGCGCGTCAGATCGTCGCGCAGCACGAGCACGTGAAGCTGGTGTACACGGCCATTGGTGGCGGTGCGGCAGGCAGCGACCCATTTGCACCGCAGGGTGCGGCCCAGGTGAACAAGGCCACGCTGACGCTGAACATGACCCACCGCACCGCGCGCTCGGGCGTGAGCAAACAGGACATCGAATCACAGCTGCGGGTGGCGCTGGAGGCGTTGCCCGGTGTGCGTGTGAAAGTGGGCTTTGGCGGCTCCAGCGAGAAGTACGTGCTGGTGCTCTCGGGTGAAGACGGCGCAGTGCTCAGCCAGCATGCGGCCAAGGTGGAGCGCGAACTGCGTAGCCTGCCGGGTATTGGCAACGTGACCTCATCGCTCAGCCTGGTGCGGCCTGAACTGGTCGTGCGGCCCGATCCGGCGCGCGCAGCGGACCTCGGCGTGAGCACGGCCGCCATCGCCGAGACGCTGCGCATTGCGACGCAGGGCGATTACGACCAAAGCCTGCCCAAGCTCAACCTGTCCCAACGGCAGGTGCCGGTGCTGGTGCGCCTGCCGGCGGAGGCTCGGACTGACCCGGCCTTGCTGGCGCGCCTGCCGGTGCCAGGCGCACGCGGGCCCGTGCCCCTGGGCAATGTGGCCACGCTGTCGATCGACAGCGGGCCGGCCCAGATCGATCGCTACGATCGGCAGCGCAACATCAACTTCGAGATCGAGCTGAACCAGCAACCCCTGGGTGATGTCGAGCGCGCTGCCATGGCCCTGCCAAGCGTGCGCAACCTGCCGCCGGGCGTGGCCGTGGCGGCCCTCGGGGATGCCGAGGCCATGAATGAGCTGTTCGCCAGCTTCGGGCTGGCCATGCTCACCGGGGTGCTGTGCATCTACATCGTGCTGGTGCTGCTGTTCAAGGGCTTCGTGCAGCCCATCACCATCCTGGTGGCGCTGGTGCTGTCGGTGCCGGGGGCGTTCTTCGCACTGTGGGTGACGCAACAGGCCTTGTCCATGCCGTCCATGATCGGCCTGATCATGCTCATGGGCATCGCCACGAAGAACTCCATCCTGCTGGTGGACTATGTGCTGATTGCGCGCAACGAGCATGGCCTGAGCCGCTGGGATGCCGTGATCGACGCGTGTCATAAGCGGGCGCGGCCCATCATCATGACGACGATTGCCATGGGCGCGGGCATGATGCCCATCGCCCTGGGTATCGGGGTGGATCCCAGCTTCCGCTCTCCGATGGCCATCGTGGTGATTGGCGGGTTGATCACCTCGACCTTCCTGAGCCTGCTTGTCATCCCGGTGGTGTTCACGTATGTGGACGATCTGGTGCGGTTGGTGCAGCGTTTGATGGGGCGCGTGCCGGCCGCTGATGTGGACGGCGTGCAGACCACGTGAGCATGGGGGATGACCCTTGATTGAGGGGGCTGCCCGGATCGGCTGACACGCCGATGTCTGACCTAATGCAGGTCTGTCCTGTACTGGGTGTCGGAGCGGTGTGGCATGTCGGTGGTGCGCAAGATCCTGTTGTGGTGTGTGGTGATCGGCCTGGCGGGCTGTGCGCATCGCGCTGAGCCGCAGGTCAAGCTGGCGCTGGCCCAGACCGAGCGCGGTGTGATGATCTGGCTGCCCGATCATGTGCTGTTCGATTTTGGCAAGGCCGAGCTCAGCCCGCAGTCCGAGCCCTACCTGCGGCGTGTGGCCGAGTTGCTGCGGGATAAAACGCCCGAGCCCTTGTTGTTGGAAGGGCATACCGACAATGTCGGTGCGGCCGATTTCAATTTGCGACTGTCCGAGCGGCGTGCACAGGCCGTGGCAGTGGCGCTGCAGGACATGGGCGTGACGCCTCAGCGCTTGCGCACCGCTGGCGTGGGGCTGGCGCGGCCGCTGGCCCCGAACGACTCTGAACTGGGGCGACGGCTGAACCGCCGGGTCGAACTCATTGTGCTCAATGAAACGGTGGCGCGCCTGACCCAGGGTGAGCCCGCCAATGCCTTTGAAGATGCCTTTGCCCGGCTGGAGGCGGAACTGGCGCCGTTGCTGAGCAACCAGGGGGCGCCAGCGGGCGCGGGGGCGCGTCAGTGAGACTGTCTCGACGCGATGTGTGGTCTGCCGGGCTGGCGCTGGCAGGGACGGCGATCGGCGGTGGGCTGTGGCGCCCCGTGCAGGCGGCGCCTGGTCAGCCCTCGCGCCCGCCGGTGGTGGCCACGACCCCGCCGAGAGGGCGCCGTTTCGCGCTGGTGCTGGGCGGTGGCTCGGCGCGCGGTTTTGCGCACATTGGTGTGGTCAAAGCGCTGGAGGCACACGGGCTGCGACCGGATGCGGTCTTCGGGGCCAGCGCGGGCGCGCTAGTCGGGGCGTTCTGGGCGGCGGGCATGCCGGCCAGCGCGATGGAGTCGCTGGCCTACCGCGTGCGCGACGACGAGGTCATCGATCTGGTCAACGGGCAAGCGGCCAACCGGCGTGGCATGGTGTCAGGCCAGGCTCTACAGCAGTTCGTCAACACGCAGCTCGAGGGGCGCACGATCGAGACCCTGCCCACACCGTTTCGGGCGGTGGCCACGCGCTATCCGGCGGGTCAGCTGCACGTGTTCAAGCACGGCGACCTGGGCTTTGCCGTGCGCGCTTCATGCAGCCTGCCGGGCGTGTTCCTGCCGGCCGTGCAGGGCGATCAGGAGTTTCTCGATGGTGGGCTCGTAAGCCCGATCCCCGTCGCATCCGCCCGCGCCGAGGGCTATGACCTGGTGGTGGCGGTGGATGTGGCCGGGTCTGACGCGCTGCTCCAGCGCGAACGCAGCGGTGCAGGCCTGTATCAGGTGCTGCTGCGGTCTTTCGAGATCATGGGTGAGGCCCTGCGTCAGCAGGAGGCTGCCAAGGCCGATGTGGTGATCCGACCCGACGTGGGACGCATCAGCAGCACCGACTTCTCGGCGCGCCGTGCGCTGGTGGATGCCGGCTTCGTGGCTGGCCAGCGGCTCGCGCCGGTGATACGCGAGCGGCTGCAGGTGCGCCGCTGAAGGCGCACCCGCTCGCGCGTCAGGCTCAGACGCGCTCGATCACCATCGCGATGCCCTGACCGCCGCCGATGCACATCGTGATCAGCGCATAGCGGCCACCGGTGCGCTGCAGCTCATACAGGGCCTTGGTGACCAAGATGGCGCCCGTGGCGCCCACAGGGTGGCCCAGCGAGATGCCCGAACCGTTCGGGTTGGTCTTCTCGTTGGGGAAGCCCATTTCCTTGGACACCGCGCAGGCCTGTGCGGCAAAAGCTTCGTTGGACTCGATCAGGTCCAGATCCGACACCTTCAGGCCAGCCTTCTCCAGCGCCAGCTTCGAGGCAGGCACCGGGCCGATGCCCATGTACTCCGGCTCGACACCCGCATGGGCATAGGACACCAGGCGGGCCAGGGGCTTCAGGCCCAGTGCCTTGGCCTTGTCGGCGCTGGCCATCACCACGGCGGCGGCGCCGTCGTTCAGGGTCGAGGCGTTGCCTGCGGTGACGGTACCTTCTTCCTTCTTGAACGCCGGCTTCATCTTGGCGAGGGTGTCCACACTGGTGTCGGCCTTGACGCCTTCATCGGTGTCGAACAGCACCACGCCCTTGCGGGTCTTGAGCTCGACGGGGACGATCTGCTCCTTGAAGCGGCCCGCCTCAATGGCGGCGGCGGCGCGTTGTTGCGACTGGGTCGCGTAGGCGTCTTGCTGCTCACGGGTGATGCCGTGGCGAGCGGCCACGTTCTCGGCGGTGATGCCCATGTGGATGTTCAGGCGTGGGTCGTGCAGGGCGCCCAGCATGAAGTCCAGCATCTTGACGTCGCCCATGCGGGCACCCCAGCGGTTGGAGGTGACCAGATAAGCACCACGGCTCATCGACTCGGCACCGGCGCCGATGGCCACATCGCAGTCGCCCAGCAGGATGGCCTGGGCAGCCGACACCACGGCCTGCAAGCCGGAGCCGCACAGACGGTTGACGTTGAACGCGGGCGCCTCTTGCGGCACGCCGGCATTGAGCGCGGCCACGCGGCTCAGGTAGGCGTCTTGCGGGATGGTGGGGATCACGTTGCCGACCACGACGTGGCCGACGTCCTGGGGCGCGACACCGGCACGCTCCAGGGCGGTCTTGATGACCAGAGCACCCAGGTCGGCGGGTGGGATGTCTTTGAGCGAGCCGCCGTAGCTGCCGATGGCGGTGCGGGCTGCACCAACGAATACGACTTCACGAGTCATGGAGGTTCTCCGATGGGGTAGGGGGTGGGCCACGCGCTCACCCATTCTGGCTGGAATCCTTGTCAAATTATCGCCGCATCGGGGACGCTTCGCTTGGAACTGGATCAAATCCTGTCAATTTGGGCAAATGTAATTACAATCGGCCCCCCTGCAACCGGAAAAAGGTGGGCAAGCATGACCGCTCAACGCGCCGATCGACAGACACGGCTGCGCATCGGACTGATGGGCCTGGGCCGCATCGGCTCGCTGGTGGCCGGCGAGCTGGCCGCAGCCGACGACATGGACCTGTGCTGGGCTGTACGTCGCACGGGGGACGGCGATGCTCGCCCATCTGGCCTGGCTCCGGAGGTGGCCGTGACCACGGCGGCCGAGTGGAGCCCCGGGTTCTTGCGGGAACACCCCGTTGATGTGGTGATCGATTTTTCGCACGCCTCGGCCGCGCGCCATTACCCGATGCTGGCACAAGCCGGCTGTCGGATCGTCTCGGCCATCTCTCACTACGGCCCCGAAGCGCAGCCCTTCCTGGCGGCTGCTGCACGACATGCAGCGGTGCTGCACTCGCCCAACATCACCTTGGGCATCAATTTTGTGCTGGTGGCCTCGAGGCTGATGCAGCGGCTTGCGCCCCATGCCGACATCGAGGTGGTGGAGGAGCACTTCCGGGGCCAGCCAGAGACCTCGGGCACGGCGCTCAAGCTGGCCCAGGCTCTCGGCCTGGACCCGACTCGTCAAGTCAACTCCATCCGCGTGGGCGGCATCGTGGGGCGGCATGAGGTGATCTTCGGCCTGCCGAACCAGACGATCCGCCTCACCCATGAAAGCATCAGCGGCAAAGCCTTCGGCCAGGGCGCCATGTTTGCCGCCCGATGGCTGGCCGCTCAGCGGCCGGGGCGCTACACCATGGAAGAGGCTGTGCGCAGCACCTTCGCCGCCACGCTCGCAGACGATCTGGCCGCCGCGACGCCTGCTCCGGGCGGGGGGCGAGTCAGGTGGTCGTCTGCGGCGTGATGCGGCCGGTAGCGGCCAGGGCGGGGCGTTTCTGGGCCTGCCCCGGTGTCTGTCCGGTCCAACGCTTGAAAGCGCTGTGAAAGCTCGACTGGCTGGCAAAACCCAGCTTGAGCGCCACCTCGGTCAGCGTGTGGCGCCCCTCACCCATGAGCAACACGGCCTGCTGGTGACGCACGCGGTCATGAAGAGCACGAAAGCTCAGCCCGGCGGCCTCCAGACGGTGCTGCAGCGTCCGTGCGGGCAGGCCCAGCGCGCCGGCCACCGCGTCGAGCGTGGCCGTGCCGGCCTCCAGCCGATCCAGGATCTGACGCTCCACCAGGTGAAGAAAGCTGCCTGATTCCGCGTGCAGGCTGCGCATCCGATCGGACAGTTGCGCCCGCAGCATGGCCTGGACGCCGTGATCGCCACGAGAAATGGCCAGGCCCGCGTAGTGGCCCGGGCCACTCATGCGGCTGCGCAGCGCGCCGTAGTGCACAGCGCCACCGAACGTCTGGGCCACCCGCGCCATCCGGGCAGGCGTCGGCGCCGGGCCGGTGAACTCGACATCGAACGCAAGTTCGGCATGCTGTGACAGCCAGCGCGCGTGCCACGCGATGGTGGCCAGCGTCAGCCGCTCCAGGTCGGCACTGGGGCACGGGCCCAGCGGCTGCAGGCTCAGTTCGAAGCGCTGATCCTCCAGCGTGGCGTGCAGCACATACACATCGTTGAGCAGGCTGTAGAAGTGCGCCAGCGCCTCGGTCGCTTCGCGCAGATCGCGGCTGGCCATCGTGATGAAGCCCAGCGGCCCGGTGTCCCACGGTTTGACGAACTCGGCGAGGTCGAGCGCCAGATCCAGGTCTGGGTGGCTATCGGCGAGCGCGACTTCGGCATGGCGCAGCAGGGCTTCCCAGGCTTCGACCGGCTGACGCATGTCTTCCGTCAGGGTGGCCAGCGCGGCCAGTGTGGTGGGCGCGAAGACGTGGTCGGGCGTGACGCCCAGCTGCTGCAGGCATGCAGGCAGCACCTGCAGGTAGCCGGGGTGCAGGCTGCAGGACGCCGTGGTGGTGGGCGATGTGATGGTGCCGCGCATGGGCGATTTGTACCGCGCTTGATGCCACGCGCGGTGGAAACCCTGGTGACAGACGCACTGGGGCTTTCCCGCGGTTGGGCCTGATTTCAGGCCGTTGGCCACGCCGTTTGCGCGTGTCAGTAAAAGCCTTGCGCCCACGCGAAAGACGGGCAGCCGGTCGCCTCGAAGAATGCCCCTGCAGCTTGCGCTGCCCATTTCACAACCGCGTGAGGAACAACCATGAAACTGTCGACTGTTGTGCGCGCCGCCGGTCAGGCGCTGGCCTTGTCCCTGGCCTGGCCCATGCTGGCTCAGGCTTCCACGGCCTATCTCAAATGGGTGCCTGTGCAGGCGCCGGTGGCCAGCGGTGCCAGCTGCGGCAATGGCACGCCCTATCACTTCTTCGTGAACCGGGCGATCGGCACGCGCAAGACGCTGATCTACTTTGAAGGCGGCGGTGCATGCTGGCAGCAGCGTGAGTGTCTGGGCAAGGGCAAGTTCTCCGAGGTGGCGACCAATCCCGACGGGGTGCCCGCGAATTACCTCAGTCAGGTCAACCTGGCAGCCTTTGGCATGGTGTCGCCGATGATCTGGCGCTTGAGTCCACTGACCCGCACGGTGACACAAAGCTGGAATCTGGTTTATGTCCCTTACTGCACGGGCGATGTGCACACAGGCAACGCTGTGGGTGTATACGGCGACCAGACGCCGAGCAGTCCCCTGACGTACTACCACCGTGGCCACGTCAACGCACAGCAAGTGGCCAAGTGGGTGGCGGCCAACCTGCCTTCGGATGAACTGCTGGTCAGCGGCTTCTCTGCGGGCTCCACAGGGGCCACGGCCAACTATGCAATGGTGCGCGACACGGTCCGTCCTGCGCGGGCCTCGATGCTGAACGATGCGGGCCCGCTGTTCCCTGCACCCCAGTCCAGCACCGCCGAACAGCATCCCTCGCTGCCTCTGCACAACCGGATTCGCCAGGCCTGGGGTTTGGACCGGCCCGGTGGCGTGCTGACCAACCTGCTGTCACGCTACCCGCAGATGGAGCCCGTGCGCAGCGATCTGGGCGCCATCAACAATGCACTGGCAAGGCAGTTCCCGCAAGACCGCTTCGGCTATGCCGTGATGCAGCAGGATGGCGTGTTCTCCACCTTCTCGTACCGCCTGTTCAACCCGGACATCGCAGGCATCACCGACACCCGTCAACGTGACGCCGCTTACAACAAGCTGTGGCGCAAGGACCTGGCCAACTGGACGGCCCAGCTCGATCAGAGCCCCAACATCGGCTATTACGTGCCGCTGTTCCGCCCCTTGATCAAGTCGCACACGCTGACCACGCTCGACTACGCCGGCACGGCCATCGAGGACCAGGGCCACCGCTCCATCGAGACCTTCATTCAGAACACCCTGGACCGCAGCAAGCCACCCATCCGTGCCGTCGAACGCGATCAGGTCAGCGACTACTTTCGCCCCGCAGACGGGATTCAGTGGCTGATCTTCCTGTTCCAGGATCTGTTTGTCTGACCAGAGGCCATCATGACCGCTCATCCGCTGTTTGCGACGGCTCCCATGACGATTCCCCGCAGCTTGCCAGCGCTGCCGCCCGCGCTGCGTGCACGTGACGGCTTGCTGTTGCATCGACAGAATTGGCCCTTGTCCGAGCCTCTCGGAACGGTGGTGCTGGTGCACGGCATCGCCGAGCATTCGGGCCGCTATGCGCATGTGGCGCGTCAGCTTCAGATGTGGGGCTGGCAGGTGGCCGCGTACGACCAACGCGGCCATGGCCGCTCCGGTGGCCCGCGCGGTGTGCTGCGTCGGGAGGACGATCTGCTCGCCGATGTGGCCACGGTGATTGCGCAGGTCCGTCAGGAGGCAGGCTGCGGGCCGTTGGTGCTGATGGGGCACAGCATGGGCGGGCTGGTGGCCGGTGCCCACGTGCAGCGCTTGCAGGCGGGCCTTGCACCGTCCCACAGCGACGTCGATGCGCTGGTGATGCTGTCACCAGCACTGGATGTGTCTGGCTCGGCGCCACGCCTGCTGGAGCGTGCCTTGCCCTGGCTGGCCAAGGCGGTGCCCGGTCTGACCATACAGGCCCGCTTCGATCCGGCCGGCATCTGCCGCGACCCGGAAGTCGTGCGCGCCTATCTGGACGATCCCCTGGTGCATGACCGCATCAGTGTGCGGTTGGGGTATTTCATTCAGGCCACAGGCGTCCTGGTTCGGGCCGCCGCATCCGCATGGGTGAAGCCGACGCTGCTGTTGTACGCGGGCGCAGATCGCATCGTGCAGCCGCGTGGGAGCGCGCATTTTGCGCAAGGGGCAGCGCCGGCCGTGGTGGCGCACTGCTTTGCTGACATGGCGCACGAGCTTCACAATGAACCGGATCAGGCCTGCATGATGGCCCACTTGCAACGTTGGCTGGGCGCGTGGCACGGCGTGTATGCCGCGCGCGTCGCCGCCACAGTGGGGCCCCACGGCCCGGGGCCGCATCACCGCGGCAACAGCGCCGCGGCGGCCTGAGCCAGTTGTGTGATGCGATCCCAGTCACCCTCGCGTACGGCTTCGGCCGGCGCCAGCCAGGAGCCGCCCACGCATGCCACGTTGGGCAAGGCGAGGTAGTCTGGCGCGTTGTCGGGCGAGATGCCACCGGTGGGGCAGAACACCGCCTCGGGGAAGGGGCCGCCAAAGGCCTTGAGCATGGGCATGCCACCGGCTTGCTGGGCCGGGAAGAACTTGAAGCGCGAAAAGCCTGCGTCCATGGCCGACATCAGTTCCGACGCGGTGGCCACACCGGGCAGCAGGGGCATGGGCGCATGGGGGGCAGCATCGAGCAGGCGGGGCGTCAGGCCCGGCGAGACGCCCAGGCGTGCGCCCGCTCGGGCGGCCGCATCCCACTGTTCGGGGGTGGTGATGGTGCCCGCGGCCACGATGGCATCGGGCACCTGACGCGCCAGCAAGGTGATCACCTCCAGTGCATTGGGCGTACGCAGCGTCACTTCCAGCACGCGCACCCCGCCGGCCAGCAGCGCACGCGCCAGCGGCACGGCGTCGTCGGTGCGTTCGATCACCAGGACCGGGATGACCGGCCCGCTGCGCAGCGCGCCATCGATCAGCTGGGTGTGTTCCGGGCTCATCCGAGGCTCCATCCAAAGGTGGTGGCGCCGGCTTCGGCGCTGCTGACGCTGCGTCGCATGCCGGCAAACAGGTCGCGGCCCATGCCGGCCGCGTGGGCCGGATCAGGCGCGACGTCGCTCGTGCGGGCGGCCCATTCGGCTTCGGCCACCAGCGCCTGCAGTGTGCCTTGTTCCGCGTCGAGGCGGATCAGGTCGCCCGTGCGGACCTTGCCCAGCGGGCCGCCGGTCACACATTCGGGCGTCACGTGGATGGCCGCAGGCACCTTGCCCGAGGCGCCCGACATGCGCCCGTCGGTCACGAGGGCAACGCGGAAGCCCTGATCCTGCAGGTTGGCCAGCGGGGGGGTGAGCGCATGCAGCTCCGGCATGCCATTGGCCTGGGGGCCCTGGCCGCGCACGACGGCGACGAAGTCGCGGTTGAGTTCGCCGCGCCGGTAGGCGTCACCCAGTTCGGTCTGGTCATTGAACACGATGGCCGGCGCCTCGACGACGCGATGGGCCGGTTTGACGGCCGAGACCTTGATCACCGCTCGCCCGAGATTGCCCTGCAACACACGCAGGCCCCCATCGGCCGAGAAGGGCTGGGCCGCGGTCGCCAACACGGCCGGGTCGCCGCTGACCGCGGGGGCCTCCACCCATTCGAGGCGGCCGTCGCGCAGCACAGGCTGGCGGGTGTAGGCCGCCAGCCCCTCGCCCATTGCCGTGCGCACGTCGCCATGCACCAGGCCGGCCTGCAGCAGCTCACGGATCAGGAAGGCCATGCCGCCTGCCGCGTGGAAGGCGTTCACATCGGCGCTGCCGTTGGGGTAGACGCGCGCCAGCAGCGGCACCACGGCCGACAACGCGTCGAAGTCGTCCCAATCGATGACGATGCCGGCTGCCCGCGCCATGGCCACCAGGTGCAGTGTGTGGTTGGTCGAGCCGCCGGTGGCCAGCAGGCCGACGATGCCGTTGACCACGGCGCGCTCATCCACCACGTGACCCACAGGCGTGTACTGAGAACCGGTGCGCACGAGCTGGGCCACGCGCCTGGCGGCGGCGCGCGTCAGGGCCTCACGCAGCGGGGTGCCCGGGTTGATGAAGGCCGTGCCTGGCAGGTGCAGGCCCATGATCTCCATCAGCATCTGGTTGCTGTTGGCCGTGCCATAAAAGGTGCAGGTGCCGGGGCCGTGATAGGCCTGCTCTTCGGCGGCGAGCAAGGCTTCTTCGCCGATCTCGCCGGCTGCATGGCGCTGGCGGATGCGGGCCTTCTCGTCGTTGCTCAGCCCCGAGGTCATCGGGCCGGCCGGCACGAAGATCGTGGGCAGGTGTCCAAAAGCCAGCGCACCGATCAAGAGGCCGGGCACGATCTTGTCGCACACGCCCAGGCACAGTGCCGCATCGAACATGTTGTGTGACAGCGCCACGGCCGTGGACATGGCGATCACGTCGCGCGAGAACAGCGACAGCTCCATGCCGGGCTGCCCTTGGGTGACGCCGTCGCACATGGCGGGCACGCCGCCTGCGAACTGGGCGGTGGCCCCCACCTCGCGGGCCGCTTCCTTGAGCCACTCGGGGTAGGCTTGCAGCGGCTGGTGGGCCGACAGCATGTCGTTGTAGGCTGAAACGATGGCCAGATTGGGCGCGCGTTGCTGGCGCAGCCAGATCTTGTCGCCAGCGGGTGCGGCGGCATAGCCATGGGCGAGATTGGTGCAGCCCAGGCCGGCACGGGCCACCGGCCAGCGGCGGGTGGCCTCCTCGATGCGGGCGAGGTAGTCGCCGCGGGTGTCGGCACTGCGCTGCCGCACCCGTTCGGTGACCGCGATGAGTGTGGGGTGGAGCGTCATGGCGTGCGAAGGTGGCGAGCCCCACTGCAAAGGGGGGCTGGCAGTGGATGGGAGGGCAGGATCATTATGATGGGACGATGTGAACCCGATGTCTGCAGCGTGGCCCCATGAGCACAAGGGAGTTGGGACAGTTGATCTCGCACACCGCTACCGATCCTGCCCGCCTGGCACAGGATCTGGCCGATTTCGTCGCTGCGCGGCTGCGCGAAGGGCTGGCTGCGCGCGGCACTGCGCTGCTGGTGGTTTCGGGTGGCAGCACACCCGTGCCGTTCTTTCAGGCGCTGTCCCAGGTGGCGCTGGACTGGTCGCGCGTGACCGTGACCCTGGCTGATGAACGCTGGCTGCCGCACGATCATGCCGACAGCAATGCGGGTCTGGTGCGTCGGCACCTGTTGCAGGGGCCTGCCGCATCGGCGCGCTGGGTGCCGCTGGGACAGGGAAGGGGCGACCCGGCGCTGGCCTGGCCCGCCGTTGAGGCCGCGCTGGCGCAGGCGCCGTGGCCGGCCGATGTGGTGGTGCTGGGCATGGGGGCAGATGGCCATACGGCGTCGCTGTTTCCTGGCGCGCCGGGTCTGGCTGAGGCGCTCGATGCCGGCTGCACTCACCGCTGTCAGGTGGTTCCCGCACCGGCCCCACCCAATGTGCCGGTGGACCGCATCACGCTGACGGCGCGTGCGCTGCTGGACGCGCGCACGCTGGTGCTGCACACGACGGGCGCGGCCAAGCGCGCCTTGGTGGCGCAGGCCATGGATGGGCTCGGCAGCGCGGGTGGGGCAGGGGCTGCAGGCTCCGGCGCCGATCTGGCTGCTGTCATGGCCTGCCCGGTCCGGCTGGTGCTGTGGCAGACCGGGGTCCCTTGCCACCTGTTTCATGCGGACTGAGGCCGATGCACTACCCGAAACTGCTCGGTGACATCGGTGGCACGAACGTGCGGCTGGCGCTTCAGGTCGAGCCGGCGGGGCCCATCACCCACATCGAAACGCTGCGGCTGGCCGATCACATCGGCCCGCTGGAGGCGATCACGGCTTACCTGCAGCAGCAAGGCGCCTGGGAGGGCGCACTGCGTCCGCGCTCGGGCTGTCTGGGCATGGCCTGTCCCGTGCTGGGCGATGCGATCCAGATGATCAATGCGCCATGGGCCTTCTCGACCGAGGCGCTGCGCCAGGCTTTGGGCCTGAGCAGCCTGCGCATTCTCAATGACTTCACCGCGCTGGCGCTGGCGCTGCCGGCGCTCCCTCCTCAGGATCTGCGCCAGGTGGGCGGCGGCAGCGTGCAACCCGGGATGGCCAAGGCGCTGCTGGGAGCGGGCACGGGGCTGGGGGTTTCGGGCCTGATCCCTGGCCCCCTGGTACAGGGTGAGCCGGTGTGGGTGCCGATTGCGGGCGAGGGCGGCCACGTGAGCCTGCCTGCCTGCGACGAAGACGAGGCGCGGCTGATCGCGGCGCTGCGGGTGCGCTTCGGCCACGTTTCGGCCGAGCGGGTGCTCTCGGGCTCGGGCCTGGTGCTGCTGTACGAGACGCACGCGCGGCTTGCGGGCGTCACGCCTGAGCGGCTCAGTCCAGCCGAGGTGGCCGATCGCGCGCTCGGTGGCCATTGCCCGTGGTGCCGCGCGGCACTTGACAGCTTCTGCTCCTTCATGGGTACCGTGGCCGCCAATCTGGCGGTCACGTTGGGCGCGCAGGGCGGGCTGTACATCGGCGGTGGCATCGTGCCGCGGCTGGGCGCCTTCTTCGAGCAGTCGGGTTTCCGGGCGCGCTTCAATGACAAGGGGCGCTACACGGCTTATCTGTCTGCCATCCCCGTGTTCGTGATCCACGCGCCTTATCCGGCGCTCGTGGGCGCCAGCCGGGCCTGACGCGTCAGCGTGAGCGGCCCGGGCGGGCTTCAGGGGCGCTGCGCCTCAATGCGTGGCGCGCTGGCGGGCCTCGAGCCGGGCCATGAACGCGGCGGGGACGGGCGTCACCTTCTTGCCGCCGTCCGGGCCATCGCCCACGAACACCACGCCGGTCTTGCCGCGGGCGACCTCACGGCCGGTCTGCTTGTCCTGCAGCCGGAAGACGAGGTCGAAGCCGTAGCGGTTGAAATCGGCCGGCACCATGTCGACCTGCATGGTTTCGCCATAGAAGGCCTCGGATTTGTACTGGGCCATCATGTCGCCCACCACGATGGTCAGCCCTTCGATGTCCAGCTCGCCCACATAGCCCAGCCAGCGGAAAAAGCGCAGCCGCGCCTCGGAGACCAGCGTCAGCAGTTGGGCGTTGTCGAGGTGGCCGCCCTGGTTGACGTGGCTGATGTAGATGGGAATGTCGGTCGAGAACAGGAACTGCGCTGGCAGGTCGAACTGGATGCGGGCCATGGATGGGGCGTGTACTGCTGCGAAAGCAGCCATCATAGGCCGGTCAGCGCGTCTGCAAGCTGGGTTTCAGCGCAGCGGGAGTGCTCGGGAAGCTGTGGCGCAGGATGCGCCAGATGACCTGGCTGAACTGCCCCACCATCGAGCCGGTGTTGTAGTGGATGCCGTAGCGGCGGCAGATGTCGCGCACCACCGGCGCCATCTCGGCGTAGCGGTTGGCCGGCACATCGGGGAAGAGGTGGTGCTCGATCTGGTGGCTGAGGTTGCCCGTCATGATGTGCAGCAGCTTGCTGCCCGACAGGTTGGACGAGCCCATGATCTGGCGGCGGTACCACTCAGGGCGGGTTTCGTTCTTGACCACGCTCTTGGGGAAGGTGTGCACGTGCGTCGTGAAATGTCCACAGAAGATCACGGTGTAGGTCCACACGTTGCGGATGCCGTTGGCGATCAAGTTGCCCAGGAACACCATGCCGAAGACCGGCCAGGCCAGCAGCGGGAACACGATGTAGTCCTTGACCAACTGGCGGCGGGCCTTGCGCAGCGTTGGCGCGGCCTCGCGCAGCAGCTGGCGCCAGGTGATGCGGCCGATGAACACGCGGCCCACGCGCAGATCCTGGATGGCCACGCCCCACTGGAACAACAGCGCAAAGATCACGGCATACAACGGCTGGAAGAGGGCGCCGGGATACCATTTCTGCTCAGGGAACAGACGCAGCACGTCGTAGCCGATGTCGTCGTCCATGCCGTGCACGTTGGTGTAAGTGTGGTGCTTGAAGTTGTGGGTCTTGCGCCAGTTGTCGCTGGTGCCCACGATGTCCCATTCGAAGGTCTTGCCCTGGAAGGCAGGGTCGCCCATCCAGTCGAACTGGCCATGGATCACGTTGTGACCCAGTTCCATGTTGTCCAGGATCTTGGAAATCGCCAGCAGCGCGACGCCCAGCGCCCATGCGCCCCACATCCAGGCGCCTGCGAGCAGCAAGCCAGACATCAGCAGCACGCGGCCGGCCACCTCGGTGTAGCGTACGGCCTTGAAGATGTTGCGGATGTAGCGCGCATCGCGCTCGCCCAGGTCGGCGACGGTGCGGGCGCGCAGGGCGTCGATCTCGGCGCCAAAGCGGGCAAGCTTATCGGGGCTCAGTTCACGGGGGGCGGCAAGGGTGCTCATGGGTGTCATCACGGTGTGAAATCGGGGCCTGCTGGACTCACAGCTCAAGGCTGAGGTCGCTGCGTGCGCGGCTGACGCACAGGCGCACGGCCATGTCGGGCTCAGACTGGGTTTCGCCAGTCTGGGTGTCGAGCGTGCTGCCGCTGTGGCGCGGGCACACGCAGGTGTGGCAAATGCCCATGCGGCAACCTGAGGGCGGGTTCAGGCCCTGCGCCTCCAGCGCCTCGAGCAGGCTGGTGCCGGTGCTGACCTGAACGGTGCGCCCGCTGCGCGCCAGGTGCACGTTCACCAGTCGCGTGGGCGCCGTGTCGGTCTCAGGAGGCAGCGCCGCAGGCGTGAAGCCTTCGGCCTGGAACTGACGCACCCGGCCTTGCGTGAGCTGGCGGGCCGCCTCGACAAAGCCACCGGGGCCACAGGCGTAGACCTGCTGTTCGGCCAAGCTCGGCACCAGCGCCTCCAACTGCGCCAGGCTGATCAGCCCCTCGTGCTCGTCAGCCAGCCGTTCGGTTTCGTGCGTCAGCACGACGTGCAGATGAAAGCGCGGCTCGCGCGCGGCCAGCGCACGCAACTCGTCGATGAAGCACAACTCGGCGCGTGTTTTGGCCCAGTAGATCAGCGTCAGCTCGACGGGCATCTTGCGCGCGGCGAGTGCGCGCGTCAGGCTCATCAGCGGCGTGATGCCACTGCCGGCGGCCAGAAACAGCCAGCGTCCGGCCAGCTGGGCCGGCAGCACCATGTCACCAAAGGCAGGGCCGATCTCCAGCACATCGCCCACGCGAGCGTGCTGCACGAGGTGGCTGCTCAGCGTGCCGCCCTCGACGCGCTTGACCGTGATGCTCAGGCGCCGACGCCGGCCCGAAGGCAAGCCGGTCAGGCTGTAGCTGCGGGTGACCTTGCGGCCGTTGACCTCGGCGCTGACATTGACGTGTTGACCTGGCTGGAAGCTGCCCACATGGGCGTTGGGCTTGAGCACCAGCGTGACCGTGTCGGCTGCCTCGACCCGGCGCGCCACGATGCGGGCCAGCGGGCGTGACCACGACCAGATCGGGTTGACCATGCCGGCCCAGAAGTCGAAAACGCTCGGCTCGATGGCGGGCGCAAGCAGGCGACGCCACAAGCCCGGGGTCGGGTGGGCGTGGGGTGCGTTGAGACGTGGGGAGGTGGCAGTCACGGGCAGGGCGCGCAAGGGTCAACGGAGGGCGAACGAAGGGCGAACGAAGGGCAGATGACGGACGAACGGACGGGCAGACGGCGTTGATGTTGCGGAGTATACGTGTGCAAATACGTTTGTCTATACACTTGTGCATTAATTTCCCGGCGGTATGATGTGGGATCTGTTGACAGGCATCAAATGAGCGCCATCACCGTAACAAGGGAGTTGGCCGATCCAGACACTGAGCTGCGATCGGCCGCCGGCTTATCCACTGCCCCCGGCACCCCCGGCACCCCCGGCACCCCCGGCCGCAAGGCCGTTATCTCGCGAGAAGACATCATTGCGGCGGCCCTCAAGCTGGTGGGGCCGCACCGCAGCGTCTCCAGCCTCAGCCTGCGCGAGGTGGCGCGGGCAGCCGGCATCGCACCCAACAGCTTCTATCGCCAGTTCCGCGACATGGACGAGCTGGCCGTGGCACTGATTGACCGGGCCGGGCAGTCGCTGCGCCACATCATCGGGGAGGCGCGTCAGCGCGCCACCACGCAGCGCAGCGTCGTGCGCGGCTCGGTCGAGGCGTTCATGGAGCAACTGCGCGGCGACGACAAACTGCTGCACATCCTGCTGCGCGAGGGCTCAGTGGGCTCGGACGCCTTCAAACAGGCCGTTGATCGTCAGCTCAACTACTTTGAAGAAGAGTTGCGCCAGGACCTCATCCGTCTGGCCAAAGCCAATGGCACGCCGCTGTTCGAGCCCGGCCTGACCGCCAAGGCCATCACCCGGCTGGTGTTCACGATGGGCGCCACGGCGATGGACCTGACGCCCGAACGCCATACCGCCTTCACCGAGCAGGTGATCCTGATGGTGCGGATGATCGTCGCCGGCACGCAGACCATGGCGGCGATGAAGCCGGACGAGCTGGCGCGTTGAAGCGTGCACCAACTTGGCCCATAACTTGCGTGTGCCATGGGTGGCGCCCGCTCGACCTGGCGGGTGACTTCTGCCGGAGATCCGAGTGTCCATCCACGTCGCCCTCAACCACGTCACCCACTACCGCTATGACCGTCCCGTCAGCCTGTCGCCTCAGGTGATCCGGCTGCGTCCCGCGCCACACTGTCGCACGCGCATCCTGTCGTACTCGATGCGGGTCGAGCCGGTGGTGCACTTCATCAACTGGCAGCAGGATCCGTTTTCCAACCACCTGGCCCGCCTGGTGTTCCCGGAGAAGACGACCGAGTTCAAGATCACCGTTGATCTGGTGGCCGAAATGGCCGTCTACAACCCGTTCGACTTCTTTCTCGAGCCGCACGCCGAGCACTATCCGTTCACCTACGACGCAGCCTCGCTGCATGACCTGCAGCCTTATCTGGCCAAGGTGGAGCCCGCGCCGGCCTTCCAGGCCTTCCTCGACAGCATAGAAGTGCCTGGTGCCGACGAGGTGCGCACCATCGATTTTCTGGTGGGGCTGAACCAGCGGCTGCAGCGCGAGATCGCCTACACCATCCGAATGGAGCCCGGCGTGCAGACGCCGGAAGAGACACTGACGCTGAAGTCCGGCTCATGCCGTGATACCGGCTGGTTGCTGGTGCAGGCGCTGCGCCACATGGGGCTGGCGGCACGCTTTGTGTCCGGCTATCTCATCCAACTCAAGGCCGATGTGGCCGCACTGGATGGCCCGTCAGGTACGGAGGTTGATTTTACCGACCTGCACGCCTGGTGTGAGGTTTTTCTACCGGGTGCGGGCTGGATCGGGCTGGATCCGACCTCGGGCTTGCTGGCCGGCGAGGGCCACATTCCTGTGGCCTGCACGCCCGACCCGACGGGGGCAGCCCCCGTCACGGGCGCGGTGGACGAATGCGAATGCGAGTTTGATCACCACATGGCCATCACGCGCATCTACGAGAGTCCGCGCGTGACCAAACCGTATACCGATGCCCAGTGGCAGGCGGTGGATGCGCTGGGCCGGGCAGTCGATGCGCAATTGCAGCAAGGCGATGTGCGCCTGACCATGGGCGGCGAGCCCACTTTTGTATCCGTGGACGACCGCGATGGTGCTGAGTGGAACACCGACGCCCTCGGCCCGACCAAGCGGGGCCTGGCGACCACACTCGTGCACAAACTGCGCGCCCGCTATGGCGAGGGCGGGTTTCTGCACTTCGGCCAGGGCAAGTGGTATCCCGGCGAACAGTTGCCGCGCTGGGCGCTGTCGATCTTCTGGCGAGCCGATGGCCAGCCATGCTGGCATGACCCCTCGTTGTTCGCCGACGAGCGCAACAGCGTGCACTACACCACCGAGGACGCCAAGCTGTTCATCGACACCCTGGCCACCCGGCTCGGCGTGGGGACGGCCCACGTGCAGACGGGCTACGAGGACACTTGGTACTACCTGTGGCGCGAGCGTCGACTGCCGGTCAACGTCGACCCGCTCGATGCCCGGCTCGACGATGAGCTCGAGCGCGTGCGCCTGCGCCGCGTGTTCGACCAAGGGCTCAACCATCAGGTCGGCTATGCGCTGCCGCTCAAGCGCGACTGGGGTGTCGGCACGGTGGGCCCGCGCTGGATCACCGGGCCGTGGTTCTTTCGGGACGAGCGCATGTACCTGATCCCGGGCGATTCGTCCATGGGCTACCGGCTGCCGCTGGATTCCTTACCCTGGGTAACACGGGGGGACTACCCGTTTGTGCATGCCCACGATCCCTTCTCGCCCAAGGAGGCCTTGCCCGATGCGGGGCAACTGCGCGCCCAGTACGGCGCCCACCAGGTCGGAGGCGGGTTTGCCGAAGGCGGCACCGTGACCCAGCAGGCGCTGGGGCTGCGCCACGGTGCCAGCGAAGGCGTCAATGGTGAGTGGGGCAGCCTGCCAGCCAATCCATCGGCGCACCTGGGGCAAGGCCATCCAAGCAGCGCCAGGGCGACCGTGGCGCCGGACAAACGCCCCGAGCGCTTCGAGTCGGCCCATTGGATCACCCGCACGGCCTTGTGCGTGGAAGTGCGCAACCCCGACCGGGCCAGCGGCCCCAAGGTCGAGACCGAGGGCCCAGGCGGGGGCGTGATGTATGTGTTCATGCCGCCACTGAGCAGCCTGGACGACTACCTCGACCTGCTTGCCGCTGTTGAGGCCACTGCGGCCGAGCTGGGCATGCACATCGTGCTGGAAGGCTATCCGCCCCCACGCGACCCGCGGCTGAAGGTGCTGCAGGTCACGCCCGATCCCGGCGTCATCGAGGTGAACATCCATCCCGCGCATGACTGGGACGAGTTGGTGGACCACACCGAGTTCCTCTACCAGGCCGCACACGAAACGCGGCTGTCCACCGAGAAGTTCATGGTCGACGGCCGCCACACCGGCACGGGGGGCGGCAACCACTTCGTGCTGGGCGGGGCGACGCCGGCCGACAGCCCCTTCCTGCGCCGGCCTGACCTGCTGGCGTCGTTGTTGACCTTCTGGCACAACCATCCTTCTCTGTCCTACCTGTTCTCGGGTCTGTTCATCGGTCCGACCAGTCAGGCGCCGCGCATCGATGAGGCCCGCACCGACCAGGTGTACGAAGTCGAGATCGGCCTGAAGGAGATCGAGCGACAGCTGGCCATCTGGGGTCAGTGTCCGCCTTGGCTGATCGACCGTACGCTGCGCAACCTGTTGATCGACGCGACCGGTAACACCCACCGCAGCGAGTTCTGCATCGACAAACTGTACTCGCCGGACGGGCCGACCGGCCGCCTGGGCCTGCTGGAGCTGCGTGCGTTCGAGATGCCGCCGCACGCCAGGATGAGCCTGGTGCAGCAACTGCTGTTGCGTGCGCTGATCGCCTGGTTCTGGCGCGAGCCCTACACCGGCCACGGCGCGCAGCGTTTGACCCGCTGGGGCACTGCCTTGCACGATCGCTTCATGCTGCCGGCCTTTGTCGAGCAGGATTTCGCCGACGTACTGGCCGAGCTCCATCAGGCCGGCTACGCCTTCGAGCCTGAGTGGTTTGCGCCGCATCTCGAGTTCCGTTTCCCCTTCATCGGCGACATCGCCGTCGGCGGGCTGAGGTTGACGTTGCGCAACGCGCTGGAGCCCTGGCACGTGATGGGCGAAGAGGGGGCGCCGGGTGGTACCGTGCGCTACGTGGACTCGTCGATGGAGCGCGTCGAAGTGCGGGTGACCGGCCTCAACGGCAACCGCCATGTCGTCACGGTCAACGGCCATGTGTTGCCGCTGCACCCCACCGGGCGCGTGGGCGAGTTCGTTGCGGGGGTGCGTTATCGGGCCTGGCAGCCGCCTTCTTGCCTGCATCCCACCATCGGCGTCGACGCACCGCTGACCATCGACGTCGTCGACAGCTGGCTGCAGCGTTCGATCGGCGGGTGTCAGTACCACGTCGCTCATCCTGGCGGTCGCAACTACGACACCTTCCCGATCAACGCCTACGAGGCCGAGAGTCGTCGGCTGGCGCGCTTCTTCCGCATGGGCCACACGCCGGGCAAGATGCTGGTCAAACCCTTGATGCCGGGCATCGAGCATCCGCTTACACTGGATTTGCGGCGCGCCAAGACGGCGGCCTGACGCCGGTTGCCTGAATGTCTTCCTCCCTGCAGTTGTTTGATGATCCCGTTCCCGCGCCTCAGGTGGCGCAGGATCTGCTGCGCCGCGCCCGGCCTGCCGATGGGGGCCACCATGACGAGCTGCGTGAGGAAGACGGCAGCCTGCGTGCACCCTGGCGGCAGTTTGCGGCCCATCTGGGAGCGCCGCTCGACGATCTGGAGCGTCGTCGCGAGTTGCTCAGTCGGCAGATCAGGGAAGACGGCGTCACCTACAACGTCTATGGCGATGCGGGGCCGAGCCGGCCTTGGTCGCTTGATGTGCTGCCTCGCATCGTGGACGCCCAGGAGTGGCGCGCACTGGAGCGGGGCGTGGCACAACGCGCGCGGCTGCTCAACGAGATCCTGCTTGATTGTTACGGCGAGCAGGCGCTTCTGCAGCGCGCCATGCTGCCCGCCGCGCTCGTGCTGGGGCACCCTGGCTACACCCGCGCCCTGCATGGTGTGCGCCCGCCAGGCGACGTCTACCTGCATGTGATGGCCTTTGACTTGGTGCGGGGCCCCGACGGGGCCTGGTGGGTGGTGTCGCAGCGCACGCAGGCGCCCTCGGGGTTGGGCTATGTGATGCAGAACCGGCTCATCGTCTCTCGGCTTTTTCCCGAGGCTTACCGCCAAATGAGCGTGCAGCACCTGGCCGGAAGCTACCGGCGCATGGTGGACAACGTCAGCCGGCTGGCCGCCGCCTGCAGTGGCCAGGAGGCGCCCAGGTTGGCGCTGCTCACGCCTGGTCCGTTCAACGAGACTTACTTCGAGCACGCCTACCTGGCCCGTTACCTCGGCCTGCCGCTCGTCGAAGGCGGCGATCTGGTGGTGCGTGACGAGCGCGTGTTCCTCAAGACCGTGCAGGGGCTGGAGCCCATCCATGGCTTGCTGCGCCGACTGGACGACGATTTCTGCGACCCGCTCGAGCTGCGCGCCGACTCCACGCTGGGCGTGCCCGGTCTGATGCAGGCGGTACGGGCGGGCAACGTGGTCCTTGCCAACGCGCTGGGCACCGGCTTTGTCGAGTCGCCTGCCATCCATGGCTTCCTGCCCGCTTTGTCAGAGCACCTGCTGGGCGAGCCGCTGGCCTTGCCTTCGCTGCCTACGTGGTGGTGCGGCGAGGCGGCCGTGTGGGGCGCCGTACAGGACGAGCTGGTCGAACATGTGATCCGCCCGAGTTTTCCGCTGCAGGCGACGGTCGGCTTCGGGCACGATGCGTTGCGCGCGGGTGCAGATGCGGTCGTGGCGCGCACGCTGACCGAGCCGCAACTCGCGGCCTGGCGCGACCGCATCAGCCGCCGGCCTGCCGATTACACGCTGCAGCGCTTCCAGCCCTATGCCCAGACGCCGGTGTGGGACGGTGGGGTGGTGCGCATGCGCAGCGCCTCGCTGCGCGTGTATGCGCTGGCCGATGGCGAGGGCGGCTGGCATGTGCTGCCCGGCGGCATGACGCGCATCGCCACACGCGACTCCGGACCGGTTTCGATGCAACTGGGTGGATCCAGCCTCGACACCTGGGTGTTGACCGAAGGGCCGGTTGACACCTTCTCGATGCTCAGCCGCGGCTTGCGGCTGGATGATCTGGTGCAGCGCCAACGTCCGGTGGCCAGCCGCACCGCCGAGAACCTCTTCTGGATGGGGCGCTACACCGAGCGGGCTGAGTTGCAACTGCGACTGGTGCAGGCGTTGGTCGACCTGCGCGCCAGCGACGACGATCCCCATCCCGCGTCCCTGCTAGCCCTGTCGGCCTTGTTTCACAGCAACGGGTTGGTGCCCAGCGGCGTGCCCGATCTGGTGAAGTCGCCACGCGTGTTCGAGCGTGCTGTGCTTGATGCGCTGCAGGACGAACAAGCCGGCGGCGGCGCGTACAGCATCGGCTTCAACCTGGCCGCCATCGAGCGCGCGGCGCAGGCGCTGCGCGAGCGCCTGTCGCCCGCGCATGGCCGCCTGCTGCGCCAGATGCGCGAGGATTTCCAGCAGCAGTTGGCGGCAATGGCACCGGGCGAGCCGACCTCCGGGACGCCCCTGCCGAGCGACCCTTCGGCCATCCAGGATGCGCTCGATCACCTCGCCACCCTGCTGTCGGCCGCCACGGGCGCCCAGTCCGACCGCATGACGCGCGATGCTGGCTGGCGCTTGCTGACGGTAGGGCGGCTCACCGAGCGTCTTGTGGCCCACACCGGCATGCTCAAGGCGTTCTGGGAGGCAGGGGCTTTGAACCAGCCGCAGGGCTTTGACCTGCTGCTCGATCTGTTTGACAGCGCCATCACCTTCCGCGCCCGGTTTCAGCGGCGGCTTGAGACGCCGGCCCTGCTGGCGCTGCTGGTGCTGGATGAGGCCAACCCCCGCGCGCTGGCCTGCGTGCTTCGTCGCCTGCGCACCGAGATCGGCAAGCTGCCTGCGCGCGGCATGGAGACGGCCGATCTGCTGGCGCTGCTGCCACATCAGGGCGTGGGTCTGGGCCTGCCGGAGCTTTGCGACCCCGCTCGCGGTGACGACGCTGTGATGGGCATGCTCAACCGCTTGCTGGACGCCGGCTGGCGCCTGTCAGACGAAGTGGGGCGGCTGTACTTCGCCCACGCCGAGCCCAACGATGCCATGGTGAGTGCATGACCACGCTGCTGCCAGATGTGCCCGCCGCATCCGAGGTCGCCCGCCTGACCGTCGAACACGAGACCTGCTACGAGTACGCGCAGCCGGTCGACCAGGCGCAGCACATCGCCTGCCTGCGGCCGCTGAGCGATGCCGGACAGACGCTGCTGCAGTTCGACATGGCCGTCTCGCCTGCGCCAGCGCAGCACAGCCTGCGGCGCGATGTGCATGGCAACAGCCGCGCCTACTTTGCGCTGCACGCGCCGCACCATGAACTCAAGGTGGTGGCCCGCAGTGTGGTGGCGGTGCGCGAGCGCTATGCAGGACTCGACCGTGAAGCGGGCCCCCGGTGTGCCGACGTGCGCGAGCGCCTGGTCTACCGCGCGCAGGCGCCATTTGTGCCCGCCAGCGAGTTCCTTTTCGCCTCGCCTTATGCGCCCGTGCAGTCCGAGCTCAAGCGCTATGCCGACGTGTCGCTGCGGCCTGAGCGTCCGCTGGTGGCGGCAGTGCTCGACCTGATGCACCGCATCCATGCGGATTTCGAGTATGCCCCCGCGTCGACTGACATTTCCACGCCGGTCGTGGAAGTGCTGCGTCAGCGCAAGGGCGTCTGCCAGGACTTCGCCCATCTGATGATCGCCTGCTTGCGCTCATGGGGACTGGCGGCGCGCTACGTGAGCGGCTACCTGCTCACCCAGCCGCCGCCCGGCCAGGCCCCGCTGGTCGGGGCCGACGCCTCGCATGCTTGGGTCAGCGTCTGGGTGCCCGGTCTGGCGCACCAGACTGCGGGCGAGTGGCTTGATCTGGATCCCACCAATGACTGTGTCCCGGGACGGCACCACGTCCGCGTGGCCCAGGGGCGCGACTTCGGCGACGTGACGCCCCTGCGGGGAGTGATCCGAGGCGGCGGTCGGCACACGCTTTTGGTGCGCGTTACCACCCGGCTGCAAGACATACCGGGTAGCCCGGCTGTTTGAACTGCACCAAAGTGGTGACAAACTGCCCCGATTGGTGGCAGGATGCCTTGGGCGCGCCCGAAACCTGTGCCACATCCGCTTGCCTTGCTCACAAGCTGGCACAGTCCATGCATCTGCCAGGGTGACCGCAGCTACTTCACCCGGTTCGGGGATCCTCGATGCGATTTTTCGACGAGATGCACACAGGTGGCGCCGAGGTGCGCGCCCACTACAAGACCTACGATCGCTGGCTGGGCCGTCAGCCCGCCGAACAGATGCGGTCGCGGCGCGAAGAAGCGGAGATGATCTTCCGCCGTGTGGGGATCACCTTCGCGGTCTATGGCGACAAGGACGAGGACGGCTCGGGCACCGAGCGCCTCATCCCCTTTGACCTGATTCCGCGCATCATCCCCGCCGCCGAGTGGCGCGAGATGGAAAAGGGGCTCAAGCAGCGTGTCACGGCGCTCAACCGTTTCCTGCAGGACATCTACCACGACCAGGAAATTCTCAAGGCCGGCGTCATCCCGGCCGAGCCGGTGCTCCACAACGCCCAGTTCCGCAAGGAGATGATGGGGCTGAACGTGCCCGGCGGCATCTACTCGGTGATCGCCGGCATCGACATCGTGCGGGCCTGCAACCCTGACGGCAGCGGCACCTACTACGTGCTGGAAGATAACCTGCGCGTGCCCAGCGGCGTGAGCTACATGCTCGAGAACCGCAAGATGATGATGCGGCTCTTTCCCGAGTTGTTCTCGGAGCACCGCGTGGCGCCGGTGGCGCATTACCCTGACCTGTTGCTCGACACGCTGCGCGCCGTGGCGCCGGCCGGCGTCAACGAGCCCACCGCCGTGGTGCTCACGCCCGGCATGTACAACTCGGCCTATTTCGAGCACGCCTTCCTGGCCCAGCAGATGGGGGTCGAGCTGGTCGAGGGGCAAGACCTCTTCGTCAAGGACGACTTCGTCTACATGCGCACCACCCGCGGTCCGCAGCGCGTGGATGTCATCTACCGCCGCGTGGACGACGACTTCATGGACCCCGAGGTCTTCCGCAAGGACTCGACGCTGGGTGTGGCCGGGCTGCTGCGCGCTTACCGAGCCGGCAACGTGACGCTGGCCAATGCCTTTGGCACCGGGATTGCCGACGACAAGTCCATCTACCCGTACGTGCCCAAGATGATCGAGTTCTATCTGGGCGAGAAGCCGATCCTGCAAAACGTGCCCACCTACATCTGCCGCGAGCCCGATGACCTGAAGTACACGCTGGACAACCTGGCCGAGCTGGTGGTCAAGGAGGTGCACGGCGCTGGGGGCTACGGCATGCTGGTGGGCCCCGCGGCCACCAAGGACGAGGTTGAAACGTTCCGCAAGGTGTTGCTGGCCAACCCGAGCAACTACATTGCGCAGCCCACGCTGTCGCTGTCGACCTGCCCCACTTATGTGGAAAGCGGCATAGCGCCGCGCCACATCGATTTGCGGCCGTTCGTGCTGTCCTCCGGCAAGGAGGTGCAGATGGTGCCCGGCGGGCTGACCCGCGTGGCCCTTAAAGAGGGCTCGCTGGTGGTCAACAGCTCTCAAGGCGGCGGCACCAAGGACACCTGGGTGCTCGAAAACTAGGAGGGCCAGCCATGCTCAACGAGCGCATCGAAACGCGTCTGCCGCCCCATCTGCTCACCCACACCCCGGGCCCCGCACGCCGACGGGCCGCCCATCTGGAGACCAAGCCCATGCTGTCCCGTACTGCTGACCACCTCTTCTGGATGGCCCGCTACATGGAGCGCGCCGAGAACACCGCGCGTCTGCTGGACGTCAACTACCAGACCTCGCTGCTGCCGCAGTCCAGCGAAGCGGCCCTGACGGGCTGGCGCGGCCTGTTGAGCATCAGCGAGCTGAGCGGCGAGTACCAGGCCAAGTACGATGGCATCACCGCGCGCGACGTCATGACTTTCATGGTGAGCGACCCCGGCAACCCGTCGAGCATCTTCAACTGCCTGCGCGCGGCGCGCGAAAACGCCCGCGCGGTGCGCGGCGCACTGACCACCGAGGTTTGGGAAACCATGAACCAGACCTGGCTGGAGTTCAACCGCCTGCTCAAGAGCGGCGCATTGGCCAAGGACCCAGCCGAGTTGTTCGAGTGGGTGAAGTTCCGTTCACATCTGTCGCGCGGCGTGACGCTGGGCACCATGCTGCAGGACGAGTCCTTTCACTTCCAGCGCATCGGCACCTTTCTCGAGCGTGCTGACAACACCGCTCGGCTGCTCGATGTGAAGTTCCATGCGCGCAACACCGAGTACTTCGGCACGGGCGTGGGCAACGAGGCCAAGGAAGTCGACTTCTACCACTGGTCGGCCGTGTTGCGCTCGGTGTCGGCCTTCGAGGTCTACCGCAAGGTCTATCGCAACGTGATCCGGCCCGAAAAGGTGGCCGAGCTGCTGATCCTGCGGCCCGACATGCCGCGTTCCTTGCTGGCCTGTGTCAACGAGGTGGTGGCCAACCTCGAAGCCGTGGCCAACGACCACAGCGACGACACGCTGCGCCGAGCGGGCCGCTTGCGGGCCGACCTGCAGTTCGGTCGCATAGATGAGATCGTGGCCACCGGCCTGCACGCCTACCTGACGCAGTTCCTCGACCGGGTGAGCGACCTGGGCTATGGCATCAGCCGCGACTTCCTGATGCCGGCTTGATCGCCGAACTGGCTCAGCGCGACGGCAGCGGCGCGTTGAGCATGGCCTCGGCGAACGCCGTGCCCAGCACCATGGCGCCGGCCTCGGTCGGATGGTTGGTGTCCCAGAACAGGTGGCGGGTCGGATCAGCGCACACGGTGCCAGGCAGGCCCATGTAGGCCGGCGTGTAGCAGGGGGTCGTCACGTTGTAGCCCTCTGCTGCGGCCTGCGCCACCCGCTGCTGCGAGTAGGTGTAGGTGGGGAAGCTGCGCACGGTGGCGTCCGGATACTGCCTGGCGAAGTTGCGCAACATGGCCTGGACGGCTTGTGCCAGTTCGCTGCTGCGCGCCCGTGAATCGGTCATGTAGGTGCGTTGCAGCTTCGCATGCTCGCGCGCGGAAGGCGTGATGCTCAGGTCGGGCATCTCGGGCACGAAGAAATGGCGCGCCCCGCGTTTGTACAGCGTGGTCATGCCCTGCTGCAGGTTGGCCGTGACGCTCCAGACGGTGGAGCGCAGGTAGATGTTGTTGCCCCAGTAGAAGTCATCCGGGCCGGTCCACAACACGTACAGCGCGTTGCCGTCGGCCCGTGTCCAGGGGGTGCCCAGGTTGGCGATGTAGTCATCGATCTGCTTGAGCATGCCATGCTGCAGCGCCAGCAGGGGCAACAGGTTGCCGCGCCCCGACTGGCCACCGCCAAAGGCGTAGTTCAGCAGCGGGCGGTTCAGCGCATTGCTCATGACCTCGACCACCACCTGCCCATCGGCAAAGCGGCCCCGGTCGTTGGGCGCAGTGGGGAAGCCCACGCCACCGATCTTGCGCGTCACCTCGAACATGTTGCCGGTGTCGCTCATGCTGTCGCCGAACGAGATCACCTGCGTGTAGCTGTTCGGGATGGTGATGGCCGGGGGCCGCGGCGGTGTGGCGCGAGGCGTCAGGCGTGGCGCGCGGTTCAGCGCGTACTGCCGCCATGCTTCGGCGTAGGGCGACAGAAAGGGCGCCCCCAGGTCGATCAGCGATTGCCACGTCCTCGGGCCTGCGGTGGCCGTGAGGTACACCGTCTCAGGTGTGGCGACCACGTCGACGGCGGTCAGGAAGGCAAACGGGATGGGATCGGTCGTCAGCGCGTGGGCCGGGCGCGGGGCCAGCGTGCCGCCAATGGTCAGGGCCGCCAGGGCCAAGGACAGCAGGGCGGGTCGGACGGACGACGGAATGGAAACGGACATGGCAGGGGCTCCGCAACAGGCTCAATCGGATGGTGTGCAATGCAATCCGTTGAGCGTGCCATGTCGTCGCGGCGGCGTCTTGTACAAAGCCCGCCGCCTCAGGGAAACACCGGCCACCCGCTTGAGCGTGACCGGCATCGCCGCTGGGTCAAGGGGCTGACGAAGCTGGTGGAGCGCGTCAGCCTGGTGCTGTCACTGCGACGGGGGCACGTAGCCTTGCACCTGCTCGGCGCCGGCGCCGAAGAAGAACTGCTCCATCTGGCGGGCCAGATACTGGCGCGCCCGGGCATCGGCCAGATTCAGCCGGTTTTCATTGACCAGCATGGTCTGGTGTTTGATCCAGAGTTGCCAGGCTTCCTTGCTGATCTCGTTGTAGATGCGCTTGCCCAGTTCGCCCGGGTAAGGCGGGAAGTCGAGTCCGTCAGCTTCCTTGTTGAGGTGCTTGCAATGAATGGTGCGTGCCATGGTGAATCAGAGTCAGGTTTACTTCAGTTGCTTGACCAGCACCTGTGAGCGCCGGTCCCATTTGTAATGGCGCTTGCGGGCCTCGGGCAACCAGCTCGGGTCGACCGGTGCGAAGCCGCGTTTGATGAACCAGTGCATGGTACGCGTGGTCAATACAAACAGTGTCGACAGGCCCATTGCGCGCGCGCGCTGTTCGATGCGCTTGAGGATGCGTTCGCCGTCGCCCTGGCCTTGCACGGCCGGCGATATCGTGAGCGCGGCCATCTCGGCCGTGCCTGCCTCGGGGTAGGCGTGCAGGGCAGCGCAGCCGAAAATCACGCCATCGTGCTCGATCACGGTGTATTGCGCGATGTCGCGTTCGATCTCGGTGCGGCTGCGTTTGACGAGCGTGCCGTCCTGCTCGAAGGGCTCGATCAGCTGCAGGATGCCGCCCACGTCGTCGGGCGTGGCCTCGCGCAGGCTTTCCAGCTTCTCGTCAACGATCATGGTGCCCACGCCGTCGTGGGTGAAGACCTCCATCAGCAGCGCGCCATCGACCTTGTACGGGATGATGTGAACCCGCTCGACGCCGCCTTCGCTGGCCTTGACTGCGTGTTGCAGGTAGAAGGCTGTGTCGGTGGGCTGCAGCGGGTTGGGCAGCGCGGCGAGCAGACGCTTGGCGTCGGCCAGCGCGAGCTCCTGGTCGATCTCTTCGTCCGGATCGTGCTGGCGTGCCTCAAGTTCGGCTGCGCGGGCCGGATGCGCCACGATGCTTTGCAGGATGCCGCGCACCTCGGTCACGAACACCAGCTTGTCGGCCTTGAGCGCAATGGCGGCGCTCGTGGCCACGTCTTCCATGCTCAAGTTGAAGGCCTCGCCGGTGTGAGAGAAGCCAAATGGCGACAGCATGACCAGCGCCCCGGTATCCAGCGCGCGGCGCACCGCCATGGCGTCGATCTTGCGCACCAGGCCGGTGTGCATGAAGTCCACGCCGTCGACGATGCCCACTGGGCGCGCGGTGACGAAGTTGCCCGAAATCACGCTGATCGAGGCACCGGCCATCGGGGTGTTGGGCAGACCTTGCGAGAACGCCGCCTCGATTTCGTAGCGCAGCTGGCCGGCGGCCTCTTGCGCGCAGTCGAGTGCGGTCTCGTCGGTGATGCGCATGCCGTGGCTGAACTTCGAGCTGTGGCCCTTGGTGCGCAGTTGTTCCTCGAGCTGAGGACGGAAACCGTGGGCCAGCACCAGGCGGATGCCCATGGCGTGCATCAGGGCCAGATCCTGCACGAAGGCGGCCAGCTTGCCAGCGGCGATCAGCTCGCCCGTGAGGCCGACAACAAAGGTCTTGCCACGGTGCGCATGGATGTGGGGTGCCACCGAGCGAAACCAGGGCACGAAGAGATGAGGAAAGACCAGATCCATGCGCTTGCAGACGTAATCAATCCTCAATGGTACGGGATCGCGCGCCAGGGCGCCGCCGCCGGCATGCGGATCAGCGGCTTGGGCGACGGTCGAACCAGGGCTGGGCCTGCTCCAGCTGGGCGGCCAGCTGCAGCAGCGTGCCTTCGCCATCCAGCGGGGCGACGAACTGCACGCCCAGGGGCAGGCCGTCGGGCGTCCAGTACAGCGGCACCGACATCGCGGGGCGGCCGGTCAGATTGGCCAGCTGGGTGTAAGGCGTCCATCCCAGGTTGTGCAGCACCGTGGTCTTGAAGGCCGAGGTGTTGCGCAGGTAGCCGGCCAGGCCCACCTTGGCCACCATGTTGCTGAGCTGCTCCAGGGCCCAGGGCGTCTTCAGTGCGTTGATGGCCACGGGCGGCGCGCTCAGCGTGGGGCTCAGCCACATGTCGTGCGTGGCGTGGAAGCGCGCCAGTGCGCGGATGTGGTCGTTCCAACGCGCCTCGCACGCCAGCAGCTCCACGGCCGAGACGCTGCGCCCCACCGCCGCCATCATGCGGGTGTCGGGCTCGAAGGCGTCCTCACCGGCCTGGGTTTCGGCCTGCACGACGGAGACCAGCAGCGCCTGCGCGCAGAACCACGCCAGCAGAAAGTCTTCGGCCAGCTGTACGCCGTTGAAGGGGCAGGGCACCTCTTCCACGTCATGGCCCAGGCTGCTCAACAGGCGCACGGCGTGGTCCACGGCCTGTTCGGCCTGCGGGTCGACGGGTGTGCCGATGGGCGAGGCTTTTGTGTAGCCGATGCGCAGCGAGCGCGGTGGGCGACGGATCAGTTCGGCGTAGGGCTGCGCCGGGGCGGCCATGTGATACGGCGCGTGGGGCTCCGGGCCCTGCAGCACATCGAGCATGGCGGCGCTGTCGCGCACGCTGCGCGAGACGATGCCTTGCACGGCGGCGCCGTTCATGCCCTCGGCCATCATCGGGCCGATCGAGATGCGGCCGCGCCCGGCCTTCAGCCCGAACAGGCCGCAGGCCGCAGCGGGGATGCGGATGGAGCCGCCACCGTCGTTGGCGCCTGCCATGGGCACGATGCCGGCTGCCACGGCGGCAGCCGAACCCCCGGACGAGCCGCCGGGCGTGTGATCAGGGTTCCAGGGGTTGCGCGCCGGCCCCCATGCGAGCGGCTCGGTCACGTTGCGTGCGCCGAACTCGGGGGTGTTGGTCTTGCCGAAGATCACCAACCCGGCCTGTTGCCAGCGGCGCACCACGTCGCTGTCTTCGGGGGCGGGCGTCTGCATCAGCGCCCTGTTGCCGCAGGACGAGGGCAGCCCGGCCATGTCCTGAAACAGGTCCTTGACCAGAAAGGGCACGCCGGCAAAGGGGGCTTGCGGGTCGATCGGGCCGCGCGCGGTGGCGCGTGCCCGATCGTCGAGGCGGCGCACGATGGCGTTGAGCGCGCGTGTGGCGTCGGCGCGCTCGATCGCGGTCTCCAGCAACTCGCTGGGGTGGACTTCGCCCTGGCGGACGAGTTGGGCCAATCCGGTGGCGTCGTGCCGAACGTAGTCATCAAACTGCATGGTGAAAACCTGGCTCGTGGAAGCACACCGCCGGATAATGCGGCACTTTTGCCGATTGTCATCCCCCTTGTTTCCCGTGTTGCCTGCCATCACCTTTCCGGAAAGCCTGCCCGTCAGCGGCAAGCGCCATGAGATCGAGGCCGCCCTGCGCGACCATCAGGTCATCATCGTCTGCGGTGAAACCGGCTCGGGCAAGACCACGCAGTTGCCGAAGATCGCGCTGGCCATGGGCCGGGGCGGCTGGGGTCAGGTGCGCGAGCATGGCAAGCGGCCCAAGCTGATCGGCCACACCCAGCCGAGGCGGATTGCGGCCTCCAGCGTGGCCAAGCGCATCGCCGAAGAGCTCAACACGCCTTTGGGCGAGGTCGTGGGCTACAAGGTGCGCTTCCAGGACCGGCTGCAGCCTGGCGCCTCGGTCAAGCTGATGACCGACGGCATCCTGCTGGCCGAAACCCAGGGCGATCCGGACCTCAAGGCCTACGACACCATCATCATCGACGAGGCCCACGAGCGCAGCCTCAACATCGACTTCCTGCTGGGCTACATTCGCCAGCTGCTGCCGCGCCGGCCGGATCTCAAGGTCATCGTCACTTCGGCCACCATCGATGCCGAGCGCTTCGCCAGGCACTTCGAATCAGCCAAAGGGCCTGCACCGATCATCCTGGTGTCGGGTCGGCTGTTTCCGGTCGAGCAACGCTACCGCCCGTTCGAAGAAAGCCGCGAGTACGGCCTGAACGAGGCCATTGCCGATGGCGTGGACGAGCTTTGGCGTGAGGGCAGTGGCGACATTCTTGTCTTTCTGCCGGGCGAGCGCGAGATCCGTGAAGCCGCTGACCACTTGCGCAAGCACCTGGCCCATGAGCGCATCGTGGCCGAGGTGTTGCCGCTGTTTGCGCGCCTTAGCCAGCAAGAGCAAGACCGCGTGTTCCAGCCGGGCAATGGTCGGCGCATCGTGCTGGCCACCAACGTGGCTGAAACCTCGCTCACCGTGCCCGGCATTCGCTATGTGATCGACAGCGGCAGCGCGCGTGTCAAGCGCTACAGCTTCCGCAACAAGGTCGAGCAGCTACAGGTCGAGCCGATCAGCCAGGCGGCGGCTAACCAGCGCGCTGGCCGTTGCGGCCGGGTGGCCAACGGCATCTGCATCCGTCTCTACGACGAGAAAGACTTCAACGCGCGCCCGCGCTTCACCGACCCGGAGATCCTGCGCAGCTCGCTGGCCGGGGTGATCCTGCGGATGAAGTCGCTGCATCTGGGGCATGTGGAGGACTTTCCCTTCATCGAGCCGCCGCTGCGCAAGGCCATTGCCGATGGCTACCAGTTGCTCAACGAGCTGGGCGCGGTCGACGACGACAACCAGATCACCAAACTGGGCATGGACCTGGCCCGCCTGCCGCTTGATCCGCGTGTGGGCCGCATGATTCTGGAGGCCAAGGACCGTCAGGCCCTGGCCGAGGTGCTGGTGATCGCCGCTTCCTTGAGCGTGCAGGACGTGCGCGACCGTCCCATTGACCAGCAACAGCAGGCCGACACCAAGCACAAGCAGTTCGACGACGAGAAGTCGGAGTTCATGGGCACGCTGAAATTGTGGAAGTGGCTGGACGAATCGCGCGGCGGGCATGGGCACCACGAGCCGGGTGCGCCAGAGAAACACAAGCTCAGCCACCGCAAGTACGAAGCCCTGCTGCGCGACAACTACATCAACCCACGCCGCGTGCGCGAGTGGAAGGACGTCTACAACCAGTTGCACACCGTGGTGGCCGAGCACCACTGGCGCCTTAATGGCACGCCCGCGACCTACGAGCAGGTGCACCTGTCGCTGCTGGCCGGCCTGCTCGGCAACGTGGGTTGCAAGAGCGACGATGACGAGTGGTACCTGGGCGCGCGCGGCATCAAGTTCTGGAAGCACCCAGGCGCCAACCTGAGCAAGAAGCCGGGGCGCTGGATCCTGGCGGCCGAGCTGGTCGAGACCACCAAACTGTATGGCCGTGGTGTGGCCAACATCGATGCGCAGTGGCTGGTCTTCATGGGACAGCACCTGCTGAAGAAGCAGTTGCTCGAGCCGCATTGGGAGAAGAAGGCCGCCGAGGTGGTGGCGCTGGAGCGCGCCACGCTCTATGGTCTGGTTGTTTACAACAACAAGCGCGTCAACTACGGCCTGGTCAACGCGCGCGAGGCGCGCGAGATCTTCATCCGCGAGGCCCTGGTGGGGCAGGAGTGGGACACGCGCCTGCCCTTCCTGGCGCACAACCGCAAGCTCATCAGCCAGGTCGAGCAACTCGAACACAAGTCGCGTCGGCAGGACGTGCTGGTCGACGATGAATTGATCTACGCGTTCTACGACGCGCAGATCCCGCCCGAGGTGATGAGCGGTCACAGCTTCGAGCGCTGGTACAAGCAGGCGAGCCGCGAGAACCCCAAGCTGCTCTACCTCAGCAAGGAAGAGCTCATGCGCCATGAGGCCGCGGGCATCACCAGTGCGGCCTTCCCCAAATACATCCGGTTGGGCGGTGTGGACTGCGCGGCAGCCTACCTGCATGAGCCGGGCGATGCCCGGGATGGCGTGACGGTGACCGTGCCCATCTATGCGCTCAATCAGGTCAGCGAAGAGCGCGGCGAATGGTTGGTGCCGGGCATGCTGAAAGACAAGGTGCTGGCGCTGGTCAAGAGCTTGCATCAGAAGCCGCGCGCCCGGCTGGTGCCGTTGCCCGACTACGCCGAGGGCTTTGTGCAGTCGGCCGAGTTTGGCCAGGGCAGCCTGATGGACAGCTTGCTCAAGGCCGTGCGCGACCGGACCCAGCTGGATGTGAAGCGCAACGACTTCAAGCTGGACATGCTCTCGCCCCACCTGTTCATGAACTACCGCGTGGTGGATGAACATGGCCGACAGCTGGGCATGGGCCGCAATCTGCCGGCGCTCAAGGCTGAGCTGGGCGCACTGGCGCGTGGCGCGTTTCAGGCGCTGGCGGCGCTCAAGGCCAAAGAGGTGGTCGCGGCAGGCGATGCTGCGGCGCCTCAGTCTCCTTTCCCTTCGATGCCTTCGACGCCTTCGGTCAAGGTGGCAAAGGGCCCAGCCGCTGGCACGAGCCCCGACAAGCGCGCCGGCGACGCGCCCGCCGCGTCGGCCAGCACGCCGCTGACCGACTGGACCTTCGGCGAGCTGCCCGAGCTGATGGAGATTCAGCGCGGTGGCCACACGCTAATCGGCTTTCCGGCTTTGATCGACAAGGGCGCCCACGTCGAGATCGACATCTTTGACGAGCCCGATGTGGCCGCGGCCCGACACCGCGCCGGCCTGCGGCGGCTCGTGGCCCTGCAGATCAAGGAGCCGCTGAAGTACCTCGAGAAGAACATCCCCGATCTGCAGAAGATGGCCATGGCCTACATGCCGCTGGGCACGGCCGACGAGTTGCGCGACCAGATCATCGAGGTGGCGCTGGACCGCGCTTATCTGTCAGACCCCTTGCCCACCGATGCCACCAGCTTCAAGGCCCGTGTCGAAGAGGGTCGCACCCGCCTGAACCTGATCGCGCAGGAGGTGGCCCGGCTGGCTGGCACGGTGTTGACCGAGTACGCGGCGGCCGTGCGCAAGCTCAAAGACGCCAAACCGCCGAAGGACGTGGCGGACGACATCGCCGCGCAGCTTCAGCGCCTGATGCCCAAGCGCTTTGTGAGCCAGACGCCGTATGCGCAACTGCAGCATTTCCCGCGCTACCTGAAGGCCATCACGCTGCGGCTGGACAAGCTCAAGGGCGATCCGGCCCGCGATAGCCAGCGCATGACCGAGTTGCGGCCGCTGGACCAACGCTACACACGGCGCCTGGCCGAGCGCAAGGGCACCCACGATGCACGGCTGGACGAGTTTCGCTGGCTGCTGGAAGAACTGCGCGTCAGCCTGTTCGCGCAGGAGTTGCGCACGCCCCAGCCCGTGAGCCTCAAGCGGCTGGAGAAGGCCTGGGCTCAGTTGGGCGCTTGAGCGCCAGTCAGCGTGGCCGCGATGCGCCGCGCCAAGGCCTGGTTCAGCCGGCCCATGGCGTCAGCCTGGCCGGATGGGCTGTCCACCGCGACCGGCTCGCGCAGTTGCCATTGCTGGGCGACCGGCGGTTGGCCGGGTACGACGCGCTCCCATTGCACCAGGGCCACGACCTCGCGCTGCGCCCGTACGTAATCCAGCGCCTGGTAGCTCACCCAGACGCTGCCGGGCGTGGCCGAGGGCCGGCAAGGCGCTTCGCACACGGTGCCAGGGGGCATCGCGGCGGACAGGTGCTGGCTGAGATGGCGGCCCAGGTTCACCTCCAGCCGTTCAGCCCAGCGCACGTTGGGCCATTCGGCGAGCACATGGGGCGCATCGCGGAAGCGCACCTGCGTGGACTGCAGATACTCAGGCACCCGCACGCGTTGCACGATCCAAGTGACCGCGTCGGCGCTCAAGGCCCCGGCGGGGGAGCTGCGTTCAGGTGCCACGGGCAGTGTGGGCAAAGACAGCCACGCCCGGGGAGGGGGCGGCTTCGCGCAACCGGCCAAGGCCAGCGCCAGCGCAGCCGTCGTCAAAGCGAGCCGCGTCGCCAGAGGCGAACGGGGTGAGGTGCGCGTGGTCATTGGCCGTCTCCTCCAAACAACAGCACATTGGGCTTGCGATCAAGCTGATCGGCAAACGAGCGCAGGCTGCGGCTGGTCTGTGCCAGATCGGCCAGCGCGGCCTCCAGATCCGCCCGCACCGGGGCGCCGGGCGCGCTGATCTCCACCAACTGGTTCATGGCCAGCTGGGCGCTGTCGGCCGCCTGGCGCGTGCGCTCCAGCGTGGCCTTCAGTTCGGGCTGCACGCCCTCGACCGTGTGGCGCGATGCGTCGGCAAGCTGCTGCACCGACTGCAGTGTCTGGTTCGTCTGGCCCTGCAGCGTGGTCAACACGGTCGACACTGTGGCGAGGGTTTCGCGCGCCTGCGCGGCGGTCTCGCGCAGATCTTGGCTGCCGGATTGCAGCGTGCGCTGCGTCGTCTGCAGCGTCTGGTCCAGCGTGTCGAGCGTGCGGATCATGCGCGCCATCAGGTCGGCCACCGGCAGTTCCTGCACCTGCGCGATCAGCGCGTCGAGCTTGTCCTGAACAGTGGGTATTTCGGGCAGGCGGCCAGACGCAGCCTGCAGGGTGGCCGGCGTGTCTGCGCGGAAATCCAGCTCCACCCCCATCTGCCCGGTCACGAAGCTCTGGATGAACAGCCGCGCGCGCAGCCCGCGCTTGACCAGTTCGCGCAGGTCCAGCGGCGCATCGGGGTTGTGGCGGTCTTCGATGCGCAGCGCGTCGGTCGTGCTCAGGCTGAGCTCGACCGGAATGCGCGTGGCCAGCGTCTGGCGGTCGACCTCGACGCCAATGCGCGTGACCTCGCCGATCTTGACCCCTCGGAAGGTGACAGGCGCGCCCACATACAGCCCCTTGACGCTGCCGCCGAAGTAGACGACCGCCTGGTGGTTGCGATTGAACCAGTCGCTGCGGCCGACGCTCAGGATCCCGGCGACGATCATCGCCACCGCGGCCAGGGCAAACGCGCCGACCCAGAAGGCATGTCGCTTCATGTTGTCTCCACCTCCTTGCGGTGCATGAAGGCCTGCACCGTCGGGTGCATGACCTCGTCGCGCAACGTCGCGGGCTTGCCACGGGCGATCGGGCGCTTGGTGGCGGCATCCAGAAAGATTGCGTCGTCCACGATGCCATAGATGCTGGGCAGCTCGTGTGTCACGATGACGATGGCGGCCTGTGTGCGCTCGCGGATGGACAGGATCAGCTCGTCCAGCCTCACGGCGTTGATCGGGTCCAGGCCGGCCGAGGGCTCGTCCAGATACAGGATGCGCGGTTGTGTGGCAATGGCGCGGGCCAGTCCCACGCGCTTTTTCATGCCGCCGCTGAGGTCGGCTGGCAGCCGGTTGCGGGCCTCGGCCATGTCGACCCAGCCCAGCACTTCCATGGCGCGGGCCTCGCATTCGTCGGCCGGCCACTTCATCAAGTGCGACATGGGCAGCATGACGTTCTCCAGCACCGTCATCGACGACCACAGGGCTGAACTCTGAAACAGCATGCCCATGTGGGATCGCATGGCATCCCGTGCGGTGTCGCTCGCATGCCAGTAGTCCTCGCCCTCGAAGCGCACGCGGCCCGCAGAAGGCGCCAGCAGGCCCACCAGGCTCTTGAGCACCGTGCTCTTGCCGCAGCCGCTGCCGCCGAGGATGCCGAAGATGGTCCCGGCTTCGATTTCGAACGACACATCCTGCTGCACCAGCCGCGAGCCGTATTGCAGACGCAGATCTTCGACCACCAGCAGGCTCATGTCAGATTCCGAGGGCATTGGCGCATACCGCAAACAAGGCATCCAGCGCGATGATGCCCACGATCCCGGTCACCACGGCATGGGTGGTGGCCTGGCCCACCCCGGCCGCACTGCGTGGTGCGTGCAGGCCATGGTGGCATCCAGCGAGGGCAATCAACATGCCGAATGCGATGCACTTGCTGAAGCCCAGGCCCAGGTGGGCCAGACTCAGGGCGTCCAGACTGCGCTGCACGAACACGGCCGAAGGCAGATCAGCCAGCGCCGCACCGACGGCATAGCCTCCCGCCAACCCGGCCAGACAGGCAAAACCGTACAACAGCGGCAACATCACCACCATGGCGATGACCCGGGGCACGACCAGAAACGGCACCGGCCGCAGGCCGATGACCTCCAGTGCGTCGATTTCTTCGTTGGCCTGCATCGATGCCAGTTCGGCCGCAAACGCTGCGCCCGTGCGCCCGGCCATGACCACGGCCGTGATGACGGCAGCCATCTCGCGCGAGATGGCGATGGCCACGAGATCGGCCACATACATGCCCGCGCCGAAGCGCATGAGCTGGATGGCGCCCACGAACGCGATGATGGCGCCCACCAGCACGTTGACCACCAGCACAATGGGCAGCGCCTGCACGCTGGCGGCCATCAGCACGCGCAGCAGGTCGGCCCGGCGGAAGCGCCAGCCCGACCCGATGCCTTGCGCCAGTGCCAGCAAGGTGGCGCCCGTCAGCGCGATGGGGTGGTAGAAGAACCAACGGTTCATGACCCCAGAGTGTGCACCGGATCCAGATGCGATGACCCGATGTACAATGCGGGCTTTTCGGGGTGTAGCGCAGCCTGGTAGCGCATCTGCTTTGGGAGCAGAGGGTCGCGAGTTCGAATCCCGCCGCCCCGACCAAACAAGAAAGCCGACGGTTCGCCGTCGGCTTTTTTCATGGCCGGCTGAGTTGCTGCTGCAGGAAAGGCACCACGGCGGCGGCCACACCGTCCGGGTTGTCGGCAAATGGGAAGTGTCCGCTGTCTGGCAGCAAGGCCAGTTCGGCGCGGGGGAAAAAGCGCTTCTGCGCCTCGGCGAACTTCACAGGCAGGTAGGGGTCGGCTGCGCCCCACACGACCAGCGTGGGTGGGTTCAGCGGCGCCAGCATGCGGCCCACCATCTCGCTGCGCTGGCTCACATCGCCCGTGGCGCGATAGAGCTTGAGGATGGCGCGCTTGGTGCCGCTGTCCAGATCGTCGTACATGCGGTCCACAAAGGCGCGCGGCAACGGGCGGCGTTGCCCGATCGACAGCGCCCACCGAAAGCCGCTGCGCGTGGTCAGCATCTGCTGCAGCTCGCCCAGCACGGGCGTGCGCCAGATGCGCGCCATCAGGTGCCATTTGTAGCCAACCAACAGGCCAGTGTTGATCAACGTCAGGCTGGCCAGCCCCAGCGGGTTCATTGCGGCCCAGGCCAGGCCCCAGGGCCCCCCAAAGTCGTGCAACACCAGATGCGCCCGCACAACGCCCAGCTGTCGAAGGGCCTCACCCAGAAACGTCGCGCCGCCCTCGACCGAGTAGGGGTAGGCGGCTGGCTTGTCGGCATGGCCGAATCCCGGCATGTCCATGGCCAGCACCCGCCCGTGGGGCGCGAGCCGGCCCATCAGGTCGCGCCAGTCCTCGCCGGCGCCCGGGTTGCCGTGCACGAACACCACGGCCTCGGTCGCATGGGGGTGGGCGCCGCCTTCCAGGATCCGGGTGCGGATGCCGCAGGCCGTCAGGTGGCGTTCGTTCAAGGGCCAGGGCGTCTCGTTCATCAAGGGCTTTCGGTGTGGGGCTGGGCCAGCTCGTCGAGGATGGGGCATTCGGCCTGCTCGTCGCCGGGGCAGCAGCCAGCCAGCCGGCTGAGACTGTCGCGCATGGCCTGCATGTCGCGGATGCGCGCGTCCAGCGCGGCGATGTGGCGCGTGGCCAGCCGCTTGACCTGGGCGCTCGCGCGTCGTGGGTTCTGCCACAGCGTCAGCAGCCCCTGGATGTCGCCCGTGCCGAAACCGAGGTCGCGGGCGCTGCGGATGAAGCGCAGCGTCTGCAGGGCGTCGGCCGAGTAGCGCCGGTAGCCGCCCTCGCTGCGGGGCGGTGCGGGTAACAGGCCTAGCGCCTCGTAATGGCGGATCATCTTGGCCGAGACGCCCGTGAGTCGCACCGCTTCACCGATGAGCACCGGCTCAGGGCTGGACGACATAGCCTTCGTCCTGAATGGCCTGGACGACCGCTTCGCGTGGCAGTTGGGTGGCGATGCGCGCATGGCCTTGGGGCAACTGGATCTCTACCGTGGCAGACGGATCCTGCTGCTGCACCGCCTGCGTGACGGCCTTGACGCAATGCTGGCAGCTCATGCCGCTGATCTGGAGTTCGTGGGTCTGGGTGCTCATCATGGGCTCCGGTGGGTGAGGGTGGCGTGAGGATGAACCTTGCCATCATGTCAGAGTCAAGAACGCGCCCCTCGCTTGACTTTGACATGGTGTCAGACTTGACAGTGCGGGCACACTGTTCGCAAAGCAAGCCACCATGTCTGACCACGCTGCCCAGGCCCCTGTCAACGATCCGATTCAGCTCGCCATCCGCGGCATGACCTGCGCGGCCTGCGTGGGCCGTGTCGAGCGCGCATTACGCAAGCTGCCGGGCGTTGGGCAAGCCGACGTCAACTTCGCCACCGAGGTGGCCACCGTGCAGGCCGCGTCCGGGCAGGCCTTATCGACCGAGGTGCTGGTGAACGCGGTCGAGGTGGCCGGTTACGAAGCCCATGTCGTGCAGGCGGATGCCCCGATGGGCGAGCACGAGGGCGACGCACCCTGGCGGATCTGGCTGCCGGTGGCGCTGGGTTTGGCGGCGGCCATCCCGCTGATGCTGCCCATGCTGTGGGGCAACCACCATTTCTGGCCGGCCTGGTTCCAGTTTCTGCTGGCTACCCCGGTGCAGTTCATCCTGGGCGCGCGCTTCTATCGTGCCGGCTGGGCGGCCCTGCGCTCGGGCGCCGGCAACATGGACCAGCTGGTGGCCCTGGGCACCAGTGCAGCCTGGGCGCTGTCGGTTTGGCTGTGGTGGCGCCACCCGACCGATGCCCACCACGCGCCCGACCTGTACTTCGAGTCGTCCACGGTCGTGATTGCGCTCGTGCTGCTGGGCAAGGCGCTCGAGGCGCGGGCCAAGTACCAGACCACGGCCGCCATTCGCGCGCTGCAGGCCTTGCGGCCCGACGTTGTGCACCGACTGGGGCCTCAGGGCGAAGTCGATGTGCCCCTGGCGCTGGTGACCGCAGGCGACCGGCTGGTCGTGCGGCCGGGCGAGCGCGTGCCGGCCGATGGCGTGGTGGCAGAGGGGCGGACGCATGTGGATGAATCCCTGCTGACGGGCGAGCCGTTGCCGGTCAGCAAAGCCGAGGGCGACCGGCTGACCGGCGGCGCCATCAATGGCGAAGGGCGACTCGTGATGGCGGTCACCGCTGTGGGTGGCCAGACCATGCTGTCGCAGATCATCCGCCGAGTGGTCGATGCCCAGGCCAGCAAGGCGCCCATTCAACAACTGGTCGACCGGGTGTCGGCCGTGTTTGTGCCGGTGGTGCTGCTCGTGGCCGTGCTGGCCGGGCTGGGGGCGTGGGCATGGGGGCTGCCCACCGAGGCGGCAGTGATCCGCGCCGTGGCCGTGCTGGTCATTGCCTGCCCCTGCGCACTGGGCCTTGCCACCCCCGCGGCCATCATGGCCGGCACCGGGGCGGCCGCACGCCACGGCATCCTGATCAAGGACCCGCAGGCGCTCGAATTGACCCATCGCATCGCCGTGCTTGCCTTTGACAAGACGGGCACGCTGACTGAGGGGCGTCCCCGCGTGAGCCAGTGGCTGGTTGCGGCCAGTGCGGCGGCCGATGCACCCGGCTTGTTGGCCATCGCCGCGGGGCTGCAGCAAGGCAGCGAGCATCCGCTGGCGCGCGCGGTGTTGGCCGCCGCGCAGGACCAGGAGGTGGTACCGCAGCCATTGGGCGAGGTGCGGGCCGTGCCGGGCCGGGGCATCGAGGGCTTGGAGGCCAATGCACGCCGGTGGATGCTGGGCAGCACGCGCTGGCGCGACGAACTGGGTGCCTCGGCGCCCGAGGCCTTGCAAGAGGCTGCCAGCCGCTGGGCAGGCGAGGGCGCCAGCGTGTCGTGGCTGATGATGGCGTCTCCAAACGGGGCCGCGACCGTCCAAGCCGTGTTCGCGTTCGGCGATGCGGTCAAGCCGCACACCGTGGCCGCGGTGCGCGAACTGCACCGGCTGGGCGTGCGCACCGTGATGATTTCGGGCGACAACCGCGGGGCTGCCCAGGCCATCGGCGCCCAGGTCGGCATCGACGAGGTGATTGCCGAGGTGCTGCCAGGAGACAAGGCCGACCATGTGCACCGCCTGCAGCAGCCGACCGCCCCGGGCGCCCGCGCCACCGTGGTCGGCATGGTAGGCGACGGGCTCAATGACGCGCCGGCGCTGGCCGCTGCCGATGTGGGCCTGGCCATGGCCAACCCCGAAGGCGGCACCGATGTGGCGATGCAGGCCGCTGGCATCACGCTGATGCGCGGTGATCCGCTGCTGATTCCAGCGGCAATCGACATTTCGCGGCGCACCTCGCGCAAGATCCGGGAGAACCTGGTGTGGGCGTTTGGCTACAACGTGATCGGCATCCCCCTGGCAGCATTGGGCGGACTCAGCCCCCTGCTGGCCGGCGCCGCCATGGCGTTCAGCAGCGTCTGCGTGGTCACCAACGCGCTGTGGCTGTCAAGGTGGCGGCCGGCCGATGCCGGGGATCCCTGAGGCACTGACGGGGTGCCCTTGGCGTACACTCGGTCACAACGGCTGTCCATAGCTCAACCGGATAGAGCAACCGCCTTCTAAGCGGTAGGTTGGGGGTTCGATTCCCTCTGGACAGGCCAGGCCCGACCATTCACCTTCAGGGACCCCCGCGCCCATGTTCGCCTCACTCAAACGATGGATCCGCGCCGGTCGCGACAACGTCGACCAGGGCGATGTGCTGGCCGAGTGGGCCCGCTCGGAAGGCCACGCATTCAAGCGCGTGAAGGACAAAACCGGCGGGGGCTACGTGGTCGAAGCAAAAGAGGGCTGGCGCGTCGAATGGGGCGGCTCGCAACGCCCTTATGTGATCGGCAAGGAGTTGCGCTTCCGCTGTGACACAGGGCTGCCGGCCGATGTGCAGATGGTGATGCTCACGCGTGTGCTGGCCCAGACGCTCGAGACTGACGTCTTCAGCCGTTTCACCAACGCCATGCAGACGCAGATCGACAACACGCTGCCTGATGAAATGCGCTGGCTGGCGATGCATCCCAAAGTCAACCTGCAGCATTCGGCCGTGCTTGGCAAACGCTTTGTGCTGTTGTGCAACGCGGAGCCCATGGCCCGAAGCTGGCTGGAGCTGGGCATGCTGGCGGCCTTGGAAGAAGCCGCTTCGCACTGGTGGACGGACAGTCTGGTGTTCGTCGTGACGCTCAACCGCGGCATGCTGACAGCGCGCATGGCTGGCCAGCCCCTGCAGCAGACGCAACTGCGCCTGGTGGGGCAGCTGTTTGGCAAGATGGCCACGGCCGCTCGCACGCTGGCCAAGACCGTCGAGGCGGCCTGAGCCTGCCTGAGGCAGGCTTCCCCCATTGCCGCAGCAGCGGAGGTGACGGGTGCTCAGCTGGCTTGGCGTCGGCTCAAAAAGGCGTCCATGGCCTGTCCGGCCTCGGGCGACACCAGATTGCGCATGAACTGCGTGCGCTCGGCCTGCAAGTGGTCAGGCGAGACGGGCATCGCGTCATGGATCAGCTCTTTGAGACTGGCCAGCGCGCCAGCCGGCTGCGCGGCGAGACGGTCGGCCAGTGCGACGGCGTCGTGCAGGGCCTGGCCGGGTTCGCTGAGCTGCTGTACCAGACCGCATTGCGCCCAGAGACTGGCGTCATGTGTTTCTGCCAGCGCCAGCGCCGCGAAGGCCCGCCGCCTACCGAGCGCCTGCACCAGCGCTTGGCTGATGCCGCCGTCCGGACTCAGACCCACGCGCATGTACGACAGGCTGAAGCGGGCGTCGTTGGCGGCCACGATCAGGTCGCAGGCCAGCGCCAACGAGACGCCGCCGCCTGCCGCGTGACCCTCGACGGCGGCCACCACTGGTTTGGGAAATGCGCGCAGCGCCAGGATCCATTCGTGGAAGGCCTGAACTGCGTCTGACTGGCCTGCCAGATCATGTTGACGGTTGTGTCGCAGACGCTGCACATCGCCGCCCGAGCAGAAGTGGCCGCCCGCGCCGGTGATGACCACCGCCCGCACATCGGGGTTGGACTCCGCCATGTTCAGCGATTCGACGCCAGCCGCGTACACCTGGGTGGACAGCGCGTTGCGCGTGGCGGGCCCATTGAGGGTCATCACCAGGGTTTGTCCTAGGGTGTGTGTCAACAATTCGGTCGTCATCAGGCCATCCGTTTGAGTGTTCCGTCATGGCTGGCGGCCGGACGGCAAAGTGCTTCATGCTAGAGTGAAAAATCAGGCCTCATGATGCACCCATATGAATCAGTTTTTGCGGGTGTCGGCCGCTGCCTTTGTCGGGACGACGCTGATGTTGGCGTCGATGTCGTCTCATGCGCTGGGCTTCGGTCGACCCACCAGTCAAGCCATCCTGGGAGAGTCTCTGACGCTGACAGTACCCCTTCGCCTCGAGGCGGGCGAAGAGGTCAAGGATGAATGCGTCAGTGCAGAAGTGCTGTTCGGTGACGAGCGCGTGGCTGCGTCCGCCGTCAATGTGTCCCTGCTGTCCAGCGGCGCCGAGCGGCGCCTGCGTGTGACCACGTCCGCGCTGGTCAACGAGCCCATTGTTACCATCAACCTGAAAGCCGGTTGCGGCGCAAGCATCACGCGCAAGTTTGTGGTGCTGGCCGACCCGCCTGAGCTGAGCAGCCCCACCGTGGCGACCGCGCCGCGTGTGCCACTGTCACCTGAGCCGCCGCCGCGCATGCCCGCGCCGCGCAACGATGCGCCCGGCGCCGCGTCGGCCAACGCTGGTGCTGGTGCGGTGCCGCCTGTCCGCACGGCGCCCGCGCCCCGAGTGCCGCGGGCGGCCCCCGAGCGGCAACTGCCCCGTGCCGAAGATCTGGCGGCGTCGGGACAGCCTTCGCGTTCATCTCGCCAACGTCAGGCGGCTGTCGCGCCGGCCGAGCAGCCTCGTCTGCTGCTGGATCCCGCCAGTATCGATGCCCTGGTGGTGCCCGATCTGCGCATCAGCACCATGATGCCGGGTGCCGCTGCGGCCGAGACCGACAGCCCCGAGGTGTTGGCCCGGCGTCAGGCAGCTGCCGCCCTGTGGCGTGCCATGAACGCCTCGCCCGACCAGGTGGCGCGCGATCAGCAACGTGTGCAGGAACTGGAGCAACGCCTGGCGCAGCTCAACCAGGAAAGTGACCGCGCGCGCGAATCGGTCGCAGCCATGCAAGAACGCGTGCGTGCCATGGAATCGAGCCGCGCCGGCAACGTCTGGATGTATGTGCTGGCGGCGGTCGCACTGGCCGCCGTGGCGGCGGCGGTCTACCTCTATCTGCAGCTGCGCCGTCAGAGCGCCAACCGCGACGCCTGGTGGCAGTCGCAGGTCGATGAACTGCAGGCCGACGCCAGCGCCGATGCCCCGGACGCGGACCCTGGCCAGCGCACTGCAGCCGACTTCGTGCACCGCACGGGCCCCGTGCCCATGCCTGAGCCCGACAGCCACGCTGACAACGCGCCCACGGCTGAGTCACCTCAGCCGGCCGAGCCGGTGAGCCCGGTTCCCGCGCCCGCCGCACCTGGTGTACAGGCCGAGCCAGAGGCGCCCCCCATGCGACCGGCGGCGGCTGGCGCACAAGCCGCACCCGCACCGGTCGCGCAGGATGTGCACCGCGCCGTCTCGGTGGAGGAACTGATCGATCTCGAACAGCAGGCTGACTTCTTCGTGGTGTTGGGCCAGGACGATGCTGCCATCGACCTGCTCGAAAGCCACATCGAGATGAACCCGGCGGCCAGCCCCTTGCCCTTCCTCAAGCTGCTGGAGATTTACCAACGCCTGGGCAAGCGTGGCGATTATGAGCGTGTGCAAGCTGCCTTCAACGCGCGCTTCAACGCTTACGCGCCCGCTTGGGAGGCCGATCTGCAGCAGGGGCACACGCTGGAAGACTATCCCGGCGTGGTCGATCGTCTGCAGACCCTGTGGGCGGCACCGGTGCGCGCCATGGAGGTCTTGGAGAAGTCGCTGACGCGGCCGGATCAGGATGTCGAAACCTTTGATCTGCCCGCTTACCGCGAGTTGCTGTTCCTCTATGCCGTGGCGCGCGACTTGGCAGAGAAGGAATCGCACCAGCAGCCGGTTGACCTGCTGTTGCCGGTGGACGGCCACACGGGGCTGCCGGTGGTGGCGGTCGACGAGTCATCGCCGGACGAGGCGCCAGTCGAACCCCTGATGGCCACGCGTCCCATCAAGGCGCAGCCTGAGGCCCGCCCGGATTTCACCCTCGATCTGCAACTTGACGACCTGCCGGCATCTTCTTCGCTGGCGGCGGGTACCGCGTTCACGACGACGGGCGTGGCCGATGCCAGTGACCATGAGCACATCGACCTGCCAGATGTGGGGCCCGGCCGCGATAAGGTCTGAGTCGATCGGCTTGGTGAGCTCAGAGACCGTAGTCGCCGTTGTCGGCCACCTGGCCGGCCGGCGTCTTGAGCGCTTGAAGAATGGCGTCGCGGCTGAGTCGGTCTGACACCAGCTCGGCAAAGCTCAGCACGAACTGGCGCAGGTAGGCGCCGCGCTTGAACGCGATGCGCGCCAGGTTGGGGCCGAACAGGTGGCCAGCAGGCCGCCATACCAGTTCGGCTTCCGGATGGCCCATTTGCGGGTCTTCGCGCACAGCCATCTCGGCGACCAGCCCGATGCCCAGACCCAGGCGGGTGTAGGTCTTGATCACGTCGGCGTCAATCGCCTCCAGGACCACATTGGGCGTCAGCCCGCGCTGCGCAAAGGCCAGGTCGATGCGCTTGCGCCCGGTGAATGAGGGGTGATACGAGATCAGCGGCTCGCTGGCCAGTTGCTCCAGCGTCAGCCGCGGCACACTGGCCAGCGGATGGGCCGCAGGCATGACCACCACGTGCTGCCACTCGTAGCAGGGCAGGGTGATCAGTTCGGGAAAATCGCTCAACGATTCCGTCGCCAATCCGATGTCGGCCACCTCGTCGAGCACCATGCGGGCCACCTGCTCCGGCGTGCCCTGGTGCAGGCTCACGGCCACCTTGGGGTAGCGCTTGCGCAGCGCAGCCACCGGCGCAGGCAGCACGTAGCGCGCCTGCGTGTGCGTGGTGGCGATGGACAGCGTGCCGGCGTCCTGCTTGGCGTATTCCTCGCCGATGCGTTTGAGGTTGCCCAGCTCGCGCAGGATGATGTCGATGGACTGCAGCACATGCTGCCCGGGCTCGGTGATCTGCTTGAGGCGCTTGCCGTGGCGCACGAAGATGTCCACGCCCAGTTCTTCTTCCAGCTCCAGAATGGCCTTGGAGATGCCCGGCTGCGATGTGTGCAACGCCTTGGCGGTCTCGGTCAGGTTGAGGTTGCGCCGGGCAGCCTCGTGCACGAATCGGAACTGGTGCAGGTTCATGGCGGGCGTTCAGGAAGTCGTGGGGGCCGGGCCGGTCGCAAGCTGCCATGCCGAGTCAGCCAGGGCCTGGATGAGCAGGTCGGTTTCGCCCACGGCGGGACTCAGTCGCCACGTCACGCCCGGGTGCGCGCTGGCGAGTTCATCCATGAGCCGGGGCAGATCCTTGCGGACGTGGCCGCCCGCGCCCAGAAACAGTGGCACGACGGTCACCTGCGTGCATCCGGCGGTCGCCAGCTCGTGGCCGGCGGCGAGGATGTCGGGGCTCATGAACTCCAGGAAGGCCAGGCGCACGGTGGCGCCCTGTGCCTCGGCGCGCTGGCGCATCGCATCGCGCGCGCGCTCAAAGGGCTGAGCCCAGGCAGGATCGCGTGCGCCGTGCGCGAACAGGAGGATGCCGTGTGCAGGGTGGGTCATGGATCAGCGGTATCGGACGAGCCAGGCAAATGCGCCCAGCGACAACAGCAGGTACAGCAGGCTGGGCACGGTCGTGGCCAGCCAGGGCTGCCACTGGTGCAGCAGGCCCAAGTGGCTGGCGATGTGATTGACAAGCACGAAACTGATGCCCAGCACGATGCCGCCGAAGATCTTCAGGCTCATGCCGCCGCTGCGGGCATGCAGATAGGCAAATGGCAGCGACAGGCCCACCATGACCAGGCACACCAGCGGGTAAAGCGACTTCTGCCAGAAGGCCATCTCGTACTTCTGCGCCGCTTGCGCATTGAGCGACAGGTGGTTGGCGTAACGTCGCAGATCCCAGGCCGACATGGTGTCGGGCGGTAACACCGAGGCCGATACAACCAACGGCGTCAGGCTGCTGGCCCAGTCCAACTGCGGGAGCTTCATGTCCTCCACCAACTGCGTGCCCAGCGGCTGACTCAGGTCCGTGGCTGCCATGGTCACGTCGTTGCGCCAGCGGGTGTCACGCACGCCCTGCAGTTGCCAGACCGACCCTGCCGTGCCGCCACTGCCTGCCGCCCGCACATGGGCCGAGTCGGCGGTCAGCCGGCGCAGCAGCCGCCCGTTCTGGTCGAACTCATAGATGCGCACGCGTTCGAAGGTGCCGTGGCTGCTGGCTGAACCGACGTTGACGGTGACGACCCGTCGCTGGCCACCCGCATCGACACGCTGCTCACGCAGCCAGGTGCCGCCGTCGCCCAGCTTCAGCCCGGGGTTGCGGCTGAACTGGGCACGGTGGGTGGCCAGCTCTGCCTCGGCCAATGGCACCAGCCAGTTGCCCGCCAACGCGCCCAGCATGGCGGCCGACACACCGAGCCCGCCCAGCAGCATCAGCGCCCGGCCGGGGCCCAGTCCGCCGGTGCGCAGGATGGTGAACTCCGATGTCTGGGCCATGCGCGCCAGCGCCAGGATCGCGCCGATCAGCAGTGCGATCGGAAACAGGTTGTAGAAGTGGCCGCCCTGCATCAGCAGACAGGTCCAGACCACATCCAGCACCGTATAGCCGCGTCGGCCAATGTGTTTGGCCTGGTCGACGAAATCGATGAAGAAAAAGAGTGCGAGGAAGGCCAGCGTCACCAAGGCCACATGGCGGATGACAGTGGTGTAGACCAGCTTGCGGACGGTCTTCATGCCGCGTGCCCCCGGTGCCAAGGCCAGCGCAGATGGGGGCCGTCCCTGAGGCGGATCAGTGCCAGCAAGGCCAGACTCACCCCGCCATGCAGCAGGGCCATGCTGCTCCACAACTCCAGTCGACCCTTGGCGACCGCACCCTGATGCAGGTTGAGCACGTTGAAATACACCACGAACAGCAGCAAGGCGGCCAGCAGGTTCCAGCTGCTGTGGCGTCGGGTGTTGCCCGAAGCCAGCAACAGGCCAGCCAGCACCAGGTTGAACGCCGCCCAGATGAAGCCACCGCGCCAGACGAGTTCGCCCTTGGCCTCGGCGCGGGCGTCAAGCATCAACGCGGGCGTGCTCATGCTGCGCACGTCCATGACCTCTTCGGGTGGCGGAGGCGTTTCCCCCACGAGCACCCGGGCGGTCTGGAAGCGCGCGTGCGTCATCAGGCCAGTGGCCAGATCCGTCTGCGTGCGCTCCCCCTGGCTGAGTACCAGGTAGCGGTAGGGGCCGTCGAGCATCAGATTGCCCTCGCGGGCGGTGATGACCGATTCGCTGCGCTCGTCGCTCAGCACCATGAACACGTTGCGGCCGCGTTCCTGCCCCTCGCTGTGGCTGTCGATGAAGAAGACGCGCTGCCCGTCGGCCGAACTCTGAAACTGCCCTGGCGCTACACGGGCCATGTCCGAGCGCTTCTCGTGGCGGTGCTTGAGCAACTCCGTCTGGCTGGCGGCCCAGGGCTTGGCTACGAGCGAACACAGGGCCACCACGGCCAGCACAGGCCAGGCCATGCGCAGCAAAGGCCGCAGGAAATCGCGCTGGCGCAGGCCGCTGGCCTGCCAGACCACCATCTCGCTGTCCCGCCACATGCGGCTGAGCACGGTGACGATCGCCACAAACAGCGACAGGCCGATCAGCACGGGCAGCTGACCAATGACCGCGTAGCTGAGGATCAGGCTCACATCGGCGGGCGCAAACGAGCCCTTGGTGGCCTGCCCGAGTACCCGGATCAGCACCATGGTCAAGACCACCGTCAGCACGATGACCAGGGTGCCCACAAAGCTGCGCCACAGTTCTCGACGAAGGGAGGAATCGAATAACATTGGTTGCACGTGTTCAACCTGTCCATTATGGACGTTCGCTGAATGGACCACCGTTTCGTTGCGGCCGCGGGGCCCGCCATCTCCGGCGTCAATGCCGATGCCCTCATTGTTGTGCTGACGCCCGAGCTGGCCACCTGTGGCGATGCAGCGGTTGACGCCGCTGTCGCCGAGGCCATTGCCCACGGCGACCTGGTCCTCAAGGCCGGGCGGGCTGTTTCGCTCCACCGTGTGCTGGGCAAGGGCAGGCCCAAGCTGGTCGTGGCGGTCGCCAGTCAGACATCGCCCAAGGCCTTCAAGGCGGCCATCGGAAAGGCGCTGGCACTGATCAAGGACACGCAGGTCGCGCACGTGGCCGTGGCGGCCGGCCAGGGTTGGACGCTGGATGCCGGCCATGCGCGCGCCATCGTGCAGGTGGCGGACGAGGCCACCTACGTCTACCGCGAAACCAAGCCCTCCGCTCCTGCTGCAGGCGCACTGCGCAAATGCACGCTGGTTGGGCACGCCCAGGAGGGCGCTGACCTGCCGGCCGCGCTCAAGCGGGCTCAGGGTCAGATGGCCGGCGTGGCCGTCGCGCGCGAACTGGCCAACCTGCCGGGCAACCATTGCACCCCCACCCATCTGGCCGACGAGGCCCGGCGCCTGGCACGGCAGCACAAAGTGATCCGCACCGAGGTGCTGGACCGCCCGGCCCTCGAAAAGCTGGGCATGGGCTCCTTCCTGTCCGTCACGGCAGGCTCGGCCCAGCCGCCGCGCTTCATCGTGATGCGTTATGAGGGTGGCCCCTCCGGTCAGGCACCGGTGGTGCTGGTCGGCAAGGGCATCACCTTTGACACTGGCGGCATTTCGCTCAAGCCCGGTGCGGGCATGGACGAGATGAAGTTCGACATGGGCGGAGCCGCCAGCGTGCTGGGCACCTTCCGCGCCCTGGCCGAACTCAAGCCTCGCCTCAATGTGATCGGCCTGATCCCCACCTGCGAAAACATGCCCAGCGGCACCGCCACCAAGCCGGGCGATGTGGTCACCAGCATGTCGGGGCAAACGATCGAGATCCTCAACACGGATGCCGAAGGCCGCCTCATCCTGTGCGATGCGCTCACGTATGCCGAGCGCTTCAAGCCGGCCGTGGTGGTCGACATCGCCACGCTGACCGGCGCCTGCGTGATCGCGCTGGGCAACATGCACAGCGGCCTGTTCTCGCGCGACGACGAACTGGCCGATGCGCTGCTGCAGGCCGGCCTGGAGTCGGGTGACACGGCCTGGCGCATGCCACTGGACGAGGAGTACGCCGATGCGCTGAAGAGCAACTTTGCCGACATCGCCAACGTGGGCGGGCGCGAAGGCGGCTCGATCACGGCGGCCTGCTTCCTGGCGAAGTTCACCGATGCCTACCGCTGGGCCCACCTCGACATTGCCGGCACGGCGTGGAAGTCGGGCGCGGCCAAGGGCGGCACCGGTCGGCCGGTGTTGCTGTTGACCCAGTTCCTGCTGAACCAGGCAGCCATGGGCAAGCAGGCGCTGGCGCCCAAGGCTGCGAAGCCCACGAAGCCCGCAAAGGCTGAGACGGTCGTGAAGCAGACCAAGCCCGTCAAGCCCGTCAAGTCCGCCAAGGCCCCGAAGGGTGCCAGTGGCCGCAACGTTGCGGGCCCGGCTGCGCGCAAGACCGTGAACAAGGTTTGATGCCATGCAGCCTGGCACCGTCGAGTTTCACCATGGCATGAGCGACAAGCTGGCCTATGCCCAGCGGCTGGTCAGAAAGGCCTACCGCGCTGGCGCTCGCCTGGTGGTGACCGGCGAGGCGCTGACCCTGCGCACGCTCGACCAGCAGCTGTGGGTGGCCGACGAGCAGGATTTCATTCCGCACGTGCTCGATGCGGGCAACGGCTTGCCGCCGCGGCTGCAGACCACACCCATCTGGCTGACCACCACGCCGGATCGTGTGCCGGAAGGTCACACCGTGCTGGTGAACCTCGGTGATGCTGTGCCCGACGGGCTGGCCGGGTTCCATCGGCTGTTCGAAATCGTCACCCACGACCCGTCGGACCGACAGCTCGGGCGCCAGCGTTGGAAGGCCTACCAAGCCATGGGCTGGGACGTTCGGCCTCATGAGGTGACTGCATGACCGGCGGCCCGTTGCCTTCTCGCCCGCGGCCGGCCCATGTGCCGGTGCTGACCGAGGTGATCGACCTGCCGGGCGCGTCGCCCGTGGTGGCCCCCGCGGCCGTCGTCACTCCGACGCCCGAACTGACGGCGCCATTGGTGCCGCCCGTGCCGCCTACGACCACTCCCGCCGTGCCATCTGAAGCGCAGATCACGCAGCGCGTGATGCAGGATGTTCAGCGCCAGGTGGACGGCATGCTTGAGTTCCGCCTGCGCGAGGCGATGGCGCCCGTGCTTGCCCGTCATACCGATGCCCTGGTGCAGGAATTGCGGCAGGAACTGAGCCGCACGCTGCGCGATGTGGTCGCTCGCGCGGTCGCGCAGGAAATGGCCCGGCTGCGCCAGCGATGACGGGACGCGGCGCCCCATCTTGCAGCCCCTTGTTCAACGATTCAGGAAAGGTTGACCCATGAAGTTTGCTCCGTCTCTCGCGCGCCATGCCTTGTGGCTCGGTGCGGCCTTGGCTGCTGTGGCTGCGCATGCGCAGACCGTCGTCCGCATCGGGCACGTGGGCCCTGTGTCCGGCCCCCAGGCGCACTATGGTCGAGACAACGAGAACGGCGCACGGCTGGCCATCGAGGAGCTCAACGCCCAGGGGGTGACCATCGGCGGGCAGAAGGTGCGCTTCGAACTGGTGGCCGAAGATGACGCAGCCGATCCGAAGCAGGGCACCGCTGCAGCTCAGAAGCTGTGCGATGCCAGGGTCAATGGCGTGGTGGGCCATCTGAACTCGGGTACCACCATTCCCGCTGCGCGCGTGTACAACCAGTGCGGCCTGCCCATGGTCTCACCGTCGGCCACCAACCCACAGCTGACGCAACTGGGCTACAGCAACGTCTACCGCCTGCTGGCCAATGACAACGCCCTCGGTGCGGGGCTGGCGCGCTACGCGGCCGAGACGCTGAAGATCAAGCGCGTGGCCATCATTGACGACCGCACGGCCTACGGCAAGGGCGTGGCAGAGGTGTTCACCCGCACGGCCAAGGAGCTGGGGCTGGAGGTGGTGAGCCAGCAATACACCAATGACAAGGCGGTGGACTTTTCGGCCATTCTCACCTCCATCAAGAGCCGCAAGCCTGAAGGCATCTTCTTCGGCGGCATGGACCCGCAGGCTGGCCCCATGCTGCGCCAGATGCAGCAGCTCGGCCTGAACAAGGTGTATCTGTTCGGCGGCGATGGCATTTGTACCGACAAGCTGGTTGAACTGGCCAGCGGCGCCCGCACACTGGCCAACGTGGTGTGCGCCGTAGGCGGCGCCTCGCTGGACAAGCTGCCCAACGGCAAGGCGTGGCGCGCGCGCTATGACAGCCGCTTCCCCAAGCAGTTCCAGGTGTATTCGCCTTACACCTATGACGCCACCATGGTGCTCGTGGACGCGATGAAGCGAGCCAACTCTGTCGATCCCAAGGTCTACGGTCCGAAGCTCAAGGAAACGCAATATCAGGGCATCACGGCCAAGGTAGCGTTTGAGCCCAACGGCGAACTGCGCAACCCGGCCATGACGTTGTACGCCTACAAGGATGGCAAGAAGACCCCGCTGAACTGACCCGAAATCGGGCTACAATCGCAGGCTCCACGGAGAGGTGGATGAGTGGTTTAAGTCGCACGCCTGGAAAGCGTGTGTAGGTTAATAGCCTACCGCGGGTTCGAATCCCGCCCTCTCCGCCAGTATTCGGCAGACCCCGAAATTCCAATGTCCACAAGGACTTACGGATTCGGGGTTTTGTCTTTTTCCCCCACGCTTTTCCCCCACGCTGTCTTCGGTCAGGCTAATGGGGCGGCTATGCAATGTCGTTGCATCTTCCTCGGCTGCTGTCCCTGGGGAGGTCTTTGGGGGCACACTTCTGGCAAACAAAACCACTTGTCAGGGTGTTCTATGCCTGGGTTGTATGCCCTTAGCTGTCTCCTTCTCGCTGTGGCTGCCCTGCAGTTCCACAAGACCCCCGCCCATCTGGTGCCTACTGCTCTGAGCCTTGTGGGGAGTGCTGCTTCCCTGTCTCTCCTTGGGATGTGGATTGCGGGCTTCTTCATAGCCTCCTGGTGGGCTCCCTTGGTGATGTTCGTGGCGGGTCCTTTGCTGTACTCCTTCATCCCCATGCGCGTCAGGCAGACCGAGTGGCCTTTGCTCATCCTGGGCGGGGCCTTGGGTGGTCTTGGGGCCGCCGTAGCCCTGTTGGTCTGACCTCGAAAAAGACAGGTGCGCCGGGGGGCACGCCTGCAAGCCTGGGCCGCCCTGGGGCGTGCACGCGCCGCCGTGGTTAATCGTACGAGAGGCCCGATGAACACTGGCGTCTCTCGCTTTTCTGTTGACTGTAGGTGTCCAATTTGGACACCCCAGGTGGGCCTGGGCTTGCT
>NZ_JAAAPN010000013.1 GCF_009909205.1 Aquabacterium fontiphilum
GCGGTCCGCGTCACGCAGCACCGCAACCATTTGCTCTTCGGTGAATCGACTCTTTCTCATGGGCTCCTCGCAGGATGGGAGCCATCTTCCCAGGAATCACTGGAGCGAAGAAACCGGGCAGGTCAGCAACATCATGCACACAGCCTTATCTCTTGCGCCAATGACTTCCTCCTGAGTGAGTGGGGCACCCTTCTGCTTCTCAAGATTCAATAGCAAGGCGCTCAGAGCCGGAATCGGAACAGGAATCAGATCTTCGGATGCGCTCGAATCCACTGATTGTGGTTTTGATCGGCCAAGAAGTTTTGAGAGAAACGACATAGGTTTTTTCGTGAGGCCTAACGCCAAGGTTAACCGGCGCCGGAGCGCGAAGCGCGTAGGGCACCAACACTGGCCATAAAAATGCCGAAGGCATGGCCAGTGTTGGCGTCCGCGTTGAACCGACAGTTAGGCTGGGGCGCGAAGTGGAAGGGCGTAATCACTGCCATGGCTTGAGTTAATGTGTAGTTGGCTATTCGTCTTCGTCGGTGCAAGAGCTATCGGATGCGCGAGCGACGTATGCCTCCGCCTGGACCTCTTTGAGGAAGTCGATCAACTTCGTTACGTCGTCAGGGTGCACCGTGATGACGACGTCATCCTCGTGATGCTTTACCTGCTTGAGGCATACATGCCCCTTGGCGCCTACGTATACTTCGATTTCGAGTCGCTCTTCAATAATTCGCTTCATTTCGATAGCACTTGTTGATTCGAGGGTGTATGCGGCATCCAGCGCTGTGTTTTCGGAGAGCCTAACGCCCAGGTTAACCGGTGCCGGAGCGCGAAGCGCGGAGGGCACCAACACTGGCCATGAAAATGCCGAAGGCATGGCCAGTGTTGGCGTCCGCGTTGAACCGACAGTTAGCCCTGTGGATTAAAGCTCCTCTTGTTCCAACAATGCACGGGTACGGTGCAGTCGTTCCATGAGATTCCTAAAATAGCGATGCTCTTGCTCTTCCCTGCACTCCATAAGTGCCATCTCTGCATCACGCATAAGCATGTGTAGCTCTTCAATGCGAGCACCGAGAGGTTGTCGTTTATTGGATTTGAGCTTTTCCAAAGCGCTACTGATTCGCTCAAACTCAATGGCGGCAAGGCTGTTTGCCCGCAAGCCATTCCGGCTCTCATACAATGAGACCTCTACCATTTTTCTGATGTCGCGCATCTCCGCTTGCATTATCTCCATGGCAAAGTGCTCTTTGCCACCTTTAAGTTCAGGTATCCGGGCGGGGGAGTCCAGTGCAAGAAGTTTGACGATTGAATTTACGTTTCCTTGATCGCCATCTGCGGTGACGGTTGCTTTGATAGCCTCACTGAGCTCTTCTTGGCTGCGAAGGACCTCGTGATACTTCATGTCTTTAGAGTACTCAAGGTATCGAAGTGGAGCGATATCGAAGATACGAGGCGTTCCCTTTTCTTGGATCAACACAACTGGCTTATCAAACGCTTGGCGGATGCCTAGCTCAAATAGAACGTTTGGGTTTCTCGTGCTCAGATCGCATATGGCTATAGGCGCCTCGATGAGCTTCCTCAGAATGTCCAGATGAATAAGGTTTGACGCCTTGACTTCGTCTGCTCGGGTGGCTTTATAGCTAGCAGCCTCACAGCCCGGAACGATTATGTTGTCGTAGACCTGTTTGAAGTGGCCAGGCGGATAGCCATCGACATCGGCGATGGGCATGATGGTAAAGCATTCAGGCTTTGCTGCAGGCTTTTCGATCTTTTTATCGGTCATGTTTCTCTCTGTCGATGTAGGGGGCTAACGTGGAGGTGAGCGGCCTGCGCGGCTTTTCGCGCAGGTCCGCTCGACTGCCGGGTTAGCCTTCTGTTGATTACTCTGTAGCAACGACACGGTGTTGAAAATCCCGAATCTTAGTTTCTTTGATTACGTCATCGACATACACCATACCCATCGCAACTTTTGCGGTCTCCAACGGAGTCTGTGCGCCAAGAAGTCCCATGCGACGACCTGCGTCGGACATAAACAACGTTACACGAGGAAACAAGGTATCTAACTCCTGCGGCTTAAATCGCTTTAGGAATGTGCCAATGCCGGTCAGGACAACGTATTGGCGCTCGTTGGGAAGCGGATGACGCTTCCCCATCCGCTGCGTGAGTTGCTGGAATAGAACGAAGACTGAGGTAATCGCATACGTATAGAACTCATACGCGGCTACTCGGCTCGGGAAGGTGATATCAACACCTCGGCCGGTTGGTCCAAGCGCACCTTCAAAAAAGGCCAGTAGCCACTCTCCAGCCTGACGATCAGCCTCTGCCTCCAAGCCCCGAGAGATTCTGAGTTGTTCCGGGGTGAGAACGTAGCCGGAGCTACCAAATTCATCCACCGCGCTGCCGGTAGTTTTGTTGAAGTAGTCGCAGTGCCCGAGAACAATGTGAGCAAGTTCGTGCAGCAATATGTAGTAGGTCGCTATGTAAAAGGAGAAGTCAGCAAGGCGTTCTTTGCGAGATGGAGTCCCCTCTCTCTTGAGAACTTTGCACTGACCGACCCAGCTAAAATACTCGTAGTCCGTCAGTACGAAGCGCGACGCCAACCAAAGGCGATAGGAGAGCCCAGCGGAGAGAACTATGCGGTACGAAGAACCAAGGACAATTGGTTCCGCAAATGCCTCGATGTTGTTCGGGTCACTGGCCTTCACAAAGAGGTCAATTGAGACGGGAATTCCCATCCGTCCGCTGATGCGCAACTTACGCAAGATTTGCTCGAAATGTGCAGAAATACCCGCAAGAATCGGATCGAAGTGCTCAAAAAAATGCTGGTCGTAGCCGGGGCCTCCGATGTAGATGACGGGGTTCTTCTTTGGCGCCATATGCGAAGTACGTAGAGGTATTGGAAGAAGGCTAACGCCCTGGTTAACCGGCACCGGAAGCCGAAGGCTGGAGGGTACCAACATAGGCCATCAAAATCGCGAAGCGATGGCCTATGTTGGTGTCCGCGTTGAACCCCCAGTTAGGCTGGGGAGCGCAGTGGAAGGCCGTTTTGGCTGATATGGCCCGCATTTTTGGGCGTTGCAATAGGTCATTTAACCAAAGTTGGGTTTACCTGTACAGCGAGCGTTCGTACATGCAGTTCGGGCAAAACACGCCGTCATTGAGGGCCTTTCCGTGGCAGCCTGCTGATATGCAATTTTTTTCTGAAGTGCCGCCGTGTTTCTGTGCAAGATGATTCACTCTCGCAATAGTGTCGTCGTACGATTTCCAGTTGGCATCGCTGTCGATCTTAATAAAGAGGGCATCCCAGCTCAGTTGACGTAATCCACTCTTCGTTTGAGCGTCGATTTGCCATAGCTGTCCACATGAGGTGCAGCGCATTAGGTGGCTCAAGTAGTAGTTGCCGAGTTCGGGGTTCAATTGAATCGGTGTTCGATTCTCCAACTCTTCGAGACGCCGTAGCGGGAGCTTCTTGGTATCTCGATCTAGTACGGGCGGAAGCTCTGCGCAAGGGCAAGTTTTTTTAGCGGTCATTTTTGCGCTGTGTTGAGAAAGGCCTAACGCCCAAGTTAAGCGGCGCCGGAGCCCGATAGGGCGGAGGGTACCAACACTGGCCATGAAAATGGCGAAGCCATGGCCAGTGTTGGCGTCCGCTTGAACGCCCAGTTAGGCGCTGAGTGTGGGTGCATGGGCATGCCTAGTTGCCTGGAGGGGCAGGCTCTATTGTGAGCCGCCTGATGCCTGCAATGCTGATCAATAGAACGCTGAGACCCGCTAGAACATAACTGTGTCGAGCAAGTATGAGAACTGACGCCATGACTGCTGAGGCGAGCATGGCTGCCTGCGTCAATTTGACTTGTATAGGGCGCTGGCAAGAACTGCATGGCACCGGGTGCTTGAGCAGGATCTTTGCGCTCACATCATTGCCGCAGTGCGGGCATTTGTATGTCGGTAGAAGTCGCATGAAGACAGGCGCCTAACGCCCACGTTAACAGGCGGCTGCCAGCGAAGCTGGTAGACGTCCTGTTGAACAACCAGTTAGGCCACGTTTAGAGGTAGTCAAAGTAGCGAGTCCACCAAGTAAAACCAGGCTCAAGAGGCTCATTTAGACCATCGTAGAGCCCTTGCAGGGCAGTCTCAGGTACATATTGATAACCGTGCTCCGCCAGCAGACGTTGCGCCTCAACAATGCTATATTGCTCGATTGCGCTTCCGTGGATGGTGTACAGCTTGGCAAACCAAGAGAAGCGAAAGCAAATTGCATAGGCGAAGACTCTTGTACCACTGTCTGACGGTTGTTGGACGAGAACGCCAAGATCTGCGAAGAAGGATGCGTCTTGGACTTGCTTGTCCAGCTCCAAACGAGTGCCAAGCGAAGCTTCTAGCGATGGATGCAAAGCCTCCAACTCGGTGATGGAACCTTGCCAATCAGCGTCGGGCGGATGTTCCCAAGCGCCCTTAACGTCGCAGGACAACAGAAGTGCGTGTTGCTCGGTGTTCATTTGAAGAGGCCTAACGCGATATAGACATCAATCCAGCCGCATATCCGCGACGGATACCTGCCGCACACCGGCCAAAGAGACGGATAACCTGCGCAACCATCCCGGCGGCAAGTCCTTGTTGGGCAACGCTTTTTGATGCCTGGCACGTCAGTCCTCCCAGATTCGCCGTCGCTGCGCGCGCGGCGTTCCGCTTGTTATGCCGTCAGCATAGCGCCTGGCGGCCTCTTGCAACACGCTTTCAGGTGTCTTTCAGGAGGGCCGCGTCGCCCCGGCGCCCCCGATTTGCCGGACAATCTGGCCCCATGAGTTCCGACAACGTCACCGCCCCCACCGCCAACGCCCCGAAAATCGGCTTTGTCAGCCTTGGATGTCCGAAAGCCCTAACGGATAGCGAGCTGATCCTCACCCAGCTGCGTGCCGAAGGCTACGAAACCAGCAAGACCTTCGCCGGGGCCGATCTGGTCATCGTCAACACCTGCGGCTTCATTGACGACGCGGTCAAAGAAAGCCTCGACACCATTGGTGAGGCCCTGGCCGAGAACGGCAAGGTGATCGTGACTGGCTGCCTGGGCGCCAAGGCCGGGGCCGGCGAGGGCAGCAACCTCGTGAAGGATGTACACCCCAGCGTGCTGGCCGTGACCGGCCCCCATGCCACGCAAGAGGTGATGGATGCCGTGCACCTGCATGTGCCCAAGCCGCACGACCCCTTCATTGACCTGGTGCCTGAGGCGCGCGCGGAATTTCGAGGGGCCGCCGGCATCAAGCTCACGCCCAAGCATTACGCTTATCTGAAGATCTCTGAGGGCTGCAACCACCGCTGTAGCTTCTGCATCATCCCGAGCATGCGCGGCGATCTGGTGTCGCGCCCGATCGGCGATGTCTTGAGCGAGGCCAAGGCGCTGTTTGAATCGGGTGTCAAAGAGCTGCTCATCATCAGCCAGGACACCAGCGCCTACGGGGTCGATGTGAAGTACCGCACCGGCTTCTGGGACGGCAAGCCCGTCAAGACGCGCATGCTGGATCTGGTAGCCAAGATTGGCGAGATGGCGCAGGCCCATGGCGCGTGGGTGCGGCTGCACTACGTCTACCCCTATCCGCACGTGGACGAGGTGATCCCGCTGATGGCCGAAGGCCTGGTGTTGCCTTATCTGGATGTGCCTTTCCAGCATGCTCACCCGGATGTGCTCAAGCGCATGAAGCGCCCGGCCAACGGCGAGAAGAACCTCGACCGCCTGCGCCGCTGGCGTGAGCTGTGCCCCGAGATCGTGGTGCGCTCGACCTTCATCGCCGGCTTCCCGGGCGAGACGGAAGAAGAGTTCCAGTATCTGCTCGATTTCATGAAAGAAGCCGAGATCGACCGCGCGGGCTGTTTTGCTTATTCGCCGATCGAGGGCGCGCCGGCCAACGAGCTGCCGGGCGCCTTGCCCGATGCCGTGCGCGAGGAGCGCCGCGCCCGCTTCATGGAAGTGACCGAGGCGGTGTCGGTTGCCAAGCTGCAGCGCCGCGTGGGCGCGATCATGCAGGTCTTGGTTGACAGCGCGCCCGCGCTGGGCCGCAAGGGTGGGGTGGGGCGCACGTATGCGGATGCGCCCGAGATCGACGGCACCGTGCGCCTGCTGCCGCCCGAGAAGGCCAGCAAGACGCTGAAGGTGGGCGAGTTCACGCGCGCGCGCATCGTGGCGGTGGAAGGCCACGATCTGATTGGCCTGCCGATCTGATATGTCGCAAGACAAGCTCACCCAGCTGATCCACCACCCCTATCGCGCGCCGGCCGGTTTCGAGGCGGTGCAGCCGGGGGTGCACAAGGCGTCGACCGTGATCTTTGAGAACACGGCGGCGCTGCACAAGCGGCAGTGGAAGGACAAGAGCGGCTACACCTACGGCCTGCACGGCACGCCCACCACCTTCACGCTCGAAGAGCGCCTGGCCACGCTGGAAGGCGGCAGGCAGACGCTGCTGACGCCTTCGGGCCTGGCGGCCATCACGCTGGTGGACATGGCGCTGCTGCGCACGGGCGATGAGGTGCTGATCCCGGACAACGCCTATGGCCCGGGCAAGGATTTCGCGCGGGGGGAGCTGGCCCATTGGGGCATCGGCCATCGTTTCTATGACCCGATGGACCCGGCTTCGCTGCAGGCGGCGCTGTCTGAGCGTTCGCGGCTGGTGTGGCTGGAGGCGGCCGGGTCGGTGACGCTGGAGTTTCCTGACCTCAGCGGCCTGCTGCAGGTGGCGCGTCAGCACCCCGGCCTGGTCGTGGCGATGGACAACACCTGGGGCGCGGGGCTGGCGTTTGATACCTTCGAGTTGGGCGTGCCAGGCCCGGAGGGTTCGGACACCCGGGGGGTGGACGTCTCCATCCACGCGCTGACCAAGTACCCATCGGGCGGGGGCGATGTGTTGATGGGCGCCGTGACCACGCGCAACGAGGCGCTGCACCACCGGCTCAAGCTGACGCACATGCGGCTGGGCCTGGGGGTGGGCGCCAACGACGCCGAGGCGATCCTGCGCGGGCTACCCAGCATGGGTGTGCGCTACCAGGCGCACGACGCGGCCACGAGGCGGATCGCGCAGTGGCTGCAGGGCCGGCCCGAGGTGAGCCAGGTGCTGCACCCGGCGCTGGCCGATTCACCCGGCCATGCCCATTGGGCACAGCATTGCACCGCTGCGGGCGGGCTGGTGTCGATGGTGTTTGACGCCAGCCGCCATGCGCCCGAGCGGGTGCACGCCATGGTCGATGCGCTGCGCCTGTTCAAGATCGGTTATTCGTGGGGCGGGCCGGTGAGCCTCGTCGTGCCTTACGAACTCAAGGGCATGCGCCAGATGGGCGCGCTGGCTGGGCGCGAGGGCACGGTGGTGCGGCTGGCCATCGGGCTGGAATCGCCCGATGACCTGATCGCCGACCTGACGCAGGCCTTCAGCCAGCTCTGACGGGCTCTCAGCGCCCGGCGGCGTGCAGCGCGTTGCCGGCCGCGATCGCGTCGCCCGTGGCCTCGTAGGTTTCCAGCCATTTGCCGTAGCTGGGCATCTCTTTGACCTTCCAGGGGTGGAAGCGGGGCTTGTAGTAGGCGAAGTAGTAGCCCAGCGTGGGCGGGAACAGCCCGCCGGGCTTGTAGAACCACCACAAGCCCTTGGCCCAGAGCTTGAGCCGCTCGGTGAAGCCGAAGCCATCGACCTTGAACATGTGGTTCATGATGCTGGCCACCGTCAGCGGGAAGCCGATGCTCACAATCATCATCGACAACACGCGCCGGAAGTACGACACCTTGGCCACCTTGGTGAGCACGTCATAGGCCACAGCCTTGTGCTCGACTTCTTCGATGGCGTGCCAGGCGTACATGGCGCGCACGCGCGGGTCGCTGGTCTCCAGCAGCTCGCGGCGTTCGAAGAAGCAGGTGCACATCATCGCCGTGAGGTGTTCCAGCGCGGCCGTGGCCGCCAGGCGCTGGTAGCGGCTGGTGAAGCGGGGCAGCCGTTCGAAGAAGTGCTGCTCCAGCGCGCGGTTGATGTAGTCGATGTCCACGCCCTGGGCTGCCAGCCGGTCGTTGAACTGGCGGTGAACCATGCTGTGCTGCGCTTCCTGGCGGGTGAAGTCGCGCACTTCCTTTTGCAGTTGCGGGTCTTTCACGTCGTCGCGGAACTCGCGCACGCTGGTGATGAAGAACTTCTCGCCCTGAGGAAAGAGCGTCGACATGGCGTCGAAGAAGCGCGTCTTGAACGCGTCGTTGTCCATCCAGTAGCGGGGGATGTCGCCGTCCAGGCCGAAGTCAAGGTGCTCACGGGGCACGATGGGCACGTGGTCCTCATGGCGGGGGGCGTAAGCGGTGGCAGACATGCGGGCCTCCTTCTCGATGGTGGGTTGCCGACGGGCGCAATATAGGGGCGATTGGCGTGCCCGGGGGCATGTCACTCCCCCTTTCAGGGTATGAGGTGCGACAGCGCCAAAACCATGCCGGCGGCTAGACTTTGCGGGTCAGACGGGCGAGGGCGCCCCATGCAGAGAGGACGACGATGTGGCCTGGTAGGAAGGCAGGGCGCGCAGCCGCCTGGATGGTGGGCTTGCTGTTGATGCAGGGCGCCGGGGCGGTCGGAGTGCGGCAGGCGTCGCCACAGGGCGTGGTGGGGCAGGTGCGTCAGGTGAGCGTGTCCTTCACGCAGCCCGTCATCCCGCTGGGCGAGCTTCGAGGCAGCGCGCCGTTTGACGTGCGGTGCCAGGGGCCGGCGCCCAAAGGGCAGGGCCGCTGGGCCAACGAGCGCACCTGGGTCTATGACTTCGAATCCGATCTGCCGCCGGGCGTGCGCTGCGAGGTGGTGCCGCGCGCGGGCTGGAAGCCGCCCTTGCCGGCGGCCGGCACGCTGCAGGCATCGGCGTTTCGGTTTCAGACAGGCGGCCCGGCCGTGCGATGGGTGGAGCCGGCCGAGGGCGAGGGCCCGATCGACGAAGCCCAGGCTTTCTTGCTGCAGTTGACGGGCGAGCCCGATCTGGTCACCGTCGCGGCGCGGGCGCATTGTCTGGTGGAGGGCATCGGCGAGCGCATGCCAGTCAGGCTGATACAGGGGGCCGAGCGCGAGGCCGTGCTCAAGGCGCGCAACCTGTCGGGACAGCGGGCGGCCCAGGCCGTGGTGCTGAGCTGCCAGCGGCCTTTGCCGGCCGGCGCCGAGGTGAAGCTGGTCTGGGGCGCAGGTGTGGCCGCCAAGGGCTTGCCCACGGGCGTGACCACCACGGCTCAGAGCTATGGCTACACGGTGCGCCCGGCCTTCACGGCCGAGTTCAGCTGCGAGCGCGAGCGTGCCAACCGGCCTTGTCTGCCTGTGCGGCCGATGAGCCTGCGGTTTTCGGCGCCGGTGCCGCGTGAGTTGGCGCAGCAGATCCGCCTGCAGCCCGACGAGGGACCGGCCAGCAAGGGGCGCCTGTTGCATGAGTCGCAAGAGACCCCCAAGGGCGAGCTGGTGGATGAGGTGCGGTTCGAGCCGCCCTTGAAGGCCTCGGCCGGCTACCGCGTTACCCTGCCGGCCGGGCTGGTGGACGAGACCGGGCGGCCCTTGACCAACGCGGGCAGCTTTCCGCTCAAGGTCGTCACCGGCGTCATGCCGCCGCTGGCCAAGTTTGCGGCGGCGCCCTTTGGCGTGATCGAGCTGCATGCCGAGCCCGGTCAGCCCCCGGTGCTGCCGGTCACGGTGCGCCAGGTGGAGCAGGCCATCCCGGTGCGCAGCAAGACATTGACCTCGGCGCAGGACATCCTCGACTGGCTGGCCCGTGTGCGTCGGTATCACGAATCGCAGGTGACAGCCCGCGAGGCCGGTTTGCCCGCTGCACAGTGGAAGGAATGGGTCGAGGTGGAGGATGCGCGGGGCCGAAAGCGCAAGATCCAGCAAGACCGCTGGATTGCCACGCGCGAGCTGTCGCTGTTGTCGGGCGAAGGCGGGGTCAAGCCGTTACAGCTGCCCCGCAGTGATCCGAAAGACCCGCGTCCGTTCGAGGTGGTGGGCATCCCGCTGGGCGGCCCCGGCTATCACGTGATCGAGTTGGCCTCGCCGCGTCTGGGCGAGGCGTTGCTGCCGCAAGCTGGGCCGATGTATGTGCGCACGGGGGTGCTGGCCACCAACCTGTCGGTCCACTTCAAGCATGGGCGCGAAAACGCACTGGTGTGGGTGACCAGCCTTGACAAAGGGCAGCCCGTGGCGGGTGCCGAGGTGGCGGTGCATGACTGCGCCGGCACGCGGCTGTGGCAGGGGCGGACCGATGCGAAAGGCCTGGCGCAGGTGGATGCAGCGCTGACCAGCAACCGCCAGGGATGCGCCTTGCATGATGGCCTGTTGGTTCTGGCCCGCAAACCGCTGGCTGACGGGCCGTTCAAGGGACAGACGGACGTGTCCTTTGTCTTCAGCGGCTGGCAGAAGGGCATCGAGCCCTGGCGGTTCCAGCATCCGACCCAGTCGCCTGAGGCTTACTGGGGCCACGACGGTGTGCGCGCCCATACGGTGTTCGACCGCAGCCTGTTCCGCGCGGGCGAGACGGTGTCGATGAAGCACTTTCTGCGCTTCGAGCAACGCCATGGCCTGACCGGCTTGCCCAAGGCGCAATGGCCGGATACGGTCAAGATCGTCCACCAGGGATCGGACACAGAGTACCGATTGCCGCTGGCCTGGCGCGACCCGCTTCATGCGTTGTCGACCTGGCCAATCCCGGAAGACGCGAAGCTGGGGCGCTACGAGGTGAGCTTCGAGGGGCCGGCCATCCGCCAGCGGCCCGACGCCGAGGTGGAGGGTGGGCAGGGCGAGCGCCGCAGTTGGGCGGCCGGCAGCTTCCGGGTCGAGGCGTTCCGTGTGCCGCTGGTGGAGGCGCGCTTGACGGGGCCCAAGGGGGCACAGGTGGCGCCCCGCAGCCTGCCTTTGTCGGTACAGATGCGCTACCTCGCTGGCGGGGCCATGCAGCAGGCAGCCGGGCAGGTGACCGCCGTATGGCGTGAGCGCACGCCGCGCTTCGCGGATTACGACGGTTTCAGCTTCAGCCCGCCGCGCGAGTGGCAAACCGGATCGCGCACGGGCGGCGGCGCCGATGGTGCGGGCGAGGACGGGGACGATGGTGAGATGGAGGCCTCAGACGGGGCAGACCGCGTGCTGGCGCGGGCGGTGGGGGTGCTGACCGACCGCGAAGGCCAGGCCCGTGTGACCTTGGACAAGCTGCCCGACTGGCGCAAGCACGGACGCCCGGGAGAGGTGCAGGCCGAGTTGACTTTCACCGATCCCAATGGCGAGGTGCAGACGGTGGCCACCCGCGTGCCGGTGTGGCCCAGCGAGGTGGTGCTGGGCGTGGCCAGCAGCCGTTGGGCCGGCAGCGGCAGCGACGCGGGCCAGGCGCGCTTCAGGGTGGTGGCGCTCGATACCGCCGGCAAGCCGCTGCGCGGCCAGCGCGTGAAGGTCAGTGCGCGGATGGTTCAACATTACAGCCACCGCAAGCGCATCGTGGGCGGTTTCTATGCCTATGACAACCGCACCGAGGTGAAAGACCTCGGCACGGTGTGCGAAGGCCAGACGGATGCAAGGGGCCTGCTGCTCTGCGAGACCCGCTTCGACGAAGCCGGAGAGGTGGAGCTGATCGCCCAGGCCCAGGACAGCCAGAAGCGCGCAGCACAGGCTGCAACCAGCATCTGGGTGACCCGCCAGGGTGAGGTGTGGTTCAGCCAGGACAACGACGACCGGATGGATGTGCTGCCCGAGAAGCCTGGCTACGAGCCGGGAGAGACGGCGCGCCTGCAAGTGCGCATGCCCTTCCGTGAGGCCACGGTGCTGGTGTCGGTCGAGCGGGAAGGGGTGATCGACACCCGCGTGATGACCTTGAGGGGCGATGATCCCGTGATTGCCTTACCCATACCGAAGTCGCAGCGTGGCGCGGACGGCGAGCTTCGGAGCTGGGCGCCCAATGTGTACGTGAGCGTGATGGCGCTGCGCGGACGCATCCGCGAGGTGCCGTGGTACAGCTTCTTCACATGGGGGTGGCGCTCGCCGGTGGAGTGGGCTCGGGCCTTCTGGTACGAAGGGCGCAGCTACCAGGCTCCCACCGCGCTGGTGGACCTGTCTCGCCCCGCTTACAAGCTCGGCGTGGCGGCCTTGCGCATCGGGCGTGCGGAGCACGCGCTGAAGGTCGAGGTCATGCCCGAGAAAGCCGTCTATGGCATCCGCGAGACCGCACGCACCCGCATCCGCGTGACGCACGATGGCAAGCCGGTCACCGGCTCGATCGCCTTTGCGGCCGTCGATGAGGGGCTGTTGGCCCTGTCGCCCAACCGGTCATGGAACCTGCTGGATGCCATGCTTCAGGAGCGCGCCTGGGGCGTGGAGACTAGCACCGCGCAGAGCGAGGTCGTGGGGCGCCGGCACTATGGCCGCAAGGCCGTGGCGCCCGGCGGCGGGGGCGGAGGCAGCGCCACGCGCGAACTGCTCGACACCTTGTTGCTGTGGCAGGGCGATGTGGCGCTGGACGCGCGCGGCGAAGCGGTTGTCTCGGTGCCGATCAACGATGCCTTGACCCGCTTCCGGCTGGTGGCGGTTGCGGCATCGGGTCTGCAGCGCTTTGGCACAGGGCAGGCCGAGATTCGCGTCACGCAGGATCTGCAGGTGCTGCCTGGCCTGCCGCCGCTGGTGCGCGAGGGCGACCGGTTCGAGGCCATCCTGACGGTGCGCAACACCACCTCGCGGGCGCTGACGGTGCAGGTGGGGCTGCGCGGCGAAGCCGAGGCCACGGCCGATGCGACGCTGGCAACGGCCACGATCAACCTTCCCACGCGCCAGATCACGGTGGCGCCGGAAGGCGCGCAGGAGGTGCGCTGGCCGGTGGACGTGCCACTGGGCGCACAGCGTCTGGCATGGGTGGCCAGCGCGGCCACCAGTGCGGCCACCAGCGCGGATGGCGGCGGCAAGCCCTTGCGCGATCAGGTCCGGGCTGCGCAGGTGGTGGAGGCCGCCGTGCCCGTGCGCGTCTGGCAGGCGACCTTGGTGCAGGCGCCTGGTGGCGAAACCACGGGCCCGCAAACGCTGCTGGCCGTGGCGCCGCCGGGCGATGCCGTGCTCGACAAGGTGGGCGGCACCTCGCGGCCGCGCGGGGGGCTGCGGGTCAGCCTGCATGCCAGTCTGGCTGGCGCCATGCCGGGCGTGCGCCGTTACTTCGACACCTATCCGTTTGCCTGCCTGGAGCAGAAGGTGGCCAAGGGCCTCGGCCTCGCCTTGCTCACGGGCGACGCGGCCTTGTGGAACACGGTTGTGGGGCAGTTGCCGTCCTATCTGGACGAAGACGGCCTGGCTGCCTATTTCCCGCCCTCGGAGGGCGCCGGTGCGGTCGGATCGGATTATCTGACCGCACATCTGCTCAGCGTGGCCCACCAGGCCGGTCGGGCGTTGCCACCCCAGGCGCGCGAGGCCATGCTGGCGGGGCTGGCCGCGTTCGTGCGCGGGGAACTGGGCCGCGATGTATGGGCGCCTTCGGGCCTCGGCCGCGGCCAGGTCAACGACGCAAGGCGTCTGGCAGCCATCGAGGCCTTGGCCCGCTACGGCCGGGCCGAGGCGCGCTGGCTCGATACCGTTCAGATCACGCCCCAGGTCTGGCCGACCTCGGCGTTGCTGAACTGGATGGGCATTCTTCAGCGCGTCTCGGATGTGCCGCAGCGGGCGCAGCGCCTGGCTGAGGCCGAGCAACTGTTGCGCGCCCGGCTGATGCAGGGTGGCACCACGCTCAGCTTTGCGAACGAGCAGGACGACTTCTGGTGGTGGATGATGGAGTCGCCCGATGCCAACGCCGTGCGCCTGATCCTGGCGGTGCTGGACCGTCCCGACTGGCGTGATGACCTGCCCCGCCTGGTGCAGGGGGCACTGGCTCGGCAGCGGCAGGGCGCGTGGCTGACGACCCATGCCAACCTGTGGGGCGTGCTGGCCGTGCAGGGCTTTGCGCGACGCTTTGAAGCCGCGCCCGTTACGGGACGCAGCGTGATCCGCCTGGGCGAGACAAGCCGCGAGGTGAACTGGTCGCCCGAGCCAGGCCCATCCGGTGTTCAGGCGGCGCTGCCCTGGCCAGTGACGGGGCAGCCCAAGGCGGCGCCTGCTCCCGCGGCACTGACCTGGCAGCATCGCGGCACCGGCCGGCCGTGGGCGGCCGTGCAGACCTTGGCCGCCGTACCCCTGAAGGCGCCGCTTCAGGCTGGTTATGCGGTGCGCAAGACCATCACGCCGGTGGACGCGGCGGGCGAGCCGGTCAACGCCAGGCCACCGTATGCGCGGGGCACCATCCTGCGCGTGACACTGGAGCTCAATGCCCAGGCCGACATGAGCTGGGTGGCCTTGCAGGATCCGGTGCCGGGTGGAGCCACCGTGCTGGGCAGCGGGCTGGGCCGCGACAGCGCGCTGGCCACACAAGGCGAACGCCGAGCCGAGGAGGGCGCAGGGCCCATCTATGTCGAGCGCAGTTTCTCGGCCTACCGGGCCTATTTCGACTTCCTGCCCAAGGGGCGGCATGTGCTGAGCTACTCGGTGCGGCTGAACAACCCAGGGCGGTTCGCGTTGCCGCCCACGCGCGTGGAAGCCATGTACGCGCCTGAGACCTTTGGCGAGTTGCCCAATGGCAGTGTGGAGGTGGCGCCTTGATCTGGGCCGGCCTTCGCCACCGCCTTGCCTGTCGCCAAAGGGGCAGGGGCGTCATGAGGCACACGGTGGCAGCAGGCTTGGCAGCCTGGCTGGCGAGCGGGGTGGCGCAGGCGGCTTATCCGACGGTGGCCGAGGTGCGCGCGGCCCACCAGCCGAGCGATCTGGTGCTGCTGGATCACCGCGGGCGGCCCATCCAGAGCGTGCGGGTCGACGGGCAAGCGCGTCGGCTGCCGTGGGTGAGGCTGGAGGATGTCTCGCCCGCGATGCGTACGGCCATCGTGCTGTCTGAGGATCAGCGCTTCTGGCGACACAGCGGGGTTGACTGGCAGGCCGTGGCCGCCAGCGCGTGGGCCAACTTGTTCGACGCGCGCACGCGAGGCGCCTCGACCGTGACCATGCAGCTGGCGGGGCTGCTCGACAGCGATGCGGCACGCCCAGGCGAGGGGCGGTCGTGGACGCAGAAGGTGGCCCAGACCTGGGGCGCACGCCAGCTTGAAGCCCATTGGCGCAAGAGCGACATCCTGGAGGCTTACCTGAACCTGGTCCCGTTTCGGGGGGAGCTGGTCGGGCTGCCCGCGCTGACTCAGACGCTGTTTCGCAAGCACCCCGCCGGGCTGGACGCACACGAGGCGGCCATCGCCGCCGCGCTGGTGCGGGGCCCCAACGCGAGCGAGGCGGTCGTGGCGCGGCGGGCATGCCAGGTGTTGGCCTTGCAGCAGCGCAGTTGCGCCGGCATCGAGCTGCTGACGGCGCAGGCGCTGCGCCGAAAGGGCGCGCCCATGCTCGGGCCGCAGATTGCGCCGCATTTTGCGCGCTGGGCCCTGGCGCAACAGGGGCCAGGCGAGCCAGGCGGCCAAAGCTGGCCTGCTGACGCCCGCACCACGCTGGATGCGGCGCTGCAGCGCCAGGCCCGCGCACTGTTGCACCGGCATCTCGCCGAGCTCGCCGGGCAGCAGGTGGAAGACGGCGCCGTGGTGGTGCTTGATAACGCCACGGGGGCGGTGTTGGCCTGGGTGGGCAGCAGCGGCGCTTTGTCGGCGGCGGCCGATGTGGATGCGGTGCTGGCCCGCCGCCAACCGGGCTCGACGCTCAAGCCCTTTGTGTATGGCCTGGCCTTCGAGCAGCGGGTGCTGACGCCCGCCAGCCTGCTGCACGATGCGCCGGTGCAGCTGCCCACGGGCGCTGGGCTGTACATCCCGCAGAACTACGATCGGCGCTTTCGTGGCTGGGTGAGCGTGCGCACGGCGCTGGGCAACAGCCTGAACGTGCCGGCTGTGCGGGCCGGTGCCATGCTGGGGCCGGACCGGCTGGCGCAGCGCCTTAACGACCTGGGCCTGGCCCTGTCGCAACCGGGCAGCCATTACGGGCCGGGCCTGGCACTGGGCAGCGCCGAAGTCACCTTGCTGGCCCTGACCAATGCCTACCGCGCGCTGGCCAACGGCGGACACTGGTCGCCAGTACAAGCCTGGCGACCCGGGCCCGCGACCTCGAAGGCGAGGCCACAGCGTCAGGTCTTCTCGCCCGCGGTGGCCTACCTCGTGACCGACATCCTGTCGGACAACGCCGCACGCGCCATCACATTCGGGCTGGACAGCGCGCTCACAACGCGAGGCTTTGCCGCAGTAAAGACCGGCACGAGCAAAGACATGCGCGACAACTGGTGCGTCGGCTACACCGATCGCTACACCGTGGGCGTGTGGGTGGGGAACGCCAGTGGTGCGCCGATGCGCCGTGTCAGCGGCGTGTCGGGCGCTGCGCCCGTCTGGGCTGGCATGGTGCGCGCGCTGCACGAAGAACGCGTCTCCCGACCGCCGACCATGCCGGCCGGCGTGGTGCGCCAGGCCATCCATTACGAAACCGCGGGGGGCGAAGGTCTGGCCGAGCCCGACCGCGTGGAGGTCTTCCTGCAGGGCACGGCCCAGGCGCAATGGCAGCTGGCGGCAGGGGCGGGCGAGGGCGAAGCCGGGGTGGCACAGCCCGGGCGCCTGATTCGTTCGCCGGCCGATGGCGCTGTGCTGGCGCTCGATCCGGACATCCCGCCTCAGTCGCAACGTGTGCACTTCGAGGCCGCGCGCCATGTTCTGGCCGCCCCGGCGGGTGGCCGGGCTCAAGCGCCGGCCTGGTGGCTCAACGGCAAGCGGTTGGGCAGTGCCCGTGGGCCTGTGCGCTGGCTGCCCATGCCGGGCCGGCATGTTCTGGAACTGCGCCGCGGCAACGAAGTGCTCGATTCGGTGCGGTTCGAGGTGCGGGGCGCCTCAGTCCTTGCCGCTGGATGAGACCTTGTGCCGCATCAGGCGGCCCTTCTCTCGCTCCCACTCGCGTTCTTTGACGGTGTGGCGCTTGTCGTGCTCGGCCTTGCCCTTGGCCAGCGCGATCTCGGCCTTCACGCGGCCGCCCTTCCAGTGCAGGTTGAGCGGCACCAGGGTGTAACCCTTTTGTTCGGTCTTGCCGATCAGGCGCCGGATTTGCTCCTTGTGCATCAGCAGCTTCTTGGTGCGATCGGCCTCGGGCTTGATGTGCGTCGAGGCGGAGCGCAGGGCGTTGATGCGCAGCCCGATCAGAAACAGCTCACCGTCCTTGATGACCACATAGCCGTCGGTCATCTGCACCTGGCCCTCGCGAATGGCCTTGACTTCCCAGCCTTCCAGCACCACACCCGCTTCGAAGCGTTCCTCGAGGTGGTAGTTGAAATGGGCTTTGCGGTTCTCGGCGATCGTCATGGGGGCGCGGCGGCTTCTCTCTAAAATACCGACATTCTATGAAGCACGTTCACAAGTCCGTCTTGCTCTGGTACTCACCCCGTGAAATGTATGGGCTGGTGACCGCAATCCAAGACTATCCGCAGTTTTTGCCTTGGTGCGATCGCGCCGAGTTGCTCCAGACCCACGACGATGGCGTCACCGCGCGGCTGCACATCGCCTTTGCCGGTGTGCATCAGGCCTTTACCACGCGCAACACCCATGAGCCCGGCCGCAGCGTGCACATGACGCTGGTGGACGGCCCCTTCTCGCAACTGGAAGGCACGTGGCGCTTCCAGCCACTGCAGCAGCCCGGCACCGAGCCCACGGGCGATCCCCTGGACGCCCCCGCCTGCAAGGTGGAGTTTTCGCTGCACTACGCGTTTGCGAGCCGCACGCTGTCGATGGTCGTCAGCCCCGTGTTCGACCGCATCGCCAACACCTTTGTCGAAGCCTTCGTGAAGCGGGCCGAGCAGGTGCATGGCCCGCGCTGAAGCTCAGATGGGCGCGGCGATGCGTGTGGAGGTGTGGGTGAGCCTGGCGCCCCGCGAGGTGCGCGGGCAGACGCTCCAGTTGCCCGCTGGCAGCACCGTTGCGCAGGCCATCGAGGCCACGGGCTGGGTGGGCCAGCTGCAGGGGCTCGATGGCACGTCGTTTCACGATGGGTTGCAGACCGGCGCCTGGACCTTGGCGATCTGGGGCCGCAAGACCACCCTGGGCCACGTGCTACGCGAGGATGATCGCGTGGAGTTGCTCAGAGGGCTGACCGTGGACCCGAAAGAGGCGCGGCGTGTGCGATACCGCGCCCAGGGCGAGAAGCTCCCGAAGGGCTTCCACCGGCCGCGCACGCCAAAAGACCCGACGCGGCAGGGCTGAGCCGCTTTCAGCGGCAGCTGGAATCGATGATTTCCTGGGTGCGCTGCATTTCCGCGGCACGGCCCTTGTCGTCCAGGATCTCGCGTTCGCCGTTGGCGTTGGTGCGCGCGATGCGGATGCCGTCGTTCAACGAGCGTTGGTAGGCACGGGCGCGTTCGCAGTTCTCGGCGCGGGCCTTGGCGGCGCGCTCTTCCTCTGCTTTTTTCTGGGCCTGCTGCCTGGCTTTTTCTTCAGCCTCGGCCTTGCGCTTGCGGGCGTCGAGTTCGTCGACCTGCTTCAGCTCTGAGCTGGGGGCCGACGCGGGCACCGCGGCGGGAGCGGGGCGGTTCGCGGCCCGGCTGCCCGAAGGGCGCGCCAGGATGAACTGTTCGGGCGTGCCTGGAGGCGGCGGCCGGTCGCTGTATTGGATGGCGCCATTGGCGTCGCGCCATTTCCACTGCGTCTGGGCCTCGGCGGTCGACGCCAGACCCATCAACACCACGACGGAAGAGAAGGCGGCTGCGACGAGCCGGCGGGCTTGCACACTGGTCATACAGCGCAGTGTAGCGAAGCGTGTCGCCGCCATGTGCAATGGATTGTCAGGATGCGTGGCGTGTGCCACGCAGAGGCCCCGGACCGATCCGCGTATAATCCGCTTTTGCGTCTGGAGCCCGTTCATGCGCCTGCTTGGAAAAGCCCTCACGTTCGACGACGTGCTGCTGGTGCCAGCTTATTCCCAAGTGTTGCCCCGCGACACTTCCCTGGCCACCCAATTTACCCGCAACATCCGCCTCAACCTGCCGCTCGTGTCTGCCGCGATGGACACCGTGACGGAGGCCCGTCTGGCGATCGCCATTGCCCAGGAAGGCGGCATCGGCATCATCCACAAGAACCTGACGCCCAAGCAGCAGGCGGCCGAAGTGGCGCGGGTCAAGCGCTATGAGTCGGGTGTGCTGCGCGATCCGATCACGATTTCGTCGGGCGTGAAGGTGCGCGACGTGATCGAGTTGTCCAAGCAGCACGGCATTTCCGGCTTCCCCGTGGTGGACGACGGCAAGGTGGTCGGCATCGTGACCGGCCGCGACCTGCGCTTTGAAACCCGCCTGGACGCGCCGGTGCGCGAGATCATGACCCCGCGGGAGCGTCTGATCGTCGTCAAGGAAGGCGCCAGCCTGAACGAGGCCAAGGCCCTGATGCACCAGCACAAGCTGGAGCGGGTGCTGGTGGTCAACGACGCGTTCGAGCTGCGCGGCGTGTTCACCGTCAAGGACATCACCAAGCAGACCAACTTCCCGAACGCCGCGCGCGATCCGCAGGGCAAGCTGCGCGTGGGTGCCGCCGTGGGCGTGGGCGAAGGCACCGAAGAGCGCGTGGAACTGCTGGTCAGGGCCGGTGTCGATGCGCTGGTGGTGGACACCGCACACGGCCACAGCGCGGGTGTGATCGAGCGCGTGCGCTGGGTCAAGAAGAACTTCCCGCACGTCGAGGTGATCGGCGGCAACATCGCCACCGGCGCGGCTGCCCTGGCGCTGGCTGAAGCCGGTGCAGATGCAGTCAAGGTGGGCATTGGCCCCGGCTCGATCTGCACCACCCGCATCATCGCGGGCGTGGGCGTGCCCCAGGTGACCGCCATCGACAACGTGGCGACCGCCCTGCAAGGCACGGGCGTGCCCCTCATCGCCGACGGCGGCATCCGCTACTCGGGCGACATCGCCAAGGCCATCGCTGCGGGCGCCAGCACCGTGATGATGGGGGGCATGTTCGCCGGCACGGAAGAAGCCCCGGGCGAGGTCATCCTGTATCAGGGCCGCAGCTACAAGAGCTACCGCGGCATGGGCTCGATTGGCGCCATGAAGGCCGGCTCGGCCGACCGCTACTTCCAGGAAAACGACGAAACCACCAACCCGAACGCGGACAAGCTGGTGCCCGAGGGCATTGAAGGGCGTGTACCGTACAAGGGCTCGGTCGTCACGATCCTGTACCAAATGGCTGGCGGCCTGCGTGCGTCCATGGGCTATTGTGGCTGCGCGACCGTCGAAGACATGCGCAGCCGTGCCGAGTTCGTCGAGATCACGGCGGCCGGTATCCGCGAGAGCCATGTGCACGACGTGCAGATCACCAAGGAAGCCCCGAACTACCGCATGGAGTGACCGGACGCCTCGGTCATGACCTGCGCCCGGCTTCTGGCCGGGCGTTGGTGTTTTAAGCGCTGAACATGAAACCCGCCTCGGCCCCCGATCACTCCCCGACTTCCGCCGGCAGTCGGGTGGCGGCCATGCGCTTCATCATGATCACGGTGGTGCTCGACATGATCGCCATCGGGTTGATCATCCCAGTGCTGCCTGCGCTGGTCGGCACCTTCACCCAGTCGCAAACCGAGCAGGCCGAGGCCTATCGCCTGGTGATGCTGGCGTTCGGGGTGGCCAACTTCCTGTGCTCGCCGCTGCTGGGTGCGCTGTCAGACCGCTTCGGGCGGCGCCCCGTGCTGCTGATCGGCATGACAGGGCTGTCCATCAGCCTGTTCACCACCGCGCTGGCCACGGCATTGTGGATGTTGGTGGCCGTGCGTCTGGTGTCGGGCGCGATGCAGGCCAACATTGCGGTGGCCAATGCCTATGCAGCCGATGTGTCCACGGCCGAGAATCGTGCCAAGCATTTCGGCATGCTGGGCGCGATGTTCGGTGTCGGCTTCATGCTGGGGCCCATACTGGGCGGCCTGCTGGGTGCGGTCGACATCCACCTGCCGTTCTTTGTCGCGGGCGCGCTGACGGTGCTCAACGGGCTGTATGGCTACTTTGTGCTGCCCGAATCCCTGCCGAAAGAGCGTCGCAGCCCGCTCAGTTGGGCCAAAGCCTCGCCGTTCACAGCTTTCAAGGCGCTGAACCGGCTGGAAGGCATGGGCCCGCTGGTGCTGATCCTGGCGCTGTCCGGCCTGGCTCAGTTCACGCTCAACACCACCTGGGTGCTGTACACCCAGATGAAGTTTGGCTGGGGGCCGCTCGAGAATGGCGTGTCGCTGTTTGCCGTGGGCCTGATGTCGGTGATCGTGCAGGGTGGCCTGATGGGCCGCTTCACGTCGGCATTTGGCGCCCGGCGGCTGGCGATCGCCGGGCTGGTGTCCTCATCACTGTGTTTCTTGGGCTGGGGCCTGGCCTGGGAGGGCTGGATGATGTTCGTCATCGTCGCCCTCAACGTACTGGGTTTCACCGCTCAGCCGGCCATGCAGAGTCTGATTTCCAACTCCGCGGCGCCTCATGTGCAGGGCCAGACCATGGGCGCCGTGGCCGCCGTCAACAGCCTGATGGCCGCCGTGGCCCCGGTGGTGGGTCCCTCGCTGCTGGTGTGGGTGGGCCACCTGCCGCAGGGCGATTGGCGCATCGGTGCGCCGTATTACCTTTGTTCAGCGCTGCAACTGGTGGCCGCCTTGCTGGTGTGGCGCCATGTGCGCCAGACCCCGCTGCAGGGCACTTCAGTGTCCGCAGCTCCCCGTACGCCCGCGCATGAAAGCCCGGGCTCTCATGCACCCGACCCGGTTGATTCCTCCGTGAGCGCCTCGCCGCGCTGAAGCACCATGCACGACAAGATCCTCATCCTCGATTTCGGCTCCCAGGTGACCCAGCTGATCGCGCGTCGCGTGCGCGAGGCCCACGTCTATTGCGAGATCCATCCCAATGATGTGTCGGACGACTTCATCAAGTCGTTTGCACCCAAGGGCATCATCCTGTCAGGCAGCCACGCCTCGACCTACGAAGACCACCAGCTGCGTGCCCCGCAAGCCGTGTGGGATCTGGGCGTGCCCGTGCTCGGCATCTGCTACGGCATGCAGACCATGGCCGTGCAACTGGGCGGCGAGGTGAGCTGGTCAGACACGCGCGAGTTCGGCTACGCCGAGGTGCGCGCCCATGGCCACACCAGGCTGCTGGATGGTATTCAGGACTTCGCCACGGCGGAAGGCCACGGCATGCTCAAGGTGTGGATGAGCCACGGCGACAAGGTCACCAAGCTGCCTGATGGCTTCAAGCTGATGGCTTCGACGCCCAGCTGCCCGATCGCCGGCATGGCCAACGAAGACAAGGGCTATTACGCCGTGCAGTTCCACCCCGAGGTGACGCACACCATCCAGGGCCAGGCCATGCTCAACCGCTTCGTGCGCGAGATTGCGGGTTGCCAGGGCGACTGGATCATGGGCAACTACATTGAAGAGGCCGTGGCCAAGATCCGCGAGCAGGTGGGCGATGAAGAGGTCATCCTGGGCCTGTCGGGTGGCGTTGACTCGTCCGTGGCTGCGGCTCTGATCCACCGCGCCATTGGCGACCAGCTCACCTGTGTGTTCGTCGACCACGGGCTGCTGCGCCTGAACGAAGGCGACATGGTCATGGATATGTTCGAAGGCAAGCTGCACGCGAAGGTGATTCGCGTCGATGCGTCTGACCTGTTCCTGGGCCAACTGGCCGGCGTGACCGACCCTGAGAAGAAGCGCAAGATCATTGGCGGCCTGTTTGTAGATGTGTTCAAGGCCGAGGCCGAGAAGCTCAAGCAAAGCGGCCAAGGCCATAAGGGCGCGACCTTCCTGGCCCAGGGCACCATCTACCCCGACGTGGTCGAAAGTGGCGGCACCAAGACCAAGAAGGCGACCACCATCAAGAGCCACCACAACGTGGGCGGCCTGCCTGAGCAACTCGGCCTGAAGCTGCTGGAGCCGCTGCGCGAGCTGTTCAAGGACGAGGTGCGCGAGCTGGGCGTGGCCCTGGGCCTGCCGCCCGAGATGGTCTACCGCCACCCCTTCCCGGGCCCGGGCCTGGGTGTGCGCATCCTGGGCGAGGTGAAGAAGGAATACGCCGACCTGCTGCGCCGCGCCGACGCGATCTTCATCGAAGAGCTGCGCAACACCATCGACCCGGCCACCGGCAAGAGCTGGTACGACCTGACTTCGCAAGCCTTCACGGTGTTCCTGCCGGTCAAGAGCGTGGGCGTGATGGGCGACGGACGCACGTATGACTACGTGGTGGCGCTGCGCGCCGTGCAGACGTCTGACTTCATGACGGCCGACTGGGCCGAGCTGCCTTACAGCATGCTCAAGCGCACGTCCGGGCGGATCATCAATGAGGTGCGCGGCATCAACCGCGTGACCTATGACGTGAGCTCCAAGCCGCCTGCCACCATCGAGTGGGAGTGAGTTCAGCAGCACCCGTGGATGCGATGGGGTGAGGGCGACTGTGGCAGAGCAGCTTACGCTGGACGGGTTTGCTGGGGAGGCTCCACAGCCCTACAGCCTGTTCTTCGCACTGATGCCCGACGCCCGTGCCGCTCAACAGGCGACGGAAGTTGCATCGCTGGTGGCGCGCGACCAGGGCTTCGCGGCCAGGGCCGACCGCACTTCCCGCTTTCACGTCACGCTGTTCCATGTCGGTCACTTCGCGGGCGAGATTCCTGCAGGTACGCTTGCCACTGCGCGAGCCGTTGCGGCGGAGATGGTGGCACCGCCCTTCGAGGTCTCATTTACCCACGTCGGTAGCTTTGCGGGTAGGCCGGGTAACCTGCCCATCGTGCTGCTGGGGGCAGACGCCGAGCCCGAACTGATGGCCTTTCAGGCCGTGCTGCAGGATCGGTTGCTGCGGGCAGGGCTGACGGCGGGCGTGCTGCACAAACGCTTCAATCCTCACCTTACGCTGTTCTACGGGCGCCAGCCGCTCGAGGCGAGCGAGATCACGCCCATCAGCTGGCGTGCCGACGCGTTTGTTCTGTTACGCAGCGTGATCGGGCAAAGCCGCTACATCGAAGAAGGGCGCTGGGCGCTCCGCGGACCTTTGGCGAAGTAGGGGGCTGCGGCTCACAGCCAGCTTGCCAGCGCGCCCAGCGGGTGATGCGCCCGCGCGATGCTGTACATCGCCAGAAAGCTCGCCAGCGCGGCGATGAAGGCCAGGCCCTTGCCTTGTCGGGTGCGGGCGCGCTTGAGCGCAAATGTGCCCAGGACGATGTAGACCACCAGCAGGGCCAGCTTGGCCTGCAGCCATGCCACGGCAAATGGGTTGAGCTGCAGCGCGATCAGTAGCAGCAAGGCGGCAACCAGCAGCGCCGTGTCGATCACCATGCTGACGATGCGCGCCCAGCGATGCATGGCCCAGCGCAGGCCGGCCAGCACCGATACGCCGCGCAGGGCAAACAGGCCCCCACTGAGCATGGCCAGCCCGACATGGCTGGCCTTGAGGGTGACGTAGAACTCGGACAAAGGCATGACGACAGATGACGGGCGGTGAATGACGCCCGCCATCATGCCAGCCCTTGCCCGAGTCCTTAGACGAGTCCTTACACGCGGAAGACAGCGACGGTCTGGACCAGTTGCACCGACTGCATGCGCAGGCTTTCTGCAGCGGCGGCGCCTTCTTCGACCAGCGCGGCGTTCTGCTGCGTGACCTGGTCCATCTGGCGGACGGCTTCGCCGACCTGCGAGACAGCCGTGCTTTGCTCTGTGCTGGCCGCACTGATCTCGGACATCAGGTCACTGACGCGCTGGATGGCGTTGACCACCTCCTGCATGGTCGTGCCGGCCTGGTCGACCAGCGTGCTGCCGTGCTCAACCCGATCCACGCTGGCGTGAATGAGCGCCTTGATCTCGCGGGCGGCTTCAGCTGACCGGCTGGCCAGGCTGCGCACCTCAGAGGCCACCACCGCGAAGCCGCGACCCTGTTCGCCTGCCCGGGCTGCTTCGACGGCGGCGTTCAGCGCCAGGATGTTGGTCTGGAAGGCAATGCCGTCGATGACACCGATGATGTCGGCGATCTTCTTGGAGCTTTCGTCGATGGCGCGCATGGTGTTGACCACCTGACCCATCACCTCGCCGCCGCGCACAGCCACGGCGCTGGCGCTCAGCGCAAGCTGGCTGCCTTGTGTGGCGTTGTCGGCGCTGTTGTGAACCGTGCTGTCCAGTTGCTCCATGGAGGCGGCAGTCTGCTGCAGCGAGGCGGCTTGTTCTTCCGTGCGCTGGCTGAGGTCCAGGTTGCCTTGGGCAATCTGGCTGGCGGCGGTCGCCACGCTTTCCGAGTTGGCGCGAACCTGTTCCACCACTTGTACGAGGCTGCCCTGCATGCGCTTGAGTGCGGCCATGACGCTGGCGTCGTCGCCCGCTTTCAATTGGATGGGGGTGGCCAGGTCACCGGCAGCCACGGCTTGGGCCAGCGTCACGGCCTCCGCCGGCTCGGCACCCAATTGCCGCATGAGGCTGCGAGCGATCGCCACGCCAATGCCAATGCCCAGCAGCAGCGCGCCGGCGACGAGGGCGATCATGGTGTTGCGCGCACTCGCATAGATGGCACTGGTGCGGGCCGAGGTGTCGGCAGCGTTCTTCTCCTTGAGGCGTGCGAGTTGGGTCAGCAGCTCGTCCAGTTTGCCGGCCTGCTGTGCGAAGTCACCGAACAGAAAGCGTGTGAGTTCAGCGCGGTCATCCAGGCTTGAGGCGCCGATCATCTCGTGCAATTTCGCGCCCATGCGCGTGTAGTCGCGCCAGACTTGGTCAATCTCGTCCAGGTAGCCTTTCCCCTCAGCCGAGAAGAACAGGGGGCGTGCCTTGTCGAGGTGGGCGCGCAAAGACTGCAGGTGGCCTTCGGATTTCTCCAGGTAGGTCTGGCGTTCCGCCTCGGTGGTCGCCAGCATGGCATTGCGCCGGTCGCGCGCAAGATAAACCATGTCAATGTTGGCTTCCTTGACGTGTGAAAGCGCGATGAGCTCGCGGCTGTACATGGTGTCCGCCTCGTCATTGAGCATGCTCATGTTGCGGATGCCGACACCGCTGACTGCCGCGCCGATCAGGCTGACGGCGGCGAAAGCGGTGATGAGCTGGGTGCGGAGCGAGAGTTGGGCGAAGGCAGTCATGGCGTGAAAATCGCATGTCGAGTCAGTGGAGCCCAGGAGGCCCTGGGCGTCGTGGTCGAAAAAACACCCGTTCGACAGCGGGAGCGAGATTCACTTCTGGGTACTGCAGTCGCTGGAGGCTATATCGGCCGCACCTGCGTTTCCTGCATCGCGAGAAGGTAACAATCGGTATGCCAGGGGGCGGCGATAATGACGGTTGCCTTCATCTCCTTGCTTCCGTCGTGCCCGCCCATGTCGATTGCTGACGAATACGCCATGCGCCTGGCCCTGGACCAGGCCCACAACGCCTGGCTGGCCGGCGAGGTGCCAGTGGGTGCGGTGATCGTGCGCGCGGGGCAGGTGGTGGCCACCGGTTACAACCGGCCCATCACCACCCATGACCCGACCGCCCACGCCGAGATCGTGGCCCTGCGTCACGCGGCACACCTACTTGAGAACTATCGGCTGCCCGAGTGCGAACTGTTTGTCACGCTGGAGCCGTGCGCCATGTGCGCCATGGCGCTGATGCATGCGCGCTTCAAGCGCGTGGTGTTTGCAGCGCCTGACCCGAAGACGGGCGTGGCCGGCTCGGTCATCGACCTGTTTTCAAACCGCCAGTTGAATCACCACACCGAGGTGGTGGGCGGCGTGCTCGCCGAGCCCGCCAGCGCCTTGCTCAAGCAGTTCTTTGCCGAGCGTCGCGCCCAGATCAAGGCTGAGCGCGACGCGCGCAAGGCCGCGGCGTCGCGTCAGGCGCTTCACGGTCTGGACGTGATCGAGCCGGAACCGGATCTGCCGGTGGGGCTGGTTGTGGAAGTCGAGAGCGATTTGCTGCGCGTCCCGCCGGACGAGCCGCAGGCCTGACGGGCAAGCCCACCGCTTCACGCGACAACCGGTCGGCCTCGGCATTGCGATGGCCGGGCACCCATGCGACTGAGAATGCAGCCAACGCGCTGGCCAAGCTCTGGATTTCGCTGACCAGTGCCTGCAGCGAGGGGGGAATGGAGGGTGGGCGAGCGACCGGCTGCAGGTGGTCTGCGGCGATCCGGCTGTCCGTTTGCAGGCGGAGCTGCTGCGCGCCAGCGTCGAGTGCCATGCTCACAGCCAGCAGGATGGCGCGCAGTTCGGCTTCGTTGTTGCAGCCCCGTCCTTCGGCGCGCACCGATCGTGTCTGAACGTCTCCCCCGGGCGAGCGCAGCACGACGCCCAGGCCCATCGGGCCCGGGTTGGGGGAGGCGCTGCCATCGCAGCACGCCGTCCACATGTCGGTCGCGTCAGGTGTCATGAGAGTTGGAAGCAGGTGGATCGACAATGGCCCGGGCCAGCGCCTCGACCGACAGCGGGGCGCAGCCTTCGGCCTTGTTGCTGATCGAGACGTAGGCAGGCAACTGCGCTTGTGCGGCAGCACGCACCACCTTGGCCAGCGTCTCGCGGGTGGCGAGGTCTTCGTCCTGCAGGCGGTTGAAAGGCTCGTACAGCGCCTTGGCTGATTCGTAACCATGCGCGCCGTGGCGCCGATGCAGGTTCCAGCGGCAGACCACCGGACTGGGCCATAGCTTGCGCAACACGGGCAGTTGCCCGTCGATGTCTGGCATGCGTGCATGCAGGCCCAGGCAGTAAGCCGCGCCAGTGTCGCGCAAGACCTCGGCCAGCTCGGGGCGAACGAGTGAAGCGTCGCGCAGCTCCACTGCGATCACGGCATCCGGTGCGGCCTGGTGCAAGTGGCGCGGGCGGGGCAGGGCGCTGAGCAGGGCATGCAGTCGGGCAAAGAGGCGCTCGGGTTGTCTCAACCAGTCTTGCGGCATGGGGCTGAGCTGAAACACCAGCGCGCCCAGCTTGGTGCCGAGGCCCTGCAGCGCTGGCATCACGAAGCTGCTCAGTGCAAGATCGGGATCGAGAAACAAGGGGTTGTGCGAGCGCCCGCGGCCCCGTTCGTCCCGGATCAGGGCGTCTGCCACCGCGGCGGGCGCCTTGACCATGAAGCGAAAGCTGGCCGGCACCTGGGCCGCGTAGGTGGCGTACTGCGCCTCCGGCAGGGCCTGGTAGAAGCTGCGGTCGATGCTGACGGTGCGCAGCAAGGGGTGCTGCGCGTAGGCGCGCAGACCCTGCCGCGACAGGGTGGATTCGCTGTGCGCACGTGCCCAGACCAAGTCCGTCCAGCCAGGATAGCTCCACGACGACGTGCCGAGGTGGACGAGGGGCGACAACAGTTCGCCGAGTGCGCGCTGGTCCGCGGCGAAGGCGGTGGGCTGCACCGGGCCAGTGGCACGGGCAGGCGGCGCACTGGGCAGCCTGGGCCGCTGCAGCGGCTGTGAGGGCGCGGGTGTGTCGCCGAACAGGTCGTCTTGCGGATCCATGGTGTGCGAAAGCAAAAGGGAGCCCCGAGGCTCCCTTTCTGCTGACCAGATCAGGCCATCACATGCCCGCGTAGTTCGGACCGCCGCCGCCTTCCGGCGTGACCCACACGATGTTCTGGGTCGGGTCCTTGATGTCGCAGGTCTTGCAGTGCACGCAGTTCTGCGCGTTGATCACCAGCTTGTCCTGGTTGTCGTCAGTCTTGACGAATTCGTACACGCCAGCCGGGCAGTAGCGCGACTCGGGGCCGGCAAACTTGGCCAGGTTGGTCTGCACGGGCACCGAGGCATTCTTCAGCGTCAGGTGGGCGGGCTGGTGTTCGTTGTGGTTGGTGTTCGAGACGAACACCGAGCTCAGGCGGTCGAACGTGAGCTTGCCATCCGGCTTCGGGTACTCGATCTTGGCGCACTGCGAGGCGGGCAGCAGGCGGGTGTGGTCGGCCTCGGTGCGGTGGATCGTCCACGGCGCTTCCTTGATACCCAGCTTGGGCAGCAGCCAGTGCTCGATGCCGGTCATCAGCATGCCAACGTACATGCCCTTCTTGAACCACTGCTTGAAGTTCTTGGAGGTGTTGAGCTCTTCCTTCAGCCAGCTGTTCTCGAAGCCGTTGACATAGGCCGTCAGCTCGTCGCCCTGGCGACCTGCGGTGAGGGCCTCGAACAGGGCTTCGGCGCACAGCATGCCGGTCTTCATGGCGGCATGCGAGCCCTTGATGCGGGCAGCGTTCAGGAAGCCGGCGTCACAGCCCACCAGGGCCCCACCGGGGAACACGAACTTGGGCAGCGACAGGATGCCACCGGCCGTGATGGCGCGGGCACCGTAGCTCAGGCGCTTGGCGCCTTCCAGATATTGCTTGATGCTGGGGTGGGTCTTCCAGCGCTGCATTTCTTCGAACGGGGACAGCCAGGGGTTCTGGTAGTCCAGACCCGTCACGAAGCCCAGGGTGACCTTGTTGTCTTCCAGGTGGTACAGGAAGCCGCCACCGTAGGTCTGGGTGTCCATCGGCCAGCCGGCGGTGTGCACCACCAGACCGGGCTTGGCCTTGGCCGGGTCGATTTCCCAGAGCTCCTTGATGCCGATGGCGTAGCTCTGCGGGTCTTTGCCTTCGTCGAGCTTGAACTTGGCGATCAGTTGCTTGCCCAGGTGGCCGCGTGCACCTTCGGCAAAGATGGTGTACTTGCCGTGCAGTTCCATGCCGAGCTGGAAGTCGCCGGTGGGCTCGCCGTTCTTGTCGACGCCCAGGTTGCCGGTGGCCACGCCCTTGACCGAGCCATCGTCGTTGTACAGCACTTCGGCAGCCGCGAAGCCGGGGAAGATTTCTACGCCCAGGGCTTCGGCCTGCTGGCCCAGCCAGCGCACGACGTTGCCCAGGCTGATGACGTAGTTGCCTTCGTTGTGGAAGCAGTTGGGGATCAGGGCCTGCGGGGTGGCCATGGCGCCGGTTTCGCTCAGCACCAGCACCTCGTCGGCGGTGACGGGCTGGTTCAGGGGCGCGCCCAGCTCTTTCCAGTTGGGGAAGAGCTCGTTCATCGAGATCGGGTCCATCACGGCGCCAGACAGGATGTGGGCGCCGGGCTCCGAGCCCTTTTCCAGCACGACGACGGAGATCTCGCTGCCGGCCTTCTCGGCCAGTTGCTTCAGGCGGATGGCGGTGGACAGACCGGCAGGGCCCGCGCCCACGATCACGACGTCGTATTCCATCGACTCGCGGGGGCCAAACTGCTCAAGAATTTCCTGGGGCGTCATCGTGATTCCTTCTGTCTGGGGCAACAGGATGGGGTGATTTTTCGAACAAGTCCGCGATTCTATGTCGAGGTGCATGCGAATTCACGCAGAAAATAGCACGACCGTTCGAAAATCGCCACCCTGGGCGGGGGGTGTGCCGGTGCTGACGCGGCTGCGTGCTAAGGTTGACGCCGACCGAGACTGCTGAGGAGCACCCCACATGAGCTACACCCTTGACCTTTCCGGCCGCGTGGCCCTGATTACTGGCGCCTCCAGCGGGTTGGGCACGCAGTTCGCGCACACGCTGGCCAAGGCCGGCGCGGCAGTGGTGCTGGGCGGCCGACGGGTGGAACGGCTCAAGACGCTGCGCTCCGAAATCGAGGCCTATGGTGGCGACGCCCACGTGGTCGGCATGGACGTGACCGACGTGACCAGCATCCGCTCGGCCGTGGCCCATGCGGAAACCGAGGTGGGCCCGATCGACATCCTGATCAACAACTCCGGGGTGAGCACCACCGAGCGCCTGCTGGATGTGTCGGAAGAGAGCTACGACTACGTGTTCGACACCAATACACGTGGCGCGTTCTTCGTGGCGCAGGAAGTGGCCAAGCGCATGGTGGCCCGGGCAAAAGGCGCTGCGCCGGGCACCTACACCGGCGGGCGCATTGTCAACATTGCCTCCGCAGCCGGCTTGCGCACGCTGCCCCAGATCGGCATCTACGCGATGAGCAAGGCGGCGGTGGTGCACATGACCAAGGCGATGGCTGCCGAGTGGGGGCGCTATGGCATCAACACCAACGCCGTCTGCCCGGGTTACATCGACACCGAAATCAACCACCACCACTGGGAGACCGAGGCAGGGCAGAAACTGATCAGCATGCTGCCGCGGCGTCGGGTGGGCCAGCCCAAGGATCTGGATGCGCTGGTCGTGATGCTGTGTGCAGCCGACAGCGATTTCATCAACGGGGCAATCATCTCGGCAGACGACGGCATGACGGCTGCCTGAGGCTTCGCGCGCTTGCGGGCTTGAAAGCCTTCGGGCCGCCCGCATGTGTGGTTGCGCCGGTTCACGCGTTGTGAGCCCTGTCTCGTCACCTGCGTTTTCGCCATGCGTCTCGACATCCCTGATCACAAGATCCTTGTTCACCAGATCCGTTTGCCCATCCTGTGGGGCGACATGGACGCGCTCGGCCACATCAACAACACCGTGTACTTTCGCTACATGGAGCAGGCCCGCGTGGACTGGATCACCACCATCCGGGGCGAGGTGACCAACGCCGAGGACGGCCCGGTCATCGCCAATGCGTTCTTCAACTTCTACCGGCCGCTGGTGTTTCCTGGCGAGGTGCTGGTCAAGCTCTATGTGGGCGACCCGGGGCGCACCAGCATCGATACCTTCGTGACCGTGGAGCGGGCCGATGAACCGGGCTCGCCCTATGCCGCCGGGGGGGCCACCTTGGTGTGGGTGAGCACCGGTGAGGGGCGGCCCGTGCCGCTGCCGGAGCCGATCCGGGCGCTCAAAGGCACACCTGCGTTGCCCGGCGCCGATGTGCCGCCCGCCTTGCCGCCACGCTGAGCGTCGCGCTGCTCGTCGCTGACGCGCTCCGTGGGCGTGTCAGCGCGAACGCCACACTGCCGGTTCGATTTGCGCGAGCAGGCTGGATTTTTGCTTCGCAGCCGGTGTACCCTCGGTCATGCTGCGCTGCAGCGAACTTCCCCTGTTGCCAAGGAGTGTGTGGATGAACAAGGTTTATCCCGATGCAGCCAGCGCGCTGGCCGGCATCGTGAAAGACGGGCAGTTGCTCGCGGTGGGTGGCTTCGGCCTGTGTGGCATTCCAGAGGCGCTCATTGATGCGCTTCAGGCCTCGGGCGTGAAGGACCTGACGGTGATCTCCAACAACGCGGGGGTCGACGGGTTTGGCCTGGGCAAGCTGCTCAACACGCGCCAGATCCGCAAGATGATCTCGAGCTACGTGGGCGAGAACAAGGAGTTCGAGCGCCAGTATCTGGCGGGCGAGCTGGAGCTGGAGTTCACGCCCCAGGGCACGCTGGCTGAGAAGCTGCGGGCCGGCGGCGCCGGCATCCCCGCCTTCTTCACCAAGACAGGCGTGGGCACCATCGTCGCCGAGGGCAAGGAAACCCGCGAGTTCGACGGAGAGGTCTACGTGATGGAGCGTGCGCTGGTGCCCGAGGTGGCGCTGGTGAAGGCGTACATCGCCGACAAGTCCGGCAACCTCGTCTTCCGCCGCACAGCCCGCAATTTCAACCCGGCAGCGGCCATGGCCGGCAAGATCACGGTGGTTGAGGTGGAGAAGATCGTCGAGACGGGCGAGCTTGATCCGGACAGCGTTCACCTGCCGGGGATTTATGTGCACCGCATCGTGCACAACCCCAACCCGGAAAAGCGCATCGAGAAGCGCACCATCACCGAGAAACCCGCGGCGGGAGTCTGATCATGGCCTGGACACACGATGAAATGGCGGCCCGCGCGGCCCGCGAACTGCAAGACGGCTTCTATGTGAACCTGGGCATCGGTCTGCCCACGCTGGTGGCCAACCATGTGCCCCAGGACATGGAGGTCTGGCTGCAATCTGAGAACGGCATGCTCGGCATCGGCCCCTTCCCGACGGAAGACCAGGTGGATGCCGACATCATCAACGCCGGCAAGCAGACGGTCACCGTGCTGCCGGGGTCGTCGATCTTTGGCAGCCATGAGAGCTTCGGGATGATCCGCGGCGGCAAGATCAACCTGTCCATCCTGGGCGCCATGCAGGTGTCCGAGAAGGGCGATCTGGCGAACTGGATGATCCCCGGCAAGATGGTCAAGGGCATGGGCGGAGCCATGGACCTGGTCGCGGGCGTCAAGCGCGTGGTGGTCCTGATGGAGCACGCGGCCAAGAACGGCGAGCACAAACTGCTGCAGCAGTGCACGCTGCCGCTGACGGGGGTGGGCGTGGTCGATCGCATCATCACCGAGTTGTGCGTGCTGGATGTGACGCCGGAAGGCTTCAAGTGCGTCGAGATCGCGCCCGGCGTGACGGCCGAGGAGATCCGCACCAAGACGGGTGCGCATGTGCACCTGTCGCACTTGATCGGATGATTTAGCCGGCTGATCCGTCGCATCCCGCCCCTTTTCAGGGGCTGAACGAGCAAGGCGCCCCGTAGAGGGCGCCTTTCGTTTTTTTTCAGAATGTGGCGTCATCACCTCATTCAGTGGTTCGCCCGAACGGACGACGTCGTTGCGCGACAACGCACCTTCCAGTCGATTGACGCATATCGACTTTCCATCTAGCCAGAGGATTGAGCAGCGGGGTGATTCCGCATTAAATGTGCGCTTTCTCACACCGCTCACCCATTGTCACGGTGCGCGGGTCGGTTGAACGGCGCCACTCAGGCGCAAGGGAGCGCACCATGAACCACATTTACCGTCTCATCTGGAATGCCGAGCTGTTCAGCTGGGTGGTGGCTCCGGAGACGGCCAAGCGTCAGGGCAAGTCGTCTCATGGTGTGGCGGCGGTGGATGTGGTGGGCGGTGGCGGCGCAGGCGCAGCCGGCGGGGCGGGGCGTTGGCGCCTGGCCGGCTCGACGCTGGCGTGTCTGTTGGCCTGGCAGACGGTGTGGGCACCGTCCTGGTTGAGCGCCCAGATCGTGACCGATGGGCGCACCCAGACGGTGGTGCAGACCAACGGCTCGGTGACCACCGTGAGCACCAGCACGGTGCGCGGCGCGAACGCGTTCAATTCGTTCCAGACCTTCTCCGTGGGCGCGGGCACCACCGCGAACCTGGTGTTGCCCAATGGCACCAACAACCTGATCAACCTGGTGCGCGACCAGCGCACCACGATCTCGGGAGTGTTGAATGCGATCAAGGACGGTCAGATCGGCGGCAACGTCTACTTTGCCAACCCCAATGGTTTCCTGATCAGCGCTTCGGGTGTGGTCAATGTGGGCAGTCTCACGATGACGACGCCGACGGCCGGCTTTGTGCAGGGCTTCTTCAATGGTCCGGGCAATCCGAGCGATGCTGCCACAGCCCAATTGCTGGGCGGCACGGCGCCTCGCAACGTGAATGGGCAGATCGACATCCAGGGCACGGTGAATGCTGCGGGGGGCGTTCGCCTGGCGGCCGGCACGATTGTGGTGGGCGGCGCGGTCTATAGCAACGCGAGCTTCACCGGCACTGCGCCCGACTTCTCGGACGTCGTCAATGTCAACGGCCTGCCTTCGGGCACGCGCGTGGTCGTGCAACCTGGTCGCATCGACATCGTGGCCGACGAACAGGTGACCGTGCGCGGCACCTTGTCGGCCTGGGTGAACGACAGTGCACCGGCGGGCGACATCTCGGTGCAGGTGCAGGCTCAGCAGACGCCCTTGCAGGACGTGGAAGCCGGCATCTTGCTGGAAGGCGCCACCATCCAGGGCGCCAACGTGACCATGTCGGCCAGCGCAGCCTACAGCAGCCGGCTGTCTCCGGTGGTGGTCAAGACCGTGCGTGCCACGGTGGACGTGGTCGACACCCAGATCACCGCGCAGGGTGGTGACATCCGGCTGAGCGCTGCGGCATCGGTCGACAGCGCCACAGGGGCGATCCCCATTCCTGCGTCGGTGTTGACGCTGGACAGCGAAGCGGGCGTGCGGGTGTCCGGCAGCAGCGAGTTGAACGCATCGGGCGCCGCCGTGTTGGAGGCCAGCTCCAACGTGCTGGCTCAGGCCAAGCCCACTTCCGCGTTGGCCAATCTCAGCGGCGACGGCTCGGTGGCCATCTCGGTGATCGACAGCCGCGCCACGGTGAGCGTGGGCGACCAATCCCGTGTGGAAACCGGCGGCGCCTTGTCGCTGCTGGCCGATAACAAAGTAGACGTGCAGTCGATTGCCGACGCCTCGGCGGCGGGCAGCAATGCGGCTGGTGCGTCTGTGGCGGTGAGCAAGGTGCTCAGTGAAACCCTGGCGGCCATCGAAGGGCAGGCCACGGCCGATGCGGGCGGGGCGCTGACGCTGTCTGCCAAGGCGGACACCAAGGTGACGACCACCGCCAAGTCGGCCGCCAAGGGCGCTCAGGAAGACACCAGCGGCAACAGCGAGAGCGCCAAGACGCTGAACGAGTACGGTGACACGGCGCAGACCTCCGAAGGGTCGGTCAAGGTGGCCGGTGCCATCGCGGTGGCCGATGTGAAGAGCGACACGCAGGCGCGCATCACCAGCACGGGGCTGGTCAACACCGACGCCAAGCTGACCGTGGGCGCCGATTCGCTGACGCAATCGAACGCCAGCGCAGACGGCAGCGCCACGGGCGGCACGACGGGCGTGGGTGCAGCCGTGGCCATCCAGATCGCGAACGTGAGCCATGCGGCCACGCTGGGCGACAACACGAATGTGCGTTCGCGCGGCGCCGAGATCACGGCGCTGACACAAGACGGCAAGGACCACGCTTTCTCGGCGACGGCCAAGAGCGGCGCGGGCGCCAGCAATGTCGGCGTGGCCGGCGCGCTGGGTGTCAACGTGGTGAGCAACCGCGCGCAGGCAGCGCTGGCGGGAGACGCCGACTCCGGCGGAACCGGCGCGCAGCTGGATGCCGGTGGCAATGATGTGCGCATCGAAGCCACCAACCGTTCGTCAAGCAACGTGACGGTGGGCGCGGACGTGACCGGCTCGGGCGATTCGGCCAAGGTCGGCGTGGGCGCGTCGGTGGGCGTGAACGTGGTGGTGAACGAAACCGACGCCACGGTGGGCGATGGCGCGCGCCTGACGGGCGCGCGTGACCTGACCATGGCGGCCAAGGCGGCCCACGCGCTGGCCAACACGGTCACGGGTGGGGCCAGTGGTGCAAAGATCTCGGTGACGCCGGTGGCGGCCACCACGGTGGCGGTGAACCGCACCGAGGTGCGCATCGGCACCGCTGCTGGTGAGTTGGCCACGTCGGGCGAGCTGGACATGTCTGCCGAGCAGACGGCATCGTCCAGCGCCACGGCCACGGGTCAGACGAGCGGCAACCGCGTCGCGGTGGGCGCTTCGGTGGCGGTCAACGTCAGCACCGATGAGGCGCGCGCCACGCTGGACCGCGATGTGACGGCTGGCGGCGCGGTGAGCGTGGCGGCCGATGGGCGCTCAACCAGCTCGGTTTCGGCCACGGCCAGCGTGGCCGGGGGCCAGAAGGCCGACAGCAACGACGAGCCGGCCGGCAGCGGTGGCACGCCGGGCAAGACGGTGGATGAGCAGGTCACGGCCCAGAAGGATTCCGCCCGCCGCAGCGGCTCAGCCGCTGACAGCGATGCCCAGGACAAGATCGACCAGAACGATCAGACCGCACCGAAGGCCGAAAGCAGCGAAGGCGGCGTCAGCGTGGCCGCCGCTGTGGGCGTGAACGTGGCCAAGGCCACCACCCAAGCCGAGGTCTCGACAGGCCGCACGGTGCGCAGCGGCGGGCAGGCCCGCGTCACCAGCACGCACGACATGGATGCGTCGTCGAGCGCCGATGGCAGCCAGGTGGACAACGGCAAGACCAATGTGGGCGTGGGCGCCGCGGTGGCCTTGAACCTGGCCACCTCGCGCAACACGGCCGTGGTGGCCGACGATGCCGATGTGCAGTCGGCCGGGCTCGTCGTCAAGGCCGTGACGGCCGCGGGCGAGACCCAGACCACGTCGGCCACGGCCAAGAGCGGCGCGGGCGCCGAGAACGTTGGCGTGGCCGGGGCGTTGGCCGTCAACGTGGTGGACCACGTGGCGCGCGCCGAGGTGCAGGGCAACGAGAACGGCGTTGGCACGGGTGCCAAAGTCGACGCGCAGGGCCAGGACGTGACCGTCGAAGCCCATACGGCATCGAGCAATACGGTGTCGGTCACGTCTGACGTCAAGGGCAGCGGCGACAACGCCAAGCTCGGGGTAGGCGCCTCGATCGGCGTGAACGTCACGAGCCAGACCACACAAGCCCGCGTGGGCAGTGGCGCCGTGCTGACCGACGCGGCCAAGGTGCGCGTGGCGGCCGATGCGGCGCATACCGCGTCGACGACGGCCACGGGCGGCGCATCGGGCGCCAAGGTCAACATCACGCCGGTGGCGGCCGTGACGGTTTCGGTGAACACCACGGGCGCCAGCATTGACGCTGGCGGGACGCCGGTCGCGATGACGGGTGCGCTCGAGATCGACGCCAGCCAGACCAGCTCGGTCACCACGCAGGCCACGGGCCGCGCGCAGGGCAATGTGGCGGTGGGCGCGTCGCTGGCCGCCGCCATTGCCAAGGAAGACGTGTCGGCTTCGCTCGACAGGAACGTGAGCGGTGCCAGTTCGGCCAGCATCGAAGCCGATTCCACCAGCAGCCTGCGCACGGAGGCTGTGGCAGGCGCCAAGGGCGCAGCAGAGAAGAAGAAAAGCGATGGTGAGCCCGAGGCGGGCACCACGGTCGATGAGCAGAAGCAAAGCCAGCTGAACTTTGCGAAGAACCGCAACAGCGCGACCAGCAGCACGGACACCAGCAGCCCCGAGGCGCGCACGCCTGACACCAACACCGATCAGTCGGGCGGCAGCAAGGCACAGGGCAAGAAGGTCAGTGTGGCCGCTGCCATTGGCGTGAGCGTGGCTGAGAACCAGGCCAAGGCACGCATCGGCCAGGGCGTGCGCGTGGAGACCACGGGCCGTGTGGATGTGAAGGCCGACACGCAGACCAACTACCGTACGCTGGCCACCGGCGAGGCCGTGTCGGACGAGATCGGCATTGCTGCGGCCGTGGCCGTGACGGCGACGCGCAACAAGACGATCGCCGAAGTGGGGGCAGGCAGCGAGATCACTGGCGCGACCGACGTGACGGTGCATGCGCGCTCGCGGCAGAACCGCGATAGCGCTTTCGTCAACACCCAGAGCGCCGAAGCGGTCTCGGGTGCAAGTGGTGGCGAAGTGGCCGTGGCCGGCGCGCTGGCGCTGGTGCTCAATGAGAACGAGACGCGCGCCTCGATTGACGAGGGCGCCGACATTGGCACCGTGGCCGATGCGGTCGACCATGTGAAGGTGCATGCCGAAGACACCAGCAAGGTGGCGGCTCAGGCACGCGCGGGCGCGCTGTCCAAGGGTGGGCAGAGCAAGGCAGGCGTGGGTGCATCGTTTGCCGTGCTGGTCTCGCGTAGCGAGGTGATGGCCTCGGTGGGCCGCGATGTGGCAGGCAGCTGGGGCCCGTCGGGCCTGCACGTGCAGTCGTTGACCATCCGCGCTGATCGGCATCCGGTGATGCTCAATCCCTTGCCGAATATCGCCGACGTGAAGAGCTTCAACTTCGACACGCTCGATCCGGCCAGCTACCTGGGGTCCAACAACTACTACACCGAGGCGGTCGCGGGGGCGGCCTCCAAGGGCGATGCGGCCGTATCGGGCGCATTCTCGGTCAATGTGTTCGAGAACATCACCGAGGCGCAACTGGCCCAGAACGTGACGGTGCGAAGCGCCGGCGTCCAGCCTCAAGCCGTGCCGGGGACGCCCAATGCCGAGCAGCTCGGCGTGGCTGTCCAGGCCCAGTCGGGCACCCGCGCGATCTCGTTTGCAGGCGCGGTTGCGGCGGCCAAGAAGGCGGGTGTGGGCATCTCCAACACCGACATCATCAACCGTGACACCGTGCGCGCCAGCGTGGGCGCGGGCGCTGATGTGCAAGCCAATGGCACGGGCGCAGGCGTGAAGGTCAGCGCCCAGGCGCAGCAGGACATCACCAATGTGTCGGTCAGCGCCGCGGCTGGCACTGAAACGGCCGGCGTGGCCGGGGTGCTGGGCGTGATCGTGTCGGACAACACCGTGGTGGCCGAGGTGGGCGAAGGCGCCCGTGTGGCTGCGCGTGGGGATGTTGGCGTGACAGCCGACAACGACAGCACCCTGGTGATGGTCACTGGGGGCGTGGCGGCTGGCGCCAAGGTGGGTGTGGGCGGCTCGATTGCTGCCAACATCGTGCGCAACACGACGCAGGCCACTCTGGGCCGCAATGCGGTGGTGGATGCCGGCCGGACGGTGGCGGTGAGCGCCCATGCGGACGAAACCGTGGTGACCGCCGTGGTGGCGGGTGCTGGCGGTGGCAAGGTGGGCGTGGCCGGCGCCGTGTCGGTGAATGTGGTCGAGTCGACCACGGAGGCGACGATCGGTCAGGGCGCCTACGTGAACACCGAAGCTGGTTATGCCACCAGCCAACAGGGCGTCACCGTGGAGGCCGTGGCCGACACGACCGTGGTGGGGGTGTCGGGTGGTGGCGCCGGCGGTGGCCAGGTGGGCGTGGGTGCGGCGGCGGACACCACCGTGTTGGCCAAGACGGTCAAGGCTGGCATCGCAGATGACACCCTGGCTGATGGCCGCCAGGCGGATGTGCGCGCTGCACGCGACGTGCGCATCGAGGCGCGGGCATCCGAAGATGTTGCATCTGCCACCATCGGTTTTGGTGGCGGCGGCAACGTCGGCGTGGGCGGCGCAGTGTCGCTTTTGATCGTCGAGAGCGACATCGAGGCGGCCATTGGCAACAAGGCTCGCGTGCAGGCGCAGGGCAATGTCAAGGTCCATGCCGAAGACGACATCACCGGCGTGCTGATCGCCGGTGGGGCGGCCGGCGGCGGCACGGCCGGTGTGGGTGGCTCGCTCGGCGTGGCCGTGCTGCAGGGGCAGACCACCGCCCGCGTGGGCGACGAAGCGCAGGTAACGGCGCGGGGGCAGGGCGCGGCGCAACAGGTCACGACCGGTGAAGCGGGCAAGGCGACCGAGGCCGCCAAGGGGCTGGCCGTGACCGCGCACACGCGTGAAGACCTGATCACGACAGTGGCCAGTGGCGCGGGCGGTGGCTCGGCCGGCGTGGCCGCCACGGTCTCGGCCAATGTGATCGCCAGCGAGACGCACGCACGGATCGGGCGCAACGCGCGCATCAACGAAGACAACACGGGCGCCTCGGCAGACCAGCAGGTGCGCGTGCAGGCCACGGGCGAGACGCTGCTCGTGAATACGGCCGCGGGGGCAGGCGGTGGCGGCGCAGCCGGTGTCGGTGCAGGCGCCAACGTGGGCGTGGTGATCAAGGACGTGCGCGCCACGATTGGCTATGGCAGCGTGGTGCGCTCGCGCGATGACGTGCGCCTGGGCGCTGATGCAATGACCACCACCGTGGGCACGACGGCCGGTTTTGCCGGCGGCGGCAGCGCCGGCGTGGGTGGCGCCGTGGCCGGTGTCGGTATTGGCGGCCATACAGAGGCATCCATTGAGGATGCGCCCGGCGCAGGCCAGGCAGCCGACATCCGGGTCACAGGAGGTGACCTGGATGTGTCCGCACGCTCGGAAAGCACGACCACGCTGGCCACTGGTGCCGGTGCGGGCGGTGGAGCCGCTGGTGTGGGGGTGTCGCTGGCCGTGGCGGTCAACACGGGTGAGACCGTGGCCCGCATTGGCGACCATGCCATTACCAATGCCAGCGGCACGACCCGCGTGGCCGCTCAGAACACGCAGCACGTCAACACGGTCACGGTGGCCGGCGCAGGTGGCGGGGCCGCCGGTGTGGCCGGCACGATCTCGGTGAATGTGGTGGCGTCGGATACGCGTGCCAGCATTGGCCAGAACGCCCGCGTCAACCAGGATGGCAGCATCACGTCGGCAGCCCAGTCGGTCGCGGTGACGGCGGATGACGAGATCCGTACCATTTCCGCGGCAGGTGCTGGTGCCGGAGGCGGCGCGGCGGGCGTGGGTGGTACGGCCGACGTCACCTTCGTGAAGAACAAGACGGCCGCGGTGATCGAGCAGGGCGCGCATGTGAGCGCCACCAAGGACGTGACGGTCGAGGCCCAGGCGGACAAGGACATCCATTCGGTGACCATCGCGGGCGCCGGGGGTGGTGCAGCGGGCGTGGCCGGCGCAGTGTCGGTGGTGGCTGTGGGCTCGCTGCTGGACGGCGAAGCCAGCGACGGGCTCAAGGGCAACAACACGGCGGCCTATTCGGACGGGCAGTTGACCAAGAGCGCGGTGGGCAGTCAGATGGGCACTGACGCACGTGCGCAATCGGCTCGCAGCACGCTCGATGGCAACGCCTCGGCGCTCGCCGTGGGCTCGCAGATGGGCGCGACGACGGCCGATATCCCGACTCAGGCCGTGGTGGCGCATGTGGCGCAGAACGCGCGAGTGAACGCGGGCGAAGACCTGCGCGTGGCCGCGGCGGACCGTTCGACGGTGGTGATCGCCGCGGGCGCCGGTGCTGGCGGGGGCGCCGCGGGCGTCGCCGGCGCCTTCGGCGTGGCCTTGCTGCGTGATTCGGCCACCGCGTCGATCGCCGCAGGCGCGCAGACCAACGCGCGTCAGCGCACCGAGGTGCACGCCACCACGTCCGAGGACGTCTACAACGTCGGTATTGCCGGCAGCGGCGCAGGCGCGGCGGATGTGAGCGGTGCTGTCGTCGTCAACGTGGTCTCGTCTCAGACGACGGCGCTGATTGGGGCCGCCCAGGTCAACCAAGACGCGGCCTATCAGACCAGCGCCCAATCGGTTGACGTGAAGGCCGACAGCGGCACCAACCTGGTCACTGTGGGCGGTACGGGCGGCGGTGCGGGTGTGGCGTCTGTGGGCGCGGCGCTGGACACCAATGTGCTGACGAAGGAAACGCGCGCCATCATCGGAGAAGGCGCGCAGGTCAAGGCGCGGGACACCGTCGCGGTGGAAGCTGCTTCCCGCGAGAACATCATCTCGGCTGGGCTGTCGATCCGTGGCGCAGGCGCCGCAGCGGTGGGCGCTGTGGCCACGGCCAATGTGGTGAACAACGTGACCGAGGCCTACATTGGCTCGCATCGCGACGACACCACCAAGCAGGCCGCCACGGTCGATTCCGAGGGCAACGTCAAACTGTCGGCCACCGACGACATCCTGATCATCTCGGCTTCGGCCGTGGGTAACGGCGGAGGGGCGGCTGGCGTGGGCGTCAATGTGGGCGCCAACGTGATCGGCAGTGTCACCCGCGCCTATGTGGGCGATGACTCGGTTGTGAACGCCCGCGGCAACGCGGCGGCGACCACGGTGTACAGCGGCGCCATCGGCGCGGCGACGGCGCTGCCCCCTGTGGCCGGCGGCCGCAGCGGCGGCATTGACCTCAATGGCGATGGGACATCCGAAGGCCAGGTCGGCAGCGGCATCTCGCTGCAGGTGCAGGCGCAGGGCAGCAATGGCCAAGGCGGCGCGAACAACACGGTGGATCCGTCCGCCCAAGGCCTGGGCCCGTCGGCTGTGGCCGGCGCCACGGGTGGCATCGGGGCCAAGCAGACCGAAACCACCAAGGGCCTGTCGGTCACGGCCATCAACAACGAGAAGGTCATCAGCACGGCCATCGGTGTGGCAGGTGCTGGCGCTGCGGCCGTGACAGGCGCGGCCTCGGTCAACGTGATCACCTCGCAAACCGAAGCGACCGTGGGCGACGGCGCGAAGATCAATGTGGGCACGCCGGTGGGCGCGGACCCGTCGGTTCGCGTTCGTGCAGCCGATCACACCTTCGTTGTGCAGACGGTGGGCACGGTGTCGGGCGCAGGGGCGGCCGCCGTGAGCGGTGCGGTTGACACCCTGGTGCTGGAGAAGCAGACGCGCGCCGAGATCGGCCGTGCCGAAGTGCAGGCGCGTCACGTACACGTGCGCGCGGAAGGCTCTGACACCTTGTACGGCATCAGCGCCAACGTGTCGGTGGGCGGTGCAGCTGGCGTGGGGGCAGCCGTTGGCGTGGCCGTCATCAGCAACGAAACCGAGGCCCGCATCCGCGCGGGTGCGCAGATTTCGGCCAGCGGCAACCTGGCCGTCCAGGCCGATCAGAACAGCCAGGTCGACCTGTACACCGTGAGCGGTGCGGCTGGCATCGGCGCTGTCAGCGGGGCCTTCTCGGTGGCCGTGGTCGACAACACCACACGCGCCGAGGTGGAAGGCGCCACGACGTCAGCCGGCGGTGCCGTGCTGGATGCCTCGGGCAGCACCGAGGTGGTGGCCAGCGGCCGTGAGGCCATCCGCACGGCGACGGTGAGCGCTGCAGGGGGCGGCGTGGGTGTGGCCGGCGCCGTAGGCGTGAAGGTGACCAAGTCCACCACCACGGCCAACATTGGCAACCACGCCAAGGTCAACCAGACCCGGCGCGGTGCGGCGCAGGATGTCACCGTTCGGGCCACCGATACCGTGGAGCTGAGCGGGGGCGGCGGCTCCGCCGCCATTGGTGCCATCGCAGGCGCCGGTGCAGTGGCCGATGTGAACATCGTTCGCAACACGACGACGGCCAGCGTGGGTGACAGCGCCCGGGTGCGGGCCGATCGGGATCTGACGGTCTCAGCTGAGTCGACCAAGGACGTGCAATCGGCCGCAGCTGCCGCGGCGGGCGGCGGTTCGGTGGGCATTTCGGGCGCGGTGGCCCTGGCCATCGTGGGCGCCAAGCTGGATGCCGACTCGCAGGAAGGCATTGGCAACGGCGGCACGGCCAGCAAGGCCGACGAGCAGATCCGGCAAGACAAGGTCAGTGGTCAACTGGACCACTCGGATCGCCTGCAGGGCAGTCGCACGGCCATCCAGAGTCGCACAGCCGGTCTAGGCGTGGGCGCGGACCTCAATGACAACCGCAGCAGCTCGCTGGACAAGACACGCGCCTTTGTCGGGCAGGACGCCACGCTCGTCACCGGCAGACACGTGCGCGTGGAAGCGACCGACCGGACACAGCTGCGCCTGGATGCCGTCGGTGCCGCCGCAGGCTTCGTGGGCGTTGGCGGCGCGGTCGGCATCGGCCTGACCAACAGCACAACCGAGGCCTTCATCGATGCGCGCACCACGGTCGACGCCGATGGCGACCTGACCGTGCAGGCCAACGCGCAGAACGTCAATGGCAACGGCTCGCTGGTGACCAGCGCGGCCGGTGCGGGTGGCGTGGTGGGGTTGAGCGCGTCGGTGGCGGTGCTCAAGGACACCAGCCAGACAAAAGCCAAGCTGGAGAACGACGTAGACGTGCAGGATGCGACGGCCACGACGGTGAGCGCCACGACCAACCGCCGTGCTCGAACGGAAGCCTATGGCGCATCGGCTGGTGCACTGGCTGTGGGGGCGTCGGTGGCACGCTCGACTTTCGAGGGTAGCACCCGGGCCGATCTGGGCCAACGCGTGAAGGTGCGTGGTGACGACCTCAGCGTGACGGCCAGCGACACCTCGGTGGCCAGCGCCAAGACCGTGGCCGGCGCGGCAGGCATTCTGTCCGGATCCGGCGCGGATGCGAAGGCGTCGATGACGGCCACCGTGGCCGCAACGACGGGCACCCAGATCGATGTGGTCCTGACCGATGACATGGTCGTGCAGGCCACCAGCACGGTGGGCGTGGATGCCGAATCGTTCGGCGTGTCGGTTGGTGCGGGTGCCGTGGGTGCCTCGCTGGCCACGGCCACATCCGCAGCCAATGTCCAGGCTCAGGTCGGAGATCAGGCCGCGATCACGGCGGCGGATCTGGATGTCAGGGCAGAGCGCCTGGTGGGCAGCACGCCCACGGCCCGCGCACGCGCCACGGGCGCGGCGGGTGGCTTGCTGCTGGGCGCCAACGCCACGGTAGCGCGCGCCGACGCTGGCGGTCGTGCCGAGGCGGGCGTGGGCGCGAGCAGCACGCTCAACGTGAGTGGCACCACCGAAGTGGTGGCAGAGAACCGCTCGCTGCAGGCCGCCTCGTCCGAAGGGATCTCGGCGGGCATCGTGGCGGTGGGTGCGAACTTCGCCACGGCCAATGCATCGTCCACGACGCAGGCCTCGCTGGGCGACAACGTGCGCGTGGTTGGCCAGACGCTGGATGTGCGCGCCAACAGCGACGACGCCAACTATGCCTACAGCATTGCGGGCAGTGGCGGCGTGGTGTCGGCACCGTTCTCCGAGGCAACCACCTCGAACAGCAGCCAGACCTTTGTGCGCACCGGCTCGGGCGACAACGCCGCCAGCAACGCGCGCAAGATCGACGTCACCCAGCTCCACCTGTCGGCCACCCACACTTCGCGCTTCGACAGCTGGATCGACAGCACCAACGCCTCGCTGGTGGGCGTCAGTGGCGCCAAGGCCACCAACACCGTCAGCAATGTGACCGAGACGCATGTGGGGGCAGGCGGTTACGTTGAGGCAGATCACATCACGATCGCGGCCGCCAACACGGTGCTCAAGCAGTCGCCAGGCAGCACGATTCCAGGCTTGAACGTCAACACGCCGGCGTGGAACGTGAACTCCAGCTCGGGCGGTCTGGCTGATGTGCCGGCAGCCAGCAGCACGACCACCATCAGCAACCGGGCAGCGGTCAATGTGGGTGCCGCTGCGAAGCTGGTGCAGACGGGCCTGCGCACCAACCCCGGCACCTTCCGCATCGACGCGTTCAACCAGGTCACCGCTTCGGACAAAGCCAAGCTCAGCTCCGGTGGTGCCATTTCGGCGGCGAGCGCCAAATCGGTCGTGCTGGCCAACAACAACCAGGCCATCGTGAATGTGGCGACCCAGGCTGAACTCAGCAGCGTGGGCGACATGGCGCTGGGTGCGCGCTCGGTGGCCGATGTGCGCGCACAGGCCGCGGTCGACGTCTATGGCGCCGTGGGGGTGGCTCCGGCTGGCGACAGCGTGGCCAGCTTCATGGGCACGCACACCATCGACATTGCCTCGGGCAGCCTGCTCAGTTCGATGCGCGACGTGCGCCTGTCTGCGGGCGCCAGCAGCACCGAACAGCAGACCACGGTCAACACGGTGGCGCGCACGGACGTCTACAACAACACGGCCATCCCGGTGAACCGCGATCCGGTGGCCGATGCCATCAGCCAGGTCCACAGCCAGATCAACATCGCGCAAGGGGCCGAGGTCGAAGCCTCTCGCCACGTGATGCTGTACGCCGAAGAGGGCGCTGTCACGGCCTCCGGCGTGGGCATTGGCAAGGATCTGTATCGCGAAGCCCTGGCCGCCGTGGCCAGCGCCGTCAGCAACGCCTTTGGTGGCGGAGACGTGTCGTTCGAAACCCGGACGGGCCGCTCCATCAAGGTGCAGACCTCGGATGTGGCCGTTGACGGTGATGTGCACGTTGGCATCCACCGCAAGCAGGAGTTGGTCATCGGCATGGATGGCACGGCCACCAAGCAGACCGATGGCATCTCGATCACGGGGACCGGCTTCCGCAATGTGGCCGCCGACATCATCGAGCGCATCGAGGATCTGAAGGCCCTGATCCAGGAGTACACCGTCACGCAGACGGACGCCAACGCGAGCATCGCTGTGGCGGCTTACCAGTCCGAAATCCGCTTCCTGGAGCGCAAGCTAGAAGAACTCGGTTATCAGGACCAGGCGGGCTTCTCGGGCGTTGCATCGATCAGTGCTCGACAGGCTGCGCAAGAAGCCATCGATGGGATGACCGAAACCAGCGCGGGCTACCAGACTACCCGTGGTGAAAAACAAAGCGACAACGCCACGCGGTCGGCGCAGAACAGCACGCTGACCACACAGAACAACGACCTCACGACGCACAACAGCACGCTGAGCTCACAAAACAGCACGCTGGCCGCGCAGAACGTCACACTGCAAAACGAGATCAACGCCTTGGCGGCCAATGATCCGCAGCGCGCAGTGAAGCAGGCTCAAATCGACGCGAACAACGCGACGATCAGCAGTAACAACACCACGATCAACAACAACAACACGACGATCGCCAACAACACCACCACGATCAATGCCAACAACACGCAGATCACGCAGAACAACACGGCGATCAGCGAGCTCAACGGCAAGATCGACAACCTGTCGAGCCTGATCAGTGGCATCAACCTGGATGACTACAGCAATGAGGTGCAACCAGGCCCAGTGGCCCGCTACCTGACGATCAGCGACAGCTTCGCGCAACTGGGCAACATCTACGTCCGAGGCGACCGCCTGCGCGGCTCGGGCATGCTCGATGCGCCGGGTGATGCCGAGATCAAGATCACCAACAACGGGCCGAGCTTCCTGGTGTTGAAGAACCTGACCATTGCGCCAGACGAAGGCGGCAAGGTCTACTTCAACAATGTGGACGTGGCCAACAACGGTGAGGTCAACCAGGTCAATGGGCTTGCAGGCGGAGCGAACCTGAAGTTGTTCACGGCGGAAAGCGCGGTGGATGCGAGCGGTCAGCCGGTCACGGCGGCAAAGCCCCGCATCCTGGTCGAGAGCAAGTACGACCCGCTGGATCCGATGTACCTGGCATCGACACCGGCCGATGTGGCACCGCTTGCGCCAGACATCATTCTGCAGGGCGACATCTCCAATACGCGCGGCCTCGTGAAGATCGACAGCGCAGCCGGCTCGATCCGCCTGGAGCAGAAGCGCGACGCGAATGGCGACCTGATCACACCGGTCGAAACCGCCACGATCCGCGCCGACACCGTCGAGGTGGCTACCCGCAACGGCGACTTCGTGCAGAGCTACACCGACAGCTTCTTCCATACGGCTGGCGGGCCCCTGACCATGGTGCCGGGTGACAGCCAGATCGGTACCGTGGACCGCGTGGACTACACGCCTGAGACGGCTGGCGCCGGGATTGTGGCCAACGGCAGTGTGTTGATCGCAGCCCGCTACCTGAACATCAACGGCACGATTCAGAGCGGCATCCCGGAGTGGGGCGTGAACGTGCCGGCCGACGCCACCGTGGCTTTGGGTTCTGGCACTGGCAGCTTCGCGCAGGCCCGCGCGGCGTACAACGCCAAGAGCCCCGCAGAGAAGGCCATTGCGGGCGCCGAGTTCTACGAGGTCAACGGCGCCAACGTCACTGGGCTGGGTACGGCCGCCAGCGGCAAGTGGGAGCAGATCAAGGTCTACTTCAACGCCAAGGAGAACCGCCTGGAAGTCTCTGGCGTGCAGGTCCAGGGTGGCTACATCGAGCTGTTCGGGCAGATCTTCAACACCAACCAGGCAACGGGTGGCGGCCAGCTGCGCGTGCTCGATGGTTATGGGCAGATCAAGGTCAGCAACGCCAGCGACCTGCCGATCTGGATCAACACGCTGGACGCTGGTCGCGGCGTGAACGGCAAGATCAACGTCACCAACATCACCGGGCTGGATGCGCAGGGGCGCCCGATCATGAGCACGCAGACGTTCACGCGCACCCCAGGCGGCAGCCGCGATGGTGGCACTTACAGCCCCACGACCGGCCTGCGTTACGCCATGACGGTTGGTGCGGACAGCGGCAAGCGCGAGTTCTACCGTTACTCGCAGAAGGGCTGGTTCGACATCCGATCGACCTTCAGCTCGCTGGCACTGGATCAATATCGTCTGCGCACCGTACCGACCACGAGCGACCCACTCGCACGCGGTGAACTGCTCAGCACCGGTCTGAAGGGCATCACAGGGCAGCCACACACGCACTACCGTGAAGAGTCAGTGGTGACCGATCGCACCTTCACCCCAGGCCGCAGTTGGAAGGAGTGCAACTGGTGGACCCTGTGTGCCAACGCTACGTACTACACCGAGTTCTCGGTAGCGACGTCCACAAAGACAGTCAAGACCACGAGCGTCCGCGCAGACTACCCGATCAAGATCAGCTACATCGGCCACGATCAGGGCCTGGTTCAGGTGAATTCGACGGGCGGCGTGGTCATCAACGGCGCCATCAACAACCGCAATGGCGACACGTCGATCACCTCGACGCAAGGCAGCATCAACCGCAGCGGCGACCAGTCGGTCATCAGTGGCAACAACATCAACCTGCAGGCCAACACGGGCATCGGCAGCACCACGGCACCGATGCTCGTCAAAGTCAAGGAAGGTGGGCTGCTGAATGCCACATCGAACTCGGGCGATGTGCGCGTCAAACAGGTGCTGGGCAACCTGCGTGTGGGCACGGTGGGCGGCACGGGTGTGGCCAATGTCATGCTCGAGGCCGACCGCAGCATCCTCAATGGCAACGCGAATGCGTATGTGCAAGGGCGCCGCGTCGAGCTGGTGTCACACAATGGGGGGGTGGGCGAGCTGTCGGCTGGCGTCGACAACCCGCTGACCGTGCGCACAGGCTACAGCGCCAATCAGGCCGACTGGCCTAACAACGGCCTGATGGTGAGCGCGCGCGAGAGCATCAACGTGTCGAATGTGGCCCAGACGGGCCAGGCGGCCTATTCGGGCAACCTGTTGCTGATCTCTGCCGAGTCGCTGGCCGGCGACGTGAAGATCCGCACCTCGGGCGGCCTGATCGACAACAACCCGTTCGCCACGACCGACCTGCGTACGCAGGACGAACTGGCCGAGCTGTGGGACAGCCTGCGCCTGCGCGGCCAGGGTGCCGTCGACAAGGCCGACGAAGCAGTGGCGGCGTTCGCACGCGGCAAGAAGAACAACTACGAGCTGTACTGGCAGCTGCGCCGCCAGCAGGCTGATGGCGGCACGACGTACAACGAGGCGTATCAGTATCAGGTCTCGGACGCCGAACGTGCAGTGTTGCGCACTGGCCGTCCAGAGGGCGAGACCGATGCGGCCTTCAATGCCTTTGTCGACACCTTCGCAGCCAACCGCACGGCGCAGTACCACCAGTTGCACGCTGAGGTGGGCGGTTTCACGGCCGCCTACGACCGCGGTTTCACGTACACGGTGAGCGCGGCTGAGGACGCGCAGATCCGTCGCGGCTCATCTTGGTCGGATGCGCAACTGATGTTGTCGGTCGGCGCAGGCCTTCTGAAGAACATCACCGACACGGTGGTCACGATCAAGGAGCCCAACGCCAAGGGGCGTAACGTGCAGCTGATTGCCGGCACCGGTATCGGTTCCTATGACGCACCCCAGGTGATCGACCTGAGCGCAGGGCTCGATGCCCTGACCGTCGAGCAGAAGGCCGCTCTGGCCGCTGCCGAGCGGGGCGACGCGGTGCTGGCCGGCAACATCATCACGATCACCCGGCCGCGGCCGGTCAATGTGGCCGTTGGCTCTGGTGCCCTGACGGCGACCACCGCCACCGGCGATCTGCTGATCGGCTCCGAGCAGGACCTGCGTCTGGATCAGGTCAGCGCCCCGGGCGACGTGCGGATCAAGACAGCCGGTGCCCTGATCAACGGTGCGGCCGCGGGCACGACCAACGTCAGTGGCCGCAACGTGATCCTGGAGGCCGCCAACGGAGGCATTGGCATCGTCAACCTCGAAGGCGAAGTCATCGGGGCCATGCGCATCGATGTGAACGGCAACCTGATCGCCCGGGCCGCTGGCGACATCTCGCTGGATGCCCAGGACGACCTGGCCGTCGACACCATCTACTCGCGCCAGGACGTCACGCTGGTGGCGGATGGCTCGCTGCTGGATGCGCATGTGGGCGAGTCCACTGTGACGCCTGAGACCAACATCCGCAGCCGCAGCATGCGGCTGACGGCCCGGAGCGGCTCGATCGGTACCTTCACCAACGCGCTCGATGTAGGGGTGAACGCGGATGGCCGTGTTCATGCGTTTGCGACCACGCCGGGGCAGGGCGTGCACCTGTTCGCGCCGGCCGGCGAGCGCCTGAACATCGGGACCATTCGCTCCGGCGACGCCCTCAGCCTGGGCTCGTCGACCGACATGACGATCGACGGTGAAGTCTCGGCCCTGGGACCGCTGTCGCTGACCGCCGGTGGAACGATGCACCTGACCGATCAGGCTGATGTGCATGCTACGACGCAAGGCTTGCGCCTGCGCGCCGGCAGCCTGCGCATGGACGATGCCGGCAACGGCAGCGACGCCGCGCAGATCCGTGTCGATCTGGGCAGCATCGACATCGAAACCGTCGGTGATGCGTTGATCACCGGTATCCAGGCTGGACGCGATGCGGCGGATGCCGTGCGCATCGTCAGCACCGCTGGGCGCATTCTGGACAGCGGTGACACCCGCGTGGACATCATGGCCATGGGCGGCGCTGCATCGCAGGTGACGCTGGTGGGCGCACAGGGCGTCGGCAACGACCCGCTGGACGTGGCCACGGCCAAGATCAGCGCCACCTCGGGCGGCGTGGTCGATCTGGCTTTTGTGGGCGACATCGACATCGTCGGCATCGAGGCGGGCAACCGGGTCCTGCTGACGGCCGACGGCAGCATCACGGGCAACAGTGTGGTGAGCACCGGACTGGGCGTGTCCAACCCCGATCAGAGCGTGTTCATCCGCGCCGAGACCGGGTTGGTCAACCTGCAGCAGGTGTCGGGCACGGCGGATGTGCAGCTTGCCGCGCCGACATCGATCCAGGTCGGCAGCGTGACGGTCGGTGGTGGCTTCTTTGCCGCCAGCGACCGCATCACCGCCTCGGTACAGGGCACTGGCGCCGATGCGCACGGTGGCGCGCTGACGGGCTGGGAAGGCGGGCGTGCCACGCGCATCGACGCTGTGTTCGATTCACCCACGGCCTTCCGTCTGGACACGGTCTCGACAGTTTCAGGCCTGCTTCGCGTGCCGACTGGCGAGTTCTGGGTGAGCGAAGTGGATGTGAGCCGCACGCTGACGCTGCTGAATCCGCAGACCACGCTGCTGATCGACCAGACGAGCCGACGCCTCAAGGACGCGGACGTGCAGCTCTATACCGGCGGCGCGCCATTCTCGCTGGGACTGTTCACCAACCACGTCGACACCGATGCCTGGGCCATCGGTCGCCGGCCCACCCATGAGGTGCTGTCCGCCAACGGCAACAACACCAGCGCGGTGGAAGAGTCCAACAACGTGTTCACCGAGAACCGCTCAGTTGACACGACACGCGGCGCGGCCCCTGCTGTCAGCCGCCCGGGGGGTGCTGTGACCGTCTCCGCGGACGGCGCAGTGAGCACCGACAACGGTCAGGGCAACTGCCCGGATGGAGCACAACAATGCGAATGACGATGATCCCGAAGATGGGCTGGCTGGCGGCAGCGCTGGCGGCCTGGCCTGCAATGGCCCAGGTGCCACCGGTTCTCCCTCAGACTGTCGACCCTGGCGCGCTGCAGCAGCGCCGCATTGAGGAAGAAGAGCGCCGCAGGATGATCGAGCGGGCCGAGCAGCAGCGGTCCGCACCGCCTGCGGTGGAAGCGCCGCCTGCCCCGGCGGCCACCAAGGCCGATGACACCGTGCGCTTCGAAGTGCGCGAGGTGAGCTTCACCGCGTCCGAGATCTTCTCGGCCGAGGAACTTCAGGCGTTTGCCAACGCGTTGAAGGGTCCGAACCGGACCCTGGCCGATGTCCAGGCCACGGTGGCCGAGATCAACGCCATCTACCGCAAGCGCGGCGTGGTCACGGCCCGCGCGGTGCTGCCGCCTCAGAATGTGGCCGGCGGCGTGGTGCAGATCCGGCTGGTCGAAGGCCGCGTTGGAGAGGTCCGCGTTCAAGGTGCCACGAGCACCCATCCGGATTACGTGCGCAACCGCATCAGCCTTCAGCCTGGCCAACTCGTGAGCCTGCCGGCGCTGGAAGACGACATGCTGTGGTTCAACCGGACCACCGATGCGCAGCTGCAGGCGCAACTCAAGCCGGGCGCGTCGTTCGGCACCACCGACGTGCTGATCAACATCAGCGAACCGCCCCGCCACCTGTTGCGTGTGGCCTATGACACGCTTGGCAGCCGCAGCACGGGCGAGTTGCGTACCAGCGTGGGCTACTACAACCGCAGCCTGCTGGGCTACCGTGACGAGGCGTCGATCACGACCACGCAATCGCGCGGCCAGCAGAGCTATGCGGCCGGCTACACCTTTCCGTTCAATCGCCAGGGTGGCCGCCTGAGCCTGAGCTATTACGACGACAACACGCAGATCCGCTTCGGGCCTTTCAAGCAGCTGGATGTGAGCGGCAAATCGAACAGCGCGTTGGCGTCCGTGCGCCAGCCCTTGGTGATCACCCGGCAGGCCCAGTTCGATCTGCTGGTGTCGGCCAAACAGCGCCGCACCGACAACTACACCGCCGGGGTGTTTCTCACGCGCGTCGAAACCACAGATGCCAGTGTGGGCGGCGAATGGCAATGGCTGGACAACGCAGGCTACTGGGTCGCGAACTACGCGTACACGAACGGGCGCGAACGCACCGTCGACCGCAGCCGCTACCACCATGGTCGTGGTTGGCTGCGTCGGCAGCACCAGCTGTCTGAAGGCTGGAACGCCACCGGCACCTTGTCGTTCCAGCACACCAGCATTGCGCTGCTGCCCTCAAGCGAACAGTTCGTGATCGGGGGCGAGGGCTCGGTGCGTGGCTACCCGGTGGGCACCTGGTCGGGCGAAACAGGCTATGTGGCCTCGTTCGAGTTGCAACATCCCATCGGACAGACGCAGTTGGGCACCGCCGGCACCACGCTGAGCGCAACGGGCTTCCTGTTCCTGGACCATGGCGATGTGAAGCCTTTCCGGCCACCCGAGACCACCTTGTCCAGTCACCAGCATCTGACCAGTGTGGGGTGGGGCGTCAACGCCGCGTTTGGTCAGCACACCAGCACGCGGCTCACCCTGGCTTACGCAATGAACAAGGTGCCCGAACAGGTACGCGGGCGAATGACGGCCCAGTTCCAGCTGGTCGTCAACTTCTACTGACCGAGGCGGGCAGCCACAGGCTCACCTGCGTGCCCACGCCCGGCTCGCTCGTGACCTCGACGGCCCCGCCGTGCAGGTGGACGATCTGCTGGACCAGGCTCATGCCCAGCCCTGAGCCCGGGATGTTGCCTGACGGATCGGCCCGGTAAAAGCGCTCGAAGATGCGTGCCAGCTGGGCCTCGGTCATGCCGATGCCCTGATCGCAGACGCACAACCGTATCCCTTTGCGGTCCCCAAGCGGCGTGGCGGTGACCGACAGGGTGACAGGTCCGCCTTCTGGCGAGTATTTGAAGGCGTTGGACAACACATTGCCCAGCGCTTGCCCCGCCTTCAGACGGTCCACAGCGATGTCGGGCAGCTCTTCGTCGATCGCCAGGCTGAACCGCGCCATGGCGTCGGCATCGCAATAGCCCGTGAAGACCTCTTCCAGCCACTCCGGCACGGGCACGGCTTCGATGTGAAAGTCGCTGCCCTGGCGCGCCTCGAGGCGCGCCAGATCCAGTACCTCATTGAGCAGGGTGACCATCCAGGACGACTGTCGGTAGATGGTTTCGGCCACGTACTTGGCCTTCTCGGGCGGCAGGGCGCGCTTGACGAGCATCTCGCTGAATCCGTAAATGCTGGTCATCGGCGTGCGAAGTTCATGGGCCGCCGTGGTCATGAATTCGGTCTTCATCCGATCCAGCTGCGTTTCAGCGGTCACGTCCCGGATGTACAGCACGTGCGCGTCGCAGCCCGCGTTTCTGTAGCGGATCTTCAGATGCTCACCCGTGCGCGTCATGACCACCAGGGCTGGCGGGGCCTGAGCGGTCGCCGGTGCCTGTGCATCGGCCGTGGCCAGGGCGGGTAGATCCAGCCTGTCTGCATCCGTGGGGATCAGCATCTCCCTGAGCCTGACCGTGACGGTCTCGATGCTGCAGGGCATGGTGGTGCTCGCAGGCCATCCCAGTAGGGTGGTGAACAGCGGGTTGTGCTGAAGCAAAGCACCGTCCTGATCGAAGTAAGCCACCCCATGACCCGACAGTTCGGTCATCCACTGCAGTTGCTGCCCCTTGACCCTCAGGCGCTGGGCCAGCCGTTGCGCATCATCGACCGATGTCTGCAGCGCTTGCTGCAGCAACAGCAGGTCGCCTGTTGCATCATGCAGGGCCAGGTCGCCAAGTTGCAGACCAAGTCTGCGCAGGTCGTCCAGTCTGGTCACCACAGGTGACAGCAGCAGCAGCACGCCACCGTCCGCCTGCCCCACAAGCTGCCCGCGGAACATCGGGGCTGGCTCGGTCTTGCCCCGCAGCACCACGGCGCTGCGATCAAACGTCCGCCAGTCCGTGTGATCGGCCAGACCCCGGGGGCGTGTCGGTGTCAAGGCATCGCGCACAGGCGAGCCGACGATCAGGGTCGGAACAGCGCGCAGAAGCGCGGCGCCAGCCGACACCACGCGTAAATCGTCGTCAAGTAACAGGAAAAATGGAAATGCCGCTTCGAACGCCTCACCGCACAAGACTGGGCGGGCGGTCACGGAGGCAGGCAAGGGGGCGGTCATGGCAAGGGCCGTACCTCGAAGACATCGACCGGGTGTGTTGGCGTTCGTGGATGTCGGTGATGAACCTCTACCGCCTGCCCGAACCGTCGTCCCAGCCCCACGATCAAGCCCTCCACCATGGGCGCGAGCCCATCCCGCTCTGACTCATAGTGCAGCAGCATCTCGCCGTTCGCGCCGTCCTCGACACGGAAGTGTGGGGGGCGGATGTGTGGCATCGTCGCTTCCATGCGGGCGTGCATGTGGTTCATGCCCTCGAGAAAGCTGCGAAGATCGCTGCCACACATGGTCAGCATGTCGCCGTAGCCCTCGTCTGCGGTGTAGAGAATCCAGTACTCGCCGAATGCCCGAAGCACGTCGGCAGGCGGCATACCCAGTTCCTGGCTCACTGCGCCCACGAGCCGATAGGTGACGCCGTCGTCATAGGTCTGCATGGCCACAAAGCCCTCGTCGGGCCAGTCGGCCTGGCGGCACACGCGGCGCCACCCCTCCTGACCACGCAGGGACACGACCAGTTGCTCGATGGCGCGATTGACCAGACCGTACATGGGGCGCTCCTTTCACGCGAAGGCCACATGGGTCTGTAGTCGGCTCGTCGAGCCAAAAGATGAACCCGGTGTGACCCGCATCACGCCTGCCGGACCGGTACTCCATCACGTCTGAGACAATCCCGCGCATGAACTGGATCCTTCTTGCGCTTGCCGTCGTCAGCTGTCTTCTGCTTCTGTGGCTGGTGATTCGTCGGCAGCCCGGTGTCACCGTTGCCGATCTCGAGCGCGTGACCCTGGCCAGCCAAACCCAGCTCAGCCAAGCCACGGCGCAGCTTGAGCGCCAGCTGCGCGACGAGCTCTCGCGCAGCGCCAGTGGCACGCGCCAGGAGCTGGCTCAGACGCTGGGCCTGTTCCAGCAAACGCTGCTCAGCCAGCAAGGCGATGCCACCCGCACACAGAACGAGCAGCTCGACAGCTTCCGCGTGCAGTTGGCCACCTTCCAGCAGGCGCTGTCGGACGGCATGCGCGAGAGCAGCCACCAGTTCGGCCTGCAGTCGGCCGCCTTACGCGAGGCTCAGGCATCGGGCCTCGCCCGCTTCAACGAGGCGCAGGAGGCCAGCCTCAAGCGCCTGTCCGACACCACGACGGAGCAGTTGCGGGCTTTGTCCGAGGCGAATGACCGGCGCCTGGCCGAGGTTCGCCACACCGTCGAGCAGCGCCTGCAGGCACTGCAGGCCGACAACGAAAAGAAGCTGGAGCAGATGCGCCAGACGGTGGACGAAAAGCTGCACGCCACACTGGAGCAACGCCTCGGCGAAAGCTTCAAGCAGGTGGCCGAGCGGCTCGAACTGGTCCACCGCGGTCTGGGCGAAATGCAGCGGCTGGCCAGCGATGTGGGCTCGCTCAACCGGGTGCTGAGCAACGTCAAGACGCGCGGCATCTTTGGGGAGGTGCAGCTCGCCGGTCTGCTCGAGCAGGTGTTCACGCCCGAGCAGTACGCCGTCAACGTCGAAACCGTACCCGGCAGCGGCGCACGGGTCGAGTTCGCCATCCGGCTGCCTGGCCGCGGGGAGCCCGACCAGCCCCTGTGGCTGCCGATCGACGCCAAGTTCCCGCGCGAGGATTACGAACGCCTGCTTGAGGCGCAGGACCGTGCCGACGTGCCGGCGGTCGAGCAGGCCGCCAAGGCGATTGAGGCGCGTTTGCGGCAAGAGGCTCGCACCATCCGTGACAAGTACCTTGCGCCGCCACACACGGCGGATTTCGCCATCCTGTTCGTGCCCACCGAAGGGCTGTATGCCGAGGCCCTGCGCCGGCCAGGGCTGGTAGAAGCGATGCAGCGTGAGTGCCGCGTCATGCTGGCCGGCCCGACCACGCTGCTGGCCACGCTCAACAGCCTGCACATGGGCTTCCGAACCCTGGCGCTGGAAAAGCGCTCGGCCGAGGTCTGGCAGGTACTGGGGGCCGTCAAGACCGAGTTCGCCAAATTTGGCGACGTGCTGGCCAAAACGCGCAAGAAGCTGGATGAAGCCAGCAACACGATCTCGTCGGTCGAGACGCGTACACGGGTCATGGGGCGCGCGCTCAAGCAGGTCGAAGCGCTGCCCGATAGCCAGGCCCAGACCCTGCTGCCCGGCGCAGATGCCGCCGAGGCGACGGAGGCCGACGAGCAGCCCTGATCAGCGTGCCGCGCCCATGGCCCGAGCGCGCTCGCACTGGGCCTTCAGCGCCGCCTCGGTGGGTTGTTGCACCGGCTGAGTCGGCCAGCCTTGCAGGTGGCGCTCGATCAGGTCGCACAGCGCCGTGATCCACTGCGGCTGGTCGTTGAGGCAGGGAATGTAGTGAAACGCCTTGCCACCGTGGTGCAGAAACGTCTCCCGGGCCTCCATCGCGATCTCTTCCAGCGTCTCGATGCAGTCCGAGACAAACGCGGGGCAGATCACGTCCACCCGCTCGTTTCCAGCCTCGGCCAGCGCCTTGAGTGAGGGCTCGGTGTAGGGCTCGAGCCAGCGCGCCTTGCCGAACCGGCTCTGGAAGGTCACCATGTACTCATCGGGCTTGAGGCCTAGGCGCTCTGCCAGCAGGCGGCCCGTCTTGTGGCACTCACAGTGGTACGGGTCGCCCAGCATCAGCGTGCGGTGCGGCATGCCATGAAAGCTCATCACAAGCTTGCCCTTGTGGCCCACACCAATGCGGCCTTCCTTCTGCCAGTGAGCGCGCACCGTGGCGGCCAGCGCCTCGATGTAGGCCGGGTCATCGTGGAAGTGATTGATGTGGCGCAGTTCGGGCAGCAGGCGTGTTTGCAGGCCCCAACGGAACACCTCGTCCATCACGCTGGCCGTGGTCGCGCCGGAGTACTGCGGATACATCGGCACGACGAGGATGCGCGTGGCGCCTTGGGCCTTGAGCTCGTCCAGCACCGAACCCACGCTTGGCTGCCCGTAGCGCATGGCGTGTCGAATCAGCAGCCGGTGGCCGCGCTCGCCCAGCGTGCCTTCGACGCGGGCTGCCTGGCGCTGCGTCCACACTCGCAGCGGCGAGCCCTCCGGTGTCCAGATGCTCGCGTACTTCTCAGCCGATTTGCGCGGCCGCACCCGCAGGATGATGCCGTGCAGGATGGGCATCCAGACCAGTTTGGGAATCTCGACCACACGCGGGTCGGCCAGGAACTGACCCAGGTAGCGACGCAGGGCGGGGGCGTCGGCGGCCTCCGGGGTGCCCAGATTGACCAGCACGACAGCGGTCTTGGGCGGGGTGCCGTGGGTGTAGGCAGGTTCTTTGGCAACGCTCATGGCTCGCCATTGTCCATGGCGGCCGCCAACCTGCGCAGCTCTGTGGTCACTGCCACGATGTCGATCGGTTTGGTCCAGTAGCCGCGAAAGCCGCACGAAAGCGCACGCTCGATGTCTTCTGGCATCGCGTCGGCTGAACACATGTAGGCAGGCACGTGCTCGAGCCCCGGCAGCGTTCGCAGTACACGCAACACGTCAAAACCAGACATTCCCGGCAGGTGGGCGTCCAGCACAAGCACGTCGGGCGAGGCCTGTTGTGCCATCTCCACCGCCATGTCGCCGTCTTCGGCAATGCTGAGGTTCAGTTCGGCAAAAGGACGCAGGGCCTCTTCGAACAGCATCGCGTTGATGCGGTTGTCCTCGACATACAGCACATTCAACGCGCGTGCCGGGGCGGAGGGGGAAACAGGGGGCATGGGCTCCACGGAAACGGCCAGGCTTGTGCCTGGATGCATGTCGACTTCAACGACGGCCAGATCGGCATCGCCCACCGCGCACGGCAGTGTCAACGATGCCAGGGTGCCGTGGTCGGGTCGGCTGTCGATCGACAAGCTGCCCCCCATGGCTTCGACCAGCGAACGGGTGATGATAAGCCCAAGCCCGGTGCCTTCGACATCGGAGGTTTCTCGCCCCAGGCGCTCGAACGGTTGGAACAGTCGTGCCAGTTGCTCCGAAGACATGCCCTGGCCGGTATCGCGAATGCTCAGGCGAGCGGCAGGGCCGTCCTGCAGCACACTGACTTCCACCCGCCCGCCGGGGCGGTTGTACTTGATCGCGTTGGACAGCAAGTTCATCAGAACCTGGTTGAGACGCTGACGGTCTGCCAGGACGACGGCCGCCTCAGGCACCGTCGCATGCAGTTGCACCCCGTGTCGTGTGGCCATGGGCGTCAGCAGCGTGAGCATGCGGGCCACTTCCGGCTGCAGCGCCACAGGCGCAAGGCTGAAGCGCATCTGCCCGGCCTCGACCTGCTGCAGATCCAGTACCTCGTTGATCAGCGCACAGAGGTGCTCGCTGGCGTGAAGGATTTGGTCGATGTGATCCTTCACACCCGCGAATGCGCCGTGCTGGACAGCCGGCTGCAGCCGCAGAAGCTGCGCAAAGCCGTGAATCGCGTTCAGGGGCGTCCGGATCTCGTGGCTCATGCGCGACAGAAAAGCCGTTTTGGCGGCATTGGCCGCTTCGGCCATCTGTTTGGCGACCAGTGTGCGCTCAGCCTCCCGTACCAGTGTGACGTCCGAGTGCGTGCCCACCACCCGAGTGGGCATGCCTTCGGCGTTGCGCTGCATGACCTTGCCTCGCGACAGGACCTGCAACACCCGGCCGTCACGGTGCAGCATGCGGAACTCGATCTGGTGTTCGCCGCAGCCCTCGCCGATGTAGGCCATCAGGCTGGCGGCTACCCGCTCGCGGTCCTCTGCGTGCACGCGCAGAAAGAAAGCCTCTGCCGAGCTGTCGACTTCATCGTCCTCGTAACCCAGAAGGTGCTTCCAGCGGCTTGAGAAGTAGACCTGACCTGTTGCTAAGTCCCAGTCCCACACACCGTCGCCGGCGCCTTCCAGTGCAAACTTCCAGCGCTCTTCGGAGCGGGCCAGCGCCATCAGTGTCTCGCGTTCCTGCGTGACGTCGCGCAACCGGGTCATGAAGGCAAACGGGGCGGTAGCTGCTTCCGTGCGCAGAGGATGGCATGACAGGTTCACCCATACCCGCCGGCCGTCCGGCCGTACCAGCGCGCAGCAACGGTCGGGCTGCGACTGGCCCGTGAGGGTGGCGGCCATCACCGGGTGGGCATCGCCGAGCAGAGGGGTGTGACCGTCTTCTCCCATGAGACTGAGGCCCGCCAGGCTGCGGTCGTCGACCTGGCGCAGCGCAGCGGCGTCCACGCCCAGGATGCGGCAGGCCGCGGGATTCAGTGCCACCACCTGTCCTTGAGCCTCTGTGATCAGCAGGCCATCGGAGATGGCGCCTGCTACTGTTCGGTAAAGCGTTTCACTGACCCGCAGTTTGTCAAGCGCCTGCTGGCGCTCGGACAGGTCGCGCGCGATGAACAGGGCCTGCGCACCCGGCATCGGCACCACCCTTGCCTCATAGTGACGGCGCACGCCGTCGGGGTCATCCAGCCCATACTCCAGATGCTGCATGGAGCCGGTTTGCAGGGCGCGCGCCACCGCCCGCTGTTGCATGGCGCCGATGTCTGCAGGCACGTCGGCGCCCAGCGGATGGCCGATCAACTGCTCGATGCGGGCCTGCATCAGCGGATGTCCACCGTGTCCGTCCAGACAGGTGCCTTGGGCGTCAACCAGAAACCAGATGTCCGGAAGAGCATGAAGCACTGCGCTTAACCTGGCCTGGCTGGCCGCCAGCTCCCGGCGCTGCTGCAGATCCAGCTGGCGGGCGGCATCCTCCGCCTCCACCTGTCGCGTGATGTTGCGGCTCGCGCCGCGGTAGCCCTTGAATGTGCCGTGGCTGTCGAACACGGGGATACCCGAGACGCTGACCACGAGCCGCCCACGCGGCGTGTCGCGGACGCCGATCATGTCGTGGAACGGCTCATGATGGGCCCGCGCGGCCACAAAGCGATCCCAGGCGGCGAGGTGGGCGGGGTGAGGGACATACAGGTCGGCGCCGCGCACGCCGACCTCGCTGGTGGGATCCAGCCCCGTGTGCTGCAGCAGCGACGTGGACACCCATTGCAGCCGCCCGTCGGCATCGGTCTCCCACAACCAGTCGGATCCAGCGAGGCTGGCGGTGCGAACACGCGCTTCATTGCGCCGAGCGCGTTGGCGTCCCAGCTCCGCCTCGACCAGAGCGGCGGCGCTGGCCGACACGTCGCGCATGTGGGTGTGGTCTGCTTCGGTCCATTGCCGGGCAGGAAGGTCCATCACGCACACGCTGCCCATGACCTGCCCCTCCACGATCAGCGGCACGCCAAGGTAGCTGCGCCAAGGTGCGGGGCCGGTGCGGGCCAAGAGGTCGGCAAAACGCGCATCTTGTGGCAAATCCGCCACAGACAAAGCTTCCTGCGCTGCCACGACGCGGCCGCAGAGCGAGTCTCCCAGAGCGTACTGGCGGAGCGTGGTGCCTACGCGGGCCACGGCCCACATGGTGTCACCTGCAGCGAGGTTGATCAGCGCCACGGCGCTGCCAGTCAACGCGGATGCCATTCGCACGAGGGCGTCGAAGGCTGGATGGGCGTCCGCACCATCCAGCAGGTGCGTCGCACGGAGCAGGGCCAAGCGTTCTGCGTCAGCGGCAGCGGTCATGCGGACAGCGGGTCAGATACATTTATCTACACTGTATCCGCTGCGAGGCCGTCTGACGCTGGTGGTCAATACTGAGGCAGCGTGTCGGAGAAGCTCAGCACTTCGAACTGGATCTGAGTGCTGGTCGGATCGTGGGGCGGCGCACCCAGGCTGATGACGCCGCTGCCATGCAAGGTGCACGTGCCCCGCCGCAGGGTCAGGATCTGATCGTCGTGCTCGAAGCGCACGTGCGTTCCGTTGTAGCTCAAGTCGGTCAGATAGATCTGCCCACTGTGGGACTCGATGCGCGCATGTGAGCGGGAGACACGGCTGTCGCTGACGCAGAACGAGGCCTGCGGGCTACGTCCCAGGACCACAGGCATGTCGGCAGTAGAGAAAATGCGCTCACTGCCCAGCCATGACAGCCGCAGCCCCTCCGGAAAGTCGGTGGCGGGTGACTCCAGCATCTGGGTAGACAGCGTGTCGCCAAACCGGCGCGCCTCCATGCGCAGCACCGCCACGGGCTCTTGCCTGCCTCTGAGGTGCAGGCGATCGATGCTGCGAAAGCGCTCCTGCTGGTCAGAGGGGAGTTGGCGCTGCAACGGCCCGGTGATCAGCGTTTCACCTTCGCCGGCGAGGTCCAGCAGGCGTGCCGCCACATTGACCGCATCACCGAAGCAGTCACCGTCGACCTCCACTGTTTCGCCCCACGCAATGGCCACCTTGAGGCGCAGCACGTGCGAGCGCGCGGGCAACACATCCGGCGCCGGGGTGAGCTTGTCGACCGAGTCGTGCAGCACGACCGCGGCCTCGACCGCCTGATCGGGATCGTCGAAGGCGGCCATCAGGCCATCGCCCAGGGTCTTGATGACGTGGCCGCCCCCCTGCACGATGTGCTGTCCCAGCCGGGCGAGGCTGTGGGTGACCACGGCCGCAGCCTCGCTGTTGCCCAGCTTGAGGTAAAGGGCGGTGCTGCCGCGGAGGTCGGCAAACAGGATGGCCCGTTCCTTGGTGACGCTCATGGGTACGTATCATCGCCCCCTTTCGGGGTTCACAGCGTGATGAATTGCACGTATTTGAGGGAGGAAATGCCGAAAAAAACCCGGCGCGAGGCCGGGTTTGGTGTGGGGGAGCGGAGCGGGACGCCCACGCGGCGCATCACAGATTGTCCAGATAGGTCCGTAGCTTGTCTGAACGAGACGGGTGCTTGAGCTTGCGGATGGCCTTGGCTTCGATCTGGCGGATGCGCTCGCGGGTGACGTCGAATTGCTTGCCGACTTCTTCCAGCGTGTGGTCGGTCGACATCTCGATGCCGAAGCGCATGCGCAGCACCTTGGCTTCGCGCGGGGTCAGTGAGTCGAGGATGTCCTTCACCACATCGCGCAGGCCAGCCTGCATCGCAGCCTCGATCGGCGCGGTGTTGTTGGTGTCCTCGATGAAGTCGCCCAGGTGGCTGTCGTCGTCGTCCCCGATGGGTGTTTCCATCGAGATCGGCTCCTTGGCGATCTTCATGATCTTGCGGACCTTGTCCTCCGGCATCTCCATCTTGGCCGCCAGCGTGGGGGCGTCCGGCTCGAAGCCGAACTCCTGCAGGTGCTGACGCGAGATGCGGTTCATCTTGTTGATCGTCTCGATCATGTGAACCGGGATGCGGATGGTGCGGGCCTGGTCGGCGATCGAGCGCGTGATGGCCTGACGGATCCACCACGTCGCATACGTCGAGAACTTGTAGCCGCGGCGGTATTCGAACTTGTCCACCGCCTTCATCAGGCCGATGTTGCCTTCCTGGATCAGGTCCAGGAACTGCAGGCCGCGGTTGGTGTACTTCTTCGCAATCGAGATCACCAGACGCAGGTTGGCCTCGATCATTTCCTTCTTGGCGTCGCGCGAGGCCTTTTCGCCCTCGTTCATGCGCTTGTTGATCTGCTTGAGATCCTCGATGGGCACGACGGCCTTGGCCTGAAGGTCGATCAGCTTTTGCTGCAGCTCCTGGATGGCGGGCAACTGGCGGCCCATGACGGGGCTGTAGTTCTTGCCGGCCTGGGATTCCTTGACGGCCCAATCCAGGTTCAGCACGTTCGGCGGAAATACCTTGATGAAGTGGTCCTGCGGCATGCCGCACTTGTCGACGACGATCTTGCGCAGTTCACGCTCGTAACGGCGCACGTCATCAACCTGCGAGCGCAGCACGTCGCACAGGCGTTCGATGGTCTTGACCGTGAAGCGGATGGTCATCAGCTCCTGGCTGATGGCCTCCTGGGCCTTGTTGTATGAACTGGAGCGGTAGCCATCCTTCTCGAAGGCCTTGGCCATCTTGTCGAAGTTCCCGCGCAGGTTGTCGAACTTCTCCAGCGCCGCGCTCTTGAGCTCTTCAAGCTTCTTGGTCAGCGCCTTGGAGCCGCCGTTGCCATCGTCGTCGTCTTCTTCGTCGAATTCGTCGAAGTCTTCTTCGGCCACGTAATCGTCGGCCTCGTCTTCGGCCACAAAGCCGTCGACCACGTCGGAGATGGGCAACTCGCCTGCACGGATCTTGTCAGACAGCGAGAGGATTTCTGCAATGGTGGTCGGCGAGGCCGAGATGGCCAGCATCATGGCCTGAAGGCCACCTTCGATGCGCTTGGCAATCTCGATTTCGCCTTCACGGGTCAGCAGCTCGACCGTGCCCATTTCGCGCATGTACATGCGCACGGGGTCAGTCGTACGGCCGAACTCCGAGTCCACCGTCGAGAGGGCCGCTTCGGCTTCTTCTTCGGCTTCTTCCTCGGTGGCCGTGTTGGTGACCTGGTTGGTCAGCAGCAGGGTGGCCGCGTCGGGAGCCTGTTCGTAGACCGCCACGCCCATGTCATTCAACATGGAGATGATGGCCTCGAGGATTTCAGCTTCGACCAGCTTTTCAGGCAAGTGGTCGTTGATTTCCTGGTGTGTCAGGTAGCCGCGCGTCTTACCCATCTTGATGAGGGTCTTGAGCTCCTGGCGGCGCTTGTTGACTTCCTCTTCGGTCAGGGTGGTGTCGTCGATGCCGAACTCGCGCATCAGCGCGCGCTCCTTGGCGCGCGAGACCTTCATGCGCAAGGGCTTGGCCTTGGGCTTGTCCTCGCCCGCCGACTCGTCGGCCTCGACCTCGGGCTCAGCGGCTTCCACGTCGCCTTCGAGGTCGGCTTCGATGTCGCCCATGTCGTCTTCTTCAAACGAGGCCTTGCGGGCTTCCTTCTTGGCAGGGGTGCTCTCGGCACTGGCTGCCTTCGGCTTGCGGCCGCGCTTTTTGGGCTCGGCCACCGCTTCTGCGGCCTCCGCGCCTGGGGCTGCGACCTCGGCTGACTTGTCGGCAGACTTGGCCGTGCGGGATTTGGCGGCCTTCTTCTCGGTCACCTCGGTTTCCGTGCCGGCAGTCTTTGCAGCAGATTTCGCGGTCTTCTTCGCGGTCATGCGCTTCCTCGAAAGAGATTCTTAGGGCTGATCGAACCCTCCATTATCGCTGAATCGGTAAGGACCGTCAAAAAACAGCGGCGATTTTCGGGGTGGATTCTGTGCGGGCTTCAGCGGGAAATGGGTCGACTCTGGCTGATTTCAAGCTTGATGGCCGTCGACAATCGGATGAGTTCCAGCTTGCGCGCCTCGGCGGCCTCCGACAGCTCGCCGGACTGGGTGAGCAATTCGAATTCCTCCTGCAGGGCGACGAGTTCGAGCGGACGAATGAGGCCGACTAGGCTGTCGACCGTATCTTTGTCGTCGGGCATATCCAGAAGCCCTTTGATTCGGCCCGCGAGGGCCGCCAGGTCGCCAACGGTGGTACCGTGGAGTTCGTCCCCATCCTGCTCCTCGGTCATGGCAGCCAGCAAGGCGTCGCGCACCAGTGGTCCCTGGTCGTGGACGAGCCGGTCCAGCCAGCGGAAAAAGTAGCCGTATGGTGCGGGCTGATCGCACAGCAAGTCATGGACGGGTGCGGCCAACTGCTCCCAGAACTCGCTGTGGGACACCAGCACCCATACGATGCGGTCAAGTGAGCTGGCGGCGCGAGGCAGCGGGCGCGGCGCCAGCGGTGCGCCGCGGGCGTCCCAGCGCGAACCGCGCCAGCCGTTCTTGCCGCCGCGCCAGGGGCGCCTATCACCGTAAGCGCCGCTGCGACGTGCTTGTGAGGCCCCCCCACTGTAGTCCGGGGGCGCGTCCGGCGCCCACTCGGCGTCGTCGGGTGGGCCATGGTTGCTGGCGTATGCCGGTACGCCGTCATCTGACGCGCCCTGGGCGTCGCCGCGCCGGGGGCGATCGGCCGCACCCTCGCGTCGGGCCAGATGCTCGGTCAGTCGGCGACGCACCTCCTCCGGGGGCGTGCGGGCCATCTGGGCCAGTTCGTCGGCAATCAGCCCCTGCAGCGCGCCCTCGGGGAACTGTGCAAGCAGGGGGATGGCCTGCACCAGCAACCGCGCACGCCCTTCGGCCGTGTCGAGGTCACAGTCGTCGCGTGCGTGCTCCAGCACTTGACGCGACAGCGGCACCGCCTTTTGCACGCAAGCCTCGAACGCCTCGGCCCCATGAGCCCGGATGTAGCTGTCCGGGTCATGTTCGGGCGGCAGAAACAGGAAGCTGATGCGGCGGGTGTCGGTGGCAAAGGGCAGGGCGGCCTCCAGCGCGCGTCCGGCGGCGCGGCGTCCGGCGGCGTCGCCATCGAAGCAGAACACCACCTGCTCGGTAAAGCGGAACAGCTTCTGGACGTGTTCGGCCGTGCATGCCGTGCCCAGCGTGGCCACCGCGTTGCCGAACCCCCACTGCGCCAGGGCCACCACATCCATGTAGCCTTCGGTGACGATGGCGTAGCCCTTGTTGCGCAGAGCAGCGCGGCCTTCAAAGAGGCCATAGAGTTCGCGACCCTTGACGAAGACGGGCGTCTCGGGGGAGTTGAGGTACTTGGGTTCGCCCTTGTCGAGCACCCGCCCGCCGAAGCCGATGACTTCGCCTTGCGGGTTGCGGATCGGGAACATGATCCGGTCCCGGAAGCGGTCGTAGCGCCGCCCCTCGGACTCGCCTGGTTGCGCATCCTGCACGATCACAAGGCCGGCTTCGACAAGCAGCGGGTCGTCGTACTGCGCAAAAGCGCTGGCCAGACCATGCCAGCTGTCTGGCGCATAGCCCAGTCCGAAGCGGGCAGCGATGTCGCCTGTCAGCCCGCGGCCCTTCAGGTAGGTCACTGCGCGCGGTGTGGCTTTGAGCTGCTTTTTCCAGTGACGGGCGGCCTGGGCCATCACCTCGGTCAAGGTGCGCTGTTTTTCCTTCTGCTGGCGCTGACGTTCGCGCTCTTGCGGGTCAACACGGTCATCCGGGACCTGCATGCCCTGTTGCTGAGCGAGATCCTTGACCGCCTCGACAAAGCTCAGCCCGCTGTACTCCATCAGGAAGCCGATGGCGTTGCCATGGGCGCCACAGCCGAAGCAGTGGTAGGTCTGCCGGCTCGGGCTGACGATGAAGGAAGGTGATTTCTCGCCGTGGAAAGGGCACAGACCCTTGTAGTTGATCCCCGCCTTCTTGAGCGTGACATACCGCCCCACCAGATCGGCGACGTCGGTGCGGGCCAGCAGGTCCTGAATGAATGACGGCGGAATCACGGCCGGGGATCGTGTGTGGAGGCCACCAAACAAAACGGCCCCGTCGCCAGGCGGCGGGGCCGTGGTGTCGGGTCAGCCTGCGCGCTTATTGAGACAGGGCCTCAAGTGCGCGGCGGGTGATGTCGTCCACGGAGCCCACACCGCTGATCTTGCGGCATTGCGGGGCGGCGGTATCGCCTGTGGCGGCCCACTGCGAGTAGTAGTCGACCAGGGGGCGGGTCTGCTGGTGATAGACATCCAGGCGCTTGCGCACCGTTTCTTCCTGATCGTCGTCGCGCTGGATGAGGTCCTCGCCCGTGACGTCGTCCTTGCCGGCCACCTTGGGCGGGTTGAAAGTCACGTGGTAGGTGCGGCCCGAGGCGACGTGGACGCGCCGACCGCTCATGCGCTCGATGATGGAAGCGTCAGGCACATCAATCTCAAGCACGAAGTCAATCTTCACGCCGGCGGCCTTCATGGCCTCGGCCTGCGGAATGGTGCGGGGGAAGCCGTCGAACAGGAAACCCTTGGCACAGTCTGATTGCGTGATGCGTTCCTTGACCAGGCCGATGATGATGTCGTCGCTGACCAGCTGGCCCGCATCCATGACTTTCTTGGCGGCCAGGCCAAGCGGCGTACCCGCCTTGACCGCTGCACGCAGCATGTCACCGGTGGAGATCTGAGGGATGCCGAAATGCTGGCACAGGAATGCCGCCTGGGTGCCTTTGCCGGCGCCGGGTGCGCCCAACAGAATGAGTTTCATGTGACTCCTTGAGGTCGCAGGCAGTCGGGAGTTGTGCCCCCTTGAAGCCGCTGCGTGACAAGCCTGTGAGGATAGCATGGCTACCCCCCCGAAAAGGGGCGGGTTGGCCTCAGGGTGTGGCGTTCATGCCCTCAATCAGTGCACGTACGCGGGCCAGGTCTTCAGGGGTGTCGACACCCGGCCCAGGCGCGTGGGCGCTGCGATGAACCGCGATGCGCTCGCCATGCCAGAGCACCCGAAGCTGCTCCAACGATTCCACCTGCTCAAGCGGGCTGACCGGCAGCTCCGGAAAGCGTCGCAGAAAGCCGGCGCGATAGCCATAGATGCCGATGTGACGCAGCACGGCGGCCATGCCCTGCGGCAACTGTGTGGCATCGGGCGCATCGCGCCACCAGGGGATGGGCGCGCGCGAGAAGTACAACGCACGGTCCTGCACATCGGTCACAACCTTGACCACGTTCGGGTTGCGCCACTCGGCCGCATCGTGCACCTCGTGCGCGGCAGTGCTCATGACGCAGTCGGGGCGATCGAGCAGCAGCCGGGCACAGGCATTGATGAGCGCCGGATCGATCAGGGGCTCGTCGCCTTGCACGTTGACGATGCGTGCGTCGCCATCGAGGCCCAGCAATCTGCAAGCCTCGGCCAGGCGGTCGCTGCCGGTGGGGTGGTCGGAACGCGTCATCACCACAGGGACGTGGTGCTGTTCGCATGCTGCTGCGATGCGAGGGTGATCGGTGGCGACAACGACCTGATCAGCATCGCTGAGCCGGGCGCGCTGGGCCACACGCACCACCATGGGCAGGCCGCACAGGTCGGCCAGAGGCTTGTCGGGCAGCCGGGTGGAGGCCAACCTGGCCGGAATCAGCACGGTGAAGGTCGACACCTCAGAGCTCCTGACCAGTCGTGGCGCCGGTGATCGGTTGGTCGTGCTCGTCCAGCGGCAGGGCTTCGCCTTCGAGCATGACCGGAATCCCGTCACGGATCGGGAAAGCCAGGCGGTCGGCCATGCACAGCAGGTGTGCGCCATCTGTGGTGCGCTGCAGCGGCCCTTTGCAGACGGGGCAGACCAGCAATTGAATCAGTCGGGTGTCCATGATTGGCATCCAGCAAGGAAGAGAGAGCGGCAGATCATGCAGCAGGACGTCGTCGAGCGCGCGCCAGCGCATCATCGAGCGCCTGCCAGAAAGCCGGTTCGGGTTGAAAGTCTAAGGGGGCCACCCACACCCGCGTCAATGGGCGTTCGCGGGCCAGCCGGTCCGGAGCGAGTTTGACGGCGTCCTTCTCCGTGACGATGAGATCGCACGGCTGGTCGGGCCACGGTAGCGTGGCCATGTCGGCGTGGTCGGGCAATGGCAACTCGGTGATGTGCCAGCCTTGCTGTCTCAGACCGTCAAAAAAGCGCTGCGGATGGGCGACGCCCGCCAAGGCGAGATAGGGCCTGGCCAGGCTGTCGGCCGGTGATGGCCTGTCTTCGGTGCTCACGCCCCGCCACCAGTTGGCCAATGCTTGCAGTTCACCGAGCGTTGCGGCGCCCCGAAAGCCCGGCAAGGGGGTGCTGGGCGGGCAACCGTTGTAGAGCACCAGTGGGGCGGCGCTGAGACCGGGCAGCGGCTGCGTCTCAATGGGCTCGCGCAGCGGGCCGGCGGGCAGCAGCCAGCCGTTGCCTTGTCCACGTTCGTCGAACACGACAACCTCGATGTCGCGCGCCAGCCGCAAGTGCTGCAGGCCGTCGTCGCACACCAGAATGTCGATCTCGGGATGCCTTGCCAGCAACGCCTGGCCGCCCCGCACGCGATCACGGTCGATGGCCAGGGGCACACCCGTGCGGCGCCACAGCAGCAGGGGTTCGTCGCCAGTCTGGTCCGCGGTCAGCGATGGCGCCGATTCGGCATCGAGGATGAGCGCATGGTCGCCAGGGGCATGGCGCGCGCCATAGCCTCGGGTGAGCACGCCTGGGCACCAGCCCGTCGCGCGCAGGTGGGTCAGCAGGGCCAGCGTCGTGGGCGTTTTGCCTGCGCCACCCACGATCCGGTTACCCACCACGAGCACCGTGCGCGGAAGCCCATGACGGCGCAGCCAGCCCAGCCGGTAAGCCAGACGCCGAGTCGCGACGAGCGACCACATCAGCGCCGACACGGGGGACAAGACCCACGCGAGCAGGCCGCGACTCAGCCAGGCCCGCTGGAGGGTGGCGGCCACGGCACTCAATCGCGCTCGCTCTGGCCCTGCGTGGCGAAAGTCAGCTGCGCCAGGCCCGCCCGCCGCGCCGCGTCCATCACATTGACCACACTCTGGTGGCTGGCTGCCGCGTCCGCATTGATGACCACGACAACATTGCGCTCCTGTCCCGCTGCACGGTTGAGCGCGGCGGCCAGCAGCTCAACGCTGCGCCCTTCTACCAACTGCTGGTTGACCACATAGCGCCCATCCTGCGGCACCGTCACGACGATCTCCAGCGGCCTGTTCTGAGCCTGCTTGGCATTGGCCGTTGGCAGGTTGATGGGCAGTTCGGTGTACTTGGCGTAGGTGGTGTTTAGGACCAGAAAGATCAGGATCACCAGCAGCACGTCAATGAACGGGATCAGGTTGATCTCGGGCTCCTCTGCGGCTGGGCGACGGCGAAAGTTCATGGCCATGCGGCGGCTCCAGGGCTCAGCGGCGATGTGCTGACAGACGCAGCAGGTGCGGCACCATCCGCTCGGCAGCCTGTTCCAGCGCCAGCGTGTAGGCCTCGACCTTGGCGCGGAAGTGGCGGTAGAACATCAGCGCAGGAATGGCGACGATCAACCCGAACGCCGTGTTGTACAGCGCCACCGAGATGCCGTGGGCCAGCTGCGTGGGATTCGTGCCTCCGCCTGATCCACCCCCCGTCGCGCCAAAAATCTCGATCATGCCCACCACCGTACCGAGCAGGCCCATCATCGGGGCGGCGCTGGCAATGGTGCCCAGCGCGTTCAGATAGCGCTCCAGCAGGTGGACGGCGTCGCGGCCGGCCGATTCGAAAGCCAGCCGCAGCTTGGCCTCGGCGATGCGCGGCTCTGCGGCCACGGCGCGCAAGCCCTCTGCCAGCACCTGGCCCAACACGGAGTTGTCAGCCAGCTTGTTGATGGTGTCGGCCGAAGGCAGGCTGCCTTTGGTGACGCCGATCACCTCATCCACCAGCGTGGGCGGCGCCACGCGGGCCTGCCGCAGGCTCAGCATGCGCTCGGCAATCAGGGCCAGCGCGACGACGGAGGAGATCAACAGCGGAATGATCGGCCATCCGGCAGCTTGTAAGATCGACAGCAATGGAAGCCCCCCAGGGAACAGGACACGGAACGCGGCCGATTATGCGGGCGAAACGGCCCAGGGTTGACCCGACGTCATGCCCGGGCCACGGCGTCGCGGAGGGGCTGACCGATTCTCCGAATGTGAACTGACAGGTATCCACTGATCTTGTGGATAACTTTGTGGGCAAGCTTGGGACGCTGCCCGCCGTCGCCCGTGAAATCGGGCTTTTGCTTGGTTTGCCACTTTTTTAAGCAGCATTTTTTCGTTTAAAATCAACAGCTTAACGAAATTTGACGCGCATATGACAGCCTCTGCGGGGGGCATGGTCCCATGGGGTTGCCTGTGGATGGGCGCCCGGAGTCTCCAGCATGACCACCTTTGATTCCCCCTCGGCCACACGGGTCTGGCGCGTCGCCGCGCTGGTTCAGGCGGTGGCCGACGCGCTGCAGGCACGGTTTGCCACGGTGACGGTGCGCGCTGAGCTCAGTGGCTTCACCCGCGCGGCCAGCGGCCACGCATACTTCACGCTCAAGGACGACCAGGGTCAGGCCGCGCTGCGGTGCGCGATGTTTCGCCGGGCCTTCGCTCAGGCCGAGCAGGGAGGGTTGGTGCCGCGCGAAGGGCTGCTGGTCGAAGCAGTGGGGCAGCTGTCGGTTTACGGCGCCCGCGGCGAGCTGCAACTCGTGGTGGAGCGGCTTCGCCCGGCAGGCGAGGGGGCGTGGTACGAACAGTTTCTACGGCTCAAGGCCCGCCTGGCAGCTGAAGGCTTGTTCGATACCGCACGCAAGCGCCCCTTGCCGATCTATCCCCGCCGGGTGGCGGTGATCACCTCCAGCGCGGCGGCGGCCCTGCGCGATGTGCTGCACGTTCTGGCGCGGCGCTGTCCGCATGTCGAAGTGTGGCTGGTTCCCTGCGCTGTGCAGGGTGCGGACGCCCCGCCGCAGATCGTGGCGGCGTTCGACGCCGTGCGCCAGGCCTGCCGCGACGGCATGGCGCCCGACGCTGTCTTGCTGTGTCGCGGTGGCGGCAGCATCGAGGACCTGTGGTCGTTCAACGACGAGCGGGTGGTGCGCGCTGTTGTCGCCTGCCCGGTGCCCGTGGTGTGTGGTGTGGGGCACGAGACCGACGTCACGCTGGCCGACTTTGCGGCTGACTTGCGCGCGCCCACGCCGTCCGCCGCGGCTGAAGTGATCAGCAGAGACCGCATCGAGTGCCTGCAGGCCCTCGATGCACTGGCCGAGCGCCTGAGGGGCCGGCTTGAGCGCCGGCTGAATGGCCAGGCGCAGCACCTGGACCGCCTGGCGGCGCGCCTGAGTCGCCCTGGTCGCGGGCTGGTTGCGCATCATGCGCTGCTGGATCGGCTGGCCGGCCGTCTCGCGCGCGCTGCGACCCAGACGGGTGCAATGCGCGGGCAGGACTTGCGCCACCTGCGTGAGCGACTGGCGCGGGCCGCGGTGCGGCATGCTCAGCACGCTGCACTCAGGCTGGATGGCCTGGCGGTGCAGTTGCACAGTCTCTCGCCGCAGCGTGTGCTGGAGCGCGGCTACGTGTGGCTGACCCGGGAAGACGGGCGCACGCTGCAATCGGCAGGCGACGTGGTGCCAGGCGATGCGGTGCGCGCCACACTGCAAGACGGTGTGTTGCGTCTGAACGTCACCGACGTGCATGCGAAGCCGGTTGGTGGCGACTGAAACGGCCGACGGGACCGCTGTCACCGCCACAGGCCCACGCGGCGTGGGTCCATGCCTGCAAGGGGCAAGGCGCCGTGCCTACAATCCGGCAGTCGATCCCCAACCACTTCAGGAAACCAAGATGGCACACACGCTTCCTCCTCTGCCGTACGCGCAAGATGCACTGGCTCCCCACCTGAGCAAGGAAACCTTCGAATACCACTACGGCAAGCACCATCAGGCCTACGTCACCAACCTGAACAACCTGATCCCGGGCACCGAGTTCGAGAATCTGCCTCTGGAAGAGATCGTCAAGAAGTCCAGCGGTGGCGTCTACAACAACGCAGCCCAGATCTGGAACCACACCTTCTTCTGGAACTGCATGAAGCCCAATGGCGGCGGCGCACCGAGCGGCAAGCTGGCTGATGCCATCAATGCCAAATTCGGTAGCTACGACGCCTTCAAGGAGGCCTTCACCAAGTCCGCCGTGGGCAACTTCGGCTCGGGCTGGACCTGGCTGGTCAAGAAGGCCGATGGCTCGGTCGACATCGTCAACATGGGCGCGGCCGGTACGCCGCTGACCACGGGCGACACCCCGCTGCTGACCATCGACGTGTGGGAGCACGCCTACTACATCGACTACCGCAACGCCCGTCCCAAGTTCGTGGAAACGTTCCTCAACAGCCTGGTGAACTGGGAGTTTGCCGAGAAGAATTTCGGCTGATTGCTGTTGCCAGCGCTGGCGCGCAAAGAAAAAGAAGCCGGGCTCGCCCCGGCTTTTTTTGCGCTCGCCCCAGGCATCTGGGCCCCATGCTCCATGCCCGGTTGCGACTTTTTTTCTCCACGTGTACCGCGGGGGGAGGTATCAGTGATACAGTGCCCTCCGAGATGTAAACGGCCCTTTCCGCCGTCCTGCGAGCGAATCGTGATTCATTGCAGGGCACGTCGCAATCCGCCAACCGGTCAAGCCGTGTCGCGGAAGGTTGATCAACCAGCCAACAGCCCGGGAAACCCGGGGGTGAGGTGAGCGAAATGATGCAGCAGTTCAGGTCGAACTCGTACCTGTTCGGGGGCAATGCCCCATACGTTGAAGAGTTGTACGAGGCCTACCTCGACAACCCCGGCTCGGTGCCAGACAACTGGCGCGCCTACTTCGACGCCCTCCAAAACGTTCCAGCCTCTGACGGCACGGACCACCGCGATGTGGCTCACGCGCCGGTCGTGGAATCGTTTGCCCAACGCGCCAAGGCGAATGCCTTCATGGTCAAGACCAGCTCGGCTGATCTTGATGTGGCGCGCAAACAGGTTCAGGTCCAGACGCTGATTGCTGCCTATCGTTTCCTTGGCTCCCGCTGGGCTGACCTCGACCCCCTCAAGCGCCAGGAGCGCCCCAAGATTCCCGAACTCGAGCCGTCCTTTTATGGGCTGAACGAGTCGGACATGGACATCACGTTCTCGGCCACGAACACCTACTTCACCAAGGCCGAGCACATGACCCTGCGCGAGATCGTGCAGGCCTTGCGTGAGACGTACTGCGGCAGCATCGGCGCCGAGTACATGCACATCACCGACCCGGCCGAAAAGCGCTGGTGGCAAGAGCGTCTGGAAAGCATCCGCTCCAAGCCCACCTTCTCGGCCGAGAAGAAGAAGCACATCCTCGACCGCCTGACGGCAGCCGAAGGCCTCGAGCGCTTCCTGCACACCAAGTACGTCGGTCAGAAGCGCTTCTCGCTGGAAGGCGGCGAGAGCTTCATCGCTGCGATGGACGAACTGATCCAGCGCGGTGGCGAGCGTGGCGTCCAGGAGTTCGTGATCGGCATGGCCCACCGCGGCCGCCTGAACGTGCTGGTCAACACCCTGGGCAAGCAGCCCAAGGACCTGTTCTCCGAGTTCGAACACACGGCACCCGAGCACCTGCCCGCGGGCGACGTGAAGTACCACCAGGGCTTCTCGTCGGACGTCTCGACGCCTGGCGGCCCGGTTCACCTGTCGCTGTCGTTCAACCCGTCTCACCTTGAGATCGTCAACCCGGTGGTCGAAGGCTCAGTGCGGGCCCGTCAGGACCGTCGTGGCGACACCGAAGGCGACCAGGTTCTGCCCGTGCAGGTGCACGGCGACGCGGCCTTTGCCGGCCAGGGCGTCGTGATGGAAACGCTGGCATTGGCCCAGACCCGTGGGTACTACACGGGCGGCACGGTGCACATCGTCATCAACAACCAGATCGGCTTCACCACCTCGGATCCGCGCGACAGCCGCTCGACGCTGTATTGCACGGACGTGGTCAAGATGATCGAAGCCCCCGTGCTGCACGTCAACGGCGACGATCCCGAAGCGGTCGTGCTGTGCACGCAACTGGCGCTGGACTACCGCCAAGAGTTCAACAAGGACGTGGTGGTGGACATCGTCTGCTTCCGCAAGCTGGGTCACAACGAGCAGGACACCCCCTCGATGACCCAGCCCCTGATGTACAAGAAGATCGCCAAGCACCCCGGCACCCGCAAGGTGTACGCCGATCGGCTGGTCGCTGGCGGCAGTATCTCGGCCGACACGCCCGATGCGCTGGTCAAGGCCTACCGCGAGGCCATGGAAGCGGGCCGCCACACGGTCGATCCGGTGCTGACGAACTTCAAGAGCAAGTACGCGGTCGACTGGACGCCTTACCTGGGCAAGAAGTGGACGGATGCGGCCGACACCGCCGTGCCGCTGGCCGAGTTCCGCCGCCTGGCCGAACGCATCACCACCATCCCGGCCAACTTCAAGCCGCATCCGCTGGTGCAGAAGGTGATCGACGACCGCGCGGCCATGGGCCGTGGCGAGATCAATGTCGACTGGGGCATGGGCGAGCACATGGCGTTTGCCTCGCTGGTGGCCTCGGGTTATCCGGTGCGCCTGTCTGGCGAAGACTGCGGCCGCGGCACGTTCACGCACCGCCACGCCGTGCTGCACGATCAGAACCGCGAGAAGTACGACGAAGGCACGTATGTGCCGCTGCAGCACATCGCCGAGAACCAGGCCCCGTTCGTCGTCATCGACTCCATCCTGTCGGAAGAGGCGGTGCTGGGCTTCGAGTACGGCTACGCCGGCTCCGACCCCAACAGCCTGGTGATCTGGGAAGCCCAGTTCGGCGACTTCGCCAACGGTGCCCAGGTGGTGATCGACCAGTTCATCGCGTCCGGTGAAGTGAAGTGGGGCCGTGCCAACGGCCTCACCCTGATGCTGCCCCATGGCTACGAAGGCCAGGGCCCCGAGCACAGCTCGGCCCGCCTGGAGCGCTTCATGCAGCTGGCGGCCGACAACAACATGCAGATCGTGCAGCCCACCACGGCCAGCCAGATCTTCCATGTGCTGCGTCGCCAGATGGTGCGGATGTTCCGCAAGCCCTTGGTCATCATGACGCCGAAGTCGCTGCTGCGTCACAAGGATGCCACTTCGCCGCTGTCCGAGTTCACCCGCGGCGAGTTCCGCACGGTGATCAGCGAGACCGACGAGGCCATCCAGGCCGCCAAGGTCAAGCGCATCATCTGCTGCTCGGGCAAGGTCTATTACGACCTGGTCAAGAAGCGCGCCGAGAAGAAGGCTGACGACGTGGCCATCATCCGTGTCGAGCAGCTGTATCCCTTCCCGCACAAGGCCTTCGCGGCCGAGGTGAAGAAGTACGCCAACGCCACCGAGCTGGTGTGGTGCCAGGACGAACCGCAGAACCAGGGTGCCTGGTTCTTCGTGCAGCACTACATCCACGAGAACATGGCTGAAGGCCAGAAGCTGGGGTATGCCGGTCGCCCGGCATCGGCTTCGCCCGCAGTGGGTTATGCCCACCTGCACCAGGACCAGCAGAAGGCGCTGCTGGATCAGGCCTTCGCCAAGCTCAAGGGTTTCGTTCTCACCAAATAAGGCTCAAGGCGGCACCGTCCAGGCGGGCCGCAGCCGGCGAGCAGGCGCGATGTGCGCCGCCGGCTGAGCAGGCCCGAGATGGTGCGCGCGTCAGGAGATACACATCATGGCAATCATCGACGTCAAGGTTCCCCAACTCTCTGAATCCGTGGCCGAGGCCACGCTGCTTCAATGGAAGAAGCGCCCCGGCGAAGCCGTGGCGGTGGACGAGATCCTCATCGAGATCGAGACCGACAAGGTCGTGCTGGAGGTGCCCGCGCCGTCCGCAGGCGTGATGGCACAGATCATCAAGAACGACGGTGACTCTTGCGTGTCCGATGAAGTCATCGCGCGCATCGACACCGAAGGCCAGGAGGCGGTCAGCCCGCTGCCGCTGAAGGCGATTGAAGCGCCTGCACCGGCCACGCCAGCAGCCGCCCCTGCTGCGGCTGCTGGTGGCAGCAAGTCGGATGTGGCCATGCCGGCCGCGGCCAAGCTGATGGCCGACAACGGTCTGAGCGCAGGCCAGGTTGCGGGCACCGGCAAGGACGGCCGCATCACCAAGGGTGACGTGCTGTCGGCCGTGGCCGCTGGCGCCAAGCCCGCGCCCGCCGCGGCCCCGGCTGCAGGTGCTGCCATTCCCACCGGCGTGCCGACCAGCAGCCTGCCGGCTGTTCAGGCCCCCGTGCCTCGCGTGAACCTGGGCGAGCGTCCCGAGCAGCGGGTGCCGATGAGCCGCCTGCGCGCCCGCGTGGCCGAGCGTCTGCTGCAGTCGCAAGCCACCAATGCCATCCTGACCACGTTCAACGAAGTGAACATGGCCCCCGTGATGGAAATGCGCAAGAAGTTCCAGGAGAAGTTCGAGAAGGAGCACGGCGTCAAGCTGGGCTTCATGAGCTTCTTCGTGAAGGCGGCCGTCCATGCGCTCAAGAAGTACCCGGTGCTCAACGCCTCTGTCGATGGCAACGACATCGTCTACCACGGCTACTTTGACATCGGCGTGGCTGTGGGCTCGCCCCGTGGCCTGGTGGTGCCGGTGCTGCGCAACGTCGATCAGATGACCTTTGCCGAGATCGAAAAGAAGATCGCCGAGTTCGGTGTGAAGGCCCGCGACGGCAAGCTGGGCATCGAAGAGATGACGGGCGGCACCTTCTCGATTTCCAACGGCGGCGTGTTCGGCTCGATGCTGTCCACCCCCATCATCAACCCGCCCCAGTCGGCCATCCTGGGCGTGCACGCCACCAAGGACCGCCCGGTGGTGGAAAACGGCCAGATCGTGATCCGCCCGATCAACTACCTCGCGATGTCGTACGACCACCGCATCATCGACGGCCGTGAGGCCGTCCTGGGTCTGGTGGCCATGAAGGAAGCGCTGGAAGACCCGGCGCGCCTGCTGTTCGACATCTGACAAGTTTTGCGGCCGGGCGGGCCTCACAAGGGCCCGCTCCGGACCTGCATCCTGACAGGAGACACCCGCCATGTCCCTCACCGATGAACTGGAACGCCTTGCTGCCTTGCGCGACAAGGGCGTCCTGACAGACGACGAGTTTGCACGCTTGAAGTTGCAGTTGATCGACAGGGGACCGGTGGAGCCGGCCGGGCCAGGCCCCACGTCGGTCAACCGTCTGCGCCGCTCCCGAACCGATCGTTGGCTCGGAGGCGTCTGTGGTGGTCTGGCCGAACAGACGTCGCTGGAGTCATGGGTCTGGCGACTGGCCTTCGCGGCGCTCTTCCTGTTCTGGGGTGCGGGACTTCTGTTCTACATCCTGCTGTGGATCTTCGTCCCCGACGAGTGAAACGCGGCCACCGCTCATCTCCTTCCTGAACAAGGCAGGCACACATGTCCCAACAATTCGACGTCATCGTCATCGGCGCCGGTCCCGGCGGCTACATCGCAGCCATCCGCGCGGCGCAACTCGGCTTCAAGGTCGCCTGCATCGACGAATGGAAGAACGCCAAGGGCGGGCCCGCGCCCGGCGGCACCTGCACCAACGTCGGCTGCATCCCGTCGAAGGCGCTGCTGCAGTCATCCGAGCATTACGAACAGGCTGCGCATCACTTTGCTGATCACGGCATCAACGTCGAGGGCCTGTCGATCGATGTGCCCAAGATGATCGGTCGCAAGGACACCGTCGTGAAGCAGAACAACGACGGCATCCTTTACCTGTTCAAGAAGAACAAGGTCAGCTTCTTTCACGGTCGTGGTTCGTTCGTGAAGGCCGGTGAGGGCGGCTACGAGGTTGCCGTCGGCGGCGAGAAACCTGAGACGCTGGTGGGCAAGCATGTGGTCGTGGCCACGGGCTCGAGCGCACGCGGGCTGCCTGGCGCTGCCTTTGATGAGAAGCTGATCCTGTCCAACGAAGGCGCGCTGGCGCTGACCGAGGCGCCCAAGAAGCTGGGCGTGATCGGTTCGGGCGTGATTGGCCTGGAGATGGGCTCGGTCTGGCGCCGCCTGGGCGCCGAGGTGACTGTGCTGGAAGCCATGCCGACCTTTTTGGCTGCCGTGGACGAGCAGGTGGCCAAGGAGGCCCAGAAGGTCTTCATCAAGCAGGGCATCAAGTTGCAGTTGGGCGTGAAGATCGGCGAGATCAAGACCACCAAGAAGGGCAAGGCCACCGGCGTGAGCGTGGCCTACACCGATGCGTCGGGCGCGGCTCAGACGCTCGAAGTGGACAAGCTGATCGTCTCGATCGGCCGTGTGCCCAACACCAACGGATTGAATGCCGAGGCCGTGGGCCTCAAGCTGGACGAGCGTGGCGCCATCCTGGTGGACGACGACTGCAAGACCAACCTGCCCAATGTGTGGGCGGTGGGCGATGTGGTGCGCGGCCCGATGCTGGCGCACAAGGCTGAAGAAGAGGGCGTGGCGGTGGCTGAGCGGATTGCCGGTCAGCACGGTCACGTGGACTTCAACACGATTCCCTGGGTGATTTACACCAGCCCGGAGATCGCCTGGGTCGGCAAAACCGAACAGGCGCTGAAAGCGGAGGGCCGGCCCTACAAGGCCGGTTCCTTCCCCTTCATTGCGAACGGGCGTGCCCGTGCGCTGGGTGACACCACCGGTTTCGTGAAGTTCCTGGCCGATGAGAAGACCGACGAGATCCTCGGTGTGCACATCATCGGCCCGTTTGCCAGCGAGTTGATCTCGGAGGCCGTGGTGGCCATGTCGTTCAAGGCCAGCGCCGAAGACATTGCGCGCATTTGCCATGCTCACCCCAGCCTGAGCGAGGCCACCAAGGAAGCCGCACTCGCGGTCGACAAGCGCACATTAAACTTCTGAGCCTGCTTCGTCAGGACCATGGAGAGAAGGGGTGGCAGCGCTGCCCCTTTTTGTTTGGTCGAGCCCCATCCTGTTCAAAACCGCGACAACATGCCCGCCTACAAGCAATCCGTCACCCAACTCTATGAACAGAGCCTGGCCGAGCGGGGCTACAAGGCCGACGATGCGCAACGCAAGGGCATTGCGGCGTTGCAGCGCTGCCAGGACGAATGGGCCAACTACAAGGCCAAGCGCAGCAACGCGCTGACCAAGATGCTGCGCTACCCGGAGCTACCTCGGGGCGTCTACATGTACGGCGGGGTGGGGCGGGGCAAGAGCTTCATCATGGACTGCTTCTTCAACGCCGTCCCGCTGGAGCGCAAGACGCGGCTGCACTTTCACGAGTTCATGCGTGAGGTCCACCGCCAGCTGCACGAACTGAAAGGCCAGCAGGATCCGCTGGAGGTGCTGGCCAAACGCATGGCACGCAAGCACCGCCTGATCTGCTTCGACGAATTTCACGTGGCGGACGTGACCGATGCCATGATCCTCTACAAGTTGCTGGACGCCATGTTCCGCAACCGCATGAGCATCGTCACGACATCGAACTTTCATCCCGACGGGCTTTACCCCAATGGGCTGCACCGCGATCGCATCCTGCCTGCCATCGAGTTGCTCAAGCAGCAACTGGAGGTCGTCAATGTGGACAGCGGCACCGACTACCGCCGCCGCACACTCGAGCTCGCTCGACTTTACCTGACACCGCTCAACGCGCAGACGGATGAGGAGATGCACACCATCTTCGGGCAGCTTGCCGAGAGCGCTGACGAGGCCCCCGAATTGAACATCGAGCACCGCGTGTTAAAGGCGCGCCGCCGCGCGGGCGGCGTGGTGTGGTTCGACTTCCAGACCCTTTGCGGCGGGCCGCGCTCGCAGAACGATTACCTGGAGTTGGCCTCACGCTTTCACACGGTGATGCTCAGCGACGTGCCGCACATGCCGGTGCGCATGGCGTCGGAGGCGCGACGCTTCACCTGGCTCGTGGACGTGCTGTACGACCGCAAGTGCAAGCTGGTGATCTCGGCCGAAGTGCCACCCGAGCAGCTCTACACCGAAGGGCCGCTGTCGCATGAGTTCCCGCGTACGGTGTCCCGGCTCAACGAGATGCAGTCGAAGGAATACCTCAGCGAAGAACGTCGCGTGGTGGATACCTCACTGACATGAGTCAGGGCTGGGCCTCGTCGGGCCCTGTTGCCGCGCGTATCAGCTCGGCGATTCCACGCGAACCAGCGCCAGCGACAGGTTGTCGCCGCCCCCTCGTGCCCGGTGGCGGGCCTTGGTAACCAGCATTTCCGCCGCCTCGCGCGGAGGCAACGTGTGCACGATGGCACCCAGTTCCTTCGGGGTGAAGTAGTGCCACAGGCCGTCTGAACAGACCATCAGGGTGTCGCCGACCGCCAGCCGGTTGACGCGATGCAGCGTGACGGGTGGCTCGGCCTGGGCGCCGAGGCAGGCCGTCAGCAGGTTGGACTGCGGGTGAACGTTGGCCTCTTCCTCGGTGATCTGGCCCTCATCAACCAGACGCTGTACAAAAGAGTGGTCTACCGTCCGGTGGGCGAGATCAGGGCCATTGAAGTGGTATACCCGGGTGTCGCCGACGTGAACCAGGTAGGCGGACCGGTCGGGATTGACGATGAACGCGCCGATGGCGCTGTGTGGCTCCTCCTCGAAGGCCATGGCCGTGAGCCGGATCATCAGGTGGCTTTCCTGGATCAACTGGGTCAGCGCCTGCTCGGTCGGGTCCTGTGACGGGACATAACGGTCGAACACCTGGCGTGCCGTGAGAATGACCTGGTCTGCCGCCTTGCGGCCCCCACTCTTGCCGCCCATGCCGTCGGCCACAACGGCCATGACACAGCCCGACACCCGCGGGTGCGGCAGGATTTCCACCTGGTCCTGCTGGTAGGGGCGGTCGCCACGGTGAATACCCGTGGCAGCGGCCAGGCGGAAGGGGGACGTGTCGTCGATCATCCGAAAACTATAATCGTGAAACCAGGCGATCCGATGGCTTGCCTTCGTCCCGGCGATCCCCCGTTCGGGCGTGGCTGGTCTGGCGCACGACCTGTTCCTGTTCCATGCAAGATAACCTGCACTCTCCCCAGCGACGCCTCATCGAACTGCGCATGGAGCATGCCGATCTCGACAGCCTCATTGACCGCGCTTCAGAGCAGGCGCCACTCGACGAACTGGCACTACGCCGACTGAAGAAGCGGCGGCTGATGCTGCGCGATCAAATCGCACAGCTGGAGCGCGTGCTGGATCCGAAAGAACCTGCCTGACCCCGGTCAGGCCGCCAGCGCTTCGAGCAGCTCGGTTTCAATGGCGAGTTGCGCCTTGTCCTGGCGCAGCGTCTGTCCGGTAACCAAGAAAGTGTCTTCCACCCGCTCACCCAGCGTGCTGATCTTGGCCAGCTGCACGCTGATCTGGTGGCGCGCGAGGATGCGGGCGATGACATACAGCAGGCCTGAGCGGTCACTCGCGGAAACGCTGAGCAGCCAGCGCTGAGCGCGCTCGTCCGGGCGCAGGCTCACGCGCGGGGTCACCGGGAAAGAGCGCACGCGCCGAGACAGGCGCGCCTTGCTGGGCTCGTGAAGCGGCTCCTGTGAGGATACCGCGGCGGCCAGCTGGGTCTCGACCAGTGCAATCATGTCGCGGTAGTGCACGCCTTCGAAGGTCTGGTTCTCGCCGGACATGATCTGGAACGTGTCCAGCGCATAGCCTTTGGCAGAGGTGTGGACGCGGGCGTCCTGAATGGTGAAGCCGGCTCGGTCGAAGTAGCCGCAGATGCGGGCGAACAGGTCCGCCTGATCCGGCGCATAGACGAGCACCTGCAGGCCTTCGCCGATCGGCGACAGCCGTGCGGCCACCACCGGCGCCGCCGTGCCAACGTGCTGCCACAGCACCCGCGCGTGCCAGGCGATGTCCTGGGCATCGTGCCGGGCGAAGTAGCGCATGTCGAGCGTCTGCCACAGGGGCGCCTCAATACCCGGTGGCAGGAAGTGCAGTGCCAGGGTCTGTCGAGCCTGTTGCTTGCGGGCCTCGATCTCGGCGTCCATGTGGGGGCGCGCACCGCCCAGGGCTCGGAGGGTGAGCTTGTACAGGTCTTCCAGCAGCTTGCCCTTCCAGGCGTTCCAGACCTTGGGACTGGTGCCCCGTATGTCAGCCACCGTCAGCAGGTACAGGGCGGTGAGCGTGCGCTCATTGCCCACGCGGCGAGCAAAGGCCTGGATGACGTCCGGGTCGGAGAGGTCTTCCTTCTGGGCCACGCGCGACATGGTCAGGTGCTCAGCCACGAGAAACTCGACCAGGTGCGCGTCGTCGCCCTGGATGCCGTGGTCCTTGCAGAAGCGTCGCACCTCGATGGCCCCCAGCTCGGAGTGGTCGCCACCGCGGCCTTTGGCCACATCGTGGAAGAGGGCTGCGACGTACAACAACCAGGGTTTGTCGAACTCGGATGCAAGCTGGGTGCAGAACGGGTACTCGTGCGCATGCTCCGGGATGAAAAAGCGGCGCACGTTGCGCAGCACCATCAGGATGTGCTGGTCGACCGTGTAGACGTGAAACAGGTCGTGCTGCATCTGCCCGACGATGCGGCGAAACACCCACAGATAGCGCCCCAGAACCGAGGTCTGGTTCATGAGGCGGAACAGCCGGGTCTGGCCCTGATCGGCCTGCAGGATGGCCATGAAGGCCGACCGGTTGACCGGATCCTTGCGGAAGCGCCCGTCCATGACGTTGCGGGCGTTGTACAGCGCCCGCAGGGTTCTGGCCGACAGACCCTTGAGCGTGTTGTCGCGCTGCAGGGTGTGAAACGCTTCGAGGATGGCGTGGGGTTCACGCACGAACAGGTCGTCGCTGGCCACTTCGAGAAAGCCGCCGCGGTCGAAGAAGTGCCCATCCAGCGGTCGCATGGGGGCATTGTGCGAGCCTCGCACGCGCTCTTCGAGGTTGAAGATCAGGATCTGGTTGAGCTGGGTGACCGCCTTGGCCGCCCAGTAGTAACGCCGCATCAGGACTTCGCTGGCGCGCAGCGCCGGCGAGTGGGTATAGCCAAATGATTCGGCCACCGCGGTCTGCAGATCGAAGACGAGGCGGTCTTCGCGTCGCCCCGCCACCAGGTGCAGTCGCGCGCGGATCAGCTTGAGTGTGCCTTCGTTGCGCTGGAGTTGCCGTGCCTCGAACGGCGTGAGCAGGCCGTTGCGGGCCATCTCATGCCAGGTGCGGCCCAGTCGGGCCGCGCGGGCCAGCCACAGCACGACCTGCAAGTCGCGCAGGCCGCCCGGGCTTTCCTTGCAATTGGGCTCCAGCGCGTAGGGCGTGTCTTCGTACTTGGTATGGCGCTGGCGCATCTCCAGCATCTTGGCCGTGACGAAACCGGGCACATCCAGGCATTCGTGCGTGCGCCGCTCCAGTTCGTCGAAACGGGCGCGCGAACCACACAGAAAGCGCGCTTCCAGCAGCGCGGTCTGCACGGTGACATCACGTTGCGCTTCTTCGGTGCACTCTTCAACCGTGCGCACGCTGGAGCCGATCTCCAGCCCGATGTCCCAGCAAGCGGTGATGAAACCCTCAATGCAGGGCGCGAGGCTGTCATCGCCAGCCACCGAGGGTGCCACCGGCAGCAACACGAGCACGTCGATGTCGGAGTGCGGAAACAGCTCGCCGCGGCCGTAACCGCCCACCGCGACCAATGCGGCGCCCTTGGGCGGGCATACGCCTTCCCAGAGCTTGCACAGGGTTCGGTCGACCAGTCGGGCGAGCTGGTGCAACAGCCGGCAGGCAGACGCGGTCGAGGGGCGACTGTCCTTGAACTGGGTCAGCAGATCCGCCTTGGCGGCCCGAAACTCGCTGCGCAGTGCGGGGATGTCAAGCGCCATGGGTACTGCCGTTGACTCAGGCGCTCGTCGCCTGCTGCACGGCGAAATCGGGCGGCGGCGGGCTGCCGGCCGACAGTGTCAGCACCTCGTAGCCCGTCTCGGTGACCAGCACAGTGTGCTCCCACTGCGCGGAGAGCGAGCGGTCCTTGGTCACAATGGTCCAGCCATCGCCCATGGAGCGGATGTCCTTCTTGCCCGCGTTGATCATGGGCTCGATGGTGAAGGTCATGCCAGGCTGCAGCACCTCCAAAGTGCCGGGGCGGCCGTAATGCAGCACCTGGGGTTCTTCGTGGAACTTCTGGCCGATGCCGTGCCCGCAGAACTCGCGCACGATGGAGAAGCCCTGATTCTCGGCAAAGGTCTGGATGGCATGGCCGATGTCGCCCAGGCGCACGCCGGGCTTCACCTTGACGATGCCCCGCCACATGGCCTCGTATGTGATCTGGCACAGGCGCTTGGCCGCGATCGACCCCTTGCCCACAACGAACATCCGGCTGGTGTCACCGTGCCAGCCGTCCTTGATGACCGTGATATCGATGTTGACAATGTCACCGTCCTTGAGTGGGCGATCGTTCGGGATGCCGTGGCACACCTGATGGTTCACGGACGTACAGATCGACTTCGGGTAGGGCGTGTGGCCGCCCGGGGCGTAGTTCAGCGGCGCCGGGATGGTGCCCTGAACCTGGACCATGTAGTCATGGGCGAGCTTGTCCAGCGCCTCGGTGGTGACACCCGGTGTCACGTGGGGGGTGAGGTAGTCCAGCACCTCGGAGGCCAGCCGACCTGCCAGGCGCATGGCGTCGATCTCGGCGCCGGTTTTGATCGTGATGCTCATGGGGCGGCATTATCCGTAATTCGGGCCGTCCGCATCGAGGAAGAGGCCATCGGAAAGCGCATCTGACGCGCGCCGAGCGGGCCGCGGACAGTAAAATTCGCGTTTTTCCGTCTTCCAGGCCCCCTGACGTGACCGATCGCACTCCCATCCTCATGCATTTCGAGGGCGGCAACGCCCTGGCGCCGCACCAGATCCAGTCCTTGCTGCCCAGGCTGCAGGCGATTCAGCCCCGGATTGCATCGGTTCACGCGCGTCACGTGCATTGGGTCGCACTGGACCAGGCGCTGCCGGCGTCCGAGCAGGACAAGCTGGCCGCCTTGCTGACCTACGGCGATGCCTACGATGGTCCGGCCGAGGGGGAGCTGATCGTGGTGGCGCCGCGTCTGGGCACGGTGTCGCCCTGGGCCTCCAAGGCCACCGACATCGCGCACAACTGCGGTCTGCCCATCCGTCGCGTCGAGCGCGTGACCGAGTACCGCTTGACGCTGAAATCTGGCCTGATCGAGGGGCTGGTGGGTACCCTGACGGGCTCGGGCGCAAAAGGACTGACCGATGCCGAGCGCGCCGCTGTGGCCGCCTTGCTGCACGATCGCATGACGGAGAGCGTGCTGGCGGCCCGTGAAGACGGTCGCCACCTGTTCGACGAGAAGCAAGGCGCCCCCATGGCGCATGTGGATGTGCTGGGGCAAGGCCGTGCCGCACTGGAAGCCGCCAACACGGAATTCGGCCTGGCCTTGTCGGATGATGAAATCGACTACCTGGTCAACGCGTTCACCGGCCTGAAGCGCAACCCGACCGACGTCGAGTTGATGATGTTCGCGCAGGCCAACTCCGAGCACTGCCGCCACAAGATCTTCAACGCGAAGTTCACCATCGACGGCCAGGAGCAGGATTTGTCGATGTTCGGCATGATCCGCAACACCGAAAAGCTCAGCCCGCAGCACACGGTGGTGGCCTACTCGGACAACGCTTCGGTGATGGAAGGCCATCAGATCGAGCGTTGGATGCCCAACGGTTTCACCAACGCGCCGCAGTACCAGGCCCGCGAAGAGCTGGCCCACGTGCTGATGAAGGTCGAGACCCACAACCACCCGACGGCGATTTCGCCGTTCCCGGGCGCCTCGACCGGCGCGGGGGGTGAGATCCGCGACGAAGGCGCCACGGGCCGTGGCTCGCGCCCCAAGTCGGGCCTGACGGGCTTCTCGGTGTCGAACCTGCACCTGCCCGGCACGAACGAGCCTTGGGAGCAGAACCCAGTCGGCAAGCCCGAGCACATCGCCAGCCCGCTGCAGATCATGATCGAAGGCCCGCTGGGTGGCGCCGCCTTCAACAACGAGTTCGGCCGTGCCAACCTGGGCGGCTACTTCCGCGTGTTCGACCAGCAAGTGGGGGAGGGCGAGGGCGCCATCCGCCGGGGTTACCACAAGCCCATCATGATCGCCGGCGGCATCGGCACCATCAGCGCCGAGCAGACCAAGAAGGTGGTGTTCGGCGCGGGCACGCTGCTGATCCAACTGGGCGGCCCGGGCATGCGCATCGGCATGGCCGGCGCAGCTGCGTCGTCGATGGCCGCGGGCACGAACTCCGCCGCGCTGGACTTCGATTCGGTGCAACGTGGCAATCCTGAAATCGAACGCCGCGCGCAAGAGGTGATCAACCACTGCTGGGGCCTGGGCGCCAACAACCCGATCCTCGCCATCCATGACGTGGGCGCGGGCGGCATCTCCAACGCCTTCCCCGAATTGGTGGATGGCGCGGGCAAGGGCGCGCGCTTCGACCTGAGCAAGGTGCCGCTGGAAGAGTCGGGCATGGCCCCGAAAGAAATCTGGTGCAACGAGAGCCAGGAGCGCTACGTTCTGGCCATCGCACCCGAGAGCCTGCCCATCTTCACCGCCATGTGCGAGCGCGAGCGCTGTCCGTTTGGCGTGATCGGCACGGCGACCGAGGCGCTGGAGCTGGTGCTGGAAGACACCACCAAGCCGGGCGCTGACAAGGCCGTCGACATGCCGATGGAGGTGCTGCTGGGCAAGCCGCCCAAGATGCACCGCGTGGTCGAGCGCGTGCAGTGGGACGGCGGCCAGCTGGACCTGACGGGCGTGCAACTCGACAAGGTGGCTTTCGACGTGCTGCGCCACCCCACGGTGGCCAGCAAGCGTTTCCTGATCACCATCGGTGACCGCACCGTGGGTGGCCTCAACAGCCGCGACCAGATGGTCGGCCCCTGGCAGGTTCCCGTGGCCGACGTGGCCGTGACGCTGGCCGACTACAAGGGCTTCGCCGGTGAAGCCATGGCCATGGGCGAGCGCACGCCGCTGGCCTCGGTCAACGCGCCCGCTTCCGGCCGCATGGCCGTGGGTGAGGCCATCACCAACCTGCTGGCTGCGCCCATCGAGCTGCCGCGCGTGAAGCTGTCGGCCAACTGGATGGCCGCTTGCGGCGAGAAGGGCGAAGACGCGGCGCTGTACGACACGGTCAAGGCCGTGGGCATGGAGCTGTGCCCGGCGCTGGGCATCTCCATCCCGGTCGGCAAGGATTCGCTGTCGATGCGCACCAAGTGGTCCGACAACGGCGTGACCAAGCAGGTGACGGCGCCGGTGTCCTTGATCGTCACGTCGTTCGCGTCGATCGCCGATGTGCGCGGCACGCTGACGCCGCAACTCGTCACCACCGAAAACGGCCAACCGCTGGACACCAGCCTGATCCTGATCGACCTGGGCCAGGGCAAGAAGCGCATGGGCGGCTCGATGCTGGCCCAGGTGCTCAACCAGTTCGGCAACGAGGTGCCCGATGTCGATTCACCTGCCATGCTCAAGGCCACCGTCGAAGCCGTGAACGCCTTGCGTGCCCAAGGCAAGCTGCTGGCCTACCACGATCGCGGTGACGGCGGCCTGTGGGCCACGGTGTGCGAAATGGCCTTCGCCGGCCACACCGGGGTGGCCATCAATGTGGACATGCTGGTGACCGAAGGCGCCGGCATCGACGACAGCCGTGCCGAGTACGGCGACTCGAAGAACTGGGCGGGTCAGGTCAGCGAACGCCGCAACGAGCTGACACTGCGCGCTCTGTTCAATGAAGAACTGGGCGTGGTGCTGCAGGTGCGTACGGCCGAGCGCAACGAGGTGATGCAGACCCTGCGCGAGCATGGCCTGAGCGCCCACAGCCACGTGATCGGCAAGCCCATCCTGACGGGGGCTGGCAAGCACGAAGTGCAGGTCTGGCGCGACGCCAAGGACATCTTCAAGGCTCCGCTGCAGCAGCTGCACCAGGCCTGGGACGAAGTGAGCTGGCGCATCGCCCAGCTGCGCGACAACCCCGCTTGCGCCGACAGCGAGCATGCCACCATCGGCGACGTCGCCAACACCGGCCTGCACGTGTCGCTGAGCTTCGACCCGCTGGAGGACGTCGCTGCGCCCTTCATCAACAAATCTCGCCCCAAGGTGGCCATCCTGCGCGAGCAGGGCGTGAACTCGCATGTCGAGATGGCCTACGCCATGCACCTGGGCGGCTTCGACGCCTTCGACGTGCACATGAGCGACCTGATCGCCGGTCGCGCCCGCCTGGACCAGTTCCAGGGCTTCGTGGCCTGCGGTGGTTTCAGCTACGGCGACACCCTGGGCGCCGGCGAAGGCTGGGCCCGCTCGGTGCTCTTCAACCCGCAACTGGCCGAGCAGTTTGCGGCCTTCATGAACCGTGGCGACACCTTCGGCCTGGGCGTCTGCAACGGCTGCCAGATGCTGGCGGCGCTCAGCCCGATCATCCCGGGTGCCGAACACTGGCCCAAGTTCACCACCAACCAGAGCACGCGCTTCGAGGCCCGTCTGAGCCAGGTCGAGGTGCTGGAGAGCCCGTCCATTTTCTTCGCAGGCATGGCCGGCAGCCGCATGCCGATCGCCGTGTCGCACGGCGAGGGCTTTGCCAACTTCTCGCAGCGTGGCGATGCGGCCAAGGTGCACCGCGCGGTGCGGTTCGTGGACCACACCGGCGCGCCGACCGAGGTCTACCCGTTCAACCCCAACGGCTCGCCCGAAGGCCTGACCGGCGTGACCACGCCCGACGGCCGCTTCACAGCCATGATGCCGCACCCGGAGCGCGTGTTCCGCAACATCCAGATGAGCTGGACCAGCGGCGACAAGAGCTCCCCGAGCCCGTGGCTGCGCATGTTCCGTAACGCGCGCAAGTGGGTGGGCTGAGGCGGTTGCACGAAAGTTTGCCCCAAATCCCTGCGGGTTTTAGGACAGCCCGCTTGGCGACAGGTCAAACCCGCTGCAAACTCTTGGCGATGGTCGCCCCCGCAAGGGGGCGTTTGCTTGCCTGAAGAACAATACTGAATTCTCATGTCTCTGACCATTGCGTTGATGTTTGCAGGCGGGCTGGTGGCCCTGGTGCTGGGGGCCGGTTGGCTGGTGCGTGGCGCCGCCAAGCTCGCGCTGTCGTTCGGTATCTCACCGCTGGTCGTGGGCCTCACGGTTGTGGCATTCGGCACGAGCGCCCCGGAGCTTGCGGTGTCCGCTGGCGCGGTGCTGGATGGCAAGGTCGACATTGCCATCGGCAACGTCGTGGGCAGCAACATTCTCAACGTGCTGTTCATTCTTGGAGCTTCCGCGCTGATCGCACCGCTGATCGTCCACGTGCAGCTGATCCGCCAGGAAGTGCCCATCATGATTGCTGCCACGGTGGCGCTGCTGCTCATGATGCTCGACGGCGTGCTGGCAACTTGGGAGGCGGCGCTGCTCGTGTGCGCCATGGTCGGCTACACGGGGTTTCTTGTGATCCAGTCTCGCCGCCAGGGCGCGTCTGCAGAGGCGGAGTTCGAAGACGAAGTCGACATGAGCAGCACCTGGGATCGCCATTGGTCGGTTCAGATGGGATTGATCCTTGCCGGCCTGGTGGCGCTGGTGGCTGGCAGCCACTTCCTCGTCGAGGCAGCAGTCGTGACTGCCCGGCAACTGGGTGTGAGCGATGTGGTGATTGCGCTGACCATCGTCGCGCTGGGGACGTCGCTGCCTGAGATTGCGACGTCGATCACCGCGGCCCTGAAGGGCCAGCGCGACATGGCCGTAGGCAACGTGGTGGGCAGTAATACCTTCAACATCCTCGGCTGCTTGGGCATCTCGGGTGTGTTGTCGACCTCCGGTCTGGCCGTGGCCGAGTCCGTCATCCACTTTGACGCCTGGGTCATGCTGGCGGTGGCGCTGGCCTGCCTGCCCATCTTCATCACCGGCCGCGAGATCGCGCGCTGGGAGGGGGTGGTGTTCCTGCTGTACTACGCTGCGTACACGGCCTACCTGATCATGGCGTCACAGGAGCATGCCGCCTTGCCGCAGTTCAGCGCAGTCATGCTTTACTTCGTGGTGCCATTGACGGTGATCACGCTGGCGGTGTCGTTGTTCCAGCATCACCGCGATGGGCGTGCCGCCTGACCGCGTTCGGTCAGGCACATGACGACAGAAACTGGCGCACACCGTCGGCCAGCAGGGGCGCCAGGTAGACGGCGTTGCTGTCATGCGTGACGCTGTCGGCGCTCCAGATGTGACGCACCCCTGCGGCGCGCACGGCCGCCACAGCGTCGTCAGCGAACAAGGCATGGGTCACGGCCACATCGACGCTGCGCGCACCCTGCTCAAGCAGTTGGCGGGCCGCCACGGCCAGCGTCCGGCCTGAACTGGCCATGTCGTCCAACAACACCACGGCCCGCCCTTGCACCGGCAATTCCGGCAGGGCAATGCGCACGTCGCGGTCGCCCAGGCGCTCCTTGTGACACACGCCGTTGATGGCGCCGATGGCCAGAGCGGCTTGCTGGACCCATTGACTCGACTCGGCATCAGGGCCAATCAGCACCGGTTGCTGCACATGCGCGGCGACGTGCTGTGCCAGCGCGGGCGCCGCCGAGACGGAGCATGTCCATGTGGCGGGCACCGCTTCCTGCAGGCTGCTCACTCGATGCAGGTGCGGGTCGACCGTGATCACGCCGTCAAACCACTTCGCCAGTGATTGCCCGATCTGCCGCTGGCTCACCACCTCGCCAGGGTGGAAGGACATGTCCTGCCGCATGTAAGCCAGATACGGCGCCACCAGCAGGATGCGCTGCACGCCCCACGCACGGGCCTGTGCGGCCACCAGCATCAATTCCACCAGCTTCTCGTTGGGCTGCGACAGGCTGCGGTAGAGCACCAGGGTTTCAGGGCAGCCATTGGCCTGCGTGAAAGGCAGGGTGAGCCGGAGTTCGCCATCAGGGAAGCGATGACGTTGCACCAGGGCCACCGGGCCATTCAGCGCATCGGCGAGGCGCTGAATGGCGGCGAGCTGGTCATCGAAGCCCAGCAGCAAGGAAGGACAGCGGGACATCTCACACCTCCAGGAAGTTGGGGGGCACGTCGGCAGCGGCGCCAAGGCCCATACCGGGGCTTTGCTCTGCGGCCGCCCGTGCAAAGGCCAGATCGGCCGAATAAGCCGCATGGACGCGGTACAGCGGCATGCCAGCTTGCACGGTGTCGCCCAACTTGTGCAGCAGGTCTACCCCCGCACCCTGGACCTTGGGCGCCCCGGCCAGGCGGGCAATGCGCGCAAGTTGCAGGTTGTCGACACGGCAGACCACACCATCGACCGGCGCCAGCACCTCGAAGTGTTGCGCGGCCAGTTGCGGTGCTTCAGGGTCGAAGGCCTTGGCGCCCTGAGCGGCCATGATGGCCTCCATCTTGGCCAGCGCACGACCGGATTCGAGGATGTCGCGTGCGATCGCGAAGCCATCGCCGCCGCGCACATCCGGGTCGAACTCCAGCATGCGACCGGCCAGGCGCAGGGCTTTGAGCCGCAGATCGTCGGGTGCGCGTGGGTCATTGCGCAGCACCCACATCACGTCACGGGCTTCCAGCACGGGGCCGATGCCGCGGCCTACTGGCTGCCTGCCGTCGGTGATGAGCACGTCGATGGTCAGCCCCAGGCGCTTGGCGACGTACTCGAACAGGCGCCTGAGCCGCTGGGCTTCTGGAATGGATCGCACTTTGGCGGTCGGCCCCACGGGAATGTCGAGCAGCAAGTGGGTCGAGCCGGCCGCCACTTTCTTGGACAGGATGGAAGCCACCATCTGGCCGGGTGAGTCGATCGACAGCGGGCGCTCAACCGAGATCAGCACGTCGTCGGCTGGAGACAGTTCACTGGTGCCGCCCCAGGCCAGGCAACCGCGGTGCTGGCGCACGATCTCGGCCAGACGCTCGAACGGCGGATCCACCTTGGCCAGCACCTCCATGGTGTCGGCCGTTCCGGCAGGCGAAGTGATGGCGCGCGACGAGGTCTTCGGGCACAACATGCCATGCGCGGCCACGATGGGCACGACCAGCATTGACGTGCGGTTACCCGGGATGCCGCCGATGCAGTGCTTGTCGACCACAGGATAGGCCTGCCAGTCGAGCTTGCGGCCCACTGCAATCATGGCCTCGCTGAGGTAGTAGACCTCTTCGCGGTCCAGCTCGCTTTGGTTGGTCGCCACCACGAACGCCGTCAGCTCGATCTTGGAGTAGCGGTGCTCGGCGATGTCGCGCACGATGGCGCGGTAATCCTCATGGCTCAGCCGCTCACCGGCGATCTTGCGGTGCAAGGCCGGGATGGAGGAGGGCGGTTCGGCCTGGCGGATGCGGGCGGGGTGCCCGTCCGGCACATCCAGCTGGGCAAAAGCATCTTCCGACAGGCCAAGCTGGTCGCGGTCGACGATGCAGGTGTCGTCCACGACGTTCAGGCTGGCGAGGATGCGGCGGCCGTTGGCCCGCACCTCGACCTTGGACAGGGCCTGAAAACCCTCGGCCCGGTAGACCGCGCAGTCGCGGTGCAGGTAGGCCACGTTCTCGCGGTAGGTGTCGATCGCGACGCGCTTGAGGCGCAACTCCGGTGGGGCAGTCGTGTCTGGCATGCGACCGATGTTACCCGGCCGCCTCCTGAGGAGGTTGCGATGCGGCGGGCGCATGATCCGGTTTCTTGAGCAGAATCAACTGCGCCTGGACGCGCCGAGCCAGCGTCCAAGAGCTCAGCCCGCCTTCCAGCACCGTGCCGTCGCGCAGTGCGATGCGCATCACGCCTGTCAGCTGGGCCTGACAGACCAAACGTTCCCACCAGCGCAGGGTGCCCCGCTCGCGGAGACTCACGCGCACGACCTCGCGTCGCGGTACCTCAAGTACCAGCCGACGTGCGCGCGCGCGCGCTGTAAAGACGAGCAGCCGCTGGTTCGTGAGGATCAGCCAGCGGGGGCGCCACAGGTGTCGCAACAGCCAGGTTTCGCGCACATGCTCGCCGGGCACGGCCACGCGCCGCCAGTCGTCTGAGCGCATCAACCAGCGCACCGGCACCACATTGAGCACGGCCTCGGCGGCTTCTTGTCTGGCCTGACGGCGCAGCCACCAGGTCCCCCACCAGGCCAGCAGCGCGGCGACAGTGACCGACGTGGCCAACGCCGCCATCACGGTCATGCGGCCGGTCGACAGGCCCATCACGGCGGGTGACAGCACCAGACGGATGAGCAGCATCCACAGCATCAGGGCCCCCAATGGCGCAAACACCACGGCGGCCCGGCGAAGCCAGGCGTTGCGCGGCAGCACAGGTGTGCCCAGGAATCGGGCCACCTCCAAAGCGGCCTCTGGCGATACCAGCCGGCGGCGTTCAAACCAGGCAAACCACAAAGCGCCGGTCAGGGCAGCGCCTATAGCCGCCCAGAGGCTGACATGGTGGGTGCGATCCCAGCGACCGCGAGCGATGTGCAGGTCGGCCAGATCCTGGCGAACCTGCGCATCGCCAAAATCCGGCAGCGGTTGGTTGAGACTGTCGAACCGGCGGACGCGCCAGTCGCGGCCATCGACGATGAACAAGGTGTCGTTTGACCAGCCCAGCTCAAGTGGGCGGGCGCCAGCGCCCAGGTCCAGACTGTCTTCTCGGCCGTCGTCCCACACGTGGACCACGCGGCCGGTGTCCATTCGGCCATCCAGGCGCGCCACGGTTGCCCGAGGGGCGGTGCGAGCCACCCCAGCATGAGGGTGAGCCTTGGCCAGCGCCGTGTAGCGCAGAGCGTCCTCGTCGTTCAGCGCCACACGTTGTTGCTCGGCCAAGGTCTGGCCATCCAGCCGCACCAAGGCATGGCCGTTGGTGTCAGTGGTCCAGAGGGCGTCGCCTTCCCACCAGAGCTCGTTGGTGTAGCGGTAGCGGCCCGGCGACGTGCGCTGCAGGAATCCGCCGTCTGGAGCAAACAGCACGACGGTGTGCCCCTTGCCGGTGGCCACGGCCATGCGACCGTCGTCGTGCACTGCCAGCCAGACGGCGCCTCCCAGCGAGCCGAGCAGATCCGGCGGCCAGGCCAGCGCCAGGGTACGGATCGGCTGTGCTGTGCGCGGGTGAAGCACGGCCACGCGGGTGCCATCCCGCGTGATGGCATACAACTCCTGGGTGCTGCGCCGGTAGGTGAGCACGGCCGGCGCGCTGGCGAGCCCGGTTTGGCCCACCGGCACGCGATGCAGGCGGTGTCCCGCCGCGTCCAGCCCCCACAACGCATCATCGACCAGCAGCCATGCCGCGCCGTCAGGCAGCAACCCGAGGGTGGAAGGCCCCTGGATGGCCGCCTTGCGCTGGCTTGCCCAGATGGACAGCCCCGCGCAGGCGATCGCCAGCGCCAGCAGCACGATGACACCCCAGGGCTGCCGCCGCGTTGGGCGCGGGGCGACCAGCACCATGCTCATCCGGCAGCGCGGGTGACGACGGTCAGTGTGTCGCCGCTGGCACGCAGGGCGATCAGGCGGTCGATGTTGGGGTGCTTGCCGGGATGGGCCTGCGCATCGGCCGTGTGTTCGGCATACAGGGCAAGGCCTTCTTCAGCGGCTGCGGGGCTGATGCTGCCGTGGCGGCTGGCCAGTGCGGCATAGACGGCCAGCGAACCAGCCTGACCGGGCTTGTTCTCGATGGTGGCCACGACCTGGCCTTGGGCATTCACCAGATCGAGCGCGGCCAGATGGGCCACCGAGGGCAGTTGTTTGAGGTTGTCGGCAAACGCCATGCTGAGCTCCAGATGGCGCCCGTGGGCGCCCCGAAAAAGAGCGCCATTGTGCCCGAGCCGCCGCGTTCAGGTTGCCTGCGCCAGCCCTTCGAGCGCGGGGATGCAGCCACCCCGCGCCACTGCGCTCCAGTCCACGATCTGCAGGCGCCCGTCGGCGTGCTCGACCAGGGCGGTCAGGCTCTCGACCCAGTCACCATCGTTGGCGTACAGGATGCCATCCAACATCCGCAGCTCGGCATGGTGGATGTGGCCGCACACGACGCCATGCACGCCGCGGCGGCGGGCTTCACGGGCGAGCGCCTGCTCAAAATCGGCCACATAGCTGACTGCGCGCTTGACCTTGAGCTTCAGGTAGCGCGACAGCGACCAGTAAGGCAGGCCCATGCGGGCCCGCGTGGTGTTGAGGTGGCGGTTGAGCTTGAGCGTGAACTCGTAGAGCTGGTCACCCAGCAGGGCGAGCCAGCGCGCGCACTGAATGACGCCGTCATACAAGTCGCCATGCGTGACCCACAGCCGCCGGCCATCGGCCGTCGTGTGCAGCCATTCTTCGGCCACCTCGATGCCCCCGAATGCATGGCCGACAAACGCACGCGCAAACTCGTCGTGGTTGCCGGGAATGAAGATGACGCGGGTGCCCTTGCGCGCCTTGCGCAGCAGCTTCTGCACAACATCGTTGTGGGCCTGCGGCCAGTACCAGTTGCGCCGCAACTGCCAGCCGTCGACGATGTCGCCCACCAGATACAGCGTCTCGCACTCGACCTGCCGCAGAAAGGCCAGCAGCGCATCTGCCTGACAACCCGGTGTACCCAGGTGCACATCCGAGATCCAGACGGTGCGCACCTTCCATGGGGCGGGCGGCTCGTTGGCGTCATCAAGGGCCGGCTCGCCCAGCACGCCACCGCCGGCCAGCAGACTGGTTGGCGTCAGGGATCTCAGCAGGGGGCGATTCAACCAGGCGCGCATGAGCCCATGGTCTAGCCCTTGTGTGACAGCGCCGCGTCGCCTGGATGACGGCAGTTTGACGGCGGGGTACCGCGAGGACAACCCGCCCGCACGCCCCGCCCGTGTCAGCGTGCGGCAGGCCGGGTGCGATAGAACTGCAAGGGGGCGGCGGGCACCTGGTTCATCACCGCACGCTTGATCTTGCCCACCACGTGCATCTCGCAGGGCTTGCAGTCGAAGCGCAGCGTGAGCTTTTCCTTGCCGTTGATCAGCTGCAGTGGCTCGGCCTTGACCTGGCCTTGCACACCCGTCACACCCTTGGCCTGCTTGGGGCACAGGCTCAACGAGAAGCGCACGCAGTGCTTGGTGATCATCAGGCTGACTTCGCCTTCTTCCTCGTGGCTCTCGTAAGCCGCGTCGATCACCTTGACGCCGTGTTTCGCGTAGAAATCGCGGGCCTTGTGATTAAACACATTGGCGAGGTAGCTCAGGCTGTCTTCCGGGTAGGCCACAGGGGGCGTCACCGCCTCCCCCGGCAGCAAACGCTCGAAGGCGGCGGCGCGCGCGGCTTCCAGGGCAGCCACGGCATCGCGACGCAGCGCATTGACCACCGAGGCCGGCACGAACCACGGCTGGGCGAGCGCAAGCTGCACATCCAGCGCGGCAAAGAGCGTGGCGCCCAGTTTGCCGAGGTTCTCGCGCAGGCTGGCCTCGGCCTTGTCGGGGTGCTGTGGCGGTTGCTTGTCGCAGACCACGTTGGCTTCGCCCACGTGGCCCTCTTCGTCAGTCAGGGTCAGGCGCAAGCCGTCCGACGTATCAGCCAGCGCCATCCACACGCCGATGCGCCGCTCGGCCGACTTGCGCCCCATCAGGTTGTCCCAGGCGCGGTCGCGGTTGCGGTTGATGGCCACGCCGGGCTTGAGGTCGGCCAGCGCCGTGATCTCTTCGTTGGGGAACACGCGCCACAGGCGGCCCGACTTGCCCACCGGCTCGGCGGTGTTGACCTGCACACCCACGATGTCTTTGAGCAGCGTCTGGTAGTTGAGCCCGTCGCCGTTGTGGATGGCATCGGCCTGCTTCGGGTCGAGGGCCACGTCAAACCAGCGGTCACCCACCTTGGCCACTTCGCCAATCGGCAGACCCAGGTGCTTGGGGCTGTCAAAGGCGCCGATGTCGTCCTTACGCCCATTGACGAAGTAGTCGGTGCTGCCGCGGTTGAAGTTGCGATCCGGCTCCGGCTGGAAGAAGAAGGTGCATTCGCCGGAAGACGACCGGGCCAGCTCCGGCCGCTCTTCCAGAATCTCGTCCAGCAGCAGGCGGTAATGGGCGGTGATGTTCTTCACATAGCCCATGTCCTTGTAGCGGCCCTCGATCTTGAACGAGTTGACACCCGCGTCGATCAGCGCGCGCAGGTTGGCGCTCTGGTCGTTGTCCTTCATGGACAGCACGTGCTGGTCGAAAGCCACCACCTGGCCGCTGCCATCCAGCACGTTGTAAGGCAGGCGGCAGGCCTGCGAGCAATCGCCCCGGTTGGCGCTGCGGCCCGTATGGGCGTGGCTGATGTAGCACTGCCCGCTGTAGGCGACACACAGCGCGCCGTGGATGAAAAACTCGATGTTGGCGTGCGTGTTCACGGCGATGTCGCGGATCTGCTTGAGCGTGAGCTCGCGGGCCAGCACGATCTGACTGAAGCCCACGTCCTGCAGAAACTTCGCTTTCTCGACCGTGCGGATGTCGGTCTGGGTGCTGGCGTGCAGTTGAATGGGCGGCAAATCGAGCTCGAGCAGGCCCATGTCCTGGATGATCAGCGCGTCGACCCCGGCGTCGTACAGCTGCCAGATCAGCTTGCGCGCCGGTTCCAGCTCGTCGTCGCGCAAGATGGTGTTGAGCGTGGCGAAGATGCGCGCGTGGTAGCGGTGGGCGTGGGACACCAGCCGGGCGATGTCGGCCACCTCATTGCAGGCATTGGTGCGGGCGCCGAAAGACGGGCCGCCGATGTAGACCGCATCGGCCCCGTGGTTGATGGCCTCGACCCCGATGTCCGCGGTGCGGGCGGGCGACAACAGTTCAAGGCGGTGGGGGCGGAGGGACATGGGACAGCTCGGCAAAGCGCGGGGGAGGGCCGATACTATCGCGATGACCGCAGAAAAACACCGAAGGCCCCACGTTCACGCGTCTGCCGGTCGTTACGACCGGGTTGACGCCCTGCGCGGCGCCGCCCTGGTGTGGATGGCGTTGTTCCATTTTTGTTTTGATCTGGCCAACTTCCGGCTGATCGAAGCCAACTTCTATCAGGATCCGTTCTGGACCTGGCAGCGCACAGCCATTCTGTCGACGTTTCTGTTGTGCGCGGGCGCCGGGCAGGCCATCGCCACCCATCGGGGGCAGACCTGGCGCCGCTTCTGGCTGCGCTGGGCCCAGATCGTGGGCTGCGCGCTGCTGGTGAGCCTGGGGTCGTGGTGGATGTTTCCGCTCAGCTACATCTCGTTCGGTGTGCTGCATGGCATGGCGGTGATGCTGATCATCGCGCGACTGAGCGCGCCTCTGGGGCGATGGCTGTGGCCGCTCGGCGTGGTGGCCATCCTGCTGCCCCAGCTGGTCCAGCATCCGCTCTTCGACACCCGGTGGACGAACTGGGTGGGTCTGGTCACCCGCAAGCCCATCACCGAGGACTTTGTGCCCATCCTGCCGTGGCTGGGTGTGATGTGGTGGGGGCTGGCCGGCACACAATGGCTGCTGGCGCGCCAGCCCACTTTGCTGGGCAGCCCGGCCAGTCAGATCACCCCATCCAGCCAGCGCGGCGACAATACCGGCTCGGTGGTCTGGCGTGGCCTGACCACCCTGGGCCAATGGAGCCTCACGTTTTACATGGTGCATCAGCCTGTCTTCATCGGCGGTCTGACCGCCTGGCTGTACCTGACCCGGCCGCAGGGCTGACACCTCACTGCTGACATCGATCATGACCCAAGACGAACTCAAGACCCTGGTGGGCCGCGCGGCCCTGGATTACGTGACACCCGGCAGCATCGTCGGCGTGGGCACCGGCTCGACGGTGGACAAGTTCATTGACGCGCTGGGCGAAGCGCTGCGGGCCGATCCCAAGCGGGTGGCCGGCGCGGTGTCCAGTTCCGTCCGCAGCACCCAGCGCCTGGAAGCGCTGGGCATTCCGGTGCTGCCGGCCGAGCAGGTGGAAGGCCTTGGTGTCTACATCGACGGCGCCGACGAGATCGACCATCGTGGTTACATGATCAAAGGCGGTGGCGCCGCGCTCACGCGCGAAAAGATCGTGGCCGAACTGGCCGAACGCTTTGTGTGCATCGCCGATGAGAGCAAGCTCGTGCAGGTGCTGGGCAAGTTTCCGCTGCCGGTCGAAGTGATTCCGATGGCAGCCGCCCAGGTGATCCGGGCCTTCGCCAAGTTAGGGGGCGCGGGGCGAGTGCGTGAAGGCGTGACCACGGACAACGGCAACGTGATCGTGGATGTGAGCGGCTTGTCGATCGCTGACCCGGCCGCCTTTGAGGCCGATGTGAACCAGTGGCCGGGCGTGGTCACCGTGGGCGTGTTCGCGCGCAACCGCGCCGCCGTCTGCCTGCTGGGCACGCCCGCCGGCGTGCGCACGATGACGTTCTGAGCGACAGCGCGGCGGAGGCCGCGCGTCAGAAGCGGATGCCGGGCGGAGGCGCCACCGGGACGGGCGGCGACGTGGCAGGCCCGGATTCCGCCCCATTGGCCGGCGCAGCCGAACCAGCCGGTGTGCCTTCTGCCGCGGCCCAGGTGCGCGCGGCAGGGTGCGTGTAGTTGACTGGCAACTGCGATTCGACCGGATAGCCCGCTGCATCCAGGTAGGCGCGCCATTCGCCCTGTGCGAAGCCGCTCATCACCTTGCTGCCCATGCGCACGAGCGGCAACTCGTTGACCTTGAAGCGGGCCTGGAAGGCCTGTTGCTCAGCAGGCGTGTTGACGGTGATCTCGTTGAACGGCACACCGCGCGTCTTGAGGAAGCCGCGGGCGCTGTCGCAAGGCGCACAGGTGGCACTGGTATAGAGCGTCACCGGGTAGCGTTCGGCAGCCTGCCTCACAGTGAAGGGCAGACCGGCCGCTGGGCTGGCTGCGCCACGGCCTGCGGCGCCCGATACCGGCTGAGCCGGCGCCGTGGGTGGCGGACGATCGGTGTAGGTCACGCGCCCGTCCGGGCCCACCACCTTGTACATCGCCCAGGCCGGGCCGGTGGCGAGCAGGGCGGTCGCCAGCAGGGCGACACCTGGGGTGGCCATGTGCAACGTCTTCAGCAACGTCTTCATCTTGCTGCCCTTGTGTGGCCTGCGGCTCAGGCCATGCCCTGATGCCGCAGCAGTGCGTCGATCTGCGGTTCGCGCCCGCGGAAGGCCTTGAAGCTGTCCATCGCGGGGCGACTGCCGCCGGCCTCGAGAATGGCCTCGCGGTAGCGGCGCCCCACCTCCGCGTTGACCACACCACCGGCCGCCGCGGCTGCCTCCTCGAAAGCCGCATACGCGTCGGCCGACAGCACCTCGGCCCACTTGTAGCTGTAATAGCCGGCCGCGTAGCCACCCGCGAAAATGTGCGAGAACGTGTGCTGGAAACGGTTGAAGGCAGGCGGGATGTTCACCGCCACCTCCTGCCGCACCTCGTCGACCACCTGCTGAACCCGCTCGGCGCTGCCGGGTTCGGCGTGCAGCCGCATGTCAAACAGCGCGAACTCGATTTGGCGCAGCGTCATCAGGCCGCTCTGGAAGTTCTTGGCCGCCGTCATCTTGTCATACAAGGGGCGCGGCAGCGGCGCCCCGGTGTCGACATGGGCGGTGAGCTCCTGCAGCACATCCCACTCCCAGCAGAAGTTCTCCATGAACTGGCTGGGCAACTCGACCGCGTCCCATTCCACGCCGCTGATGCCCGACACGCCGATGTCGTTCACCCGCGTCAGCATGTGGTGCAGCCCGTGGCCGAACTCATGGAACAGGGTGATGACGTCGTCGTGTGTCAACAGCGCGGGCTTGTCGCCCACGCCCTTGGCGAAATTGCACACCAGATGCGCCACCGGCGTCTGGGTGGCCTGGTTGTCCGGGCGCGTCCAGCGGCCACGCACGTCGTCCATCCAAGCGCCCGGACGCTTGCCGGGGCGCGCATACGGATCAAGGTAGAACTGGCCCACCAGATCGCTGCCGCGAACCATGCGGAAGAAGCGCACCGATTCGTGCCATACCGGCGCAGTGTCCGCCTCGATGCGCACGTCGAACAGCCGCTCGATCAGGCTGAACAGGCCCTTGAGCACGGTCGGCTCGGTGAAGTACTGCTTGACCTCCTGATCGCTGAAGGCGTAGCGGGCTTCCTTGAGCTTTTCGCTGACATAGGCCACATCCCACGCCTGCAGGTCAGCCAGACCCAGTTCGGTGCGCGCGAACTCGCGCAGCTCCGCCATGTCCTTCTCGGCAAAGGGGCGGGCTCGCTGGGCCAGGTCGCGCAAGAAACCCATGACCTGTTGTGGGTTGTCAGCCATCTTGGGCACCAGCGACACGTCGGCAAACGTGGCGTAGCCCAGCAGAGCAGCCTCTTCCTGGCGCAGGGTGAGGATGTCGCGCATCAAGGCGCTGTTGTCACGCTCGGCCGGGCCAAACTCGCTGGCACGGGTACTGTAGGCGCGGTACAGCGTCTCGCGCAGCGCGCGGTTGGCGGCGTACTGCATCACCGGCAGGTAGCAGGGCATGTGCAGCGTCAGCTTGTGGCCTTGCTTGCCCTCGGCCTCCGCGGCCGCGCGCGTGGCATCCTGCACGTCCTGCGGCACGCCTGCGAGCTCGTCCGTGCCCGCATAGTGGGCGTAGGCGTCGGTCGCGTCCATCACGTGCTCCGAGAAAGCCTGCGATTTGGCTGCCTGCTCTTCCTGAATGGCGGCAAACCGGGTCTTGGCCTCGCCTTGCAGCTCAGCCCCGCCCAGCACAAAGCCGCGCAAGGCGTTGTCCAGCGCGCGCTGGCGCGGGGCGCTCAGTCGCTGTTCGGGCGGCAGCCCGCTCTGCGCGGCGTTCAGCGCCTTGTACTTGGCGTACAGCCGCTCGTCGGCCCCCAGCCGTGTGTAGAACTCCGTGATGCGCGGCAGGTTCTCGTTGAACGCCGCACGCAGCTCGGGTGTGTCAGCGACGCTGTTGAGATGGCCGACAGCGCCCCATGCTCGCCCCAGCCGCTCGGTGCTGACGTCCAGCAACAAGGACAGCGCGTCGTAATCCGCTGGCACGTCAGGGCCGGTCACCTTCTCGAGCGCCGCTTCGGCATCGGCCAGCAGCACGTCCAGCGCCGGCGTCACATGTTCGGGTCGGATCTGATCAAACAGGGGCAGACCGGTGGACTCAAGCAGGGGGTTGGTGCTCATGAGGTGGGTCGATGGCAGGTGAAGGGCGCGAGGAAAGGGCTGCGTTGGTTCAGGCGGCTTGCGCCACGCTGCGCTCGGCAGCCTCCATGGTGTTGACCAGCAACATGGTAATCGTCATGGGGCCAACCCCGCCGGGCACGGGGGTGATGTAGCCGGCGACTTCCTTGCAGCCTGCGAAGTCCACGTCACCACACAGCTTGCCCTCATCGTCGCGGTTCATGCCCACGTCGATCACGACGGCACCGGGCTTGACCATGTCGGCCGTCAGCACGTTGCGCTTGCCCACAGCGGCCACGACGATGTCGGCCTGGCGGGTATGGTGAGCCAGATCGGCGGTGCCGCTGTGGCACACGGTGACCGTGGCATTGGCGGCCAGCAGCATCATGGCCATGGGCTTGCCCACGATGTTGGAGCGCCCGATGACCACGGCGTGCTTGCCGCGCAGGTCCTTCATGCCGATGGATTCGAGCATCTTCATGCAGCCATAGGGCGTGCAGGCCTTGAAGCCGACTTCGCCGACCATCAACGCGCCGGCGCTGGCGACGTGGAAGCCGTCGACATCCTTGAGTGGCGAAATGGCTTCGATGACCTTGTGGTCGTCGATGTGCTTGGGCAGGGGCAGCTGCACGAGAATGCCGTGGATGCCGGGGTCGTTGTTCAGCGCTTCGACGCGTGCGAGCAGGTCGGCCTCGCTCAGGCTGGCGTCGTACTTTTCGAGCACCGAATGGAAGCCGGCATCTTCACAGGCCTTGACCTTGTTGCGCACGTAAACCTGGCTGGCGGGGTTGTCGCCCACCAGGATGACGGCCAGGCCCGGTCGGGTGCCCCGGGCGGTCAGCGCGGCGGCACGCTGGGCGACTTCGGTGCGCAGTTGGCGGGACAGGGCGTTGCCGTCGATCAGTTGGGCGGTCATGTCGTATCGTGAAATCAATGGGGGTCAGGACGCTGCAGGGCCGAAGCCCGGCACAAATGCAACAGGCCGCGCGCAGCGGCCTGTGAAGAAGCGGGCGACGGCATGCCGCAGGGCGTGCAGCCGCCGGGGGTTCACTTCGTGGCGGGAGCGCCGCCGGGTTGGCCACTCGCGCCCAGCGCGATCTTGAGCAGGTCGGCCACGGTGTTGGCGTTCAGCTTCTCCATCACGTTGGCGCGGTGCGCCTCGACCGTCTTGATCGAGATGCCCAGGTCATCGGCAATCTGCTTGTTCAGACGGCCCGCGACGATGCGCTCGAGCACCTGGGCTTCGCGGGTGGTCAGGCGCGACAGCAGGGCCTCACGGCTGGCAGCCTCTTGCGATTGCGAGAAGGCGACGCGAGCCTGGTCCAGCATGCGCTCGACCAGGGCGACGAGGGCGTCTTCCTTGAAGGGCTTCTCGATGAAGTCCATCGCGCCCTTCTTCATCGTGTTGACCGCCATGGGCACATCGCCATGACCCGTGATGAACACGATGGGCAGCGGCGACTTGCGCTCCAGCAGCTTGTCCTGCAGTTCCAGCCCGCTCATGCCGTCCATGCGGATGTCGGCGATCAGGCAGGCGACTTCGCGTGGGTCGAACCGGGCCAGGAAGGATTCAGCCGAGTCGAAGCAGCGGACGCGGTAGTCCTTGCCCTCCAGCAGCCACTGCAGTGAGTCGCGGACGGCCTCGTCGTCGTCCACCACATACACCGTGCCTTTTTTGGGAATCAAGCTCATGGATTGTCAGCCAGCAAAATCGTTGGAGGATGAGGATGCCGCATCGGCAGGGCCTGCGCCTTCGCCGGTGTCGATGGGCAGCGTGAAGCTGAATCGACATCCAACTGTCACCGACCCATTGTAGAGGTTCTCGGCCTTGATCCTGCCATGGTGCGACTCGATGATGGAGCGGCAGAGACTCAGGCCTATCCCTAATCCCTCGGCTTTGGTCGAGTGGAAGGCTTCGAACAGGCGGGCCAGCATCTCTTCCTTCATGCCCGGGCCGCTGTCGGTGACGGTGAACTCCACAACCTCGCCTTGCTCCTCGGTCCGGCGTTGCTGCACACGCAGGTCGATCACGCGGCGCGACTGCGGCATGTTCGAGGTGTCGATGGCCTCTGCCGCGTTCTTCAGCAGGTTGAGCAGCACCTGCTCCACCAGAATGGGGTCAGCCATGATCTGCGGCAGGCGGTTGGCCACCACGGTGTTGAGCGTCACGCGGCGGCGCTTCATCTCGAAGACGGCCAGATCGAGCACGGCGTCGGTGATGTCGCGCACGCGGCAGGGCTGGCGCTGCGGCTCGCTTCGTTTCACGAACTGGCGGATGCGGTGGATGATCTGGCCGGCGCGTTGCGCCTGACGGGCTGTCTTGTCCAGCGCACTGATCAGCGCCTCATTGTCGATGTTGCCGGATTTGACCCGGCTCAGCATCCCGCTGCAGTAGTTCGAGATGGCAGCCAGCGGCTGGTTGAGCTCATGCGCCACCGTCGAGGCCATCTCGCCCATGGTGATGAGCCGGCTGGTGAACTGGGCTTTCTCAGCCTGCCGGGCGGCGGCATCTTCGGCCAGCTTGCGGTCTGTGATGTCGGTGGCAATCAGCATCTGGGCCAGGTTGCCATCCGTCCACTGGATGTAGCGGGCGCGCACATCGAACCACTTCTGCGCGCCTTCCAGGAACACCTCGCGGGTGTCGCTGCCGGCATTGGTCAGGGCCTGGGCAGGCAGGCCACCGAAGTCGTCAACCGATTCGTCCCCATCGATCACCTCATCGGGCGTGACCTCACCGCCTGTGAGCTGCGTGTGGGCGTCCGGATTGGCACCGAACCAAAGGCGGTAGGAGCGGTTGGCGAACAACAGCTCGCCGCGCTGGACGGACACCACGGACACGGCGGCATCCAGCCCCTCCAGCACGGTGGTGAAGCGCTCGTGGGCCGCCGTGAGCTGATCGCGCACGCGCTTGGCCTCGGTGATGTTGGTGACCGAGGTCATCCAGCCAGTCTGGTCGCCCTGGGCGTCGATCAGGGGCGACACATACATGCGGGCATCGAACTGGCTGCCATCCCGCCGCTGCATCACCACCTCAATGCCGCCCATGGGGCTGCGGCCCAGCAGCTCTTGCTGGAACATGCGGTTGAACTCGTCGAGCCGATCCTTGGGCCAGTAGGGGTAGGGCGGCACGCAGCCAATCAGCTCTTCTTCCGAGAAACCCGTCATCGCGCAGAAGGCCGGGTTCACGTAGGTGATACGGCCCTCCAGGTCGATGGTGCGCATGCCGGTGAGCATGGAGTTCTCCATGGCCCGGCGGAAGTTGGTTTCCTGCACCAGTGTCTTCTGAATTTCGGCGCGGCGGCGCATGTGGCGCAGCGTGCCCATCAGCGTCCAGACGGTCAGCGCCGACAGCGCTACCACCATCCAGAACAGCGTGTTGCCGATCAGGCTGGAGGAGGTCCGAAAACCCATGCCGCGCAGAATCAGGCCATTGCTGACCGGGGTAACGACCACTTCGTGCACAAAGGTGGGGCGCGCGCCCGTGGCTTCCCTGCCCAGACCAACGCTACCCGTCAGGGGCGAGCCGTCCAGTTGGACGAGGCTCATGGCATGGCGGCTGGCGATCTCCTGCGGCACGAGGTACCGCATCAGGGGCTCGAGGGCGTACTCGGCGACCACCGCGCCGGCGAAGACGCCGCGGTCGACCATGGGCACGTGGATCTGGATGACCTTGTTGCCCGCCGCGTTGCGAAACGGGTAGGAGTAGCTGGGCTGGCCCCGGTCGCGGGCCACGCGAAAGCCTTCCACCGGCTCAGGGGCGCCCTTGAAGGGGTCGTAATCTGCCATGGCGGGGGCTTGCCGCGCCTGCTCGCCCACGCTGCTGGGGTCCAGCGGCAGGCTCAGGGTGTTGCGCGAAGCCCGCACGCTGCGGTCGGCACCGACCCAGGCAATGCCCACCACCTCGGGGCGAGAGCGAATGAAATCCCCCGTCTGACGCAGGAACTGTTCCGTGTTGATTGCCCGCAGGTTGACCTCTCGGGCCAGACGAACGAGCTGCTCCTGGTTGTCAATCAGGCGCAGGCGGATCTGCTGCTGGACGACCTCGGTGTCGCGCTTGACGGCCTCCTGTTCACGCTCCAGTTCTTCGTTGCGCAAGTACCAGAAGGCCGCGATGATGGCCGCCAGAAAGAGCAGGACCGATACCAGCGGGCCCAGCGTGGCGTAGCGGTCTTGCTGGCTGGGCGTCTGACGACGCCACCAGCGCCAGAACAGCCGATTGGTCTGGCTGCCCGCAGTCGGGGCGGGCGAAGACGGCGAGGAGGGCGGCAATGTTGCGGGAAACACCATGGTGCAATTATCCGTGTGGGATCCCGCATCCGATCTGCAGGAAAGTCAGCGTATGCTTTTCGTGTTTCCCGGCGCCACCCCTGTTGTGGAAACACTTCGAAACCCTGTGGTTCCCTCGCTTATCCGCGATCCGGGGACCCGGGCCGGTGTCCATACTGGTGCACAGGCCCTCACTTCTGGAGACTGAACCCATGTCTGCCCATGATCCGCTGCCGTCCGCATCCCTGGACCTGGATCCCGAAGAAACCCGCGAATGGCTGGACGCCCTGTCCGGCGTCATTCAGACCGAGGGCCGCGCCCGCGCCCACGAATTGCTCGAGAACCTGCTCGATCACGCCCGCCAGGCCGGCATCGACATGCCGTTCTCGGCCACCACGGCGTACGTGAACACCATTCCGGTCGAAGACGAGGCCCACCACCCGGGCAATCTGGAGATCGAGGAGCGGCTGCGCAGCTTCATGCGCTGGAACGCCATGGCCATGGTCGTGCGAGCCAACCGCCACAACCCGCCGGATGGTGGCGACCTGGGTGGGCATATCTCTTCATTCGCCTCGCTGGCGACCATGCTGGGCGTCGGCTTCAACCATTTCTGGCATGCCGATACGCCCGATCACGGCGGCGACCTGCTGTACATCCAGGGCCATTCCGCGCCGGGCATCTACGCCCGCGCCTTCATGGAAGGCCGCATCACCGAAGACCAACTGGCCAACTTCCGCCAGGAAGTGGGGGGCAAGGGCCTCTCCAGCTACCCGCACCCGAAGCTGATGCCCGAGTTTTGGCAGTTCCCGACGGTGTCGATGGGCCTGGGGCCCATCATGGCGATCTACCAGGCCCGGTTCCTCAAGTACCTGCACGCGCGCGGCATTGCCGACACCAGCAAGCGCAAGGTGTGGGTGTTCTGCGGCGACGGCGAGATGGATGAGCCCGAGTCGCTGGGCGCCATCGGCCTGGCCGCCCGCGAAAAGCTCGACAACCTGATCTTCGTCATCAACTGCAACCTGCAGCGCCTGGATGGCCCTGTGCGCGGCAACGGCAAGATCGTGCAGGAGCTCGAAGGCGAGTTCCGCGGCGCCGGCTGGAACGTGATCAAGCTGCTGTGGGGCTCGTATTGGGATCCGCTGCTGGCGCGCGACAAGGAAGGCATCCTGCGCAAGATCATGATGGAGATGGTTGACGGCGACTACCAGGCCTGCAAGGCCAACGACGGCGCCTTCGTTCGCCAGAACTTCTTCGGGCGTGACCCGCGCACCGCCGAGATGGTGGCCCGCCTGTCGGACGACGACATCTGGCGCCTGAACCGGGGTGGCCATGATCCGCAGAAGGTCTACGCGGCCTACCATGCGGCAGCCAACCATCAGGGCCAGCCCACCGTGCTGCTGATCAAGACGGTCAAGGGCTTCGGCATGGGCAAGAGCGGCGAGGGCAAGAACACTGCCCACCAGACCAAGAAGCTGACCGACGAGGACATCAAGCTGTTCCGCGACCGCTTCAACATCCCCGTGACCGACGAGGACCTGCCGAATCTGCCCTTCATCAAACCGGCCGAGCACACGCCGGAGATGACGTACCTGCACGAGCGCCGCCAAGCCCTGGGTGGCTACCTGCCCAAGCGCCGCCCCAAGGCCGAGGAGACGCTGCCCGTGCCCGGCCTGGACGCGTTCCAGAGCGTGCTGGAGCCCACGGCCGATGGCCGCGAGATCTCGACCACCCAGGCCTTCGTGCGCTGCCTGACGCCGCTGCTGCGCGATGCCAACCTGGGCCCGCGCGTGGTGCCCATTCTGGTGGACGAGGCCCGCACCTTCGGCATGGAGGGCTTGTTCCGCCAGATCGGTATTTATGCGCCGGAGGGCCAGAAGTACACCCCGGTCGACAAGGACCAGGTCATGTACTACCGCGAGGACAAGGCCGGCCAGATCCTGCAAGAGGGCATCAACGAAGCGGGCGGCATGAGCTCGTGGATCGCCGCGGCGACGTCGTACTCGACGAACAACCGCGTGATGATCCCGTTCTACATCTACTACTCAATGTTCGGGCTGCAGCGCATTGGCGACCTGGCCTGGGCGGCAGGTGACATGCAGGCGCGCGGCTTCCTGCTGGGCGGCACGTCGGGTCGCACCACGCTGAACGGCGAAGGCCTGCAACACGAAGACGGCCACAGCCAGCTGGTGGCGGGCACGATCCCGAACTGCCTGAGCTACGACCCGAGCTTCGCCCACGAGGTGGCCGTGATCATCCAGGATGGCCTCAAGCGGATGGTCGAGCAGCAGGAAAACGTCTTCTACTACCTGACGCTGCTCAACGAAAACTACGCGCAACCGGGCCTGAAGCCGGGCACCGAGGCGGAAATCATCGCCGGCATGTATCTGCTGCAAGATGCAGATGCAAGCAAGGCGCTGCAAGTCAACCTGCTGGGCTCAGGCTCCATCCTGCGCGAGTCGATGGCCGCCAAGGCGCTGCTGGAGGCCGATTGGGGCGTGGGCGCGAACGTGTGGAGTTGCCCGAGCTTCAACCTGCTGGCCCGCGACGGCCAGGATGTGGAGCGCTGGAACCTGCTGCACCCGACCGACGCACCACGCGAGGCCTTCGTGACGAAGCAACTCGGCCGCACGCAAGGCCCGGTGGTGGCCTCGACCGACTACGTCAAGGCGCTGCCTGAGCAGATCCGGGCCTACATCCCCAAGGGACGCGCGTACAAGGTGCTGGGTACCGACGGCTTCGGCCGCAGCGACTTCCGCTACCGCCTGCGCGAGCACTTCGAGATCAACCGGCATTACATCGTGGTCGCGGCGCTGAAGTCGCTGGCCGATGAGGGGGCCGTTCCGGTGGCCAAGGTGGCCGAGGCGATTGCCAGATACGGCATCGACACCGACAAGATCAACCCCCTGTACGCCTGACGACCCGAGGACTGCAACATGGCAACGATAGAACTGACCGTCCCGGACATCGGGGACGTGAGCGACGCTGCGGTCATCGAGCTGCTCGTCAAACCGGGCGACACCATCAAGCCCGAACAGAGCCTGATCACCATCGAATCCGACAAGGCCTCGATGGAGGTGCCCGCCTCGGTAGGCGGCGTGCTGAAAGAGCTGCGCGTGAAACTGGGCGACAAGGTCAGCCAGGGTGCGGTGATTGGCGTGCTGGAAACCGCAGCAGCCGATGCGCCAGCCGCGCCTGCACCCGCGGCACCAGCCCCTGCGGCCGCCGCGCCCTCGGCACCTGCCGTTGTGGCGCCTGCCGCTTTGCCTGCTGCACCCGCTCCAGCATCTGAGGCGCCGGGGCGCAGCATGCCGACTGCGGCCCTGGCGGAAGAGGCTGTGGCGGCACCCGGCGTCGTGCCGCATGCTTCGCCGTCGGTGCGGCGCTTTGCACGCGAACTGGGCGTGCCACTGGGCCAGGTGCAGGGCACGGGCCCCAAGGGACGCATCACGCATGCCGACATCCAGGGTTTCGTCAAAGGCGTGATGGCGCGTGGCGCCCAACCCGCGCCGGCTGCGGCTGGCACCGGCACGGGCGCTGGCTCGGCAGATCTGGGCGGCATGACGCTGCTGCCCTGGCCTGCGGTCGATTTCACCAAGTTCGGCCCCGTCGAGCGCCAGCCGCTGTCGCGCATCAAGAAGATCTCGGGCGCGAACCTGCACCGCAACTGGGTCCGTATCCCGCACGTCACGAACAACGAAGAGGCCGACATCACCGAGTTGGAGGCCTTCCGCGTCAGGCTCAACGAGGAGCACGCCAAGGCCGGCACCAAGTTCACGCTGCTGGCCTTCCTGCTCAAGGCCTGTGCGGTGTCGCTGCGCAAGTTCCCGCAGTTCAACGCATCGCTGGATGGCGATGACCTGGTACTCAAGCAGTACGTGCACATCGGCTTTGCGGCCGACACGCCCAACGGCCTGGTGGTGCCCGTGATCCGTGACGTGGACCAGAAATCGCTGAGCCAGCTGGCGCTGGAAACCGCTGCGTTGGCCGCCAAGGCACGCGACGGCAAGCTGACGCCGGCCGAGATGAGTGGTGGCTGCTTCTCGATCTCGTCGCTGGGCGGTTTCGGGGGCACGACCTTCACGCCCATCATCAACGCGCCGGAGGTGGCCATCCTGGGCGTGTGCCGGTCGGCCATGAAGCCGGTATGGAACGGCAGCGAGTTCGTGCCGCGCCTGATGCTGCCGCTGAGCCTGAGCTACGACCACCGCGTCATCGACGGGGCGTCGGCAGCCAAGTTCAACGCCTACCTGGCGTCGCTGCTGGCGGACTTCCGCCGCGCACTGGTGTAAGGGGACGGTCATGGCATACATCGACATCCCCGTGCCCGACCTGGGCGACATCGCCGACGCGGCCATCATCGAAATCCTCGTCAAGCCCGGCCAGAGCGTGGCCGCCGAGCAGAGCCTGATCACGCTCGAATCCGACAAGGCTTCCATGGAGGTGCCTTCGCCCCAAGCCGGGGTGGTCGGCGAGATCAAGGTCAAGCTGGGCGACCGCGTGGGGCAGGGCCACGTGATCCTGACGCTGGATGTGGCGGGCGCTGCGGCAACCGCGGCAGCGGCCCCCGCTCCGGCTGCATCGGCCACCACGCCGTCGGCGCCGGTGGTGGCGCCGGCTTCTGTTGTCGCCGCCTCCCAGGCTCCAGTGGTTGCAGCCACGGTGGCCGCTCCTGCCGGCATCCCGGCCGATACCGACTGCGATGTGCTGGTGCTCGGCGGCGGGCCCGGGGGCTACAGCGCCGCCTTCCGTGCCGCCGATCTGGGCCTCAAGGTCATCCTGGTCGAGCGTTACGCCGAGCTCGGCGGCGTGTGCCTGAACGTGGGTTGCATCCCGTCGAAGGCGCTGCTGCATGTGGCCGCCGTGATGGACGAGGTCAAGCATTTCGACGCGCTGGGCGTGAGCTATGGCGCGCCCACATTGGATCTGGCCAAGCTGCGCGCCCACAAGTCGGGTGTCACCGGCAAGCTCACGCAAGGCTTGGCCGCCATGGCCAAGGCCCGCAAGGTGGAGGTGGTGCGCGGCTACGGCAGTTTGGTGGACGCGCACACCTTGAAGGTGGAGCTCACCACCGGCACCAGCCAGGACAAGACGGGCGAGACGCGCCAGTTGCGCTTCAAGCGCGCCATCCTGGCCGCGGGCTCACAGGCCGTGCGCCTGCCTTTCATGCCCGATGATCCACGCGTCGTCGATTCCACAGGTGCCCTGGCGCTGGCCAGCGTCCCCAAGAAGATGCTGGTCATTGGAGGCGGCATCATCGGCCTGGAGATGGGCACGGTCTACTCCACGCTGGGTGCCCGTATTGATGTGGTCGAGATGGGCGACGGCCTGATGCCAGGCGCCGACCGCGATCTGGTCAAGGTCTGGGACAAGGTCAACGCGCACCGCTTCGACCGCGTCATGCTCAATACCAAGACCGTGGCGGCCGAAGTCACACCCGAAGGCATCAAGGTGAGCTTTGCCTCGGCCAAAGACGGCGAGCCTGCGCCTGAACCTGCCGTCTACGATCTGGTGCTGCAGGCCGTGGGCCGCTCGCCCAACGGCCGCAAGATCGGCGCCGAGCAAGCGGGCCTGACGGTCAACGAGCGCGGCTTCGTGCCCGTGGACCGGCAGATGCGAAGCAACGTGCCCAGCTTGTTTGCCATTGGCGACCTGGTGGGCCAGCCCATGCTGGCGCACAAGGCCGTGCATGAGGGCCACGTGGCGGCCGAGGTCATCGCCGGAGAACTGCTGGGCGACGACAAGCTCGTCCGCGCCGCCTTCGACGCCAGTGTGATCCCCAGCGTGGCCTACACCGACCCAGAGATCGCCTGGGTGGGCCTGACCGAAGACCAGGCGAAGGCGCAGGGCAGGGCAGTCAAGAAGGGCCTCTTCCCTTGGGCGGCCTCAGGCCGCGCGCTGGCCAATGGCCGCTCGGAGGGTTTCACCAAATTGCTGTTCGACGTTGAAACGCACCGCATCGTCGGGGGCGGCATCGTGGGCACGCACGCGGGCGACCTCATTGGCGAGATCGCCTTGGCCATCGAGATGGGCGCCGACGAAGTCGACATCGGCAAAACCATCCACCCGCATCCCACGCTGGGCGAGAGCGTGGGACTGGCCGCCGAGGCAGCGCATGGCACGTGCACCGACCTGATGCCGGTGCGCAAGCGCTAAGCACCCAACTCAGCCGATCAGAACGGCAGCTTCAGCGTGGGGGCGAAGATGGCGACGGTGAGACCGAGGCCAATGAACCACACCACGCTGCGCAGCGCGGCGATGTTGGCGAAGTACAGGCCGGTGTAGACAAGGCGCGCGCCGATGAAGGCCATGGCCAGCATGTCGGTGCGGGCCTGATCCAGACCGGCGAGTTGCGCGGCCAGCACGGCGAACACGAACAGGGGCAGGGCCTCGAAACCGTTGTTCTGGGCAGCGGCGGCGCGCGCCTTCCAGCCGGTCTGCTTGGCAGCCCAGTCGCGGGGGTGGTTGTTGTCGTAGCCACCTTCGCTGCGGCGTTTGCCAGCAGTGGCAGCCTTGGCCATGCCCATTGTGAGGATGGGCAGGATGGCGGCGATCAGGACGCAGGTGTTGGCGATGCTCATGCTTGTCTCCGGGTTGGGTGGGGGCCTCTGAGGCGGGCCGCAGCGGTGGATTCTATTTTGTGACAACGATTATTGTCTAATTTTGACTGTTGCCGGGCGCCGGCGCGTGTTGTCACGGCGCCAATGGGGCCTCAGTGAAAGTCCCGACTGTGCGTGGCCAGCCGGCCCAGCAGCGGGGTGAGGTCTCTGAGGCGGTGGGCCACCAGGTGACGCACCTCGCCCTGGCGTTGCCAGACGCCATAAACGGCCATCAGCCGCGCGTGCATCAACTCTTGTCGCTGGCGTTGCTTGAGGTGGGGCCAGACGATGACGTTGACGGTGCCGGTTTCGTCTTCCAACGTCACAAACACCACGCCGGAAGCCGTGCCCGGCTGCTGGCGCACGGTGACGATGCCGCACGCGCGGGCCAGCTGCCCATCGCGGTAGTCGGCCAGCTGGGCGGCACTCATCAACCGCTCGTCTGACAGACGTGGCCGCAGCAGGGCCAGCGGGTGGCGCCTCAGGGTCAGGCCCAGTGCCGCATAGTCGAACACGATCTCTTCGCCCTCCGGCGCGGCAGGCAGCAGCAGTGGCGCTTCATCGACCGGTGCGTCGCGCAACAGCGGCGGCGCGCGGTGAAGCGCGGCGGCTTCCCAGACCTGCTGGCGGCGGTGGCCCGCCAGGCTCTGCAGCGCATCTGCTGCCGCAAGGGCACGCAGATCGGCTTGATCCAGGCTGGCCAGGCGGGCCAGTTCATCCACATCCGTGAAAGCAGCCCGCTGGCGAACGCTCACGATGCGCTCGGCACTTGCGCGGGGCAAATGGGCCACGAGACGCAGCCCCAGGCGCACGGCCGGTTGAGCGGCGCCTGAGGGCACCAGCGTGCAGTCCCAGTCGCTGTGACACACATCGGGCGGCCACACCACCACGCCGTGACGCCGCGCATCCTGGATGAGCTGGCTGGGCGAATAAAAGCCCAAGGGCTGGGCATTGAGCAGGCCGGCCAGAAAGGCCGCCGGTTCGTGGCATTTCACCCAGGCGCTGGCGTAGACCAGCAGCGCAAAGCTGGCCGCATGCGATTCAGGAAAGCCGTATTCGCCAAAGCCTTCGATCTGCTTGAAGATGCGTTCGGCAAACTCGCGCTCGTAGCCATTGCTCAGCATGCCCTGGATCACCCGGTCGTAGAACTTGTGCACGCCGCCCTTGCGCCGCCATGCGGCCATCGAGCGCCGCAGCGCATCGGCCTCACCAGGGCTGAAGCCAGCGGCCAGCACGGCCACTTGCATCACCTGCTCCTGAAAGATCGGCACACCCAGGGTGCGCTTCAGGGCAGCCTCCAGCCCCTTGGGATAGACGATGGAGCCGGGCGCCACGCGCTCCTGCTCGCGCGCCTTCAAGTACGGGTGCACCATGCCGCCCTGGATGGGCCCGGGGCGCACCAGTGCCACCTCGACCACCAGGTCATAGAAGCAGCGTGGCTGCAGCCGCGGCAGCATGCTCATCTGGGCCCGGCTTTCGATCTGGAACACACCGATGGTGTCGGCCTGACACACCATGTCGTAAGTGGCCTCATCCCCGCGCGGGATGTCTTGCAACTCGAAAGCGGGCAAGCCGCGCCATTGCGCAATGAAATCCATCGACTTGCGCAAGGCCGTGAGCATGCCCAACGCCAGCACATCGACCTTCAGCAGTCCGAGCGCATCCAGGTCATCCTTGTCCCACTGGATCACGCTGCGCTCGGCCATGGTGGCGTTCTCGATGGGCACCAGTTCGCTCAGCGCGCCGCGGGCGATCACAAAGCCGCCCGTGTGCTGGCTGAGGTGGCGAGGAAAGCCGATCAGCGTGCGAGACAGTTCCAGCCATTGTTGAACACGCGGATCGGCTGGGTCAAAACCCACCTCGGCCAGCCGCTGCACCAGCAGGTCCACCCCTTCGGCCCAGTGCAGGTTGTGGGCCGCACGGTCGACGGCGTCGGCATCCAGCGCGAGGGCCTTGCCCACGTCGCGCAAGGCGCTGCGGCTAAGGTAACGGATCACGGTGGCCGTCAAGGCAGCGCGGTCTCGCCCATATTTGCGATACAGGTACTGGATGACCTCTTCACGGCGCGCATGTTCGAAGTCGACGTCGATGTCGGGCGGCTCATTGCGCTCTTTCGAGATGAAGCGCTCGAACAGCAAGGTGCTGTCCTCAGGATTGACCTCGGTGATGCGCAGGGCATAGCAGACCGCCGAATTCGCCGCGCTGCCCCGCCCTTGACACAGGATGCCGCGCGAGCGGGCGAAGTGGACGATGTCATGCACAGTGAGGAAGTAGGGCTCATAGCCCAGCTCGGTGATCAGCTGCAACTCATGCTCGACCTGCTGGCGCACGCCGGTCGGCACCCGGGTGCCGTAACGCTCGCGCAGGCCCGATTCGGTCAGGCTGCGCAGCCACGATGCAGGGCTGTGGCCCTCGGGCACCACTTCCTGCGGGTACTCGTAGCGCAGCTCATCCAGGCTGAAGGTGCAGCGCCGGGCCACCTCCTGCGTCGCGGCCAGCAGGTCGGCCGGGTAGCGTTGTGTCAGGCGTAGCCGGCTGCGCAGGTGGCGCTCGGCGTGGTGCATCAGCGCCCAGCCGCAATCGGCCACCGGCTGGTTCAAGTGGATGGCTGTGAGCACATCGTGCAGCGGCTTACGCGAGCGCACGTGCATGCACACATCACCCACGGCCACCAGCGGAAGGCCCACCGTCTGGCTCACACGGCGCAACAGGCGCAGCCACAGGCCATCATGCAATTGCTGATGCAGCGCCACACCTAGCCAGGCACGACCCGCAAAGTGAGACTGAAGCCAGGCGGCCTGATCCTGCACCACCTCGGTCGGTGCGTGAGGGGCCGGCACCAGCAGCACCACGCAGTCTGACAAGGCCTGCACCGCCATGACTTCACGGTGCAGCGGGGCCACGCCCTTGCCCTCGGTGGCGCGACGCAGCGCGGTGATGAAGCGACACAACTGGCCATAGCCCGCCCGGTTGCAGGCCAACACCACCAGGCGGCAGGCATGGTCTTCCGCCAGCGTGAACGTGCTGCCGATCAGCAACTGGAAGGCCTCGGCCCCAGGCACACCGGCCTGGCGCGCCTCACGCAAGGCAAGATGGGCACGGACCACGCCGGCCACACTGACCTCATCGGTGAGCGCCAGCCCGCGGTAACCCAGCGCCAGCGCGCGCTGGAGCAGTTCCTCCGGATGGGACGCCCCCTGGAGAAAGCTGAAATTGCTCAGCGCCAGCAGTTCGGTGTAATCAGGCAAAGATGCCATGGAGGTACCACGGGCTGCGTGGGTCGGTGGGCAACTGCCGTGTGCGGAACACCCACAGCAGCCCGGCCTGTGCGCTGCTGGCCAGGTAGTAGTCGCGCGCGACATGTAAAGCATCGCGGCCATCCGGCTCCCACCACCAGCCCGCTTCGATGCGGTGGGGGCCAGCCAACAGGCGCAGAGGCCCCTGATAAGCGGGCACCTCCTGCCAGCCGCCCGGCAAGGTGACCAGCGACAAGGGCAGGGGCTCAGGCAGCAGCCAGGTGGGCCACGGCCACGGCGGCGGAGATACGGCCGTCTTGCCTCGCTGGCTGGATGCCTGGGTCAGCAAGGCCACGGCGGGCCGCCACTGTTGCGCGCACTCCAGGCGCGGATCTGCGCGCAATTGGGCTTGACGCACCTGATCGGCCCCCAGGCGTGCGCTCAGTTGCTCCAGCAGGGCTGACCACGCCTCGCGTTGCTGACGCTGTGCCTGCGCCCCCGGCTCGCTCATGCCCATGGGACCCATGTCGGGGAACAGGGCGCCATCGTCATGCGCCAGATCGACGATGTCTTGCGCTTCGAGTCGCAGGTCTTCCACCGGTGCATCCAGCGTGATGTGCGCCAGATGCTCGCGCAGCAGACGCAGCAGGTGAGCCGGATCGCGGCTGGGATGGGCCAGGCGCACCACATGCTGCCCCTGCCGACGCTGGTGCCGGATGGCGTCGTGATACCAGTGCAGCACAAATGACAGCACGCCCGCCTGCTGGCCGGCCAACCAGGCACACAAGGCTGTGAGCATGCCTGCTGCGGCCTGGGCCAGATCAGGCGCCGTCTCGACCCGCCAGGGCAAGGTCAGGCGCTGGTCGAAGCGCGGGGGCAGGCTCAGCCAATCCAGGGCCTCGGGCAGATGGCCCCAGGTCTGATCCAGCTCCTGCAGCACAGCCGAGCCCAGGCGACGGCTGAGCCCACCGCGTGGCAGCTTTCGCACATCACCCAGGGTGCGACACCCCAGGCGAGACAGGGTGTGAGCCTGGGCAGCCACTGCGCTCAGCACCTCCAGCGGCAAGGCATCCAGCGTGCGAGGCCAGGGCACGTCAGAATGCGCGCCCCCCGCGCGCGCCAGGGCGAGCGCGCCCCGCGCGGTAGGCGCATCGGCCCACAGGCAGGCGCACAACGCGTGTGCCTGGGCCAGCACCTGATCACGCAGGCGCGGCCAGCCCCCGAACAGGCGCAAACTGGCCCGCACCTCCAGGACGACCGCCTCTTCCAGCAAGGCCACCCGGGGCGTGAAGCGCAGGCATTGCCAGCCCAGATGCCGTGCCAGATCGGTGGGGTCAATGCCATGCGGCGCGCGTTCGGTCAGGAGGCTGGGCAGGGGTTGGGGCACCAGGGCCATCCAATGCGACATCAGGAGCTCGGGCGGGAATGCGGTTGGGAACAAGGCCGGGAAGGTTGCGAACAGGCGGCGCATGAGCCAGCAGGGGCCACACCCCTTCGGACCAATACGCCAGTTGCACTGGCGCCTCGCGCAGGGGCCCACGGCGCTTGAGGAGGTGGACAAGCAGGGGATGCGGCGCCTCGGCCAACTCCAGCGTCAGACGCAAGGGCGCGGCCGAAGGTTGGGCGGCAGCAGACACCGGTCGAAACGCAAACAGCAAGCCGGCATGTTGGGCGGCGTGCGCATGCAGGCGGCGAATCTGCGGGGCACGGGCTTGGGGCAACCATGCGAGCACGGCGCTCTGACACGGGGCTTTGAGCGCCTGTTCAGTGGCCCACAGACGCTGGGCCATGTCGTCCGTCGCGACCCAGACCAGCTGATCGGGCGCCAGGCCCAACGACTGCAACGCTGGCATGCAAGGCACCCATGGCGGCCCGACCAGCACCACCCGGCCGCCAGCCGCCGCCATGGCCCGCAAGGCCGGGCCCAGCAATCGCCACTCACCCAGCCCGGCCTGCGCCTGGAGCACTTCCGTCAGGCTGCCCCATGGCCAGCCCCCGCCGGGCAGCTCGGTATCCAGCGCCGCATGGCCGCTGCACCATACGCGCGAGGGCGGCATGACAGTGTGCTGGCCCCGCCACACAGCAGCCGCCAGATGCGACGGCAAGGCCAGCGTGTCGGGGGTGGAGGAGGGCGCTTCGGACATCATGAATACTGTATTTATATACAGCATCATAGCGGCCACGGGCCGGTCGGTCCAGCCGCCGTCCAGCGCCTGAGCAGGGGATGAGGCAAAATACCTACCCCTGAGGAAAACCGATGTCCAGCCCAGATTCCGCCGCTTCGTCTTCGCTTGCCGCGCCCCCGGCAGACACCACGCCCGTGACGTCCGCCCTGATCGAGATGCTGGCCGAGGCACGGGTGCCCACCGAGCACGGCACCTTCACGATGAAGCTGTTCAAGGAAAAGGCCACGGGTCTGGAACACGTGGCCATGGTCATGGGCGAGGTGCAGGGCGCGGCCCTGGTTCGGGTGCACTCTGAATGCATGACGGGCGACGTCTTCGGCTCGTTGCGCTGCGACTGCGGCCCGCAACTGAATTTCGCCATGCGCGAGATCGGCAAGAAAGGCTCGGGCGTGGTGGTCTACCTGCGCCAGGAAGGTCGCGGCATCGGCCTGGCCAACAAGCTCAAGGCCTATCAGTTGCAAGACCAGGGCATGGACACGGTCGAAGCCAACCAGCATCTGGGCTTTGCCGCCGATCTGCGCAACTTCGACGTGGCCGCGCAGATTCTCGACTTCCTGGGCGTGTCGTCGGTCAAGCTCATGACCAACAACCCCCGCAAGGTCGATACCCTCAGCCAGCACGGCGTCAAGATTGATGAGCGCGTGCCGGTGCGCAGCGACACCCAGTCGGAAAACGAGCGTTACCTGGCCACCAAGGCCCGCAAACTGGGCCACCACATCGACTGGCTGGGCTGACCGGCCCCGCGCCATGCATGCTGCGCCGCCGTCTGCCGAACTGAGCGAACGCCATCGCGTGGCCCGCCGCAGCACGCTCGTGAGCGTGCTGGTCAACGTGGTGCTGACCTTGGTGCAGTTGTGGATCGGCCTGCAGACCCGATCACAGGCGCTGGTGGCCGATGCCATCCACTCCCTGTCCGACCTGATGTCGGATTTCATCGTGCTGCTGGCCAATCGCCACAGCCACAAGGCCGCGGACGCAGGACACCCCTACGGACATCAGCGCTTCGAAACGGCTTCATCCCTGGCGCTGGGCATGCTGCTGATCGGTGTCGGCATCGGCATGATCTGGCGCGTGGTTCCTGCGCTGACCCCTGGCGAAGCGCCTGCGCATGTGCTCGATCCCATGGCCTTGTATGTGGCGCTGTTTACCCTGGCCTGCAAGGAAGGCCTGTTCCGCTACCTGCTGGCCCAGGCCCACAAGGTGCATTCGAGCATGCTGGTGGCCAACGCCTGGCACTCGCGCTCAGATGCCGCCTCATCGCTGGTGGTGGCACTGGGCATTGCCGGCAACATGGCCGGCTACGCCATGCTCGATGCAGTGGCCGCCTTGATCGTCGGGTTGCTCATCGTGCGCATGGGCGCGCAGTTCGCCTGGAATGCCCTCAATGACCTGATGGATCGCGCGGCTTCGGCAGAGCACCTTCAGCGCATTCAATCCGCCCTGGAGGGCACGCCGGATCTGCTGGGCTGGCATGACCTGCGCACGCGCCGCATGGGCGACCTGATCCAGGTGGATGTGCATCTGGAAGTCGATGGGGATTGGACCGTGGCGCGGGCACACGAGATCGCCCTGATGGCACGCCAGCGCATCATGGCCAGCGCTCCAGTGCTGGATGTCATGACCCACCTGGATCCGGTCAGGCGACCGATGCCCTGAACGGCGCGGCTGGCGGCGGGATCACCCGTACGCTGATGCGGTTGCGCCCACCTGATTTGGCTTCCTCGAGGGCTTGCTCAGCCGATTCAATCAGCATCTCAGGACCCCGTTCAGGCTCAGCCTGGACAATGACCACGCCCACACTCACGGTGACATGGCGGGAAGTGGCCGACGCCGCATGGCGCAGTTGTCGGCCTTCAACTGCCTGGCGAATGCGTTCGGCCATCGCCGAGGCCTGAGCCGGGTCAGCATCGGGCAATATGGCAACAAAGGTGTCGTCGTCATAGCGCGCCACCACATCGGTGGGCCTGCGTGTGCAATCCTGAACAGACTGGGCGACTTCGCGCAGACAGGCTTCGCTGGCCACCATCCCGTAACGATCGTGGTACTTCTTGAAGTGGTCCACATTGACCATCAACAACGCCATCCGTCCCTGATCGTGCTGCAAACGGGCCCAGGCCTGTGGCAAATACTCCTGAACATGGCGGCGGTTGTACAGACCTGTGACCGTGTCCACGCGTGAGAGATTGCGCAACCGTTGGTGGGTCTGAGTCAGATCAGCCACGAGCGCCCGGTCACGCAACAGCAGCAGATGCCGACGGCGCTCATCGCGCTCCATCATGTAGTTGGCTGCCAGCACGAACAACGTCATGCTCAGAATGAGCGAGGCAATCGGGGGCAGAAAGACAGGATCGAAGCCCGGTGCCAGCCACGCGGTCAGCACATGCATCGTCAACACCGACACCGAGAAGAACAGCGCCCACCAGAAGCGCAAGCGTTGGACGGTGGTGCCATACACCATGACCACCATGAACCCGGTGTGGTAGTAGGGCACGTACGGGCTGCTCGTGTACGACAGGATGATGGCCAGGCTGCCTGCTGCGATCAAGCCACCCACCACTGCCAGCAGGTCGTATAGGAAGGGTGCATGGCGATCAATCCAGTTCAACCGCCCCTTGTAGACGAGGTAGAGAAAGGCGGCCGACAAAGGTGTAAACAGACCAATCCGCAGCAACAAGCCCAGCACGAACACATCCGGCGTCATCAGGTAGTCAGCCACCAGAAAGCCGTTGTAGACCAGCAATGAAATGATGCCGCTGACCAGAAAGTGGCGGCGGCGGCGAGGCAGCGTCTCGCTTTGAAACCGGCGTTCAAGATCGAGCGGGAAGCGCAGCCAAGGAAAATCCTTGTCCAGCAGGGCATCGATCCGGTCTGTCGCCTGACGGCTGCCGTGCGTGCTCACGCCGTCACCCCTGCGTGCCAAACGCAAAGACCTGATCACCACCGCGGCGCTTGGCCTGGTGCAAGGCCTCATCTGCGGCGGCGATCAGCTGGGATTGGCTGGCATGCGGCGCGTTGGGGCGCATGCATGCTACTCCGATGCTCACCGTGACGTGCCCAGTGGGTGAGCTGGCATGCGGGCGTGCCAGCGCGGTCACACCCTGCCGGATGCGCTCGGCAGCCCCCACCGCCACGCTCACCGGCGTTCCCACCAGCACAGCAGCAAACTCCTCACCCCCGTATCGGGCCACCAAGTCATCTGGCCGGCGAAGGCGCAGCTTCAACACCGCAGCGATCTGCCGCAGGCAGGCATCGCCTTCGGCCTGGCCGTGGTGGGCGTTGTAGTCCTTGAATCGGTCGATGTCGAGCAGCATCAGCGACACATCCTGCCCGGATTGTCTTGCGTGCTCCCAGACCTCTTCCAGAAACGCTTCGAAGTGCCGCCGGTTGGCCACATCAGTAAGCAGATCGTGTCGCGAGGCCGCATCCAGCCGGACGTTGGCCTGCTGCAACGCGCGCCGCAAGGCCAGCTCGCGCTGGCGCATCAGCCAATTACGACGCTCGTCCTGTTCCAGCGCGTGGCAGCCATACAGGGTGAACACGCTCAACGACATCAACATCACGCCCGCAGGCAGCATGACATCCATCGGCGCATCGGGCATGCGCAACGTGGCCCACACGAAGGCAATCAGGATGCCGGTGTCCAGCCAGACAGCATGGGTGAAGCGGATGCGGGCTACCGTATTGGTGAACACCACCACGCTGGCGAGGCTCACAAGATAAGGCCCGGCATTGGGATGCCCGCTGCGAAGACACAAGGTGACGTTGATGGCGGCAGCGGCCACGCTGGCGGCCAACACGGCCCACTCGCGCAAAGCGATGGACGCAATGCGGTTGACCAACCACAACCCAAGAAGGGTGAGGGGGGTATACAACAGCAAGCGCAGTTGGATGGCCAGATCGAACTGGTCGGGCACCATGACGGCATCCGACACCAGCAGCCAATTGAACAGGAAGGCCACCAGCGCCCCACTGACCATCATGCGCCGCATCCGCGGCGCCGCATGGTCGTGCTGGAACCGCGCTTCCAGTTCGGCAGGAAAGCCCTTCACGCTGATTCGGCGCGCGAGCAATTCGTCAATCTGGCGGGTTTCCAGTTCATCATCACCCAGCACCGGGGGCGATGCCTCGACGGAGGCCGAGTCTGGCGGCGCGCCAGCCTCCACCGCAGACGCGGTGGCCCCGATCAATCCCACGCCAGGATGCTTGAGTCCGTTGTACATGTTGCCGAGGACGCCCTTGCGTGCCGCCGCCTTGCTTTTTGAATGAACGCCGAATAACGAGAAGTCTTTAACACACTGTTCCAGGTCGCGAACAATCGTAACGGATCGGCTCTGGCTTGCCAGTGTGCCTGACCTACGGCTTTCCCTTAGGTTTCGTAGGCGTCTCATCCGCCCGGTGATAATTGTCGCAATACAAGATCCCTCCGCCTGAATGCTTTCCGAGATCCCGCCGTCGGCCGACGCCCAGCCAACCGATCCGGGCCCACCAGATTCCGCGCCGTCTCCTCGTCCGTGGGGGCGTTACATCAAATGGACCATTGTGCTCACCCTCGGCGCGGGCGCCGTGGCTGGTGGCGTGTGGCTGTCTGACGAACTTGAGCATTCACGGTTTCAGGCGCGCCATCTCGCCCGATACGCTGCCGATCTCACGTATGAACTGGGCCCGGGCCCCAGCGACCGCATCCGGTTCCCCACGCACGGCCCGTTCGATGAGCGCATGGGCTACGTGCAGTTGCCCCTGTTCAGCAAGCGTCTGGCCGAGCACAACTTCGTGCTGACCGAGCAGGTGCGCTTCAGCAACCCGCTGCTGCGCCACCTTGATCACGGACTGTTCCTGCCCTACGCGGAAAAGACCCGTACCGGACTTGATGTACGAGACTGCCGTGGCGAAACGATGTACCGTTTTCGCTACCCGTATCAAGGCTACGCCCGGTTCGAGGACGTTCCGGAGGTGGTCACCAGCGCGCTGCTGTTCATCGAAAACCGCGATCTGCTGGATCCCAGCCGCCCCACATTGAACCCGGCAGTGGACTGGGTACGGTTCACACGGGCCGCGCTGGCTCAATTGGGTCGCATGGTGAACGAAGACCTCGACGCGCCAGGCGGCAGCACACTGGCCACGCAGATCGAGAAATACCGCCACTCTCCGGACGGCATCACCCACGATGGGCGAGAGAAGCTCATCCAGATGGCATCCGCATCCGTGCGGGCTTACCAGAACGGCGAGCAGACGCTGCCGGTTCGGCGCCGTCTGGTGCTCGACTATCTCAACACGGTCCCGCTGTCGGCCGCACCTCGACATGGTGAAGTCAACGGTCTGGGCGACGGGCTGTGGGTATGGTTCGGCTCCTCATTTGAGCACGTCAACACCTTGCTCACCCAGCCGTTGGCTGATGCGTCCAGGGCAGAGCAGGGCCAGCTTTTGCGGCAGGTGGTCGCTTTGATGATCGCGCACCGGCGACCTTCCTGGTATCTCGCAAAAGGGCGCAACGAATTGGAAGACACCACCTCGGCTTACCTGCGCCTGATGGCCGAGAACGGACTGATCAGCACAGCTTGGCGTGATGCGGCGCTCTCGCAGCGCCTGCGCTTCCGCGACATGCGGGCCAATCCGCCCGTGGTGCCCGTACAGGCCGACAAGGGCAGCGCCTCGGTGCGCACCCGGTTTGCAGGCGTCCTGGGCACCTCACTGTATGAGCTGGACCGGCTGGATGCGCAGCTCGACGCGACACTGCACAGCGACCTCCAGGCCGCTGTATCCGGTTTCCTGGACCAGCTCACCGACGCAGATTTCGCCCGACGCCAGGGTCTGATCGGGGACCGCCTGCTCCATCCGGCGACACTCGGGGCGGTGCGCTACAGCTTCACACTGATCGAGCGCACGCCCGAAGGCAACAAGGTGCGGGTGCAAACCGATACCACCAATCAGCCGCTGGACATTAACGAAGGCTCCAAGCTGGAGCTGGGTTCAACAGCCAAATTGCGCGTGCTGACCACTTATCTGGAAATGGTGGCCGAACTGTATGAAAGGCTGGCGCCGCTGGAGGTCAACGAGTTGCGCAAGGTGGCGGTCGACCCGCAGGACTCGCTGACACGCTGGGCCATTGAGCATCTCAGCCATGCTGCAGACCGCAGCTTGGCTGCCATGCTGGACGCGGCACTCGATCGGCGTTTCTCGGCCAGTCCGGCCGAGTCGTTCTTTACTGGTGGCGGGTTGCACGTATTCGGCAACTTCAACCGTGAAGACGATGGCAAGGTGCCGACCTTGCGAGAATCGCTGCAGGCTTCGATCAACCTGCCTTTCGTGCGGCTGATGCGTGAACTGGTGCGCCATACCATCCACCAGACGCCAGGCAGCACCGCCACGCTGTTGGGCGACGATGACGACCCGCGCCGTCAGGCCTATCTTGAGCGGTTTGCCGACAGGGAAGGGCAGGCCTTTTTGCGGCGGTTCTGGCGCAAGACGGAAGGTCGCACACGCGACGGCATGCGTGACATGCTGTTCGAAGGACTGCGCCCAACCGATGAACGGCTGGCCGCGGTCTTCCGGTATGTCGAGCCACAGGCCGGCCTGATCGAGTTCCATGCCTTTTTGCAGACCCGATTGGGCGCCGATCGGGTGAGCCGCCAGCGCGCGGAGCAGCTGTATGGCCGGTATGCGCCGGACGCGTTCGATCTGCCTGACCGAGGCTATGTGGCCCGCGTGCACCCGCTGGAGCTGTGGGTCGTGGCTTACCGCATGCAGCATCCCGAAGCCACCTTGTCACAAGCCCTTCAGGCCAGCGCATCGGAGCGCCAGGCGGTCTACCGCTGGTTGTTCCGCACACGGGCCAAAGAGGCACGCGATTCGCGCATCTACACCATGCTCGAAGTGGAGGCCTTCCTCGAAATTCACGGTCGCTGGGCCCGGCTGGGTTACCCCTTTCCGAGCCTCGTGCCATCGCTGGCCACGGCCTTGGGCAGTTCCGGCGACCGCCCGGCCGCGCTGGCAGAGTTGATGGGCATCATCATCAACGACGGCGTACGGGTGGGTACGCGGCGCCTGGAAGGGGTGCGTTTTGCACAGGGCACGCCTTATGAAACGGCCTTCGAGCAAGCGCCTTCGCGTGTGGAGCGGGTAATGGCCCCTGAGGTGGCAAGCGCGCTGCGCAGCGCGCTGTCAGAGGTCGTCGAACGCGGCACAGCGCGTCGGCTGTCAGGCGCATTTGTGCTGCCAGACGGGCAGGAGCTCTCGGTGGGTGGCAAGACCGGCACAGGCGACAACCGCGTGGTGGTCAAGGGCCGGCCCACGTTGTCCCTCAACCGCACGGCGACCTTCGTGTTCTCCATGGGCCCTCGACACTTTGGCACGATCACAGCGTATGTGGTCGGGCCAGAAGCCTCGCGCTATCGATTCACCTCGGCGCTGCCCGTTCAGATCCTGCGCACCATGGGGCCTGCGTTGATGCCGCTGCTGGCAGCAAATCCGGATGCGAGTTGCGGACGCGTCGCTCACGAGACGAGCGAACCCTGACCTTGCCATGGCGTGGCAGACATATCGCGCTGAGATACCATGCCGCCTATGGAACGTCGTACACGCCAACGAGAGGCCTTGCGTCAGGTCATCGAGCATGCGGGCCGCCCACTGTCTCCGCAGGAAATCCTCGAGCAAGCTCAACTCACTGCCCCCGGAATCGGGATGGCGACGGTGTATCGGAACCTCAAGCTCCTTCTCGAGGCCGGAGAGATCGTCGCGGTCACCCTCCCGGCAGAGAACCCACGGTACGAGACCGCGAACCGCGGCCACCATCACCATTTCCAGTGCGAAGCCTGCAAACGTGTGTTCGACATTCCTCAATGCCCCGGCGAGCTCAAGGAGATCGCGCCGAAGGGATTCAAGGTTCACCGGCACGAGCTGACTTTGTACGGTTGGTGCAAGGACTGCTCGCGAGCGGCCTGAACAACAAACGCGGACGAGCCCGCCCCGAAGGTGACAGAGCGCCTTGGTGTGCCGCGCCCGGCTCACCATGCGCATCTTAGTTTACATAATATACATTGCCGCTTATTACGCTGGTGTGCATCGTGTTGGCCTCAAGGTCGCGTTTCGCCTGACGACATCGCAAACATGCACTTTTGGAAGCTGCCCAGGTCGCTCCCAGCACTGGGCCAAATCATGGAGGAACTGGGAGCGCGTCCGGCAGATGTCGCACGGGCGCTGGATGTGTCGGTGTCCACGGTGTACCGTTGGATGCATGTTGGTCACGCGCCACGGTCGGCGCTACTGGCGCTGTTCTGGCTGACGGGCGCAGGCAAATCGATGATCGATTGCGACCTGTACAACGATGCGACGCAACTGCGTGGACTGGTGAATGCGCTGATGCGGGAACGACGCGCCAGCACGCTACACATGCCACGGGTGGCGGCAAACGACCCGGTGACACGATGGCACGGCACAGGGTTTGACAGAGTGCAACGCTAACAGGCTATTCCGGGCGCTTCGCTGGCCCACCACACGACCGGGATCTCTCTAACGTGCGCTGCCTGTCTTGACTGAAGGTGGACGGCCACGGGTGGCGAGTTACCGCACCACCTGTTGCATGACAGCGAAGATGCCCACGGCGACCGTGAGCCAGAAAAGAACCATCAGCCATGCAGGCATGCCGCGCTGTTGCGACCTGAGCCATCGCTGATACGTGGAGCGACGGACGGCTACACGCTTTATAAGCGGCTCATCTGTGGTGACGTGCGTGTCGAAGGCAGGCGGCTCGGCAGACGGCTCGGCGTTGGCCTTGGCCTTGCTGCCGTGCCCTTCACGGTCTTTGTACCAATCGCGATCATAAATGCCCATGAAGAAATTATGCGTCAGGTAACAGGCTGGGCGGCGTTGTCGGCCTGCGGGTCAGGATCAGCAGGCACCCCCCGCAAGCGGGGTCCCCCCTGCTGCCCTGCCCCTATGCCGACCTGAGGCGCATCACAGATCACGACGCGCTTGCGTGTGCCATAAGTGGCCTCACCAGCGCAATGACTGAGGCCGCGCCACGTGTAGCCCGCGTCGGTCAAATCGGCATCAGTGAGAGAGGCAATCATCTGCCCATTCTGCGAGAGCGCGAAAGTCCACCGCTCGCGACCGGCTGCTTTGATGTAGCCCGTCAGATGGAGACCACGCCCTGAAAACGGCTCGGCAACGTCATCAGCAGGTTTAACCTGGGCTGGATCAGTGTGAACGACTCGGGCAGGCCGGACAGGTGGTGGCGATGGTGCGGGGTCATGGTGCTGCACCTGCTGGACGTGGGGAGCCTTGGCAGCCCAGGGAGCAGAGAAACGGCCAGTGGCGAGCATCCAGAAGAACACACACATGAAGATGCCGAAGCCATAAACCGACCAATGACGCCAGATGGGCCGAACATCGGAGGCATTGAACTCAGAGACGGCGCCGCCCTGGGTGTGACTGCGGTACAGCTTGAAATACTGTGGCTTGTAGGTTCGGATCGACTGCCCTACTTCAGCCCCGCGTATGCCGTCGATGGTCTTGCGCGTGTAACTGCTGGTGGAACCGAGGGCGACATTCTTGCGGACACGATAAACGATCTGAACGAGGTCACGAACGGCCGCGCTAATCTTGCCGTGAGACTGTGTGAGCAGAAGAACATCGACGCCGAAATGTCGGTGCAGGCTGTACCACTCTTCGACATCTTGAGGGGTACGCATGCGGGGCAGGCACAAATGACATTCATCGATGACGATGAGAGGGCCGGCTCCTGTTTCGGCGTGGCGCCAATCGGACCAGTAATCCCAAACGTTGCCGAAAACGCGAGCATTGGGCGGCGGAAGCTCTGTATGCCCATCCTCAAAGAGTTCAAACGCGCCAGTCTCGCGCGCAGCGTCAAACGTGCCGCGAATGGGCTGTGGCCTGATGCGTATTTCAAGCAGATCGCGGAAATCAGGGTCAATATCCGCGTATGCATCGACGTTGACAGGCAAATTGGTGATAACCTTGCGGCCCTTTTTGAGGGCTTCGAGAATATGAAACACGTTGGCTTCATACGATTTACCACCACCGGGGGCGCCAAGCAAAAGGTTAATCATGATCCAAGCCGTGTAAAGGGTATCAACTGCAAGAGAACGCGAATGGTGATCGCGGAGACGATAAGCCCGAGGCACGTGGTCAAGCCTATGGCCTGCAAGACCTCAATCAACGACGCAGGGAGGCCGGCCCAAGCGCCAGCTTGTGAAGAGAGTGCGGAAAAGTCGAAAGCGGAAAGGATGGAGACGGCGAGGGAAAGAAGCTGATCAAAGGCCCAGCAGACAATATCGGTGAGAACATGCCAAATTGCCACAAAGGCGGCAACAACCAAGGCACCGATGTAATCAGCGAGGGCTACGAATTTGGAGAGAACATATCCGATGGCGTCAATGATGAATTGCATTGATCAACCTCCGAAAATGAGACGCCGGCAAAGGAGCAAGGTAGAAACGACCATGATGGCGCGTATTGACGACCAGAGCCAACAAGGCAGAGAAACATCAACCTCGCGGAAGTCGTGTATGCCATACATGACGGGAATAGACCAGACCGGGCATCCACCATCAGAAAAGCCAGGAACGAGAGTACCGAGGAAGGAAAACAAGGGCGACTGCATCAATGCAGACTTATTCGTGTTCCAGACTCCAGCCAGCCCATCTGGATATCGTTGCTGATACAGGGATGGAACGTCAGGCATGGGAGGGTCAGCAGTCGGGGAGGGCTGAGGGTCTGGGGAATCGTCGGTCGTGGTTTCAGTAGAACCATCGGGACTTGTCTTGGTTTCGCTGGCAGTAACTTTTATCGTCGTGTTGTTGTACGTGTAGTTATAGGTGGTGTTGTAAGTAGTAACAGTCTGCGTGCCGTTAGGGCTCGTGGTCGTGGTTGTACGCTGGGGACCGGGAGCAGAAGAAGGGCCAGTAACTGATGTGCCGGTCGATTGCAAAGAACCGCCAGCGGCCAATATTTCCTCCAGCGCAAGTTTGAGTTGTTGCGCAGTAATAGGCGCATCGATGAGTCTGGAGATGGCGTCCTGTAAGTCAATTGGCTGCTGTTGGGCGTTATAAGGGCACTGGCCTTCCGAATTGGCACTACCGAAAGGGCACCGCGTGGAGGGGAGTTGTTCCAGGATAGCCGCGGTCCACGAAATAGCCCCGTCAGGAAACGTCCCGGTGCAGACCCATCCACCGTTAGACTGACGTGCATAAATACCGGACAGAACAATCAAGCCAACTGTTGACCGCCAAGAGTTATAAGCAACACAAGCAGCGTCACGTGTGCCGTACCCGAGCGTTTTATTTGGGGCCTCCTCAAACGTCCAAGTACCGGAACCAAGCACGGCTGGACTGTACGGCTCAGCGCCTGTAACCACGTCCCCGGATTGTTGAATACCGGCGGACGTGTACCAATCATATAGGCCATAGCCCAGGGTCAGCCATGGCAAAGCGCGGGTGCCGAGATTGACAGCACCACGGGCCAACGCCGCCTTATCAAATGTAGCTGTGGGAGCAAGGGTAGGTTTTGGGTTGCCGAGAGGGCCGGCGACTGAGCCAGTTCGCTGACAAGAGGTGGTAGTGCATGTCGTAGTGTGCTGACCGCCACGCCCGTCCTGCGGCAGGACCTCATATACACCACTGCCGTTCGGCTGCAGTACCCAACCAGTTTCACGAACCCACGTGGTAGAGGCGATAGTGTCAGTTGACGTGACGGACGCGAGAACTGCAACGACGAGGGCAAGCCCAGCGCCGCGCAGCCCCGCGATGAAGACCAGCCCGCCAAGCGCGCCTATGAGCGCCAGTAGGACCCAGAAGAGCGCAAGAACGGAGCCGGTCAACATGGATCAAGCCTTGTTGACAGCCCGCTTGCCGAGCGAGATACCCTTGAACGCGAGGGTGATGGCGATGATGAGAACGCCAGCGCCAGAAACGAAGGCAGACACACCGTCCAGATCGACTGCTGCAAAGATGGTTTCCATGATGATTTCCTTTCAAAAGACACCGCGCAAACCGGCGCGGCAACGGTTAGGCGACGCCTAAACAGATCGGATCAACTTGACTGCAACACCAACGCCGAAGCCAAGCGACCACATGAGCAACACGAAGCCGAGGCCCCACGACATGACGTAGAGGACTTCGGCGGGCGTAATGCCAAGCTGCTGAAAGTCGTACACCTGATCAACCGCAACCCACGATTCCGACTCGGGGGGGCAAGGTGATGCATCAACGGTGCAGACAAGGACGCGTGTCATTCAGTGACCCATTGCAGCCATGCATGAACAAACGGCACAAGCGCGGAGCCGAAGACCCAAAGAGCGAGCATGGAGGCAATGAACATCATTCCTCCACAACGACGAAGTAGCAGACTGGACACATGGGCCAGCCGGTGGCTTCGGATGCAGGGTCAGAGAAAGCGTCATCCAGAGGGGAAACCTCTCCACACTCGGGACAGGTGAACATGGGTCCGTCTTGGTCTTCGTCATGCATGGCTTGGCATCCAAGAAAAAGGGCCGTGCGCCACAAAGGGACGGCCATGGTCGATTACTCGCTGCACGCCCCAGGCAATGCCGAGGAAGACGCGCGCGAACTCTGATGGCCAGTGCTGGCCGGTTGCGTCGATCCAGCCGCCGCCATCAGCGCGCCGCCAGTCGTCGTCAATGCTGGATCTGGCCTGCACAAACGCAGGCAGGCCGAGCCATCGGCGTGCACGCCGCAGGCTGTGTTCGAGGCCACCGACGCCATAGATGCGGGAGCCTTTGGGGAAGCTGCCGAGGGTATCGCCTGCGCCCTTGCTCAGGTACTTGAGCAGGTAAGGCACGGCAGCACGGGCGACCTCGATACGTGTGAAGCCGTGAGGCCACCATCCTTGGTCGTCGGGGCGTGGCAGCTTTGTGCCGCGAGGAACCCACAACGCGACGTGATAGTGAATGACGCCGCGTTTTTGCAACTCGGCGACCCAGACATACCGGCATGCAACAGCGTTGCGCCCACACCATTTGCGGATGTGATCCATGAACGCGCTGATGTGCTTGGGCGACCAGTCGTCGTTGTCGCCTGCGTAGGTCAGCGTGATCATCAAACACTGATCGGTGCGCTTGCCCTTCTCACTCACAAGGTGGCCGCGTGCGGCAAAGCCGACAGCACGCCGCAGTCGTGCAAGACGGGTCAACACCTTGTCAGGGACAAAGGCGTCAGAAACCCGCTCAAGAAGTGCAACAAGGTCGCGTTTCTGACTTGTTGGAACTGAGACAAGCCCAGCGCCTGCGGCGCTTGCTGCGTGCGCGGCGTTCATGCGTACAACCGCAAGGCGCGGCCCTCAAGGCGGATTGCTTCGTCTTCCAGCTTGGCAGCGGAAGCGGAGTAACCCAGGTTGCGGAAGAAGGCCGCACGATCGCGCCGGTCCTTGGCCTGCGCATTGAGGCGCTGACGTTCCCGCAGGATGTGGGCGGGGAACATGTCGGGCGTGAGGTTGTCGGCGCGTTGCTTCACAGCGAGTAACCCCCGACAGGGATGGCCTGACCGTTGAGCAGTTGCACATCGACCGTGCCATCCGCGTACACCTCAACATGCACGCCGGACACGTCCGGGTCTTCGCGCTCGATGCGTGCGAGTTCACGCGCCGCCATGGCAAGCGCCGCCTGCACTGCCGCGTGGTAAACGGGGGTCTGCATGGCGCACCCCTCAGGCAGCGGCGGACGCGGCGGGCTTCTTCACCGGAGCCAACCGGACGGAGAGCGCCAGCCGGTTATTGCGATCCACGAAGAACGCCGAGGGGTGCAACTGGTACTCACCGGCAGCGTAGGCGGGCTGATCCTTGTCGAGAAGAAACTCGAACTTCTCAGGGAACGGCGCGGGCTCGCCTTGAGCGTTGACTGTGAACGCGTAGCCTTCCTGGGCGCGAAGCTGGGCGGGCTGGCCGGTGGTCTTGTTCGTGTAGTTGATGACGCGGACGTCAGCGCGGTGGATGAGGACTTTGATCATGGTTGGCTCCAGGGTTTGAGGACAAGGAGCCGATGGGCGTACCATCACGGTATGAATCACCGGCCCCACATACCAATTTGGTACGTGGGCGATTATACCAATTTGGCATGAGGTGCGCAAGATGTTTCAAGACCTGATCGCAAACCTGACGATGGAACAGAAGCGGGAATTGATGGCACGAGGCATCCCGCAACCGAGGCTGTCCGACTGGAAACGGGGTGTGCGTCTCCCGACGCGTCCGCAAGTGCTGTTGCTGGCCGACGTGGTGAACGTTGACCCGTTGAAGATCGAGGCGGAGGTAATGCTGCTGGAAACGCCCCCGGCTGATCGGGCGCGATACGCAAAACGGCTGGGCGTGGGCACGATGCTGGCGGTGCTGGCCATTCTCATTTTGGGAGTGATCGCGGGAGGCGATTTTTCCAATGGTGACGCGGGTTTAGCTTTCATGCTCCCGCTGTTCACGCCTTATACATTGCCGCTTATTACGCTGGTGTGCATCGTGTTGGCCTCAAGGTCGCGTTTCGCCTGACGACATCGCAAACATGCACTTTTGGAAGCTGCCCAGGTCGCTCCCAGCACTGGGCCAAATCATG
>NZ_JAAAPN010000014.1 GCF_009909205.1 Aquabacterium fontiphilum
TCAAGGACAAGCGCAAAGCGGGCCAGATCAAGGCCAGGAACAACTGATGTGATGAGCGCCCAGGTGGGTCACTTTTACTCCGACGACAACATCGGAAAGTGGGTCAGTTTTAAACCGACGTTGACACTTAATTCAGGCGTTAGGCTCTCTGGAGACAGGCACCATAGCCACACCCCCTCCCTCAACAAACCAAAATCCTCATACTTATGTTCTCCACTGCCAAAAGAAATTCACTGCGCTGGATTTGTACAACTCTTCTAATCATCGCCAGCGCAGCCAATGGACAAACCACGAACACAAGTCGTGCCGAGTCACAGCAACTAATGAACGCAGCCCTTCCATTCGCCGAGCAAATGCTTGAAAAGCACGGGGAGTTCTTTCCTTATGGGCAGGCCCTGAACACAGACGGGAAAATCGTTTCTGTAGCGGGACACTCTGAGCAACAGCAGACACAGTCTTCAGAGATGATGCAAATCATTAAATCAGGATTCATCCAAGGTGCAAAATCAGGTCAATACAAAGCCACCGCCCTGGTGTAGACGTGAGAGTGACGGTACCATCAACCGGCAAAAAATCTGATGCAATCGCGATTTCGCTCAATCACAAAGACGACTACTCAGTAATCGTGTACTTCCCCTACAAAATCGAAGCCGGGAAAGTCACCTTTGGGGAACTTTTCGCAATGCGCGGCGAAAATGATATATTCACGAAATGATGCAAACCCAGATGCTCAACGAACGGGGCAAAATCCCGGTCGCAGTAAAGCAAAGGTAGATCGTCCTCGATACACCGAGTGGCGATCATGACGCCGTGGCTCGCGCGTTTGCGCGCTTGGCACACGGTCATGGAAAGGCGAGTATGTTCAGCCACATCATGGTCGGATCCAACGACCTCGAGCGCTCAAAGCGTTTTTACGACGCCGTGTTGGGCATCCTGGGAGCAGGCGAACCCGTGCGCAACCAGGCACCCAGCGGCCACATGCGGCTCTTCTACCGGCATGATGGCAGCACGTTCTGCGTGGTGGAGCCCATCAATGGAGAGCCCGCCACCTTTGCCAATGGCGGCACCATTGGGTTCAAGTGTCAGTCGCCTGAACAGGTGCAGGCCTTCCATGACGCGGCGGTCGCGAACGGTGGCGAGTCGATCGAGGACCCTCCAGGCTTGCGCCAAGGTGGGCTGGGCGCGATGCATCTTGCCTATGTTCGGGATCCGGACGGCAATAAGCTCTGCGCGCTGTATCGCGTGAAGTAACCCTGATCTGTCGGTATGGCCCGCCTGCGCGTAAGCTGCGCAGATGTCCACCGAGACACTGTCCGATCTCCTCGCCGCAGTGCGGGCATGCACCGCGTGTGAGGCATATCTGCCCGCCGGCCCGCGGCCCGTATTGCAGGTGAACCCGGCCGCGCGCTTGCTGATTGCGGCGCAGGCCCCGGGTCGCAAGGTTCACGCAACGGGGGTGCCGTTCGACGACGCCAGCGGAGAGCGTCTGCGTGAGTGGCTGGGTCTGACGCGCGAAACCTTTTACGATGCGCGTCAGGTCGCCATTCTGCCCATGGCCTTTTGCTATCCCGGGCGGGGCCGTTCTGGAGACCTGCCGCCTCGACCGGAGTGTGCGGTGCGCTGGCGCGCGCCCCTGCTGGCGCAGCTCGTGCAAGTGCGTCTCACGCTCGTGATCGGCCGGTATGCGCTGCGCTACCACCTGCCTGAGTTGGCGCAGCGGTCCTTGACTGACGTCGTCGAACAGGGCCTCGGCGCGTCATGGCCCGACGTGGTGCCGTTGCCTCACCCGAGCCCAAGAAACAACATCTGGCTCAAGCGCCACCCTTGGTTCGAATCGCAGCTTCTGCCCGCCTTGAGGCCGCTCGTCCAACAAGCGCTGAACGGGCGGCCGCCAAGCACGCACGCTTGCCCCCGTCAACGTACCTGAACGCGCTCGCGTTCTCCCATGTCTTTCGGCGGCTCTCCTGTGACGACCGCCTTCGCCATTTCATACAAGCGAACCAGCTTGCTGTTGGGCGCGTCCCAGTAATCGGCATGGGTGATGCGCACGCGAACCAGCGCCACATCGGGATCGTCTGGTCCGTCCGGGAACCAGGCCTCATTGGCTTTGTTCCACAGCAGCCGCTTGCGGGAAGGGTCGTCCACCAGGCTGGCCACACCGGACACCGATACGTACGACTGGTCTTGCGGTTCGGCAAATGACACATTGACCTGCGCTTCACGCTGCAGATCGGCCACCGGCTCCTTGCTGTGCGACATGAAGTACCACAAGGACTCGTCTGCGTCGATCTCGCGGTTCTGCAAGGTCATGGGGCGCGCATGCAGGTGGCCGTTGGGGTGACGGGTGGTGAACATGCCAAAGCGGATGTCACGGATCAGTTCCCAGAGCTTGGCGCGCGGCGATTCGGTCGATTCGGTCATGTTGATCCTCTCAGGTCAGGGTGGCCTGGAGAGCGGCAAGCCGCGTTCCTGCGTGAGGCTGCAGTCCTTGATCTTCCTCAATCGCTGAAACGGAATAATTACCGACACTGCCGTCAGGAGGACACCGATGACAGACCACACAAACGCCCACCTCTGGATCGCGGGCGGCGGCATCGCGGGCATGGCGGCGGCCGCCTTTGCCATTCGGGACGCGGGATTCCCCCCCGCGCACATCCACATCCTGGAGCAGCTCGACATACAGGGGGGATCGATGGACGGCGCGCCGTCGCCAGCCCAGCGGGACGGTTGGGTCACGCGAGGTGGTCGCATGCTGGAAGAAGAGGCTTACCAGTGCACCTGGGATCTCTTCTCGGGCATTCCTTCGTTGGACAGTCCGGGTCTGTCGGTACGAGAGGAGATCCTTGCCTTCAACGAGCGCGTTCGCACAGAAGCCAAAGCCCGCTTGATCGATGCAGACCACCGCATCCTCGACGCCGCCCACTATGGCTTCAACTCGCAGGACCGGCTCGAAATGACGCGCCTTCTGGCGCTGCCGGAGTCCGCGCTGGGGGCCCGGCGCATCCAGGATCTTTTTGGTGACCACTTCTTCAGCACCCACTTCTGGCAGATGTGGCGCACCACCTTCGCGTTTCAGAAGTGGCACTCCGCTGTGGAACTGCGGCGCTACTTCATCCGCTTCATTCAGGAGTTCAGCCGCATCCACACGCTCTCCGGGGTCCGGCGGACGGTGTACAACCAGTACGATTCGATGATCGTGCCACTGCAACAATGGCTGCTGGCTCAAGGCGTGGATGTGCGCTTTGGCGTGAAGGTGGTCGATGCGGATTTCGCCACGGCCAGCGACACGCAAGCGCGCCGTGTCACTACCCTGCACATGCAGTCGGCGCGCACACGGGATCAGATCCAGCTGGCTGAGGGCGACTTGGCCTTGTTCACTCTGGGCTCGATCACGGCAGACACATGCTACGGCGGCAACGATGATGTACCGCCTCTGATACGCGACCGGCGCGACGGTAGCTGGGCACTGTGGGAGGCCTTGTCGCGCAAGGCGCCGGACTTTGGCAATCCGATCGCTTTCTGCGGCAATGTGGACGAGCACAAGTGGGAGTCGTTCACCCTCACGATGCACAGCGACACGCTGCTCAAGCGGATCGAGGCCTACACCGGAAACGCGCCGGGAACCGGCGCGCTCATGACCTGGATCGACTCGGGCTGGCACTTGTCCATCGTGGTGCCACATCAGCCCCACTTTCGCGACCTGCCGCAGGGCACCTACACGCTATGGGGTTATGGTTTCGAGATCGATCAACACGGTGACTACATTCGCAAGAAGATGTGCGAGGCCACCGGTCAGGAGATCCTGGAAGAGTTGGTCAGGCAGCTGGGCTTCGATGACATCCTTGACGAGGTGCGCGCCAACACGGATGTGACGACGGTGATGATGCCCTATGCATCGGCCTTGTTTGCTTGCCGGAGCACAGGCGACCGGCCCAAGGTGGTGCCTGATCGCGCCGAGAACTTTGGTTTCCTGGGCCAGTTCACCGAATTGCCTGAGGACGTGGTGTTCACGGTGGAGTACTCGATCAGAGGGGCGATGCACGCCATCTACACGCTGCTGAACGTTGATCGGCCCCTGCCGGCGATATACCATGGCCTGCTTGACCCGAAGGTCGGCATGCAGGCCCTGCGTGCCGCCTTCCAATGACATCATTTGACACGACCGCATGACCGGCCCCACCCCCGCCTTCTGGCAAGAACGATTCGAGACCGCCCAGACCGGCTGGGATCGTGGCGCCGCCAGCCCGCAGCTCGTGGCCTGGCTGGACGACGGCACGCTGGCCCCTTGCCGCATTGCCGTACCGGGCTGCGGGGCAGGCTGGGAGGTGGCGGAGCTGGCTGCGCGCGGCTTTGACGTCACGGGGCTGGATTACACGCCCGCCGCTGTCGCACGCGCGCGCGAGCGTTTGGCCAACGGCGGGTTGAGCGCCCGGGTCGAGCAGGCCGATGTGCTGGTGTACCAACCATCTGCCCCGTTCGATGCCATCTATGAGCAGACCTGCCTGTGTGCCATCCACCCCGACCACTGGGTACAGTACGCTGCCCAACTGCATGCCTGGCTGCGCCCCGGCGGCAAGCTGCTGGCCCTGCTGATGCAACGGCTGCGACCTGGCGCGAGCGAGCAGGGGCTCATTGAAGGCCCGCCCTATCACTGCGACATCAACGCCGTGCGAGCACTGTTTCCCCAGTCGCACTGGGTGTGGCCCAAGCCGCCCTACCCCCAGGTCAAGCATCCGTCTCTCTCGCACGAGCTGGCCGTGGTGCTCACCCGGCGGTGAGCGGCGGTCACGTGCAATGCGATGCCGTTGCATTGCACATCATGAGCGATCGCTTCAGTTAGGCACCTTCAGGGCAGCGATTTCCGCCCTCAGTGCGGGCGCCGCCGCACTATCGTGATGGCATCGTGATTTTCTGCCGCGCGGCCCGCCCCCGCGGCCTTGTTGCCATGTCACGCCTGATCCGCCCCTTGCTGCTAGGCCTCTTGTGCACAGCCAACCACTCCGGCTTTGCTCAAGAGCCGCTGACCACCTCACATCCAGAGCGCCTGGCCGTGGTCAGCGCCGCGCGACAAGCCATGACCGCCGATCTGCCGCCCGCGGAAAGGGTCAGCCTCCGCAAGGTGTGGACCAGCGGTCAGGCGGCTTATGTCTGCGCGGTTCGCACGGACGCGCAGGGGCAACCACTGATGAAGCAGGGTGACCAGTTGCTGGAGCGGGTCGTGTTGCGGCGCGCAGGCCAGAGCTGGCAGGTGCAACGCACTGAACGGCTTGCCGCACCGCCCACCGTTCCGATGGATGCGGCGTGCGGGCAACGGGCCACGGCCGATGTGGTGGTGGCTGCGGCCATCCAGGCCATGGAAGCCAATCCGCCCGGCGCCGGCCGACCCTCTGCGGCGCCCTCCGAGGCGAGCGGCGGGCTGGCAGGCGTGGTGTCGGCCGCCGGCCGCACGCTGCTGCACGATGCGCCTGACCTGGGCGCCCGCATGGGCAAGCATCTGGTTGGCGGCGACAAGGTGCGCATCGAGGCGCAGCGCCCGGGATGGACCCGCGTGCGCTACACCCACCCGATCACCGGAGTGGTGACCGTCGGCTGGGTGGTCAGCCACCGCGTCAAGTCGACCGAGGTCAAGGCAGCGGACAGCTGAGCCCGCAGCAAGCCCTTACACGTCGACTTCGACCGCGTCGCCGTACAGCTCCATGAGCTCACGGCGCGAAGCAGCCTCGCCCTTGCCCATCAGCTTGGTGAAGGTGGTCTGGGTGGACTCGAAGCCCGGCTCACCATAGGCTACCGGCAAGAGGCGACGCGTCTCGGGATTCAGCGTGGTCTCCCACAACTGCTCGGCGCTCATCTCGCCCAGGCCCTTGAATCGGCTGATCGTCCACGCGCCTTCGCGGCACCCCTCCTTGCGAAGCTTGTCCAGAATGGCGGTCAGCTCGGCCTCGTCCAGCGCATAGAGCTTGGCAGCCGGTTTCTTGCCGCGCGCGGGCGCGTCAACCCGGAACAGCGGCGGGCGGGCAATGCACACGTGACCGGCTTCGACCAGCTTGGGAAAGTGGCGGAAGAACAGCGTCAGCAGCAGCACCTGGATGTGCGAGCCGTCCACATCGGCGTCCGACAGGATGCAGATCTTGCCGTAGCGCAGGCCGGACAGATCGGGCGTGTCGTCGATGCCATGCGGATCGACGCCGATGGCCACCGAGATGTCGTGGATCTCATTGTTCTTGAACAGCAGGTCACGCTCGACCTCCCAAGCGTTGAGCACCTTGCCGCGCAGGGGCAGGATGGCCTGGGTTTCCTTGTCTCGGCCCATCTTGGCGCTGCCGCCGGCCGAGTCGCCCTCGACAAGGAACACCTCGTTGAAGGCCAGGTCGCGGCTTTCGCAATCGGTGAGCTTGCCCGGCAGCACGGCCACGCCCGAGCTCTTCTTTTTCTCAATCTTCTGGCCGGCGCGCTGGCGAGCCTGCGCCTGCTTGATGACCAGCTCGGCCAGCTTCTTGCCGTAATCAACGTGCTGGCTCAGCCACAGTTCCATGGCAGGCTTCACATAGGTGCTGACCAGGCGCAGCGCGTCGCGGCTGTTGAGTCGCTCTTTGGTCTGGCCCTGGAACTGCGGATCGAGCACCTTGGCGCTCAGCACAAAGCTGGCGCGGCTGAACACGTCATCCGGCATGAGCTTGACGCCCTTGGGCAGCAGCGCATGCATTTCGATGAAGCCCTTGACGGCGTTGAACAGGCCATCCTTGAGACCGGACTCGTGGGTGCCGCCGGCCACGGTGGGGATGAGGTTGACGTAGCTTTCGCGAACGGGGCTGCCGTCTTCGGTAAAGGCCACGCACCAGGCCGCGCCCTCGCCCTCGGCAAAGTTTTCGGTCTCGCCCTCTTCGGCGTAATGCTCGCCCTCGAACAGCGGAATGATCGGGTCGACCGGCAGCGTCTGGGTCAGGTAATCACGCAGACCGCCCTTGTACAGCCAGGTTTGAACCTCTGCGTCCTTGCCCTGCTTCTCGATGGTCAGGGTGATGGTCACGCCTGGCATCAACACGGCCTTGCTGCGCAACATGTGCACCAGCTCGGCCCGAGGCAGCTCGGCACTCTCGAAGTACTTGGCATCGGGCCAGACGCGCACGGTGGTGCCCTGCTTGCGATCGCCGCTGGACGCGGGGCGCACGCTCACCGGCTCGATCACATCCCCGCCGCCGAAGGCGAGCGTGGCGACCTGCTTGTCGCGGCACACCATGACCTGCAGCCGCGTGGACAGCGCATTGGTCACGCTGACGCCCACGCCATGCAGGCCGCCCGAGAAGCTGTAGGCGCCACCCGAGCCTTTGTCGAACTTGCCGCCCGCGTGCAGGCGGGTGAACACAATCTCGACCACGGGCACGCCCTCTTCCGGGTGCAGACCGAAGGGAATGCCGCGGCCGTCGTCTTCGACGCTGATGGAGCCGTCTCGGTGGAGCGTGACGCCAATGCGCTTGCCATGGCCGGCCAGGGCCTCATCGGCCGCGTTGTCGATGACCTCCTGGATGATGTGCAGCGGGTTGTCCGTGCGTGTGTACATCCCGGGGCGTTGCTTGACGGGCTCCAGGCCCTTGAGCACGCGGATGGAGGCCTCGCCGTAACCGGCGGGCTGGGTGGATTTGGAGGCGGGCTTGGCAGACATGGCGCCGATTCTAAGGAATCGGCGCGGCACCACGCGGAATCACTGGAACTGCGCCAGCATGCGCTCGATGGCCATGGTCAGCGGCGCCTGCATCAGCGGCAAGGTCAGCCACAGGCCGGTCAGACCCGCCGCCAGGGTCAGCGGAAAGCCGACCGAGAACACGTTCATCTGGGGCGAGACCCGCGAGATCAGGCCCATCACCATGTTCACGAGGATCAGCATGGAAACCACTGGCAGCGACACCCACACGCCCAGCTTGAACAGCTCAGCCCCCCAGACATGAGGCTGCACGCTGCTGAGGAAGGCCAGCGGCTCGGGAGAGACCGGGAACACGGTGAAGCTGTGCAGCACCACACCGGTGAGCATCAGATGGCCGTTCATGACCACGAACAGCCAGGAGGCCGTGGTGCCGTAGAAGCGGCTGACCGAAGTGATCTGGCCACCGGCGATCGGGTCGAAGAACATCGCGAAGTTCAAACCCATCTGCAGGCCCACGATTTCGCCGGCGTACTCGATGGCGGCAAACACCACGCGCGCGGCGAAGCCAATGGTCAGGCCAATGAGCACCTGCTGGAGGATGACCATCACCGCCTCGGGCGAGTTCAAGGCAATGGGCGGAGGCTCGGGCAGGCCGGGTTGGGCCGCCATCACGATGAGCAGGGCCAAGCCGATGCGCACGCGCCGCGGCACCACTCGCATCGAGATCACCGGGGCCGTCGTGAACAGGCCCAGCACCCGGAAGAAAGTCCAGAACCATGGCGTGAGCCACGCCATGACCTGGGCTTCGGTGAAGGTCACCATGGGCCAGCCGCCGGTTTCAGGTCACGACCTGGGGGATCGACTGCAAGACCTTCTGGATGTAATCCACCAGGGTCGACAGCATCCAGGGGCCGGCGATGCCCAGCGTGGCGAAGGCGGCCAGCAGCTTGGGTACGAACGACAGCGTCTGCTCGTGGATCTGCGTGGCCGCCTGGAACACGCTGACGATGAGGCCGACCGCCAGGACCACCAGCAGGATGGGCAGACAGATGCTCAGCAGCGTGAGCAACCCATCGCGGGTGATGGTGAGAACCTGTTGGGGATCCATGGGCGTACCTACTGAACAAAGCTGGCGGCCAGCGAGCCCAGCAGCAGGTTCCAGCCATCGGCCAGCACGAACAGCATGAGCTTGAAGGGCAAGGCGACCATGACCGGCGACAGCATCATCATCCCCAGGCTCATGAGCACACTGGCCACAATCATGTCGATGACCAGGAAGGGGATAAAGATGAGAAAGCCGATCTGGAAGGCCGATTTCAGCTCACTGGTCACAAACGCCGGTACCAGCACGCGGAAAGGCACGGTTTCGGGCCGCACCTCGCCTTCGACCTTCGCCAACTGGGCGAACAGTTGCAGATCGGATTGGCGGGTCTGGCGCAGCATGAACTCACGCATGGGCACCTGTCCGCGCTCCAGTGCAGTGGTGAAATCGATCTCGTTGGCCGAGAAGGGCTGGTAGGCCTCTTTGTAGACGCGGTCGAGCGTGGGGCCCATGACGAACAGCGTCAGGAACAGCGACAGCCCGACAATGACCTGGTTGGGCGGCGCGGTGGGCGTGCCCAGGGCCTGCCGCATCAGGCTGAGCACGATGACGATGCGGGTGAAGCCCGTCATCATCAGCAGCACAGCCGGCAAAAAGCTCAGCGCGGTGAAGAACAGCAGGGTCTGGATGGGGACCGAGTAGCTCGTGCCACCGGCGCCCTGCCCCACCAGCAAGGGCAAGGTGGGTGATGGGGCCACTGGCGTCTGGGCCACCGCAGCGGTGGCGGCCAGACCGAGCGTCAACAGCAAGGCAAGCGAGCGAGGCATCATGAGCGCCCCTTGTCGCCACCTTGGCGCATGTGCTGGAGCAGCGCGGCAAAACCCGGCTGTGGCGCCGCTGCAGGCGCCTCGGCCTGGGGCGGCAGGGTGTGCAGCGTCTGGATGCTGTGCGCGGTGACGCCCAGCACGAGCCACGTGCGGTGTTCGCCTTCGCCCACCTCGACGGTGACGATGCGCTGGCCCGGCCCGATGGCGTGCTGCGCAATGGTGCGCATGCCACCAGCCTGGCCCATGCGCCCTTGCGCCATGCCCGAGCGCTTGAGCACCCACAGGCTGACGGGAATCAGCGCCAGCACCACGAGAAACCACATGACCATCAGGCCAAGGGACGGAGACTGGCTCATTCAACCACCCTTGCTCAGGCGACGCATGCGCTCGGACGGCGTGACGATGTCGGTCAGGCGGATGCCGAACTTGTCATTGACCACCACCACCTCGCCCTGCGCGATCAGAAAACCATTGACCAGCACGTCCATGGGCTCACCGGCAAGGGCATCCAGTTCCACCACCGAACCCTGGGCCAGTTGCAGGATGTTCTTGATCGGGATGCGCGTGCGGCCCAGCTCCACCGTGAGCTGCACGGGGATGTCCAGGATCATGCTGATGTCGTTGCCCGCCGTCGGCGCGGTGGCAGGGCCGAAATTGGCAAAGGCCGCCGGCGTCATCTGGGGCGCGGCGTCGGTGACCTCCTGCGCGGCCTGGGCAAAGGGGTCGGCCCCGCCCGCGCTCGGGGAGGAGGCCTGCTGAGCCAGCGCCGCTTCCCACTCGGCGGCCATGGCGTCCTGCTCGGAGGCGCCACCTTCAGGGGGAAACTCGGCTGCGGTATCAGACATTGTGTTCTCCAAGCCAGCTGGTGTTGCCGGTCGTCAGCAGTTTCTCGACGCGCAAGGCGTATTTGTTGTTGGTGGTGCCGTAGTAGCACTCGAACACCGGCACCCCGTCGACCTTGGCCTGGATGATCTTGTCCAGATCCAGCTCGATGAAATCACCTGGCTTGAGCGCCAGCAGCTGCTCGACGGTGGCCGGGGCATGGGCCAGCTCGGCCACCAGCTCGACCTCGGCAGACTGGATCTGCTGCGTCAACAACTTGACCCAGCGGCGATCGGGTTCGGCCGAGTCGCCCTGGATGGACGAAAACAGGATGTCCCGAATAGGCTCGAGCGTCGCATACGGAATGCAGATGTGGATGGTGCCGCTGGTGTCGCCAATCTCCAGCGTGAACGAGCAGCACACGACGATCTCACTGGGCGTGGCCACTGTGGCGAACTGGGGCTGCATCTCCGAACGCTGGTAGTCCAGCTCGACAGGGTAGATGCCGTGCCAGGACTTCTTGTACTCCTCGGTGATCACGTCAACGAGGCGGCGGATGATGCGCTGCTCGGTGGCGGAGAAGTCGCGGCCCTCGATGCGGGTGTGAAACTTGCCAGCGCCACCGAACAAGGCGTCGATCACCGCAAACACCAGCGTGGGCTCGCACACCACCAGCCCCGAGCCGCGCAGCGGACGGATGGCCATGATGTTGAAGTTGGTGGGCACGACGATCTCGCGCAGGAAGGCGCTGTACTTCTGCACCTTGATGCCGCCCACCGATACCTCGGGCGACTTGCGGATCAGGTTGAACAGGCCGATGCGGATGTTGCGGGCGAAACGCTCGTTGATGATCTCCATCGTGGGCATGCGCCCACGCACGATGCGTTCCTGCTGTGCCAGGTTGTAGTCGCGGATGCCCTCTTTGGGCACATCCTCTTGCTCCAGCTTCTGGCTTTCGCCCGTGATGCCTTGCAAGAGCGCATCGACTTCGTCTTGGGAAAGGATCTGCTGGTTCATCGACGGACCGTTCTCGCGCCCTGCGGCGCATCAACGAGGCTCACTGGATGATGAAGTTGGCGTAATGGACGTGGGTGATGGGGTTGTACGACTCGACCTTCTTGCGCTTGCGCTTCTTCTTTGGCGCATCTTCAGGCTCTTCTTCCTCGGGATCCTCGATCTCGTAGCCCATGGCCCGCGCGGCTTCGCGCGAGATCTCGTCGGCCAGCTTTGTCTTGCCTTCGGGCGTGAGCAATTCGGGTGCCGTCTTGTGCGACAGGATCAACAGCACGGCATTGCGGATGGCCGGCATGTATGCCTTGATCTCTTCTGCGGTCTTGGGGTTGTCGATCTGCAGCGTGATGCCCACCTGAGCAAAGCGCTCGACGTCGCGGTCAGCCAGATTGACGATGAACGGATCGAGGGGGACAAAGGTAGGGGGAGCGCCCTTGTCCTTGGGGGCAGGCGGCGCGGCCTTCTTGCGCGCAGGGGCTTCGTCGGCCAGTTCCGCGTCATCGCCTTCGGCGGCCTCGTCGTGCCCCCCCTTCATCAACATGAAGGCTCCGACGCCACCACCAATGAGCAGGACGCTGAGCACGGCAGCGATGATGATGATCAGTTTCTTCGAGCCCTTCTTGGGGGCTTCGCCTTGGGCCGCAGCGGGGGCAGCTGACATGGTCACTCTCCAGGTATTCGGCGAAACGGCAAGGCTTCCCTGCCGTGTTCATGTGGCCATTATTGAAAGTCAGCAGTTGGCGCAATGAAGCGATAAACGACGCGAAAGCCTTGTGATTTCGCGCCGCTGTGACTTTTTGCTCAGGCGTACAGATCCAGGCCATTCAGACCAGCCCGCACCGGACGGATGTCCGATGACTCGGCGGGCTGCTCGCCCGCAGCGGATTCAGCCGAGGCGGCGTCGGCACGGGAGGCGTCCGACTGCGCCGCAGCCTGACCACCCTGCTGACCGCCGTTGGCGAACTGCGACATCACCTGCCCGCCAGCCAGACTCAAGCCGACATCGTCCAGTGCCCGAGACAGCTGTTGGAGGCTGGCCTCAATGGCCTGCCGGGTTTCGAGCGTGGTGGCGGCAAAATCGACGCGGGCCAGTTGCCCATCCACGGCGATCTTGACGTTGATGGGGCCCATGTCAGCCGGATTGAGATGCAGTTCTGCCGTCATGGGACCGTCGGCGCGCGCACTGCCCACCCAGACAGTGACCTGATCGGTCAGCGCCTGACTGAACTGTGGGCTGCCAGGAGCCGGACTCAAGGATGCGCTCGAATGCCGTGCACCCACGGCTTCACCCAGCACGCCGGCAAAGGCACCGGGACGCGCTGATGCCAGCGAGGCCTCCGAGGTGCGGGACTCGGTGAGTTGCACGCCGGCTTGCTCGTCGACCGCCTCCATCGCCAGCTCCAGGGTGTCGTCAGCGGCTGCGGCCTGAAGGGCCTCGGCACCCGAAGGCGCTCGCGCGGCGGCGCCGCCGAACCACCCAGCCAGGCCACCGGCATCCTGACCGGTACCGGTTCCCGTGCCGCTGAGATCCACTGCGGCGCCTGCGCCGGCCCCCTCGCTCCCAGCGAGCGACGCGGCCGCATCGGCGGGCAGATCGCCCTGGGTGAGTTGCGCCAGCCAGTTCATCATGCCCACGGCGTCACCGGGCTCGATGCTGGCCGGCGGTGTCAGTTCACGAACCCACGCCACCCCCTCACCCTGCCCTGTGGCGAAGGCTGCGCGGCGCACAGCGGCATCGCTGCCCTCCTGACTCGATGTCTCGTCAGATGCGTCCGCCGTCGATTTGTCCGCCTGCTCGGCCTTGCGCGACTCATCGCCTCGCGACGCCGGACGCTCAGGCCCTTGTGACCGGGCCTGCGCCTCGGTCGGCTTGGGCGGGGCGGCCGGCTTGACCTGATTGGCCATTCGGGCCTTGGCCAGTGCCTGCTCAGTCAGCCGCTGGGTCAGTGCACGGCTGGCCGGATCGGCCGCTTGGGCGGCCGCCTTGGCCACTGGCCGACTCGGCTGAGGTGCGGCTTGAGATGGCCCCTGCCGGTACTGGGCCACCATGCTGGAGAAGTCCATCGAGCCACCGCCGCCCGACGACGTGCTGCCGTTGCCCATGCGCGACAACACATCCTGAAGCGCGCTGACAGCACTGACGGCATTGGTGCCGCCTTTTCCGGCGGAAGCAGACTGGAATGGCGTGGTCATGACGACGTCCCCTTTCGAGGCCCACGGGGCCCATCAGAACGAAGCCAGTTTCTCGCTTTCCCCGGAGCCGAATCCCGCAGATAAACGGGGGGTTCTGGCCGCGATTTCATCGGTCGCCTTCTGCTCTTGTCGGCGCTCGCGGCCCTTGATCTCCTCGTGGCGACGATCGATCAGCTGTGACACCGCTGCCACCCGACGCTCGCGTTCAACCAGTTCGCGGCGGCACCGCTCCGCGTGCACGCGAGCCATCTCGACACGACGCTCCTGTTCGGCCTGCGCCTCGGAGAGCCGCGACATGAAATCCTGATAGCAGCGCACGATCTCTACACCGCCGGACTGCTGAAACTGCCGCTGCCAGCGTTGCTGGTATTCCCTGCGCCAGTCAGCCAGCGACTGTAGCTGCTGCCGCGCGGCCTCCAGTTGGCGCTGCCCCCCTTCCATCACGGCCAGGGCCTCGTCGCGCGCCTTCTCGGCGGCCTCCAGGACCAGAAACAGGGGTTGCAGGGCACTCATGAAACTTCAACTCCGTGACGCAGCGTCACATTCAGACACATCATGAACCGACCACGCGGTGAAGGGCATCGGTGCTTTCGATGAGCATGGCCGGCTCGTGCATGCCCTGCTGCAGCAGGCGAACCATTTCGGGATAAACGCGCACGGCCTGATCCAGCTCATGGTCCTGCCCAGGCACATAGGCGCCCAGCTGGATCAGATCTTTGGCCTTGCTGTAGCGTGACCAGAGCTGGCGGAACCGGCGGGCATCGTCGGTATGAATGGCATCGACCACGTTGTGCATCACGCGGGAAGCTGACCGTTCGATGTCGATTGCGGGGAAGTGTCCAGACTCTGCCAGATCGCGTGACAGCACGATGTGGCCATCCAGGATGGCGCGCGCGGCGTCGGCAATCGGATCCTGCTGGTCGTCACCCTCGGACAACACGGTGTAGAACGCGGTGATCGAGCCCCGGCCATTGAGGCCATTGCCGCTGCGCTCCACCAATTGAGGCAGCTTGGCAAAACACGAGGGCGGGTAGCCCTTGGTCGCGGGCGGCTCACCAATGGCGAGCGCGATCTCCCGTTGCGCCATCGCATAGCGCGTGAGCGAGTCCATGAGCAACAGCACATGCAGGCCCTGATCACGGAAGTGCTCGGCGACGGCCGTCGCGTAACTCGCGCCCTGCATGCGGGTCAGCGGGGGCGCGTCCGCAGGGGCGGCCACCACGACCGAACGCGCCAGGCCGTCCTCGCCGAGGATGTCTTCGATGAATTCCTTGACCTCGCGGCCGCGTTCGCCGATCAGACCCACGACGATCACGTCGGCCTGGGTGTAGCGCGCCATCATGCCCAGCAGCACGGATTTGCCGACGCCAGAGCCCGCGAACAGACCGATGCGCTGGCCGCGGCCCACGGTGAGCATGGCATTGATGGCGCGCACACCGGTGTCCAGCGGCTGACGCACCGGGTCGCGCTCCATCGCGTTGATCGGACGCCGCGCCAGGGGCTCGCTGCGCACGTGGTGCAAGGGGCCCTTACGGTCCAGGGGTTCACCTTGGGCATTGACGACCCGCCCCAGCAAGCCGCTGCCAATCGGCAGGTGGCGTGTGCGGTCTTCGCTGCGGCGCCAGGGGTGGTTCGGGCGCCCCAGCACCGGCGCATTGACCGGCAGCGTACGCGGCACCACACGGGCACCGCTTGACAAGCCATGCACCTCGGCTGTCGGCATGAGGAAGGCGCGGTCGCCGGTGAAACCCACGACTTCGGCCAGCACCGGCGTGGATTCCAGCCGGGTTTCCGAGTGAATCTCGCAGACGGCACCCACGGGCAACCTGAGGCCCGTGGCCTCCAGCACCAACCCAGCCACGCGCACCAGCTTGCCCTGGTTCTCGAGCTGGATGGGCGTGCTGGCGCAGGCATCCAGGTCGTCCAGAAAGCGCATCCATTGGTCCATCGCCACGTCGTGACGGGCGCGAATCGGCATGTTCATGCGTTGTCTCCGGCGGATGCACGGCTCGCGTCATCGTCCATCCATTCCTCGCCCTCGACCAAGTCTTCCGGCAGGGGCACGTCCGGCCCATCCAGCGACTCACGCCCGGCCTGCCAGCTCGAACGCTGGCCAAGTGACGCTGCGGCACGCTCCCATCGCGCCTCGACGGTGGCATCCACCGTGGCGATGTCCGACTCGACCACACATCCACCGCGGGTCAGGCCAGCATCGGGCAAGAGGCGCACACCGCGGGCACCCAACGATTCCGACAACTGCGCCTGCACGAGGGCGTGATCTTCAGGGTGCAGGCGCAACACGATCTGGCGGGCCGAAGACAGCAGCGCGCCCAGCGCCTGCTCGGCTACCTCCACCACGTGCTCGGGATGCTGCTGCACCTCGGCTCGCACCACCTGGCGCGCCAGCTCCAGCGCCACGCGCGCCACGCGGCCCGCCAGCTGCTGCTCCAGCGCCTCCAGCCGGTGGTGCAGGTCCGCCACGAGGCCGCCCACCTGGTCGCTCATGAAGGCGGCCATCTGCGCGGCCTGCGTTTGCTTGTAGCTTTCCAGCGCGGCCAGGCCGTTGCGGTAACCGTCCTGATAGCCGCTTTGCCGGGCCTCCTGCACCATGGCGGCCATCTCGGCCTCAGTCGGGCCCGCGGGCTGGGCGGCCTGTTGAGAGGGCGGCGGCGGGGTCTGACCGGGTACGCCGCCTACGACCGGACGAGCTGCCTTGGCAGCGGCCTTCGGCGCCGCGGCGGCACCTGGCGCAGGCTGAGCGCCCATGGCCTGCTGTGCATGCTTGGCACCAGCACTGCCCTTGGGCACCGGCCGGATCTCGGCCGCTGCGCGCTCGGCCAGCGTCGGCTTGCGCACTCCTCCGACCTCCGGCGTCTTGGCGGCCGGCTCGAAGGTCTCGAGGTTCCAGGCTGACACGGTGCCCAGTTCCTCGCGCGGGATGAAGCGGGTGTACGGGTTGTTGCCGCCCGGCGGATTCGACTTGTTAGACGTAGTCATCGTCGCCTCCGCTGCTCAGCACGATCTGGCCTTCGTCCGCCAGTCGGCGCACGATCTTGAGCATCTCCTTCTGCTCGGCCTCCACCTCGGACAACTTGACAGGCCCGCGGCTTTCCAGGTCTTCGCGCAGCGTTTCGGCGGCGCGCGAGGACATGTTCTTGAACACCTTCTCGCGGATCTCGGGCGAGGCGCCCTTGAGGGCGATGATGAGCGACTCGGTCTGGACTTCCTTGAGCATGGTCTGGAAGCCCTTGTCGTCGAGCTTGATCAGGTCGTCGAAGGTGAACATGTTGTCCATGATCTTCTGCGCCAGATCGCCATCGGCCTCGCGGATGTAGTCGAGGATAGAGGTCTCCACGCTCGAGCCCATGAGGTTGATGATCTCGGCTGCCGGCTTGACGCCACCCAGCGACGACTTGCGGATCTGCGAACCGCCTGCCAGCACGCGCGACAGCACCTCGTTGAGGTCCTTGAGCGCGCTGGGCTGGATGCCGTCCAGCGTGGCAATGCGGATCATCACCTCGTTGCGGTGTCGATCGGAAAACGCCTTGAGCACGCCGGAAGCCTGGTCCGGATCAAGATGGACGAGGATGGCGGCCACGATCTGCGGGTGCTCATTGCGCAGGAGCTCCGCCACAGAGACCGGATCCATCCACTTCAGGCTCTCGATGCCGGTGATGTCGCTGCCCTGGATGATGCGGTCGATCAGCAGGTTGGCCTTGTCTTCGCCCAGCGCCTTGCGCAGCACGGCTTTGACGTACTCGTCCGTGTCGGCCACCAGTACACCCAGCTCCGAAGACTCTTTCGAGAAACGCTCGAGCACGCTCTCGATGCGCTCTTGCTTGACGGTCTTGAGCTTGGCCATGGTCTCGCCCAGCAACTGGACCTCCTTGGGCTCCAGGTGGCGGAACACTTCGGCTGCCTCTTCCTCGCCCATCGACATCAGCAGGATGGCGGCGTCTTCCAGACCTTTCTCGTCCATGTCGACTTACCTTGCTCAGTTGTTCATCCAGCCGCGCACCACGTTGGCCATGGCCACCGGGTTCTCTTTGGCCAGGCGCCGGGCCAGCTCGAGGCGACCGTCCGCCCCGGGGGCCTCCAGCGCCTGCAGCGGCTGACCGTCCGGCCCCACGACCTCGCTGGCGGTGCCTGACAGTGCCGGCAACTCCTGGGGATCGTCCACCACGGCGCGCAGCTTGTTGGCTTCCTCTGGCGACGGCTGTGGCCGCGCAGCCTGGATGGCCGGGCGAATCGCGCCGAACACCACGATCAACGCAGCCAGCGTCAGCGCAGCCGGCACGGCGATCGTGCGGATCAGATCCATCGTCTCGGGTTGCTGCCACAGAGGCACCGTCACGGGCTCTTCCTTGACCACCTGGAACGGCGCGGTCACCAGCTTGATCGAGTCGCCACGCTTGTCATCGGCGCCGATGGTCTCGCGCACCAGCGAGGTCAGCTTCTCGATTTCTTCATCCGACAGCGGCTCGGTGGTGGTCTTGCCCTTGGCATCGGTCTTCGTACGGTGATTCAGCACCACGGCAGCCGTCAGGCGCTTGATGTTGCCGCTGGCGTTGCGCGTGACGCGCACGGTGCGGTCGACTTCAAAGTTGGTGACCGACTCCCGGCGCGACGTGCCGCCCGCGCCCGCTGCGCCCTGCCCGGCAGCCTGCATTTGCTGGGCCTGGCCGTTGACCGGCGCCTGGGCCGGAACGGGCGGCTGATTGGTGGCCGCGCCCGGCACGCCGGTGGCCGCGGCCGCACCCTGACCAACCTGCTCGCTGGTCTGCTGGCTGCGCACCGTGGCAGGCGCATCGCCCTGGTTCGGGCGGAATTCCTCGGCCGTGGATTCGATCTGCGAGAAGTCGACCTCGGCCGTGACCTGGGCACGCAGGTTGTCGGCCCCGACGACCGGCTCCAGGATGTCTCGGATGCGCTGCGTGTAGGCGCTTTCGATCTGGCGCACGTACTGCAGTTGCTTGGCGTCCAGTGCCCCCTGATCGGCGGCATCCTGCGGGCCGGACAGCAGGCTGCCGCTCTGGTCCACCACACTGACCGCCTTGGTAGACATCTCCGGCACGCTCGACGATACCAGATGCACGATGCCGGCCACCTGGCTGCGGTCCAGGCTTCGGCCGGGGAACAAGGTCAACACCACCGATGCCGAAGGCTTTTGCTGCTCGCGGAAAAAGCCGTTCTGGTTGGGCAAGGCCAGATGCACGCGGGCCGACTGAACGCCGGCCAACGCCTGAATCGAGCGCGTGAGCTCGCCTTCCAGACCACGCTGGAAGTTCAGCCGCTCCTGGAACTGGGTGACGCCGAACTTCTGGGTCTCCATCAGTTCGTAACCCACCACCGAGCCCTTGGGCAGGCCCTGTGAGGCCAGGCGCAGGCGCACGTCATGCACCCGGTCAGCCGGCACCAGGATGGCGCCGCCGCCCTCGGCGTGCTTGTAGGGCACCTGCATCTGCTGCAGCTGCGCCAGGATGGCCCCGCCATCCTTGTCAGACAGGTTGGAGTACAGCACACGGTAGTCGCCCTGGCGCGACCACATCATCATCGTCACAAAGATGGCCAACAAGGCCAGCACCCCACCGGCCAGCAGCATCTTGCGCTGCATCGGCAGGGCCATCACACGCTGCGCGAAACCGGCAGGCGCCTCCGTCACCACCGCGGAGGGAGTGGCCGGCACAACGACAGATTGAGGGGAAGCGACAGTGACATCCATGGGCGGTCTGGCTGGAGGGCCGCGCATCGTGACACCACGATGCCGCAAACCCGCTGCAACGAGCCCATTATTCGGAGTCTGGCCGGGCAAAAGTGCCGGAAACAGCCCGAGAAATGCCGAGTTCTTTCCGGCATCGGGGGTCCAGCGTTTGCATACAGTGCGGCTCATGGGGAGAAGGCTCCCCGCCCTTCGAGCTTATCGGCCCATGGACGTCAAACTAAAGCCCTTCAACTTCGCCGAAGCCGCCGCACGCGCCGGCATGGCGGATGTGGCCCGACGTGTCGAGGCCCAGACGCGCGTGGCACCCGGTCAGGCAGGCCAGGCCGTTGAAAAAGGCTCGTTCCAGACCAGCTTCTCCAAAGCGCTGGGAGACATCAGCAAGGCGCAAGGCGCCGCGCAGGCCATGCAACGCGAGGTGCAGTTCGGCAACCCCACCGTCAGCCTCGAAGAGACGATGATCGCCATGCAGAAGGCATCGCTCGGCTTCCAGTCTGCCCTGCAGGTGCGCAACAAGCTGGTTCAGGCCTACACGGATATCATGAACATGCAGGTGTGAGCGGCACGGCAGGTCGCGGCGTTCAGCCTGGTGCGAACGCTTGCCTGAAAGTTGCTGCATGACACCCACATCGTCCCACCTGCCCACGCGGCAGATGCTGCTGTGTTGCGCCCTGGTGGTCACCCTGTCCATGGGCATCCGGCACGCGTTCGGCCTGTGGCTGACACCCATCACCATGGCCCATGGCTGGAGCCGGGAAGACTTCTCGCTGGCCATGGCGATTCAAAACCTGGTCTGGGGCGCAGCTGGCCCGATCGTCGGCTGGTGGGCAGACAAACGGGGCGCCTACCGCGTGCTCTGGCTGGGCGGCGCCCTCTACGGTCTCGGGCTGGCCGGGATGGCGCTGGCCCAGCACACCCTGCCCTTCCTGCTCAGCACGGGGGTGGTCATTGGCCTGGCCCAGGCCTGCACCACCTACGCAGTGCTCTACGGCATCATCGGGCGCAACATTGACCCGGGGCAGCGCGCCTGGGCCATGGGGATCACCGCCGCGGCCGGCTCTTTTGGCCAGTTCCTGATGGTGCCTCTGGCCAGCGGCCTGATCCAGACCGTGGACTGGTCGAATGCGCTGCTGATGCTGGGCGCGCTGGCGCTGTTGATCGGCCCGCTGGCGCTCGGTCTGCGTGAGCAGAGCCCGGCCAGCCGCACCGCCGGGGCGGCCCAGGGCAGCCACAACGAACCCCTGGCCGCCGGTGCGGCGTTGCGCGAAGCCTTCGGTCACCGCGACTTCATGCTGCTGACGGCCGGCTACTTCGTGTGCGGGTTCCAGCTGGCCTTCATCGGCGTACACCTGCCCAGCTACCTCAAGGACCATCAGCTCTCGCCCCAGGTGGCCACCACGGCCCTGGCGCTCATCGGCCTGTTCAATGTGCTGGGCACGTACGCCTCGGGCGTGCTCGGTCAGCGGCTGCGCAAGACCTGGATGCTGTCGGGCATCTACTTCGGCCGCGCCGTGGCCATGCTGGCCTTCATCGCCGCCCCGCCCACAGCGTGGAGCGTGGCCATCTTTGCCTCGGTGATGGGGGCCTTGTGGCTGTCAACCGTGCCGCCCACCAACGCTGTCGTCGCACAGATGCTGGGCGTGCGCCACCTGTCGATGCTGGGCGCCACCGTCTTCTTTTCGCATCAGATCGGCTCATTCACCGGCGTGTGGCTGGCAGGCCACCTGTATGACGCCACGGGCAGCTACCAGTGGGTGTGGTGGCTGGCGGTGGCGCTTGGCCTGCTGGCTGCCGCGCTGAACCTGCCCATCCAGGAGAACCGCCCGCCTGCACGGCGGGTGGTCACGGCATGAGCCCCCGACGTCGCACCGTCTGGCTGTGGCGCCTCATAGCGGCCATCGCGCTGGCCTTGGTCGGGACGCTGTATCTGCAGCCGCAGTTCATCATGGACGTGGGCCTGCAGCTGTGGCGTTGTCTGTGAGCGTCAACCGCCATGACGGCCACCCGCCCCCTGTTCGCGCTGCCCCTGAGGCAGAGGCCCCGCCGAAGAAACTAGAATGGCCGGATCGAAGGAAGCACCATGACAAGCATTTTCGGCAGCATCGTCGCATTGGTCACCCCCATGCACGAAGACGGCAGCGTCAACTACGACCAGCTGCGTCAACTGATTGACTGGCACATCGCAGAAGGCACCAACTGCATCGGCGTGGTCGGCACCACGGGCGAGTCGCCAACCGTGTCGGTCGAAGAACACTGCGAAATCATCCGCGTGGCCGTGCAGCAGGCTGCTGGGCGCGTGCCGGTGATGGCCGGGGCTGGCGCCAACTCCACCCGCGAGGCCATCGAACTCACCGAGTACGCCAAGAAGGTGGGCGCTGACTGCACGCTGCAGGTGGTGCCCTACTACAACAAGCCCACGCAAGAAGGCATCTACCAGCACTTCAAGGCGATTGCCGAAGCCGTCGACCTGCCCGTGGTGCTGTACAACGTGCCTGGCCGCACCGTGGCTGACATGAGCGTCGAGACCACGCTGCGCCTGGCCCAGGTGCCTGGCGTGATCGGCGTCAAGGAAGCCACCGGCAACCTCGAACGCGCGGCGTGGCTCATCAAACAGGCGCCGCAGGGATTCGGCATCTACTCAGGTGACGACCCCACCGCAGTGGCCCTGATGCTGCTGGGCGGCCACGGCAACGTCAGCGTGACGGCCAACGTGGCGCCGCGCGGCATGGCCGATCTGTGCAAGGCCGCCATGGCCAAGGATGCGGCGCGCGCGGTCGAGCTGCACATGCAGCTGCTGCCGCTGCACAAGCACCTCTTCTGTGAACCCAACCCGATTCCGGTCAAGTGGGCCCTGGCTCGCATGGGCCGGATCGGTGGTACGCTGCGCCTGCCCCTGACGCCGCTGTCGCCTGCGGCCCAGCCCGTCGTCGAGGGCGCGCTCAAGGACGCTGGCGTCCTCTGAGCCTTCTGCCACCCGCTTTCCCTGCTGTCTCAGGCCTGTACGGAAGACCCATGTCGAAAACCCCTCGTTCCCAGTCCCTCATTGCGCTGGGTACCGCTGCTTCGCTGGCCGTGCTGAGCGCCGGCTGCGCCTCCATCAACGAGAGCCTGTCCGGCGGCAAGATCGATTACCGCACCAGCGGCGCCCAGACCGTCAAGCTCGACGTGCCGCCGGATCTCAGCCAGCTGCCGGGCCAGACCCGCTTCGGGCAGGTGTCCACCGGCAGCGTGAGCGCCAACAGCCTCATGCAGGAGTCGGCACGCCGCAACCCGGCCACACAGGTCAGCACCATCGCGCCCAGTGAATCTGGCGAGGTCAAGCTCGTGCGGGAGGGGCAGCAACGCTGGCTGCAGGTTGCCCTGCCGCCCGAGCAAGTCTGGCCCAAGGTGCGCGATTTCTGGCTCGAAACCGGTTTTGAGCTGGTGCGCGAGCAGGCCGACGCCGGGGTGATGGAAACCAACTTCTCCGAGAACCGCGCCAAGGTGCCGCAGGACGGCGTGCGCAAGTACTTGGGTCGGGTGTTCGAGATGCTGTATGACACGGGCGAGCGCGACCAGTACCGCACCCGCATCGAGCGCACCGCCAACGGCACCGAGATCTACATTGCGCACCGCGGCCTGATCGAAGAGTACGAAGACCCGCAGCGCAAGGAGCGCACCACCTGGCGCCCCCGGCCCAGCGATCCACAGCTGGAAGCAGAGATGCTGTCGCGCCTGATGGTCAAGCTCGGCGCCAGTCAGCAGGCCGCTGATGCCGCTCGTAGCCAGGCAGCCACGGCCCCTGCGACCGCTGTCGCGGGCACGGGTGGCGACAACATCGCCACGATGTTGTCTGATGGTACGAGCCTGCGTCTGGCTGCAGACTTCGACACCGCATGGCGTCGCGTCGGCCTGGCGCTGGATCGCGGTGGTTTCACGGTCGAGACGCGCGACCGCAGCCGAGGCGTGTACGAGGTGCGTTTGGCTCGGCAGCAAGACGGCAAGGAGCCCGGCTTCTTCGCCCGACTCTTCGGGCGCGACCAACCTGCCGCCGATGCGCTCGCTCGCTATCAAGTCAAGGTGGAAGGCCAGGGCGGCCGCCAGAGCCAGGTCAGCGTGCTCTCGGAGTCCGGCGGCGCGACCACCACGCCCACGGCGCGCAAGGTGGCCCAGTTGCTCCTCGATGAACTCAACTGAGCGACGACCCCGGTCGTACCCCTGTCAGTGGAAAGCGCGCTCACGGAGCGCGCTTTTTTCTTTCCGGCTCGACGCTCTTGTGAATTGAAGCGGGCCAGCCAGATTCACCCGCCCATGAAAAAAGCCGCTCTGTCGAGCGGCTTTTTCAATGGAACTGACGCGTATCAGTTCGAAGCAGCGGGAGCGACTTCGGAAGCGGCTTCCACAGCGGGAGCGGCTTCAGAGGCAGCTTCGGAAGCCACGGGAGCGACTTCGGAAGCGACTTCAGCGGGAGCCGAAGCAGCTTCGGAGGGAGCTTCAGCAACGGGCTCTTCCTTCTTGCCGCAGGCGGCCAGGGCGATGGAAGCGATCAGCGAAGCCAGCAGGAGCGACTTTTTCATGCTTGTATCCTCGAAAAGGAGTGTCAAAAATACGTTTTGGATCGCGTCAAGCCGCGACCAGATGAGTGGACCAGCAAAGACGGTCATGCTGCACGGTTTCAGTGCACCATGTACAGCCGTAAATTATACGTGGACTCGGGCTAGTCCCTATAGGCCCAGGGTCGTAACCGGGAGTGCGGGATGCGATCGTTGCAAAATTACGTCAATCTCGTCGCGCCATCGCTGCAGCATCACCGGATCCCGACTCCAGACCCCCCGTCCTCGCAAGGGCTCAAGCATGCGTAGCCCCAGGTTCTGGCCAAGCAGCAGCACGGTCGGGACATCCGCCCTGTGGGCTTCATCTGCCTGGAAAACGGCCACACGGTGCCCCCAGTCCCGGCGCCACAGCATCCAGCGCGGGTGCTGACGTGGCATGGCGTCAGGATCGGACACCAGCACGGTCACCCGCCGGCCGCTGTGCGTCAGCGCCCAGTGCTGCAACGCAGACACCACGGCACGGTCGCCCAGTGGCCAATGACGGAAATCGGCGTCACTCCAGCACATGTCGACGGCCTGTGCAGCGCCCCATGCCATGGCTGCACAAACGCGGTCAGCAAAATCGCGCCAACCGTCGATGACACCTTCAGCGGCCCAGGTGGCGGGCGTGTCGCCGGACACCGGCTCTTTTTCGTCCATGACGTGCCCCTCTACTCTGCGTCCAGCGGGTGCAGCCAGCCGTCTTCTGCCCATTGGCCTAACAGCGCCTGCAACGCGGCACTGGCCTGCCCCACCACGCGGGCCGACAGCACGCGCCGGTCGGCCAACTCCCGCAACATGCGCGCATCCCGGCCCGCTGCCCGCCAGGACTCGCCGTTCGCAAACACGCGCTGATCGTCGTACATCATCCTGGTGCGCGCATCCAGCCGCACCCCGCAGCCCTGCGGCAAGGGCGAACCAGGCTGGAACCAGACGTGGGGCTTGGGCTCGGTGAGCACCTCGCCCAACGCAGACAGCAGACCGCCGGGGTCACGAAGCAGGCGTTCGATCGCCTGGCGCGCGAAGTCCTGCAGCGCCTCCGGCACCCGCGCTGGCTCGGCGGTAGCAGGCTGGCGAGGATCCTTGTACAGGCGTGGCGCATCCGGCACGGAAAGCTCATCGGCCCATCGCAGCAACAGTTCGCGCGACAGCGCGGTGGACTCCGGCACGCGGAAGCCCACCGAACAGGTCATGCAGTCATCGCCCTCAGCCACGCCATCGTGACCCCACATGGGAGGCAGATACAGCATGTCACCCGGCTCCAGAACCCACTCTTGCTCTGGCTCGAAGCGGCTGAGGATCTTCAGTGGCAAGTCCGGCTCCAGCGATGCGTCGCGCAGCGGGCCGACGCGCCAGCGCCGACGACCGGATACCTGGAGCAGAAAGACATCGTAGGCGTCGTAGTGGGGGCCTACGCCGCCGGTATCGGTCGCATAGGACACCATCACATCGTCGAGGCGCGCATCGGGCACGAAACGGAAGCGTTGCAGCAGATCGTGCGCCGCCGGCACATGCAGGTCGAGCCCCTGCACCAACAGGGTCCAGCCCGGCTGGCCCAGCGGCGGCAGGCTGCGTCGCGCCATGGGGCCGCGCTTGAGCTGCCACTCGGCCCGCGCGCGCTGGCTCCTGCCCGCCGCTGACCTCGTCGGGCCGGGCGCGCCTCTGCGGACAATCAGGCGCGATTCGACGTCGTCCTGCTCGGCCAGCGCGAACAGCTCGGCTCGCGTGACAGGAGGCTGGACGTCGGGCACGGCCTGGCGGATCAGCAGCGGCTTCTTCTGCCAGTACTGACGCATGAAGGCTTGAGGCGATAGCCCTCCCAGCAGGACTTGAGGCTGGCGCAAGGTGTCCGCTGACGATGATGGGCGGGGCGATGAACGGGACTGGCGTGGTCGGGAGGAAGTGCTCATGCCGCCATTGTGCGACGGCCGGCGCATGGGGCGTGAGATGATTGCGGCATGATCATTTCCTCTCCCTGCGTGGTGAGCCTGACCTGGCGCCTGGAAGACGCCCAGGGGCAGCTCATCGATGAACTGTCCGACCCGATGGAGTTCCTGGTCGGAGGCGAAGACCTTCTGCCCAAAGTCGAGGCGGCGCTGATCGGCCAGACAACGGGTTTCGAGACCCACCTGCATCTCGAGCCAGAACACGCGTTTGGCGATTACGACGCGGGGTTGGTGTTTTTTGAGGCGCGCGAGCTGTTTCCTGAAGGCGTGAGCCCGGGCATGCAGTTCGAAGGCCCACCGGAAGGCGCCACCACGCCCGATCTGCCCGCCGACGCCATCTACACGGTCACCGAGGTGTATGACCAGCACGTGGTGCTGGACGGCAATCATCCGCTGGCTGGCATCGCGCTGCGCCTGTCACTGAAGGTCTGCGACGTGCGTCAGGCGCTGGAGGAAGAGGTACAGCAGGGATCAGTGGCGGCCATGCCTTTCAGCCTGGCCTCTACCCCTGGCCCCGACGACACACTGCACTGAGCCGGTCAGCCCCGCCCGGTGGAGCCGAAGCCGCCTTCGCCGCGCGCCGTGGCGTCGAAGCGGTCGACCTGCCGGAAGGCAACCTGGACGACCGGCACCACAACCATCTGCGCGATGCGGTCCATGGGCTGGATGGTGACCGCGGCGCTGCCACGGTTCCACAGGCTGACCATCAGCGGTCCCTGGTAGTCCGAATCAATCAGCCCGACCAGGTTGCCCAGCACGATGCCCTGCTTGTGACCCAGACCAGATCGGGGCAACAGCATGGCGGCCAGCCCCGGGTCGCCCAGATGCACGGCCAAGCCGGTTGGCACCAGCTCGGCTTGCCCGGGTTGCAAGACGACAGGCGCGTCGACACAGGCGCGCAGGTCCAGTCCGGCGCTGCCCGGCGTGGCATAGGCCGGCAAGGCATCAGCCATGCGGGGGTCGAGAATGCGGATGTCGACAGAGGACGTCATGCCTTGGGTTCCTGATTCAGCCGGCGCGCCAGTTCCTGCATCAGTTCGCGCGCCAGCGAGAGTTTGTCTGCATGGCGGCCATCGGCAGGCAAGGCGCGATGCGTGTGGGCGTCCACCAGCAGCAGCGCGTTGTCGTCCTTGCCGAATGTGGCCGGACCGAGGTTGCCCACGATAAGGGGCACGCGCTTGCGGGTCAGCTTGGCGCGGGCATGTTCGAGCAGCGATTCGCTCTCGGCGGCGAAGCCCACGCAATATGGTGGCGAGCGCAGCGCCGCCACGGTCGCCAGAATGTCGGGATTCTCCGTGAGCTCGAAAGTCGGCGCCACCTTCTTGCCCTCTTTCTTGATTTTGTGCTCACTGAGGCTGGCCGGACGCCAGTCCGCCACGGCGGCGGTGGCGATGAACACGTCATGCTCCCCTGCCAGCGGCACGACGGTATCGCACATCTGGCGTGCCGTCTGCACATCCAGCCGACGAACGCCTTGAGGGGTCGGCAGGTGCACCGGGCCGGCCACGAGCGTGACCTGCGCGCCAGCCTCGCGTGCTGCGCGTGCGATGGCAAAACCCATCTTGCCGCTTGACAGGTTGGTGATGCCGCGCACCGGATCAATGGGTTCGAAGGTCGGCCCTGCTGTGACCAGCACACGGCGCCCCGACAAGCATTTCGGCTGGAAGTGCGCGATGAGCGCTTCGAGCAGCTCGGCGGGCTCCAGCATGCGGCCATCGCCCACCTCGCCGCAGGCCTGGTCACCCGCTGCGGGGCCGAGCACCGCCGTGCCATCCTCACAGAGCTGGCGCACATTGCGCTGGGTGGCCGGATGAGACCACATCTCCCGGTTCATGGCCGGCGCAACGAGAAGCGCGCACTGCCCGCGCGGCCGCGCCAGACAGGTCAGGCTGAGCAGATCATCGGCCCGCCCTTGCACGAGCCGAGCCAGAAAATCGGCCGTCGCAGGGGCCACCAAAATGGCGTCGGCCTCCCGGCTCAACTGGATGTGCGCCATGTTGTTGTCGGGTCGGTTGTCCCACTGGCTCGTGTAGACCGGGCGGCCCGACAACGCCTGGAAGGTCAAGGGGGTGACGAAGGCCTGCGCGCCCTCGGTCATCACGACCTGGACCGTCGCGCCGGCCTGGGTGAGCAGCCGGACGAGTTCTGCCGACTTGTAGCAGGCGATGCCGCCGGTCAGGCCCAGAACGATGTGCCGGCCTTGTAGATCTGCGCGTACTGACATGGCCTGCACTCTAGCAGGCTTGGAGCTCAACGCGAGACGACGCCAAGCTGGTTGCGGTAGGCGCTGGGTGACATGCCCGTCCAGCGCTTGAAAGCGAAGGTGAAGGCACGGCGATCGGAGAAGCCGAGCTCGATGCTGATCGACTCCATGGAGATCGCTCGCCGGCGCAGCATGATCTGCGCGCGGTGCTTCTTGGCCTCAGACTGGATGTCCACGTACTTGAAACCTTCGGCCTGCAACCGCCGCTGCAGCGTGCGTGGATGCAACCCGAGCGCAGCAGCTGTCGACTCAAGGCCCTCACGCAGCAGTTCAGGTCGACGCTCCAGAGCCCAGCGAACCTCGTCGACCAGCCGGCGGCGCTCGCCCAGCTCCTGGTTCAGGCGGCGCTCGATGCGCTGACGAGCCTCGCCTCGCGCTTGCGGATACGAGGGGTTGAGCGGCAGATCCAGCCAGCGGCGGTCCATCACCAGCGCGTCGATCTCTTCGTTGAACAACACCGGCACGCCGAAGTGTGCGGCATATCGCTCATGACCGGCCGGCGCCACCCCAGCCAGCCGTACCGACAGCAGCCAATGAGGCTCACGCGTCGCTCGGCGGATCACCTGATTGACCACCGACAACGCGACTTCACGAACCGGACGCAGCTCTTCCGTGCTCATGCCCGGGGCGTCGATCACGATGCGCAGGTGGGCTTCCGATCCGAACTCGTCGAGACGCACCGTGAGCCAGGGTGCCAGCAGCTCGCGAGCCCAGCCGGCCAGCTCCAACCCATCGCGGATGGTCGCACATGAGCCCATGAAGGCATCGAACTCGGCGAAATGCTCGAAGACGAACCGCTCGCCCAGGGCGAACGGGAAATGATGACCCCGCGCACGCTCCACGCAAAGGGAGAACGCCTTGAACAGGTTGACCGGTGACACACGCAGCGGCGAGGCCGCATCGGGCTGGTTGATGCCCGCCTCACGCAGCACGGGTTCCAGCGAGAAGCCGCAGGTGTTGGCAGCCTCTCGCCAACTGCCGATGGAGGGCATGGGGACGGAGACAGGGGAAGACATCGGATGCATAGGAACCACGACCGCTCGAATTGAACAACGCTCGGTTCTAAATCTATGTGGGCGCGTGCGGCGCGACAAGGAACCTTCGGGGTCACCAAGGAACATTTGACGCCATCCCCGTGAGCGCCGCCACGTCCACTCCCTCAACTGAGGACAGCAATTACCCGAGGTTGTCGTGGTCTGCCAATTTGGCCAATCGTGACGACGTGATGTCCTTTGTAAGTAAGTGGTTTATTTCGAACTTTCAGTATTTTCTGAAAGATCAGGATTTAATGCCGATCAACTTCAGCTGTCCCCGGAGTTGTGATGAGCGCCCTTACCCCCTTGGTCCAGAGCTTCGTGTCCCACTTTGGCGAGATGGGGAGCCGCTGGGGCATCAACCGCACGGTCGGGCAGATCTATGCCCTGATCTTTGTCTCGCCCGAGCCGCTGCACGCGGATGCGATCGCTGAGGCGCTGGGCTTCAGCCGGTCCAACGTCAGCATGGGACTAAAAGAGCTTCAGGCGTGGCGGCTGGTCAAGATGCGCCACCTGCCTGGCGACCGGCGCGAGTACTTCGACGCCCCGCAGGACGCATGGGAGGTGTTTCGCACGCTGGCCGAAGAGCGTCGCCGACGCGAGGTGGAGCCCACCCTGTCGATGCTGCGCAATGCGCTGCTGGAGACGCCGAGCAGCGAGGCCGACGCCATTGCGCAGGCGCGCATGAAGGGCATGCACGACCTCATCGAACTGCTGACCCGATGGTTCGACGATGTGCAGCGGCTCGACCCGCGCACCCTGTCTCAGTTGATGACACTGGGGTCGAAGGTCGGCCGTTTGCTGGAGTTTGCCTCGCCACGGCGGGAGAGCCCCGCCCAACCGGAGTGAGATGACCATGGACGCGCTGGACACCCTGCTGCTGTCGCGGATGCAGTTCGCAGCAAACATCACCTTTCACATCCTCTTTCCCACCATCACGATTGCGCTCGGCTGGGTGCTGCTGTTCATGCGCTGGCGCTGGCTGCGCACGCAGGACCACGCCTGGCTGGCTGCCTACCGGCTGTGGACCAAGGTGTTCGCATTGAGCTTTGCGCTGGGCGTGGTCAGCGGCGTGACGATGAGCTTCCAGTTCGGCACCAACTGGCCTGGCTTCATGGAACAGGTCGGCAACATCGCCGGGCCGCTGCTGGCCTACGAGGTGCTCACCGCCTTCTTTCTGGAGGCATCGTTCCTGGGCATCATGCTCTTCGGTCACGGCCGGGTGAGCGAGCGGGTCCACATGCTCGCCACCTTCCTGGTGGCCTTTGGCACGACGATGAGCGCCTTCTGGATCCTGAGCCTGAACTCCTGGATGCAGACGCCCATCGGCCACGAGATCGTCAACGGTGAGTTCTTCGCGGCGGACTGGTGGCAGATCGTCTTCAACCCCAGCTTTCCTTATCGGCTGACCCACATGCTGCTGGCCTCGGGCCTGACGGTCGCCTTTCTGATCGCAGGCACAGCGGCCTGGCAGGTGCTGCGCGGCCGAGACGGCCCGGCCACGGCCAAGATGCTGCGCCTGGGTGCCACGCTGGGCGCGGTGCTGATCCCGGCCCAGATCGTCATGGGCGACCTGCATGGGCTCAACACGCTGGAGCACCAGCCACAGAAAGTGGCGGCCATGGAGGGCCTGTGGGAAACCACACGTGGCGCCCCGCTGCTGCTGTTTGCCGTGCCCGATGAAGCCACCCGCAGCAATCACTTCGAGGTGGGCATCCCCAAGCTGGCCAGCCTGATCCTGACGCATGAACTCGACGGCGAGCTGCAGGGGCTGAATGCGTTTGAAGGCAGTCACCCCCCCGTGGCACCGGTGTTCTACGCCTTCCGGATCATGGTGGGCACCGGCATGCTGATGCTGGTGGTGAGCTGGCTTGCGCTGTGGCAACTGCGCAAGCATGGCTGGCAGGCCCAGGCCTTGCCGCGGTGGTCGCTGCAGAGCCTGCGCTGGATGACGTTCTCTGGCTGGCTGGCCACTGTGGCAGGCTGGTATGTGACCGAGATCGGGCGCCAACCCTACATCGTGCAGGGCCTGCTGAAGGTGGAAGCCGTGGCCACGCAAACGCCTGCGCCCATGGTGGGCGCCACGCTGGCCGCCTATGTGACCCTGTACCTGGCGCTGCTGGTGGCGTATGTGGGTGTGCTGCGCTATCTGGCCAGCAAGCCGATGGACGCCTGGCCCGAAGCAGACGGCGCCCCGCCGGCCTCGGCCATGATTCAAGGCGGCGCTGCGCCGCAAGGAGCACCGCGATGATCACCGAGCAAGAGTGGATGCCAGTCGTTTTCTGGCTGCTGATGGGTGTGGCCATGCTGGCCTACGTGGTGCTGGACGGCTATGACCTGGGCGTGGGCATGCTCATGCCCTGGGCGCGCGAAGATGCCGACAAGGACATGATGGTCGCGTCGATCGGGCCGTTCTGGGATGCCAACGAAACGTGGCTGGTCCTGGGGGTGGGCCTGTTGCTGGTGGCCTTTCCAAAAGGCCAGGGCGTGGTGCTCGGTGCGCTGTACCTGCCCGTGGCCGTCATGCTGGTCGGCCTGATCCTGCGCGGGGTGGCGTTCGACTTTCGCGTGAAGGCGCGCGCGCACCACAAGCCGCTGTGGAACCGTCTGTTCAGCATCGGCTCGCTGTTGGCCGCCACGGCGCAGGGCTGGATGCTGGGCCGCTTCGTGATGGGCCTCGAAAGCAGCCCGCAGTCGCTGGCCTTCGCCGCGCTGATCGCGGTGGCCCTGCCGATCACCTACGCGCTGCTGGGTGCGTGCTGGCTGATTCTGAAGACCGAAGGCGACTTGCAGCGCCGCGCGGTGAGCTGGGCGAAGGTGAGCTGGCCGGCGATGGTGATCGCGCTGCTGGCCATCTCGGTGGCCACGCCCTGGTTCAGCGAGACGGTGCGCGCGCGCTGGTTCAGCTTCCCGAACATCCTGGCGTTGCTGCCCATCCCCTTGATGTCAGGCCTCGCGCTGGTCGCCTTGCGCGGCCTGCTGAACTCGCATCGGATCGTGGGCCCGACGGCCCGTCTGGCCTGGCTCCCGCTGGTGCTGGCCATCAGCGTGATGCTGGTCGGCGGCATGGGCCTGGCCTACAGCCTTTACCCCTACATCGTGCTGGATCAGATCACGGTGTGGGATGCCGCCGCCGCACCCAGCTCGCTGTGGCTCATCCTGATCGGCACGTCGATCAGCCTGCCGGCCATCGCGGCCTACACCTTCTTCGTCTACCGGGTGTTTGGCGGCAAGGCCACGGCGCTCAGTTACGGCTGACACGCCACAGGCGAAGCGCGTACGGCTTGAATGGCTTGATCAGCCGCCTTCGCGCTCGCGCCAGGCCGAGGGCGTCGTACCTTCCCAGCGCTTGAAGGCAGCGGTGAAGGCGCGACGGTCGGAAAAGCCCAGCCGGGCGCTGATGTCGTCGATGGTGACATCGCCATCGCGCAACCACTGACATGCGAGCCGGTGCCGCATGCGCGCCTGGACGTGGAGGTAGCTGTCGCCTTCTTCCTTCAGCCGGCGCTGGAGCGTGCGCGGGTGCAGACCCAGGCGATCGGCCATGTCTTCCACACCCAAGGCCAGCAGGGCGGGATCGCGGCTGATGAGCGACTCGACTTCGGCCGCCACGCCCTGACGCTTGACCTCTTTGCCCAGACGCTGTTCAGCGAGGAACTGGGCCTGCTCATGGAGCGCGGGGAACGCGCCTTCCAACGGGAGATCCAGAATGCGGCGCTCGAAGATCAGTGCATCGGACGGCGCATTGAAGCGCGCCGGCACGCCGAAAAAGCTTTCGAACTGCGCGGCGTTGGGCGGCGGATCACGCTTGACCCAGACACCCACAAAGCCTTCGTCCGAGCCCTGCAGCGAGCGACCGAACTTGCGAATGCACGCCAGGATGGCGTCGGTCACCAGGTGCAGCGGCAGCCCGTAGCGCTCGAAGTTCGGCAGCGGCACATCGAGCCCGACGATCACCCGCGCCAGATCACCCTCTTCCTTGACCTCGAGCTTGAGCCAGGGCAGCACCACCTGACGGGCCAGATCGGCCACGCGCAAGGCCTCGCGCAGGGTGGGACTGGTGGTCAGCAGGGTTTCGAACTCTGGCAGCGATTCGAAGGCGAAGGTGTCGCCCAGCACGAAGGGGAAGTGCTTGTCCGGGGGGGTCAGCGCCACGCACTGCTCGAGCAGCGAGATGAGCTGCAGCGGCGAGACGCGTGCGTCTTCCAGCCGGATGAGGTCGATCTTGACCCCAGCCTCCTTGAACAGCGTCTGGACGTTGAAGCCGCACTTGGCGGACGCCTTGATCCAGCTCGAAAGCATGAACAGCGGAATGGGCTTGATGCCCACCGCCTCCAGCACGGCCGCAGAGGGAAGTGGAATGCGCATAAAGAGTTTCGGCACACCCGAAGCAGGTGTGCCGAAGTCTAACCAACTACGGGGCGGTCAAGCAGGAAAAAACCGGGCAACCTTCACCGTGCCCCGGCCATCTCGGCGCGCATGAGCTCGCTGGCCTCGACCGGATCCTGGTGTTTGGCGAAGCCGCGCAGCCATTCCTCGTAGCCCGGCTGCTCGGTTTCCTGCCAGGGGTGGTAGCCGGGCTTGTAGTACTGCACGTAGTGCTTGTGCAGCGGCGCCACGAAACCACCTGGCTTGAGCAGCCACCAGATTCCCTTGGTGAACAGCTTGAGGCGCTGCCACGCGCTGAAGCCGTCTGCCTTGAGCATCGCGTTGGTGAACGACAGGATCACGTAGGGGAACATGAAGGTGGCGTGCACCAACGCGCCGCAGCGCTTGAAGTAGCCAACCTTGGCGTAGTCGATCATCACGTCGTAGGCCACGCCTTTGTGCTCGACCTCTTCGATCGCGTGCCAGGCGTACATGGCGCGCACTTTGGGGTGCGCATCGCCCATGATGTCGCGCTCGTCGAACATCGCGTGGGCGCCCAGGGCGGTGAAGTGCTCCAGCGCACCCGTGATGGCCAGCGTGTACTCGCGGCTGTAGCGGTTGCGGTAGGTGTCGAACAGCAGCTTGTCGAGCCAGGCGATCAGCTTGTCGACCGGCATGCCCTGCTTGCGCAGCACATCGTTGTACTGGTTGTGCACCAGGCTGTGCTGGGCTTCCTGGCGGTTGAAATCCTTGATGTCCTGCAGCAGCTTGGCGTCCTTGACGCGGTCGCGGAAGTCACGCACCGTGACCATGAAGAACTTCTCGCCCGGCGGGAAGATCAGCGACATGGCGTCGAAGAAGCGGGTCTTGAACGCATCGCCACCGAACCAGTACTTCGGGATGCTCGGGTCGTCCAGACCGAAGTCCAGCTTCTCGCGCGGCACGATGGGGTGCTGTTTGTCCGATTGGTATGCCATGTCGTGATCCTTATCGGTATGTCTCCACAATGGTTCCCATCGTAGGCAGACGTGACAGAACGCGACAGGATGAGCGGTGACACGAGGGCATCCGGCACGACAAGCACCCCCTGGGGTTTACACCAGTCTGCGGCAACCGGGGCGTTCGCCCCAAAAGCAAACAGGCTCCCCGAAGGGAGCCTGTTTCTTGGCGAGACGGGCTGATCAGGCCAGCGCCAGGGCACGGCGCATGTCTTCGCTCGCCTTGACCGGATCGCGCTGGTGCTTGTCGAACGCGGCCAGCCACTCTTCGTAGCCGGGCTGCTCGGCCTCTTGCCAGGGATGGTAGCCAGGCTTGTAGTACGTCCAGTAGTGCTTGTGCATGGGGGCCAGCAGACCGCCCGGCTTGAACAGCCACCACAGCCCCCCGGCCATCATCTTCAGGCGCTCGCCGCGCGTAAAGCCGTCGTGAATCATCAACTGACGCTGCACGGCAAAGATCACGTAAGGGAACATCAGCGATGCGTGCACCAGGCCCAACACCCGCTTGAAATAGCCCACCTTGGCGTAATCGATCATCACGTCGTAGGCGACACCCTTGTGCTCGACCTCTTCAATGGCGTGCCAGGCGTACATGGCGCGCACACGGTGGTCGGCCTCTTTCATGACGTCACGCTTGTCGAACAGGCTGTGCGCGATGATGGAGGTGAAGTGCTCCAGCGCCGAGGTCAGCGACAAGGTGTGCTGCTTGCTGTATTTGCTGCGGTACTGCTTGTTGAGCAGGGTGTCGATGAAATCGGTGAGCTTGTCGACATCCACGCCCTGGCGACGCAGGCGGTCATTGTCCTGGCGGTGGACCATGCTGTGCTGCGCTTCCTGGATGTTGAAATCCTTGATCTCTTGCAGCATTTTCGGATCGGAGATCTGGTCGCGGTAGTCGCGCACGCAGTTCATGAAAAACTTCTCGCCGGGCGGGAAGATGATGGACAGCGCGTCCCAGAAACGCGATTTGAACGGGTCGCCGCCGTACCAGTACTTCGGAATATCCTGATCCAGACCGAACTGGAGGCGCTCACGGGGCACGATCGGGTGCTTCGCGGTGTGTGTCGTCATGGCTGCTCCTGTCAGGGAAGGGTCTTTCAACCGATAAAGACCAGTCTGAGGCCTTGAGCCGGCTCTAAACAGGATACTGCATGACACAAAGGGTTCCCTGCCGACACACGCACGTCACATACGTGACCAATGCCCGTCAAAACGGCAGGAAACCCGTCAGAAAGGGTGGCATCGAGGGGGTGCCGCTCCTCAGACCCGCTCAGCCACCCAGGCCTGGACGCCCGCCAGCGCCTGTGGCAGCGCGGTGGCGTCGGTGCCACCGGCCATGGCCATGTCGGGCTTGCCGCCCCCCTTGCCGCCCACTTGCTGGGCGACGAAGTTGACCAACTCGCCGGCCTTGACCTTGGCAGTGGTGTCGGCCGTCACGCCAGCGGCCAGTTGCACCTTGCCACCGTCCACCGCGGCCAACACGATGGCCGCCGTCTTGAGCTTGTTCTTGAGCTGGTCCATGGTGTTGCGCAGCGTGGCGGCATCGGCGCCGTCGAGCTTGGCGGCCAGCACCTTCACACCCTTGACGTCGACAGCCTGGGCCACCAGTTCGTCACCCTGGGCGGACGCCAGCTTGCCCTTGAGTGCGGCGATTTCCTTTTCCAGCGCGCGGATCTGGTCCTGTGCGGCAGCCACGCGGGCCGGCACGTCGTGCGGCGTCGCTTTCAGCATGGCCGCCAGCCCATTGACGGTGCGTTCCAGGTTCTGGGTGTAGGCCAGCGCGTTGTCGCCCGTGATGGCCTCGACGCGACGCACCCCTGCGGCCACACCGCCTTCGGCAACGATCTTGAACAGACCGATGTCACCCGTGCGCTTGACGTGGGTGCCACCGCACAGCTCTTTGGAAGACCCGATGCTCAGCACGCGCACGGTTTCGCCATACTTCTCGCCGAACAGCATCATCGCGCCGCTCTTCTGGGCGTCTTCCAGCGCCATGACCTGGGCCTGCGCATCGGCGTTGGCCAGGATCTCGGCGTTGACCAGGGCTTCGATCTCGCGGATTTCTTCGTCGGTCAACGGCTGGCCGTGCGAGAAGTCGAAGCGGGTGCGGTCCGGGGTGACCTGCGAGCCCTTTTGCTGCACATGCTCGCCCAGCACCTCGCGCAGGGCCTTGTGCATCAGGTGGGTGGCGCTGTGGTTGCGGACCGTCTTGGCGCGCAGTTCGGCGTCGACCTTGGCGTTGACGGTGTCACCCACCTTGATGACGCCCTCGACCACGCGGCCGTGGTGGCCAAACACATCGGCCTGGATCTTGAGCGTGTCCTCCACCACGAAGCGGCTGGTGGCATTGCGCAGGTCACCGCTGTCGCCACACTGGCCGCCAGACTCGGCGTAGAACGGGGTGTGGTCCAGCACGATCACGGCGTCATCGCCAGCATTCGCCTGCTGCACCGACGCACCGTCGACGTAGATGGCGGTGACGGTGGTGGCCTCGCGGGCCAGGTGGTCGTAGCCGTGGAAGGTGGTGGCGGCGCCGCTGTACTCCAGCCCGGCGGCCATCTTGAACTTGCCGGCCGCACGGGCCTGCTCGCGCTGGCGGGCCATGGCGGCATCGAAGCCGGCCTGGTCGACGGTGACGTCGCGCTCGCGGCAGACGTCGGCGGTCAGGTCGACCGGGAAGCCGTAGGTGTCGTGCAGCTTGAAGGCGGTTTCGCCGTCGATGACCTTGGCACCCGTGGCCAGGGCGCCTTCCAGGATTTCCATGCCATTGGCAATGGTCTGGAAGAAGCGCTCTTCTTCGGTCTTGAGCACCTCGGTGATGCGCTTTTCGTTCTGGCGAAGCTCGGGATAGGCCTCACCCATCTCGGCGACCAGCGCCGCCACGAGCTTGTGGAAGAAGGGGGTGCGAGCGCCCAGCTTGTAGCCGTGGCGGATGGCGCGGCGGGTGATGCGGCGCAGCACGTAGCCACGGCCCTCGTTGCTGGGGATGACGCCGTCGGCGACGGTGAACGAGCAGGCGCGGATGTGGTCGGCAATCACCTTAAGGCTTGGGCTGTTGGCGTCGAAACCTTCGCCACCGGAAGCCGTGACAGCAGAACGCGCAGCAGCCAGCAGGTTCTGGAACAGGTCGATATCGTAGTTGCTGTGCTTGCCCTGAAGCACGGTGGCGATGCGCTCCAGGCCCATGCCCGTGTCCACCGAGGGCTTGGGCAGCGGGTGCATCACGCCGTCTTCGGTGCGGTTGAACTGCATGAAGACGTTGTTCCAGATCTCGATGTAGCGGTCGCCGTCTTCGTCGGGGCTGCCTGGGGGGCCGCCGGCCACGTCGGGGCCGTGGTCGTAGAAGATCTCGGTGCAGGGTCCGCAAGGGCCGGTGTCGCCCATCATCCAGAAGTTGTCGGACATGTAGCGGCCGCCCTTGTTGTCGCCGATGCGCACGATGCGCTCGGCGGGCACGCCCACCTGCTTGTTCCAGATCTCGTAGGCCTCGTCGTCTTCCTGGTAGACGGTGACCCAGAGCTTGTCCTTCGGGAGCTTGAAGTGCTCGGTCAACAGCTCCCAGGCGTAGGTGATCGCATCCTTCTTGAAGTAATCGCCAAAGCTGAAGTTGCCCAGCATCTCAAAGAAGGTATGGTGGCGCGCGGTGTAGCCCACGTTGTCCAGGTCATTGTGCTTGCCGCCCGCGCGGATGCACTTCTGCGAGGTGGTGGCCCGGGTGTAGGGGCGCTTGTCGAAGCCCAGGAACACGTCCTTGAACTGGTTCATGCCCGCATTGGTGAACAGCAGCGTGGGGTCGTCACCCGGGACCACAGGGCTGGACGCCACGATGGTGTGGCCCTTGGACTGGAAGTACTCCAGGAAGGTCTTGCGGATGTCGGCTGCTTTCATGCGGCGGCTTTCAGGGTTCGACGGTGAGGTGACGTTGGGTGCCCGCGACGACGCCCGCGCGAGAGGCGCGGCTTGGGCGAAGCCCTCAATTATAGGTTTCGGGGGTGACCTATGATGGTGCGCGAATCGGTACACGGAAGCCATGCCATGACGAACCAGCCCTTTGCCCTGCCCGCCCCGCTCGCCAGCCTGCAGGATGCGGCCCTGCTGCGCACACAGGCGTTCGTTAACGGCCAGTGGCTGGAGACCGCCGCGCGCTTTGCCGTGATCGACCCGGCCACCGGGACGGAGCTGGCGCGCGTGTCCAATCTGGGCGCGGCCGAGGCGCAGGAGGCCATCGCCGCAGCCAACCGGGCCTGGCCCGCCTGGCGTGCGCTGACAGCCAAGGCGCGTGGCGCCATCATGATGAAGTGGTTTCACCTCATCCACCAGCACGCCGACGACTTGGCCCGCATCCTGACGGCCGAGCAAGGCAAACCGCTGGCCGAAGCCAAGGGCGAGGTGGCCTACGGCGCCAGCTTCATCGAATGGTTTGCCGAAGAAGCGCGCCGGGTGTATGGCGAGACGATTCCCACCACCGACCCCAGCAAGCGTTACCTGGTGATGCGCCAGCCCATCGGCGTGTGCGCGGCGATCACGCCCTGGAACTTCCCGATCGCGATGATCACGCGCAAGGTGGCGCCGGCCCTGGCGGCGGGCTGCCCGGTGGTGATCAAGCCGGCGGAGGCCACCCCGCTGTCGGCGCTGGCCTTGGCCGAGTTGGCCCAGCGCGCAGGCATGCCGGCTGGCGTGCTCAACGTGCTGACGGCCGACGGGCGCCAGTCGATCGATGTCGGCCAGGCGCTGTGCAGCAGCGACGTGGTGCGCCACCTGTCGTTCACCGGCTCGACTGAAGTCGGCCGCATCCTGATGGCGCAATGCGCGCCCACCATCAAGAAGCTGGCACTCGAGTTGGGCGGGAACGCGCCCTTCATCGTCTTCGATGACGCCGATCTGGATGCCGCCGTCGAAGGCGCGCTGATCAGCAAGTACCGCAATGCGGGGCAGACCTGCGTCTGCGCCAACCGCCTGTATGCGCAGGCCGGCATTTACGATGACTTCGTGACCCGGCTGGCCCAGAAAGTGGGCGAAATGCGTGTGGGCAACGGCTTTGAGCCAGGCGTGACGCAGGGCCCGCTGATCGATGGCGAAGCGCTCGGCAAAGTCGAGGCCATGGTGGGCGATGCGCTCGTCAAGGGCGCACGCGTGGTGGTGGGTGGGCAGCGGGCCGATGTGGCCGGCGGCCACTTTTATCAACCGACCGTGCTGGCCGACGTCAACGCCAGCATGCGCATGGCGCGCGAAGAAATCTTTGGCCCGGTGGCGCCGGTGTTCAAGTTCGACACCGAGGCCGATGCGATTGCGCTGGCCAATGACACCGAGTTCGGGCTGGCCAGCTACTTCTACAGCCGCGACGTGGGCCGCATCTTCCGCGTGGGCGAGGCGCTGGAGTACGGCATGGTGGGCATCAACACCGGGCTGATCTCGACCTGCGAAGTGCCGTTTGGCGGCGTCAAGCAATCGGGCCTGGGCCGCGAGGGTGCGCGTCAGGGCATCGACGATTACCTGGAAACCAAATACCTCGCGCTGGGCGGGCTGGACCGCTGACAGCACCACACAAATGACAAAGCAGGCGCGAGGCCTGCTTTGTGACATGTGGAGCGGGCGATGGGAATCGAACCCACGTCTTGAGCTTGGGAAGCTCAGGTCCTACCATTGAACGACGCCCGCGATGCGCTGCATTGTAGCGCGGGCGAGCGCCGATCCATCAGGCTGACAGCTTGCGACGCGACACCAGCGCGATGCCGATCAGGCCCAGCCCGAGCATGGCCGCTGGCGACGCCTCGGGAATGGCCGCGGCCACATAGGGCGCGCTGCTGATGGGCGTGCGCAAAGCGCCATTGATGTCGATCGTGATGGTGCCGAAGTCCAGGCCCACAAGGGGCGCCTGCAAAACCCTGCTCAGGTTCAGGCCCGACGCAAACGTGGCCAACGCCGAATCCGTGAACGTCAGATTCGTCAGCTTCTGGTGCATGTTGAGCGTAAGGCCGTTGAGGCCGATCTTCAGATCGGTCGCGTCGAATGAGTACAGCGACGCACGCTTCTGGGTGACTCCGTTGGCGGTGATGTCGGCCATGACGAGCGAGGTGTCATAGTCGATGAAGAAATTGGCCAGCGTGACGTTGCGTGTGCCACGAGAGATCAGCAGCGCCGAGCCGGACGCCTCGCCCCACTCGGGTGTCACCAGATTGGCAAACGGCCAGAACCCGACCGAGACATCCACCTTGGTCACAGGCAGATTGAACGCGGACAGCACGCTCCCGTCAGCCAACACGGTGCCTTTGGCGTTCGTCGCATTGCCCAGCGCACTCATGGTCACGCCGGCCGCGGCCATGGCGTCATAAGCCTCCATCGAGAGCGCGAACACCGAGTTGGCCTGCACCCAGGTCGTGTCCAGGGTCAGCGCCTGGGCCGAGGGGGCAGACAGAGAAGCCGCCAGCGCCACGGCGCCGGTCAACGATTGGGTCCAGGTGGTGGCTTTCACGGTACTGCTCCTTGCAAAACACGGCTGTGTTGACCAGATGATGCGCTGTTCTCGGCCAAAAACAGATGGTTTTTCACCCTCTTCTCTGACGTTTCTGTCAATCCCCGATGAATATGCACACCCCCTGAATAAGGGGTGGGGCGAACGTGCGCCAAACCCGCAAAACCGCGCCGTGCAGACTGCACATTGCAGGCATGGCCGCCCCAGCTCCAAGGGGCGCGCAGGGTTCTGTTGCACACTCACGCCTTCGCGTACATGCGCGCCATACGCCCGCCGCCCACCTGCCATGCAGACTGATCCCCACGCTCCTCAAGACCCATCTGATTCGCCGACCGACACGCCGGCTTGCAGCGCGGATGGCGAGCCCCTTCACCGCCGCAGCATCCGCAGCTTCGTGATGCGCGCCGGCCGCACCACGGAAGGACAGGCGCGTGCCCTGGCCGAACTGGGGCCCCGCTTCGTACTGCCTTTCGCGCCCGCCCCACTGGACGCTGCGCAGGCGTTTGGCCGACAGGCACCCGTGGTGCTGGAGATCGGCTTTGGCATGGGCGACGCCACCGCCAAGATCGCCCAGGCGCTGCCCGACACCGACTTCATCGGCTGCGAGGTGCACGAGCCGGGTGTCGGCGCGCTGCTCAAGCAGATCGGCGAGCGCGGCCTGGACAACCTGCGCCTGATCCGCCACGATGCCGTCGAGGTGCTGGAGCACATGATTCCGCCGGCCTCGCTGGCCGGCGTACACATTTTCTTTCCCGACCCCTGGCACAAGAAGCGTCATCACAAGCGCAGGCTCATCCAGCCGTCTTTCGTGTCGCTGGTCGCCTCGCGGCTCGCCCCAGGGGGCTATTTGCATTGCGCCACCGACTGGCAGCCCTATGCCGAACAGATGCTGGCCGTGCTCGGCGAGGACACGAGCCTGGAGAACACCGCCGACGGCTATGCCGAGCGCCCGGCCTACCGGCCGCTGACCAAGTTCGAGAACCGCGGTCTGAAACTGGGTCATGGCGTCTGGGACCTGGTGTTTCGCAAACGCGGCTGATCCTGCGGCGCGAGTCACACGCGGCCCTTCCCCTCCCCGTGGACGCCCGGCGCAGATGGCGCTAGGCTGATGGCACGGGCCATGCCCGGGTAACTGGACAGGAGTGCGTAATGGCCTTGCCCCCACTGCCCGACCCGTGGGACGACGAAGCGGCTGCGGTGGCCAGACACCTGACCGCGTTGCAGGCCTCGGGCCTGAGTTGGCCTGCGGTGGCGGACACGGCACGGCCGTGGCTGCAAACACTGCGTGACCACCCGGCGCCGTTTTGGGCCATGGAGGGCTTGCTGCAGGCCTACCCGCTGTCGTCGGCCCAGGGCCTGGCGCTGATGCGTTTGGCCGAAGCCTTGCTGCGCATCCCTGATCCTCAGACGGCGCAGTGCCTGCTGGACGACCAGCTCACACGCGGTGGCTTCGCCCACACCGCGCTGCCGCCCGACAGCCCACACCCCTGGTGGGAATCGCTTTCGCGCCGCGTGCTGAGCGTGGTGGCGCAGATGGCGCACGCCGGCAGCGCCGGTCACGACACCGGCTCGACGCTGACGGCTTTGCTGCGCGATCTGGGACAAAGCGTCACCGTGCGTGCGACCGCGCACGCGGTACAGCTGCTGGGCGAGCAGTTCGTGCTGGCACCACAAATCGAGGATGCCTGGCGCCGCGCGCGGCTGGACAGCGAAGCCGCCCGACAACACGGCTGGCAGACCTGCTGGAGTTTTGACATGTTGGGCGAAGGCGCGCGCACCTGGGCCGACGCCGATCGCCATTTCGCCAGCTATGAACACGCGCTGAACCACCTGATCGATGCACCCGCGGTGGATGGGGACGGCGCGCGGGCGGCAAGCGGGCTGTCGATCAAGCTGTCTGCCCTGCATCCGCGCTTCGAAGCGGTGCGCGCCGAAGAGGTTGTGAGCCAGCTGACCCCGCGCCTGCGCAGCCTGGCCGTCTTGGCGGCCCACCACCGCCTGCTGCTGACCATCGATGCCGAAGAAAGTGACCGACTTGAGCTGCAGTTGGCCGTGTTGCAGTCACTGCTGGCCGGGCTGGCCCAGGATACGCACGAAGCGGTGCGCAGCTGGGCGGGCCTCGGTGTGGCGGTCCAGGCCTATCAACTGCGCGCACCTGCAGTGATCGCGCGACTGGCCGAACTGGCACGCACCCACGACCGCTTGCTCACCGTGCGGCTGGTCAAGGGCGCCTACTGGGACGGTGAGATCAAGCGCGCGCAGGAACTCGGCCTGCCCGGCTACCCCGTCTACACCTCGAAGGCACACACGGACCTGTCGTATCTCGCGTGCGCGCAGCAGTTGCTTTCCGAGGTCGAGGTGCTGCGCCCCCAGTTTGCCACCCACAACGCGGTCACCATTGCTGCCGTCATGCACCTGGCCACGGCTGCCGGGGTCGGCCCGACCCAGTACGAGTGGCAGCGCCTGCATGGGATGGGCGACGCCACGTACGCCGCCATTCGGGCCGCACTGCCGCACGAAGCCATGGCGCCGGTGCGAGTTTACGCGCCGGTAGGCCCGCACCGCGACCTGCTGGCCTATTTGGTTCGACGGCTGCTGGAAAACGGCGCCAACAGCTCCTTCGTGCACCAGATGGCCGACGCCCACACCGATGTGGACGCCATGCTGGCGCCGCCATGGCGTGACGTACCGTTGCCCAGCATGCCGTCGCCGTGCGACGCCTGGGGCGATGACCATATGGTGGCCCCCGGTCGCGACCTCGCCCACGGCCCCCATCGCACCGCACTGCGCGATGCGGTGGCAGCCCGCGTGGCGCGCAGTGGCCCCGCCAACCCGCTCGCGCGTCTCGCTCTGACAGCCGACCAGATCCCCGCGATCATGATCAGCTTGCAGGCCGCCTGGCCAGACTGGGAGTCACGTGGCTGGGCCGCCCGCGCCGACGTGCTGATACAGGCCGCCAACCGCATGACTGCCGAACTGGACAGCTGGGCGGCCGAACTGGTGGCAGAGGCCCACAAAACGTTGCCCGACGCAGTGGCCGAGGTACGCGAAACCATCGACTTTGCACATTACTACGCACGCATGGCGCAGGCGTACGCCGTGCCGCGCGGCCTTCCCGGCCCAGAAGGTGAACACAACAGCTGGCAGCTGCGCGGACGGGGCGTGTTCGTCTGCATTGCGCCATGGAACTTCCCTCTGGCCATCTTTGGCGGCCAGGTCATGGCCGCGCTGTTGGCAGGCAACGCGGTGGCGGCCAAATCCGCGCCGCAGACACCGGGCGTGGCAGAGCGATTCGTGCGCCTGCTACATGCATGCGGTGTACCGACCGGGGCACTGGTTCACGCACCTGGAGACGCCAGCGTGGGCGCGGCACTGGTCGCCCACCCGACGTGTGCCGGCGTGGCCTTCACAGGGTCCACCACCGCGGCCAAGCGGATCCAGCTCGCGCTCGCCGCACCAGATCGGCCCATCGTGCCCCTGATTGCCGAAACCGGCGGGCTCAACGCCATGATCGTCGACAGCAGCGCCCTGCCTGAGCAGGTGGTCGACGCGGTGATGCACAGTGCCTTTGGCAGCGCCGGCCAGCGCTGCTCTGCCCTGCGCCTGCTGTGCTTGCATGAGGCCGTGGCCACACCACTGGAGGCCATGCTGGCGGGTGCCTTGCAATGCCTGCGGGTGGGCGCGCCGGAGCACCCTGCCACCGACGTGGGCCCGGTCATCGACGAGGTGGCCGCGGGGCGGCTCCGTGCGTGGGAGCACACCCTGGACACCTGGGCGCGCGAACGACGCCGGGAGGTGATCTGCCTGGCACGGGCGACGCTGCACCCCGGCTGTCATGTGCGGCTGTTGCCAGACGGCCCGCCACGTCAGTGGATCGTGCCGTCGATCTGGCGCTTGCCCACGGTGGCCGACCTGGATGCGGAACACTTCGGGCCCATCCTGCACGTGGTGCACTGGGGCCCAGGCACTTCGGCGCCCACGCTGTCAGCGCTGATCGACCAGATCAACGCCCGCGGCTTCGGACTCACAATGGGGCTGCACACACGCGTAGATGGCCGCATCGACGCGGTGGCCCGGGCCGCCCGCGTGGGCAACTTGTATGTGAACCGCGGCATGACCGGCGCGGTGGTGGGTGCGCAACCCTTTGGTGGCCAGGGCTGGAGCGGCACAGGCCCCAAGGCGGGCGGGCCCCTCTACCTCAGTCGCTTTGCGACCGAGCAGGTGATCAGCCACAATACCGCCGCAGCGGGCGGCAACGCCGCCCTGCTGGCTCAGCTTACTCGCTGAACTTGTAGTCGGTCTTGGCGCTCTTGCGCAGCTCTTCCTGGAAGCGGGCCAGCTTGGCCTGCTTCTGGCGCTGCATCAGCTGGTCCTTCACCTCTTCGAAAGCCGGGAAGGCCGTCTGGCGCGTGTCTTCCAGCTTGATGATGTGCCAGCCGAACTGGGACTGAACCGGCGCAGGACTGACCTCGCCCTTCTTCAGCTTGACCATGGCTTCTGAAAACTCCGGCACATAGTTGCCCGGATTGGCCCAGTCGAGGTCGCCACCGTTGGGGCCCGACCCGGGGTCCTTGGAGTGCTTCTTGGCCAACTCTTCAAACTTGGCACCCGCCTTGATCTGGCCCAGCAGCGACTTGGCTTCGGCTTCAGAGTCGACCAGGATGTGACGCGCACGGTACTCCTTGTCGCCGTTGGCCGCCTTGATCTGGTCGTACTCGGCGCGGGCCTCGGCCTCACTGGCGGGGTTCTTTTTCTCGAAGTCCTTGAACAGCGTCTGGATCAGGATGGCCTGACGGGCGAGCTCCATCTGGGCGCGGTAGTCGGGCGAGGCCTGCAGGCCGCGGCGCTGGGCTTCCTGCATGTAAATTTCGCGGATGACCACTTCGTCGCGGAGCTTCTGCTCCAGGTCAGGCGTGCGCTCGATGGCGCCACCAGGTTGCGAGCGCGCGATCTGGTCGACCAGCGCGTCCACACGCGACTTGGGCACGCCCTTGCCGTTGACGACGGCAATGTTCTGCGCCATCGCGAGCGGCGCAGCCACGGACAGCGTGGCCGCCACGATGGCAGCCTTGGCAAAGCGGGTGGAAATCATGGTCAACAGATCTGGTGAGTCGTGAATGGACGATCAGGCCGGCTCGGCCTGGATGGCCAGCGCGTGAATACCGCGCGGCATCAAATTGCGCAGGGCATCATACACAAGCCGGTGGCGTTGAACGGGGGGCAGCCCGCGAAAGCACGCCGCTCGCACGCGCACCTCGAAGTGGGTGCCGAAAGCCTGGCCGTTGTGCCCCGCGTGTCCGATGTGCGCAGCCGTATCGTCGCGCACCAAGAGCAGCTCCGGTTGCAGCGCTGCCCGCAACGCCGTTTCGATTTCGCTGGCGTGAACGGGCCCTTGTCCGCTCACCGTGCTCGTGGCGCTCATTGGCCGCCTCCCGGAGCGGCCTCGGCCGCCGGCTCCAACGCGTGGCGAGACAGATAAACACCCTGAGCCACGATGAACAACAGCGTCAGCACCAGCGTGCCCCACGTCTTGAAGTTCACCCACGCATCGGTGTTCCCGGCATACAGCACGAAGGCGACATACAGGTTGAGAAAGCCCATGCCGACGAAGAACAGCGCCCAGGCCCAGCCCACGCGCGTCCAGATCGCTTCCGGCACATCCAGCTGCCCCCCCATCATCTGCTTGAGCATGCGCTTCTTGAAGACCACCTCGGTCAGCAGAAAGCCCAGGCCCATGATCCAGTACACCACGGTGGGCTTCCACATGATGAAGGCTTCGTTGTTGAACCACAGTGTCAACGCGCCCAGCACGATCACGACGCCCAGACTGGCCCACAGGATGCGGTCGACCGGCTTGCGTGCGGCCTTGAGGATCACCACTTGCAGCAAGGTGGCCACCACCACGACCACCGTGGCCAGCAGCACCGGCGCCTGCTTGGCCACCACCGTGCCGCTGGCCACGGCAAAGCCCACGTAGTGCGTGAGCCATTCGGCGGTGACCTCCTTGTTTCCGTCAGCCCACTTGTAGCTCACGAAAAAGAGGATCACCGGCAACAGATCGAACAGGAATTTCATGTCAGGGTGCGTCAGAGTGCGGGCTGAAGTCTATCGCGGCTGAGTTGATGCAGTAGCGTTCACCGGTGGGCTCGGGACCATCATCAAACACGTGGCCCAGATGGGCTCCGCACTGACGACAACGCACCTCCACGCGGATCATGCCGTGGCTGGTGTCCAGCACGCGCTCGATGGCCTCGTCGGCTGCGGCCGCCCAATAGCTCGGCCAGCCGCACCCGGCATCGAACTTGGTGTGCGATTCGAACAACCGGGTTCCGCAACAGATGCAACGGTAGGTACCGTCTTCGAAGTGATCCCAGTATCGCCCCGTGAACGGCCGTTCGGTTGCCGCCCGGCGCGTGACCTGGAAAGCCAGCGGATCGAGCTGGTCTCGCCAGGCCTCGTCGCTCTTCTTGACGGGGTAGTCGTTGGTAGGGTCGCTCATGGTGGTCGGGTCCATCAAATACGTCCTGCCAGTGTAGACACGCCCCCCTGTCCCTGGGGGCCGGCGGGCCAAGGTCGCAGCGCGGTCACGGGCTTCCCCTAAGATGCCCACTCCGCAACCGTTGATTCATGACAGGACAAAAGCCGTGGACCTGGTGGTGTTTGTGAAAGCCGCCCTGATGGGCATCGTCGAGGGGTTGACCGAGTTCCTCCCCATTTCCAGCACCGGACACCTGATCCTGGCTGACACCCTGATCGGATTTGCCGAATCGGTCGGGAGCGAAAAGGCCAAGGTGTTCGAGATCGCCATCCAGACGGGCGCCATCTTTGCGGTGATCTTGGTCTACCTGCAGAAGATCGTCGCCACCATCAAGGGCATTGGCTCGCAGCCGGAAGCGCAGCGCTTTGCTGTGAACGTGGCGGTCGGCTTCGTCCCGGCTGCGGCCATGGGCCTGTTGATCGGTAAGGCGATCAAGGCGCACCTGTTCACCCCCACTGTCGTGGCGGTGGCCTTCATCGTCGGCGGCCTGATCATCATGTGGGCGGAGCGCATGGCCGCACGCCGATCCCACGCTCGGGTCGAAACGGTGGACGACATGCGGTTTGCCGATGCGGTGAAGGTGGGCCTGATCCAGTGCCTGTCCATGGTGCCGGGCACCAGCCGCTCGGGTGCCACCATCATTGGCGGGATGATGATCGGCATGTCGCGCAAGGCCGCCACCGATTTCAGCTTCTTTCTGGGCATTCCCACGCTGGTGGGTGCCGGCGTCTACAGCCTCTACAAGGAGTGGGGGTTGCTGAGCATGGCCGACTTGCCCCTGTTCCTGGTCGGGCTGGTCTTCGCCTTTCTCTCGGCGTGGGTTTGCGTGCGCTGGCTGATCCGCTATGTGTCCAGCCATACCTTCATCCCCTTCGCGTGGTACCGGATCGCCTTCGGCATCCTCATTCTGGCCACCGCCCAACTGGGCTGGGTGAACTGGGAGGCCTGAGCCCGTGTCGCTGCGCCATGACGCCCTGGCGGTGCTGACCTGCCCTGACCCGGTGCAGAAAGCCGCTTTGGCGCAGGCCCTCGCCGAAGCGCGACTGGCACTGCCCGATGCAGGTCTGTCTGCAGCCGAATGCCAAGAGGCGATCTCGCTCTCGCCTGCTCAGGAAGCCGCGCTACCGGGGCGACCCGCACGCCCTGCCCTGGTGAGCGCCAAGGACGTGCCCTCACGCAGCCCGTTCACCCATGAAGGCCGCGCGGCGCTGCTCCACGCCATCTGCCACATCGAGTTCAACGCCATCAATCTGGCCATGGACGCGGTGTGGCGCTTCGAGGGCATGCCTGCCACCTTCTACCGCGACTGGCTGCAGGTGGCCGGCGAAGAGGCCCTGCACTTCACGCTGCTGCGGGAGCACCTGCGCGGCATGGGCCACGACTACGGCGACTTCGACGCCCACGACGGCCTGTGGCGCATGTGCCACCAGACCCGTCACGACCTGCTGGCGCGCATGGCGCTGGTACCGCGCACGCTGGAAGCGCGCGGCCTCGACGCCACACCACTCATCCAGGACAAGCTGCGCCGCACGGGCGACCTGGCCGCCGTGGCCATCCTCGACATCATCCTGCGCGACGAGGTCGGCCACGTGGCCATCGGCAACCGGTGGTTTCACCACCTGTGCGCGCAGCGCGGGCTGGATCCCACCGTGGTCTACCCCGAGCTGGTCGTTCAATACGAAGCCCCACGGCTGCGGCCGCCCTTCAACGAAGCCGCCCGCCGTGCAGCGGGCTTCACCGAAGCGGAAATGGCCTTTCTGCTGGGTGAAGACTGAGGCGCCTGCGCGGCCGCCGTCTCAGCCCCGTGGGTGGTGGCGCGCATGCAGCTGCCGCAAGCGCTCGCGCGCCACATGGGTGTAGACCTGCGTCGTCGAGATGTCGGCGTGCCCCAGCAGCAACTGCACCACGCGCAGGTCGGCTCCGTGATTGAGCAAGTGGGTGGCAAAGGCATGGCGCAGGGTGTGCGGCGAGATACTCTGGCGAATACCGGCCTGCACAGCCAGCGCCTTGATGCGCTTCCAGAACATCTGCCGCGTCATGGCCTCGCCGCGCACTGTGACGAACAGATCGTCGCTCGTGCGGCCTGCCAGGATCTCGGGCCGCCCCGTTGCCAGATAACGCCCCAGCCAAACCGCCGCCTCTTCCCCGAAAGGCACAAGACGCTCCTTGCTGCCCTTGCCCGTCACACGCACCACGCCTTCGGCCATCAGGACCTGCCAATGCTGCAAGGTCACCAGTTCGCTCACACGCAGGCCGCTGGCATACAGCAGCTCCAGCATGGCCCGGTCGCGCAGGCCGAGGGCCTCATGCGTGTCGGGCGCGGCCAGCAGCGCCTCCACCTGGGCCTCGGTCAAGGTGCCCGGCATGCGCGCGGGCTGACGCGGCGCGTCCAGGCGCACCGAGGGATCGTCGGCCATCAGGTGTTCACGCACAGCCCACCTGAAGAACCGACGGTACGTGCTGAGTCTGCGGCTGGCCGTGCTGGGCCGCGTGGTGGCATGGACGGCGACGGCATGGCCGCGCAGGTCCAGCTCGGTCAGATCCGTCAAGCGCAGCGATCCGCCCCGCTGCGCCTGAGCCCATTGCAAGAGCCCCTGTAGATCGCGACGGTAAGCCGCCAGGGTGTTGTCGCTCAGACCATCCTCCAGCCAGACGGCATCGATGAACTGGTCAAGCGTTGGGTCACGCAGATCAACCATGCAATGCTCACACTCCACCGCGCATCAGGCCATCTTTCATGCGTTGATCAATGGGATGCTCGCCAATGAAGACCTTCAGCACGGCGCGGTACAGGTCCTCGCCCGGCTGCGGCGTCCCCACCGCCTTGCCGTTGTGCCGCAGCCCGACGCCCTGGTCCGGCACGTAGTCGAGTTCGATGACGTCGCCCGGCTTGAGGGTGCCCATGCCGTTGATGTCGGCCGTCAAACGGCTCAGACGCGCCGACAGCCGCTGCTGCACCGCCGCAGGCTCATGGCGCTTGACCCGCCGGTTCAACGACTTGCTCAACTCCGCAGCGGGGGCCTCCAGCAACACCTTGATCTGCAGGCGCTTGGGCCCGGGCATGGCCAGCGCCGCAGCCGGATCACGCGTGGTGGCAGGCAGGTACAGCCCTGTCACGAACGCCTTGACCCAGGCGACCCCGCGCAGCCCCAGCCCGTTGAGGCGCAAGGTCCGGTCGCCCAGTTGCACGGTGGGATCGAAGCGTTGCCCCTCCAGCACGGCGGCGTGGGCCGCCACGGGTGTCAGCATGAGGCTGGCCGGTGCCATCACACCCGCCAGGGCGCCGCAACACGCCAGCAACCAGCGCATGGCTCGCTGTCTGCACCACTGCATGGGATTGATCCTTTCTGCCGGAAGCCGGCCTGCCTGTCTGCTCATCCAACGCAGACCAGATGGTGGCTGACGACAACATTTACAAGCACTTTACCGTGCAGGATGGAGATGCAGCTGAACCCAAGACCGGCTAGCATCATGCGGTTCGGTTCGCAACAAGAGGTAGACCATGAGACTCGCGACGGCCATGCTGGCCCTGATGACCTTGCTGAGCGGCTGCGCCGTGTACACCCCGAAAGGCGCCGTGGTGGTCGACCCTGCCCCGCGCCCCGCAGGCTCCGGCGACTTCTGCCCGCCGGGCCAGGCAAAAAAGGGCAATTGCTGAACCGTCGCCGGTAGCGTCCCATGATCACGCTGTTTGACCACGCCATGGCCCCGAGCCCCCGCCGGGCGCGCATCCTGCTCGCAGAAAAGGGCATCCCGTTCGAGCGCGTCCAGATCGATCTCGTGGCTGGCGAGCATCTGGGCGACGCCTTTCGTACCATCAACCCGCAGTGCACCGTCCCGGCGCTACGGCTGGAGGACGGCACGGTGTTGCAAGACAATGCCGCCATCACGGCCTGGGCTGAAGCTGTCCAGCCCGAGCCACCGCTGCTGGGTCGCTCACCGCTTGAGAAAGCCGCTGTCGCCAGCTGGAACGCTCGCCTCGAGTTCGAGGGCCTGCTTGCCGTGGCCGAAGCGTTTCGCAATGCCAGCCCGGCCATGAAGGACCGAGCCCTCACGGGCCAGGCGAATGTCGCGCAGATCCCGGAGCTGGCCGCGCGCGGACTTGAGCGCGCGCACCGGTTCTTCCGGGAACTGGACAGCCACCTGGCCGGTCGGGCGTTCGTGGCGACCGATCACTTCTCGTTGGCCGACATCACAGCCATCGTCGTGGTGGACTTTGCCCGCGTCATCCGCTTCAAGCCAGGCGACGAGCATCCGCATCTGCGCGACTGGCGCGCCGCGCAGGCTGCGCGCCCCAGCGTGAATGCCTGACGCCAGCTGTGCCCCGCCTCTCAAAGTCAGCGGGCACCGCTGTTGAACTGTCGCCGCGCTTCTTCCATCGCCTGCTCCAGGCGCGCGGGGGTGCGCTGGCTCGGGTCGGTCTGCGCCTGCCATTCCGCGTAAGCCGATGCCTGCAGCCGCTTCCATTCGGTTTCGCGCGATAGCTTGGCAATTGCCACATCATTTTCGAAATCCGGCACCAGCGTGGCCATCTTCATCTGCCATTGAACCAGCGCCTGATTGCGACGCGATTCATCGGTTTCCAGATCCGCAATCAACGCGGCCCCCATGAACGCGGCCTCCATCAGTGTGAACTCGCCCTGCTTGAGCCGGTCGGGCAACTGGTTCATCAGGTTCTCGGCCATCCGGCGACGCAATCGCGCGTCCTTCTCTGCGTCGATCGTCTGCCACTTCTCGAATCCCTGGTGATAGCGAACGAAGCTGACCAGACGCAAGGCGTCCTCCTTTGTCTGCCCCTGCTTGGTCATGGCAGCCAACAAGGCCGCCCAGTCTTCCTCAGACACATCAGACGGTCGGCCGTCGCCCAGTGAGGGCGCGGACGCGACGGCCATGGCGCTGTCTTCGCCCACGCCCGCCTGAGGCCAAAGACTCGACGAGGCTTGCGGCGGTGCGACATCACCGGACGCGTCGTCATCGCGCGAAGTGGACACCCACCATGCAGCTGCAGCCAAGGCAACGACCGCGGCACCCGCGACCGCGATGACAGGAAAACGACTGTTGGAGCGCTCGTACTTGATCATGTCTGAACAAAAGAAAAGCGGCGCCCTCCGAGGAGGGGCGCCGCCATCTGAAAGGCCGCGTGCTGCCGTGCAGCGCGCGTGATCAGTTCGGAGCCGGCGTGTACAAGGTCGAAGACACCGGACGGCTGCGGAACTGGGCGGCAATGTGCTGTGTCAGCGAGCCAAAGCTGACTCCCGTGATAGCGCCGGTCTCGAAGCGACGCAGTTGCAGCGCGCTCGTGAATGCATCCAGCGCCTCGGGCGTCAGAATCAGCTCGTCGAGCGTCTCGTTCAACGTGATGCTCAGAGGGAAACGATACTTGAACGTCAACGGCTTGGCGACGTTGTACGTGTAAATGTTCATCTGGCGGATGGTCGCGCCGCCGAAGGGTGTCGTGTCCGCTTGAACACGCTTGGCTGCGTAGTTGATCGTGAAATTCGCCAGCGTAAAGCCCAGACGCTGCCCATTGCGCACACGCGAGAACTCCAGGGCGGAGCCGCGGGCGTCGCCCTTCTCGATGCTCAGGCCCGAGCCAATGGTGATGGTGGTGATGGGGAAGCTGAACGCGTAAGTCGTGCCGGCTGGCTGGGTGGTGTTGCCGAGGCCGACGACGGTGATGCCTTGCAAGGTAAAGGCATCTTGCGCTTCGATCGAGAACTGCTGAGTGGAAGACGCCACCAGCGCATTGGTGGGCAGGGTCAGCGCCGAAGCGGCCTGAACCATGGCCAGGCCAGCGGTGGCAAAGAATGCGGCGCGAACGTGGGAGAACTGCATGATGGCTCCTGGAAAGCAGATGCGAACAACAAGTGATGACGCATGTTGCCAAAGAGCGCGAACGCGCCGCCCCCGCAGATCGGGGAGCGACGCGCATGCTGTACCGGAAAAAATTAACAAACCCAGGGAAAACCAGCAAACCCACCACCATCGGGTTACGAGGGTAAACCCTTGATTTGCGTTTTCAAGGGCAATCTACGGCCTACAGCCACCTGTTGGTGTAGATTGCCCGACGCCCAACTCAGGGGGCCGGCGTGTAAGGCGTGGTCGACACCGGGCGGGCACGGAACTGCAAGAAGATCTCCTGAGTCAGGGTGCCAAAGGTGTCGACCGTATCCAGCGCGCCGATCTCGAACGCCTTAAGCTCCAGGCGCGAGATAAAGGCCTCGCGGGTCTGTTGCGTCAGAGTCAGCCTATCAAGCACTTCACGCCCGGTCACCGTCAGCGGAAATTTGTACTTCAGACCCAGAGGCGTAGCCACGTTGAAGTTGTACAACGGCGCTTGGCGCACGGTGGTACCGCCCAGCGGTGTGATGTCGGCCAGCACCTGCTTGGTGTTGTAGTTGATCGTGAAGTTGGCCAGCGTGATGCCCACTTTCTTACCGACGCTCGGCGTACCGCGCGGCGCGATGCGGGAGATCTCGAGTGCGGAGCCCTTGGCATCGCCGCCAGCAATCTTGAAGTTGCTGATGGTGATGGTGGTGATGGGCAGTCGGAATGCATCGTCGGTGCCCGCTACGGCGGTGGCGTTACCCAGCGGAATCACCTGCACACCGGCCACGGAGAACGAATCCATGGCTACGGCGGAGAACTTCTGGACCGAATCGGCCACCAGGAAGTTGGTGGGAATGGTCAAAGTGAGTGCCTGAGCGCTCAGCGATGCGGCGGCCAGGCCAGCGGCGAGAACGAAAGGGCGAAGTGCGGAAACCTGCATGGACAACTCCTGTTGAGATCAGTTTTAAGAACCAGTCGTCAGGCTTTACAACTTCGCCTGACTTGTGGTCATGATGACCGTCCGAACACACATGCAGCAGTCGGTGTAATGCCTGATCCCTGACGCGATCAGGCAAAAACCCGGGTAAGCGATGACTGCTCAAACAACCGCGTTACCCGGGGTTCCACCAGGGAACCGACGTTTTCCGGATTACGGTTGATAGGGCGCGGTCGGCACCGACTTACGGAAGGTGACCTTGATGTCCTGGGTCAGCGAACCGAAGGTGGTGATGGCATCCAGCGCCCCGATCTCGAAGGCGCGCAGTTGCAGCGCGTCGATCTGGGCCTGACGCGACTCGGGGGTCAGCGTCAGTTGATCCAGCACTTCGCGACCCGTCACGGTCAGGGGGAACTTGTACTTGATGCCCAGGGGGGTGGCCACGTTGAAGTTGAACAGGCCCACCTTCTTGGCAGTCACGCCTCCGATCGGGGTGAAGTCGGCAAACACCTTCTTGGCGTTGTAGTCGATGGCAAAGTTAGCCAGCACAATGCCGACTTTCTGACCAGCAGACGGGGTACGCGGCGGAGCGATGCGGGCGATCTCCAGTGCCGAACCAGAGGCCTCGCCACCGGCGATGTGCAGCTTCGAGTCCACCGTGATCGAAGTGATCGGGAAGGCAAAAGAATCGGTGGTGTTCGCCACGGCCTTGGCATTGCCCAACGGCGAGATGGTGACGCCGGTCAGCTCGAAGCCGTCCATGGCTTCTTGAGAGAACTTCTGCACCGAATCCGCCACCAGCGCATTGGTGGGGATGGTGAGCGCGCTGGCAGCGGCACTGGCAACCAGCAAGGCGGCGGCGATGGCGGTGCTACGGACGTTGAGAACTCGCATGAATCAGCTCCTTTGGAATTCGCCTTGCAACGCGCAAAGCGGTGTTGACGTGTGTTTAATGTTGCCCGCATCGCGTTCTGTGAACCCCCCGCGGATCAGGGGGAGATGGGAGCAAAATGGGATCCCGCCACGACAAACCGAGGGAAAACTAGGAACGGGTGATTCCCCAAGGGGATCCGGGATACCACCATATGTCGCATTCACACCCCACCTTTCACCACATACGCCCCATGTGCGCGGCCGACTTGCGTGCCGTGATGACCATTCAGGCTGCGTGTTACCCACAGGAATACCTGGAGCCACCCGCATCGTTTGCGAACAAACTGATCAACGGCTCAACGTGCTGGGTCGCCGAAGCCGAGGGTCAAGTGGCGGCTTATCTGGTGGCACTGCCCACGCACGAAACCGCACTGCCGGCGCTGCATGCGGACGATTGGCAGCCGCCGGCCCACCCCACGCTGCTCTACCTGCACGACATGGCCGTGGGGCCAGCACTGCGTGGCATGGGCGTGGCGCACAGCCTCCTGGACGCCGCCCGGCGCGCAGCGCGACAAAGGGGCCTAGCCGAGCTGGCGCTTGTGGCTGTACAGGGCTCCGTCCCGTTCTGGGCGCGCCATGGCTTCGTCGTCGACCCGGCACCAGCAGCATGGGTACGAGCCAAGCTGACCACCTTTGGCGGCGATGCCCGGTACATGACCCAGCCGCTCATCCTTGAGGCGCATCAAGTGCCATGACAACGCGCGGGGGACAATGTCCCACAAGATGTCGCGACATCGCTTCGAGGAATCTGCATGCCGCATACCCGCGCCGCGAGCCTGAGCCCCTCCCCTGCAGCCGTGCCCGATTGGACACAATGGACCCAGGCACTGGATCGCCACGCCCATGCACTGGTCGGCCAGGCCGTCAACGGCATTTCGCCCATCCAGACCGGACTGGTCTACCTGGACTGGCTGTCCCACCTGTTGATCTCGCCAGGCAAGCAGCTGGATCTGATCAAGCAGGCAGCAGAAGACGCCGGTGGGGCTGCGCAGCGCCTGATGCAAGCTCGCGCCGGATGTTGCGACCCGTCTGCACCAGACGACCGGCGATTCCGCGCACCCGAATGGCAGCAGTGGCCGTTCTCGGCCTATGCGCAGGCCTTTCACGTGTTGGAGCGCAGCTGGGACCGCGCCACCCGCGACGTGCCGGGGCTGACCCATCGCCACGCGGACATCGCCCACTTCGCCGCGCGACAGTGGCTGGATGTGTTCAACCCCGCCAACATGCCCTGGCTCAACCCGGAGGTGCTGCGCGCGACCGCACAGGAAGGCGGCGCCAATCTCGTGCGTGGCGCCATGAACTGGGCCGACGACCTGCAGCGCCTGATGCGCGGTCTGCCCCCTGCCGGGACCGAGGCCTACCGCGTGGGCGAGAACGTGGCGGTCACGCCGGGCAAGGTCGTGATGCGCAACGAGCTGATGGAGCTCATCCAATACAGCCCCGCCACCGAACAGGTTCATGCCGAGCCGATCCTGATCGTGCCAGCGTGGATCATGAAGTACTACATCCTTGATCTGTCGCCGCACAACTCGCTGGTGCGTTACCTGGTGTCTCAGGGGCACACGGTCTTCATGATCTCGTGGAAGAACCCCACCGAAGAAGACCGCAACCGCACGCTCGATGACTACCGCAGGCTCGGGGTGATGGCCGCCCTGGATGCGATCAACCGCATCGTGCCGGATCGCAAGGTACACGCCACCGGCTACTGCCTGGGTGGCACGTTGCTGATGATTGCTGCCGCCACGATGGGGCGCGACGGCGACGAGCGCCTGGCCTCGATGACGCTGTTTGCCGCGCAGGGCGACTTCACCGAAGCCGGCGAGTTGCTCATGTTCATCAACGAGAGCGAGGTCGAGCTGATCGAAGCCATGATGGCGCAGCAGGGTTACCTGAAGGGCTCGCAGATGGCGGGCACCTTCCAGCTCCTGCATGCCGATGACCTGATCTGGTCGCGCGCCATGCGCCACTACCTGCTCGGCCAGCGCGATCAGCCCAATGACCTGATGGCCTGGAACGCCGACACGACCCGCATGCCCTACCGCATGCATTCTGAATACCTGCACCGGCTGTTCCTGCACAACGATCTGTCGCAGGGGCGCTATGAGGTCGACGGTGAGCCCATCTGGTTCACCGACATCCGCGTGCCCTGCTTTGCCGTGGGCACAGTGACCGACCATGTCGCGCCCTGGAAGTCGGTCTACAAGCTGCACCTGCTGCCGCTGGACCTGACTTTCGTGCTGACCAGCGGCGGACACAATGCCGGCATCGTGAGCGAGCCCGGCCACAAGGGCCGCCATTTTCAGATCCACCATCGGCCGCCCACCGAGCCCTACAGCTCGCCCGATCGCTGGCAGGCCGAGACCCCCCACAGCGAGGGTTCTTGGTGGCCGTCCTGGCAGGCCTGGCTGGCTGAACATTCGTCGGGCCTCGTGCCACCGCCGCGCATGGGCCTGCCCGGCGGACGCCGCGGTGGCAAGCTGCCCGATGCGCCGGGCGACTACGTGCGCCAGTCCTGAAACGGCACAGGCCGCGAAGGTTGCCCCTCGCGGCCTGCTCACAGCAACGGCCCGAAGGCCGTCTGCGGTGTAGATCAGTTCTTCGACTGGTCGACCAGCTTGTTCTTGGCGATCCAGGGCATCATGGCGCGCAGCTCGGCACCCACGGTCTCGATGGGGTGAGCGGCGTTCAGGCGACGGCGGGCCGTCATGCTCGGGTAGTTCGTCTTGCCTTCCAGGATGAACATCTTGGCGTATTCGCCGGTCTGGATGCGCTTCAGGGCGTTGCGCATGGCTTCACGCGACTTCTCGTTGATCACCTCGACGCCGGTCACGTACTCACCATACTCGGCGTTGTTCGAGATGGAGTAGTTCATGTTGGCGATGCCGCCTTCGTACATCAGGTCGACGATCAGCTTGAGCTCGTGCAGGCACTCGAAGTAGGCCATCTCAGGCGCGTAGCCGGCTTCCACCAGGGTTTCGAAGCCCATCTTCACCAGCTCCACGGCGCCGCCGCACAGCACGGCCTGCTCGCCGAACAGGTCAGTTTCGGTTTCTTCGCGGAAGTTGGTTTCGATCACGCCACCCTTGGTGCCGCCGTTGGCAGCGGCGTACGACAGGGCGATGTCCTTGGCCTTGCCCGACACGTCCTGGTACACAGCGATCAGCGAAGGCACGCCGCCGCCCTTCAGGTATTCAGAGCGCACGGTGTGGCCAGGGCCCTTGGGGGCGACCATGATCACGTCCAGGTCAGCGCGGGGCACGACCTGGTTGTAGTGCACGTTGAAGCCGTGGGCGAAAGCCAGCGTGGCACCCTTCTTGATGTTGGGCGCGACGTTGTTGTTGTACACCTCGGGGATGTTCTCGTCGGGCAGCAGGATCATGACCAGGTCGGCGGCCTTGACGGCCTCATCGACCTCAGCGACCTTCAGGCCAGCGCCTTCGGCCTTGGACCACGATGCGCCGCCGCGACGCAGACCGACGGTCACGTTCACGCCGGAATCGCGCAGGTTCTGGGCATGGGCATGGCCTTGCGAACCATAGCCCACGATGGTGACGTTCTTGCCCTTGATCAGGCTCAGATCGGCGTCCTTGTCGTAGTAGACCTTCATGTTGTTTGCTCCGTCGGTAAAAGGGGTGGCCTGAAGCAGGCCGAAAGGGTTGGATGGCGGGAAAGGGTGATCCGGCGGCTGCCGGATGCGTCAGACGCGCAGGATGCGCTCACCGCGCCCGATCCCGCTGGTCCCGGTGCGCACGGTTTCAAGAATGGCAGCGCGGTCAATGGCTTCCAGGAAGGCATCCAGCTTGGCCGCGTCGCCAGTGAGTTCGATGGTGTAGGTCTTGTCGGTGACGTCGATGATGCGGCCACGGAAGATGTCGGCCATGCGCTTCATCTCTTCACGCTCCTTGCCGACTGCCCGCACCTTGATGAGCATCAGCTCACGCTCGGTGTAGGGGCCTTCGGACAGGTCGACCACCTTGACCACCTCGATGAGGCGGTTGAGGTGCTTGGTGATCTGCTCGATCACGTCGTCCGAACCGCGTGTGACCACGGTCATGCGCGACAGAGACGGGTCTTCGGTGGTGGCCACCGTCAGGCTCTCGATGTTGTAGCCGCGAGCGGAGAACAGGCCCACGACGCGAGAGAGGGCGCCTGCTTCGTTTTCGAGCAGCAGGGCGATGACGTGTTTCATTTGGATCGTCCTTTCGGGGCTCCTGGGCCAGACGGCGGTAACCGGCAGGCTGTGGCCTCGGGTGCGATGGATGCGGGTTGAGTCCTGACCTGCCGCTCAGGGCGCCTGCCCGACGCGACCCCGGCAAGGGTCGGCCTGCAGACGCCGGTTGCGGCTGGCCGTCGGTTGGAGTGGCGCTTCAGAGTTCCTCGGAGCCCAGCAGCATCTCGGAGATGCCCTTGCCGGCCTGCACCATGGGCCACACGTTTTCGGTGGGGTCGGTGCGGATGTCCAGAAACACGCTGCGATCCTTCAGCTTGATGGCCTCGCGCAGCGCGCCTTCGACATCGCTCGGGCGCTCGATCAGCATGCCGACGTGGCCGTAGGCCTCCGCTAGCTTGACGAAGTCGGGCAGCGCATCCATGTAGCTGTGCGAGTAGCGGCCGCCGTAGTCCAGCTGCTGCCACTGGCGCACCATGCCCAGGTAGCGGTTGTTGAGCGACAGCACCTTGACCGGGGTGTTGTACTGCAGGCAGGTCGACAACTCCTGGATGCACATCTGGATCGAGCCTTCGCCCGTCACGCAGAACACGTCGGCATCCGGCTTGGCCAGCTTGATGCCCATGGCGTAAGGCAGGCCCACACCCATGGTGCCCAGGCCACCGGAGTTGATCCAGCGACGCGGCTCATCGAAGCGGAAGAACTGCGCGGCGAACATCTGGTGCTGACCTACGTCGGAGGTGACGTAGTAGTCGGTGCCACGGGTCAGCTCCCACAGCTTTTCGACCACCATCTGGGGCTTGATGACCTCGTCGGAGTGCTTGTACTTCAGGCAGTCACGCTTGCGCCACTCGTTGATCTGGCTCCACCAGGCGGCCAGTGCGTTCTGGTCGGGCTTGAGCTGCGATTCCTTGATCTGTGCCAGCATCTCCTGCAGCACGTCCTTCACGTCGCCGACGATGGGGATGTCGACCTTGACGCGCTTGGAGATCGACGAGGGGTCGATGTCGATGTGGACGATCTTGCGCTCGACCTGGGCGAAGTGCTTGGGGTTGCCGATCACGCGGTCGTCGAAGCGGGCGCCGATGGCGATCACCACATCGGCGTTTTGCATGGTCATGTTGGCCTCATACGTGCCATGCATGCCCAGCATCCCCAGGAACTTGGGATCGGTGGCCGGATAAGCGCCCAGGCCCATCAGGGTGTTGGTGCAGGGGTAGCCCAGCAGGTTGACCAGCTCGCGCAGCTCTGCGCAGGCCTCGGCCATGATCACGCCGCCGCCTGTATAGATGTAGGGGCGCTTGGCATTGAGCAGCAGCTGCACGGCCTTGCGGATCTGGCCGCCATGGCCCTTGCGCACCGGGTTGTACGAGCGCATTTCCACCGATTCGGGGTAGTGGAAGGCGGTGGTCTTGAGCGACACGTCCTTGGGCACGTCGACCACCACGGGGCCGGGGCGGCCGGTGCGGGCGATGTGGAAGGCCTTCTTCATCGTCGCGGCCAGTTCGGACACGTCCTTGACGAGGAAGTTGTGCTTGACGATGGGACGGGTGATGCCAACGGTGTCGCACTCCTGGAAAGCGTCCAGGCCAATGGCGGCCGTGGGCACCTGCCCGGTGATGATCACCATGGGGATCGAATCCATGTAGGCCGTGGCGATGCCGGTGATGGCATTGGTGACGCCCGGGCCCGAGGTGACCAGGGCCACGCCGACGTCGCCCGTGGCGCGCGCGTAGCCGTCGGCTGCATGCACAGCGGCCTGCTCATGGCGCACCAGAACGTGTTCGATGGTGTCTTGCTTGTACAGCGCGTCGTAGATGTACAGCACGGCCCCGCCAGGGTAGCCCCAGATGTACTTGACGTTTTCGGCTTGCAGGCAGCGGACGAGGATGTCCGAGCCATTGAGGATTTCGCCGGATGGCGAGGATGCTTGGGCGTCGGCCGAGCCGGCGCGTTTGATGTCCGCGGACGAAAATTCCATGACTGGATGACCTTTCAGATTTTCTCTAACGAAAAACGATCGGTGCCCCTCCACACGGACACGGCCGGAGCCCATGTCAGCAACACTGCGACCACGGATGGTCGTGCGCTCGCCCTTGTGAGGCGGTTTTGGAGCCTGCGCGGCCTGGATCGCGGGTCGGTTGACCTGCCAACAACAAGCCAGATCGAGATGGCGCAAGACTGCCATTATCTCATCCCGCCACGGCAATTCAAGGTTTCCCGCCCCCCGGGACCGGATGGCGAGGCGCAGTGACATAATCCAGCCCACCTCAGTGGCCGCCCAGGCGCCGTGTCTTTGTCTTCGTCGAACCCCCTGCCCGCCTCGCAAGAAGCGCTGCTCAACGACTTCCTCAAGGGTGTCGAACGCCGCGCCTTCAAACGCACCGCTTATGCCGTACGCGACGACGACGCCGCGCTCGACATCGTCCAGGACGCCATGATCCGCCTGGTGCAGAGCTACGGCGAGCGCCCGTCCACGGAGTGGCCCATGCTGTTCCAGCGCATCCTGTCAAATGCGACGCTGGACTGGTTCCGGCGCCAGAAGGTGCGCAACGCGGTGATGATGAACCTCGGCGACTTCGAGTCTGGCGATGGCGAAGACGAGGGGCAGGATTTCGACCTGCTGGCTGCGCTCAAGGTAGATGACCAGATTGGCGAGGGCGCGGACGACGGCGCCAGCCGGGCCCAGACCCTGGCACAAATCGAAGAAGAAGTTGGAAAGTTGCCCGCACGTCAACGCGAGGCCTTTCTGTTGCGTTATTGGGAGGAGATGGACGTGGCCGAGACCGCCGTGATCATGGGCTGCTCAGAAGGCAGCGTGAAAACCCATTGTTCGCGTGCGGTGCAGGCGCTCGCCCGTGCCCTTCAGCTTCGCGGAATCACGCTGTGACACACCCGGTCGATCACCCCTTGCACAATGCGCAAGCCGAAGCCCTTGAGGCCCGGTTCGCACTGCGCGTGGGCGCTCGCCTGAGCGAGGGCGCCGCGCAACTGCCGCACGACATCACGGAACGGCTGCGCGTGGCCCGCCAGCAGGCGCTGGCACAGGCTCGTGGTCAGGTGCTGGCGCGTCCGGCCCACGAGGCAGCGTCTGCCACGGGCGTGGGTTTGACCATCGACGTCCAGGGTACCGCCACCGCGTCCGGGTGGGGTGGTCACCCGCTGGCCTCGCCCACCTGGCGCAAACTGGACGACGGGCCCGTGTCCTGGCGCTGGCGCCTGGCATCGCTGGCCCCGCTGGTGGCGCTGGTAGCCGGGTTGTGGGCCATTCATGCCTATCACAAGCACGAACGCATTCGCGCCACGGCCGAGGTCGACATGGCGCTGTTGACGGACGACCTGCCACCAGCCGCCTACGCTGACCCCGGTTTTGAAGAGTTCCTGCGCACCGGCGCCTCGGATCCTGCCCCGCCGACGGACATGCCGCTGTGGGTGGAGGACCTGATTGCCGAAGCCCTCAGCAACACGGCTGGGGAGTCGCAGCCGTGACACACAAGCGCCTGCGCAAGCTCGCCGGCCCCCTTCTGTCTGCCACGCTGATCTCGCTGACGGCCGGCCTGACCTTGCCCCCGGCCTCTGCCTGGGGCTCGCCCGGGCGCGTGGACATGGCCGAAGACAGTCCCAGTTGGACCCAGCTCAGCGCCGAGCAACGACGCGTGCTGCAACCCCTGGCTGCGCAGTGGGACAGCATGGACGAAACGAGCCGTGGCAAGTGGGCCACCGTTGCCTTGCAGTACAAGCGCCTGAGTGCCGCCGAGCAGCGACGTGTGGACGAACGGCTGGCGCAATGGGTTCGCCTGGCCCCCAAGGAACGGGGCGAAGCCCGCCTGCGCTTCCAGCAGACCCGTGAATGGACGCCGGAAGAGCGTCAACGTCGATGGAACGCGTATCAGGCGCTGTCTGAAGACGAACGGCGCGAGCTGGCGCGGCAGGCTCAGCGACGCGCGCAACCGACGCACCTGCCGGACAAGGCACCGGGGCCGCGTGATGCACGCGAGCTCGAGCGACGCCAGCGCCAGGCGGAGCAGCAGGCGCGCAAATCGAACGATGTGCCGCCGGCCCTGCCCCTGCGCTCCACGGGCAAGGCCGTGACGCCGGCCACCGTCAAAGCAGCGTCAGGCGCCACGACCCGCCTGGTCACCGAGCAGCCGGCACCGCCGTTGCATCAGCATGCAGGCTTACCGAAGATTGCGGCCACGGAAGGCTTTGTGGATCCTGTGACACTGCTGCCGCGCAAGGGCCCGCAAAGCGCAGGCATGGTGCCGCCGCCCGCTCCTCGGGACGGCAAGGGGCGCGACCAGCCCGAAAAAGACCGGCGTAACGGCAAGCCATGACGCCGGTGGTATGGTTGCGCGCTTGTCCGAGTCTGCCACCTGCTGCCCATGTCGTTCTGGCGCCCGCCCACTTACCGCCCCCTGACTTCCGCCGAATGCACCGAGCGCGCCAGCGCCCAGGCGCCGAGTCTGCGACGCAGATTGACCGCATTCGTCTATGAAGGCGTGCTGCTGTTTGGCATCGTCGTGCCTGTGGCATTGGTTTACGGGGTATTGACCAACCAGCGTCATGGCATGGAAGGCCGCCTGGGCCTCGGGCTCACGCTGTTTGCCACCTTGCTGATCTACTTCGTGTGGTGCTGGCGACGCTCTGGTCAGACGCTGGCCATGAAGACCTGGCACCTGCAACTTGTCGACGCCGGTGGTGCCCGCCCGCCCATCTGGCGGGCCATGCTGCGCCACTTGCTGAGCTGGCTGTGGTTCGCTCCCTCACTCGTCGCGGCCTGGGCATTCGACTGGCACAGCACCAGGCAGATCATGGGCGCACTGGTGGGCTGGATCGGGGTCTACAGCTTGCTGAGCTACCTGCTGCCGCGGCGCCAGTTCCTTCACGACGTGCTCAGCGGCACCCGACTGATCGACGCGCGTCCCTGACGCGTCACTTCTTCCAACAGAGCATCCCCCATGCCCTTGTCCTTGTGCGTGTACTGCGGCTCACGCGATGGCGCCGCCCCCATTCACCGTCAGACGGCCATCGAGGTCGGTCGGCAAATCGGCGAGCGGGGCTGGCAGTTGGTCTATGGCGGTGGCAGCACAGGCCTGATGGGCACGGTGGCCAATGCCGCGCTGGCAGCGGGCGCGCCCGTGGTGGGCGTCATCCCGCACAAGCTGATGACCCGGGAGTTGGGCCACGGCGGCGTGAGCGAGCTGATCGTGGTCGACAGCATGCATGAGCGCAAGCACACGATGGCCGTGCGCTCGGATGCCTTCCTGGCCCTGCCCGGCGGCATCGGCACCATGGAGGAGATCTTCGAGGTGTGGACCTGGCGCCAGCTGGGCTACCACCGCAAGGCGTTGGGCCTGCTCAATGTCGGCGGCTACTACGACGACCTGCTGCGCTTCATCGATCGCAGCCGCGACGAGGGTTTTCTGTGGCCCGATGTCCAGCAGTTGCTGCTGGTTGACGACGACGTCACCCGCTTGCTGGACCGGATGGCCGCCGAGCACGACGCGCTCGTCGCCACGGCGCCGCCAGACGAGCGCGTTGGCCTGGCCAGCGTGTCCGATCAGATCTGAGGCCGCCCCGCGTGTAGGCGCGTGGGGCGACCCGCGCACATCATCAGACGGCGGCTTCGTCGGTTTCGCCCGTGCGGATGCGCACCACTTGCTCGACCGGCGTGACGAAGATCTTGCCGTCGCCGATCTTGCCGGTCTTGGCCGCCTTGACGATGGCCTCGATGCAGCGCTCGACGTCGTCGTCCTTGACCACCACCTCCACCTTCACCTTGGGCAGGAAGTCGACCACGTACTCGGCGCCGCGGTACAGCTCGGTGTGGCCCTTCTGACGACCAAAGCCCTTGACCTCGGTCACGGTCAGGCCCGTCACGCCCACTTCGGCAAGCGCCTCGCGAACTTCTTCGAGCTTGAAGGGTTTGATGATGGCGGTGATCTGTTTCATGGTCGAGGCTCCGGAGTCATGTGCCTGATGGCAGAAAATGCAGCGGCGCATGTTGCAGCGCAATGCTGGCTATTTAAGCACGTCTGCGCGTGTTTCCACAGGCCGGTGTGGCATCCGGCAAGCGCCGGACGCCCTTGCCTGTCATCTCAGGCGCGAAAACGCGAGGTGATGGGGTAGCGCCAGTCGCGGCCGAACGCCCGGTGGGTGATGCGGATGCCCACCGGCGCCTGACGGCGCTTGTACTCGTTGAGCTTGATCAGCCGGGTGACCTTGTCGACATCTGCGCGATCAAAACCGTCGGCGACCAGTTCCTCGATCGAGCGGTCGTGTTCCATGTAGCCGTCCAGGATCGCGTCGAGCACCTCGTAGGGCGGCAGGCTGTCCTGGTCGGTCTGATCAGGGCGCAGTTCGGCCGACGGCGGGCGCGTGATGATTCGCTCCGGAATGGGCTCGACCTGGCCCTGCTCGGCCGCCTGCGCATTGCGCCAGCGCGCCAGCCGGTAGACCAGCGTCTTGGCCACGTCCTTGATCACGGCAAAGCCGCCGGCCATGTCGCCATACAAGGTGCAGTAGCCCGTGGCCATCTCGCTCTTGTTGCCCGTGGTCAGCACGATCGCGCCTGTCTTGTTGGACAAGGCCATCAGCAGCGTGCCCCGGATGCGGGCCTGGATGTTTTCCTCGGTGGTGTCCTCTGCCAACCCGGCGAACAAGGGTGCCAGCGACGCCTTGAACGCATCGAACTCGGGCGCGATGGCGATCTCGTCGTGGCGCACCCCCAGGCGGTCGGCCATGTCGCGCGCGTCGATCCACGAGATGTCGGCGGTGTAGGGCGACGGCATCATCACGGTGCGCACCTTGTCGGCGCCGAGCGCCTCGACCGCGATGGCCAGCACGAGCGCCGAGTCGATGCCACCCGACAAGCCGATGATGGCGCCGGGAAAGCCGTTCTTGCCCACGTAATCGCGCACGCCGCACACCAGCGCCGCCCAGACCTCGGCCTCTTCACCCAGAGGCTCGGCCACGGCGCCCGACACGCTGCCATCGGGCGCCAGACGCAGCAGCAGCGTCTGCGCGACGAAACTGCCGGCCCGGGCCTTCACCGCGCCAGTGGCGTCCACGGCAAACGAGGCGCCATCAAAAACCACTTCGTCCTGCCCGCCCACCATGTGGGCATAGACCAGCGGCAAGCCCAGGGTGTGGGCGCGCTGGCCCATGCGGGCCTCGCGCTCGACACGCTTGCCCGCATGGAAGGGCGACGCATTGAGCACCACCAGCACATCGGCCCCCATGGCCGCCGCAGCCGACGACGGCTCGTCGAACCATGCGTCTTCACACACCAGCAGCGCCACGCGCCAACCTGCCACGTCCACCACCACCGGGCCCAAGCCCGCTTCGCGGCCCGAGACAAAGTAGCGACGCTCGTCGAACACCTGGTAGTTGGGCAGCTCGCGCTTGGCGTAGCTGGCCCGAATCTGGCCGCCCTGAATGAGGCTGGCAGCGTTCAGCCTGCGGGGCACCGACCACGAGCGCGTGCGAAGGTCGTCGCCCAGCGCCTGCAGCGGGTGGCCCAGCACCAGGTGCAGATCGGGCAAATCGGCCAGCGCCTCGGCAATCTGGCCCGCGGCGGCGTCACAGGCTTGCATGAAGGCCGGGCGCAACAGCAGGTCTTCGGGCGGGTAACCGCACAGGGCCATTTCCGGGGTGACGACAAGGCGTGCGCCTTGCGCGTACGCTTGACGGGCCAGATCGATGATGGCGCGGGCGTTGCCCGTGAGGTCACCGACCACCGGATTGAATTGCAGCACGGCCACGGCCAGCGAGGCCCTGGCGTCGGAAGTCGACTCGAGGTTCATGGAAGCATTCGACACACATGGCGCACATGCGCCAGACAGCATGGTAGCCGGCCTGACGGCGCGTTGGCACGACAGCCTGGACACCATCGCCGCCCCTGCCTGGGATGCACTGCTCGACGGTGTGCCGGGCGCCCGGCCCTTTCTGACACACAACTGGCTCAAGGCGCTCACGGATCACGGATGCGCGGCGCCCGACACCGGTTGGCAACCGCTGTACCTGACCCTGGAAGACGCCGATGGCCGCCTCTGGGCCGCCTGCCCGCTCTACCTGAAAGCACACTCGTATGGCGAGTACGTGTTCGACTGGTCATGGGCTGACGCGCACGACCGCGCACTGGCCGCGCAGGGCCATCGCTACTACCCGAAGCTGGTGTCTGCGGTGCCCTTCTCCCCCATCCCGGGGCAGCGCCTGTTGACGGCCCCGGGCGCAACTGAGGCGCGCTGCCATGCACTGCGGGCGCGGCTGCTGGCCGCTGTGCGCGCCCGTTGCACGCAAGAGGGATGGTCTGGCGCCCACCTGCTCTTCTTGTCCGAGGCCGAGGCCGGGCAAGCCTGTCAGGCCGGCTGGCTGGTGCGCCACGGCGTGCAGTTCCACTGGCTGAACCGCAGCCCCGCCCCCTATGCCGACTTCGATGACTTCCTGAGCAGCCTGCACCGCGACAAGCGCAAGAAGATCCAGCAAGAGCGCCGCAAAGTGCGCGAGGCGGGCGTCAGCTTCTCGGTTCTCGAAGGTCAGTGCATCCGGCCGCAGGACTGGGCTTTCTTCTACGGCTGCTACGCGCGCACCTATCTGGAGCACGGGCAGCACCCTTACCTCAGCCGCGACTTCTGGATGGCTGTGGGCGCGAACGCGCCGGAGCACTGGGTCATGTTCGTGGCCGAGATGCACGGCGAACCCGTGGCCGCCTCACTGGTGGCGCTGGACCACCAGACCGGCACGGCCTACGGTCGCTACTGGGGCAGCATGGCCCAGGTGTCGTGCTTGCATTTCGAGGCGTGCTACTACCAGCCGCTGGCCTGGTGCATCGCTCGGGGAATGGCTCGCTTCGAAGGCGGCGCCCAGGGCGAACACAAGCTGGCACGGGGCCTGCTCCCGGTCGGCACACGCTCGGCTCATTGGCTGGCACACGATGGTCTGCGCACCGCCGTAGCAGACTTTCTGGGCCGAGAAGACGCGGGCCTGTCGCACTACGTGAACGAATTAAACGACCGAATGCCGTTCAAACCCCAAGACTGAGACGGCGGCGTTGGTGCGACACTCGCGCGAGCAACCGGGTCGTCAAACGACCGTTCCAATCATCCGCACACAACGTCACACAGGGTCCTCCAACATGTCTGCCAACACACCGCCTCCCGATCCGGCCCGGCCGTTGCCACCCGCCATACTTGACATTGAGGCATCGGGCTTCGGGTTGGGCAGCTACCCGGTCGAGATCGGGTTCGTGCTCGCTGACGGCGAGAGCGGATGCTGCCTGATCCGGCCTGAACCGGACTGGCAACACTGGGACCCGAACGCGGCCGCCGTGCATGGCATCACGCGCGAGCAACTGGCCCGACATGGCCGCAGTGTGCTGGATGTGTGCGAGATGCTGAATACGCGCCTGCGCGGCCTGACGGTCTACTCCGATGCCTGGGCCCATGACTACACCTGGCTGAACCGGCTGTACGAGGCCGCAGAACGGACGCCCGCCTTCCGGCTGGACAACCTCCGGGCGCTGCTGGACGACGCCGAGGCCGCGCGCTGGCACGAAGTGAAACGTCGGGTTGCCGCCACTGCGGGACTGCAGCGCCACCGCGCCAGCGGCGACGCACGCTTGCTGCAACAGACCTGGTTGCGACTGCGCAGCCCGCTGCAAGCTGCCGCCTGAACGGCTAGACAACCCGATCAGGGGGGTGAATCCCCGCCATTTCCCGGTCAAGTTGCTTCCGGGCAGTCCGAAATTCCTTGAACTGTTTCTTGCAGTCGGGGTGTCCATGTTCTCTGCCGTTTCCACGGCGGTCATGGGGGCGCCCACCATCATCCGCCAGGCGGCGTGCACAGCCCAGGGGCTGCTTGCAGGCTGCGCCATCGGCGCGGGGTTCGTGTTGTCGTCCTCTGATCGGCCCTTATTCCAGCTTCTCGGCGCCACTTGCCTGGGTCTCAGCATCTGGCATGTGTGGCGCGAGCGCCGTCGGCTCGACCAGCAACTGCACACCGGGCGCCTCGCCGAAGACCGATGGAGTGCGCTGGTGGCCGGCACCCAGGACGCCGTGCTGGTCCTGCGCCACAGGGTGGATCTGTTCGGCCGTTTCATGGGCTTCGAAATTGCAGACGCCAACGCCTGTGCCCACACGGTCTATGGCGGCGGCGGAGCGCCGCTGCAGGGCCGGCTTGTGTTCGACGTGCTGCCGGGCAGCTGGCCGCCGAGTTTTCAGGAGCGGCTTGACCAATGCTGGCAAACCGGCCTGAGACAAGAAGACGAGCACGCCTGGACCACCCTGCGCGCAGACGAGGCCGAGCCGCAGACCCGCTGGCTGCACCATCAGTTCATTCGTCTTCCAGACGGCGTGGCCATCGTGAGCCGTGACACCACGGCCATGCGGCACTCCCTGCAGGCCCAGCATGAGCAGGAGGTGTTCTATCGCACGCTCGTGGACAGCCTCCCGATGGCCGCGTTCGCCCGCAGCATGCGTCCGCACAACCGCGGTCGTTACGTGGTGTGGAACCAGGCCGCCGCCCGCATCATGCAGCAACCGACTGAAGCGGTCCTTGGCAAACTGCCGACGGACGTGCTGCCGCGCGAGGTGGCCGAGCGTGCCGAGGCACAGGACGTCGAAGTGGCCCGCCAGGGTTGCCCGGTGGTACATGACAACCTGACTTACACCACGCCCGATGGCGACCGTCTGGTGAACGTGATCAAGACACCGGTGTACGGCGCGGACGGCGCGCTTGACCACATCCTCACGATTGCCACCGACGTGACCGAGCAGCGACAGGCCGCCGATGAGCTTCGGCTGGCCTCGCGGGTGATTGAAGAAGCCGGTGAGGCCATCGTGATCACCGACGCACTCGACCGGGTGGTGCGCGTGAACCCCGCCTTTCTGCACCTCAGTGGCCTGACGCCCAGCGAGGCGCTGGGCCATCCCGCCGAGTTGCTGGGCATGCCGCCTTTGCGCGAAAGCCATCTGCCCGGCATCCGGCAGGCGTTGCATGGCGCCGAACGCTGGACCGGCGAAAGTCAGCAGGTTCGAGCCGACGGGCGCACACTGGACATCTGGCTCAGCGTGAGCACGCTGCGCAATGTGCACAACGGCATCACACAGCACATCCGCGTCTTCAGCGACATCTCGGTGCTCAAGGCGCAGCAGCGCGAGCTGGCGGAGCAGGCCCGCCACGACGTGCTGACCGGACTGCCCAACCGAAGGGCCTTCAGCGAGCGGCTGCGCCAGGCAATGGCCCGCGCACGGCGCCGCCCCGAAACCCTGGCCGTGCTGTTCATCGACCTGGACGGATTCAAAGCCGTCAACGATGCGCTGGGCCACGCGGCCGGCGACCGGCTGTTGCAGGAAGTCGCGCTGCGCCTGCAGCAATGCGTGCGCACCACCGATTGCGTGTGCCGGCTGGCCGGCGACGAGTTCACGGTCATTCTCGAAGGCGCGGGCCACCCCGGCGAAATCCATCGCATCGGACAGCGCATCATCGATCGCGTGAGTGCGGATGTGACCCTGCTGGGCCAAGCGGTGCGGGTGACACCCAGCATCGGCGCGGCGTTGCTGCAGGCCGACGAAGACGAGGAAACCCTGTGCGCACGGGCCGACGCGGCCATGTACGACGCCAAGCGCAACGGCAAGGCCCGGCTGGTCATGTCGGAACTTCCACCCAAATCAGATAACGTGTGTTGTCTGAAAGAAGCAGCAAATTGACGACAGATCCCCACAGATGCGGGGTCGCACCATGACGGTGCAATGGGCTTGACAGGGGCGGCGACTGGTATAACCCTCAACCTTTCGCCTGACGCCTGTCCATGACAGTGCGGCGGCCTTGCCACCCCCACTGTCCCGCTCAATGTCCCACGCTTCGACCAAGCCCGTCGCCACGCCAGCCACCCCCCGCCTGTCGGCGCCCTCGGCCCGCCCGCGCGTCGTGATCATCGGCTGCGGCTTCGGCGGCCTTGAGGCGGCCAAGGCGCTGGACGGGGCCAATGTCGAAGTCATCGTCATTGACCGGACGAACCACCACCTGTTCCAGCCGCTGCTCTACCAGGTGGCCACCGCCGGGTTGAGCGCCCCCGCCATTGCGGCCCCCATTCGCCACGTGCTGCGCACGCAAATCGCGCGCGGCGACCTCACCGTGCTGATGGGCGAGGTCAACGCGATCGACACATCCACCAGCTGCGTGGTGCTGGACGGCGGCGAGCACGTGCATTACGACCACCTCATCGTGGCAGCCGGCGCCACCCACAGCTACTTCGGCCGCGATGAATGGGCCAAGTACGCGCCGGGGCTCAAGACCCTGGGCGATGCTTTCACCATCCGCCGTCGGGTGCTGAGCGCGTTCGAGCAGGCCGAGCGCGAAACCGATCCGGACAAGCGCGAGCCGTGGCTCACGTTTGCCATCGTCGGCGCCGGCCCCACGGGTGTCGAGATGGCCGGCACGCTGGCTGAGATCTCGCGCGAGACCTTGAAATCCGAGTTCCGCCGCATCGACTCGCGCGTGGCGCGCATCATCCTGCTGGAAGGCGCGCCCCGCGTGCTCGGCGCGTTCCCGGAGGACCTGTCCGAGCGCGCTCGGGAGCAGTTGGAAATGCTGGGCGCCGAGGTGCTGCTGGGGGCGAAGGTGACCAACATCACCGCGTTCGGCATCCACTACGAACTGCAGGAAACGCAGCCCGACGGCAGCAGCAAGATGGTCGCCCACTTCCTGCCCAGCCGCACCGTGGTGTGGGCCGCGGGCGTGGCCGCCTCACCGCTGGGACGCGCGCTGGCCAAGACCACCGGCTGCGAGCTCGACCGGGCCGGCCGCGTCGTCGTGCAGCCGGACCTGACCATCCCGGGCCACCCCAACATCTACGTGGTGGGCGACCTGGCCTCGGCCAAGAGCTACCTGGATCCCGCCCACCCCACCCCAGTGCCCGGCGTCAGCCCGGGCGCCAAACAGATGGGCCGCAAGGCAGCGTTCAACATCTTGCGCCGCATGAAAGGCCTGGATGGTCAGGCCTTCCGCTACTTCGATTACGGCTCGCTGGCCACCATCGGCAAGCGTGCGGCCGTCGCCTCGGTCGATGTGCCCTTCTTCAAGCGCAACATCAAGTTCAGCGGATTCTTGGCCTGGCTGTTCTGGCTGTTCGTGCACGTCTATTTCCTGATCGGCTTCCGCAACCGCACGGTGGTGCTGATGGACTGGGCCTGGGCCTACTTCACCTCGCAGCGCCATGCCCGCGTCTTCCCTGATCCGCACGCGCTGGAGCCCACCGCCATGCTGGTGCGCGTGAAAGAGCCGGGCAGCCCGCCCGCCCCCTGACGCCTGCCGGCGTGCGACTCATGGCACCATAGCTGCCATGCTGTCGACCATTTCTTCCCGCCTGGCGGCGCTACGCGCCCACATGGCCCAGCAGGGCTGGCACGCCGTGCTGGTGCCCAGCAGCGACCCCCATCTTTCCGAGTACCTGCCCGACCGCTGGCAGGGGCGCGTGTGGCTCAGCGGCTTCACCGGCTCGGCCGGCACGCTGCTGGTGTCGGCCACGCGGGCAGCCCTGTTCACCGACAGCCGCTACTGGGAGCAGGCCGAGACCGAACTGGCCGGCTCGCCGGTGGCGTTGGTCAAGCTCGACGGGCCCGCCGTGCCCGCCTATCTGGCGTGGCTGAAAGCCGAAGCGTCAGGCTCTGACGCGGGCACCCTGGCCGTGGACGGCGCGGTGCTGGGTCTGGCCCAGGCCACACAGCTGCGCGACGCCCTGCAACGCGGCGGATGGCAACTGGACACCGCATCGGACGGATTGGCCACCATCTGGGCTGACCGCCCTGCCCTGCCTGCCGCCGCCGTGTATGAGCACGCCTTGCCGCATGCCGCCACGCCTCGTACGACCAAGCTGGAAGCCCTGCGTGCAGCGATGCGCGACAAGGGCGCCACCCACCACTGGATCGCCACGCTCGACGACCTCGCCTGGCTGTTCAACCTGCGCGGTGCCGACGTCGACTACAACCCGGTGTTTCTGGGCCATGCGCTGATCGACCTGCAGACCGCCACGCTGTTTGTGGGCGCCGGCAAGGTGCCGGACGCGCTGGCGCAACGTCTGCGCGACGATGGCGTCACGCTGCGCGATTACGACATGGCCCTGGGCGCCCTGCGTGGCCTGCCGGCAGGCAGCACGCTGCTGGTCGACCCGAAACGCATCACCTGGGGTCTGCGCGAGGCCGTGCCCGACGGCGTGAAGGTGATCGAGGCCACCAACCCGACCACGCTGGCCAAGGCGTGCAAGACCGAGGCCGAGGCGGCTTTCATCCGCGAGGCCATGGAAGCCGATGGCGCGGCCATGTGCGCCTTCTATGCCTGGCTCGAACACGCCCTCGGCCGCGAACACGTCAGCGAGCTGACCATTGACGAACGCATGACCGCAGAGCGGGCGCGTCAGCCGGGTTATGTGTCGCTGAGTTTCCCGACCATTGCCGGTTTCAACGCCAACGGCGCACTGCCCCACTACCGCGCCACCGCGCAGTCGTACAGCGTGCTGAGCACCCCTCAGGGGCTCACGGCCGAAGGCCTGCTGCTGATCGATTCGGGCGCACAGTATCTGGGCGGCACGACCGACATCACCCGCGTGTGGGCCATTGGTACGCCCAGCGCCGCGCAAAAGCGCGACTTCACGCTGGTGCTCAAAGGCACGATGGCGCTGTCGCGCACGCGCTTTCCGCGCGGCACGCTGGCCCCGATGCTGGACGCCATTGCGCGCGCGCCGCTGTGGGCCGAGGGGCTGGACTTCGGGCATGGCACCGGGCACGGCGTGGGCTACTTCCTCAACGTGCACGAAGGGCCGCAGTCGATCTCGAAGGCCGTGCCCGTGCCAGACATGGCCATGCAGCCGGGCATGATCACCTCCATCGAGCCTGGCTTGTATCGGCCGGGCCAGTGGGGCATTCGCATCGAGAATCTGGTCCTCAATGTGGCCGTGCCCCCGGCGGTGGCCGATGCCGCGCCAGGCACGCCCGAACATGGCGACTACTTGGCGTTCGAGACGCTGAGCCTGTGCCCGATCGACACGCGCTGCATCGACCGCAACCTGCTTCGTGACGACGAGGTGCAGTGGCTCAACGCCTACCACGCCGAGGTGCACCGCAGTCTGGCGCCCCATGTCTCGGGCGACGCGTTGAACTGGCTGACGGCACGCACGCGCCCGATCTGAGCTGGCGAGGCGGCTGGACACAGTTGTTTGCACACCTTACCCGCCGCTGTTTCTTGCAGAACGGGATAGGTGGCCTACTGAACGCCTGTCCGACTTGGCGCCAGCCCTTTGCCTCATGCCTCAGCTCAACGTGCCCGCGTCCGCGCCCGTGGACCACAAAGCAACCGCCATCCGCTCGCATGTGAGCGCCCTCGCGCTCGTCTTCTGCGCCAGCCTGTCGCACCACGCGCTTGCGGGCGTGACCGCTCAACCGCTCGCCGGTGGCGGCCTGGTTCATTGGGAGACAGCGCGCACGGTGTCCATTTCAGGCCAGGCGAGTCTGTTTGGCGGCGACCCCTTTCAGAGCGTCGAGGTCAGCTACGCCCGCACCCTCAGCGGCGACCTGCACCCTGCCGAGCTGCGGGCGGGCATGGCGCTGCGCTTGCCCGAAGACCAGCCGCTGGGCTGGGGCGGTGTCGACGGGCAGGCCCGGCAGTGGCTGGACACCGACGCGGGTGGGCTGTCTTTCAACGGGCTGGCCGACGTGTTCGCGTCCGGTGGCACCAGCGACTGGGGCGTCAGCTTCGAGGGCCAAGGCCGGTCGCAGGTGCAGCTGGTCCACCGCTTCGACCTGCTTGACAGCCGCCCCATGCAGCTGCGCATGGACAGCACCGTCGGCCAGTGGCGCGACGACGATTACCGCTTCGCGCTGCGCTACATCGACCCCAAAGGCGGCCCCGCCCACACTGTCTGGCAGGACACCGTGGTCTACGACGACGACTGGCGCCCCTTGCGGGATTTCAGCCAGGTGCTCGAGCTCAAAGCCGGCGGCTATGAGCTGGAGGTCAGCCTGAACGCGGCCAGCTGGAGCAATGGCAACTGGCAGACGGCGGGGCGCACGCTCGCCAGCTTCAGTCTGCAGTCCATCTGGCGCGACGGCGGTGTTCGGGCATCCATGCCCGGCGTGCTGAGCCCCGTGCCCGAACCCACGGCCCTATGGCTGGTCGGCGCAGGCCTGCTGGTGCTCGCAATGCGCGGCAGGCAACGCACCACATCCGCGCCCGACGCTCAAGCGGCTCGCTGCTGAGCAGACGAGGCGCACCGGCACTGTGCGTGGCGCGCGCCCCTGCGCACCGCCACAGGCTCTTGCGGCTCACGCAAGGGCGTCAGGTGCTGGCACGGGTCGTGCATACAAGGTGCATGAGAGGAACGGCGAGGTCGTCGCTCCCCGAAAGGGCAGCTAGGGTTCCGGCTCTGATGCATTCAGGGTGTCTGGTCCGAGAGCTGCCGGCTCAGGTCGGCGCATACCGGCATGGGCTCCACGGCGGGACAAAAGCCCGGGAGGTTCGCTTCGGCTTCACGAAGTGTCCTCTCACGTGCGTTCAACCTGCCAGGAGCCCTGCATGCGATCTGCCTCTTTCGCCCTCTCGTCGGCGCGTTTGCCGTTGTTGTCTTCCGCCTCCGGGCTGAAGGCCCGTGTGCTCGGTGCCATGGCCGCGGTCGCCGCCGCCATGGCACTCGCAGCACCTTCGCCCGCACGGGCCGAAGTGAAGGTAGGCGTATCGGACTGGCCGGGCTGGGTGGCTTGGTATGTGGCCGAGCAAAAAGGCTTCTTCAAGAAGCACGGCGCCGACGTCAAGCTCGTCTGGTTTGCCAACTACACCGACTCCATCTCGGCCTTGTCCGCCGGCCGGCTGGATGCCAACTCACAGACTTGGTCCGACACCATGGGGCCGCTGGCCAAGGGCCTGCCGCTGAAGGCCATCCTGGTCAACGACAACTCGGCCGGCAACGACGCCGTGGTGGTGTCACCGAAGATCCAGTCCATCAAGGATCTCAAGGGCAAGACGGTGGCGCTGGAAGAGTTCAGCGTGTCGCACTTCGTGCTGGCCACCGCGCTGGCCAAGAACGGCATGAAGCCATCTGACGTGAAGATCACCAACCTGAGCGCTGGCGATGCGGCCGCCGCCTTCATGGCTGGTCGGGTGGATGCCGCCGTGGTGTGGAACCCCTGGATCCACCAGATCGTCTCCAGTGGCAAGGGCAAGGCGGTGTTCACCTCGAAGGACATGCCCGGCCTCATCCCGGACCTGCTGGTGGCCCAGGACAAGGCCATCCAGACCAAGCGCAAGCATCTGGTGGGCATGATCAAGGCCTGGTTCGACACCGTCGCCTTCATCCAGCAGAACCCCGACGAAGCCGCCAAGATCATGAGCAAGGTCGTGAGCATGAAGCCCGACGAATACAAGGTCTTCTTGCCGGGCACCCGCTTCTTCGACGCCGCAGCCAACCAGACCGCGCTGGACCCGAAACACCCGCAGTCGCTGGTGGCGGTGGCCCCCACGATCGCGAACTTCCTGCTGGAGCACAAGCTCATTGACGGCCGGCCCGACCCCGCCAAGGGCGTGGACGCGACGCTGCTGGCCGATGCGCTGAAGAAGTGAGCGCGGCATGAGCAGGCCACCGGCCCCTTTGCCCCCCGGGCTCCTGGACGGGCGCGCCAGCGCGCCGCCGGTGATGCGTCCGCGACGGCTGCGCTTGCTGGGCGTGCGCACCGGCATCCCCGGTGGCATCTATCTGGCGCTGGCCCTGCTGGGTCTGGCGGTGCCCGTGCTGCTGTGGACGCTGGCTGCCGTGAGCGGCGCTGACCCGGTCTTCATGCCTGGCCCCGACAAGGTGTGGGCCCAGGCCCAGGCCTGGTGGGACGATGGGCTGCTCGGCGATGCCGGCATCAGCACCTTCCGCGTGGTGGCCGGCTGGGGGCTGTCGGCCCTGATCGCCCTGCCTCTGGGGCTGCTGATCGGCACCTGGCGTGCCGTACAGGCCATGCTGGAGCCGCTCACCGATTTCATCCGCTACATGCCCGCGGTGGCCTTTGTGCCGCTGGTGATGGTATGGGTGGGCATCGACGAGAGCGCCAAGGTGGCCGTGATCTTCATCGGCACCTTCTTTCAGATGGTGCTGATGGTGGCCGAAGACGTGCGCCGCGTGCCCATGGCCCAGATCGAGGCTGCGCAGACCATGGGGGCCACGCGCTGGGAGGTGGTCGAGAAGGTCATCGTGCCCTCGGCCAAACCGGCCCTGCTCGACACCTTACGCGTGACCATGGGCTGGGCCTGGACCTACCTGGTGGTGGCCGAGCTGGTGGCCTCGAGTTCGGGGCTGGGCTACGCCATCCTCAAGGCGCAGCGCTTTCTGCAGACCGACAAGATCTTCGCCGGCATCCTGATCATCGGCCTGATCGGGCTGCTGATTGACCAGCTCTTCCGCCTGGCGCACCGCAAGTCCTTTCCGTGGCTGTATGGCCGCCATTGAATGATGGAAGACCGACGGAGTCGCGCATGACGCCCACCCCATACGCCATGGACATCCGCTGCGAACAGCTGTGGAAGACCTACCCGGGTGCCGCTGCGCCCGCGCTGCAAGCCATCGACCTGCACATCCAGGCCAATGAGTTTGTGGTGATGGTGGGCGCCTCAGGGTGTGGCAAATCGACGCTGTTGCGCACGATGGCGGGGCTCGAAGACTACGACGCGGGCACGCTCACCGCCGGTGGCCTGCCCATCGACGGCCCGAGCCTGACGCGCGCCATGGTCTTCCAGCACTACAGCCTCTACCCCTGGCTGACGGTGCTCGACAACATCAGGTTCTGCCGGCAGCTGAAGGCGCACACCGCCGAGCGCACCAGCGCCGACGTGGAAGACGCGGCCGGCCGCGCCGATGCCTTGCTGCGTCTGATGGGGCTGACCCATGTGGCCCACGCTTACCCCAGCCAACTGTCGGGCGGCATGCAGCAACGCGTGGCGATTGCGCGAGCTCTCATGAGCCGCCCGCCCATCCTGCTGATGGACGAGCCCTTCGGGGCGCTGGACGCGCAGACACGCGAGGTGATGCACGACCTGATCCAGCACGTGCACCGGCTGGAGCGCACGACCATCGTCTTCGTGACCCATGACGTGGAAGAGGCCATCTACCTGGCAGACCGGGTGGTGCTGATGGCCCCGCGACCAGGGCGCATCGACTCGATCCACACCGTGCCCCTGCCCGAGCGCCGCACGCAGGACATGAAGCTCTCGCCCGAGTTCCTGCAACTCAAACGCCACCTGCTGGACCGCATACGCGACACCTCGGGGATGAAGACCGACCTCGATCTGCTGGAACAGCTCAGCCGATCGGCCGCCGATGTGGCTTCAGGCGCCTCGGGCGCCACCCCACGCTGACGACTTGCCTGGACGACCCCATGACCCCGAGCTTTGACATTCCCGCCAATCCACCCGGCACCCAACCCGTGGATGCCCCCAACGTCTGGCAGCGCTTTGCCCCTGACCTGCCCGCTGAGCGGGTGATGTGGTCCGAGATCGTGCCCGGGGGCTGCCACTGGTCCTGGGTGATGCCCCGGGGCAGCCGCCTGCGCATGGTGGCGCTCGAAGCCGGCGCCAACCTGAGCATGGTGCTCTACCACGCCCGCGAGAAGCTCGAGCGCTACAACATGCCCGACTCGCTCAAGGCGCAGCACACGGCCCACTACACCCGGGGCCACGTGCTGATGAGCGACATGGGCCGCGCGCTGGCCAGCATCACCGCCGACACCGTAGGCTGGCACGACCCGCTGGGCGCCTTGCTGGACGCCGAACGCCTGCACGCCAAGTATGGCGATCAGAGCTTCCACACCCACCGCAACAGCATGTTCCGCAGCGGCAAGGACGGCCTGCTCATCGAGATCGGCAAGTACGGTCTGGCCCGCCGCGACCTGATTGCGCCGGTCAACTTCTTCAGCAAGGTGGCGGTGGACGCCGAAGGTCGTTTCCAGTTTGCGCCCGAGCATGCGCCGGCTGGCGCGATGGTCGAGTTGCGCTTCGACATGGACACGCTGATCGCCATCTCCACCGCGCCCCACCCGCTGGACCCGAACCCCACCTACGCACCGCGCAAGGTGGGGCTGGCCGCGTGGAAATCCGGCCCCGCCGACGCGCACGACTTCAACCGGCGCTTCCGCCCAGAGTGCGCCCGTGCGCTGCACAACGCCGACATGGCCTACCTCTGATCTGAGCAGGAGCACGCGATGACCGCCACCGCCATCCGCATCCAGGAAAGCCCCCTCGACCCGGCCCAGGCCGTGGTCAACCACGTGCTGCCATCGGGCGAGCCTTACTTGCTGCACTTCAAGCAGGGCCAGACCCTGCGCATCGTCGACCTGGAGGGCAACCAGGCCGTCGACGTGATCTTCTACAACGCGCAAGACCTGGCCGAGCATTACAGCGCCACCGACACCATGCTGGCGCAAGGCGGCATCTACCTGACCACCGGCTCGGTGCTGATGAGCAGCGAAGGTCGGCCCATGCTCACCATCGTGGCCGACACCTGCGGGCGGCACGACACGCTGGGCGGCGCCTGCGCGGCCGAGAGCAACACGGTGCGCTACGCCCTGCAGAAGAAGTACATGCACAGCTGCCGAGACAACTACCTGATCGCACTGCAGCACGCCGACCTGGCCTTAAGCAAGCGCGATCTGGTGCCCAACGTCAACTTCTTCATGAACGTGCCGGTGACGGCCGATGGGCAACTCACCTTCGCCGATGGGGTATCGGGCCCGGGCAAGTACGTCGAGCTGCGCGCCGAGATGGACATCCTGATGCTGGTGTCCAACTGTCCGCAGCTCAACAACCCCTGCAACGCCTACAACCCCACCCCGGCGCAGTTCCTGGTCTGGGATGCCCAAGATGTTTGACACCGTCCTGATTGCCAACCGCGGCGCCATTGCCTGCCGCATCATCCGCTCGCTCAAGGCCATGGGCCTGAAGTCGGTGGCGGTGTACTCCGAGGCCGATGCCGATTCGCGCCATGTGGCCCTGGCCGATGCCAGCGTGTGCATCGGGCCGGCACCGGCGGCCCAGAGTTACCTGAACGTCGAGCGTATCCTGGAGGCCGCCCGAGAGACCGGGGCCGGTGCCATCCACCCCGGTTACGGCTTTCTGTCGGAGAACCCCGGTTTTGCGCAGGCCTGCGAAGACGCGGGCATCGCCTTCATCGGCCCCACGCCCGAGCAGATGCGGGCCTTTGGCCTGAAACACACGGCACGGGCGCTGGCCGAACAGCACCAGGTGCCCTTGCTGCCCGGCAGTGGCTTGCTGAGCGATGCGACCCATGCGCGCACCGAGGCCACACGCATCGGCTACCCGGTGATGCTCAAGAGCACGGCCGGCGGTGGCGGCATCGGCATGCGCCTGGTGCGCAATGAAGCCGAGCTGGATGCCGCCTGGGAGGCCGTGGAACGCCTGGCCCGCGCCAACTTCAAGGATGCCGGGCTGTTTCTGGAGAAGTTTGTCGAGCGGGCCCGCCACATCGAGGTGCAGCTGTTTGGCGATGGCCAAGGCGCCGTGGTGGCCCTGGGCGAGCGCGATTGCTCGGCCCAGCGCCGCAACCAGAAGGTGATTGAAGAAACCCCGGCACCAGGCCTGAGCACCAACACCCGCGAGGCCTTATTGGCCGCCGCCGTGCGCCTGGGCCAGGCCGTGGCCTACCGCTCGGCCGGCACGGTCGAGTTCGTGCTGGATGCCGACACCGGCGCCTTCTACTTTTTGGAGGTCAACACCCGCCTGCAGGTGGAACACGGCGTGACTGAACAGGTCACGGGCGTGGACCTGGTCGAGTGGATGGTGAAGCTGGCGCGGGGCGACCACTGGCCGCTGGTGGCCCCCGCACCACAAGGCGCGGCCATCCAGGTGCGGCTGTACGCCGAAGACCCGGCACGCGGCTTTCAGCCCTGTGCGGGCGTGTTGACCGAGGTGAGCTTTCCGCCGGGCGTTCGGCTGGATGGCTGGGTGGACACGGGCACCGAGGTGCCCCCGCACTACGACCCCATGCTGGCCAAGCTCATCGTCACGGCCGACACGCGCGAGCAGGCAGTCCGCCAGCTGCAGCAGGCCCTGGCTGAGACCCGACTGGCCGGCATCGAGACCAATCTGCGTTACCTGCGCGCCGTCACGGCCGCGCCGGTGTTCGTGCAAGGCCAGGTGGTCACGCGCAGCCTGGGCGATTTTGTGTGGCAGCCGCGTGCGCTGGAGGTGATCGACGGCGGCGTGCAGACCACCGTGCAGGACTGGCCCGGCCGGCTGGGCTACTGGGACGTGGGCGTGCCGCCCTCCGGCCCGATGGACGACCTGCACCTGCGCCTGGCCAACCGCCTGGTGGGCAACGCGCCGGGCGTGGCCGCCCTGGAATGCACGGTGGCCGGCCCCACCCTGAAGGCCCACGCCGACCTGCGGGTAGCCCTGTGCGGCGCCCCCATGCCGGTGTGGGTAAACGGCCAGCCCCTGCCCGCTGACGAGGCCATGAACCGAGCCTGGACGCTTCGGGCCGGCAGCACCCTGAAGCTGGGCACCGCGCCCCTGGCCGAGGGCGGTGCGCGCACCTACCTGGCCGTGCAAGGCGGGCTGGATGTGCCCTTGTACCTGGGCAGCGCCAGCACCTTCACCCTGGGGCAGTTTGGCGGGCACGCCGGTCGTACCCTGCGCACCGGCGATCTGCTGCATGTGCATGGCGCCGAGGACAACGCAGCCACTGAACCAAGCACTCTGCCCGCCCACGTTCCAAGCTCCCCGCCCACCCTCACCCGCCACTGGGACATCGGCGTGCTCTATGGCCCCCACGGCGCACCGGACTTCTTCACCTCCGAGGACATCACCACCTTCTTTGGCACCGACTACCAGGTGCACTACAACAGCAGCCGCACCGGCGTGCGCCTGATCGGCCCCAAGCCGCAGTGGGCCCGCACCGATGGGGGTGAAGCCGGCCTGCACCCCTCCAACATCCACGACAACGCCTACGCCATTGGTGCCATCGACTTCACAGGCGACATGCCCGTGATCCTGGGCCCCGATGGCCCCAGCCTGGGCGGCTTTGTCTGCCCCGCCGTGGTGGTGGCCGCCGAGCGCTGGAAGTTGGGCCAGCTCAAGGCGGGCGACACGGTGCGCTTCCACGCCATCCACATCGAGCAGGCGCTGGCCTTGCAGGCGGCCCAGGACGCCTTCCTGGCCGGCACCGGCCCCGCCCCGGTGCTGCCGGCTGGCGTGCCCGCGCATGATGTCGATCAGGTGCTGAGCCCCATCCTCGATCAACGCCCCGCCCAGGGTGACACCCCCGCGCGCTGCATCCGCCAGGCCGGCGACCGCTATGTGTTGATCGAGTACGGCCCGCTGGTGCTGGACCTGGAGCTGCGCTTCCGCGTGCACGCGCTGATGCAGGCCTTGCAGGCTCAGCGCGATCAAGGCCGGCTGCCAGGCGTCGTCGACATGACGCCAGGCATCCGCTCACTGCAACTGCATGTGGACCCGGCCGCCCTGCCCCGGCCACAGCTGCTGGCGGCCATCAACGAGGCCGAAGCCAGTCTGCCCGCCATCGACGACCTGACGGTGCCGACCCGCACCGTGTGGCTGCCCCTGTCGTGGGACGATCCAGCCACCCGCGAGGCCATCGACAAGTACATGCAGTCGGTGCGGCCCGATGCGCCCTGGTGCCCCAGCAACATCGAGTTCATCCGCCGCATCAACGGGCTGGACAGCATCGACGAGGTGCAGCGCATCGTCTTCGAGGCCAGCTACCTGGTCATGGGCCTGGGCGATGTCTACCTGGGCGCCCCGGTGGCCACACCGCTCGACCCGCGCCACCGTCTGGTCACCACCAAGTACAACCCCGCCCGCACCTGGACGCCCGAGAACGCCGTGGGCATCGGTGGCGCCTACCTGTGCGTGTACGGCATGGAAGGCCCGGGGGGCTACCAGTTCGTGGGCCGCACCGTGCAGATGTGGAACCGCTGGCGCGATGCGCGACACGGCGCACGCGACTTCGAGCCCGGCAAACCCTGGCTGCTGCGCTTCTTTGACCAGATCCGCTTCTACCCCGTCAGCGAAGCCGAGCTGGCCCGGATGCGCCGCGACTTCCCCGCGGGTCGCTGCCATGTGAAGATCGAGCACGGCAGCTTCAGCCTGGGCGCCTACCGTCGCTTTCTGCGCGACGAGGCCGACAGCATCGAGGCCTTCAGGGTGCAGCAACGCCAGGCCTTCCACGATGAGCGTGAGCGCTGGAAGGCCTCTGGCCAGGATGGCAGCCTCAGCGAGCTGACGATGGACGCGCCGCCTGAGGACGACACCTTGCCCGAGGGCGCCACGGCGGTGGGCAGCCCGGTGCCCGGCAGCGTGTGGAAGGTGCTGGTGGCAGCGGGCGATGCGGTGGCCGAGGGCCAGACCCTGGCCGTGGTCGAGTCGATGAAGATGGAGTTTCCGGTGCTCGCGCCGATGACGGGCCAGGTTCAGGCCGTACGCTGTGCCGAAGGCGGCGGCGTCACGGCCGGGCAGACCGTGGTGGTGCTGGCCTGAAGGGCCGCACCGTTCAGCACGGCTCAGGCCGCCTGGGCCAGTCGCCCCACATCGGGGATGTGGATGTCGCGCCGGTTCACGGCGATCAGGCCCCGGGCCTGCAACTCGTGCAGGATGCGCGAGAAATGCTCGGGCGTGACCGACAGCAGCGAGGCCAGCGTGCTCTTGCTGAAGGGCAACGACACCGTAACCTCCGCGCCCGCCTGCTCAGGCGAGCTCTGTCGGGCCTGGGCGCGCAGGAGGTAATCCACCACCCGTCGCACGCTCGAGCGCAGCGTCAGCGCCTCGATGTCACGCACCCGATCATTGAGTCGGCGCGACAGGCCAGCCAGCATGCGCGCCGCCAGCCCCGGATCTCGCGCGAGTTCGTCCAGCACCACGGCCGCCGGCACCCGCAGCACCGCGGCTTCAGTGAGCGCGCGGGCGCAGGCCACGTGCACGGCCTGGTCGAACACGATGGATTCGCCCAGATGACCGTGCTGCGGCACCACCTCGATGACTTTCTCCTGCCCGTTGTCGGCGCGGGCAAACAGCTTGATCTGGCCGCTGAGCACGATGTAGAGCCCCTCGGTAGGCTGGCCGGCTTCGAACAATGTTGCGCCGCGAGGCAAGCGGCGGATCTCGGATGCAGCGGCCACGCGAGCGCGCAAGGCCGCGGACGTGCCGCCAAACAGGGTCGTCTGGGCGAGGCCGTCTGCCACCACCTCGGTCACCTGTTTGTCGTCCACGTTGCTCATGTCCCGGATCCTTTTGTCAGCCTGTCGTCCGGATTGTGGTGGGGCACGGGGGGCGCTTCTTTGATGCGCCGCAAGTTTTCCCCACGCGCGGCGCCCTGCGCTCAGCGGCCCCGCTCGGGCGCCACGCGCTCGTAAGGGTCTACCCTGATGGCATCCAGCCGGTAGCCGCTGACACCCATGTCGGACTGGTTGCGCGCCGCGCTGAGTCGCCCCTGCACCCAGACCGTGTCCATGGTCTGAAAGCCCTTGACCGGTTTGCTCAACACCACATGGATGATCTGATTGGCGGGTGGTGGCGGGGAGTGGATGCAGGCGCCGTAATAAGGCACCAGCAGGAAGGACTTCAACCCGGCACGCGAGTCTTCCAGCGGCACGACGTAACCCGGCACCCGGCCCGTCACGCCGTCCATGGCGGGATTGACCGGCGCGTTGTCCCAGATGGTGCGCAGCTCTTCCATCATGGCCTGCACGCGAGGGTCCGCGTCGTTGAGCACAGCCAATTGCGGGTCGTTGAACTTTTCTCTGAGCAACTTGGCCGGGTCCCAGCCTGCCGGCACCAGTTCCTGCCATTTGATGTGGCGCACGGCCCCGCCGCCTCGTGCCGCCCTCTCCTGTGCCTGCGCGGCAGGCAGTCCCCAAGCCGCGAGGCCCGCTGCGGCCAGCGCGTGCAAGGCGCGGCGCCGCGCGGGGGCAAATGAGCGTGCGGTCATGCGTGTCGTTTTCATGTCGGCCTTGTCACGTGTGTCTGTTCACGTTGTCTCTTTCACGTCTGCGTCGCCAGTGTGCCCCGTGCGCGCCCGCCCCATCAGGCCCGTGGGCTCAGGCCATCGGCCAGCGCCATGCGGTAAGCCCGCCAGCCAGGCCACAGACAGGCCAGCCAACCGGCCAGCAGCAAGGCGGCCAATGCGGTCAGTTGCTCGGGCGTCACGACCCACGGCCGCAGCACCACGCCGGCCTGTAGCCACACTGCGTCCATCAAAGCCACGCTGGCTGCGACCGAGGCCAGCCAACCCAGCGCCACCCCCAGACACACCAGCAAGCCGCCTTCCAGCGACAGCAAGGCCCAGATGTGCCGCCCGGAAGCGCCCACCGCGCGCAACACAGCGAGCTCGCGCCGCCGGCTGTCCAGCCCCGCCAGGATGACGGCCACCAGACCGGCCAGCGACACCGCGGCCACCAGGGCGCTGATGCCCTGCAGCACGCGCTCGCCCACCCCGACCACCTGCCACAGCTCATCAAGCACCACACCGGGCAAGATGGCCATCAGGGGCTCGCCCCGGTGTGCACTGACCGCGCGCTGCACGGAGAACACGGCGGTGCGGCTGTGCAGCCCCACCAGCGCCGCCGTCACTTCACGCGACATGCCGGGCAAGCCACCCAAGCCCCAGCTGCCGCCCTGGTGCAGGGCATCCATCGCGTCCAGGCTGATGTGCAGCGAACGGTCGACCGGGGTGCCGGTGGGCGCCAGGATGCCCACGACCTGAAAGGGATGGTCGTCATGGTCGGTGCCTTCGAGCGCCCCGTCACCATGGGACAGAACCAGCTCGCTGCCCAACCGGTATCCAAGCCGACGGGCCACCTCGGCGCCGAGCACCACATCATGCAAGCCTTCGAAGCGGCGCCCCTCGGCCATGCGCAGGGCCTGGCCGTCGCCATGACGGAAATGATCGAAGTAGGCCGAGACCGTGCCCACCACGGGGAAGCTGCGGTGGCTGTCGCCCAATGACAGCGGCACCACCCAGGCCACGGCCCGATGACGGTGCAGCACCTCCAGGCTGTCGAGCCGGATGTTGTGGCTGGCCTGCCCCACCCGGAAGACCGAATACAGCAAGAGCTGCAAGGACCCCGAACGCGCGCCCACGATCAGATCGGTGCCCGAGACGGCCTGCGTGAAGCTGTGCGCCACATCGGCCCGCACGCGCTCGATGCTGGTCAACAAGAAGGAGGCCAGCGCCACCGACAGCACCGTCAACGCGAGAACAAACCGGCGGCTCCACGCGCTGCGCCACGCCAGCCCCCACAGCCCGCTGGTGACGCCCGTCATGCGGTCTCCTCCAACCAGCGGCCGTGGTCCAGGTGGCAGACGCGGTCGAAGTGATGGCGCAGGCGTCGGTCATGGCTGACGAACACCAGCGCCGCACCGGCCGTCTCACAGGCCTCCAGCAAGACCTGCATGTACTGGTCGCGCGTGTCGTCGTCCAGCGCCGAGGTGGGCTCATCAGCGATCACCAGCCCAGGCTTGCCGATCAGCGCACGGGCCGCGGCCACCCGCTGCTGCTGCCCCACCGAAAGCTGATCTGCACGCTGCGACCAAAGCCCCTCGGGCAGGCCGAGGGCGGCCAGCAGTTCGGCCCCCGCCCGCGCCGGATCGCCTGCGCGTTGGCGGCGGCTGCGCGAGAACCGGCAAGGCAAGGTGACGTTGTCCAGCGCAGAGAGATAAGGCAGCAGGTTGAACTGCTGGAAGACATAGCCCACGTGGTCGGCGCGCCAGGCATCACGCCGCCCGGATGGCAGACCCGCCCAGTCGGCACCCATCACGGCCACGCGCCCCTGCGCGCTGATCCGCACGCCGGCCAGCAGCGACAGCAGCGTGCTTTTGCCGGAGCCGCTGGGGCCCAGCACCAGCACACGCGTGCCGCCACGCAACTCCCAGCGCGGAATGTCCAACAGACGGCCACTCGCACCAGGCCATTCGAACTGCAAGCCTTCGACCGACACGGCCACGGGTGACGTGCCGACCATACCGCCCATCCCGGTCATGGCGCGCCAGCACCCCAGCGCAGCACCGCGGCCTCGCCCGAGGCGGGTCGGCGCAAGACGACCTTGCGCGACGCCTGGGGGAGCACCACCGCTGCCTCCAGACGCTGTAGGCGGGGTATGACCGGCCACAGCGTGACGCGCAGGCTGCGCAGCAGCGCGGGCTGGGCACAACGCCACTGCACGGTGAGCTCGATGTCCGCGTGGCTGTCATTGCCCTCACGCTCATGCTCGACGTCCTGATACTCACGGGTGCAACCCGCCTCCGGGTTGGGCGTGAACCACTCGCCACCGCTGCGCAAGCGCTGCAAGGCTGCGTCATATGCCCTCTTCTCGCGCTCGGTGCGCGGGGCATGCTCAAAGCCCAACACATTGTCCAGCGGCCCATGCACACTGACCTGCAACACGGGCCCGTCTACGGCGAGCTCCAGTTGCGCCACGCCATGGACGTGCGCCCGGTGAGCCTGTGCCAGCGGCGCCGCACACAGCGCCACCCACGCAACGCTTGCAGCGCCCCAGATGCGTACCGCGCGCAATGCGCGGCGTGAAACCGTTTTGCCAACCATGTTGCAGTCACGCTCCTGAGGTTGAGTTGCAGAAAAAAAGGGGGCCCTTGCAAACGAGATGCCGGCCTCTTCGGCGGGTCATTGTGCCGCGCCTGGGCAATCCGACCCCTGCTTCCTAGAATGGTTTCATGCCTAGAACCTTCTCACACTCCTCCTCTCGCCCATCGTCTCGCCAGGCTCCGCCGCGTGGACGAAGCCGCCGTCGCGCCGGTCCGGATGCCGCGACGCTGTTGCAGGGGGCCGGCCTGCGCGTGACACCGGCGCGGGTCGCCGTCTGGGACACGCTGCAATCCAGTGATGCGCCCATGAGCCATGCGGACCTTGAGCAACTGCTGCCCGAAGCAATGGACCGCGTGACGCTTTACCGGACATTGGATCGGCTGCACGATGCCGGGCTGCTGCACCGCAGCGTGGGCGACGACCGCGTGATGCGGTTTGCGCCCCACCAGGTGGAGAGCGTGCACGCGCGCCACGCCCACTTCCGTTGTGACAACTGCGGCCGGCTCTATTGCCTGGACGCCAAACTGCCTCGCAAGCCCGCCTTGCCGGAAGGTTTTGTCGTCGAAGGCGCTGAGTGGACCCTGCACGGCCGCTGTCCACACTGCGACTGACATAACTGCAAAGTCTGCCGCAGCATTTACACGCGGGACTGGAGGGCTTGACCGACGGCGATTTGTTACCCAAAATGGCACTCATTGCATTTTTAGGTAATGAGTCGTGTCGCCTACGCCCAAGTCGCTCATCCTGAACCTCCTGACTGCCGCAGAGGGCGCGCCCCTGTGCGCGAGCGAAGCGGTGGGCGCCGCGAGCCTGTTCGGCATCCGCGAGAACAGCGTGCGGGTGGCCTTCGTACGCTTGGGCGCCGCGGGCCTCATCGAGTCCGCCGGCCGCGGCGCATACAGACTGGGGCCCCAAGCCGCAGGATTGGCCGCAGACCTTTCGCGGTGGCGCCACGCGGAGACCCGCGTGGTGGACTGGGCGGGCGACTGGGTCATGGTCTGTTCCGCCGATCTGGGTCGCAGCGACCGTTCGGCCCTGCGGGTGCGCCAGCGCGCCCTCGCACTTCTGGGCTTTCGGCCACTTACCGCCAGCCTGCACGTGCGGCCAGCCAACCTGGACGGCGGGGCGGCCGGCATCCGGGAACGCCTGCAGCGGCTCGGGCTCGAGCCCGAGGCAGCAGTGTTCATTGCCCACGATCTGGCGCCCGCGCTCGACCAGCAGGCTCGTGGCCTATGGGACGGCCCCGGGCTGAATCGTGCCTACGAAGCCACGCATCGCCAGCTCCGCGACTGGCTGGCGCGCCACGCCGAACTCGACCTTGAGACCGCCGCGCGTGAGTCCTACCTGCTGGGCAACGAAGCGATCCGGCAACTGGTCTTCGATCCGCTGCTTCCCGACCCACTCGTGAACGTGGCGGCGCGCCGCGCCTTCACCGATACGGTGATCGCCTTTGACCGTGCAGGCCATGCCATCTGGCAACGGCTGCTTGACGCCCTACGCCAAGGGCACGGCCTGACGGGCAGCGCAGCAGACAGCGTCATGCCGACACCGGCAAGGCACATCACCCACTGACAACCCGTCAGGCCGCACCCATTCGACCGAGGAGACAACACATGGGCCACAGTGACCCCCACCTCACCGCCACACCGCAGGCGCAAGACCTGCCTGCGCCCACACGCCGCAAGCTCAACGAACTGTTCACACGGGAACAGATGGCATGGCTCACCCAGCGCTCCGACTGGCGGGGCGCCTGGGCCATTGCCTCCACCTGGGGTGTGATTGCGCTGGCCTTCACCGCGCTGGCGCTGTGGCCTGGCGTGCTCACCTTTGTGCTGGCCTCGGCCGTGATCGCCGGCCGCCAGCTGTGCCTGGCCATCCTGCAACACGAAGGCTCGCACGGCACGCTGTTCAAGAACCGCTGGGCCAACGATGTGCTCACCGACTGGCTGTGCGCCCGGCCCATCTGGCAGAACCTGCCCAAGTACAAGGTGCACCACCTGGGCCACCACACCCGCACCGGCACCGATGCCGACCCCGACATCTCGCTGCACGACGGTTACCCGGTCACCCGCCGCTCGCTGGCGCGCAAGATGCTGCGCGACGTCAGCGGCCTGACCGGTCTGAAGATCGCCTACGGTCTGGTGATGATGGATGCAGGCGTGTTCAAGTGGACAGTGGCCAACCACATCGAGCGCCTGCCACAGCAAGGCCGCACCTGGCGCGATGTGGTGGCCTCGCTCGTGGTGAACATGGGCCCGATGGTGCTGACCAACCTGGTGCTGTTCGGCATCCTGGCGGCCACCGGCCACGCCTGGCTGTATTGGGCGTGGGTGCTCGCCTTCTTCACCTTCCTGCCGCTGTTCGTGCGCATCCGCTCGGTGGCCGAGCACGGCTGCCTGGCGCGCACGCCCGACATGTTCCTCAACACGCGCACCACGCGCGCCGGCTGGCTGGCGCGCATGACGGTGGCGCCCGTCAACGTGAACTACCACCTCGAACACCACGTGATGGCGTCTGTGCCGTACTACCGGCTGCCCCAGATGCACCGCTGGCTGCGCGAGAAGCACGCGGCGCCCGTGGCGCCGGGCTACCTCGACGTGCTGCGGCTGGCCAGCAGCGGCAGCAGCCCTGTCAGGACATGATGACCGGCCCGCCCTTGGCCAGCGCGCGCTGGTAAGCCGGGCGGGCTTCCATCTTCTTGAAGTAGGCCTTGATGTGGGGGCACTGGGCCGCCATGTCGCCACGCGACATCAGCGCGGCCACGGCAAAGCTCATCTGGAAATCAGCCAGCGTCAGGCGATCGCCCGCGAACCAGGCCTGCTTGGCCAGGTGCGACTCGATGAAGCCGGCCGCCGCCGTCAGATTTGGGTCGATCAGCTTGGCCTGCACCTGCTGACACAGGATGCGGGCGATCGGGCGCGCGAAAAAGGGCATGGGCTGGGTCGGGATGGTCATGAAGACGAGCTTCATCACCAGCCAGTTCATCAGCGAGCCCTCGGCGTAGTGCATCCAGTAGCGCAGCTGCATGTGCTCGGGCGTGCCGGGCTGGGTCAGCAACTGGGCAGCCTCGCCCTGAGCCTGGGGGCCATAGCGCTCGGCCAGGTATTCGAGGATGGCGCCGGATTCAGCCACCACCAGATCGCCATCGGTGATCACGGGCGACTTGCCCAGCGGGTGGATCTTCTTCAGCTCGGGCGGCGCCAGCTTGGTCTTGGGATCGCGCTTGTACAGCTTGATCTCATAAGGCAGGCCGAGCTCTTCGAGCAGCCACAGCACGCGCTGCGACCGGGAGGTTTCAAGGTGGTGGACGGTGATCATGCCGCGCAGCATACACAGGCTGGGCTGTGCGCGGTGACTGGCCTGCGGGAAGACCGAGGCGCTTCGTCGTGTTCCGTTCTTTCGTCGATTGCCACGCTCTGACGAAAAACCGGAACGTTTTGACCATGGGCTGTTGGTGACGCCGGTGGCACGCGATGCGCCACAAGCTGCTGCGCCCGCCCCTCGGGACCGAACGCATTCGGACCCGGTATCGACGCGGACAGGATGGCCAATAGCCAGCATCCGCCTCACTTGCTGGGTGTAGCGCATTTGTGCTACATTTTTTCATCCGCCTTGTTCATGACGGACGAAAAGGTTTGCCGTGAGTACAACGACCATCCGTATCGAAGACTCGTTAAAGGCGCGCATATCTGCGGCAGCCGAACGCGCGGGCACCACGACGCATGCCTTCATCCTTGAGGCCATCGAGCGAACCGTCGAGCAGGCTGAACAGGAAAAGGAATTCCACGAGTTGGCGGATGCTCGCTGGACACGACTTTTAGAAACCGGGAAGACCGTCTCGTGGGACGAGGCGAAAAGCTACGTTGCCGCGCGCGTGCGTGGTGAGCATCCTTCCAAGCCAACTGCCCGAAAGCCGAAGGGCGCATGACGCGGATCGAGCTTGCGCCCGAGGTTCTGGAGGACTTCGATCGACTCATTGAACATCTGACGAAGTTCGAAGTACCGGACGCAGCGTCGCGCATCACCGAAGTGCTCGATGCAATCCAGATTTTGTCGCATAGCCCTCTCATCGGACGGAGGGTCAAAGGCGGCAAGCGAGAGCTGGTGATCGGTAGAGCATCCCGTGGATACGTCGCGCTGTACCACTACGTAGACGCGATCGATGTGGTCTTCATTCTGGCTGTGCGTGGTCAGCGCGAGTCAGGCTTCAAACGAAAGCAACGACAGTGAGTTCTCGTCAAGAGCCGCGCATGTTGCTTGCGCAACACCGCCAAGCAACCTCTGGCAATTGACCGCTCCTGGCCGAAAGCAGGCTTTGTGAGTCGGTGGGTGAAGGGCCGCAACCGCTGCAAAGCCGCCCGTCGTCCGCCACACATGTTTCAAGCCGCGGAGGTCGGGTGGACAACGCAGCGAGGTAAAGGAGGAGGGGCGGACGCAGTCCGCCCCGGGGGACACGAGCGGAGTTGTCTACCCCACACCCCCACCCAACGCCTGAAACAGCGTGGCGCGGGCCTGCAGTCGGTTGAGGCGGTTCAGCGCCAGGCTGTTCTCGACCTGCCGGCGGCTTTCCTGGGCATCGAGCCAGGTCTTGAGAGCCACGGCGCCTGCGCGGTAGCGGGCTTCGCTCAGACGCTCGGCGTCGCGCGCGGCCTGCGTGGCGGCCAGCAGTTGCTCGCCTTGCACGTCGTACTGCTGCAGGGCAGACAGCGCGTCTTCGACATCGGCCAACGCCTGGTACCAGGTCTGGCGGTATGACCAGACGGCCAGCTCCTGGTCGGCCTGCGCCACGGCGATGTTGCGTTGCATGTCGCGCCACTGCACAAACGGCAGCAGCAGGCCAGCGCCCAGGGTGCCCACCGGGTTGCGCAAGACATCGGCCAGCTCGGTGGATGAGGTGCCCACGCTGCCGGTGAGCGTGAGCGCGGGGTAGAACGCGCGGCGGGTGGCGTCCACCGATGCCACTGTTCGGCGCAGGCGGTGCTCGGCGGCCACGATGTCGGGGCGGCGGGTCAGCAAAGCCGCAGGCAGCCCCGGCGCCACGGGCGGCAGATCGGCCTGCGGCAGTTGTGCCGGTGTGGGCAAGGCCGCACTGGGCTCGCCGCCCAGCAACAGAGCCAGGGCGTGACGCGTTTCGACGCGCTGCTGCAGCCACTGCGTGTGGGCCGCCTGCTGGTTGGCCAGCAGCTGGGTGGCCTGGGCGCGCTCCAGCCCCGAGACCGCGCCGGCCCGGTACTGGGCTTCGACCAGCGCCTGTGTGCGCTCGGCGTAAGCGATGCTCTGGAGGCTGGCATCCACGCGTTGGTTCAGGTAGCCGAGCTGCCAGTACAGCCGGGCCACGGTGGCCGTCAGGGCCAGTGCCACGCCTTGCCGGTCGGCCTCGGTGGCTTCGGCCTCCCACTGGGCGGCATCGCGCGCCGCGGCCAGCCGGCCCCACAGGTCTGCCTCCCAGCTCACGGTGCCGGTCAGGCCATGCTGGCGCACGGTGGCCGCGCCCGATGTCAGCGCGCGGCTTGCGTTCGTGCTGCCCCGCACACTGACAGAGGGCAACTGATCACTGGCTGCCAGCCCCGCCTGCAGCTGCGCCCGCCGAACCCGGATCGCCGCGCGCGCCAGATCGGCGTTGTGTTGTGTGGCCTGCTGCAGCAAGGCAGACAGCGCCGGGTCGCCCAGCGCTTGCCACCAGGCCAAGTCGCCCGGTGCGCCAGCTGGCCGGGCCGCCTCGGCATCGGTGGAGGCTGCTTGCTGCCAGCCTGCCGGCACACGCAGCGCGGGATCGACCGGCGGCGTGGTGCCCGCACAGCCGGTCAGCGCCAGGGCAGCGAGCACGGCCAGCGTGCCCGCAGGGCGCCTGCGCAGCCCATGGCCATGGGTGGTGGTGGCCTGCGGGGCCAGCCGTGTGCTCGTGTGTATGCTCATTTGGCTGTCTGGTCGTGATGCTGTGTGTGCCGGCATGTCCATCGTGGCCTCACTCGCGCGACAGCGCCACGACCGGGTCCAGCAGCGCCGCCCGTCGCGCCGGCAGGAAGCCGAACACCACGCCGATCAGCGACGAGACGGCAAAGGCGGCGACGATGGACGACGCGGAGTAAATCATCTGGAAGGTGCCGCCGATCTGGGCGAACACGACGCCCACGCCCAAGGCCAGCGCGATGCCCAGCACGCCGCCGATCAGGCACACCATCACCGCCTCGATCAGGAACTGGGTCAGGATGTCGCCTTGCCGGGCGCCCACCGCCATACGCACGCCTATCTCCTGCGTCCGCTCGGTCACCGACACCAGCATGATGTTCATCACCCCGATGCCGCCGACGATCAGCGAGATCACCGCGATCGACGAGATCAGCAGCGTCATGGTTTGCGTGGTGCTCTCGATGGTCTGGCGGATGCTGTCGCTGTTGCGGGTGAAAAAATCCTTGGTACCGTGTCGCTGCGTGAGCAACTGCGTAATGCCCTGCTCGGCTGCGGCGGGCGGCGCACTGTCGCTGACGCGCACGGTGATGTTGCGCAGCCAGTACTGGCCGGTGATGCGGCGCATCGCCGTGGTGTAAGGCACCCAGACGTTGAGGTTGTCCGACATCATGAAGCCGCTTTCCTGCGGCGCCGTCACCCCCACGATGCGCACCGGCACCTGCCCCAGAAAGATGACCTCGCCCACCGGGTTCTCGTCATCCTGGAACAGCGCGCGGCGCGTGTTGGGGTCGATCACCGCCTCTTGCGTCTGACGGCGCACGCTGCCGCTGTCAAAGGCCACGCCCGAGGCAATGGTGTAGCCCTTGACCCGAAAGAACTGGTCGCCCACGCCGTTGACGTTGGCCGTCACTTCAACATTGCCGCGGCGCAGGGTCACGCTGGTGCTCACGCTGGGCGAGACACTGTCGACATAGCTCAGCGCCGCCAACGCATCCGCGTCGGCCGGCACGAGCGTGCGGATGCGGGCCGACTGCCGGTCGCCAAAGTTGCGCCCGGGAAAGATGTCGATGGTGTTGGTGCCCATCGCGCTGATGTCCTTGAGCACGCGTTGGCGCGAACCCTCGCCCAGCGCCACCATGGACACCACCGAGGCGATGCCGATGATGATGCCCAACATGGTCAGCAGCGTGCGCAGCCGGTGGCCGGCCATGGCCCGCAGCGCCATCGCAAACGCCTCGGCGAAACGATCCCAGCGGCTGCGCCAGGCCGAGACAACGCGGGCGGGCTGGCGCGGCGTCACCGCGCGCTGTTGCGCGCCATCGCCTGGCTGCCGGGTGTCGGCCACCACATGCCCATCGGCGATCTCGATCACCCGCTGGGCGTGCTGGGCCACCTTGGGATCGTGGGTGACCAGAATCACCGTGTGCCCTTCGGCGTGCAGCTCCTGCAGGATGCGCATGACCTCGGCGCCACTGGCGCTGTCGAGCGCGCCCGTGGGCTCGTCAGCCAGGATCACGTCACCGCCATTCATCAGCGCCCGCGCGATGCTCACGCGCTGCTGCTGCCCACCGGACAGCTGCCCTGGCCGGTTGCCCAGCTTGTCAGCCAGCCCCAGGCGGCCCAGCAAGGCCGCGGCGCGCTCGCGCCGGTGCTGGGCCGTCTGCCCCGCGTAGATGGCCGGGATCTCGACGTTGCCGGCCGCGCTCAGGTTGCCCAGCAGGTGGTAGCGCTGGAAGATGAAGCCGAAATGCTCACGCCGCAGCCGCGCCAGCGCGTCGGGTGTCATCTCGGCCGTGGGCTGCCCGGCCACGCGGTAGCTGCCCCGGCTGGGCCGATCCAGGCAGCCGAGGATGTTCATCAGGGTCGACTTGCCCGAGCCCGAGGCGCCCATGATGGCGACCATCTCGCCGGCCTCGATGCGCAGGTTCACGCCCTTGAGCACGGCGATGACGCCGTCGCCTGAGGGGAACTCGCGCCAGACGTCCCGGACGTCGAGCAGCGCCGGGCGGTCTCCCTTGACCTTGTCGTCCTGCATGGGTCAGAACATCCCCGGCGAGCGACGCATGCCGGCGCCACCGCTGTTGGCAGAGGCATCGCCGACCACCACGCGGTCGCCCTCGGCCAGACCTTCGAGCACCTGAGCCTGCACGCGGTTGTTCAAACCCACCTTGACGCTGCGGCTCACGACCTTCTGTTCCCGAGGCTCGTCGGCCGGGCCTTCGAGCACCTTGACCTCATGACGGCCGGTCTTGCGGTCGTAGCGGCCCAGCGCCGAGGCGGGAATGACCAATGCGTTGTCGATCTTGTCCAGCACGATGGAAACCTGTGCCGTCATGGCCATGCGCAGCTTGCCGTCCGGATTGGGCACCTCGAACAAGCCGTTGTAGTAGATGGCCGCGGTGGTGGACGACGACGAGCTGGTCGCCGTGCGCGTGGTCGCGTCGGCCTGGTCGGCTTGGGTCGAGGGTTCGATGGTGCGCAATTGGGCCTCGTACCGACGCGCCGGCTCGCCCAGAATGGTGAAGTAGACCGGCAGCCCAGGGCGCACGCGCACCACATCGGCCTCCGAGATCTGGGCCTTCACCAGCACGCGATCGAGCTTGGACAGGCGAATCAGCGTGGGCGCGGACTGTGCGGCGTTCACCGTGCGGCCTTCTTCGACCAGCACGGCCGTGACCACGCCGTCCATCGGCGCGGCGATGCGCGTGTAACCCAGGTTCACCCGCGCCGTGTCCATCGAGATCGTGGCCTGGCGGATCTGCGCCTGCAGCACGGCCACTTCGGCCCGTGTGGTGGCCAGCGTGGCTTCGGCCTCATCGAGTTCGGCCTTGGCCGCCGCGTCGGCCTCGAACAGCGCCTTGCGGCGTGCGTGCACGATCTCGGCCTGACGCAGCAAGGCCTCCTTCGCCTTGCGTTGGGCCTCCAGCAATGCCACCTGCGCCTCGGCATTGCGCAGCGTGTTGGTCTGGGTGGTGGAGTCGATCTCGGCGATCAGCTGCCCTTGCCGCACCTGGTCACCCAGTTGCACATGCAGGCGTTTGATCTGGCCCGAGACCTGCGCCCCCACGCTCACGTCTTTTTCGGCCTCGATGGTGCCGGCAGCCAGCACGGTGTCTTCCAACTCGGCGCGGCGCGCCTCGACCGTGATCACCTGGGGCGGCGGTGGGCTCGAAAAGAAGGCTGTCCGGATCCCCCACCCCAGCAGGGCCAGGGCCGCCACCGCGGCAGGCAGGCGCCATGTCCGCCACCACGCTTGTCTGTTCGAGCTTGTCATGTCCAGCAGTGTCCGTCTTGAGGATGTCGCGCAGGCGAAGCCGAGGTTAAGGCCATGTAAAGTCCGCACCATGCAGCCCACCACCCTCGTCACCGGCGCGAGCCAGGGCATCGGCGCCGCCACGGCCCGCCTGCTGGCGCAACAAGGCCACGCCCTGCTCATCCACTACGCCCATCGCCAGGATCTGGCCGAGCAGGTAGCGCAGTCATGCCGCGACCTGGGTGCCCCACACGTCATCATCGCTCAAGCCGACCTGGCCGATGAGGGCGACGTCCACAAACTGTTCGCTGCAGCCGACAGTGCGCTGCCACCCTTGACGGGCCTGGTCAACAACGCCGGCATCATCGACCGCACCGCCCGACTCGACGAAATGGATGGCGCCCGCCTGCAGCGCATGCTGGCCGTCAACGTGCTGGGGCCCATGCTGTGCGCGCGCGAGGCCGTGCGCCGCATGTCCACGCGGCATGGCGGCCACGGCGGCGTGATCGTCAACGTCTCCAGCAGCGCGGTACGCAGTGGTTCACCGGCGATGTATGTCGACTACGCCGCCGCCAAGGGGGCCATCGACGTGTTCACGCAGGGGCTGGCACGCGAGGTGGCGGCCGAAGGCGTGCGCGTGGTGGCAGTGCGGCCCGGCATCACCGATACGGGCATCCACGCCACGGGCGGCGAGCCGGACCGTGCCCAGCGCATGGCCTCGGCGCTGCCCATGGGGCGTGCGGCGCAGCCAGAAGAGGTGGCTCAGGCAATTGCCTGGTTGCTGTCGGATGCGGCCAGCTACACGGCCGCGGCCATCCTGGACGTGACGGGCGGGCGGTGAAGCCATCGCCCGGCGTGCCGCCAGGCGATCAGAACGAGAGCTGGCCAGACAGGTACCAGCCCGCCTGTTTGTCCTTGCCGGCGATGTTGCCCAGGTTCACCCAGGCCAGGGTCAGGCTGCCCAGACGGCCGGGAAACCAGGCAACAAACACATCCCAGGCGTCGTCTTCCTTCAGGAAGGCCGTGCCCTGGTTGTAGGCCAGGTTGTTCGGCTTCATGCGGTATTCGGCGCCCAGCACCAGGTCATCGCGGAGCATCAGCCCCAGGCTGCCTTCAAGCTGCAGGCGGTGTTTCTCGCCGCCTTGCCCGCCGAAGCCGATCAGACCGAACTGGTTGGCGCGGGTCAGGCGCACGGCACCCGACGCAATCAGGTTGCGCCCGGCCGCCGCCCCAAGCCAGAGCTTGGTCGCGGTGGCATAGACGTCGATGTCGCTGGTGGCGCTGGCGCCCAGCGCCTTGACCAGATCCCGGTCCTGCGCCGATTTGTACTGCGCGCCGACGCTGATCTGCGGCATCCACGTGTCCTGGTCATAGACGGCATCGCCAGCCAGCCGCACCTTGACGCTCGCCACATTCATCTCGAGCGAGCGCCCGGGCACCACATCCGCCAACCTGAAGCTCCAGCGCGCCATGCCCAACTCCACACGGTCATGGACGCCCACGGCGGCCCCCACGATGCGCAGCTCGTAGTCGCCCTGGGTCTTCATGCGGGTGACGTAGGCCGAACCACCGATCTGGTTGCTGCTGCCGGTGCCCGTGATGGTGGCCCAGGGTGCCAAGCCGCCGCCCCCTGCCCCTTCGACCTGGCTCACGCCCCAGGTGCCGAGCAGGCGGTCGCCCGCGTGGGCGACTGAGCCCAGCACAGACAAAGCCACCAGGACGCTCACTGGTCTGCCGGCCGCGCCGCGAGGCATGGCCCTGGTTGACCTTCTTCCCACGTGTTCACTTTGCGTCGACAACATCGGGGTTTCCCTTAACAGCCAGAGGGGAGCATCGGCTCCAATTCCGCTTGTATCGTCCGATAACCTGGGAACATGAGCCCTCGTCTGGCCATGATGCCCAAGTCAGCCAAAGGACACGTGATGGTTTTCGCTCACAAACGCCCACTTCTCGACGCATTCCCTCGGCTGGCCTGGGCCACGTGCCTGGCGCTGTCCGTCATGGCTGGCGGCTGCGCCAGCCTGCCGCGCATGGACAGTCGCCCGCTGTATCAACAACTGGGCGGCACCGAGGCGCTGACCCGGATCACCGACCGCACCATGGACCGCGTCTCGACCGACCCGCGCACCCGCCGCACGTTCGACGGCGTGAAGATGAGCACGCTGAAAGCCAGCGTGGCGAGCTACGTCTGCAAGGTGGCCGACGGCCCGTGCACCTACGAAGGCGAAACCATGGCCCGTTCGCACGCCGATCTGGGCATCACCGGCGCCGAGTTCGACCTGATGGTGTCCATGCTGCGCGACGAACTCAACGCAGCGGGTGTCTCCGAAGGCGCCAAGAACGAGCTGCTCAAGCGGTTGGCGCCTTCGCGGCGGGACATCGTCAAGCGCTGAACGCCGACACGGAAAGGCCAACCATGCGACCCACCTCTGTGCATGCGTCGGCCCGACGCGCCGCGTCAGCCTGTCTGCTGGCCCTCTGGGCCGCCTCGGCCCACGGGGCACCGCAAACCATCCAGGTCATCAACTTCGAAGGCCAGCCCCAGGTTGGCGCCGCGGTTTCGGTGATGGTCAGGGGTACGCGTCCCGCCGCACCGCCCGGCACGCTGGCCGAGATGGGCCAACGCCAGCGCGCCTTCGTGCCCGCCTTACTGGTGGTTCAGACCGGCACAGCCGTGAACTTCCCGAACTTCGACACGGTTCGTCACCACGTCTATTCGTTTTCGCCGACCAAGCCCTTCGAGATCAAACTGTACGCCGGCACGCCTGCGGCGCCGGTCGTCTTCGACAAGGCCGGCACCGCCACCCTGGGCTGCAACATCCACGACCGCATGCTGGCCCACATCCACGTGGTTGACACGCCCTTTTTCGGTGTGACCGACGCACTGGGCCGCGTCACGATTGATGTGCCCGACGGCGAGCACCGCGTGCGAGTCTGGATGCCGGCGATGGGCGAAGGCCGGCCCGGGGTGGAACAGGCGCTTCGTACCGCTTCCACGCCGGTGATCGTGCGCCTGGCTGCGCCCTGATGCTTCAGCCCGCCATCAGATAAGCCAGTACATCAGGCCGTTGTGGCGGGGCCAGCAGCTGCAGTGTCAGCGCCACACGGGTTTGCCCGACCGTCAGCCCGCCGGTGGCCGGCCATGGCGCATCGTCTGCCGGCATCACGCCCCCGCGGGCGACGCGCGTGCTGCGCCAGATGGTCACACCCTGCGCCTGGGCGTCCTTCAACGCCGCTTCGAGCGCCTCATGAACGGTGCCATGGCCGGTACACGCCACCACCAGGCCCTTCAACGGCGCATCGGGCTGCGACGCCGCCAGGGCAGCGTGCACCAGCCAGCCATCAGCATCGGCATGGCTGAAGACGCAGGCCACGCGCGGCGGCGTCTGCCTGGCCAGCCAATGCCATAACGGGGGCTGTTCAGCGCGCGCGCCCCAGTTTTCGGCAGCTTGCCAGCCACCGGCCTCATCCCAGAGCGCTGCGGGGGCCGCGCCCCCTCCGTCGAAGGCATCGATGGCGTGGCTGTGTGCCTTGCGCACATCGCGTGCGCGCCACAGGCGCCCGTGCACAGCCACCCAGATGCCGCCCAACCCGGCCGCAGCCAGGCTGGCCACGGCGGCCAGCGCCTGCTCCAGATTGGCAGGGCCATCGGCATCTGCGGCAGTCGCTGGTCGCATCGCCGCCGTCAGCACCACGGGGCGGCGCTGATCATGGAGCACATCCAGCAGGCAAGCGGTTTCTTCCACCGTGTCGGTCCCATGGGTGACCACCACACCACCCACATCCGGCTCGGCCAGATGGCGCGCCAGCGCAGCTGCCAGCGCCTGCCAATGTGCCCACGTCAGATCCTTGCTGTCGATGGCCACCACCTGCTCGGCGCTGGCCTGCCATCCTTCGGGCAGGCGCCGGCCCGCCAGCAAGGCATCCACCGGCAACACCCCAGCCTGGTAACGGCCCTCGGCCATGCCCGCCTGCGCCACCCCGGCAATCGTGCCACCGGTGCCCAAGACCACCACGCGTTGCATCAGCACCCCACCTCGCTCACTAAACCACTGGACAAAACAACAGCCCTGTATAAAATGCCAGACATCGAGACGCTTGTTTCGCCCCGACCGCCCACACCATGGCCAACGATAGCCCCAAACTCACCCCTCGGCAGCAGGAAATCTTCGAGCTGATCCAGCGGGCGATCGCGACCACCGGCGCGCCGCCGACACGGGCCGAAATCGCAGCACAGCTGGGGTTTCGTTCAGTCAACGCCGCTGAAGAACACCTGCAGGCCCTGGCCCGCAAAGGCGTGATCGAACTCGTGGGCGGCACCTCGCGTGGTATTCGCCTCAAGGCCGGCACGCTGCGCGGCCTGCATGACGGACGCCGCGGCAGCAGCCGCAGCGCTGCCGGCCTGGGCACCTCTCTGCCCTTGCCCGGGCTCGAACAACTGGCCCTGCCACTGGTGGGTCGGGTGGCAGCCGGTCAGCCCATCCTGGCGCAGGAACACGTCGAGCAAACCTACTCGGTCGAGCCCAGCCTGTTCGCCCGCAAGCCGGATTACCTTCTGCGTGTGCGCGGCATGAGCATGCGCGACGCCGGCATCCTTGATGGTGATCTGCTGGCCGTGGCGCGTGCGCGCGAGGCTCGCAACGGCCAGATCGTCGTGGCGCGACTGGGCGACGAGGTTACCGTCAAACGTTTTCAACGCAATGCACAAGGCATCGCGCTGCTGCCTGAGAACCCCGATTTCGAGCCCATTGTGGTCGGCCCTGATACGGCCGACTTCGAGCTGGAAGGCTTGGCCGTGGGTCTGATCCGCAACGGCTTCTGAGCGCCCTGTGTTCCCCCACCACGCGGGTGGCGGGCATTCGCATCGTCCACAAGACGCTGCAATCCCGTGTGGTGGCCCTGTCATGAATCCTGCCGAACTTCCCTGATGTCAAAGGAGTTCAACATGATTCACCATTTCGCACGCGCCCTGTTCGTTCGCAGCGCCATGGCTGCACAGGCCTCTGAGGCACAGCCCCCCGCCGCGCGGCCCTCGTCCGGTCAACCGGTGCGCCCGCGCCCCATTACCCCGTGGACGGTCCCGGCAAATCAGGGTGCGCGCGCAACCCCTCCTCAAAAGGCACCTGGCACCCGTGCGGGCGCCAAGGTGGTCGCGTTTCCCGCCGCCAGCGCAGGCGGTCGGGTGCGCATCAGCAGCGACCCCAGCGACGCGCGACGCACCGTGATCAGCGGGCGCTTCGCCGAAGTCTGTGCCGCGCTCGACCGCCTCGTGCGCGAGCAGGAGGCGGCCGCCTGAGCGGCATCAGCCCATGTGCAGGCCGCCGTTGACCGAGAAATCGGCGCCGGTGGCAAAGCCGGCCTCGTCAGAGGCCACCCAGGCCACCATGGAGGCAATTTCCTCCGGCGTACCCAGGCGCTTGACGGGGATCGTGGCCACGATCTTTTCCAGCACGTCGGGACGAATGGCGCGCACCATCTCGGTTCCGATGTAGCCCGGCGACACGGTGTTCACCGTCACACCTTTGTTGGCAACTTCCTGGGCCAGGGCCATCGTGAAGCCGTGCATGCCCGCCTTGGCGGCCGAGTAGTTGGTCTGACCGAACTGGCCCTTTTCGCCGTTGACCGAGCTGATGTTGACGATCCGGCCCCAGCCCCGCTCGACCATGTCGTCGATGACCTGCTTGGTCACATTGAACAGGCTGTTGAGGTTGGTGTCGATCACCGCATCCCAGTCGGCTTTGGTCATCTTGCGGAACATGCCGTCGCGCGTGATGCCGGCGTTGTTGACCAGCACATCGATCGGGCCATGCTCGGCCTTGGCCTTGCGGAAGGCCTCGACCGTCGACTCCCAGTCGGACACATTGCCCACCGAGGCGTAGAACTCGTAGCCGAGCGCCTTCTGCTCGTCCAGCCACTTGTTGTAGTCGCGGCTGGGGCCGCAGCCTGCCAGCACGGTGAAGCCGTCCTTGTGCAGCCGCTGGCAGATGGCCGTGCCAATGCCACCCATGCCACCGGTCACGTACGCTACTTTCTTGCTCATTCAATGCTCCTCAATGAGGTGTTCGTCAGGAGATAGGGCTCAATCACGCTCGATGGTCAGGGCCACGCCCATGCCCCCACCGATGCACAGCGATGCCAGGCCCTTCTTGGCGTCGCGTCGGCGCATTTCATGCAGCAGCGTCACCAGCACACGGCAGCCGGAGGCGCCGATGGGGTGACCGATGGCAATCGCCCCGCCGTTGACGTTGACCTTGCTGGTGTCCCAGCCCATTTCCTTGTGAACCGCGCAGGCCTGGGCCGCGAACGCTTCGTTGATTTCGAGCAGATCCAGGTCGGCTGGCTGCCAGCCCGCGCGCGCCAGGGCCCGGCGAGAAGCAGGCACCGGACCCATGCCCATGGTGGCCGGATCCAGACCCGCGCTGGCGTAAGAAGCGATGCGACCCAGCGGCGTCAGGCCGAGTTCCGCCGCTTTCTTCGCGCTCATCACCATCACGGCGGCCGCGCCGTCGTTGATGCCAGACGCATTGCCCGCCGTCACGCTGCCAGCCTTGTCGAAAGCAGGCCGCAACCCAGCCAACGCTTCCGCGGTGGACTTGCGGTTGATGAACTCGTCGGCGTCGAACACGATCGGGTCGCCCTTCTTCTGCGGGATCACCACGGGCACGATCTCATCCTTGAAGCGGCCGGCTTCCTGCGCCGCAGCGGCCTTCTGCTGCGAGGCCAGCGCCAGCGCGTCCTGCTCCTCGCGGGTGATGCCGTACTGTTTCGCCACGTTTTCTGCGGTGATGCCCATGTGGTACTGGTTGTACACGTCCCACAGGCCGTCGTTGATCATGGTATCCACCATCTGCCAGTTGCCCATGCGCATGCCATCACGCGAGTTGGGTACGACATGGGGCGACAGACTCATGTTTTCCTGGCCGCCAGCGATCACGATCTCGGCATCACCATCGCGGATGGCCTGGACGGCCAGCATCACGGCCTTCAGGCCGGAACCGCAGACCTTGTTGATCGTCATGGCCGGCACGCCGTTGGGCAAGCCGGACTTGATGACGGCCTGGCGCGCCGGGTTCTGCCCGCAGCCGGCCTGCAGCACCTGGCCCAGGATCACTTCGCTGATCTGCTCGCCCGGCACGCCGGTGCGCTTGAGCAGATCCTGGATGACGATGGCGCCAAGCTCGGCCGCTGGGGTCTTGGCGAGGGTGCCGCCAAATTTGCCCACTGCGGTGCGGGACGCTGCAACGATGACGATGTCGGTCATGGATTTTCTCCTTCAGTCGTACACATGCCTGCCCGCCTTGTGGGTGGGTCAGGCCTTCTTCAACACATAACGCCCGGGTGCGGGCTCGATGGGTCGGTGGGCCGCGCTGCCGGGTTGGCGGGGGGCGGCCACCTTGGCGCCAGATTGGCGCGCCAGCCATTCTGCCCACACCGGCCACCAGCTCCCTGGTTGCTCCTGAGCGGAGGCAAACCACTCCTTGGCCGTGGCCGGCAAGGCGCGCACGCCCGGGCCAGTCAGCCAGTGGCTGCGCTTTTTCTTTTCAGGCGGGTTGATCACGCCGGCGATGTGGCCGGAAGCACCCAGCACGAAGGTCACGTCGCCCGAGACCAGCTGGGTCGAGGCATAGGCCCCCTCCCACGGCACGATGTGGTCTTCGCGTGAGCCATAGATGAACACCGGCATGTCCAGCACGCCGAAGTCCACCGGCTCGCCGCAGACGGTGGTGGACCCGGGCTTGCACAGCCTGTTCTCAAGGTAGGTGTGGCGCAGATACCAGGCGTACATGGGGCCCGGCAGATTGGTGCTGTCGCTGTTCCAGTAGAGCAGGTCGAACGCCGGGGGCATCTCGCCCTTGAGGTAGTTGCCCACCACGTAGTTCCACACCAGGTCGTTGGCGCGCAGGAACGAGAAGGTGGCCGCCAGTTCGGCGCCGCGCATCAGCCCGCCGCCTCGAGGGCTGTCGGGCCCCAGCGTCATCTCGCGCATGCGCACCATGGCCTCGTCAACGAAGACGTCCATGATGCCGGTGTCGGCAAAGTCCAGGAAGGTGGTCAGCAGGGTCAGGCTGGCCACGGGCTTGCGCCCCTTGGCGGCCAGCACGGCCAGCGCAGTGGCGATGAGAGTGCCGCCCACGCAAAAGCCCAGGGCGTTGATCTGCGGGGTGCCGGCGATCTCGCGGGTAACATCAATGGCGCGGATCACGCCCTCTTCGATGTAGTCATCCCATGTGACCTTGGACAGCGACTCGTCGGCATTGACCCAGCTCACCATGAACACGCGGTGGCCCTGCGACAGCAGGTAGCGCACCACCGAGTTGTCAGGCTGCAGATCGAGGATGTAGTACTTGTTGATGCAAGGCGGCACCATCAGGAAGGGCACGGCGTGCACCTTGTCCGTCAGCGGCTTGTACTCGATCAACTGGAACAGGCGGTTCTCGAAGACCACCGTGCCTTCGGTGGTGGCCACGTTGCGGCCCACTTCGAAGACGCGCTCGTCGGTCTGCGACATGTGGCCCTGCTTGAGGTCGTGCATCAGATGCTGCAGCCCTTGCTGCAGGCTCTCGCCCTTGGTCTCGATCGCCTTCTTGAGCACCTCGGGGTTGAAGGCGAGGTAGTTGGCCGGTGAAGCAGCATCGGCCCACTGCTGGACGGCGAAGCGCACGCGCTGGCGGGCCTTCTCATCGCCCTGAAGCGATTCGGCCAGGCGCTGCAACGTCTGGGCGTTGAGCAGGTACACGGCGGCCATGAAGGAGCTGACCTTGCTGTCGCGCCAGGCGGGCGCAGCGAAACGTTTGTCGTTCAAGCCGATGTCAGCCGATTGCGCCAGGGCCTGGTTCCACAGTTCGGTGACCTGCTTGAGGTAGTCGTCCTGAATGGCCTTGAGCTTGTCGGAGGGCACGGTCAGGCCCGCGACCGATTTCAGTGTCTCGGCCATGCTGCTGCCGATGGCCGCCATGGCTTCGCCAAGGTTGCCTGGCAGCCCCGAGAGACCCGGCACGCCCGTCAGACCGGGCAGGCCGCCGGGCATTTGAGGCGGGAAGGCCTTCATCCAATCCTGCCAGGTGGGCAGGCCGGCTGCAGGCTTCACGAAGGCAGCCCAATCTGGCAACGCCTGCGCACCGAACGCGGCACCGGCGGTCTGGAAGGCCTCGCGCGCCGAAGCCTGTGGCGCAGCCGACGCCTCTGGCCCAGGGGCCGCGGAGGGCGTGGCAGATGTCGACGCCTTCACGCCCGGCTTGGCCCGACTGCGCCCCGCGGCGGTCTTGCGGGAAGCCGTCTTGCTGGGGGTGCCGCTGCCAGCGCGCACGCGCGGGGTGTCTGCCATATGTCTCCTTCGTGTTGCGTATATCGCCACAGACCGAAAAGCTTACCCGTGGCATGTTGCCGTATTCTGACGCCATGTCAGCGCGCCGGGCGCATGTCGCAGCATCCTCACGACATTCCCGCACGTTCGGACGCCGGGGCGGGCTTGTTTGTACATGGCCTGCGGGAAAGCAACCTCAGTGCCAACATCAGGATTTCGCATGTGGATCGTCGCCATCGCCTGGATGTACGTGGCCGTGATGATGACGTTGGCTGAAGCCACGCATCCTCAGGGCAGCATCCTCGGCGCCATCATCACTTTCCTTTTCTACGGCCTGGCGCCCGTGGCCATCGTGATGTACATCCTTGGCACGCCTGCGCGGCGTCGCGCTCGCCGGGCGGCCGAAGCCCGCGAACTCGCGCTGGCTGCTGCCACCGAGGCCCCCTCACTGCCTGCCGATGGCAGCGGCCTGCCTGCCGGTGACCCCATCGCGGCGGAAAGAAAAGAACCGGGCGGGGTCTGAGACCGTGCAATCGCCTTGCGCGTGGATGTGACGCACGCCCAGGCGGCCCAGCCGCGCATGCGCGAGGGCATGCAGATCTGCGCGCCACTTGGGTGCCTCCCCCCCGTTTAGCAGGCGAAACGCCGGATGCGGCTCTTGCTGCCCCACACCAAAGGCTTCGAGCACCGGTGCTCCGACCTCGAAGGCCGTCGGCCCGATGCAGGGCCCGAGCCACACAGTGATGTCGGCCGGCTCACAGCCAGCCAGTTCGCACAGCGCCGGCACGCCGGTCTCCAGGATGCCCTGCCCCGCCATCTCGCCTGCCCCCGACAAGCCTCGCCATCCCGCGTGCAGCGCTCCCACGGCGCGGCCTTCGGGCGCCGCCATGAGTACTGGCAGGCAATCAGCCACCATCACGACGCATCCAACGCCGCGCTCGGCCGTGATGGCACCGTCGGCAGGCTGGGCACGCAAGGTCTGTGCGTCAACCGTCAGCACCCGGTTGCCGTGGACCTGGTCCAGCCAGACACACGACATGCCCAGTCGCCGCTCAAACTCGGCGCGGTTGCGCTGCACGGCCAGCGGATCGTCGCCCACATGCAGCCCGAGGTTGCTGGTGGCATATGGCGCCACGCTGTGCCCGCCGGCACGGGCGCTGCTGAGGCTGCTCACACCGGGCAGCTGCGCCAGCGGACGCAGCCAGCCTGCAGGCAGCGGCTGGTCGGAAAGACGGGTGGGCGCAAGAGACATGGCAAACGTGCAACGGGCGCTGGCGGAACCCATGGAAGGGGCACCGCTATGATTGTGCGCGATGCGTGGTCCACATGCCTACCGATCCCCTCTTCCGCTGGCACGGCATGCGTGTGCACATGGCCGCCTGCCGGAATGGCTGACAGCGCCCGGCTCGCTGACGGCGCGACTGCGTCGGCATGGCACCGTGCGGGTTCAGGTTCTGACGCAGGGAACACGGCGCCTGTGGGCGCATGAGCGGGGCGTTCTGGGCGTCGCGCATGGCCACGTGCGCGAGGTGGTTCTGTGGCTGGATGCCCGGCCTGCTGTCTGGGCGCGCAGTGCCACACGGCTCGCCGATGCGCGGGGCCCCTGGCGCGCCATACGCGGCCTGGGCAACCGGCCGCTGGCCGAAGTGCTGTTCAATGGCGCGGGCATCCGCCGGGATCCGCTGCATGTGCATCGCTGGCCCATGACAGGCCCGGAGCATGGTCGTTGCCGTCGTCAATGGGCTGCGCTGCCCGGCCCGACGGACGACGACGCGCCAGTCTGGGGCCGCAGCTCGGTGTTCCGCCACCGCGGCGCACCGCTGCTCGTCACCGAGTGCTTTGCCGCCGCGCTGTCCCGGTTGTCAGCGCTGCCCGACGGTTGAGCCCGGGGTCTTGCCCTACACTGCCTGCATGTTTTTTACCCGGCGCATCGAACACTGTCAGGTCTGTGGCACCCCGGTCGAGCACAAGGTGCCCGAGGGGGACAACCGCGACCGGGCCATCTGCCCGGGCTGCGGCCACATCCACTACGTCAATCCGCTGAATGTGGTGGGCACCCTGCCCGTCTGGGAAGACCGGGTGCTGCTGTGCCGCCGCAACATCGAACCCCGCAAGGGCTTCTGGACGTTGCCAGCCGGCTTCATGGAGCTGGGGGAAACCACCGAAGAGGGCGCCAGGCGCGAAACAGACGAAGAAGCCGGCGCGCGCATCGAGATGCTGGGGCTGTACTGCGTGCTCAATGTGGTGAGCGCCGGGCAGGTACACCTGTTCTACAGGGCGCGGCTGCTCGATAACGATTTTGATCCCGGCCCGGAGACGATCGAGGCCCGGCTGTTCCGGGAGGAAGAGATTCCCTGGGACGAACTGGCCTTCCGAACGGTGCGCATGACGCTGGAGCGTTACTTCGCCGAACGACAGGCCGGTCAATTTGGCGTGTATTGCGCCGATATCCGCTGAAGCGCCCAGAAAACCGATTCAGTCAACCGCATTGGTCGAACCCTGGGCGTGGTCCCCGACAAGCGCAGCATGAACCCTGTAGACGCCCCCGAACCCGCGGACACCGCCACGGCCGAGCCCCGGCTGCGCGATGACCTCATCACGCCCGACCCGCTGCTGGACTGCCTCGTCGAGGTGGCGCGCCTGCACGGCCAAGTGGCCAGCCGGGCCGCCTTGTCCGCCGGGCTGCCGCTCGAGCGCGGCGCACTGCCCTTGTCGCTGGCCGAGCGGGCAGCAGAACGAGCCGGGCTGACCACCCGCCTTCAGCGCCAGGCACTCACCGAGATCGACGCCGCCACACTGCCAGCCATCCTGCTGCTCCAGGGCCAGCAGGCCTGCGTGCTGCTGTCGCGAGAAGGCGCGCGCTGCAAGGTGCTGCTGCCCGAGACCGGCCAGGGCGCCGTGTCGATGGAGCTGAGTGCCCTGCAGGCGCGCTACAGCGGCGTGACCCTGTTCGTTCGCCCCCATTTCCGGCTCGACGAACGCACGCCACGCCCCCGCCCGCAGGCGGCCGACCACTGGTTCTGGGGCCCGGTGAAGGCCCAGCGCTTCGTCTACCGCGATGTGTTGTGGGCCGCGCTGCTGATCAACCTGTTCGCGCTGGCCCTGCCGCTGTTCTCCATGAACGTTTATGACCGTGTGGTGCCCAACCATGCGGTCGAAACGCTGTGGGTGCTGGCCATTGGCGTGGTACTGGTGCTGGGCAGCGACCTGTTCATGAAGCTGCTGCGCAGCCACTTCGTCGATGAAGCCAGCGCGCGCATCGACGTGCTGATCTCGTCGCGGCTGATGGAACGCGTGCTGGGCATGCGGCTGGAGAACCGGCCCCTGTCGGTCGGCTCATTTGCGTCCAACCTGCGAGGCTTCGAGCAGGTGCGTGACTTCATTGCCTCCAGCACCGTGACGGCGCTGGTCGACCTGCCCTTTGCCCTGCTCTTCCTGCTGGTGATGGCGTGGATCTCGCCCTGGCTGATCATCCCTGTGGTGCTGGTCTTCGTCAGCATCCTGGTGATGGGCTACATCGCACAGCACCGCCTCCATGAGTTGTCGCAAAGCACCTACCAGGCTGCCGCCCAGCGTAACGCCACGCTGGTCGAGAGCCTGACCGGCATCGAGACCATCAAGACGCAAGGCGCTGAACACCAGATCCAGGCCCGCTGGGAGCGGGCCAACCAGTTCCTGGCCACCTTGAACGTGCGCATGCGCCGGCTGTCATCCGGCTCGGTGTATGCGGCGGCCACGCTGCAACAACTGGCCACGGTGAGCATCGTGCTGATCGGCGTGTACCTGATCAGTGATCGGCAACTGACCATGGGCGGTCTGATCGCCTCCACCATGCTGGCCGGGCGGGCGCTGGCACCAGCCGGCCAGATCGTGGGACTGCTGATGCAGTACCAGGGCGCGCGCACCGCGCTCGAATCGCTCAACCAGATCATGGCCAAGGATGTCGAGCGCGAGGCCTCCCAGCGTCGCCTTGAGCGCGCCGAACTGAAGGGGGCCATCGAGTTCCGCCATGTGTCTTTCAGCTATCCCGGCCGTCAGGACGCCTCGGTACAGGACGTCAGCTTCAAGCTGCAGCCTGGCGAGAAGGTCGCCTTCATCGGCAAGGTCGGCTCCGGCAAGACCACGCTGCAGAAGCTGCTGCTGGGCCTGTACGCACCCAGCGAGGGGGCCGTGCTGCTCGACGGCATTGACCTGCGACAGCTCGACCCGGCCGACGTGCGCCGCAACATGGCCCATGTCTCGCAGGATGTGCAGCTGTTCTACGGCTCGCTGCGCGACAACATCGCATTCGGCATGCCGCACGCCCGCGACGATGCCATCTTCGCCGCCGCCGAAGTGGCCGGTCTGAGCGAGTTCGTCTCGCGCCACCCGCAGGGCTTCGACATGCCGGTGGGTGAGCGCGGCGAGCTGCTCTCGGGCGGCCAGAGGCAGAGCGTGGGCATTGCGCGTGCCGTGCTGCACAACGCACCCATCCTGCTCCTGGACGAACCCACCAGCGCCATGGACTTCTCGACCGAGGCTTTCGTGACACAGCAGCTGCAGCGTTTCTGCCAGAACAAGACCGTGGTGCTGGTCACCCACCGCACGTCCATGCTGTCGTTCGTGGACCGCGTGATCGTGATCGACCAGGGCCGCGTCGTGGCAGACGGCCCACGCGACCGCATCATGCAGGCGCTGGCCGCCGGCCGCATCGCCCGCGCATCGTGATGAGAACCCGAAGGATCACGGCATGAGCACGCTGCAACGCATGGGCCAAGGCACGCTGGACGTGCTGGAGCGCATTCGCCGGGGCTGCGCCCCCGTCACCGATCGGCTGCTGGACAAGCTGGCAGGCCCCCGAGTCGACCCCTCTGCCGCCGCTCAGGCCGGCATGCGCAGCTTCGAGCAGGAGGCCGAGGCCATCATGTCCACCGCGAAGACACATCGCGCGCAGACGCTCGTTCGCAGCGCGGTCGTCGTCACGGTCGTCTTGCTGGTGTGGGCCAGTGTGGCACCCATCGACGAGGTCACCAAGGGCGAGGCCAAGGTGATCCCTTCACGGCAACTGCAGGTGATCCAGTCGCTGGATGGCGGCGTGGTGTCAGAGATTTTGGTCAAGGAAGGCCAGGTAGTGGAAGCCGGCCAGCTCCTGCTCAAGGTCGACGAGACACGCGCCACCTCGGGTGTGCGCGAGAGCGCGGCGCAGGCGTTTTCGCTGCGGGTGAAGGCGGCACGACTGAAGGCCCTGGCCGAGGGCACGGGCTTCTCCCCGCCCGCCGCGCAAGATGGCAACGAGGAAGAAGCGCGCATTCTGGATGAAGAGCGCCAGCTGTATGACGCCAAACGCTCGGAGCTGATGGCACTGGTGTCGATCAGTGAACAGCAGCTCGCCCAGCGCCGTCAGGAGCTCAGCGAGGCGCAAGCCCGACGCAGCTCGGCCGCCCGCAGCCTCGACCTGTCGCAGCAGGAGCTGGCCAAAACCCGGCCGCTGTTGAGCACGGGCGCCGTGTCAGAGGTCGAAGTCTTGCGGCTCGAACGTGAGGTGAGCCGGGCCCGAGGCGACATGGAGCAAGCCGGTGCGCAAAGCGCCCGCGCCCAGGCCGCCATTGCGGAGGCCTCGCGCAAGATTCAGGAAACCGATCTGTCGTTCCGCAACGAGGCGCGGCGCGAGTTGTCCGACGTGCTCGCCCGCCTCAATGCCCTCAATGAAGGCGCGGTGGCCCTGGCCGACAAGGTCGACAAGTCCCAGGTGAGATCGCCGGTGCGCGGGCGCGTGCAGCGCCTGCTGGCCAACACGGTCGGCGGGGTGGTGAGCCCGGGACGGGACATTGTCGAAATCGTGCCGCTGGACGACGCGCTCGTGCTCGAGGCCAAGATCCAGCCGCGCGACATCGCCTTCATCCACCCCGGCCAGAAGGCCACCGTCAAGTTCACGGCCTACGACTTCTCGATCTATGGCGGCATGGACGCCGTGGTCGAGAACATCAGCCCGGATACCGTCACCGACGAGCGCGGCAACAACACCTACTACGTTGTGCGCGTGCGCACCACGCAACCGCAGATCAAGGAAGGCATGCCCATCATGCCGGGCATGACAGCCGAGGTGGATGTGCTCACAGGCAAGAAGACGGTAATGGGTTACCTGCTCAAGCCGGTGCTCAAGGCACACGACCGAGCGCTAACCGAGCGCTAACCGAGCGCTAGTGGGCGCGCTAATGGGGGCACTAGTGGGCGCTGACCCTGCGTCCTCGTCCGGCGCGCCGGACTCGGGTCGCCACCTCAGGACGCCAGGCGCACAGCCGGGCCAGTCACGCCGTCCACCCCACACTGCCACAGCGCCGACATGTCGGCCGCATCGTTGACGCCCTCGGCATAGACCTGCAGGCCGAGGCCGTGCAGCATGCTGGCCGTGGCCGTCACGAAGGCGGCGCGGCTCGCGTCCTGGGCCACGCCCTGCACCACAGCCGCATCCAGCTTGATGTAGTCCAGCCCCACCTCGAACAGCGCCTCCACCCGGGTCAGGCGCTCACCGGCATGCTCCAGGCCGACGCGTACGCCCAGGGGGCGCAATTGCTGGCACAACTCGTGAACCAGATCGGGACGCTCGATCGCCGCCGGCTCGGCCACTTCCAGCCACAGCCGCGAGGCAAGCTGTGGCGACTCAAGCAGGTGATCGCGCAGACGCGGCACGAAGCTGCTGTCCAGCAGCGACGCGGGCGACACATTGACGCCGCGGCTGGCGTGGTCCTGCGCCATCCCCTCCAGCGCCAGCACGACTGCCAGCTCGTCGATCTGCGAGGTCAGGCCGGTGCGCATGGCCATGGGCAGCCAGTGCGCTGCCGACACGGGCTCACCTGCCTCGTCGAGTTGCAGCCGCATCGGGCACTCCATGTGCACCAGGCGCCGCTGGGCATCCACCACCGGGAAGGCCCCCAGCTGCACGCGCCGCTCCATCAGCGCAGCGTGCAGCACGCGGCGCCATTCGTCTTCGCCTCGCACCGGGGTCTGGTCCGTCGGAGACAAGGCCTGCTCCACCGAGAACACGCCCTTGCTTTCGGCCAGGGCCAGCGCCGAATCGGCTGCGGCGAGCAATTGGTGCATGCGCATGCCGCGGCGCCAGGCCACCGCCCCGACCACCACACCGCCTTGTACCGCGTGTTCGGCAAAGGCCCGGCGCAGCGCATCCGCATAATGCTGCGCCTCGGGCAGCGGGACGTCGCCGCCGGCCAGGCACACGGCAAAGTCGCCACCATTGAGCCGCCCGAGCGCCGAGACGGTCACGCCGGAGGACACCTCGCCCAAGGCCTTGGCAATGCGCTGCAGCAAGGCGTCGGTGTGGCGGTGGCCGAGCGTGCGGTTGATGCCGGTCAGGTCCAGCACCCGGATCAGGTACAGGGCACCATGCGTGGCGCGCTCTTCGCTGTCGAGCAACGCCGTCAGCTGCGCCATGAAATGCCGTCGGTGCGACAGCCCGGTCAAGGGGTCGCAGTGCGCTTGCTGACGCAGGAGCTCCACCTGAGCGGCCTGCTCGTCGAACAAGGCCTTGAGGCGCACCACCATCGTGTTCATGGCGCCGCCGAGTCGGGCCAGCTCCGGCACCTTGGGTTCAGGCAGCGTCACGAACCGGCGGTCCATCAAGGCTTGCGCCTGGCCGACCACCCCATCCAGCGGGCGCCGGATGCGCGCCACGCCCCACGAGGCCACCAGCCCGGACAGCGCCCCAAGGACACCCAGCCAGCCGGCGGTCTGAATCGCCCCCTGCCACAGCTGCGCATGGGCAAAGCTCGAGTGGCTGACCACCTCGACCGAGCCCACCGCACGCCAGCCGTTGGAAACCTGGGCCACCCCCGGCGCAGACTGCACCGGCATCATCCGTACAAACCACTGCGGCGCCTGACGCGGCAGCACACGGGCGTCCATCTCGCGGTCGACCACCACGCGGCCGCCCGCGTCCTTGAGGGTGATGCGCTGGTAGAAGCCGGTATCGAACATGGCCGCCACGGTCAGTTCCATGGCGGTGACATCGCCGCGCTGCTGCGACAGGTTGAGCGCCAGCGACTGGGCGTTGTCGGCGTTCTTCAGCCGCAGCTGGGTCTCGAGGTAGCCCCGAGCCGACCACATCCACACGGCAAAACTGCCCACAAACGCCATCAGCAGCGTGGCGAGCAGCAGCAACCAGATCTGGCGGATCAATGACATGCGTGCTCCTGGCTGTTGCGTTCCTGCATCACCACCAGCCCTCCGAACGCGCCTTCATGAGCGCGTCGCGCCAGCGCGACAGCCGCGCAGTCGGGTCACCGGCCGTGGTCGTGCCCACCCCTTGCCACAGCCCCTCTGCATTGAAGCTGAAGACAGGCGTGAGGTCGGGGCGGCGGGATGCAGGGCGGATGTCGGTCACAAGGTTGTCCAGAATGAGGGGTTCGGCATCGGGTTCGGGGTAGTACGCCAGGACCATGTGGGCCTGTACCGCACCGCCCATGTCGGCCCGCACATACACGAGTCGCATCTTCACACCTGGGACGCCGGCCGCGAGCAAGGAGAAATACTTGCCGATGGCGTAATCCTCGCAGTCGCCGCGCGCCTTGGCGAGCGTTTCCAGCGGCGAGGCCCAATAGTCAACCTGGCCCCAGACCTCACGGTCGTCGGCATACAACACCTGGCGGTTGAAGAACGCATTGATGGCCCGCAGCCGGGCCACTTCCGGTTGACCGGCGGCCTCGGCGATTTCCTGAATCAGCATCTGCGCGCGCGCGGCCGTGCCCGGCCCCATGCGCCCCGCCTGCTGCAGCACCCGGGGCGAATCCCAGGCCTGCACGGCCCCCAGCATCAGACACGCGGCCACCAGTGCGCCACGCAGCCAGCGGCCAGCGCGCTTCAGGCGCGCGCGCACCTCCCCCGGCCAGCCCAGGCCAGCGGCATGCGGATAGAGCGAGGGCATGGAAAAGGGGCGATCCACACTGGTTCATCGGCATCCCAGGGGGAAAACTTGACCAGGCAGCCCCGCCCCTGGAGGGGACCCTGCAACCGCGGGGGGCACCCATCCACCCAGGGGGGCGCCCGCATTTCAAGAGGAAATTTTTGATGCCAGAATGATCGGTTAGAAATTGTTTCTTTGCCTGACGCTCAGCAACAACCGCACTGAGGTATCGAGATGTCCATGAAGTTGAAGACCGGTCTGACCCTTCTGGCCCTGGCCAGCCTGAGCACCGTGGCCCTGGCCCAGAATGCCCCTCAGAGCGCCGCTCTGAGCGGTCTGTCCGACGCAGCACAGAAGGCCATCTCGCAGAATCCCGAGGTCACTGCCCGTTTGAACGCCTTGCGTGCGGCCGCAAATGAGATGGATGTGGCCCGTGGCGCCTACCGGCCCCGCGTCGACCTGAGCGCCGGTGTGGGTCGTGACAGCGACCGCATCACCACCCGCAACCCCGAATCGCAAAGCCTCACCCGCAATGGCATCGCCCTGAGTGCCACCCAGGTGCTCTGGAACGGCCAGGCCACCCGCAACGAGGTCGAGCGCCTGGGCCATGCCCGCCTGGTGCGCTACTTCGAATTCCTGGGCGCCACCGAAGACGCCGCCCTGGAAGCCGCCCGCGCCTACATCGACGTGCAGCGCTTCCGCCGCATGGTTGAACTGGCCGAAGAGAACTATGTGCAACACAAGTACGTCTTCGACCAGCTGCAAAGCAAGTTCAAGGCAGGCGTGGGCCGTGGCGTGGATTCCGAACAGGCCAACGCCCGCCTGGCCCTGGCCGAGTCCAACCTGACCACCGAGCGTGCCAACCTGCACGACGTGAGCGCCCGTTACCTGCGCATCGTGGGCGAGGCGCCGCGCGCCGGCCAGGCCGCTGCAGCAGGCCTGGATCGCAACCTGCCGGCCACCTACACCGACAGCATCAGCCTGGCGCTGGCCCAAAACGCCACCATCAGCGCATCCATCGAAAACGTGCGCGCCGCACAGGCCGATGTCCGTGTTCAGGACAGCGCCTACCAGCCTCGCGTAGAAGCCCGCGTGCGCAGCGGCTTCGGCAAGAACTTCGACGGCGTGCGCGATCAGAAGCGTGACACCGCTGCCGAATTGCTGCTGAACTGGAACCTGTACAACGGCGGCTCGGATCAGGCCCGCGTACGCCAGTACGCCGACCTGCTCAACCAGGCCCAGGATCTGCGCGACAAGGCCTGCCGCGACGTGCGCCAGACCGTGGCCATCGCCCACAACGACATCCGCAAGCTCAAGGAGCAACTCGTTGCGCTGGACCGCAACGTCCTGGCCATCGAGAAGGCCCGCGACGCCTATCGCCAGCAGTTCGACATCGGCCAGCGCAGCCTGCTGGATCTGCTCAACGCCGAGAACGAGCTCTACACGGCCAAGCGCGCCTACGCCAACGCCGAGCAGGATCTGATGCTGGCCTACGCCCGCACCCATGCCGCCCAGAACACGCTCACGGCCACGCTCGGCCTGAGCCGTGACAACACCGGCGCCGACGCCGCCAACAACTGGCGAGCCGAGGGCGACGCAGCTCAACGCTGTCCGGTGGTGACGGTCGAGCCTGAAGGCGCCACGCGCGAGCAACTGAACGATCGCGCCCGCAAAATGGCCACCCCGGCCATGAGCAGCAGCATCGCCGCACCAGCAACCGTTGCTGCTGCGCCCGTGAGCTCCGCGCCGGACGCGACCGCCCTGGCCACCGTGAACGAACGCCTGCAGGGCTGGGCCGAGGCCTGGACGGCCAAGGATGTCGAGCGCTACCTGGGCTTCTACAGCAAGTCCTTCGCGCCTGCCCGCAGCTCGCACGCCCGCTGGGAGGCCGAGCGTCGTCGCATGGTGAGCAAGCCTGGTCCGATCGAAGTGCGTGTCAGTGACGTGAAGACGTCGGTTCAGAACAATGCCGTCGTGACCCGTTTCAGCCAGACCTACCGTTCGCAGGGCTACAACGACACCAGCGCCAAGGCGCTGACCTGGCAGAAGGACGATGGCAACTGGGTGATCGTTGCGGAGAGCAACCGCTGAGCCCCGCTGACATCGCTGGTTACCAAGCGCCCCTCGGGGCGCTTTTTTTTGGTACGGCGTCGGGATGAGGCCGCTTTGTCGCCGCTAAGGGGCGTCTCGCAAACACATGCGCACCACCAAGGTGCCATAGCATCATGGCATGCACGAGCCCGATGCCTCTGACGGCACCCGCGACGCCTTCCCGCCCAGTTTGCGCGCGGCGCAAGATCGCCTGCGCCGCGTGCAGCCAGAGGCCTACGCGCGCACGCGTAACCACCTGGATGGGGCAGTGACCCGGCTGTCGCCCTACATCACACACGGCGTGCTCAGTCTGGATCAGGTAGCCGGGTACCTGCGTGACCAGCATGGCCTCGCTGACAGCCACAAGCTGATGTACGAACTGGGCTGGCGCGCCTACTTCCAGCACGTCTGGCGGCGTGAGGGCCAGGGCATTCTGCGCAGCCTGCGCCCAGGCCTGTTGCGGGACGCCGATTACACCAACACGGTACCCGACGACATCCGACAGGCGCGCACCGGCCTGGCCGTGATCGATCAGGCGGTGCGCACGTTGTATGCCACCGGCTACCTGCATAACCACGCCCGCATGTGGCTGGCGTCGTATCTGGTCCATCTGCGCAAGGTGCACTGGCGCGCTGGCGCAGACTGGCTCTACGGCCACTTGCTTGATGGCGACCTGGGCAGCAACCACCTGTCCTGGCAATGGGTGGCGGCCACGGGCAGCACCAAGCCGTATCTGTTCAACGCCGAGAATGTGGCCCGCCACGCACCACCAGGCTGGCACGTGCAGGGCAGCCTTCTGGACACCGACTACGATGCGCTTGACACCTGGGCTCGGCAGCCCCTTGCCCCCCCCGCGCCTGGCGAACACCGCCTGGCGGCCTTGCCCGAGACAACGAACGAACCCGCCTTGCTGCACACGCCGCCGTTTGCGTTGCGATCCGCCAGCGCGGGCGAGTTGACCCATGCATGGCTGGTCCACCCCTGGGCGGTGCGTAACCCCTGCACCGAGGCCGCTGCGCCTCATCGCAAACGCCTCGGTGTGTTTGCGGCCGATTTCCACAACGCGTGGCCCTGGAGCGCCCGACGCTGGCACTTCGTGCACGCGGCCATGCGTGAGGTGTGCGACGACATCGTGTGGCTGGAAGACCCGCCACCGGCCTCATGCGCTTACACCGACAACCCGCATCTGCACATGACCGGCAAGGCGTGGCCGCGAGCGCACTGCGTGCCCGAGCCACTGCTGTGGCCCGACCCGGCCAAGCGCTGCAACTCGTTCTCTCAATACTGGCGGGAAGCCTCGCGCACGGCCGTTCCCGCCCGCGCGCACCGCTCAGTCCCGCTCGTCGACGCCTGACGGCGGGGCGGCCAGGCGAATGCAGCGCGTGCCCACAGATTGGGCGAGCCCCTCATCGTGCGTGACCAGCATCAGCGCAGCACCGGACGCGTCGACTGCATCCAGCAACACGGCCATGGCGTCCTGCTGCGTGATGGGGTCGAGGCGCGAGGTGGGCTCATCGGCAAACACCAGCGCAGGCTGGACGGTCAAGACGCGTGCCAGGGCGACACGCTGCAGTTCGCCACCCGACACCGATGCCGGCCGGCGAGCAAGCAGCGATTCGGGCACCCTCAAGCGGTCGAGCAGCGCCTGGACCGTCTGCCAGCGTCGCCGGTGCAGCCGCACCACATCCCTCAGTGATTGCTCAAGCGAGACCTGCGGTGCGAACGACGCAACAGGGTCTTGGTAGAGCTTCTGGAACGCCTGAGGCTCCAGCCCGGCAGCGCGCTGGAGCGTGCCGGTGTCAGGCGGCATCAAGCCCAGCAGCACATTGCCCAGCGTGCTCTTGCCGCTGCCGCTAGGACCTTGCAGCACCAGCCGCTCGCCCCGCAGCACCGAGAGATCCAGCCTTTCGAACAGCTTGTGCGCGCCGAAGCGCTTGCTCAGGCCGGTGGCCTGCAGCAACACCTCGCCAGCTGGTGCTGCACCGCGAGGCGCCCAGTGGCGCGGATCGGCGGCAATCAGGCGGCGTGTGAAGTCATGCCGAGGCGCCTCCAGCACGTCGGACACCTCGCCCTGCTCAACCACCCTGCCCTCGCGCAGCACGATCACACGACCGCCAAGCGCCCGCGCCACGCGCAGATCATGCGTGATGGTGACCACGCACCCACCCGCCCGTTGCACAGACTGCAGCAAGGTGATCACATGATCGCACCAGTGTGCGTCCAGGCCTTTGGTCGGTTCATCCACCATCAGCACCTGAGCGCCTCCTGCCATCGCAATGGCCATCGCAGCGCGTTGCGCCATGCCGCCCGAGACCTGCCAGGGGTAGCGGGTCGCAGCCGGACCGAGGCCGACAGAGTCGAGTTCCCGCGCCGCGATCGCGCGCGCCTCCTCCGCAGGACGACCCTGCACCAGCGCATGCACTTCGGACAGCTGCGGCCCGATATGGCGCAACGGGTCGAGCGCCAGAGCCGGCTCTTGGGGAAGCAGGGCCAACTGGCGGCCCCAGCGCGTCCGGCGCGCGGCTGCGTCGTCTGCCCGACTGGTCTGGCCGCACAGCGTCACGCGGCCGCCCGCACGCAGCGCGGGGTCGAGGTTGCCCATCACGGCCTGCGCCAACAGGGACTTGCCGGCCCCGCTCTCGCCGACGAGGGTCAACGTCTCGCCAGCGCGCAGCGCAAACGAGATCGACTCCAGCAGGCAGCGCTGCTGCACATGGACGGTCAATCCCTCGACCGCCAGCAGGAAAGCGTCGCTCATGCGCCCACCTTGTCACTGCCAAGCAGCATCATGCCAAGCACCAGCGCCATCAGCAGCAAGACGGGTGCGGCGATCAGCCACGGTGCCTCTTCGTAATGAGGGAGGAACTCGGTCATCATGAGTCCGAGTTCGGGGGCGGGCGGCTGAAGGCCAACGCCAATGAAGCCCAGGGCGGCCAGCGCCAGCACCGCCTGCGCCACACTGAACGCCAGCAGGGTGGTCAACGTGGGCGCCAGCGCAGGCAGCAAGTGCCGGCGCATCACGTAGAGCGGGCCGAAGCCGAGCAGACGCGAGGCCTGTACCGCATCACCGGCCAACACCGGGCGACTCGCGGCACGGCTGACCCGGAAGTACTCAACCCACAACGACAAGGACAAACCAACATACAGCGCCCAGTGGCGCCCCGGCGCCAGGCTGGCAAACAGCAGCACCACCAGCAGTCCTGGCAAGGACATGACCGCATCGGCCAGCAATACCAACGCGCGCTCGATGCGCCCACCGCGCCATGCTGCCACCACGCCCAACAGCACCCCGGGTACCGCCGCCGTGATGGCCGCCAGCAGCGCGAGACCCAGCGACAGCTGCGCCGCATGCGCCAGCCGGGACAACACGCTTCGGCCCAGCAGGTCCGTTCCCAGCCAATGGGCCGCCCCGGGTGGCCGAAGACCCGCATAGAGGTTCTGGCTTGCGGGATCAATCCCGATCAGCGTCGGCCCCAACAAGCCAAAGGCCGCCACCAGCACGATCAGGCCCATGCCCAGATGGCGTGCCGCGCGGGGTCGGCGCATTTCGCCCGGAAAAGACGTGGCGATCAGGCTCATGCCCCCTCCCCCCGCACTCGGCGTGGATCGAGCGCGAAACAGGCCGCGTCCACCAACACGTTGAACCCCACGAACAGCAGACCCATGCACAGCGCCGTGCCTTGAATCATCGGGACATCGCGGCCGAACACGGCGTGAACCAGTGCATGCCCGATGCCGGGCCAGGCGAACAAGGTCTCGACCACCAGGGCCCCTTCCACCAGAAAAACTGCCTGCACACCCAGCCAGGCCACCACCGGCAACGCAGCGTGGCGCAGCGCGTGGCGCCACAGCGCCTGTCTGTCCGACAGGCCTTTGGTGCGCGCGAACTCATGCGAGGGCAACAGCACCGCATCGCGGACCGCATCGCGCGTGACGCGGGCGAGCCCCGCCGTGAGCGGCAGCGCCAGCGTAAGCGCAGGCAGGAGCAGCCCGCCGTTGTGGGCGTCACCGGCTACCGGCAACATGCCGAGCTGCACCGCCACCAGCAGCATCAGCAACAGCGCCAGCAGAAATGGCGGCATGGCGCGCAACACCACGGCGAGCATCACGGTGAGTCGATCAGCAACACCACCGGGGCGCAGGCCAGCACGGATGCCCAGCGGCAAACCGGCCGCGGCGGCAAGCACGATGGCGGCCACCGACAAAGCAATGGTGTGGCCCAGCTGGTGGATCACCTCCTGCCAGACTGGCGCGCCCGTGACAAGCGAGGTACCAAGCTGGCCGCGCATGAGCTCGCCCCACCACTGAAGCAACGCCAGGCCCAAAGGTCCGTCCAGGCCAAGCTCCGCCCGAACCGCGTCCGCGGCCGCATTGCTGACCAGGTCGTAGCCGTAACGGCCGGCGGCAATGCGTGTGGCGATGTCGCCCGGCAGCGCCCGCGCCATGAAGAAGCAGATCGTGCCCACAAACAATGCAAGGACCAGCGCTTGCAGCGCCCGGCGTGCGAGCACCGCAGCCCACCGGGACGACATCCACGACACCCCGGCCATCATGAGCGCCGCCGTATTTGCGTGAGCCGATAGGAGCGCTCCAGCGGATCCAGGCTCACCCCGCTGAGCCGGCTGCTGACGGCCACTTGCTGCCTGTACCAGGCGACAGGGATCACGGGCAGCTCGGCATGCAGAAGACCGGCCACCCTTCGGCGTCGCTCAGACAGCATGGCAGGCGGAAGATTGCCTTGCACCAGATCGATCAGGTTGGCCTCAAGCGCCTGGTTGTGCCAGCCCATCGCTCCCCAGTCGCCGCCCCCGGCACCAAAATCCTGCAGCAAGGTGCCCGCGGGGTCGGGCACGGTCGCGTAGTTGCGCGCCACCAGACCGAGCTGAAGGCTGCCGTCCCGGTGCCCGATGGGGATGTCGCCCGAGTTGCCGATGCGCACGGAAACCGCGATGCCAGCCTGCCGCCACTGCTCTTGCAAGACAGTGGCAATGATGGGCAGTTCGGGCCGGTCAGGAAACGTTCTCAGCGACAAGCTCAGGGGCTGGCCCTGCGCGTCGCGCAAGCCGTCAGCCGCACGGCGCCAGCCCGCGCTGACCAGCAGACGCGCCGCCGCCTCGGGATCATGGATCAGGGGCGTCAATGTCGGATCGTGCCACCCGGCCAGGGTTGGCGGAAACAGCTGGGTGGCGGCGAGCTCAGGCGCGCGCAGCACAGCCAGGGCGATGCCACGCCGGTCAAGCGCCATGCTGAGCGCCCGGCGCACGCGCACATCCCGAAGCGCCGGGAGCCCCGCATTCACCTTGACAATCATGGTGCGTGGCACGGTCACCGCTTGCACGGGCACACGGCCACGACGCCGCAGTCGCTGCACGCTGGCCGGGTCGAGTCCATAGGCCAGGTCGGCTTGCCCACTCTCTGCCATCAGCGCACGCGTCTCGGGCCGGCTGGCCACCAGGTAGCTGACCCGCTCGATCTCGGGCCGCGGGCCGTCATAGGTGTCGGCCACCTGCGCGTCGACACGCTGCGGCGGCGCCAGCAGTGCCACCCGATACGGGCCGCTGCCCACGATGCGGCGCACGCCACCATCGGCGCCATAACTGGAAGGCGCCAGGATGAGCGTGCTGCTGTGCGCCAGCAACGCCGGCAGACCGCCATAGGGGCCGGTCAGGCGGATCACCACGGTGTCTCCCCCGTCGGCCTCTACGGCCTGCACAGGGGCCGTGCTCAGCAGGGCTGGTGCGATGCGTGCGGCCTGCAGGCAGCGCACCACCGCGTGGGCCGTGACCGGCGTACCGTCGTGAAACCGCGCGGCAGATCGCAGCGTGAAACGCCACACCTTGCCGTCCGCCGATGCCTGCCACTGCCGGGCCAGGCCCGGAAGCGGTGTGCCGTCGTCAGCGGCCTCCAGCAAGGTCTCGGCGATCTGCAAGCGCGTGAAGATGTAGCCGCTGGATGCGGGTGCGAGCCCCCCGATCTCCCAGGGGCCCACGATCTGAAGCGCGCCGTGCGACGGCTGGCCGTGCGCCAGGACTCGCGGTGCGGCGCCTGCCGCAAGGCCTGCCGCACCGGCTTGCAGCAAGGCGCGCCGGGAGAAAGACAGTGAATCAAACATCAGAACTTGGCTTGAATGCCCACAGTGACGCTGCGCGGTGCGCCCGGAGCGACCCACTCCCTGCTGTAAGAGCTGGCGTAGTAGGTGCGATCAAAAACGTTGTCGACGTCCAGGGACAGTCTCAGCGAAGGGTTCAGGCGCCAGTTGGCTACCAACTTGGCCGTCGTATAGGCCGGCAGGTTGAACGCCGGCGCGCCCAGTTGGGCTTCGTCCTTCGTCCGTGCCTGTTGGCCCAGCCGCTTACCAACATGCGTGAAACCGCCACCCACGCTGAAGCGCTGACCGCCTGGCAGGACATCCTCGTACACCGCCAGCACGCTGCCGTTCACGCGCGCAATGTTGCTCAGACGCCCGCCCTCCTGCAGGGCATTGTCGCGGGTGACTTCCGCATCGTTGAGCACGAAGCTGGCGTTGACACGCCAATGCGTGCTCAGGCGGCCCGAGAGATCCATCTCCACCCCGCGGCTGCGAACCTCGCCCGTTGCGACCTTGAAACTGTCAGAGCCCGTGTTTGCCGGATCAGCCGTCAGCACGTTGCGCTTGCGGATGTCGAACACGGCGGCCGTGACGCCCACACGCCGGTCTGCACTCTCCCATTTCGTGCCGGCCTCGATGGCACGTCCCCGCTCGGAGCGGAACGCCTCGCCATCACGGTCGACCCCGGTATTCGGCCGGAACGATTCGCCCACATTGGCGTAGAGCGTCCACTGCGCCGTGGGCAACCAGCTCAGACCGATGCGTGGCGAGGTGGCCGTAGGCGATTGCCGCTGGTCCACGGGCCGACGATTGCTGACGCCCTTGAGCGTTTGCTCGTTTGTGTCGACACGCAGGCCGAGAAGCAACCGCCAGTGGGTGTCGAGGTGAACCACATCCTGCAGGTACAAGGACGTGCCTTGCTGGCGCTCGCGGCTGTCGGTGTGGGCCGTGGGCACCGGCTGGGGCTGACCGTAGACTGGCGCGTAGATGTCGATCAGGTACGGCGCAGCAGCACTCGGATTGGCCCGCAGCATCAAGGTGTCGAGACGGTAACGGTAGGTCTCCAGACCGAGCAACAGCTCGTGCCGATGACCGCCCATGTCGATTGCGCCAAGCAGCTCGGCCTGCAGCACCGCATCGACCGACTCGTTGTCACGGTAACGTCGCTGGCGCCACAGGGTGCGTTGGTCTGCCTGCAGCGTGGTCTGCTCGGTCGAGAACCCTTCCAGCGTCGTCTCGCGCAGCGAGAGGCCCATGCGGCTGCGCCATTGACCATCCCATGCATGCGTCAGCACGAACTGGTGGGTGTGGTTGGCCACGGTCACATCGCCGTCAGCGGGCTCGCCAAAAAAGCGATGGCGCGGCACCGCCCCCAACCGATTGCCCACAGCCACCACCCCTCGATCCAGCGGCGCGGCATGGCGCAGGTACTCGCCTCGGTAATCCAGCACCGTGTCGTCGCCGAGCCGCCACGTCAGGGCTGGCGCCAACACGACACGCTTCGTGCCGACGTGGTCCCGCCAGCCATCACGGTCTTCCAGCGCCACGTTCAGCCGGTAAGCCAGCGTGTCACTCAGCGCGCCAGTGGCATCCAGTGCGGCACGCTTGAAGCCATGGCTGCCCGCATAGGCCTCGACGGCATGTGCAGTCTTCCAGGCTGGCCGCTTCGAGACAATGTTCAGCGTGCCCCCCGGCTCGCTGCTGCCGTAAAGCGCAGCAGCCGGGCCCTTGAGAAACTCGATGCGCTCGACGCCCGCCAGGTCACGCGGTGCGTTGAAACCACGGTTGCCGGCAAAGCCATTGAGCAGCGTCGCCATGTTGACGTTTTCGTTGCCGGGCAGCCCCCGGATCACGATGTTGTCCCACAGCCCACCGAAATTGTTCTGACGCGATACGCCGCCCACGTAATCCAGCACTTCGTCCAGCCTCGTGACGCCCAGATCATCGATTGCCTGACGGGTGATCACCCGGACGGACTGGGGCAACTCGCGCAGCGGCAACTCGGTCTTGGCCGCCTCGGCCTCAGAGGCATGATAGACACCCGATTGCGAGCGGCCGACGACCTCCACCACAGGCATCTGCGGCGCGTCAGTCACTGAGGCGGTGTCCTGCGCTTGCGCGATGGCGGAATGAACGAACAACAAAGCCACCGCTTGAGCAATGGCTGCGGTAGCGGGACGGAAGGATCGAATCGACATGGGACGGCGTGAAGCAAGAGGCAGGCCAAAGAACGATAATGATAATCTCTTATCAAATGCAGAGACACTGCAATCGCTTACCACCCCCTCATGCGAAGGGCGCGTCTGCCACCGCTCATAGGAGCCCAGATGCAAAAAGCCCAGGTGACTTGCGTGCACCTGGGCTTGGGTTCTGGCGGAGAGGGCGGGAGGATCCGCCAAAGGGAATTTAAGTACCTGATTTCCCATGTACACGGGCACCCCACGGTAACAGCGTGGGGGAAAATCGTGGGGGAAACGGGCTAGACTGGGGCCCCTCCCACCTGAAAAGTGCCCTGTGTCGTCCTACATCGAGAAGCGCCGCCAGCTCTGGTACGCCACATTGAAAGTCCCGGCCCACCTACAGGGGCAGCTAGGGTGTACCAAGTTCCTCAAGTCTCTAGGGACCAGCGACAAGCGGCGTGCGCAGGACCTAGCCCGCCCCCTAGTGGTGATGTGGAAGAGGCGCATCAGGGAGGCCGAAGCAGGCACCGCAGGCCCGATGGATGAGGTCAGCAAGTGGCGGGAGGCAATCGAGCAAGCGAAGCTCGAAGACAACCGGACAGATGACCCACGGGACGCGGTAGCCCTGGGCATTGCCCTGGACCACCTAGAAGAGCGCACGCGGGCCCTAGAGATTGAACGGGGACCCGAGGTGGCAGCGCAGTTCTGGAGGGCGGCCCAAGGCAAAGCCACCTTGACTAGCGAGCACGTGAGCGGATGGGAGGGCGCCATTAGCACGCTGGAGCAGAAGACACAGGACCAGATGAAGAAGGACGTGGCCAAGCTGGTGGACCGATTCGGAACAGTCGAGGGGATCACCCCCGCAGCCGTAAGGAAGTGGGTGCAGACACTCACAGCCGGGGAGCGACCCCTAAGCCATGCCTCAATCAAGCGCATGGGGGGCGCGTGGCGCTCCTACTGGCGACACCTCATCCACGTGGGCGCGGCACCTGAGGGCATAGAACCGTTCGCAAAGGTGGAGCAGTACGCACCGAAACCCAGGACACCTAAGGGAGCCGTTACCGGGTGGGTACCCTTCCCCCCTCAGGCAATCGCTGAGCTTGTCAGCGCGGCGCGGGAGCGCAAGGACACGTCCCTCACGCACGCCATCATCCTAGGGGCCTACACAGGAGCCCGTATTGAAGAACTCTGCGCCCTACGCACAGAGGATGTGGGGGAAGCATCCTTCCACATCAGGGACGCCAAGACACAGGCAGGGCTCCGGGAGATTCCCATGCATAGCGCAGTGAGGCCCCTTGTGGACAAGCTCAAGAAGGGGTCCGCAGATGGGTACCTTCTCTCGGGGCTGACCTTCAACAAGTACGGCGACAGGTCTAACGCTCTGGGCAAACGATTCGGGCGTCTCAAGACAGCCATGGGCTACGGGGAGAACCACGTTTTCCACAGCCTACGTAAAACGCTGGTGACACTCCTAGAAAACGCTGGGGTCCCGGAGAACCTCACAGCCGACATTGTTGGACATGAGAAGACCACGATGACCTATGGCGTGTACTCGGGGGGCCATTCACTGGGGAAGAAAGCAGAGGCCCTGGAGCTGGTCAGCTACCCGGGACTGACCATAGACCTGGGCTAATGTGCAGCGGAAATTTCCGAGCGGTCTCCCTGATATCGCCCCGGCCGCTCTTCCCCCCGTGGCCCCCCTCGCTTCTGTGTCGTTGGGCTGGTGCAACGGAGGTGCAATCCGTTCTTCTTCCCTGCTGACGGAAGGACCGCAGGGGACAACCTGGACCACAGGGGAAGACAGCCAAGATAACAGGGGGACGATCCAACAAGGGGGAGCCCTCCCGGGAGCGGGACCCATGGTCTTTCCATGTCAGGGCCCTCCTGATGGGGCAGCATGGGCATGCGTCGATGTTGACGCGACACCAGAGATACCACCATGCAAGCCACTGTCCACACCCACACCGTCCCCGTCCTTGATGGCCTCATCAGTGCCTGTGCGTATGCCCTGTCTAAGGTCTCAAGGGTCACCGGGGCGGGCCTCTTCTGGCTGGCCGGTGCCCCCACCCTCTGGGGTGCCTGGACCGACCACAGTGACACAGGCGGGTCCCTGACCGTTCGCGTGGGACGGCTTGAACTGGTCGTCGATTGGAGGGACTGAGGCCGCACCAGGGACTCCGCAGCCGTTCAGAAGTTGTACCTTGTGAGCCAACCATCACAAGCCGCCCTCGCATGGCTCAAAACATACTTGACACAACTTATGGGCCTAGCTCATAATTTGGTCATACCTTCTGAACCACAAGGAGCACCTATGTCCCGGATCGCCTACTTCCGCGTATCGACTACAGACCAACCCATCGCATCGCAACGCACGGCCATGGGCGGAGGGTTCGACAGGGAGTTTGCAGACGAAGGAGTGAGCGGTGCCACCCTGGCAAAGGACCGCAAGGGGTTCGCAGCCCTGCTTGAGTACATCCGGGAGGGGGACTCCCTGCATGTCTACGCCGTGGACCGGCTGGGGCGGGATGCCCTGGACGTGCAAGCCACGGTGCGCCTGCTGCTGACCAAGGGGGTCGAGGTCCACGTGCATGGCC
>NZ_JAAAPN010000015.1 GCF_009909205.1 Aquabacterium fontiphilum
GGACAAGCGCAAAGCGGGCCAGATCAAGGCCAGGAACAACTGATGTGATGAGCGCCCAGGTGGGTCACTTTTACTCCGACGACAACATCGGAAAGTGGGTCAGTTTTAAACCGACGTTGACAGCTACAGCAGGCGAGTAAGCGCCAACTGAAAGCCTTCGCAGGCGCGCCATCTCTGTGGCCCGGACCCCCTGCCGCAAAAACGATCATTCAGCTGCCGACCATTCGATGCCTGCACGCGATCAGCTCTGTTCGCTGACTTAATGGGCCGGTGCCTGAAGATGATGCACGCTGATGCTCAGGAGGCCGTTGCCTCGCCAGAGGCGGGCCAGCTTTGAACCGACGCCGCACGGAACACTGGCAGTTGTTGCAGGGCGGTGTTAAGGTGGGTGTCCTCCACTGAAGGCACGCCCTATGGTCAAGCCCAATTACCAGTTTGAAAAGCGCCAGCGCGAACTGCAAAAGAAGCAGAAGAAGGTGGAGAAAGCTCAGCGCAAGGCATCGGCTGCCGGTGGGGACGAGACGCCCGATGACCGTTCGGCACCCGGCAACCCTCCCGCGAACTGAGTGCCCGCTCAACCATGAGCCGAGCGGTTCATGGCCGCCCGCCAGCTCACCGTCATCAGCTCGACCTTGCCATCCGTCGTCGCAAGTTCTGCATTGAGCTTGTCCAGTTGACCCCGCTGTTGCTGCATCTGCCGTTGAACCTGCTGTTGCAGGCCCCACAACCCGTCGTGCACCGCGAATGCAGCACGAATTGCGGCAATCAACACACTGGTGATGCCCCCCACTCGCACTGGTTGTCGGTAAAGGCAACCTGACGCGGGCGTGAGGGGGAACATGGATTGCAACTGAGCGAAGAGCCGGGAAAGTCCCCGGCAGCACGTGAAGAAGGAGCTAGCGATGAACCGAGACCAAGTGAAAGGCCGCGTTGACCAAGCCGTGGGCAAGGTAAAGGAAGAAACCGGTGACCTGCTGGATGACAAGTCGATGGAGCTGGAAGGCAAGGTCGACAAGAACATCGGCAAGGCGCAGGCGGAGGCGGGGGACGCTCGCGAGGACGTGAAGGACCTGCTGAACCGCAAGTCGCCGTAAGAAGCTCAGCCGATCTGTGAGGGCGCATGCCGTCCTTCCATGGTCGTTTGCGAATCAGCCCACCTCACGGGGCGGCACATGATGTGTCGCCCTATTTTTTGGTGCCTGACAAACATGATTACTGCAATAATCAATACGCAAAATTAATTCACCAAATGCGCGATTTGTAGACCATGGCAGTGGCCGACAACCCGGTTTCCCTCACACGCCGAAGAGGACGTCCAGTCGGCGCAGGCAGCCGCGTCCTTCAGACTGGCGATGGCGTGCTCGGCCTGCATCACCTCGCCTTTTTGCGCAGCTGGCTGCAGGGGCTGGACGTGAAATGGGCATGGGAGCGCTACATGGCCTTCGCACAAGCGTCCTCCGATCTGCGTCACATCGAGCACACCCGCCGGCAACTGTTGGCAACCGTGTTGCGGCTGGGCCATCAGCTGAACCTCACGCTACCGCCTGAGCGTCAGATCTCACGGGCCCTGAATGTCTTGAGCAAGGAGCCGGTCGTGGTGCCGGCCAAGGTGCAGCCTTCGCTGGATGAGTTCATTCAGCTTCAAGGGCTGGATCCCGACATGTACAGCGAGGCGGAGCTGCTGGAGCTTTACCAAGAGCACTACGCCACGCCAGAGACCGATTCCAGCAGCGCCCATGTCCAAGCCTTGAACCAGGTGGGGGCCCTTTTGGCCACACCGCCCTCCCCTGCCGACCCTGTGAGCCGCTGGCTGGATGAAGGTCTGGCGGCCAAGCTACGGGGTGTGGGGGTGATCAGCGTGGCCAACCTGATTGACCTGATCAACCTGGACGGCTACCGATGGTTTCGTCGGGTTCCCCGGTTGGGCGAGGTGCGGGCGGGCCGCATCGTTGCATGGCTCGACAGCCTAGAGGACGCACTGGGCTCAGCGATTGTCGAGACGGCCCGCACGCCACCGCAGCGACTGCACGCCGCGCAAACTGCCGCACTGCGCATGATCGAAGACGCGCCACGTTTCGGTATCGTGCCGTTGGACGTGCTGTTGGTGCCCTCCTCCCTCAGCGGCGCCCACGGCGTCTTCCGCACACGGATGCCCAACACGCTCGGGGCGCATGACGACCTTGGTGCGGTGCGCGCGTGGCTGAACAAGTACCGCGAGCGCCCGCACACGCTGCGGTCCTATCGCAAAGAGGTCGAGCGCTTCTTGCTGTGGTGCCTTCATGAACAGCGCAAGCCACTGTCGTCGATCGATGCCAATGACTGCCAGGCCTACCGCGATTTTCTGCAGCACATCCCGGCACCCTGGTTGAACTCGCGGCGCCTGCCTCCGGGTCACGACGGCTGGCGACCGTTTCGCACGCAGTTGGAACCGGGTAGCCAGCGACTCGCGCTGGTCATCGTGCAGGCCATGTTCGAGGGGCTGCGCGATGCAGGCTACTTGGCTGCCAACCCGATGCGCGCCGTGATGACAGGCTTCAACCTGCCTGCAGCGCGCATCAATGTGGACAGGTCATTCACCGCACGTGAATGGGATTTTCTGATGGCCTGTGCGGAGTCCGAGGCACCCTCCCCTCGTCAGCAACGGGTGCAGCTGCTGCTGGAGCTGCTCGTGGCCATGGGGCTGCGTGTTGATGAGCTGGCGAAGGCCAACCTGGCAGACCTGCATCGGGTGGAAGTACAAGGTGAGGCGGACGCGTGGCTGCTGGTCGTGACCGGCAAGCGCCGCAAGCAGCGAGAGGTCCCGATGCCCGACCACGTGGTGGCGTTGATCCACGCCCATCACGCTGCTTTCGACGCCATGGGAGCACCGCCCTCCCCTGCCCTCATCCGCGCGCTCGCCCGCCCGCCCCGCTGGGTGGCCACCGACGATGGCATCGAGTTGGACGCCCCGCCCCAACAAGGGCGCTTAGGGCCGGCCGGCATTTACACCTGCTTGAAACGCTTCTTCCAGCGCGCCGCGTTGCACTGCGCAAGCGCCGGACTGGATCCTGATCGACTGCGTCGCGGCTCCACCCATTGGTTGCGCCACACCTTTGGCCGACAGGCAGCAGCGGATGCAGTGCCCGTGGAAATCATCCAGCAGGCGCTGGGGCACGCCTCGCTGGCCACCACCACGATTTACACCACGACGGAGCGTGACCGCATGATTCGAGCGCTGAGGGGCCGCAGCAAGCGGCGTGATTGACTGTTGTACCGTACAACAAGAAAGGGGTGTTGTACGGTACAACACCCCTTACGATTGCATCCCACAGCGCCCTACTGTCATGACGCCGTTGTACCGTACAACAACTCAACGAAAAGCGTGGGCCAGCGCCTCCACCAGTTGGTCGCGCTGCTGCGCCGTGAGCTCACGAGAGAACAGCACCGAGGTCGCGCCCTCCTTCGAAGTGATGACCGTGGCCAACCCAAGCCCGTTCGGCAAAGAAATCTGAACCTGGCTGGGCTTGAGCTCCTCCGCCTGTGCAGACGACTCAAACGTCAGTTCAGAAAAGGTCTGCTTGGCATCCATGCCTCGACCGGCGGCGCGCTGCGCTGCAATGCGACGCGCCCGCTCGATGACACCGGCTGCATCACGCTCGAATGCCCGGGCCAACTTGGTCGACCAGTTGAATTGGATATCGGTCCGCCGAGGAAACGCGTCCAGCACCACCGCCGGCAAACGCGCAATCCGGCAAGCTTTGGAGACGTTGCCCGGGTCCTGGCCAATCGCGTCGGCCAGCGCCCGCAACCCATCGAAGAGCCCCCACCCCTCAAGATCCGATCCTTCGGTCAGCTGGTTTCGCGGTGTCATCGCCCGCAGGTACCAAACGCCCTGCTCATACGCCGAAAGCGACTTGCGCTCCCGGTTCTCGCGTTCCATCTCGACGAACTGGCGCTGTTCGTCCAGGCCCTCGTCGACGATGGCGCGCACCTTGAGCCCCAGCTCGGCGCAGGCCCGGTGACGTCGGTGCCCGTACACGATCTGGTAACGCCCTGGCTGTGCGGGAAACGGCACGACCTTGATGGGCTGCACGTTTCCACCTGCCGCGCGCACCTCCTCCTTGAAGCGCGCGAAGTCGATGCCCTCAAAGTCGATCCGATTGGCAAAACGCGAGGGGACCACGGCTGCCGGATCCAGTTCGAGGACGGGTTTGGCGCCCGCCCAGGCCTGCACGCGCTTCTTGAGCTCCGCGTTCTCGGCCTCCAGCGTGCTCTTGCGCTCGCTCAGCATGTCACCCACGCTCGTGCGGGGACGGGGTGGGGCAGGGCGCGGTGCAGCCGGGCTGCCCAGATTGCTCAGATCGAGCGCCGCGGCCAGATCAGTGGTTCTCACCCGCTTGTTCATGCGGCTCTCCAGTTGTTCCACACGCCGACGATCTCGGACTCAACCTCGTCGACAAAGGCCTCATACGCGTCAAAAGCGCGCGCATAGGTGTCCGCATCCACCTGGCTCTTGGGCAGGTCATAGATCGTGCCAAAGCCCAAGCCAGCATTGGTCACCGTCTCGGATTCCGGCACCTCCGTGCTCAGCACACGCCCGGCATACACATCGCGGATCCAACTGCGCACGGCGGCCCCGGCAGTGGCGTTCTTCGGCTTGACCCGGGACAGCACGATGTCCACGAACTCGAAGCGCTTCTCGTCGCCACGCAGGTCGCTGAGGCTGCGTGCAATGTCCAGATAGAGCGACCAGAACTGGCTGAGCGACGCGAAATCCAGGTTGCTGGCCTGCACCGGGATGACCAACCCGTCGGCGGCCATCAGGGCATTGATGGTCATGTAAGACAGGCTGGGCGAGCTGTCGATGACGATGACGTCGTACACATCGCGCAGTGGATCCAGGCCCAAATCCAGCGCACGCCAGAACTCGAAAGAGGGGTCGTCCTTCTGCCGAGCCGGCAACTTGAACTCGGCGGCATACAGCCGGGTCATCGCCGGGATCAAGTCCAAATCTGGCCAGTACGTCGGGCGTACGGCGTAGCTGGCATCCGACTGCTCGCCAGAGAACAGCGGCGACAGCGTGTGCTCCTCATCGATCTCCACCCCCGGCAACAGGCCACACAGCGTGGTTAGGGATGCCTGCGGATCCACGTCGACCAACAATACCTTGTGGCCCCGCAGGCTCAGCCCTTGCGCCAGATGAGCCGCGGTGGTCGTCTTAGACACGCCGCCCTTGAAGTTGGCCACGGCCACAGTCACCGCGGGCTGGTCGGAAGGACGCAGGTTCTCGCTGCGAAACTTGCGCGTCCACTGCTGCAATTCGGCGGTGGACCAGATCTTGCGGCTGGAGCCCTCCGGTAGCGTTCCTTCAGGAACCTGGCCCTTTTTGGCGTGGTAAGACACCTTGGCCCGGTCCATCCCGACAAAATGCCCGAGCTGAGATGCGTTCCATACCGGGGCCTTCTTGACTGCGTCTGGAGAGAGCAGCGTGCCGCGGATCTTTTCCAGCGCCAGTTCGGCGCGTTGCGAGATCTGTTCGATCTCGGCCAGGCCGGCTGGGCCATGGGGTGTCAAGTTCATGCTGATGACCACACAACGGGGTGAATACCGCCGCGTATGGTATCGACTTGACGTTTTCCCGGCAATGGGGCAATTTTTGTAGAAACGACCGAAGTTTGAAAAAACTACAGTCAATGTCGACATTGGCGTTTGGCGCTCGTGCTTTGCACCCCTGCCCCCGTCTGTCCAGATCTGCACCCTGTCTTGGAGAGGCTGATGCTCAAAACACCAAGGGATTCTAAAAGACTACTGATCAAATACAGAAGATTTAGGGCTTGTGGAAAAGACGTAAATGTCTAATTTTATCAAGCACTTAACGCGCTCCATCTGTCCAGGCTCACACCGCAACTGTCCAGATTTGCACACGCATCGTCCAATCCCGCACCCGCTTTGTCCGCTCTTGCACCATCTGTCCAGATTTGCACCGCGACTTATCCACAGCGGGCAGGCCGCCTGATCGTTTCATGATCGATGGCTCCGCTATGCCTCCGAATGCAACTGTCCAGCTTTGCACCGTCACACGGTCGGCACACTCAACTGTCCAGTTTTGCACCGATTCTGTCCAAAGGGTTATCTGTTTCTGGACAAAGCAAACCGTTCCAGCATCGGTAGAAATGTCCAGAAAGCTGGATGCCATCGGACAGATGGGGTAGCATCACGCTTCATGACCACCGATCTGGCGCCCCGCTCTTCATCCAAGCCGCTGTTTCAGCGGCCGCGCGCGCTGTCGGTGTTCGCGCCCAAGGACAAGGGCTGGACGGCTGACTTGCGCAAGCTGTATGCGTGTCTGCTGTTCGAAGCCCAACGGACCATACGCAACAAAGGTGCGCCCCCGCTGTCCACGGAGTTCTTCCTGGCGCCGTGGCTGGACACGCTGGAGGCCGCTGGCATCAGTGCGAACTCGCGGACCACGATGAAAACGCGCTTGAAGGCGCTTCAGCGCATCACGTTTGAGTACGAAACATTCGATGAACAGACGCAGCAGTTCATCGCAGGTGAGGGGCCTTTGATTGGCGAGACCGCCTACTCGGAAGGGTTCATCCACTACCAGCTGCCCGTGACGCTGGTGCGGGAGCTGGCCGAGCCGCGGCGATGGTCCATGCAGGATCTGCGCATGCTGGTGGGGCTCGAAAGCTATGCGGCGGTGGCGCTGTATGACCTGGCCTGTCTGTATCGCAACAACCCCGGTCAGCTGACGCATCGCGAGACGCCGGTGTGGTGGGTGCATGCGCTGTCGCCGGTTCGACGTTCGCGTGAGTGGCGCAAGTTCAAGGCCGAGAACGTCGTGCGCGCCATCGAAGAGATCAATGACAAGACCGATCTGGATCTGGAGCTCATCGAACACAAGGAAGGCAAGGCTGTGGTGGCCGTGCAGTTCCGTGTGCGCCAGAAGGCAGTCGGTGGAGGAACATCCTCGCCCCAGGGGCCGCTCGATGGCCGAGTTGTCCGCCGGCTGGCCGGGCTGGATGTGTCTGAACGGGCCGTGACCGCATTGTTGCAGGCCCACAGCACCGATGCCGTGTGCACGGCGCTGGATCAACTTCACCATCGGATGGCGCAGCGCCACCTCGTGCCTGTGGTGAACCAGCTCTCCTACCTCAAGAGCATGCTGACACCGGTCAAGGTGGCGCAGATGGAGGTGCTGGCCGAAGGGGATCACCCGCCCCAGTTCGACCCGGGCATGGCGGCGGACATCGCGGTCATGGCTGCCGAGCCGACCACCGGGTCCGGCATGATGCCGGTCGACCGCGTGGAGCGCACTGATCCGCTGGCGGGACTCAGCGAGGCGCAGCGGGCCGAGCTGCTTGGACGGCTGGAGACGCTGATGCGCGACAAACGCGTGCTGACCCCTGCTGCGCAACGGCGCATCCGCGCGGGAGATGTCTCGTCTCCCTTGTTGCGTCTGCACCTGGCCGAGCTGCTCAAGCCCGAGTAGGGCCACTCAGCCGCAAGGGGCCGACCACTCGCGCAGCAGTTGGGCCACCAAAGGGTGGCCGCGCTGCTCGGCCAGATCGATCAAGGCTTTCACATTCCCGTCGTTGACGCGTTCACGGCCTCGGCCGGCGACCAGGTCACGCAGGATGTCGTCCAGTTCCGGATTGGTGGAAGGAGGGGAGGGCGGCATGGGAGATCTCTCCGTGAAGGGCGGTGCCGCTTTCGCGGCAAACAGCAGACCCGCATCACTGGCCCTGGTACAGCGATTGCCCTGCCGGGCCCATGACGCAACAGGCCATGTCAACGGGCGCACCACGTCAGACCCGCCTACAAGGATCCCGCCGCATGGCCATCGACCGTCGCCTCGGCCCCGTGCGCCGATTGGCTGTGCTGCGCGCGCTCAGCCTCGGGGACCTGCTGTGCGCCACGCCGGCGTTGCGCGCGTTGCGTGCCCGCTTTCCGCGGGCTCATCTGACGCTGGTGGGGCAGCCATGGATGTCAGAGTGGGCCAAGCGCATGCCTTTCGTGGACGACTGTGTGGCCATGCCAGCCCATCCACTCACAAGCGAGCAGATGAGTGTGGCCGATCCAGCATCGTGGGACAGCTTTGTGCATACCATGCAGCAGCGCCAGCTGGATCTTGCGGTTCAGTTGCATGGCAGTGGGCGCCTCAGCAATGGCGTGGTGGCCCAGTGGGGCGCGCGCCAAGTGCTGGCCTTTCATGAGCCGGGACAGCCTGTGCCACCCAATGTGATCGGGCAAACATGGCCCAAACGCGGCACGGAGGTCGGGCGCTTGCTGCAACTTGTGAGGGCTTTGGGGCTACCGGCTCACGCCGTGCCCCATGTACGCCTCTTTCACCCCGTAGAGGATGCGGACAGGCGCGCTGCGCTGGCGCTGTTGCAAGCGCATGGGCTGAGGCCGGGTCACACGACGGGCTGGATATGCGTGCATCCCGGCGCAAAATGGCCGTCACGGCGATGGCCTGTGCAGGCCTTTGCAGAAGTGGCTCGCGAACTGGCGCAGCGAGGCCACCAGATCGTGATCACGGGCACTGAGGGTGAGCATGATCTCGCCGCTGCTGTGCAAGCGCAGGTGCCGCAAGCCATCAACCTGGCAGGCTGCACCAACCTCTGGACCTTGGGTGCACTCATCGATGGTGCGCGCCTGCTGGTGTGCAACGACACGGGGGTGTCCCATGTGGCGGCCGCCCGTCAGACGCCGAGTGTGGTCATCAGCAGCGGATCGGATGTGGCGCGCTGGGCGCCTGCCGATCCGGTTCGTCATCGTGTGCTGTGGTCGCACCGGCCTTGTCGCCCATGCGAACATCCCATCTGCCCTTACGAGCATGGCTGCGCCTACGACATCGCACCGGAGAAGGTCCTCCACGAGGCGTTGCAGCAGCTGGGCGACGCTCAGGCGTGCAGCAGATGGCGGCTCTCTTGAGACTCCAGCCACTGCAGGGCAAACCAGCCCTGCACGTCCGTCCAGACCGGGCCTGGATGCCAGCCGCAACTGCTGGCCAGATGCTGCAGTTCACTGATCGTGAACTTGCGCGAGGTTTCGGTGTGCAAGGTCTCGCCTTCATCGAACAGGAAGTCGTATCCGCACACCTGTACAACCTGTCGAGCCTGGCTGACAAGGTGCATCTCCACGCAGCGCTCATCCGGGCGGTAGCAGGCATGGTGGAAAAAACGCCCCACATCGAAGGTGGCGTTGAGTTCGCGATTGGCCCGGGCCAGCAGGTTCAGATTGAAGGCGGCCGTGACCCCGGCCACGTCGTTGTAGGCCGCATGCAGCACGGAGGGATCCTTGACCAGATCGACACCGATCAGCATGGCCCCACCCGGCATCATCTGGTGCACGTTGCACAAAAAGGCGCGGGCCTCATCCGGCTCGAAGTTGCCCAAGGATGAGCCGAGCAGCATGCCCACGCGGCGGCCTCGAGGGCCGCTTCCCCGTCGCACTGCGGGCCACTTGAACGGGCGCATGAAATCGGCCTCGATGGGTTGTACCCGCAGCCAGGGATGGTCCGTTTTCAGGCGACGCGCCTCGGACTTGAGGTGCTCACCCGAGATGTCGACCGGGCAGTAGCGCATGGGCGTCTGCAGGTGATCGAGCAAGACCCGCAGTTTGGTGCTGGGCCCCGCGCCGAACTCGATGAGCTCGGCATGCTGCCCGATGCAATGCGCAATCTCGCGGCCGAAGGCGCGCAGGATGCTGATCTCGGTTCGGGTGAGGTAATACTCTGGCAGTTCGCAGATGCGCGCAAACCACGCCGAGCCCTCCGCATCGTAGAGGTACTTGGGGGAGATGCGCCGAGGATGCCCGTCGAGTGCCATCGTGAAGGCATGAGCAAAGGCCGACAGCGACCCGGAGGACATCCCGCCTGCGCGAGGTGTGGAAGCGATGGATTGAGGAATTGCGCTCATCGGTCTTGTGCGAGTCGGATGCCTGAGAACTGCCAGCGGGCATCGGGTGGAAAGTAGTTGCGGTAAGTCGGGCGCCAAGTCCAGGAGGGCGTGGCGTGACTGGCGCCCCGCAGCACCATTTGTCCCACCATGAACTTGCCGTTGTATTCGCCCAGCGCACCTGCCCAGGGGCGGTAGCCGGGGTAGGGGCTGTAGGCCGATTGGGTCCATTCCCACGCCTGGCCCACGCCCTGATGGCCGTGGTGGATGTCGTGAACCTGCTGCCACGCTTCCCACTCGGCTTCAGTGGGTAATCGGGCACCAGCCCAGCGGGCATAGGCCTGGGCCTCATGCCAGCTCACGTGCTGCACCGGTGCCTGTGGGTCCAGCGGCTGCAGGCCCTGAAGCGTGAAAGCCCATCCAGAATCGCGCCAGTGGAGTGGGCCGGTCCAGTGCTGTTGCTCAATGGCGTCCCATCCATCGGATGACCACAGTTCGGGGCGGCAATAGGCGCCGTCGTCGATGAACTCCTGGAACGCTGCGTTGGTGACGGGGTATCGGGCGATGGCGCAGTTACCCAGGACGACGGCATGCCGAGGTCCTTCATGGTCAAACGCAAAGCCTGTTCCGTTGTGGCCGATGTGGTACGTCCCGCCCGGTACGTCGTCCCACCCTGGCTCGCAAGGCGGTGCCGGTGAGGTCGGCAGGGCAGGGTAGGCACATGGTGCAAGCGGGTTGTGCGACAAGGCAAACAACAGATCGGTCTGCAGCAGCTCCTGATGCTGTGCCTCGTGCTCCAGCCCCAGCGTCACCAGCCAGAGCAGTTGCTGCCAGTTTGCGGACGGGTGCGTGTCCATCAACGCGCCCATGGCTTGGTCCACGGCCTGTCGGTAGCGCAACACGGCGGGCAGGTCCGGGCGGGTCAGCAGACCACGCTGTGGACGCGGGTGACGTGGGCCCAGGCTGTGATAGTAGGAATTGAACAGGGTGCCGTAATGTGCGTCGACCACCACGTAATCGGGGTCGAGGGCACGCAGCACCACCGTCTCAAAGAACCAGGTGGTGTGGGCCAGATGCCATTTGCCCGGACTGGTCTGGGGTGCAGCCTGGATGCACAGATCTTCCGCGCTCAATGATGCGATGAGTGCCTCTGTGTGTGAACGCACCGCCTTGTAATGGGCGCGCAAGGCAGCGCGCGCCAGGGGCGCGTCTGTTGCGTTCACATCGTGGGCGAGGGGGCTGAGCATGAACCGGAGGGGAGTGCGACGTGCCGCCGAGGCGGCAATTGACGTGCCTGCCTGCGGCGATGCGCCGGGCATCGCCTTTCAACAGGTGCCCGGTTTGCTCTGAGCAGACCATCCTGTTCTCCACCCCAGGCCGCTGAGCGGCCGTCAGCCCTTGAGGAGCCCCCATGTTTGCCCACAACAAGCGTCTGCAGTACACCGTGCGTGTCAGTGAAACCAACCCGGGTCTGGCCAACCTGCTGCTGGAGCAGTTCGGGGGGCCCCAAGGCGAACTGGCCGCAGCTTGTCGTTACTTCACCCAGGCGCTGTCCGAGGACGATGCAGGTCGCAAGGACATGCTGATGGACATCGCCACGGAAGAACTCAGCCATCTCGAGGTCATCGGCACCATGGTGGCGATGCTCAACAAGGGAGCCAAGGGACGTTTGGCCGAGTCGGTCAACGAGGAAGCCGAGGTCTATCGGGGCATTGCTGGCGCGGGCAATGACTCGCACGTCACCCAGCTGCTGTACGGCGCGGGGACGCCACTGGTCAACTCGGCGGGCGTGCCCTGGACGGCCGCCTACGTCGACACCATCGGCGACCCCACCGCGGATCTGCGCTCCAACATTGCTGCCGAGGCACGGGCCAAGATCATCTATGAGCGCTTGATCAATGCCACCAGCGATCCTGGTGTCAAGGACGCGCTGCGTTTTCTGATGACCCGCGAGATCGCGCACCAGATGTCATTCGAGAAGGCGCTCTACGCCATTCAGCCCAACTTCCCCCCTGGCAAGCTGCAGGGTGATGAGCGCTTCACCAAGGTCTATTTCAGCACCTCTCACGGTGATGCCGATGTGCGGGGGCCCTGGAACAGCGACGAGAACTTCCAGTACGTCGAGCGGCCCGAAGACCTGGCCCCGGTGGACGGCGGCAGCGGCATGGCAGAGGTAAGCCTGGCACAGGACGAGATGCGCCTGCTGGAGCAGCTCAGCGAACGCACCGCATCTGACACCACCATCAATCCGACCACTGGTGCGGAACTGGGCGCACAGGAAGGCGTGTTGCTCGGGCGCACGAACGGGCATGGCAACGGCATGAGCGGCTCTCCGTCGTCGCTGTGAGCGCGCCCGCGCCTTCCTCCTCCCCCGCGGCGGCCTTGCGCTATACGCTGCGGCGCACGGTGGGCCTGCTCATCGTGATGGGGGGCGTGGCAGCCATGGCGCACGCGATCTGGCACGACCTGATGGGACGAGAGCCCGCTGTGGCACAGGCTTGGGCTGCGGGCTGGATGGCGGCTGCCGCCACCGCGCTGGGCACCTTGCCGGTCTGGTTCTCGTCTCCACCATCTGATCGCACCCGGGATGTGCTGATGGGCTTCGGGGCGGGTGTGATGCTCGCCGCCAGCGTGTTCTCGCTGATTGTTCCTGCCCTGGATGCTGCGGCCGACCTGGGTCACCAAGGCTGGATGCGTGCCGGTCTGGTCGGGGCAGGGTTGCTGCTCGGTGCGGGGTTGTTGATGCTGATGGAGCGACTCATGCCCCATCAGCACTTCATCAAAGACGAGCCTGCGCGTGGCCGGGGGGGCAATGGAGCGCGGCCGCGCCAGCAGCGTCTATGGCTGTTCGTGATGGCCATCACTTTGCACAATCTTCCCGAAGGCGTGGCCATCGGGGTGGCTTATGGCGGCACCGATGCGGCACAGGCCTCGGCGTTGGCAACTGGGATTGCCATTCAGGACGTCCCGGAAGGGCTGGTAATTGCCACGGCGCTGGTGGCTGCGGGCATCCATCGGCTGCCGGCAGTGCTGCTGGGTGCGGCCTCTGGTGTGGTTGAACCCATTGGCGCCCTCGGCGCGGCCTGGATGATGGAGTGGTCGACGATGCTGCTGCCCTGGGGTCTGGCGGTGGCGGCGGGCGCCATGCTCTTCGTCATCAGTCACGAAATCATTCCCGAGACCCACCGCCAGGGGCATGAAGTCCAGGCCACCACCGGTCTGATGGTGGGCTTCGTCTTGATGATGATGCTCGATACCGCGTTGGTCTGAGCCCGCGAAAGCGGGCCTGGGCCGTCAACGGCTGGGCTGAGTGAGCCGCGACACCACCACCCCGACGGCCACGGCAGTCAGCACGGATGCCAGCGGGTGGTCGCGCACGCAGTCTCGCAGCGCCTCCAGCCACTGATACTCCAGATCGCCCAGTTCACGGGCCTTGTCTTCCAGGGTCTGAGCGGCTTGAGAAGCGGAGGTGTTGAGTTGATCCAGAGCGCCTTCTGCGGAGGAGGCAACCTGGTCGATGGCTTCATGGGCGGCCTGAGCTGTGCGTTGCACGAAGTCGCCGCCGGCGGTGTTCGGGTTGGTGGACATGCCATGTTCCTCATGTGGTCTGATGGCTGCGCAGGGCAAACTGCATGCCGACCCGCCCAGAACGCCTCAGTCTCGGGGGGACAGGGCACGCGTGCCAGGGGTGCCGGCGGGGTCGGCCCACCTGGGCGCGTGGCTTGCCTCGTGAGGGGCATGTCAACCAACCCTCGGAGATCGACATGCCTTCTTCGCCTTATCTTGCGGCCCCGCGGCATGACGCCGGATCGGTCGTGACGCTGTGGTGGGATCTGGCCTACAAGGCCGGCCAGATCATGTTCTCAAGTTTCCAAATCGGTGTGACCTGCATGGATCGGATGACCCGCCTGGCCATCAGCTCAGCCGCACCTTGGACAGCGCCCATGCGCCTGGTAGCCAACGATCCGATGGCTGAGGAGCAGGTGGTGCCGCCTACTCCGCCCATGCCGGAGCCTGCCTCGCCGCCCATGCCATCGCCTACACCCGATCCCCTGCCGCCCGAGATCGATGACCCGCCGCCTGTGGAGGTGCCCAGCCCTGTTCATGAGCCGCCCGTGATGCCGACGCCGGTCGCTGCGGCGGCCCAGGCCGTGGCCAGCCAGCAGGACAGCCCTTATCTGACCCCACTTCCCTGACCGACCTCATCCTATTTGCGGAGCACACCATGAGCATCACTCAAACCCTGACAGGCTCTTCCCTGCTGGGCCCCGTGGAGGGCGGGCCCGGGCCGCGTCTGATGACCGCGGCCACGCTGACGGGGGATCCCGTGGTCAACCTGGCGGGCGATACGCTGGGCAAGATCAGTGAGATCATGCTGGACGTACCGACGGGGCGGATTGCCTATGCCGTGATGTCCAGCGGCGGCTTCCTTGGCCTTGGCGACAGGCTGTTTGCACTGCCCTGGTCAGCGATGACGCTGGACACTGACCGCAAGTGTTTTGTCATCGACGCAGACAAGGCGCGCTTCGACGATGCGCCAGGATTTGACAAAGATCAGTGGCCATCGGAGGCCGACTTTGAAGTCCTCAGACCTCGGGTGCACGCCTACTGGGGCGCCCGAGGTTACTGGGAGTGACGCTTATCGCGCACCAGGCCGCAGGATGACTTTGCGGCAATCGTCCTGCTTGCGGTCGAAGAGGCGATAGCCCTCCTCGGCCGCCTCCAAGTCCATGCGGTGCGAGACGATGATCTCTGGATGCAGGCGACCCGCCTCGATGTGACGCAGCAACTCCGGCATGAAATGCTGGACATGGGTTTGCCCCATGCGCATCGTCAGGCCTTTCTCGAAGGCATCGCCGAACAGAAAGCCGTGGATGAAGCCGGCATATACCCCAGGCACCGACAGGCAGCCGCCCCGGCGTGTCGCGGCGATGGCCTGACGCAGCGCATGCCCGCTGGATCCCTCGAGCTTCAGATTGGTCAGCACGGTTTCGACCGTGCTGCCCTTGGCTTCGAAGCCGACGGCATCGATGCTGGCGTCCACCCCACGGTAATCGGTCGATTCGATGATGAACTGTGCCGGATCGTCAATCAGGTCGAAGTTGACGGGGATGACGTCCCATGTGTCCTGTGCAAACGCCAGCCGGTAGGCATGATGATCGACCATGAAAATGCGCTCCGCGCCCAACAACCGGGCACATGCGGCGGCCATGTAGCCAACAGGACCGGCACCGAAGATGGCCACACTGCTGCCGGGGCCCACTTCTGCCTGCCATACCGCCTGGTAGCCTGTGGGCAAGATGTCCGACAGGAAAAGCACGCGCTCGTCATCGAGTACATCGGGCACCTTGATCGGCCCGACATTGGCCTTGGGCACCCGGACATACTCTGCTTGCCCACCGGCATAGCCGCCGTAGAAGTGGGTGTAGCCAAACATGCCCGCCCCGGAACGCAGCCCCTTGGCGTTGAGCAGGGTACCGCGATCCGGATTCGTGTTCTCGCAGGATGCGAACAAGGTGCGTCGACAGAAGAAACAGTCGCCGCAAGAGATGGTGAAGGGCACGACAACCCGGTCACCCCGCTTGAGCGCGGTGACGGCGGGCCCGACATCCTCCACCACCCCCATGAACTCATGACCCAGGATGTCGCCAGTCTTCATGCCCGGCACCTTGCCGCGGTAAAGGTGCAGATCCGACCCGCAGATGGCGGTGGCCGTGACGCGCAGGATGATGTCGTCTGCGGCCTGGATGACCGGGTCGGACACTGTCTCGACGCGGACATCGTGGGCTCCGTGGTACACAAGCGCTTTCATGCTGGTCTCCGGTAGGAAATGGATGGCGCGCTGTACGGGGCAGGCGGCATGCCACATGGCGGCAGTGGCGGCATGCCGTTTGCAGAGCAGGGGCCTCTTCCCTGCAAGGTGTCGGTATGAACGAACACGACCGTCTGCCCATGTGGCGGCGGGTTGCGCGCAAGCTTGGCTGGGTGATGCTGCTGTTGCTGACGTGCGTGCTGGCGGCAGCAGCAGTGGCCGAGCACCGAGGTTGGCCGTTTCTGCGGGATCCACTGTCGCAGGCACTCAGCGAGCGGCTGGGTCGTCCGGTTGTCATGGACGGCACCTTCAGGCTGCAGTTGAGGGGGCCCATTTCCCTGAAAGTCGATCGACTGACGGTGGCGCAGCCTGCGTGGATGGGTGCCTCAGGCGATCCCATGCTGCGCCTGGCGGACCTGTGGCTGGTATTGCCCTGGCGCGAGGCCTGGGCCGTGCTCAGCGGCCAGCCTTGGCAGCAGATGCGGCTGGCCCACGTGGGCGCCCGTCAGATGGACCTGGCGTTGTGGCGTGATGCCACTGGCCGTGCCAACTGGAGCCCCCGGGCCGACGGACAGTTGCTGCCAGCGCAGGCCGGGACGGACAGCTCGATCCTGCCGCGAGTAGATCGGCTTGTGGTGAACCAGGCCGTGTTGCAATGGCGCGATGCCATCTGGGCCCTGGAGCTTGACGCTCGCGCACGAACACACGAAGGCGATGACGAGCACGGCGGCCCCGGTTTGCAGGCGTCGGGACAGGGGCGCTACCAGGGGCATCCTTTCACGGTCAGGTTGTCGTCCGCCGGGGTGCTGCCCCTCATGGATCGCCAGAAGCCGCAGGTGGCGGTGCCGGTATCAGTCACCGCGCAGCTCGGTGGTGGGCGCCTGTCTTTCGACGGCACCAGCGAAGATGTGCTGCAACTTGACGGGCTGGACGGACGCGTGGATGTGCGGGGCCGGTCGATGGCCCGACTGGGTGAGGCCATTGGTGTGACGTTGCCGACCACCGCACCCTTCGTCTTGCAAGGCCGCCTGCAGAAGCGGGGCGACCATTGGGCCCTGCGCGATAGCCATCTGCATGTGGGCGAGAGTCAGCTAGGAGGATGGTTTGAAGTGGACAAGCAGCCAGGGGTCGTGCCTGTTTTGCGCGGGGAGCTCACAGGCGCCCGGCTGGCGCTCAAGGATCTGGCGCCCAGCTTCGGTGCGGCAGCGCCAGGCAGCACCCAGACGCGCCGCCCGGGTGCGCGCATGCTGCCCGATCGGGAATTGGACGTGCCGTCCCTGCGGGCATTGGAGGCCAACGTGCGCGTCCGTCTGGCGCGCGTGTCTCTGGGGCAATGGTTTGAGCGTCCGCTTGCGCCGCTGCATGCCGATCTGCGCCTGCGTCAGGGGGTGCTGACGCTCAACGACCTGCGGGCCAGCACGGCCGATGGCACGCTGGCTGGGCGCATCGCGCTGGACGGACGCCAGCCAACCTTGCGCTGGGACGCACGCCTGCAATGGCATGGCATCCGGCTGGAGCGTTGGCTTCAGGCAGACAATCCGCGAGCCCGGGGCGCTGATGCCTCCTACATCTCAGGGATGCTCTCCGGCCGTGGTGATCTGGCCGGACAGGGCAACTCCGTGGCCCAGCTCATGGCGTCGCTGGACGGCCAGGTGCTGACCTGGGTGGAGAAGGGACAGCTGTCGCGCTTGGTCACGGAAGTGGCCGGCCTGCATGTACTGGAGGCCTTGGGTCTGCTCATTCAGGGTGACGAGCCAGCACCGTTGCGTTGTGGTGTGGCCCGTTTTGATGTGCGCAATGGGGTGATGACACCCAAACCCGTGGTGGTGGATACCGGGCGCAGCACGATTCTGGTGTCGGGGCAGGTGTCGCTGGCCGATGAGCGGCTTGCGCTGACCGTGACCAGCACCCCCAGGCACTTCACCTTGATTTCGCTGCGTACCCCCATCGACGTGACAGGGACACTCTCTGATCCCCAGGTCCGCCTGCGCCCAGCCCCCATGGGCGTGCGCGCGTTGTCCGCCTTGGCGCTGGGCGCGGTGGCGCCGCTGGCAGCCCTGCTGCCCCTCATTGATCCAGGAGCCGAGCAGCCGGGATGCGAAGCGCTCCTCAAGGCGCCTTCTTGATGTGGCCTGGCTGGTGGGCTGGGAACAGGCCTTGCCCCGTTGCCAGGGCAAGGCAGCCCCTGCTGCCCAACCCATCAGGAAAGGGACACACCATGGCTTCACAGGGAAGAAAGGAAACCGATCCGGCTGATGCCACCCGTCAGCCTGGCGAGGAAGGCAACTACTACACCGGTGGCAATCGCGGCATGGCCCACATGAACGAGCCCGGCCAGCACCCCGGTCATCTGTCCGACGACCCGACGCGCTACGAAGGCGCGTTCGGCAGCCCCACCGATGACAGCTGGTTTGATTCGGACTATCAGCGCTGGCGCGAAGAGCAGTTGCGCCGCTTCGATGATGACTACCGTCGATGGCGACAGGAGCGGTTTCAGCGCTTCTCAAGCGAGTTCACCCAATGGCGCCAAGGGCGTGAGGGCGGCTTCCAGGAGGGCGCCCTGGTCAGCGCTGGTGCCGTGGCCGCAGAAGCCAGCAGCGAGCAGACAGCCGCTGGCGCCGCCGCGCCGTTGTCCGAGCCTGCGCTGGCCGCTGCGACGGGGCCCCACGGGCCGGTGGTCAGCGAGGCCGACCCCACTTCAAACGCCGGCTGAAGCATGGCTATCCCGGTGATCACAAACTTTGTTACAGCGTGGGCCCGCCGTTTGCCACACGGGGTTCGGGCGCGGTCGTGGCCCTCAGTCACGGTCGCGGTTCGTTTCACCGTCATAAAGGAGAACGCAAGATGAAGAACCTGCTCGTTGCCACCGCTGTGGCCATTTCCGCCACCATGAGCCTGAGCGCCTGCGCTGTCACCAGCGGCCAAAGCACCGTCGGCGAGTATGTCGATGACACGACCATCACCACCCGCGTGAAGGCACGCTTCGCCGAAGATTCAACCGTGAGCGCCATGCGCATCAACGTCGAGACGCTCAAGGGTGAGGTGCAACTGTCTGGCTTCGCTGCGAATGCGGAGGAGAAGGCACGTGCGGCCGAGGTGGCCTCCAAGGTGCCTGGCGTGACCAAGGTGCGCAACAACATCTCGATCCGCCAGTCGGGTAGCGCCAACCAGTAAAGGCATGGGGGACTGCATTCGATGTGGTCCCCGGACATTGCTTAGCCCGGCTGGGTATGTGACCCAGCCGGGCTTGCTTCATCCTGCCTGGCCCGTGTCACGCACGAAAATCTCGACGCGTCGATTGCGCGCCCGGCCATCGGCTGATGCGTTGCTGGCCACCGGCTCCCGGGCGCCACGCCCTGCTGTCTCGATTTGCTGGGCGGGCACCCCCCGGTCGACCAGATAGGTTCTGACCCGCTCGGCGCGTTCACTGGAAAGCCGATCGTTGATGGCGTCGCTGCCGGTGTTGTCAGTGTGGCCGATCACGCGCACGCGCATTCCCGGCTGGTTGCGCACGCCTTGCGCAAATTGATCGAGGACTTGTCGCAGTTCGGGTTTGATGTCTGCCCGACCCACATCAAATGAAATGTCGGCCGGCACATTGAGCTTGAGCTGGTTGTCTTCGGTACGAGACACTTCCACACCTGTGCCGCGCGTGCTCTGTTCCAGCTCGGCTTGCTGCTTTTCCAGGTGACGCGACCACACATTGCCTGCGACGGCGCCCAGGGCGCCGCCGATTACCGCGCCTGGCAGCACCTTGCCGCCCGTGGCCTTGCCAACCACCGCGCCCGCGACTGCGCCAGCACCTGCGCCGGTGGCCACACGGCGATCCCGCTCCCCCATGTTCTCACACGCTGCCAGCAAGGGCAGGACGATACACAATGACACCAGGGTGGCTTTCTGCATGATGAGCTCCAGTTGTTGTAGTGCCCCCGCGCGGCAAACCTTGTTCCCGTGTGGGCCTTCAATCCGACGCGCGGTCGCCCAATATCCAGAGCACGGCCAGCGCTGGGCCTGCTGCCCACAGTGACGACAGGAGTCCTTCGGAAGGCGCCCATCCCGCCCATGCCGCGACAAGCAACATGCTGATCGCGAGCGCCTGAAGGGTCCACCACCAACGTCTTCGCTGACGCATGCTGCCGATGGCAAGGGTCGCCGCCCCCAGGGCCAGCGCACCACCGAGCCAGTCCGCCAGGGTGCGGGGCAGGCCACTGGCTGCAGGCCATAGCCCCACCATCTGGCCGAGCCAGAATGCGGCCATGGCTGCCTGGAGCAGGGGGCGCTGCCACACCCACGCGGACAGCGAGCGCGCGCCCTCTGCTTCGCCGGTGGCGATGAACTGATCCAGGTCCTTGGCGGGGTGGCCCAGCAGGGTGCGTGTGATGCTGCCTTCCGTAGACGGACTGGTCTCGATGAGGCGCCAGGTGTCCTGGTTAAAAGGCCAACGCAGCCGAGATCCCAGGGCGGCCGTCGTGCGCACGACCCACGTGGGCACGCTCAGACTCGCGACTGGCCGCATGCGCATGGCCCGTCGCAGCGTGGCCAGGGCATCGTGCAGGCGCCATGGACGGGGGCCTGCCAGCCGAATGATGCGCCGGGCGTAAGCCTCGCTGGTGGCCAACCTGACCAGGCAGGCGACCAGATCCTGCAGGTGGATGGGTTGCAAGGTCTGCCTGCCGCCTGCGGGGACAGGCAACCGGGGCAAGCTGGCCAGCCCCATCAGCCATCGGATCATGGGGGCGTCCAGGGCAAACACCAACGACGGCTGGACGACCACGCCGTCCAGTGGCAGCTTCAGCAGGTTGGCTTCCGCCGCGGCCTTGCTCGCTAACAGCGCACTATGCGAGCTCGGGTCGGCCCCCAGGGAGGACAGGTGGATCACGCGGCGCACCCCGGCCAGCACGCATGCCTTGAACAAGGCTCTTGGCGCTCTGACATGCACATTACGGAAGTGATGTGCCCGGCGCTCATGGCGCAGACCCACCGTGTTGATCACGACATCCACACCGTAGAGCAAAGGCCACCAATCCATCACTTCGGTTGCATCGTGGAAGTCCACGCTGACCGTGCGCGTGCGGATGCTCAATGCCTTCAGGCGTGCCGACTCCCGGGCCACGCCAATCACTTCATGGCCTTGCGCCAGCAACGCCTCTACCAGACGGGAACCGATCAGGCCAGTTGCGCCAGTCACCAGGATGATCATGTCAAGGATCCAGCCTTAAGGGCGGAATGCGGTTTGCTCCAGCCCCCGAATGATGAAGAACGCGCGTTCCCTGGCCACTGTGGCATTGGCAGCTGGCACTGCGGCGAGTTTGGCGTCGCTGTTTGCACTGATGGTCCACAGCCAACGCAGTCGTCACACGCCCTGGCAAATGATCAACGCCCCCAGCCACTGGGTACATGGGCAAGAGGCGTTGCGGCAGCGACAGTTGTCGGGCCAGCACACTTTGCTCGGCTTCGCGATTCACCACCTGAGCTCCTTGTGGTGGGCCGCTGTGTACACACGCATCTGCCCTTGTCCCGCCGGTCAAGCCCAACCTTCCATGGCCCGCGCGGCCGTGGTGGCCCTGGGAGCGTGGGTGGTAGACACCTGGCTCGTTCCCCGGCGCCTGACGCCGGGCTTCGAGCGGCAGGCCACCCCGGCTGGCCTGCTTGTCATCTATGGAAGCTTCGGGGCGGGACTCTGGTTGGGCCACCTCTGTCATGCACAGACGGAGGCTGGCCCGGCAGAGCGATGTTCAGCGCGCAGAGCCAGCGCCGGTCCCGGTCCCGGTCCCTGTCGTGCCGCTGCCAGCACCGGTGCCATCCGCGGGAGCGGTTCCCGTGCCGCTGCCGGTTCCACCAGTGCCAGTAGTGCCGGTGCCCCTTCCGGTTCCCGTTGACGGTCCAGTGTCACCCGTGCCACGGCGAGACGTGCCATTGGTTTCATCATCCTCGCGTGCGTCACCGCGTTGTCTCGTGTTGTTCTTGCGTTGGGTCTTCGTGTCGCGGTCGTTGCGCCGATCCGCAGCCCGATCGTCGGCGGGCATGTTGTTGCCCGGAACGGTATCTGGCGGGGTGGTGCTGCTGCGATTGGTGGTCTCCGGGGTCGGTGTGGTGCCGGGCAGGGTACGGTCCAGGCTCTGAGCGTGTGCACCGGCAGCAGCCAGCACCAGCACGCTGCTCAGCGTGGCGGTTCGAATGAAGGTTCGCATGATGTGTTCCTCAAGAGGGGTCAGTTGGATGGAGGCGTAGCCGTCATGACGACGGCGCATCAGAACACGGCAAGCGGTGTGCCGTTCGCGCTGTGTACGGGCATGCGGATTGCACCCGGGAGGGCTCAGAACAAACAGGAGCATCTGGGTGAGGGCAGACTGGCACGCATGGGTGGCTGCATGGGACAGGGTGGATGCCGCATGGTGGGCCGTGCTCGCACTGGCCTGCGTGGCCGCGTTGCTGGGGTGGTTGGGCATTCGCCTGCTTGATGCCATCGGCCGGCGGTCTGCCAAGCGGGCGCCTGTGCTCAATGTGCTGCGGCTGGCTACCCACCGCCCTGCCAATGTGCTGGCCCCGCTGTTGGCCGTGGCCGTGGTGATGTCCAGCGCGTCGGATCAACTCGATGGCATCATCGGCGCAAGAAGGCTGATCACGGTATCGATCGTGGTGGTCATGACCTGGTTGCTGATGAAGGCGGTAGGGGCGGTCAGCGACATTGTCAGCGTGGTGCACCCCGCCAGCGACACCGACAACCTGTCCGCCCGCAGATTGCAGACGCAAACCCAGGTGCTGACACGGGTGATGGCCGCCGTGATCGCCTTGCTGGGTGTGGCCATGGCCCTGATGACCTTTCCCCAGGTCCGACATGTGGGGGCCAGCTTGCTGGCATCGGCCGGTCTGGCTGGCATCGTCGCCGGTCTGGCTGCAAGGCCCCTGCTGGGCAACCTCATCGCTGGTCTGCAGATCGGTCTGACTCAGCCCATCCGACTCGATGACGTCGTCATCGTGCAAGGTGAGTGGGGGCGCATTGAAGAAATCAATGGCACATACGTCGTGGTCCGCCTGTGGGACGAGCGGCGACTGGTGGTCCCGTTGGAGTGGTGGACGCAGAATCCCTTCCAGAACTGGACGCGCACGAGTTCAAACATCCTGGGGACGGTGTTTCTCTGGGTGGATTACCGCATGCCCGTGGCACCGCTGCGCGCCGAGCTGCAACGCTTTTGCCATGATCAGCCGAACTGGGATGGTCGGGTGTGCGAACTGGTGGTGACCGAATCGACGGAGCGCGCCATGCAGTTGCGTTGTCTGATCAGCTCGCGTGATTCGGGGCAGAACTGGGCGCTGCGATGTGCCGTGCGTGAACACATGGTCAATCACATCCAGGCCACCATGCCGGACTACCTCCCGCAGATCCGCACCACCTGGGCGCCGAGCGAGACCTTGCAGCCTGGCTATCCTGCCGCCATGCCCCTTCCCCAGGGGCCAGCCGGAGGTCAGGGCGTCGCGCCATCGGGTGGTCTGCCCTGACCACCTCTTCTTCGCCCGGCGGGCAGCAGGCGCCGCATGCCGCTCTGCCTGGTCTGCGTGGAAGGCTGGTTTCGCAGCGCATGGAGGCGTTGCAGCAAGGCAGCGACGTCAGCGGTATGGCGTACGCGATAGCGAGCCTGGGACGGCCCTTCATCACCGACGCGAATGGTCAGCCAGCTGTCGGGTGCGCGGGTGAAGGCCAGTTCGTCGGTGACATCGTCACCCACGAACAGCAGATGATCGCATTGAGCATCGGTCATCAAAGCAGCCAAAGCCTCGCGCTTGGTGACCGCTCTGGGTGGCAGCACGTTCATGACGTGGATGCCCGGGATCAGGCGGGGTGAGGGCTGGAGCGTGGTCAGTGCCGTGCCCAAGAACTGAACCAGGGCATAGGGGTGTTCACAGTGGCGGTGGTGAACCGACAAGGTGGCCCCCTTGTTCTCGAGTCGCAGGCCGGCCAGCTCGGGGTTGCGTGAGATGGTTTCTTCGAGCTGGCGTTGCCAGAGCTGGCAGATCCGCGTCTGTACACCCAGATCGGGATCATGGCCCGGCATGCCCTCGTTGCCATGGTTGCCGACGATGTACCGTACCGACGCGGGCAGGCGGGCCAGCAGGCTGGCGCGTGAGCGCCCCGATACCACGGCCACCTGCGCCACTTCCGCAAGTCTGTCCAGGGCGCGCCAGGTGGGCGTGTCCATGTGGGCCTCATCGGGTTCGTCCACGATCGGCGCCAGCGTGCCGTCGAAGTCGAAGGCCATCAGGGTGTCGGAAAGCGCCCATCGCATGAGCACCGGCAGATGCTGGTGAGACAAGATCATCTTCATGGCACGTCAGGCCTGTTTCGCGTGATCGATGGCCTGCTCCGTATCGGGGTTCGCGGTGTCGCCCCGACGGCGGCGCCACACATCCAGCAAGGTGCGTCGGGATGGCCGACTTGCCACCTCGACGATGCGGTCCTGTATCCGCATGCGCTGGCGCTCGTCGGCGGCGTCCAGCAGCATGCTGCCGGCCCAGCGGTAGATGTTGAAATCGGCAATGCGCTGGCGCAGAGCCCGCATGCGTTCACGCTGCTCTGCCGGATGCATGGACAAAGCCTGAAGCAGGGCGCTGGCAGTGTGGTCGATGTGATAGGGGTTGACCAGCAGGGCTTCCTGAAGTTCGCCCGCCGCCCCGGCGAACCGGCTGAGGATCAGCACACCATCTTCCAGATCACGGGAAGCGATGTACTCCTTGGCCACCAGGTTCATGCCGTCGTGCAGGCTCGTCACCAGTGCCACATCGCACGCGCGGTAGTGTTCCTGGACCGAAGCGCTGTCGTGTTGCTCAATGAGAAGAATGATCGCAGGGGCCGAGCCAGGCGCCTGAGCAGCAAAGCGTGCGTTGATGCGCTCGGCTTCCTGCCGCACCTGCTGCTCCAGCCTCAGGTACTCGGGCAGAGAGGAGCGCGTTGGCGCGGCGATCTGGATCAGCGAGAAATGGCCTACCCAGTCAGGCTGCTTGGCAAGCATGCACTCCACCGACAGCATGCGCTCGAGAATGCCCTTGGTGTAATCCAGACGGTCCACGCCCAGCGCCAGGCGGTGCAGGGCAGCCAGGCCATGACGTTGGCGTATCGCATGCCGCGCGTGGGCCTTGCGTTCCGCGGCATCCACGCCAGGGCCCTCCCAGTGAATGGAGATGGGGTAGTCGCGTACCTTGGTACGGTGTCCCTGGTAGGTGACAGTGGCGTTCTCTCGCGTGATGCGCGATTCCAGAAACCGGTCAACCGTCTCGAGAAAATTCTGGCAGTGGTAGCGGGTGTGGAAGCCCAGGATGGTGCTGCCCAGCATGCCTTGCAGGATCTCGCGTGCCCAGGGGCAGATGCCGAACGACTCGGGGTTGGGCCATGGAATGTGCCAGAAGGTGATGATCGTGGCGCGTGGCAGGCGTTCGCGCAACATGCGGGGCAGAAGGGCGAAGTGGTAGTCCTGTACCAGGATCACGGGGTCGTCCGAGCGTGCTTCAGCCACGATGGCATCGGCAAACCGCGCATTGACGCGCTGGTACTGAAGCCAGTCTTCTTCACGAAAGACCGGTCGGACATGTGCGATGTGACAAAGGGGCCACAACCCCTCATTGGCAAAGCCAAAGTAATAGCCGCGCTCCTCTTCGGGCGACAGCCACACGCGACGCAGCGTGTACGAGCCCTGCGGATCAGGCTCGCCCTGTTCTGCCGGCGGGACGCGGATGCGGGAGCGGGCGTCGACCACTTCGGCATCTGCGTCACCGCTGCCGTGTGCAATCCAGGTTCCTGAGCAGGCCCGCATCACCGGTTCCACAGCGGTCACGAGACCACTGGCCGGACGCTGAACCCGGATGCTGCCGTCCGGTCGGCGCTGATGAATGTAAGGTTCGCGGTTGGAGACCACCATGATCTCGTCGCCGGACAGGTGTTCCCGCAGCAGCAGCTTGAGCGTTTCCGGACGCCATTCGATCGTCGTTTCCTTGAGGATGCGCCGATCTTGGTGCACGCTGTTGAGCAGGCGATGCACATCGGCCACCAAGGGCTGCACCTCCGGCGTGGTCTGCGCTATCTCCGACGGTGCCCCGCCACTGCGCAACACGCTCTGGACGGCCTGCATCCAGCGCCGCCATGACCAGTGCGCCAGGCCGAGTGTGATGAGCGCCACGCTGATACCCAGCGCCCCGAGAACCCACAACAGGTAGCGCTGCGTTTCTTCGCCGCGCCGCCAGGCATAGGTGGGGTTGTGCAACACCAGAAGCTCTGCCTCGGGCAGGCCGGCGCCCGATACGCGCCCCATGGGCACCCGGTTGATGTGAACCGGGTGCGCCAGGTGGCTGGCATCTATCGCACAGCCATGTAAAGGAGGATAGCTCTGGCTCGCGGCAAACAGGTGGCCCTGTGCGTCACATACCGCCAGCGCATGAACCCGAGGATCCTCTACCAGGCGGTCAAGCTGAGCGGCCAGTGGCTGGGGCTCATGCGCCATCAAGGCCATGTCCACAGGTTGTTGCAGGGCCTTGCCCATCAAGCGGGCACGTTCTCCGAGATCGTGCTCGGCCCAGCTGAGCAGCAAAGGCTGCACCATGTACATCACGCCCGCCCCCAGTACTGTCACGACCAGGGCGATCGGCAGGATGAACACCACCACCAGCCGCAGCAGACGCTGCAAGGCCGCCATGGGGTATGTCAGAGGCGGTGCGGCCATGCCGGTCGCTGCGCTTATTGAGGCTGGGCTGGCCCCTGGCGGGTCCCATCCAGCAGGTTGTGATCCGAAACCGGCCGGCTGTCCGGCGCGATCGAGCCCGGCTCTTTCGGAGCGAGCAGGTCGCTCGGCGTGGGCTCTTGCCCGGTCAGATTGGAGTCAGGCACAGGCGTGCTCCGGTCTCGAGCTGTTCCGGTTTCGTGGCGAGCGCCCGGGCCATGGCCGACGCTGCGCTCGCCCACGGCATCCAGCCACAAAGGCCAGTCATCCAGGCCCGTCTGAGGCAGGTGGGTATGGGGGCAGTACAACGGGGGGGGCATGTCCGCAGCAGGTGCCGGGCCGTCATCCTCGGAGGGCAGGGGCGGGAAAACCGGGGCATACGGAACGGCAAGCCATGGAGGCAAGCCGCGAGATCCGAGGGCGGGGCGCGAAGTGGTGAGCATGATCGGTCCTGGCTGGCGTCGTGATGTGGGCGGTACGGGGGCCGGTGGACGTCGGTCCCGGGTCAGATGGGCAAATGACATGCCCGCACGGAGGGACGGGCGATACGGGGGCACAGGGCTTGCCGCATGGACTGGACCGTTCCCAACCGACTTCCACATTTGCGATGAGGAGCATCCATATGACACAGGTATTCGAAGCGATGACACGGGGCGTGCGGACCATCGGCCCCAGCGACACCCTGATCGAGGCTGCAAAGGCCATGACCGACCTGGATGTCGGGGCTCTGCCGGTCTGTGATGGCGAGCGTCTGCTCGGCATGGTCACGGACCGCGACATCGTCATCCGAGGGGTGGCGCAGGGTTGTGCCAACGACCAGGCCTGCGTGTCCGACGTGATGACGGAGGACGTGCTGTGGTGCTATGAGGACCAGGACGTTGAATCCGTGCTGGACAAGATGCGGGGCCAGCAGGTCCGCCGCGTGCCTGTGGTGGATCAGGACAAGCGTCTGGTCGGGATGCTGTCGCTGGGCGACGTGGCGGTCAAAGCCCAGGACGCCGACATGAACGACACACTGGAAGGCATCTCCGAGCCTGCGGAACCCATGCGGTCCGCGCCGGGCGCGACGCCTTCCGGATCCGCCCCACATTGACGGCAACCATGTCGTCTGAGGAGATCACCATGGCTCAATCCTATCTCTCAAACCATCGTGCCAACGGGCGCCATCCAGATCCCTTCATGGGGCTGTCTCGCGAAATGGGCAAGATGCTGGACACCTTCTTCTCCGGTGCCCACAGCATCATGAACATGAGCGCCCCCGGTGCCATGGTCTCGCCCCTCAAGCTGGACGTGTTTGAAGACGACCAGGAGGTCTGCGTCATGGCGGAGATGCCTGGCGTCCGGGCCGACGACGTCGAGGTCCGCCTTGAAGGCAGCACCCTTTTGCTGGGCGGGCACAAGCGCGACCAAGCGGATCTGCAACGTGAGCATGTCCATCTGATGGAGCGCAGCTATGGGCAGTTCTTTCGAATGGTGCCTCTGCCGTTTGCCCCGGATGCGGGGCAGGTAGAAGCTGTTTTCGAAAACGGGGTGCTCACTGTGCACATACCCAAACAGGAGCGGCAGGAGACCAGTCAGCGCATCCATGTGCGGGAAACCCGCAGCGAGCCTTCGGTCCCGCAACCCGCCCACCAGCCATCGTGGAACGGGCAACCCGGTGCACAGGCCAGCACGCCCGCCTCCCCGCAGGAGACGCAGTCGGAGCGGAAGTAAGCCCTTTGAGGCGCACCTCGGCAGGAGAACCATCATGAAGCCCAACACCCCGGCGCCAGAGCGCGCCCGCAAGCGCGCAGAGGGCGCCTGCCAAGACAAGGACGAGAAAGTGCCGACCTACCAGGAGCTCCTGGACGAGGCGCTGGACGAGACCTTTCCCGCAAGCGATCCGATCTCCCCGAGCGCGGCCATGCATGCCGAGAAGGAAGCCGAAAGCGAGCGCGACCAGGTGGACTGGACCCTCAAACCCGGTAGCGAGGCGGATCACGAGAAAGGCACACGCCGTGAGCGTCGCTGAAGCGGGCGGGCCGCTGTTGGGCGCCCCGGCCAGGGCCACGGAGGCGCTGGGCCGCGTGCTGCCGATGATCGAGCAGGCAGTGACCGACCCGGCGGTGTCGGGTATGGGTTATCTGGCCATCGTGGTGCTGACACCGATGCCGGCTTCTGAGCGGGCTCGCTTTGAAGATGCCGTGGTGCTTGAGCATGCCATTGGCGATCGCACAGCTTGGGATGTGGACTATCTGGCCTTCGCCCGGGCCAAGGCCCGGTTGTGCTGGGAGCATGGTTGCGATGGACGTACGCTGCTGCAGACCATGCCGCATCGCGTTCGCTCTGGCGACAGCCTGTTGATCGGGGCCGTGCATCTGGATGGGCTGGTGGTGGCTGTCAGTGGCGCCCACCCGTGGTATGACGAGGCGTTTGCCTGGGCGCTGGCCACCATGATTCGGGCCCTCGCCCACAGAGACCTGGATGCGCTGGCTCAGGCGGGCGCCCACACGGCACCTCAGGCTCAAACCGGGCCGCTTCAACGATCGCCCTGATAGGGCGCGAACAAGTCGGCCGGGAAGGCCTGCCTGGCCATGCAGCTGGGCAGCAAGGGCGCCCATTCCTCGCCGGCATGCGCGCTGTGTTGCCGGACCTCTTGAGCGGCCTGCATCAGTGCAGGCCATGTCAACGCGGCCGTACCGAACTGGCGAACGGCAAGACCGCCGGCGATGTTCGCCCAGCGTACGGCCTCGCTCATCGATTCACCCAGGCTCAGCATGTAGGCCACCACCGCCATCACGGTGTCGCCCGCTCCACTGACGTCAAACACTTCCTGTCGGTGGGCCGCCACGTGGTGAGGGCCATCGTCGTTGAACAGCGTCATGCCCAGCTCACCCTGGGTGACCAGCAGATGCTGGAGCTTCAGCTGGCGTCGCAGACGTTCGCCTCGCCGGTAGAACGGACTGGTACCCGGCTCGCAGGACCCGACCACGGCACACAGCTCCTTCAGGTTGGGCTTGATCAGGGTGGCGCCCTGATACCGTCGGTAATCGCTGCCCTTGGGATCGACCAGCGTGGGCATCCCTTGCCGGGTCGCCTCGCGCAGCAAGCGCGCGATGTCACTCAACGCGCCCTTGTCGTAGTCGGAGAAGACCACGAGATCGTAATCCGCCAGCAGGCGATCGAAGTGCTCGCCCAGCAGCACCACGCTGCTGCGCTGAGGGCGTGCCTCCACATCTGCCCGCAGCAACTGATGGCGCTGACTGACGCACCGGATTTTGCGGGTGGTTGTCAGGCCGGGCTCGATCACCGCGTGCAGTGTCAAGCCGCCGAGCTCCCTCAGGCCGTTGACCATGCATACCCCGGCCTCGTCCTGGCCCAGAATGGTCAGCAGCCCTACCTCGGCCCCCAGGCTGGCCAGATTCACCGCCACATTGGCCGCACCTCCGGGCTGTTCAGACTGTCCGTGGATCTGCAGGACGGGGACGGGCGCCTCGGGCGAAATGCGGTCGACCGTTCCATGCCAGTAGGAATCCAGCATGGCGTCGCCCACCACCAGCACCCTGGGTTGAGCACGACCCACGAAATGCACCCGCGGGGGCAGCGGCGGGACAGCGTCAACTGTCATGCCGCCTCGTCCTCTTCGTCGTCTTCCATCACATCACCCGCCATCTCCAGGCAGCTGTCAGCGCAGATGCGGCAGGCTTCGGCGCAGTCGTCCATGTCGCCCAGCGCCTCGCAACTGTCTGCGCAGGCCAGACAGACCTCGCCACATGCCTGGCAGATGACCCGATGCAGGGGCGCCCCCCGCAGCATGGCATTGGCCGCGGTCTGACACAACTCTGCGCAGGTCAGCATGAGTGAAAGATGATCGCGTGAAGCGTGCTCACCACCCATCTCCAAACATTGCTGCATGGCGGTTCGCAAGCATTCGTCATGGCAACGCTGGCAGTCTTCGATGCACTGCAGCGCGTCATCGTCGCTCAATGTGGTGTCGTCGTCCAAGGGCATGGCGGGTTCTCCAGGTGGGCCTTGGCTGAAGGGCAGCAAACCGCATGCCCCGACGACGATTCGAGATCAGGCCAGTCGACGACGGCGCTCGACTGGCGCGATGCGCATGGCTTGACGGTACTTGGTCACAGTGCGGCGCGCTACGGTCAGGCCTTGCCGGGCCAGGCGCCGCGCAATCTCCGCATCCGACAGTGGCTCATGTGGCTTCTCCTGGTCGATCATCGTCTGGATCACGCCGCGGATGGCTGTGGCGGAGCATGCCCCGCCCGTTGCCGTGGGCATCGCGCGCGAGAAGAAGTACTTGAGTTCGAACACACCGACCGGTGTCGACATGTACTTGTTGTTCGTGACGCGGGATACCGTCGACTCATGCAATCCAACTTCTTCGGCGATCTCGCGCAGCCCCAACGGCTTCATGGCCAGGGCCCCGTACTCAAGGAAGTTGCGTTGACGCTTGATGATGGCCTCTGTGACCTGCAGGATGGTGGCAAAGCGTTGCTCGACGTTGCGTATGGTCCAGCGGGCCTCCTGAAGGTGCGCGGCCAGTTCGGCATGTCGGCCTTCGCGATGGCGCTGGAACAGGTCGGCATACATCTGGTTGAGGCGCACCCGCGGCACGATGGCATTGTTGAGCGACGCCACCCACTGGCCCCGCACCTTGCGGACGATGACATCCGGGGTAATGTAGGGAGCGGTGGGGGAGCCGTAGCGCCAGCCAGGACGGGGATCCAGGCGTCGGATGCGGTTGCAAGCCGCCTCGACCTGCTCGGCGCTGCGGCCCAGCTCGCGGGCCATCCCGCTGAGATCGTGGCGGGCCAGCCGTTCAAGATGATGGGAGACGATGAGGCGGGCCAACTCCCGTTCTTCGGGACATGCAATGGCGGGCAGTTGCAGCAAGAGGCTTTCGGCCACAGTTCGCGCGCCCACCCCTGCCGGGTCCAGCGACTGCACATGGTGAAGCGCGCGCTGCATCTCCTCAGGAGCGGCCATCGGGGCCAGCTCGCAGAGTTCGCGCAGTTCGTCGAGGTCTTCACGCAGATAGCCGTCTTCGTCCAGGGATTCCACGATCACCTTGGCCAGCAGACGTTCCCGCTCGCTGATGTTCATCACGTTGAGCTGACCATGCAGATGATGACGCAGTGAGGTGTCGGCTGCCACCATGTCCATCACATTGGTCTCGCCGTCGCCGCTTCCCTGCCTGCCGCTGCCCTGGATTTGCCAGCTGTCCCGCTCGGCAAAGTCGTCTGTCAGAGGCGCGTCGGAGATCGCGTCGCTGCCGGGTGTGATCATGTCTTCGCTGGGCTGACTGGCCAGCCCATCGGCCACGGGATCCACCGTGTTGAGCGCCACCACGGGCGCCACGTCTTCGCCGTCGGCTGCGGTGGCGCTGCCTTGAGCGGACTCGTCCTCGTCAAGAGGCTCCAGAAAGGGGTTCTTGCCCAGTGCGGCGTGCACCTCCTGGGCAAAGTCCAGTGAAGACAGTTGCAATAGGCGGACAGCCTGCTGCAGGCGGGGGGTCAAGGTCTGTTGTTGCTTGTGCTCTGTCCTGACAGTGATCGATCTCATCGGGGTCTCCGTTCAAGGGCGGATGAACGTCTCGGCTCACCATGCGGACGGCAGCAGAATGCAATGCCCGTGCCGGGTCGATTTGTGCTTGGAACACCGGACACGCGGGGCCTCTTCCCCTGGGAAAGGGGGCGCAGTACAAGCCGCGACGGTGGCGTTCGACCCTGTAAAAATGACAGCCCCCCTGTCGACATTACCGACCCTGGGGTGGCCCGGTTTGTCCAGGGAACACGGTTTGCTCAATGGGGGGCCACGCCCTTACAAGGAACTCCCATGGCGCACCTGATCGTGTTTTCCCATTTGCGCTGGCACTTCGTGCACCAGCGTCCTCAGCATCTGCTGTCCCGTCTTGCGCCGCATCATCCGGTCATCTATGTAGAAGAGCCGGTCGAGACCCATGGCCTGCCGCACCTGGAAGTCATCGAGGTGATGCCTCATGTCACCGTCCTGCGGCCTCACACCCCGGTTCACACGCCGGGCTTTCACGATGAGCAGTTCGAGTTGCTCGAGCCCCTGCTGGCACAGTACCTCGCCGAGCAGGACATCGACGAAGCGGTGGCTTGGTTCTATACGCCAATGGCCCTGCCTCTGATGCAGGTGTTCAAGCCCCTGGCAGTCGTGTATGACTGCATGGATGAACTGTCCGCGTTCAAGGGGGCGCCGCGCGTGATGCGCCAGCAGGAGTACGCGCTGCTGCGGTCAGCCGATGTGGTCTTCACCGGCGGACTGAGCCTGTACGAAGCCAAACGAGAACTGCATCCTCATGTGCACTGTCTGCCCAGTGCGGTCGATGTGCGGCATTACGCGCCCACGTCGCTGCGGGAAGACGCGCCCGAGATGACAGCTGCCATGGCGTTGCAGGGCAAGTTGCCACATCCCATGATTGGCTTCTTCGGGGTCATTGACGAGCGCATGAACCTGGAGTTGATCGCCTCGCTGGCAGATGCCCATCCCGAGTGGTCCATCGTGCTGGTGGGGCCGGTGGCGAAGATTGACCATGCCAGTCTGCCTCGTCGTGCCAACATTCACTGGCTGGGCATGCAGCCGTATGCCTTGCTGCCTTACCTGGTCAAGGACTGGGATCTGTGCATGATGCCGTTTGCCTTGAATGAGGCCACGCAATACATCAGTCCGACCAAGACTTTGGAGTACCTCGCGGCCGAGAAGCCGGTGGTGAGCACATCCATTCGCGATGTCGTGGCGCTGTATGGCGACGTGGTTTATGTGGCCAAGAACCCCGGACACTTCATCCAGGTGTGCGAAGGCGTGCTACAGCAAAGTGATGCAGAGCGGGCGCGCTACCTGTCGGAGGCCGCTTGCTGTGTCACGTGCTTCTCCTGGGACGACACGGCCAAGGCCATGCGCGAACTGATCGAGGCGGCCATGCAGCGGCGGCAGCAAGCCTGGTCAGGCTCATCACGACGGCGTGCCATGCCGCCGGCCTCCTTGCGGGCCATGCGTGGCAATCCGCGCGGTGACGAAGGCAAGCTGGGCTTCACCGCGGGTTGAGCACATGCTGATCGACGCGCACCTTCATTGCACCGGCGAGGAAACCACAGACGATGTGCTGCGCACACTGGATGACGCGGGCGTGGATGTGGGTGTGCTCCTGGCGCCCTTCCTCAGTCACGGCTATAGCCTGGATGATGCCGACTCGCTCCGGCGTGCCAATGCACACCTGTCGCGCCTGGTGCGCGGGCACGAAGACCGCTTGATCGGGTTGTGCGTCATTGATCCTCGCGATCCCCAGGCGCCAGGTGATCTGCGCCATGCCATCGAGACGCTCGGCCTGCATGGGGCCAAGATGGTTCCAACCGGTTGGTACCCGCATGACGATGCCGTGCAGCCGGTGTTTGAGGTGGCCAACGAACTGAAGCTGCCAGTGCTGTTTCACAGCGGCATTTTCATCGACGGAAAGTCGGGCCGGTTCTGCCGGCCCACTTTCTTTGAAGCGCTGCGGGCCTACCCGGACATGCGCATGACATTGGCACATCTGAGCTGGCCCTGGACGGATGAGGCGATCGCCGTGGGGCTCATCGACCTCATTCATGGCGTTGCGCCCGACGATGTGGCCTTCCGTTTTGATCTGTCATTTGGTGCACCACCCGCCTACCGCCTGGATGTGCTGCGCAAGGCTTTGAGCGTGCTGGGCTCCGGGTTGCTTCAATTCGGAAGTGACTGCTTTCTGCCCTGCCCGGGCGAGATGCTGCGTGAGCGTCGCGGCTGGCTGACCGCCTTGCTTGATGAACTGGAGGTGGATGTGCCCGCGCGCGAGCGCATCTGGCATGGGACGGCACGGGCCTGGCTGCGTGATGCACCCAACCTGCCCCGCCAGGATGATGAACGCCCCCTTCTGGCATCCCACCACGGCTGGTTGCTGCGAGCAGACCACCAGCCCGGTTTGCCGTCCGTCCCCCGCCACCGGATGCGATGGCGTCCGGTCTGCTGTTGAGCGTCCCACCTTTGAGGCACCATGTCCAGCATCCCGGTTGCATCCCAGCGCATTCAGGTTCTTGAGGTCATCGGCAACGCCATCGTGGGTGGCATGGAGACCTATGTTCAAAGGCTGATCGAGCGCCTGCCGCCAGATCGGTTTCGGGTGGTGGCACTGTGCCCCTTCGAAAGCGTGTTCACCGACGCCTTGCGTGAACGGGAGGTGGATGTGGTGATTGCGCCCATGCCCGACGACCCGACCTGGACGAGCATCCATCTTGCCTGTGCCCTCATCAAGGCACACGCCATCGACGTCTTGCATGCGCATCTGGCCAACGCGCACGTGCTGGCAGGCATCGTGGGCCGCATCACGGGCAAGCCGACGCTGGCCACCATACATGGACGCCAGCTCAATACCCTGGATCTGGAAGCTCACCGGACCACGGGAACGCATCTAAGCGTGGTTTGCCGTCAGACCTACTTTCACGCCATGGGCTTGGGGGTGCAGCCGGCGCAGTTGCATTGCATTCCCAATGGGGTGGATACCCAGCGCTTTCATCCCGGCGTGCAACGCCTTGCGTCCTGGCGCCAGGCATACGGCATCCCGGACGATGCCCCTGTCGTCGGGTTCATCGGTCGTCTGTCACCCGAGAAGGGCCCGGAGGTGTTCGTGCGGGTCGCCCTGATGATGCGGCAGATGGTGCCGTCTGCGCACTTTGTGCTCGTGGGCGAAGGCCCCATGCAGGCCGAACTCGTCCAGCATGTACGGCAGTTCGATCTGGGCAAGCATGTTCATTTCGTAGGGTTGCAGCACGACATGCCGCAGGTGTACGCCCAGCTGGACGCGGTGTTATCGACCTCTCATACAGAGGCCATGCCGTTTGCGCTGATGGAGGCCATGGCTTGTGGCGTACCGGTGGTGGCGCCGCGCGTGGGGGGCGTGCCGGATCTGATTGCCCACGGCCAGACAGGCTGGCTCACGGCTCCTGGCGCTGACCATGAGGCAGCGCAGCTGCTGGCGCAGTTGCTTGGCGACCCCGAATTGCGTGGGCGCATGGGCCAGCAGGGGCGTGAACGCTGTGTGACGCGCTTCTCGCTGGACGTGTGTGCAGTCAACACCATGGCACTGCTGCAGCGCCTGGCACCCAGCAGGAGCGAGCAGCGCCGCATCAGTGCCGTGGTGTCACCGACCAAGATCGGGCGCTCCGCAGCGAGCACCGGATGAGGAGGCACAAAAGCTGCTCAGAGCGGGCAGTTTCCATCCACCAAAAGAGGGCACCATGAAGGCGACACACACGAGCATTGGGCTTCGTTCCAGATGGTTGACGGCTGCGCTCGCAGTCTCTGTGCTGGCAGCCTGCGCCAGCACCCCCCCGCCGCGCGAGCGCCTGATGCTGGCACAGGCGTCTGTTGAGGCTGCCGCCTCTGCTGGCGCACCGCAATTCGCACCGGCGGAGTTCGAGCGTGCGCGCACAAAGCTCGAAGCAGCCAAGGTGGCCATGGCGCGCAGCGAATTCGGCAAGGCGCATGTCATGGCTGAGCAAGCCGATGCCGATGCCCTGGTGGCGCGTCACAAGGCGGGTGCCGAGCGTGCGCGCCAGGCGACCGAGGAAGTCAACGCCGGCCTGAAGGCACTCAGAGAACAGTCGATGCGCCGCTGACAGGTGCATGCGGTCCCTGCTGGTCACCATTCAATCAAGGAGATCCCATGACATCCTGGAAGCACCATGTGGCCTTGCTGGCCATTCCGCTGGCAGCCTGCCAGACCACCCCCCCTCACAATGAGGCGCTCAGAGAGGCGCGCCAAGCCTATGCGTCAGCCAGTCTGCATCCCCAGGCTGGCGAGGCCGGGGGCCTCGAACTGCGCCGGGCGCGGCAGTCTCTCGACGCCGCCGAGCGCGCCTGGGCGGATCGCCGAAACGACGAGGAGACCCGCCACCTCTCCTACCTGGCTTATCGGCAGGCACAGGCCGCGCATCTGGCAGCGGAACAGCGTCAGCAGGAGGTCCTGCTCAGACAGGCCAGTGTGGAGCGCGAGCGCATCCGTGCCGAAGGCCACGCCCTGGATGCGCAATCGGCACGCAACCGCGCGGATCGCTTGAGCGATCGGGCAGACCAGCTCGAGCAGGCATTGCAGCAGATGCAGGCCCGCAGCACTGACCGTGGCCTGGTGGTGACAGTGCGGGACGTGTTGTTCGACACCGCACAGCATCAGTTGCAGCCGGGTGCACGCCGTTCGGCCGCACAACTGGCCGCGATCCTGCAGCAGCATCCGCAGCGTCGCATTCGTGTTGAAGGTTTTGCCGACTCCCGGGGCAGCGAAACCTACAACCTGGCGCTGTCGCAACGCCGTGCCGAGGCCTTCCGCGATGCGCTGGTCGAGAATGGCGTGCCTGCAGATCGCATTGACGTGCAAGGCTTGGGAGAAGCCTTCCCCGTCGCCACCAACGCCACAGCGGCCGGCCGGCAGCAAAATCGTCGGATCGAGGTGGTCTTCTCAGACGAGCAAGGCCAGGTCAAATCTCGTCCCTGACGGCGCGTGAACAACACCCCACGCCTCACCACCAGACTGCCCGCCTGGGCTCTTCTGGGTCTGCTGGTGATCGGTGGGGTGCTGTTGGTGCGGGAGGCGCAGACCTTTCTGATGCCCATCGTCTTTGCGGTGGCGCTGACGTTTGCGCTGGTCAGCCCTGTCCAACACCTCAACCGACTCGGCGTGCCGGAGCCCTGCGCTGCCGGCGTGGTCCTGGTTACGCTGCTTCTTGTGTTGGGGTTGTTGAGCAGCATGCTGGTGGAGCCAGCGAACAACTGGATCCGCAAGGCGCCCACCACCGTGCAGCAGGTAGTAGAGCAGCTGGACCGGGTGCGAGCGGCCATCCCTGTGATCGCGCCGCCGCGCAAGGCCCGCTCCGACGTGTCGGGTCCGGATCCGGTCAAGGACAAGATTGCCAGTGAGGGGGTCACTCTCACGGGGCGCGTGCTCAGTCAGATTCTTTCAGTGGGTTATCTGACGCTGGCGACGTTCATCCTGCTGTACTTCCTCCTGGCGTCAGAGCGCTGGTTGCTGGACCGCACGGTCGAGGCCTTGCCAGACAAAAGAGCCCGGGCGCGACTGCTGGGAGGCTTGCGTCGGGCGCAGCGCGACATTGCGCTCTATCTTGGCACCATGGCCCTCATCAACATTGGTCTGGGCACAGCCACCGCGCTGGCCATGATGTCGCTGGGTCTGCCCAACCCGATCCTGTGGGGAACGGTGGCGGCGGTCCTCAACTTCATTCCCTACTTTGGGCCGTTCCTGATCACCGTGATGCTGCTGATGGCAGGGGTGATCGGCTTTCCGGATCGTGGCTTGATGGTGGTCGCACCGGCGGCAGCCTTTCTTGCCCTGCATGGCCTGGAGAGCAACTTCATCAGCCCGATCGTGGTGGGGCGGCGGCTGGCACTCAGCCCCTTGTCGGTGTTCCTGTCCGTGTTGTTCTGGGGTTGGCTGTGGGGTATGGCTGGCGCCATGCTGGCCGTTCCCATCTTATTGATGGTGCGCATTGCCTGCCGCCGCCATCCCCGTGGAAAGCTGCTGTGCGTCTACCTGGAGGGGCGCCCCAGTACAGGGACGCGACCGTGGCGTCCTTGAAAACCATGGGCCCGTGAAAGAGGCCACGAAAGCAGGCCCTTTTCCTGAAATGGGGGGGTCAACGTCCCAGCGGAAGGGGACGTTAACGCGGCATCCGGCCGATTCTCCTGGCCGGCGCCGACGCGGGGCGTGGACCGCGTGCCCAGCCCCGCCGCGCTCACATGAACCCTGCACCTGCTCCCACCCTCGGCCTGGCCGAGTTGTATCGCCATGTCTGGCGCCACGCTCAGGGGGTGCGCGCCCGCTGGGTGGGTGCCGCCAGCTTGTTGGTGCTGTCCCAGCTGATCAAGCTGCTGGCACCCTGGATGGCCGCGCAGGCCATCAACACGATTCAGCAGGGCGGTGCCCAGGCGCTTCAGCAGGCCGCCTGGTGGATCGGCGGCATTTTCGGGGTCTATGTGCTGTCATGGTCCACGCATGGCCCAGGCCGTGTGCTGGAGCGCTCGGTGGGCGTGAAGGTGCGGCAGAGCCTCTCAAATGACCTGTTCCATCGGCTGTCGCATGCGCCGCTGGCTTGGCACGATCGCCATCATTCCGGTGAACTGCAGCATCGTGTGGCGCAGGCCAGTCACGCGCTGGGCGATTTTGCACAGAACCAGTACATCTACCTGCAAAACGCGGTCAACCTCTTCGGTCCACTGGTGGCACTGGCCACGCTGTCCACCCTTACCGGCGTTCACGCAATGATCGGTTATCTGGTCGTGGCGCTGGTCATCTGGCGCTTCGACCTTCGGCTGACTGCGCTGGTCGCGCAGGAGAACCATGCTGATCGGCGCTACGCCGCCACCTTGCTGGATTTCCTGAGCAACATCTCGACGCTGATGAGCCAGCGCTTTCAGGCGCACGCCCAGCGCTTGCTGGGGCGGCGTCTGCAAGCGGTGTTTGCGCCGTTGCAGCGCAATATCCTCATCACCGAGTTCAAATGGTGTGCTGTGGACCTGCTGAGCGTGGCACTGACCTGGTCATTGGTGGTGGCCTATGCCTGGCATACGCGAGACGCTGGCGGCACTTTGCTGCTCGGCAGTGTCTTCATGGTCTATGAGTATGCGAATCGCGCCGGTGGCGTGATCGGTGCCATGGCCGCCAACTTCCAGAACCTGGCGCGCATCCGAACCGACTACACCAGCTGTGACGTGATCCGCGAGGCGCCACGTGCGCCTCACGAAGCCGGCATGCCGCTGGATGACTGGCAGCGTCTGGATGTGGTGGATCTGCGTTACACCCGTCCAGATGGCGGCGGGCTGTCTGGTATCACCTTCCAGCTTGAGCGAGGCGACCGTGTGGCCATCGTGGGACCGAGTGGGGCAGGCAAAAGCACGCTGCTGCGCGTGCTGGCGGGCTTGTACGAACCCACCCATGGGCATATCGAGGTCGACGGCGTGGCGCCGTTGGGCATGCGGCATCTGGGCCGCGTGACGACGCTGATCCCGCAGGAGGCTGAAGTTTTCGAGGCCACGATGAAGGAGAACATCGCATTTGACCAGGATGTGCCTGATGCCCTTCTGGAGGAGGTGGCACGCATCAGCGCGCTGGATGACGTGCTCGCAGGGCAGCCGCTGCGTTGGGAGACGCCCGTGGTGGAACGTGGCGCCAATCTGTCTGGCGGACAGCGGCAGCGGCTCTGTCTTGCGCGTGGGGTGCTGGCCGCGCGCCACAGCGCAGTCGTGCTGCTGGACGAGCCTACCAGCGCGCTTGACCCGTTGACCGAGAATCAGGTGCTCAGCCAGATCATGGCGGCCTTCCCCGATGCCTGCGTGATGGCGTCTTTGCACCGCATGTCCTTGTTGACTCACTTCAACAAGGTGTTGCTGGTCGCTGAGGGCCGTGTGGTCGACATGGGCCCGATTGCCGAAGTCAGGGCCCGACAAGCCCTGTTCCGTGAACTGCTGGAGCACACGCCGACATCGACGGGACAGTCGGTGGTGTGCAGCGAAGCAATGGCCTGAATTAGGCCTCCCTGAATTTTTGTATCGGGTCGGATGCGCCCAGGGCGCATCCAGACATCGGTCAGAAGCGGTACTGCACGCCGAGGGTGGTCAGCGAAACGTCGCGCTTGGAGTTGCCGGCAAAGCGCATTTCGTGGCGATCCCATTCGAGCACGAGGGCCCAGTTCGGCGTGGCGTTGAAGCGCAGGCCCGCCCCGTACGAAAGGCCGGCACCACTGTCCTTGCCGCCATCGACGTCAACCGCCAGCGTTCCCGTGGAGGTACGTGTCCAAGCGTAAGTGACACCGGCCTTGGCGTACACGCCAGCCACTTGGCCCAGCGGGGCTTGGGCGATCACGCTCAGGTTGGCGCCATGCGCGCGCGTGCGGCCACCCGAGCGGCTCACGCTCCCGGTGTTCAGGTAGCCCAGTTCAAGACCGAGGTAGTCGTTGAACATGCCACCGGTGTAGACCTTGAAGGCCTTGTCGCTGGTGTCATCACACGAGTAGGCCGACGAGCAGCGCACGTCGTCGAAGTCAGCTTGCCCCCAATGCAGGCCCACATAGCCGCGCGTGGTGTAGGGCAGCCACGAGTAGCTGCTGTCGCGGCTGCGGTAACCGGCCGCGGGCGGGTCGAAGGCCATCGGGGTCGTCGAGGTGCTGTCGTACACGCCCGACGTGCTGCCGTCTGTGCGCGCGCCAGCGCCGCTGTTCTGCAGCGTGCCGCTCATGCCCGAGGGGGCGCCGCTGGATGGGGTGCCCATGGTGCCGCTTTGGTCATAGGTGCTGCCCGAGGTGGCGCCGGTGGTGCCCGTGTTGCTCATGCCCGATGCTCCCCCCACGCTGCCGCCGACGTTGCCGCCCGAGGTGCTGTTGGTGGTGGCTTCCGAGGCACCGGATGTGGTGCCCGATGGATTGCCGCCAGGCGTGGTCACGCCATATGGGGCGCCGGTCATGTTGGGCTGACCACTGCCAGCTGACCCGCTGGACTGGGCCTGTGCCGTCGTGCAGACCATCAGGACGGCCCCGCTCAGCAAGGCGGAGGCTAGGGTTCGAGACGTCGTCGCGTGCATGGTGGTTTCCTCTTGAAATGGTGATGACGCAGGACCCTGGGCAGGGCAGTCCGTGAGACACGCTGCAAGCCAAGGGACGGTGTCTGCCCCGAGGCAAACTGCGTGCCCCCCTCTTGAGGGAGGGGCGTTCTTCCGACAGGAATGGCGCTTGCCGTGCCCCCCGGCATCGATCACCCATGGGGACATGTTGTGCGAATCACTTATGTGACGGAAACCTATCCACCCGAGGTCAATGGTGTGGCCCTCACTGTTGCGCGCACCGTGTCGCATCTGAGGCAGGCGGGTCATGACGTGGACCTGATCCGGCCGCGGCAGCGCCACGAGCGGCGCCAGGCCGACGACCAGCAATGGATCACGCATGGCTTTCCGATTCCCATGTATCCCGAACTGCGCTTTGGCTGGGTGCGGCACGCGGCGATGGTGGCTCGGTTGCAGCGTTCTCAGCCCGACGTGGTTCATGTTGCGACCCCTGGTCCCTTGGGCCGCACCGCGGTACTGGCGGCCAGGGCGCAGGGCCTGCCGGTCACAGTGGACTTCCGTACCAACTTCCATGAGTACAGTCGCTACTACCGACTGGGAGGGCTGTTGCCCGTGATCCGGCACCATCTGCGCCTGCTGGCCAGAGCGGCTGATCTGACGTTTGTGCCCACCGAGGGGCTGCGGCAGACCTTGCTGGAACAGGGCTTCGAGCGGCTGGAAGTGGTCGGACGCGGCGTGGACGCACAGGCCTTCTCCCCGCGTTGGCGTGACGGACGGCTGCGCGCGCAATGGGGAGCAGACGTCCATACGCCGGTTGTGCTGTATGTCGGGCGTCTGGCTGCCGAGAAGAACGTGGCGCTGGCTTTTCAGGCATGGGAGCGTGCACGTGCGCTTTGTCCTGAGACACGCATGGTGGTGGTGGGCGACGGGCCTTTGCGCGCGGGTCTGCAGCGGCGCTGGCCACAAGCCTGCTTCATGGGAACCCTGAGGGGGCCCGCCCTGGCGCGGGCGTACGCCAGCGCCGATGTGTTTGCATTTCCCAGCCTCAGCGAAACCTTCGGCAACGTGACATTGGAGGCGATGGCATCGGGCCTGTGCACGGTCGCCTTCAAGGCTGCCGCCGCGGGGGTGCTGATCGAGGATGGGCGAAATGGGCGCGTGGTTCCGCCGGAGCAGCCCGACGCGTTCCTGGACGCTGTCTGCCAAGCCTGCACGGCGCTGCCCTCATTGGGGCCGCTGCGCGCCGAGGCCCGGCAACGCGCAAGGATGTCGGACTGGAACGAGGTGATGCGCCGCTTCGCAGGACACCTGCAAGATCTTGTGCACCAGCGGGAGGTCGGTCATGCGCGCGATACCTGTCTGGTCTGAACGCCTTGTCGCCAGAGGCCGGGCGCTGGACCGGCAGTGTGTGCTCTGGATTCAGGGTTGCCGAGCCAGTGTCTGGATGAGCTGGCCCTTGATCGCGGTAAGCAAGCTGGGAGATGGCGCGTTGTGGGTGGCCGTCATGCTGCTGCTGCCGTGGATTGACGGCCAAGCTGGCGTGGCCCGCATGGGACAGCTGCTGGCATTGGGGGCCATCAACGTCGGTTTGTACCTGTGGATCAAACGGCGCATTGCCCGTCCGCGACCCTGTCATGCCTGCGAGGGGGTGCGCGCGTGGGCCCGGCCGCTGGACACATTCAGCTTTCCCAGCGGGCACACCTTGCATGCGGTGGCGTTCACCGTCGTGCTGTCTCATCACTACCCGATGCTGTCGGCCATGCTGTGGCTGTTCTGCCTGCTGGTGGCGGCCTCACGGGTGGTGCTGGGACTCCATTACCCGAGCGATGTGCTGTGCGCCGCAGGCTTGGCGGTTATGACAGCCGAACTCGTCCTGCGCTTCATATGAGCAGGCGCTGCCTGTCACATGGGCCGTCGGATATCCATGCATGTGATGGGGTCGGTCTCGGGAAAGACGCTGCTTCGTTCTGCGGCATGAGCCAGTTGCGTCACCGCATCGGCCAGCGTGCAGACCTCTCGGTCTGGCAGCAAGGTCGACAGGGTGCGCATCCATGCCCGGCGGATGGCCGGATGGTCGGCGTCATGCGGATGCAACTCGAGCCGGACCAGGCTTTGCTGCCTGATCCGGTGAGAGAGGTAAGCGTGGCGGGTCAGGGACAGTGAGCGTCGCAAGGACGATTCCGTGCTGTAGACCAGGCTGTCGGCGGGGTAGCGTCCCTGCCTGTCCAGTGTGTAGAGTGCGCGGCGTGTGCAGGTGTAGCGCAAGGGCTTCTTGCTGAGCGCAGACCACGCACCCGGGCTGAGCAACCAGGCTGGCGCAACAAAGCCATGCAGGGGCCAGCGACAGCGCTGAAACCAGCGGATGCCCGCGTCGATGGCCATGCTGGCTTCCCATTGGCCCAGATCGGAGAACTCCCCCTCGCCGCGCGTGTAGATGCGGCGGCGGATCCAGTCTCGCCAGTGACGCGGGTGTCCTGCGTCCAGATGGGTGTAGCCATGCAAGGCGACCTCGCAGCCGTGCTCGAGTTCTGTGCTGACAGCGTGCTCGAACTCGGGTGTGCTGGGACGAAGGTGGAAGCGCGGCACGGCCAGCAAGGTCATCGGAACATTCCCGATCTCCCGCACAGCGCGCATGACGCGCTGGCAGGCGGCCCAGTTCACGGGGGCGACATCGTGAATCACGATGCTCATCAGTGCAGGTGCTGTCACGGGGTGTTCTCCAGGAGGCTTTGGTATCGACCGAACAAGCGAGGTAGCACAGCGCCCCAGGCCTGCGCGCGCGCGCGCTCGACAGCGGCTTGCGACAGGGGCGCACGTGGCGCGTTCAGGACCTCGGTCACCGCGTGTGCAAACGAAACCGGGTGACCGTCTGACACGCTGTAGCCAACTTGCTCGTTCACCAGTTCACGCAGGCCTGCTGTACCGCGTGCGACCACCGGGCAGCCACAAGCCATGGCCTCCAGCACCGTGAGGCCACAGGTTTCCTGGTCACCTGCGTGCACGAACACGTCGGCGCTGGCCATGGCGCGGGCCAGCGCCCTGCGGTCGTTGGTGAAGGGCAGCCTGAGTACACCGGGGCCTCGGGGCGGCACGGGTCCGTCACCCATGGCCACCAGCACATGGTTCGGCCCCAGCGCGCGTACCGCTTCGCACAGCGTCTGAAGGTTCTTCTCAGGCGCGAAGCGTCCGGCGTACAACAACACCCGCGTGTCGGGTGACAGGCCCAGTTCCGCCCGCCATGCGGCTGAGCGGTGAGCGGGTTGGAATACCGCAGTGTCGACGCCGAGGGGCTGGTGCTCGACATGTGGCAGACCCCAGTCACGCAACTGGGCCACCATGTCGTGGCTGGGTGCCAGCACCAGGTCGCACCGTGCGTACACCTTGCAGAGATAGCGTCTGGCCCAAGCCGCCGCTGGCGCACCGCCGAACCGGCGCGCCATGGAAACCACGTTCGCATGGCAAAAGGCCACCACCGGCACGCGGAGCTGTCTGGCGGCGTCCAGCGCAGACCAGGCCAACGTGAAGGGGTCACCGATTTCGAACAGATCTGGGCGCTGGCGGGCCAGTCGCGCGCCGTTGGCTCGGCGAGCCAGCGGCGCCCTGTAGCCCCCCGAGAAAGGCAGGGGCATGCCTGGCAAAGCGAGCATCCCGGCACCAGACACGCCGGGTGCGGCCACCGTGTGCTGCCAGTCGCGACAGGCTGATATCCAGTTGCGCTTGGCCAGCACGTAGCTGCGCACGCCGCCGCTGGTGCGCCCCCAGAACATGGTCACGTCCATCACATGCGGCATGCGCCAACCTCTGTGGAAAGTCGGATCCGGAGGGCAAATAGCGTGCCTGCGGCAGGAGGCGCGGGAATGCCGTGTGCTGTTCACAGGGAGAGCCGCCCACTCGGGGTCGGCATGATTGAAAGGAGCTGACGATGAACAACGAAGACGTGATCGACGTTCTGAACGACCTGATCGAGAACTGCCGCGATGGTGAGTACGGCTTCCGGGCCTGTGCTGAACATACCCAGTCGACAGAGCTGCGTGAACTCTTTCAGTCGCGTGCCCGCGAATGCGGTGGCGCAGCCGTGGAACTTCAGGCGCTGGTTACCCAGTTCGGCGGTCGTCCGGAAGATGGCGGCACCGCGAGTGGCGCTATGCATCGCGGCTGGGTGGCCGTCAAGGGCACGCTGAGCGGTTACACCGATCTGGCGATGCTGGAAGAGTGCGAGCGTGGCGAAGACGTGGCCAAGGCCCGCTATCAGAAAGCGCTGGGTGAGAGCTTGCCGCCATCGGTGCGATTGGTCGTGGAGCGCCAATTCCAGGGGGCGCAGCGCAATCATGACCAGATCCGTGCGCTTCGGGACCGTTTTCGCGCGGCCGCCTGACGGACCAAAACACGGCTTGTAAAAAAGTGCAGGCCCACCGATTGCTCATGGGGAGGTTCAAACATCCTCATGAGGAATCGGCATGCGACGTGTTTCAGAGGTCATGACCCATGGTGTGGAGGTCATTTCCCCTCAGGCTTCTCTTCAGGAAGCCGCTCAATTGATGGACCTGCTCAATGTGGGTGCCTTGCCCGTCTGTGAGGGGCGCAAACTCGTCGGCATGATCACGGACCGGGACATCACCGTCCGTGCCATTGCCACCGGCCTGATCCCGAACGACACGGCGGTGTCGGAGGTGATGACCGAGCACACCCGCTGGTGTTATGACGACCAAACGACCGACGAGGTGCTGCAACAAATGAGCGATGTGCAGATCCGCCGCATGCCGGTGCTCAATGATCAGGATGAACTGGTGGGCATTGTGTCCCTCGGCGATCTCGCCACGCGTGAGCCCGAAGGCATCGGCCAGCTGCTGCGCGACATTTCTTCCCCGTCAGAGCCCGACCGCAGTGCGCTGTAAGAGCTGTTTCTCCTACTGGGCGACCTGGCGCAGCAACTGGGCCCAGTCCCCCACGAACCGGTCGATGTGAAATCGCGCAAGCGCGGTCTTTCGCGCAGCCTGGCCCATGCGGTGAGCGGCCGCAGGGTCCTCCAGCAGCAGCTGCATGGCCTCCACCAGCGCATCGATGCGGGTGTCGATGTATCCATCATGACCCCGTGTGATCACGGTACTCAATTCCGTGGTGGCCAGCCCGACGACCGGCATGCCCACCATCATGGCCTCGATCAGCGCCAGCCCCAGACTGGTGTAGCGGATGGGGTGAAAAAAGAACCGGTATGTCGCCATCAGCTCACCCAGCTGGCGTTGCGACACCTCGCCCAGCCCGCCGGGCATGGTGTGGGCATCCATGCCTGCCAATGCGAGGGGCACCGACTGGCGGACTTGCTCATACACGTCGGCCCCCAGCCGGCGGCCCCTTCGGCACAGGTGATTGACCACGACGAGCCCCTCTGGCCGCGTGCCGCTGTAGCGGGCCTCGTTGATGAGCTTGACGCCGTGCTCGATCACTGAAACAGGCGAGCGACCACTGTCCCACATCAGGGCATTGAACGGGGTCACATGCACGAGCACGGTGTCGGGGTCGTCTACCCAGTGGCGCGTGTTGGTCGGATGCTCCTGCGGGGGGTCGTGTTCAAGGTAGATCCGAGGCAGGCGCTGTTGCTCAGGGGACAGCAGCGTGTGCCGCTCGTGCTCATAGGCTTGGCGTGACTGGTACAGCACCACGTCAAACCGCATGCTGGCCAGCTGCTCAACCGGGGCATCGTGCACGTTGTCGCCCCAGGGTAACTGGCCGCTGCGGCCCGTGTGATGAGGCGAGCCGGTCGCATCGCGCACCAAGTAAAAATCGTGGGGCACCTGGGAGAGGTAGTACATGTAGTTGCCATGGACATGCCAAGTCAGGATGCGCAATCGCTTCATCTGCACGCCTTGCTACCAGAACAGCACACGGAAACGCCATGCTCCGGCCAGCCGCCAGAAGATGGCCAGATATGGGATAACCAGTGAGGTGAGCACCATCTCGAGCACATGTCGCGGAGCGCGCGAGGTGCGTCGAAGTCGCTGCCAGGCGAAGTGCAAGCTCAACGCCAGTGCACTGCCAAGGAGGGTGGCCGCCCAGGCTTCCGAGCCTTGCGCCCACGCCACGATGGCGGCGACCGAGGCAAGGACGATCAGGTAGTAGCGCAACGGTGCCATGCGCCGCATCTTCAGGCAGTAGAGCTGCGGATGCTTCTTGTAGAGCAGGGCATCGAAGAACATGTTGCGCTGCTGCCGCAGGCTGATCGCCCAAGGTGCGGGACGAACGGGGTGAACGACCAGGGCGTCGGGTGCCCAGCCGATGCTCTGGCCCGCCCGCAGCATGCGGAACTGCAGGTCGGAGTCCTCCCGCCAGGCGCGGGTGAAACGTTCGTCGAAGCCCCCCAGCAGCGTCAGGACTTCACGCCGTACGAACGCATTGGCCGTCACGAACTCGGCTTGCTCCAGTCCCTTGGTCACAAGGTCGAAGTCGGTCGGATGCGGGCTCACCGGAACCGTGATGCGACCGGTGACGGCGGCCAGGTCCGGCTGGAGGGCCCTCAAGCCATGGGCCAGCCAGTTGTGCGCGGGCACGGTGTCATCGTCGGTGAAGGCAATGACGTCTGCGTGAGCCAGCCGCCAGCCTCGGTTGCGGGCGCCTGCGGGGCCACGGGTTCCCTGCGCCTGGGTATAGGTGAGGGCCGGACTGTCCGGATCGCTGCCCAATCGGCGTACCAGCGCCTCGGTCTGTGCGCATGCGCCGTCATCCACCACGATGATCTCGTACTCACCTGCCGCCAGGGACTGTTGCATCAGTGCGGCGAGGCAGCGCTGCAGCAACTGCGGTCGACCGCAGGTGGGAATCACCACGGAAACAGCAGGCGACATGTCAGATCAAGCGAGGTGATTTGTCCACCACAAAGTTACCCATCACCACCGCGTCAAGGGGGGTGGTGTAGAACGCCTCCAGGGCGTCGCGTGGGCTGCACACCATGGGCTGGCCTCGGACGTTGAAAGAGGTGTTCACCAGCACGGGCACGCCGGTGCGTTCACCAAAGGCGCGAAGCAGGGCGTGCAGGGCCGGCTGGCGTTCAGCGTTCACCGTCTGGACACGGGCGGTGCGGTCAATGTGACAGGCAGCGGGAATGCGCTCGGCGGCCGCAGGCAGCACGTCATAGATAAAAAGCATGAAGGGCGACTCCCCCCCATTGGCGTCAGCTGGACTGAACCAGTCCGACAGACATTCCTGCGGCACCACCGGTGCAACAGGCCGGAAATCTTCGCGGTCCTTGAGTTCGTTGAGTCGCCGCTGCATGTCGCCGTGCAGTGGCGAGGCCAGGATGGAGCGGGCGCCCAGGGCGCGTGGACCAAACTCCATGCGTCCCTGAAACCAGCCAATGATCTGATCCTGCGCCAGGAGGGCTGCCACCTCACGAGCCGGATCCTGCAGCTTGCGATACGGCAGGCCAGCCCAGCGCAACAGGGACTCGATGTGCTCGTCGTCATAGGCTGGCCCCAGGCAGGCGTCGTCCATCTGCCACTGGCGGGTGGCCAGCGTCAGGGGCTGCCCCACTGGCGCCACGGTTTCAGGTTGCTGGACGGTGTCAAAGGCGCGCTGACGCATACGCGCGTCGACCCACAGGGCCGCCCCCAGCGCGGTACCAGCATCCCCCGCGGCCGGCTGCACCCAGACGGCGTCGAAGATCCCGCTGTCACGCAGGCGCGCATTCATCACACAGTTCAGCGCCACGCCGCCCGCCATGGCCAGATGGCGTGCACCGCTGGCTTCTCGCAGCCAGCGCGCCAGCGCCAGTACGGTGTCTTCGAGCACGTCCTGCAGCGAGGCGGCCAGATCCAGGTGTGCCTCAGACAGCGTGTCTCCGGGTCGGCGACGTGGTCCGGTCAAGGCTTCCAGATCCAGCGGGCCCAAGTTGAACTGGCCGTTTCCCTCGACCCGCAAAGCGGCCTGTAGCGCGTCGCGGAACCGGGGCTGGCCAAGCGCGGCCAGGGCCATGACCTTGTACTCATCGGAGGAGTGCAGAAAGCCCAGGTGCTGCGTGACACGCTCATACAACAGGCCCAGCGAGTGGGGCATGTTGACTTGACCCAAGGCCGTGTAGCGGCCAGCCTCGGCCACGCCGTAACTGGTCGTTGCCAGCTCGCCGCGACCATCAAGTGTCATGACGGCGCAATGAGCAAACGGCGAGGCCAAGAAGGCGCTGGCCTGGTGGCACAGATGGTGGTCCACAGGATGCCAGGTCCACGGAGCGGGGCGGGGCAGATCCTGCCACCGGTGACGCAGATGATGGGGCACCCCATCGCACAGCTGCCGCGGCGCGTTGACCATATAGGCTGCAAACAGCGGGTCCCAGACGTTATCCCATTCGCCGGCATCCTGGGCCGAAGGCTCAAGGGGCAGCTGGATCATCCGGGCTCCTTGTAGCCGGTCGCGCAGAATGTGGTCGGGGTTGTAGCTGTAGGCCACGTGGTCCACGTCTGCCAGCGTGGCGCCAGCTTGCCGCAGGCAGTCGTCGATGGCGTGAAACGGGAGTTCCCAGGCACTGAAGGGAACGGGGCGTTTGGCGTGCTTGATGCGCGTGTAGCGCTCCTCTTCCGAAGCCGCAATCACCACCCCGTCCAGGACGATGGCAGCGGCAGAGTCGTGAAAGGCAGCGTTGATGCCCAGGGTGATCATGGCAGTGCGGGTTCGAAGAGGGTCAGGCAGGCAGGAGCGCCAGGCAGGCGGCCAGCACGGTTTCGTGCGGCACGCCGGTCAGACAGGTCGGACTGCCCTGCGGACAACTGCTTTGCAGACAGTTCCGACAAGGCACGTCGTGGGAGAGCACGCGTGCGCGCGCTTTCCAGGGCGTGTGCTGGGGATTGGTCAGTGCATACAGGTCCACAACCGGCGTGTCGAGCGCGGTAGCCAGATGGACAGGACCTGTGTTGTTGCTGACGAGCAGAGCGGCCTCGCTCAGCACTCCCCCCAGCTCGCCAAGACTCAGCTCGCCACACAGGTTCAGTGATGGCGCGCGCATGACGTGGCGAGCTTGCGCCACCAACCCGGCTTCGGCTGGGGAGCCGGTGAACACGGTGCGTACGGCCCGGCGATGCCAAAGCTGGTCGGCCACCAGCCCAAAGCGCTCTGCCGGGTAACGACGAGAAGGCGCCGAGGCGCCAGGATGCATCACCACGTAAGGCGTGCCGTCGGCCAGACCCAGCGCCCGCAACCGGCTGCGGGCGCGCACCTCGTCGAGCTCGTCGAGCTCGAACCGCAGGCGGTCGTGAGGAGGGTGCCACCCCACCTGGGCCACCAGCGCCAGCTGTCGGGCGACTTCATGCCGCGGACCCGTCTGGATGTCGTCGGTCTCTCGTACCCAGTCTGTCAACAGGTGATAGGGCTGCTCTCGGCTGTGCGCCAGCCGCAGCGAAATGCCGGCCATCAGACACAGCATGGCCGCGGGAAGGGCGCTTTGTGTGCAGGTGGTGAAAATGACCGCAGCATCGAACCCGCCCGCCTTCAGGCGGTCTGCGCAAGCGGAAAGCGCGTCCGGTTCTGCATGCTTCATCCATGGGGCTCGAAATGGAATCACCTCGTCGACCAGCCCGGACCGTTCGGCCGCCTCAGCACCCGACGGTGAGCAAAGCATGCTGAGGCTTGCCTGAGGTTGGCTGGCCCGGATGGCGGCCAGCGCTGGCGTGGTCATGAGCACATCGCCCAGATGATCGAGCCGGATGGCGAGGATGCGCCTCAGCCCCTGCCAGCGCGAGGGAACAGCACTCATGATGCTGCCACGCAGCTTGGTGGTGTGGGCGCTTCCGCTGGCTGCCGTGTTCCGAGTATCCAGGAAGCGGCATCCATCAGATCGGCTGCACGGTGCACGGGCCGCCTCAGGGGGCTGAGGCGCCATTCCGTCTCGTGCCCGACGTCGAGCAAAATGGACTGACAGCCGGCGCGGTGGCCCGCTTCGACATCGTCCAGGATGTCGCCCACCATCCATGACCGCTTGAGATCGATGTGATGAGTGGCCGCCGCCTGACGCAGGAGACCTGGCGCGGGTTTGCGACACAGGCAACCCGGTGCCTGCCTGGGCGAAGGCGCATGCGGACACGCCAACACATCGGTCAGCTGAACGCCGACCTCTTCCTCGACCTTGCGCATCAACGCGTGGCGCAGCGCCATCCAGGCACGGCGGTCGAAGTAGCCCAAGGCCATACCGGGCTGGTTGCTCACCACCACCAGCAAATGCCCTGCTGCGGCCCATGAACGCAAGGCCTCGGGTGCGCGAGGGGTGAAACGCAACAGCGCCGGATCCACGTTGTACGGGACGTTCTCGACCAGGGTCCCATCCTTGTCGAGGAAGACAGCAGTACGCGAAGGCGTGTTCATGGCCATGAGGACTCCTGTCGAGGCAACACCATCAGTTCAGGAATGGCGGACTCCACTGGCATCGTCAGGGCAAAGGCGATGGCGCGGGCCACGTTGCCCGGGTCCTGCAACCGCGCGAGGTCCAGGCCTTCGAAGCGATCCAGCAGAAAAGGGGTGCGCATGCCGCCGACGACGACGCTCATCACGCGGATGCCATCGGCACGCAGCTCCGCATGAAGGGCGTGAGACAGCCCTGTGAGTCCCCATTTGCTTGCGTGGTACGCGCTGGCATTGGGCCAGGCACGCTTGGCAGCAGTCGACGCAATGTTGACAATCTGCCCACGACGCGCCCGCAAGGCCGGCAAGGCCAGCTTGCTGAGCATGAAAGGTGCAGTCAGATTGACGGCGACGACATCGTCCCAGTTTTCGAGTGTCAGTGCGTCGATGGCGGCAGTGACGTCGGTGCCCGCGTTGTTGACCAGGACATCCAGGCCGCCGAAAAGTCCGGTGATGTCGGCCATCGCTGCCATCACCGCTTCACGGTCTCGGAGGTCAATCACCAGGTCGCGGGTGCGGTGACCCTGCGGGTCAGCGCGTTCGCGTACGGCCGCCAGCCTGTCGGCCTGACGATCCACCATGATCACCTGCATCCCTGCTTCGAGCAGCACCGCGGTGAGGGCCGCGCCCAAGCCGCTTGCGGCGCCGGTTATGAGCGCCACCTTGCCTTCAAGCGTGACCATGCAATCCTTCCATCGGGATAACCCGAGCGGTGTGAGGGGGCGCGGTGTCGGGCAACATGTGGCCCAGCCCCCAGCTGTTGAAATGCGGTATGTATTGCACACTCCGGTAAATCCGGTCGAGTTCCTGTACCACCTGTTCCCAGGTGAATGAGCGGCGCACATGGCAGCGCCCCGCTCGACCCATGGCGTCGGCCAGGCTGGGATTCGCATGGAGTTGCGTCAGCCGCTCGGCCAGAGCCTGAGGATGGCGTGGCGGAACCAGATAGCCCGTCACCCCCTCCACCACCGTGTACTGGATGCCGCCCACTGCGCTGCCAATGACCGGGCGTCCACAGGCCATGGCTTCCAGCGGAGTGATGCCAAACGGCTCGTACCAGGGCGTGGTGACAAACACATCGGCAGCGGCGTAGTACAGCGGCAGCGTGTCCCGTGAGCGCTGGCCGGTGAAGGTGACCTGCGTGTGCACTCCCAGGCACCGGGCCAGCCGGCGCAGCCGTCCGATCTCCGGCGTGAGATGCTCGTCGGGTGAAGGATGGTTACCGCCCACCACGAGCAGGCGCGCGGGGACGCGTGCATCCAACAGCGCCAGCGCGCGGATCACGTTGTCTACCCCCTTGCGTGGCACCATTCGCCCCAGCTGCAAAATGATGAACTCATCTGCTCGCAGACCGAGGGCAGCGCGGGCGCGCTGGCGGTCCATGGGTCGGAAGTCCGTCGTGTCCACCCCGCATGGCACCATGCTCAGGCGTCGTGCATCGGTGTGGTACAGGCGAACCATGTCTTCGTGGTCCTGCGGGCATTCTGCGATCACACAGTCCGATGACTGCATCACCTGGCGCTCAATCTCGATGCGTTCGGCCGGGAATGCGTCAGCCAGGCCCTGATGCTCGCGCCGCACCAAGCCAAGGGCGTGGAAGGTCGTCACCAGAGGAATGTCAAATGCCTCTTTGAGGCGCATGCCGGCCATGCCCGACATGAAAAAGTTGGCATGCGTCACGTCATAACCCCCGTTATGACGGGTCAGCCGTTCCGCTGCGCTGATGAACTCGGGCATGTGTGGCAGCAGCGCCTCTTTGGGCAGGGGCTGTGCCGGACCGGCAGGCAGATGGACCACCCGCACACCACGGGTGAGGTCCACGCTGCCGGGCAGATCAGGGTGGTCGCGCCGCGTGAGCACGTCCACCTGATGTCCCATGCGGGCCAGCATGAGGGCCACCTTGGCCACATAGACGTTCTGACCACCGGCATCCACGCCGCCCACTGCGGCGAGCGGGGATGCATGCTCGCTGATCAAGGCCACTTTCAGATTCTGTGGGTCCCTCATGGTTTGGCCTCAGTCGTCAGCGCGACTGCCCACCCGTGGTGGCTGTACCGGTGTTCGTGCCCGTGTTGTTCGGCGAACCTGACTGGCTGGCACTGCCGGCTTGGCCTGCGCCCACTCCGTAGAAGCGGCGGTTCTCCGTGCTCCACTTCTCGTCGATCACGTTCGGCCAATTGTTCGGCTCGAAGCTGGGGGCGTCCTTCAGACGGTTCTTGTCGATGTCCAGCAGACGGTAGTCCCGGCCAGGCACGTTCTGGACGGCGGACCACGGCACTGCATGCAGGCGATCACCGATGCCCAGGAAGCCACCCGTCGAAACCACGGCGTAAGTGATGGCGCCATTGCGGTCCACCACGATGTCTTTGATGTCGCCGATCTTCTCGCCCCGCGCATTGCGCAGGTCGGTGCCCATGATCTTGCTCACACGGTAGATGCGCTGCCAGTCATCAGCGCCCCCGCGGGCCGTGGGCGTTGCTGTTCCGGCTGCGGTGCCGCCGGTGTTGGCTGCGCCTGTGCCGCCAGTTTGTGCCCAGGCGCCGGAGGCAGCCAGCGACACGGCCACTGCGGCAAGAATCTGTCGGGTCGATTGAGTCTTCATCGGATGCTCCTGGTGTTGTTGAACACGATGGCCTTGTCGGGCAAGCCACGTGCCCAGCGATCGGCCATGGCCTGTGGCGGGGGCATCCCGGTGGTTTGCCCATCGTTCCAACATGTAAGCGCTTGCAAAAGCAACGATCGCTCACGACTTGCCTCAGAAGTCCGGTACGCTGTGAGCCCTCTTGGGCTTCAAGGAGAACAGGTGCAGGCACTTCCCGGTCAGCAGCGCGGTCGCTTGTGGCCCGCGGCCAGCCTGCGCGTATATCTCATCGCCGTCATCGTGCTGGCGACGGTCCCGCTTGCAGGCTTGATCACGTGGTTGATGGCCGAGGCGCTCAACGAAGCCCATCAGAAGCTGGTCGATGACCTCCAGCGCTCCGCCGCGGCCATTGCCCAGACCCTGGAGCGCGATCAGCAGTCGACCATCGATGCCTTGATGATCCTGGCGCAGACCGAGTCGCTGCGTCAGCATGATCTTCAGTCCTTTCATCGCACCTTGCGGCAGATCCCGCCTGTGCGCCCCACCTTGCGACACGTCTTTCTGGCAGACGAGGCCGGCCAGACCAAGCTCTCCAATGACAAGGCTTGGGGCGAGACTCCGCCTTACGGCTTGAGCGCTGCAGAGCGGCGTGTGATGCGAGACACGCGACGCGCGTTGATCAGCCGCATTGCGCGACGGCCGTCGGACGGGAAGTGGAGCATGCGCATCGCGGTCCCGGTCATCGTTGAAGACGTGCCCCAGTACTTTCTCGTGGCTGAGATCGACGCGGCCACCTGGCAGACCCTGTTGCCCGCCACACGTCATCCTGCCAATGGCTACATCACCTTGTTCGACCAAGATGCCCGCGTGGTCGCCCGTACCTTGAACCCGGAGCGGTTCTTGGGGCATCTGCTGCCTGAGGAAGGGCGCCGCCGCATGGGTGATGACATCGCGGGTCATCAGAAGGCACCTCTGATGGAGGGGGGGCTGACGTATGTGGCCTGGCATCGTCTGTCTGGTTCGGGCTGGGGCGTAGGGGTGGGGGTGGTGGCCAGTGAGCAGGACACCGCGCGTCAGCAGCCGCTGTTGCTGGCCGCTGTGGCCGGTTTGCTGTCTTTGCTGGCCGCTGGTTTGCTGGCCTTGCTGGTGGCACGCAAGGTGTCGCGTCCCTTGCGCCATCTGGCGGAGGGGCATCTGTCGACCGATGAACCGATTGCAGTCAAGGAGATCGGGCTTTTGCAGGCAGCGCTGGTCGACGCGGAGCAGCACCGACAACAGGCCAATGAGCATCTGGCGGCCAAGGCCACCGAGTTCGAGACGCTCTTCAACAGCACACCGATCGGCCTGTCCATCACACTGGATCGAACCGCACAGCAGGTCTGGCGCAACCCCGCCAAGGAGGCCATGCTGGGGGCCGAGCGCAAGGCGGTCATGTACGTGGCAGGGCGGGAGCTGACACCGGCCGAGCACCCCCTTCAACGCGCCGCCCGCGGTGAGGCCGTCCGCAATCTGGAGCTGGAGGTGCGGCAGGCCGATGGCACTTCTCTGCAGGTGCTGGCGCAGGCGGTTCCGCTGCTGGATGCCGGGGGGCAGCCACGGGGTGCCGTGGCGGCGTATGTGGACATCACTGAGCGCATGGCGGCGCAGCGGCGGCTGATCGAGGCGGAGCGGCGCCTGCGCGAAAGCCAGCAACTGGTGGAGTTGGCGCAGGAAGCCGGCCAGGTCGGGTTCTTTGACTACGCGGTGTTCAATCACACCGTGGTCTCCACCTCGGGGTTGAACCGCTTGTTCGGACAACCTCCAGAGCAGACCTTGCTCACGTGGTCGGAGTGGATTCGCTTCATTCACCCGCAGGATCTGCCCAGAGTCGAGCAGGCGCTCAACGAAGCCTGGAAGGAAGAGCGCGATCACATCAGCTTTCTGATCCGCACCACCCCTGAGGTCCAGCCTGGGCGCTGGCTTGCCTGCCGGATGGTGGTGCTTTATGGGGAGCATGGTCAGCCGCAACGCGTGATCGGTGTGATGGTCGACATGACCATCCAGCATGCTGCTGAACAGCAGCGGGCCCGTTTGATCGAGCAGGAGCAACATGCGCGCATGGAAGCCGAGAAGGCCAACCGCGCGAAGGATGAGTTCCTGGCCATGCTGGGGCATGAACTGCGCAATCCGCTGGGTGCCATCTCGGGAGCGGTCGAGGTGCTTAACCGCATCGGCGCGCAGGATGCACCGGCCGTTCGGGTGCGGCAGATCATCACGCGGCAGACACGTCATCTGGCCCGTTTGATGGACGACCTGCTGGATGTGGCCCGGGTGATTGCTGGCAAGATCGTGTTGAGCCCCCAGCCAGTCGACCTGGGGCAACTGGTCGAACGGCTGCTGCATACCTTGAAAATGGCCGGCACCATCCAGAATCAGCCACTGGTGTTGCGGCTGGCGCCGGCCTGGGTACAGGCCGATGCGGTCCGGCTCGAGCAGATTGTCAACAACCTGCTGACCAATGCGGTCAAGTACGGCGGCGAGGGGAAACCCATCGAGATCATTGTCGAGCCGCGTGGCGCCGATGTGGCCCTCATGGTCCGTGACCACGGTGAAGGTATCCCCGCCTCACTGCTGCCCCACATCTTTGACATCTTCGTGCAAGGGGAACGCACGCTGGACCGACGGCAAGGGGGGCTGGGTATCGGGCTGACGCTGGTCAAACGGCTGGTGGACCTGCATCAGGGCCGCATCGAGGTGCACAGTGACGCCCAAGGCAGTGTGTTCACCGTGACCCTGCCTGCTGTGGCGCCGCCCGAGCATGTGCCCTTCACGCCTCTGCCCGTGGTCAGCCCGCCCAGGCGCGTGGTGATCGTGGAGGACAACGAGGACGCGCTTGAGGCCCTGCGCTTCATGCTGGAGCTTCGTGGTCACACGGTATGGCTTGAGACGGATGGGCTGTCTGGTCAGGAGCGCATTCTGGAGGTGCAACCGGATCTCGCGCTGGTGGATCTGGGGCTGCCCACGCTGACCGGCTTCGAGGTGGCCAAGGCCTGCCGCGCGGCCGGGTTCGGCGGGCGCCTTGTTGCCCTGTCGGGGTATGGGCAGGCCCGCGATGTTGAACAGGCCCAGCAGGCGGGCTTCCACGCCCATTTGGTCAAGCCCATCGACCCGATGGCACTGGAGCGCGAACTGGTGCTCAGCGGCGCCTCAGATCTGCCTCATTGAGCGTCGGGTTGCTGCCCCATGAGACGCTGACGTGCCTGCGCCACCTCCTGCTCCTCTTCATCCGCATCGGTATCGGTATCGAAAAGGTCTGGCTCGGGGGGCGGTGGTGCCAGGTCGGGTGTGGTGGCGATGTGATCGGGCAGGATGTCACCGGCTTCGCGCACATGCTGCCCGTCGGCGGCACCCAGGAGCTCACCTGTGCCGGTGGAGTCAGTGTCTGCGGTCATGCCGTGCAGGCTGCCATCCACATCGACGCCAGCGATGTCGCTGGCGCTGTCGGACGTGTCGCTTGGACCCAATGCGCCGGTGCCATGACCTGGCCGCACGGGTTGGCTGTCCTCATCCAATCCAAGCAGAGGGCTGTGTGCCATGGTGAGCTCCTGAGGTGAACATGGTCTCCTTCATGGGCAAGCCATGTGCCCTGGCGGGCGAGGCAGGGGCGCTCAACGCAGCACGCTGATGCTGCCATCCGACTCCATGTAGGCCCGCTTGACCTGTCGCAGGTCCTCAATGCCCTGAGACCGTAGCTTGGCCTGAAGTTCTTCCACAGTGAGCAGCTCCTGCTGGAGGTTGCCATACAGCACGCGGCCATGCTTGACCAGCAGCAGCGGTGGAGGGCTGACCAGGCGTCGAAACGATGGGAAGCGGTAGCTGGCCCAGTCGAGCGTGTAGTTCCACCCGACTATGGTGCTGATCAGCAGCATGCCTTCCGTGATGGTCTTGTATTCCCCGGCCATGGCGTTCTGTGCCGCATCGGCGATCAGAACCAGCAGCAGCACGTCTGCGATGGTCACCGAGCCGATGTCACGCCGTAGTACGAAGCGAAAGATCAGGAACAAGAACCAGTAAATGGCCGTGCCGCGCAGAACGATCTCGCCTGGCGACATCGTTATGTCAAACAGCCCGGCCACACTCATGCGTCAGCGGCGCAGAAGCTGGCGCACCACCATGCCGGCTGCAAGGGCCAGGCCCAGGCTTTTCAGGGGGTGCGTCCGCACATAGCTCTGCGTCTCGTTGACCCAGCGACGGCCTTGGGGCTCCAGGCGCTGTGCAGCGTGCTGCAGGTTGTCCACCATGCGATGCGCCCCGCTTTGCAGGTCGTCGACCACGGCATGCGCGCGGCTGCCTGCCTCACGACTCAAGGGGCTGCGCATGGCGTCGGTCATGTCGGAAAGAGGGGAAGTCGAATGCAACTTGGTCATGTGGCTCTCCTGATGGCAAGGGGAGCCAGATTGAGCAACTCGTGTGCCTGCCATGCCGTGGAGGCGCGCACATCGGCCTTGAAGACCCGTTGCATGTAGGCCAGCGCCTGCGCATGACGCTCAAGCGATTCAGCCGCGGCACAATCTTGCGGCACCCACAACCCGAAGCCACGAAGGTAGGCGTCTGCGGCGCTCATCTGGACGCACATGTCGGTGGACAGCCCGCCGATGATGAGGCGCTGGCAACCCAGGTGATCCAGCAGCAGATCAAGAGGGGTGCCATAAAACGCCGAGTGCCGCGGCTTGAGGATGACGTAGTCCGGCTCCTGGGGCGCCAGCAGGCGTACCAGCTCCGCGGCCACGCCCCCTTTCTGAACACATTGCGCTTTCACGTCACGAAACTCGCTGTGCCACGCGCCATAATGGTCATTGGCGTACACCGTGACCACCTGGTGAGACGCCAGCCTGTGCTTGAGCGCCGCAAGACGCGACGCCATGTGCAGGGCCGATTCCTCCAGATGTGGCGCCTCTGGGAAGGTCAGAGGATTGATCACATCGACCAAGAGCAGTACCAGCGGACTGGTGTCCGAGGTGGCCTGGGCTATCGGCGTGTCGGGACGATGAACATGCATGTCCCGATACGCAGCAAGCTGGATGCCGACCGGCAGAGACGAATCGTTACGTATGGTCTCGCCAGTTGGATTAGGGTAAGCACCCCATCCCAAACAGGAGAGTCTGACCATGAGCCATGCCCTGATCGTTGAGGATGACCGCGAAGCGGCCGAGATGATGGCCGCATTGATCGCCACAGAGAACTTCACCGTGGCGACCGCCCACAGCCTCCGCGAAGCGCGTGCGCAGCTGTCGTTGAACCAACCTGACCTTGTCCTGCTGGATCTGATGCTGCCTGACGGCAGCGGCATGGATCTGCTGGACGACGGGCAGATGCTGGCCAACTCCGAAGTTGTGTTGATCACCGGCCACGCCAGCCTGGAAACATCCATCCAGGCTTTGCGTCATGGGGCTGCTGATTACCTGATCAAACCGGTCAACATCAAGCAGCTGCAGGGCATTCTGTCGCGCGTGATGCGCCCGTCCGAGCTGCAGGCTGAACTGGTGTCCTTGCGCGAGAACGTCGAGGCACATGGCCATTTCGGTCATCTGTGGGGCCGGTCTTCGGCCATGCAGCGTGTCTATGAGCAACTGGCCAAGGTGGCCATCACCTCGGTGACGGTGTTCGTCACTGGCGAGAGCGGCAGCGGCAAGGAAGTGGTGGCGCGTACCGTGCACGATCTCAGCCGCCGACGCAAGCATCCCTTCCTGGCCGTCAACTGCGGGGCCATTTCGCCGAACCTGATTGAAAGCGAGATCTTCGGCCACGAGAAGGGCAGCTTCACGGGTGCCGAACGCACGCACCAGGGCTTTTTCGAGCGTGCCCACGGCGGCACATTGTTCCTGGACGAAGTTACCGAGATGCCGCTGGAACTGCAGGTCAAGCTGCTGCGTGTGTTGGAAACCGGGATGTTCATGCGTGTGGGTTCGACCCAGCCGCGAGAGGCCGACGTGCGCATCATCGCGGCCACCAACCGTGATCCGATGCAGGCCGTGGCGCAAGGCAAGTTGCGTGAGGACCTGCTGTACCGGCTCAATGTGTTCCCGCTGTCATTGCCGCCCTTGCGCGATCGGCTGGAAGACATTCCGTTGCTGGCCGAGCATTTCCTGCAAGACATCTGCCAGCGCGAAGGCAAGCAGCGTCATTTCTCGGCGACGGCTCTGGAGGCCATGCAGCACTATCGCTGGCCAGGCAATGTGCGCGAGTTGCGCAACGTGGTGCAGCGCGCCTATGTGATGGCCAATGGCAGCGAGATCGGCCCGGACTGGATGCCTTGCGGCAGCGCGCCAGAGCCAGTGGTGGTGTCCAGTGGTACGCCGTCGCTGACTTTGAAGATCGGCTCATCCATGGCGGAGGCGGAGCGCGCCTTGATCCTGGCCACGCTGCAGCATTTCGACAACCACAAGGAACGCACGGCGGCAGTGCTGGGCATCAGCCTCAAGACGCTGTACAACCGCTTGAAGGAGTACGCCAACGAGGTCGGCGCTGGCAGCAGCGAGTCTTCAGCGGCGTGATCGTCCGTGTGCCGACCGGCAAGCCGGTCGGCATTGCCTCAGCGAGGCCGCCTCAGCCTGACTTGGCGCAAGGCTCAGGGCGCAGGGTAGTGTCCGTCCAGCGAGAACATGTGACGCAGACGCTGCAGCACAAAGCCCGCATCAATCGGCTTGAGCCAGCGCTCCTGGACGGACGTGTCCGCAATCGACACCTGGTCATCGGCCGTCACCAGGATGGCGGGGATGCTGCCGAGGCCCGGCCGAGTGCGCAGCTGATCAAGCAGCTGCAAGCCATTGCCATCCGGCAGGGTGTAATCCAGCAGGAGCAAGTCGGGAGGGCAACGCGTGGCTTGGCGCCAGCCCGCTGCCGCCGTCTCGGCCACTTCGACATCGAAGGCCGGATGCAGTCGCAGCAGTTCGGCCATCACCATGGCATTGATCGGGTTGTCCTCGACGTACAGCACGCGCACCCGTCGTGGCGGGATCGGGTGATGCATCGGCACATGCGGTTGAGGTTGGGGGTGGGCGGACATGACAGCAGCGAGCATGAGACGGGACTCCCGAAAATCAGACACTGAGAGAGCAAACCGCATGCCTGCGCATCGCGCTGCTGTACATGAGGTCGGCATGCGCTTCGCCACAGTGAGCCCACAGTCTCAAGGAGCATGCAATGTCCGCCAGAACCGAATGGGATTCACTGGGCAGCGTGGAGGTGCCCGCCGACCGGCTCTGGGGCGCCCAGACACAACGGGCCCTCCACCACTTTGCGGTGTCCACCGAGTGCCTGCCTGCGGAGTTCCTGCATGCGCTGGCGTTGGTCAAGCAGGTTTGCGCTCAGGTCAACGGCGAACTGGGCGTGCTGGCGCCGACGCTGGCGCAGGCCATCTCGGATGCCGCCGACGAGGTGATGCAGGGGCACCATCCGGAGCAGTTTCCGCTCCGGATCTGGCAGTCTGGCTCCGGCACCCAAACCAATATGAACATGAACGAGGTGTTGGCTCGCTTGGCGTCGCATCGATTGGGCGAGCAGGCGCAGGACGCGCCTCATGTTCATCCGAACGACCATGTCAATCGCAGTCAGTCATCCAACGACATCATTCCCACGGCGCTTCAGGTGAGTTGCGTGACGGCCGTGCAGCGCCTGCTCCCGGCGCTGGTGCGTCTGCGCGCGGAGATCGTGGCCAAAGCCCGCTTGTATGCCGATCTGATCAAGGTGGGGCGCACGCATCTGCAAGACGCCGTGCCCATGACGGTGGAGCAGGAATGGATGGCATTTGAGGCCCAGCTGGCCCTGTGCAGCGACGCGATCGAACGGGCTTTGCTGCCAGTGCTGGCCTTGCCGGTGGGCGGTACGGCCGTGGGCACCGGGCTGAATGCACCGCCCACGTTCGGCCACCTGGTGTGCGCGCGCCTGGCCGCCCAGGTGGGGTGGCCCTTTCGAGAGGCTGACAACAAGTTCGCCTGGATTGCGGCCCACGACGCCTTGGTGGGGTTGCATGGCAGTCTGCGCCAACTGGCGGTGGTGCTGATGAAACTGGCCAACGATCTGCGTTGGCTGGGTTCAGGGCCCCGCTGTGGTCTGGGCGAGCTGACGCTGCCGGCCAACGAGCCAGGCAGCTCCATCATGCCGGGCAAGGTCAACCCCAGTCAGTGCGAGATGATGATGATGGTGTGCACCCAGGTGATGGGTAACGACGTCACAGCGGGGCTGTGTGGCGCCCAGGGCAACCTTCAACTCAACACATTCAAGCCCTTGCTGGCCCACACCCTGTTGCAGAGCCTGCGCTTGCTGACCGACGCCTGCATGAGCTTCGAGGCGCATTGCCTGCAGGGGGCCCGCGTGGATGCACAGCGTACGCACGGGTACGTCGAGCGCTCGCTGATGACCGTGACAGCCCTGGTGCCACACGTGGGCTATGACCATGCTGCCCGAATTGCCCAGCTTGCCTATCGCGAGGGTCTGACGCTTTCGGAGGCGGCCCGGGCCATGGGTGTGGACCCCGAGGATGTGGCGCGCTGGACCAAGGCGGATCAGCTGGTGCCCGGCTGGCGGGCGCGTCGCTCAGAGCCACCAGGGCCGGTGTCCTCAGGTGGAACCGAGCCCCCACCCGATGACCGCGCCGGGTCGTAGGGTTCAAGGCCAGGCTCATGTGGCCGGTCTGGCACGAAGTCACCGTAGGAGCCGCTGCCATCGGTGCGCGTCCCACCACTGAGAGCGCCTCGTTGGGGATCATCCGGGCATGCGTCGTCGGGCTGACCGCCGTGGCGCTCCGTGGTCGGGTGCGGCTGGGTCTGCGCAGGCTGGTTGCCGGCAGCGCGGCGATCGGTGAAGCGTGGTGGGGGATTCTGGAACATGGGAGCGCTCCTGTCGGGCCGAATGCGCTGCATGCGGCAAGCGCCATGCCGATGTACCGATGCCAGAACTTCAGACAGACTTCAGCGGGGCCAGGCGCAGCAGTGGCGCGATCTGCTCCCATTGAACCGGCTTGACCAGCAGATGGTGCACCCCTGCGTGCTGCGCCCGCTCCCGGTCTTCTGGTTGACCCCAGCCCGTGACGGCCACGAGTACCGTGTGTCGCGTGGCGGCATGACCCCGCAGACGGGAGGCGAGCTGGTAGCCATTGAGTTCGGGCATGCCGATGTCGAGGAAGGCGACGTCAGGCGGCGCTGCGCATGCAGCCTCATACGCCTGACGGCCGTTGTACGCGCGCATGACCTGGTGGCCATGGGCCTCCAGCAGGGCGGCCAAGCTATTGACAAAGTCGATGTTGTCGTCTGCCACCAGCACGCGCAGTGGCGTCTGCTCTGCCACATCGGCGGGTTCGGCGGAGGGGACCATCAACGCTGCACTCACCCCTTGCTGCAGCGGCAGCCTTACCGTGAAGGTGGCGCCGCATCCGGGCCCATCGCTCTGAACCTGGATCTGGCCACCGTGCAGTTCCACCAGCTGACGGGTCAGCGTCAGGCCCAGGCCCAGCCCGGAGTTGTTGCGCTCCAGAGACTGGTCAAGCTGCACGAACAGATCGAAGATGGCCGATTGCAGGTGTGGCGGAATGCCCATGCCGTTGTCCCGCACGCTGACGTTGACCCACTCGTCCGCGGTCAGGACCTGCACGGCGATGTGGCCCCCTGGCGGCGTGTACTTGGCCGCGTTGGTCAGCAGATTGGCAAACACCTGTGTCAGACGGACGGCATCTCCCTCGACCGATACGGGTGCGGCTGGATAGTCGCGCTGCAGGGTATGGGCGCGACGCTGGATCAGTGGCGCAGCCACCTCTTCGGCACTGTGGAGCACCGCGATCAGATCCACAGGATGGATCTTCAGCAGCAGCTTGCCCGTGCTGATGCGCGACACGTCGAGCAAGTCGTCGATCAGGCGCACCATCTGTTGCAGCTGCCGACCCAGCATGTCGATGGCGTTGCGGCGAGCAGCGACCGAGCCATCGTCGAGCCGCTTGAGGATCTCGACGGCTGTGCTGATGGGCGCAAGTGGGTTGCGCAGCTCGTGCGCCAGCGTGGCCAGAAAGGCATCCTTGGTTCGGGCTGATTCCTTGAGCGCTTCTTCTGCCCGGCGCCGTTCAGCCATCTCGATACGCAGATGCTGGTTGGATGCTGCCAGCGCAGAGGTCTGCGTGTCCACTTCGTGCAGCATGTCATTGAAGGCGTCGACCAGTTCGCCGACCTCATCGTCGGACACCTTGTCCGCCCGCAAGCCAAAGTTGCGCTCTTCCATGATTTGCCGCGCCAGACTGGCCACGGCCACGACCGGCCCGGTGACGGTGCGTTGCAGGTAGATCGACACCATCAATGCGATGACCAGACTGGCCACCATGACGGTGGCCAGGATGAGCAGGTAGTCCACGACACGACTGGTCAGGTCGTGCAAACTTTGCATCGACACATAGCCGCTGGTCTTTCCCTGCTCGTCCAAGATGGGCTGCCACAGGGTGACCTCCCGCGCCGTGAAGCGATAACCTGGGAGAGAGGGCAGGGCCAGCGCAACGGGGGCAGTGCCATCCAGCCGCTGATAAGTGGCAAACAAGCTGCCGTCGGGCCTGTGTACTGCGGCGGTCACGATGTCAGGACGCAGCCGCAACATGTGCAGTGTTTCCGTTGCGGCCTGCGGGTCGTCAAAGGCCAGTGCGGCCTTGCTGGTCTGTCCGATGATGTCGGCCTGGGTGGTCAGATCGTTGACCCATCCCTGTCGGTACATCGTGATTTCGTACACCAGCAATGCTGTTGCGCTCAGCAGCAAGGCCACCGCGGTGGTGGCGAGAACGAGTTGCATGAGCTTGCCGCTCAAAGAACGGCGTGACAGCGAGACCATCAGCGGCTTCCCACCACGACCCGGTGGGCAACCTGCAGGATCCGAGAGCTGACCTTCAACCCAACGCGCTCAGCCGCTTCGAGCGAGACGTCAAAGCGTACGCGATCCTGAGTCCAGATGAAGTTGATGACGCCCACTGGATCACCTCTTGGCGCATCGGTCACCAGCACCACAGGCAGGCTCTGGGCCAGCTTGACCAATGGGTGTTGCAGCAAATCGGTGCCAGGGCCCAGGTAAAGCAGATGCACTCGCTCGAGGGTTTCGCCCTCTGCAACTGGCCGGCACACCACAGGATGGGTGCCGACCCGTCTGCCTTGCGCAGCCCGCTGCAGGGCTTGCAATACGTCGTCCGACCCTCCGATGACCATCACCACGGCTTCGTCCGGGGCGGTCTGAGCCAGCGCAGGAGACTCGATGTAATCGAGGAAGCGCAGCAAGAAGTCGGCCTTGACGACATGGGGCGGACGGGTTTCCGTCCCGCCCTCTGTCTTGGTTTCTGTCGGGGTGGTGGCCCCCAGACACGTCATGAGCAAGCCGGTCAGCAAAGCCGTTCCCCAGCGCCCCCTGGATCCCATGTGCACCGACATGGAATGGCCTGCTCATGCCTGAGAGGGGCATGCGCGCCCCCCGAGCACCCGCGGCAAATCGCTCAACCTGACAGCGTGAATCATGCAATGGGCTCCCTGTGAGAAGGTCAGCCCCTCCCCGGGCAATTGGCGTGCCCGCTCAGGGTGGACGGGGGCCGCCGTCACCCGGGGAGGTCGGCGGCATGTCATCTTGCTGGCGTTGGTACGTGTCATGCATGGGTGGCTGGCGATCCGTGTCCGGCAAACCAGCCTGGGCGTCTTCAAAGGCTTGTTCTCCGATGGGATCGGGCGTGCGGCTCTGACTGTCGTACGACTGGTCGCGTTCGTGCGGCAGACGGCGTTCGGTCTCGGGCGGGTCATCGTCCGGATGCAGGTCGTTGGGCTGACGCACGGGCCGCACAAGGGGATCGTGGAGTCCCGGATCGGAAGGGCGGGTAGGAGGCATGCTCACCCATCGGCAAACGGCGGACCACCGCAGGCCCGGCGCCAGGGAAAGGCCGAGACGGCACGCCGCTTGCCCCTGCCATGGCATACCGCCAGTCGCTGGCGGGTTCCCACCCCCACAGGAGTCGCTCATGGCCAACGCCCGCAGCCAACAAGATACCCCCCGCTCATCCAGCCGCTCATCCTCCAGTTCACGCACCTCCTCACGTACAGCCGCTGCCGCGCGCGACGAGGTGTTGGGCATGCTCCGCGACGACCACAAGCGCGTGAAGAAGGCTTTCCGCGATTTCGAGAAGCTGGACCCTCAGGACGAAGAGGCGTGCCAAGCGCTGGTCCAGCAGGTCTGCGCAGAGCTCGAGATCCATGCCGAGTTGGAAGAAGAACTGTTTTATCCGGCAGCGCGTGCCGCCCTGTCTGAAGAAGCCCTGCTCGACGAAGCAGAAGTCGAACACATGACCTTCAAGGTGCTGATCGAGCAACTGAAGGGCATGGAACCGGCTGACGACAAGTTTGTTGCCACCTTCACCGTGCTGGGCGAGTACGTCAAGCACCACGTCAAGGAAGAAGAAAGCGAGATCTTCAAGGATCTCGGCCGGGCCCGCATCGACTGGCGCGCGTTGTGCGACGAGATGCAGCAGGCCAAGCGCGACATGATGATGGAGCGCGGGTTACTGACCGATGACGCCGAGGCGAGCTCGGAAGAAGGGAAGGGCGAATCCGCCAACGGCACGGCCCGTACGCACTGACCCCCGCAATCGGCACGCCATGTGCCAAGGCGGGAGGACGCGCCATCACGGCGCATTTCTTTCATCCAACAAGGAGCCCAGACATGACCAATCACCGCTCTGTTGTGAGCCTTGCCGTCACCCTCGCCATCGTCGGGGGGCTGTTGACCGCTTGTGACCGCCGGGAGGGTGCTGACCCGGAGGTGGCACAGAACGACACCGAAACCACGACGGGTGAGCTCGGCTCCGCCACCGTGCCCGGTATGGGCACGGACGACACCACAGCCATGGGCGGGACCGATGCCGCGCCGGGCATGGGTGTACCTGGGGATGACAGGGTAGCGGGTGCCGACGGCACACGTGATCCCGCCGCATCTCCGGGTACCATTCTGGACAATGATCCGCCTGCCGCGGGAATGAGCCAGTCCGCACTGAGTGCCGCGGATCAGCAATTCATCCGTCGGGCGGCAGAGGCAAGCATGTACGAAGTCGCGGTGGCCAAGCTGGCCATCGAGAAAGCCAATAGTGATCGGATCAAGTCCATGGCCAATCTGTTGCTTGACGACCATCGGCGAGCCAATGACCGTTTGGCGCAGATCGCGGCTGGACGCATGGAGATGCCGGCCCAGATCGCGCCTGACAAGCAGGGCGTCATCGATCGCCTGAGCAAAGCGTCTGGCGCCGAGTTTGACCGCCAATTCGTGCAAACGGTGGGCATCCGTGACCATCAAGCCGACATCGAGCTGTTCGAGCGGGCCCAGCGCGAGGTACAGGATCCTGCACTGAAGCAGTTTGTGCAGACCACCTTGCCCACGCTCAAGCATCACCTGAGCTCGGCCCAGGATCTGGCCCGAACCACGGGGGCGCGCCCCTGAGCATGAGCACGCAGTGGAAGGACCTGGGCGCCCGCACCGCCGGGTGGCCCAGGCTTCAACGACAAGGACGCCTCAGGCTGCCATGGCCTCGGGCGTCCTTGCGTGCATATCTGGTGGCCGTGATTCTGGTGGCCACCGTTCCGATGAGCTTGCTCGCGGCCTTCCTGATCGGACAGAGCATTGTGTCGGCCCGGGAGCAGCTGGATGCCGGTTTGCACCGGGCCGCCGCATCGTTCGCCCTGACTGTGGAGCGGGAGATTGCTTCCTCGGTCGATGCCCTGCATATCCTGTCCTACTCGGATGCCTTGCAGCGCCATGACATCGCCGGCTTCTTCAGTTCGTTGGCAGCCATGCCCCAGTTGCGCACCACCTGGAGCAGCACCTATCTCATCGATGTCGACGGCAGGGTGCTGTTCAATACGCAGCAGCGGGCTGGCGCCGAACTGGGTCAGTTGGACGCCGCAGAGGTGCTGTCCCGACTCAAGCGAGACGGGCGGCCCGTCTGGAGCGACCTGATCCGCGATCCCAGCGGTCAGTGGAGCACCACGGTCCTGGTGCCAGTGTTCGTGGATGGACAGCTGGCTTACGCGCTGGGCGCATGGATCCCGCCGTCCAGCTGGCAGGTGTTGATCAAGAGTGCGCCAGCCCAAGCGCCAGAAGGTTTCTTGACGCTCCATGACGCGCAGATGCGGTTCATCGCGCGCAGCCGCAATGCCGAGAATGTCGTGAGCCAGCCTTTGCCCGAGGTGTCCCAGGAGGCCATGCGCGAGAACCGTGACAGCGGCGTGGCCCGCATCCGGGCCGTGGAAGGGCACAGTGTCTATGGCGCCTGGAAGCGCCTGGAGCCCACAGGGTGGGGCGTGGTGGTGGGCGAGCCGGCGCGCCCCATCGATCAGGCTCATCTGCGCTACCTGGCGTCAGCCTTGGGCGCGGGCCTGTTGTCCTTGCTGGCCGGTGTAGGCCTGTCGATGCTGGTGGCCAAGCGGGTCACCACACCCTTGCGGACCCTGGCTCGGCAAGGGCCTCTGCCGCGAGGCGACATCAGTCAGGTGCGCGAGATTGCGCTGTTGCATGACGCATTGAGGGACGCCGAGTACCAGCGCGAGCGTGCCCGCGAGACCTTGCAGGCCAAGGCAGACGAATTCGAGACGCTGTTCCACAGCAGCCCGATTGGGCTGGCCATCACCCAGGACCCCCAATGCCAGCACGTGCTGCGCAATCCGGCCCTGACCCGCATGCTCGACGAGCCGGAAACCGACGGCTCGCGCACCAGTTGGCCGCTGTTGCCTGTGCTCAGCAAGGACAGGCCGCTTTTGCCGCAGGAGCAGCCCTTGCAGCGGGCGGCCCTCACCGGGACCCGTCAGGAGCATGTCGAGCTGGAGATCCGCCACGCCGATGGACGCAGTGTGCGTTTGATCGCCCACGCTGTTCCGCTGCTGGACAGCCGTGGCCAACCTCGCGGCGCCATCGGAACCTATACGGACATCACGGAACGCAAGCAGGCTGAAGAATCGCTGGTGCTGGCCGAGCGGCGCTTGCGCGAAAGCCAGCACCTCGTCGAACTGGCGCAGGCCGCCGGCCACGTGGGCTTCTTCGATTTGGATCTGCAAAGCCAGCAGGTCACGCTCACATCCGGCATGGCAAGGCTGTTTGATCGACCCATTACTGACACCCGGCTGTCATGGAGCACGCTGCTGGCGCAGCTTGACGGTGCGGACCAGGCGGTCGTGCAGGCCATGCTGCGCGATGCGACTGATCAAAGGTTGAGTCAGACCAGTTTCGAGTTCCGGGTGCACATGCCCACGGGACAGGAGCGGTGGTTGTCCACGCGGGCCACGCTGTCTTACTCGGATGACCAGGCATTGCACATGCATGGGGTCGTGGTGGACATCACCCAGCAAAAGCAGGTCGACCGTGAACGGGCACAGCTCATCCAGCGAGAGCAGCAGGCTCGCCGCGATGCCGAGAACGCCAACCGTGCCAAGGATGAGTTCCTGGCGATGCTGGGCCATGAGTTACGCAACCCTTTGGGGGCCATTTCGGCAGCATCGGAGGTGCTCAACCGCATCGATCAAGGCAACGATGTGGCGCAACGCGCGCGTCAGATCATCAGCCGCCAGACACGTCATCTGGCACGTCTGATGGATGATCTGCTGGATGTGGCACGCGTCATTTCGGGCAAGGTGCTGTTGATGCGCCAGCCGGTCCAGATCGGCCAGCTCGTACAACGGGTGTTGCACCAACTGGAGATGGCGGGTCGCCTGCAGGCCCATCGCGTCACGACCAACATTGACGCGGTGTGGGTGCATGCCGATGCCACGCGCCTGGAACAGATTGCCAGCAACCTGCTGAGCAATGCGCTGAAGTACACGCCTGATGGTGGAGCCATCGAGGTGTCGGTCAAGTCGGATCTGGGCCAGGCTGTGTTGACCGTACGGGACACCGGGGTGGGCATGAGTGCGGAGCTGCGTGACCGCGTGTTCGACTTGTTCGTTCAAGGTGAACGGACGTTGGACCGCCAACAAGGCGGCCTGGGCATCGGCCTGACCCTGGTGCGACGGCTGGTCGAACTGCAGGGCGGACAAGTGCAGGCGGACAGTGCCGGTCCGGGAGAGGGCTCCACATTCACGGTGATGCTGCCAGCGATGTCGGCGCCCGATGCGCAGGAAGAGCCAGTGGCGCCCCCCAGACAGGCCCTGCGCCGCGTGGCGATTGTGGAAGACAACGACGATGCGCGGGACTCGCTGTGTGCCATGCTGGAGCTCCTGGGGCCACATGAAACCCTGTCCGCCGGCGACGGCGAGCAGGGCCTGAAGCTCATACTCCAAGCGCGGCCAGATGTGGCACTGATCGACATCGGTCTGCCCGGGCTGACAGGCTACGAGGTGGCGGAGCGGCTGCGCGCAGCGGGCTACCGGGGCACGCTGGTGGCGCTGTCCGGATACGGGCAGCCGCACGACGTGGAGCGTGCCCATGCCGCAGGGTTCGACCACCACTTTGTCAAGCCCCTGGACCCTGGGCGCTTGGAGGCCCTGCTCAACGCCAGCGCGTCAGGAACACCCCTTGCCGAATGAAGAGGTGCACATGCACATGGACCTTTTCATCCACAGGAGCAGATCATGAACCAGCAAGGCAAGAATCAGAGCAGCAATGCGCCGGGGCATTTCAGCGAACAGCAGAACCAGCAGCAGGGTCGCAGCGGCCAGATGGAGCAGGACACCGGTCGCTCCTCGTCAACGGGTCAGCAGCAAGGCGGCTCGAGCGGCCAACGACAGCAAGACCAGCAGAACCAGTCGTCTACCTCTCAGCAGCCCCAACAGCAAGGCGGCAATGTGGGACAGCAGGGTGGCGGTGAACGCTCGAAGCAGCAGTCGCAAAGCAGCGATTGGCAGGATCAGCCATCTGATCAGCAACAAGGCGGCGAACGCCAGTCCAGCATCGAGAAGCAGCAAGGCAGCACGGGCGACATTCCCGGCCAGCACCGTGGCATGTGATGCATGATGCCGCCGGTCGTCCGGTGGCGATGGCTGCAGACAGCACCACACAGGGCGCCCCAGGCGCCCTGTGTCTTGCCAGACTCCTGTTTACAGGCTCACGTCAACGCTGCTGCAGCCACTTGCCTACCAAGGCAATGGCCACAGGGTGGGCTGCCCAGGTGCGCCATCTGGGAGGCAGCATGGGCAGGACGCCATACTGCATGACCAGCGGCAGGGCGCCCAGAGCCAGGGCACGCCAGTGCTCACGCAACGGCGCCACCGCCGATGCCGTCACTGCGGCGGCCTGCGCACGAAGCGGCCGGGCCCCCTCGCCGCGTTGCCACCACCACCAAGCCAGGACGCCGGCGCCCACTGCCACCGCACCCCATGGCCACACGGCTTCCTTGCAGCGCTGACGCGTGGCCAGCCAGCCTTGCTCCACACGGTAGTTGGCCGCATGCAGATCCTCCACGACCAAGGCGATGTCACGTTGCAAACGCTGAATCTCAGCCATGAGGCTCTCTCCCGAGCAAATGTGCCCGCACAGCAGGCAAGGTGAGCAAGGTCGCCAGATAAGACACACGGTGCCACAACAGGCGCGCCACCAGCAGGTTCAAGGCAATGACCAGAACGGCGGCCCAGATCGCGTGCAGGTTCATGGCCAGCACCGCCAGGCACAGGGCGGCCATCAAGCCGAGCCAGGCTGTGAAGACCAGCAGTCCACACAACAACGCCAACATCACAATCTGCGCTAACGACAGGCCGGCACGCTGCACATCCAGGGCCAGCAGACGTACGCGCGCTTGAAGGCTGTGCAGCAAGGCCGCCAACCAGCCGGAAGGGCCCGCATCCGACGTGGCAGCGGCCCCCGATGCAGGATCGGGGGCCGCTTGCGCATGGTCGGCGGGAGGTACCCCGCCGCTCATCGGCGTGTCATCCGGCCGATCAGCAGGCCGGCCACGACGCCCACGGCCACGGCCGTCAGCGGGCGCGCCCGAATGCGTTCACGGCCATCTTCGACGCACCGGTCTTCCCATTCGACGTATGCACGACGGCCATCATGCAGACGCGTGGAAGCCTGATTCGCCATGCCGCGAACGCGGCGGATGGTCGCTTCAGCCCGCCCGGCGAACCGGTCGATCGCAGCATGAGCCGCCTGCGTGGCACGCTCGATCATGCTGATCTGCTCGTGCAGCGAAGCTTCGCTCTGCGACGTGTCTGTGGCAGGCAGAGCGCCCTGCCCCAGCGGCTGGGAAGTATTGGTGCTGTCCATGGGTATGCTCCTTGTGATCAACTGACGGTGCGTCCTCGTACCAGGCGTACGATGGCCAGCAACAGAATCGCGCCCAGCAGAGAGATCAGCATGGCGCCGAGGCTGAAGACGTTGTCATTGATGCTGGGCACGCCGATCAAGGGCGAGATCAGGAATCCCGCGAGGGCCGCTCCCACAATGCCCACCACGATGTTCAGGAAGATGCCTTGTTGCGCATCCGTCTTCATGATCAAGCTGGCAATCCAGCCAATCACCCCTCCAACCACCAACCAGGTAATGAGATTGATCATTTCGCTTTCCTTTCCTTGATTGCGTTCGAATGGCATCAGCCAGAGCGCTGGAGCCTGCACCGCAGGCAGCAAACCGCATGCCCTCCGCAGCAGATTGGGCGTTTGGCCTCCTGTTACAGCGCGTCGACGGCCTTGCGTACAAGATCAACGCGCACATCGTGTGTGTCAGACACCGCCTCGGATGCATGGCGATGTACAAAGTACTGCGCCAGGGCATCGTCCAGTGACGGCAGCAGGCATCCTCGTTCGCTGCCCAATGCGCTGTAGGCCGGACGACGGGCGGGCCAGGCCAGGGCGCCGCTGCGCACTGGTTGCACGGCCATGGGATCCCGCCCAGCCATGCGAGCAGCGCGACAGGCCAGCTCATACCAACTGACCTGCCCTTGATTGCACAAATGCCAGATGCCCTCAGCGTCGTCGATCAGCAGGTCCAGTGTGTGTTGCACAAGATCAGGCACGTAGGTCGGCGAAACAATCTGGTCGTCGGGCGCCTGCCATGAATCCCCCCGTTTCAGGCGCTGCAGGCCTGTCGTGATGAAGTTGTGCTCATCCCATGGGCCGAAGAAGGCTGCCGTGCGGATGACCAGTGCCTGAGGGCAGACCTGGCGCACTCCGACCTCTGCGGCTGCTTTGGCGCGCCCATATGCGTTCAATGGTGCCGGCCGGTCGCTCTCCGTGTAAGGTCTCGCGGTCTGTCCATTGAAGACCAGATCGCTCGAGAAGCTCACCAGCCGGATCCCGCGCGCTGCGCAGGCCCCGGCCAGCACGACCGCGCCCGTGACGTTCTCCCGCCACTGACGGGGATCGGTTTCCGCCTGGTCCACGCGCACATAGCCTGCCGCATTGATGACAGCCCAGGGCTGCCAGCGCAGCAGCGCCTGGGCCACGGCATGCTCGTCGGCAATGTCCAGATCCTGACGCCCCAGCAGACAAAAGGGCAACCCGCGCAACTCACACAGTCTGGCGAAGGCGCGCCCCAATGTGCCGGTGGCGCCAGTGATCAGGATGGGCGGGCCTGTTGACGCATCACCCATGTGCACGGCGCCATGGGGCACATGATGCAACCGGATGGACCGTCGCCACCAGCCCGGGGAGCGTGTGACCACGTGTCGCTGACCTTCGCCCGTGGCCAGATGACGGGCCAGCGAGAACAGCGCTGTGGCCCTGGGCGGATCACTGCGGACATCCCACAGGCCGGGCTCGTAATGCCCGTCGTGGCGGGTGAGCAGGCTGCTCCAGTCAAACGCACCAAAAGCCGACCAGGCCGTGACAGCGACGATGGGATGGCCCTCCTCGCGAAGCTGGGCCGCGCTGTCCCACGCTTCCGCCAGCCAGCGCAACTGTTCATCACGGGTGCAGCCAAGGTGCGCTTCGGTCAAGGCCACGGGGCGGCCATAACGCTGCGAGGCCTCCCGCAGCCGGGCGGCCACCCCACCGTCAAAGTGCCCCAGAACGCGAACCGCTTCGGTGTCAACATAGGCGTCCCGTCCGTTGCCACCGTGAAGCGCGGTCGGATAGCGCTCCAGCCGATGGTCTAGAAAGCGTTCACTGGTCAGATAGGTGTTGATGCCGATCACATCCGGCGGGCAGGCTTGTTCGCGCAAGGCATGCAAGGTTTCGACCGAAGCCCCGGCATACTGCAGATACGACCACAGCGGGTGGTGTGCATCCACGCGTCCCAGGAGCAGATCGAACCCCAGCCAGCGCCGCGCGTTGTCGAAGTCGACCTGATATTGCAAAGGGGGTGTGCCTGTGGTGTGCCCCAGGTCATCGGTCTGGATCAGCCGCGCGTACGGCTGGATGCGCCGGATGGCGCGCATGGCGGTGATGGTGCCCATCACCTGGTTCAGCAAGGCCTGCACGAAGGCCTGGTCACTGCGTGCATGTGGATACCAGATGCCGTACAGCGCGCTGAAACGCGCCGTGGTCAGCGGCTCATTGATGGGGGTGTAGTCGGTTACCCAGGGATAGCGTTGCGCCACGGCACGCGCAAAATGCGCCAGGCGCGACGGAAAGTCCGGGTCAAGCAGATGGGTGCCAGATGGTCCGCTGCCATGGTGCAGCAAGCCTACGATGGGCGTGAGCCCCAGCTGGCGCATCCGATTCAGCCGAGCGTCTGACCAGTGCCAGTCGTATTGTTGCGGTCCAGCCAGGGTGCGCTCCCACAGCAGTGGAAAGCGAATGGCCTTTGCACCGGTGGCAGCGAGGCGGTCGAGGTCTTCCAGGCGGGTGGCAAAGCCGCTGCGTGCCAACTGGTCGTGCCAAACCTGACCCACCCGATTCACTGTGGCCTCGGGGCCGACCCACAAGGCCAGTGGTGTCATGCCTGTGCCACCTTGTCTGCAGGCCTTGCGCTGCTCCCCTCACTGGCTGTTGCGCAGCCCGATTCAGCGTCGTCCTCCCGGGCGACCAGTTGCCGGAAGGTCTTGAGGGCCTGTGCCACCACCTGATCCATGTTGTAGTACTGATAAGAGGCCAGCCGGCCTACAAAGGTGACGTGGGCCAGCTGCTCTGCATCATCCCGGTAACGTCGATACAGGGCCGCGTTGTCCGGTCTTGGGATCGGGTAGTACGGCTCGCCCTCGGCCTGGGGATACTCGTACACCAGCGAAGTCTGCCTGTGCTCCTGTCCTGTCAGGTGCTTGAACTCGGTCACCCGGGTATAGGCATGCTCGTTGGGGTAATTGATGGTGCCAACGTCCTGATGTTGCTGCTTCGGCAAGGTCACGTGCTCAAAGCGCAGACTGCGATAGGGCAGGCGCCCGTGCCGATGGTCAAAGAAATCATCTATCGGGCCGGTATAGACCATGTGGCGCCACGGAACCAGGTGCTGAATCTCCCGGTAGTCCGTGTTGAGCATCACCTTGATGTTGGGGTGCGCGAGCATGCGTTCGAACATGCGGGTGTAGCCATGCAGCGGCATGGCCTGGAAGGTATCGGTGAAGTAGCGGTCGTCCCGGGTGGTGCGAGTGGGCACGCGAGCGGTCACACTGGCGTCCAGCTCCGAAGGATCCAGCCCCCATTGCTTGCGGGTGTAACCGCGGAAGAACTTGTTGTAGAGGTCTCGGCCAATTTGGCTGATGACCGCGTCTTCGGATGTTCGAACCGGCGAGCACGGCTCGGCGTGGCGCTCAAAGAATGCCGGCAACTCCTGGCTGCTGAGCTGCAATCCATACAGACGATTGACGGTGTCGAGGTTGATGGGCATGGGCAGCAGTTGCCCGTCGACACTGGCGCGCACCCGATGTTCATAGGGGCGCCAGGCCGTGAACTGGGACAGGTACGCAAAGACGTCGGCCGAGTTGGTGTGGAAGATGTGAGGGCCGTAGGGGTGGACGAGTACGCCCGCATCATCATGGCGATCATGGGCGTTGCCACCCAGGGTGGCACGCTTGTCCACGACGAGCACCTTGCGGTTGCGTTGCGACGCCAGACGCTCGGCCATCACGGCACCAGCAAAGCCGGCCCCGACGACCAGATAGTCAAAGCCAGCGGGGTGAGGATGAGAACGGGGCAAGCCCGCATGGAAATCGGAAGACGGCAAGGCCGACGCAGGGAAAGGGCCGTTCACAGCGGGCTCCAGAGGGCATGAGGTGGCCCCAAATGGCAACCGGCGTGCCATACGACTTTGGGCACATCACTTGCTGCACCTCGGGAAAGCCCGCGCATGGGCGCCCACATGCAGGAGTGAACCGATGTACATGAGCCCACAGGAACTGCAACGCCGCCACAGACAGCTTCGTCAGGCACTGGAACAGGCCTATGCCCAGACTCCGTGGAACAGCCGCCAGATCGACCGCATTGCCGATGAACTCACGGAGACTGCGCGCGCGCTGGCCCGCCTTGAGATGCTGTCAGCCCGGCTGTCTCCCCCAGATCGACCAGAGCGGCGTGCTCACGCCACCTGAACCAGCCGTTCGTGCAGGGCCACATGCACCTGCTCAATCTCCATGCCCCCCACGGGAAGGGCCGGTAGCCGTTTGAGGTCAATGCGCAGGTTCTGCGGCGGCACGCTGTACTCGACCCAGGTGAGGAAACGGATGGCTGATTTCATGATCAGCACGGTGGGCGCCTCTCCGGGACAACGGTGTCCGTCCAAGTGCTGTCCGCCGCCTTGTGGAATGAACTGAAAGGCAGTGGGCTCCTGGCCCAGGAATCGTTCTGGCTGAAAAAGCTCGGGATGGCGCCAGACGCGGCTGTCATGGTTGGTGCCATACAAATCCAGCACGGCGCGCTGGCCCTTGCTGATCTGGAGACCTTCCCACTGGAAGCTGCGCCGGGCCCGCGCCACAGCCATCGGAAAGAAGGGATAGTGTCGTCTGACCTCTTGCACGAAGGCATCGAGCATGCGTTCATCGTCGTCCTTCAGCCGGGCACGCCACTGAGGCCGCAAAGCCATCGCGTGCGCAGCGAATACCACGAACACGGCCACTGCAACCAACGGACGCAGCACATTGAGCAGCTCGACAGCCGCCAGCCGTGGCGACAGCAAGCGCCCCTGCTCGTCTTCCAGCAGTGAGAACATCGTCAGCCAGCTCGGTGAGGCCGTGGCAGGCTTGGCGCGGGCCTGGCGCACCACCTCCGTCAACCAGCGCTCGGCCCGATGCCGAGACCAACGGGCCCGCAGGTGCCGCCACCCAGGCGAGGCGGCATCGTCGTACATCGAGACGAGCCAGCGCGTGCACCGTGGCAGCATCTCGTCGCTCACCGAGATGCCGATCCAATTGCAGGCCGCCCGCGCCAGCACGGGTTGGACGGCCTGGTAAAGGCTGAAGCGGCCATGATGGGGCCACTGACGAGCGCATTGTGTCCAACCCAGTTCCAGCCAAGATGCCAGGGATGCCAGCGAAGCGGGCCCCATCATCGACATGAACAGGGTTTTGCGGATGCGATGGGCGTGGCCGTCCAGTCCCTGGAGGGCCCCTTTACCAAACAGCGTCGCCTGCAGAGGCTCGGGCGCCGCGCCCCGTCTTTCGAAGTAGCGTGCATCGTAGAAGAGCTCTGCGGCGCGCGCGCCCGTCAGGCACAGCGTACGCCGGCCGAGCAGGCGGTCCTGGAAGCCATCCACCTGGCGACGCCGACACTGCCGCGCAATGTAGCGGTAGGGGTCGGCCAGCAGATCCAGTGTGTGGTCGAACAGGAGCTTGGGCATCGTTGTTCCATCAGCGCATGGTGACAACCGGCAAATGCCGTGCCACGGCGATCGCAGCGGGCACCTGGCTTGCCAACCTCGCGCAGCCTGACCTCGCAGAGCTTGCCAACCGGAGCCCCCATGTCCACCATCCTGACACCCAGTCCCTCTGCACCTGGCAGCCATGCGGACGATCATCACGTGCAGCATGGCTGGCGGCGCTGGCTGTACGCCACCAACCACAAGGACATCGGCACGCTCTACCTGCTGTTCAGCCTGAGCATGTTGATGGTCGGCGGGCTGCTGGCCATGCTGATCAGGCTGGAACTGTTTCAGCCTGGGCTGCAGTTCATCAACCCTGAGCTGTACAACCAGTTCACCACCATGCACGGCCTCATCATGGTGTTCGGCGCGGTGATGCCGGCCTTTGTGGGCTTGGCTAACTGGATGATTCCGCTGCAGATCGGGGCGTCGGACATGGCCTTTGCGCGCATGAACAACTTCAGCTTCTGGCTGATGCCGCCGGCGGCCATCATCCTGGTGGGATCCTTCTTCATGCCAGGTGGCGCCACCAGCGCAGGGTGGACGCTGTACCCACCCTTGAGCATCCAGATGCAGCCTGGCATGGACGCCGCCATCTTTGCCATCCACCTGCTGGGGGCCTCATCGGTGATGGGGGCGATCAACATCATCGTGACGATTCTGAACATGCGCGCGCCGGGCATGAGTCTGATGAAGATGCCCTTGTTCTGCTGGTCATGGCTGATCACGGCTTATCTGCTGATTGCCGTGATCCCGGTGCTGGCCGCAGCCATCACGATGATCCTGACAGATCGCCACTTCGGCACGTCCTTCTTCAATGCCGCCGGCGGCGGTGATCCGGTGCTGTATCAGCACATCTTCTGGTTCTTCGGCCATCCCGAGGTCTACATCATGATCCTGCCGGCCTTTGGCGTGGTCAGCCAGATCATCCAGGCGTTCTCGCGCAAGCGGCTATTCGGCTATGTCTCCATGGTCTACGCCATGGCCGCGATCGGGGTGCTGTCTTTCATCGTCTGGGCCCACCACATGTTCGTCACCGGCATGGAGGTGACCGGCCAGCTCTTCTTCATGTATGCCACGATGATGGTGGCCATTCCCACCGGGGTGAAGGTGTTCAACTGGATCGCGACCATGTGGCGCGGGTCCATGACGTTCGAAACCCCCATGCTGTTTGCCGTGGGCTTCATCTTCGTGTTTTCGATCGGTGGGCTCAGCGGGGTGATCCTGTCGGTGGCACCGATCGACGTCCAGGTCCACGACACGTACTACGTGATCGCCCACTTTCATTACGTGCTGGTGGCCGGTTCGCTGTTCGCGTTGTTTGCCGCCTTCTACTACTGGGCGCCGAAGTGGAGCGGCGTCATGTACCACGAGCGACGTGGGCAGATCCATTTCTGGCTGTCGATCATCAGCCTGAACGTGACCTTCTTTCCGATGCACTTTCTCGGGTTGGCTGGCATGCCACGGCGCTATGCTGACTACCCGATGCAGTTTGCCGACTTCAACGCACTCGCATCCATGTCGTCGTTCGTCTTCGGGCTGACGCAGGTGTACTTCCTGTTGTTCATCGTGTTGCCGGTCTTGCGCAAGCGCGGCGAACCCGCGCCGCAGCGCCCATGGGAGGGCGCCGAGGGCCTGGAGTGGGAGGTGCCTTCGCCGGCGCCGCACCACACCTTCGAACAGCCACCCCAGTTGGATGAGTCGGGCCACCGTCTGGCCACGCCCGTGGCGCCACAGGGAGGACACTGAGCATGTCTGCACGACGCATGGGTACAGCGGCAGCGCTGCTGGGTTTCAGCCTGGGGGGCTTCTTCGATGGCATCGTGCTGCACCAGATCCTGCAGTGGCACCATGTACTGAGCGCGGTGCGCTCGGAGGCGTGGGCGACCGTAGAAGCGCAAATCCTGGCCGATGGGCTGTTTCACGCGGCCATGTACCTGATCGGCTTGCTGGGCCTGTACCTGCTGGTGAGCCGACACGGCTCGGTGTATGCCCAGCGGACCTGGGCGATGTTTCTGCCGATGTTTCTGGTGGGCTTTGGCGTGTGGCACGCGGTCGATGCGGTGCTGATGCACTGGTGGCTGGGCCTGCACCGGGTGCGCATGGATGTGCCCGAGCCACTGTGGTGGGATCTGGGGTGGCTGGCGGTGTTCGGGGCGCTGCCCCTGCTGCTGGCGCATGTGCTTTGGCGGCGCCGGCAGCACAGGGGCTTTGCAGGCTCGGCACTCACGGGATGGGCCGTGGCCTTGACTGTGGGGGCGGGCGTGGTCGCGGGCTGGCCCAATGGGGGCGACACGGCCACCGTGATCTTGCGTCCGGACATCAGCGCGGCACAATGGCTGCAAGCCTTACCGGCTCATGAGGCGCGCATCCTGGGCAGTGACCCAGGCCAACGGGTCTGGGTGTTGAAACTGGCGCCCGAGGCGCGTCGCCATGGCCTGTACCGCCACGGCGCCATGCTGGTGAGCGGGACGCTGCTACCGGCTGGGTGCGCCAGCCTGGCGCCGCAAGCGGCACTGCGCCCTTGACAGGCGCAATTAACTGGAAAGCAGTTAATTGACTTTTACCATCTATACAAATAAAATGGTTTTACCTGTTCCTCGGGTCAAACCATGCACGCTTCCCTGCTTCCTCTGCTGACGGCTGCGCAACTCGGCCCCACCCTGGTGTCGGCGCGCAAGGCCCGTCGCATCAGCCAGGCGGCCCTGGCCGAACGCATCGGGCTCAGTCAGAGCCGCGTCTCGTATCTTGAGCTGCACCCTGGTGACCTGAGCGTCGACCAGCTGATGGCCTGGTGTGCCGCGCTGGGTCTGGAGCTGACAGTGGGCGCACGCGAGGCCGCCCACACTGGCTCGGCCGGTACGGTGGCCGACACGCCCGCCTGGTGACATGGGGCGCCCCTCACACAGCCGCAGCCTGGGCATCTGGGCCAATGGCGTGCGCGTGGGTCGCTGGACGCTCACCGGGCGCGGTGACGCCGAGTTGCAGTACGACCCGGTCTGGGTGAACAGTGACATCGGGCGGCCCCTGTCGTTGTCGCTGCCGTTCACGCTCGAAAACAGCCCGCTCAAGGGCCCGCGGGTGCTGCATTACTTCGACAACCTGCTGCCCGACAGCGAGGCCATCCGCCGGCGTGTGGCCGAGCGACATCGAACTGGCTCCATCCATGCGTTCGACCTGCTCAAGGCCATCGGCCGAGACTGCGTGGGCGCCGTGCAGTTACTCGACGACGATGCGCCCCCACCCGTCGTGAACCGCGTCGAGGCCACACCGCTGAGCGAAGCCGAGATCGCGCAGCACCTGGTCGATGCGGTGCGCACACCCGCCATGCTGGGGCTGCGGCCGGAAGACGACTTCCGCATCTCGCTGGCAGGCGCGCAAGAGAAGACGGCGCTGCTGTGGTGGCAAGGTCGCTGGCAGCGGCCACATGGCAGCACGCCCACCACCCACATCCTCAAGCTGCCGATGGGGCTGGTGGGTGGACGCGGCGCCGACTTCAGCACCTCGGTCGACAACGAGTGGCTGTGTCTGCAGATTCTGCAAGCCTATGGGCTGCCGGTGGCCCAGGCAGAGATCGCCACCTTCGGCGCGCAGCGGGTGCTCGTGGTCGAGCGCTTTGATCGGCGGCTGGCCCCGACGGGCGACTGGCTCATGCGCCTGCCGCAGGAAGATTTTTGCCAGGTGATGGGCCTGTCACCCTGGCAGAAGTACGAAAGCGACGGTGGGCCCGGCCTGAGCCACCTGTGCACCACGCTGCGCCAATCGGTGAACGCCGAGGCCGATGTGCGCACGGTGCTGATGGCGCAGTTGCTGTTCTGGCTGCTGCGCGCGCCCGATGGTCACGCCAAGAACTTCAGCATTCAGCTTTTGCCGCGGGGGCGCTTCCAGCTCACACGGCTGTACGACGTGATGTCGGCCTATCCGGTGATGGGCGCAGGCGCGGGCCAATGGTCGGTGCACGACATCCGCCTGGCCATGGCCGTGATGGGCCGCAACCGCCACTACCGCATGCACGAGATCCAGCGCCGTCACTTCAACCACACAGCACGCAAGCTGGGGCTGGCCGAAGGTGCCGAGCCGCTGATCGCATACGTGCTGGCCGACACCCCGCGCGTGATCGACGCCGTGCAGCAGCGGCTGCCTGACGGCTTTCATGCCGAGGTGGCCGAGCGGATTCTGGGTGGCTTGAAGCAGGCCGTGGCTGCGCTGGAGCGCATGCCCGCTGAGTGAGGCGGCTGCCTGACGCGCCGGCACTCAGGTTCCGCAGAAGGTCTGGTAGCAGGCTGTGACGGCGGCTGGGGCGGGCTCGCCATAGGGGGCCAACTCGGGTGTCTCGAGATACGGTGTGCGCAGCGCGGCGAGCAGGCGCTCGAAGGGGGCGAGGTTGCCATCGTTGGTGGCGGCAGCCAACGCGTCTTCCACGTGGTGGTTGCGCGGGATCACGTAAGGGTTGCGCTGGCGCATCTGGCCGGCGCGGGCCACGCGGGCCATGTCGTCGGTCGACTCCAGCGCCAGCCGCGCCTGCCAGCGCGTCAGCCAGGCATCCCATGCCTCAGGCTCGCGGCCCAAGGCCCGCAGGGGCTGAGCCTGGCCCTCGGCCGCATCGGCCAGACGCCGCCAGGCCAGCGTGAAATCCGCTTCCTGCTGGCGCAGCAGATCCAGCCAGGCATCGGCCAGTTCGGCATCGGCCGCATCCTGCTCGGGGCCCAGGCTGCTCAAGCCCAGCTTGGCTTGCAGGCCGCGAACCTGCGCCGCCTGATACCACTCGGGGAAGGCTTCAATCACCGCCGTGACCTGCTCGATTGCGCGGTTGATGTGGGGCTCGGTCAGGTCCTCGGCGATCACCGGCAGCAAGGCCTCGGCCAGCCGCGCCAAGTTCCATTGGGCGATGGCCGGCTGGTTGCCATAGGCGTAGCGCCCGCCTTGATCGATCGAGCTGAAGACGGTCTGCGGGTTGTAGGCCTCCATGAAGGCGCAGGGGCCGTAGTCGATCGTCTCGCCCGACAGCGTCATGTTGTCGGTGTTCATCACACCATGGATGAAGCCCACGTTCATCCACTGCGAGATCAGCACGGCCTGACGCCGGGCCACGCGTTGCAGCAGATCCAGGTAGCGGGTGGGCTCGCCCACCAGATCGGGGTCGTGGCGGGCGATGGCGTAATCGGCCACTTTGCGCAGGTGGTCGTACTCGCGGCGCACGGCAAAGTACTCCATCGTGCCCACACGCAAGTGGCTGGCGGCCACGCGGGTCAACACGGCGCCAGGCATGGCCCGCTCGCGGTATACCTGCTCACCTGTGCCGGCCACAGCCAGCGCACGGGTGGTGGGAATGCCCAGGGCATGCATGGCCTCGCCGATCAGTACCTCACGCAGCATGGGCCCGACGGCGGCCTTGCCATCGCCCCCGCGCGAGAACGGCGTGGCGCCCGAGCCCTTGAACGCGATGTCACGCCGCACGCCATGGCGATCCACGACTTCGCCGAGCAAGAGCGCGCGGCCATCGCCCAGCCGGGGCGACAGGCGCCCGAACTGGTGGCCCGCATAGGCTTGCGCCACGGGCTGGGCGCCAGCAGGCAGCAGGTTGCCCGCCCACAAAGCCGCGCCTTGCGCGGTCTGCAAGGCGGCCACATCCAGGCCCAGCTCATCGGCCAGCGTGTCGTTGAAGAACAGCAGCGAGGGTGTCGGCACCACGGCCGGCTGCCACGGCACGCAGCAGTCACTCAGCTCGCGCGCGTAGCTGTTGTCGAACTGAAAGCCAAACGCCTGGGTCATGGCGGCACTCATGTGGGGTGAAACTGCCTCGATGTTGCCTGCAGCGGCGCATGTCTGCCAGGCGGGCGGCGGGTGTCCTTGGGTAGGGCAGGGGTTCAAGACGGGCGTTCAAGCGGGGCTGACGAACCCCTCGGCCATGCGCGCCTCCAGCCGCTGCCGCACCGTCGGCCATTCCGGCGCGGTGATGCTGAAGATGACCGAGTTGCGCACGAAGCCATCGCGCATGACCATGTGGTGGCGCAGGATGCCTTCCTGTTGTGCCCCGATGCGCTGAATGGCCTTGCGAGAGACCGCGTTGCGCTCGTCGGTCAGCAGCTCCACCCGGTTGCAACCCCAGCTTTCGAATGCATGGCACAGCATCAGATACTTGGCCTCGGTGTTGATGTGGGTGCGCTGGCTGGATGCCGCGAGGAAGGTGGCCCCGATCTCCACCCGCCGGTGCGCGGCCTCGATGCAGCGAAAGCGCGTGCTGCCCACAATCCGACCGGATGCCAGATCGACTGTGGCAAAGGCCAGCTCCTTGCCGGCGGCACGGGCCGCGTCGGCCTGGACCAGGAACTCCGGCAGATCCCGAGGGTGGGGCACGAAGGTGACGGGCAATTCCCACAACCGGCCATCCTCGATGGCCGCTGCAAGACCGGGCAGATGCGAGGCGTTCAGCGGCTCGAGCCGAACCTGTTTCCCTGTGAGCGTGATGTTGTCAATGTGCATGGCGCAGGTCTGTGGTTTGACCACAGCCTAGCAAACCTGCGCGCTGGCCTTCAGTGTGCGGCGTCCGATGGCGGCATGAACTGCGCCATGAGGCCAGGCACCTCATCGGGGATTTCGCGCGCCAGGTAGCCCAACAAGCCCCAGCGGCGCGCCAACTGGTCGCCCGCGCTGGCGTGCAGGAACACCGACCAGGCCGCCGCCTGAACCAGGGAGGCGCCGCGCGCCAGCAGGCCGGCGATCAGGCCTGAGACCGTGTCGCCCGAGCCGGAAACCGCCAGACCGATGTTGCCACCCTGATGCGCCCAGGCCTCGCCCTCGGGCGTGGCAATCAAGGTGCGGGCGCCTTTGAGCGCGACCACCGCGCCCCATCGTGCGGCCGCCGCACGCGCCGCCGCATCGGGCGCCTGCCGCAGGGCCGACTTGCTCAGCCCCGTCAGGTGGGCCATCTCGCCGGCATGGGGCGTGAGCAAAACGGGCTGCGCCACCGCGTGGCGCATGACCACGGCCATGGCTGCTGCATCCAGCACCACGCCGGCCTTGCGACAGTGAGGCAAGAGCATCTCGACCACATCCAGTGTGGCGTCGCCCTCGCTCATGCCGGGCCCGATCAGCACGCCCTGCGCGCGCCCGGCCAGCTCGATGAGCTTGGCCATGCTGGCTGAACGGGGCCAGGCCGCCATGTCATCTGGCATGGCGATCACCCGTGCCTCGGGCACGGCCAGCGCGATGCCGGGCGCCACCGAGGCCACGGTGACCAGCGTGAGCTTGCCCACCCCTGCGCGCAGCGCCGCGTGGCCAGCCAGAATGGCCGCCCCTGGTGTCTCGGGGCAGCCGGCAATCACCAGCGCGCGACCACGGGCCTCCTTGTCTTCGTCGTCGGCCGGGACGGGTAGCGGCCAGTCGCGCAGGGTGGCGACATCCAGCTCGTGCACGGTCGGGTTCATGAGTGGGGCGCTCCAGGAACGTCTTTCTCAACGGTGACCGGCGTGCCCTCGTGAACGAGGGGCGCCACAAAGTTTGCCTCACACAGACACAGCTTGCCCTTGCGGCCCGCCTGCGGGTCGAACGCATAGTGGGTGACACCGCAATTGGGCACGTCGGCCTGGCGGTCGGCCTCGAGGATGGTCTGCTCGTCCATGCGCTCCAGCAGGTAGCGAAAGCAGTTAACGATGACCTGGTGCCCGACGATGAGCACGCTTTCGCGGGCATGCTCACGCGTGATGGTCTCCAGCACCTGTCGCAGCCGCAGGATCACATCGCACCAGCTCTCGCCACCTGGCGGGCGGAAATAGAACTTGCCCACATGGGCGCGCTGCTCGCTGAGCTCGGGATAGCGCTGCTGGATGCCCACTCGCGTGAGGCGGTCGAGGATGCCGAACTCTTTCTCGCGCAAGCGCTCGTCGCGCACGATCTGCACGCCCGCGGGCCCTGCGCCCAGTTGTCCAGCTTCCACCACGATGCGGGCGGTCTGGTGTGCGCGGACATAAGGCGAGCACATCACGACGGTGGGCTGCTGCGCCTCGGGCAAGGCGCCAAACCAATGACCCAGGGCACGCGCCTGCTGCTCGCCCAGCGATGACAGCGGCGTGTCCATGTCGCGTGTGGCGATGTCGATCAAGGGCAGGCCGGCCTGCTCGGCGTGGTCGCGCGCGACATTACCGGCGCTCTGGCCGTGCCGGACGATCCACAGGTGCTGCGGCCATTTTTGTTCGGGCATGCGGGCAAGGCAATGTTGAAGACCGCGATTCGCGGCAAGCGCCATGCCCAGGCAAGACTGGCCGGCTGACGCCGCTGTTCGCCCCCCTGTCGGTCTCAAGACCGCTTGCCTGCGCGAGGCGGTCCCTTCTCGCTGGTTGCCAGGCCGTGCAATCTCAATCTCGCGCGTGAAGGAACCGGACTGGTCAGTGTCAATATGGCTGGCCAACTGAAGGGTCCAGCAGTGAGCTCATGCCGCGGGCAGATCTCTCCAGCCGCCCGAGTCATAGCGCTGTAGGCGCGTCGCACCGTAGTGCCACAGATGCAGCCAGCCGTTGTCCAGCAACTGGCGCACGATGGTATGGCGCGTGATGATGGCCTCGATGGCCTCCACCGGCGCGTCTATCAGCACGGTCAGGCGCAAAGGCTCGTGCATCCATTTCTGACCATCATGCAAAGACTGCTTGGACAGGCCGATGCGCAGATCGCCCCCGTTTCCTTCGAACACACCGATGTGGCCACCCACAACGTTGTGGAGCACCTTGTTGCCACTGCCCAGACGTACAGGGTCGCAGGTCGATGCGTGATACTGCCAGTTGATCCAGTGCGTCACCAGCATGGGGGCCGTCATCAGCAGCTCAAGGATGCTGCCATCGGCATCCTCGCTGGCCTCGTAGTCGTGCAGAAAGCTGCGTCCATCCAGGCGAATGCCTTGTGTACGGTAGCGTGGCGCGATGATGAAGGCGGCGTTGCCAGCCAGTCCCCACTCCGGCCGGGTCTGGGCCCCGTCGTTGGCGCGGCGGCGTGCCTGACGCAGCAGCTCATCCGGGGCGGCTGCAGTATTCAGCCCGACCGTCGGCGCGCGCTCACGGCGTACCTGATCGCCGGCCTGATCCAGGGCAGGTTGCAGCTGTTGCCAGCGCTGGCGCGCGGTTTCCGGCAGCAGATCCAGATCAAAGGCTTCGATTTCATCGGTCGTGGTGTTGTGCAGACAGGCCACAAACCGGGTCTCAGCGGGCACTTCGATGCCTTCAGCATGCAGGCCGTCGCGCACGGCTGGATCGTTGAGCAACAGGGCCAGGCTGCGTGCATTGACCTCACCTGTCTGGCCGCAGCAGGCACCGCAGTCCAGCGCGGCGGCATGGGCATTGTTGGCCGACTGGCTCCCATGGCCCACCAGCAGCACCAATGGCGCCAGTCTTTGCGTCATGCCCATGGCGCGCAGGACACGCGCCGCCAGCGCCGTGCGGGTGCCCAGATCGGCGCCGCTCAAGGTTGGGCGACACACAGGCCGATAGCGTGTGGGCACACCCGCAAGGTCGTCGCGCGGCCGCTCGGCAACTGAGGGCAACAACCACCGCCCCAGCTTGCCCAGGTAACCCAGCCCTGCCGCCTCGACATAGGAGAACGCCGCGCTGGGCCAGCGGCTGGCGGCGTCCCACTGCGCAGACAAGCGCAGGCGCTCACGACGGGCCTGGGCGACGGCCAGCGTACGGCTGGCATCGGGCAGCGCATCGCAACCAGCGCCAGCGTAGACCTGATCTGTCACCTCCATGGCCGGGGCAAGCAAGCCGGGCAGTTGCGGACGGCGCGCCTCGGTGGCCAGGGGGGTGTACGCCACGGGCAGGCCAAAGAAACCAGCAACGCCGATTGTCTGCACGCCAGGGTGTGCGGCCTCCAGCGCGCGCCGGACCGGCTCGCTGCGCACGTCGATGCAGAATGCGGCCTGCACGCTGACAGCGCAAGCCGCGGACGTTGGCGCACTCAGAACCCGTTGCGCCAGTTGCCGCTGATAGCCTCGCTCCAGCGCCAGCTGCCACACCTCGTCGGCCAGCAACATGTCTTCGGCCTGGGCCAGCACCGCAGGTGCATTGCGCCATGCCGCCTGAAGGGCGCTGAATGCCGTGCGCGTGCTCAGGTCATCCTTGCACTCCAGCAACACCGCCCCCCAGGCCAGGCGAATGGCCAGCAAATCGCGCAGATGGGCATCTTGTCGCCCTTCCTGGCCGGCCTGCCACCCCAGGTAAGCACACCATGAGGCCCAGCCATTCACCGTCAGAAGCACCGCCTCCAGGTAATCCGCCCACACCGCGTCTGCAAGGCCCAGGCGGCCTATCGCCCAGCGTTCGGCATCTGCCCGTGTGGCGGGCAGCACCCCCAGCCGACGGCCGAGATCGGGCAGGCCCATCAGCAAGCCGATGCCGTGATCGTGCTGCAGGGTGTCACGCCAGAAGCCATACAGCCCCTCTTGTCGCTGAGGCTGCCAATCAGCCTGGCAGCCATCAAAGTAGGCCGCACACGTCTGGCTGACCTGGTGGGTAACAGCCTGCCGCCAGGCCAGGCGGGTGTGGCGATCAGGGGCGTTGTCCAGCACATCGATCAGCAGCGGCAGTTGCTGGCTTGGCGCCGTCGTACGCAAGGCCGCAAGCGCGGTATCGGCTATCCAGCCTTGCTCTCGCGCCTTGGGGATGGCCGCAATCGCCTCGGCCAGATCCTGCGAGGTGATCCGGCCATCATCCCATGCAGCCCACTGCCGCTCGCGTGGCGGGAACACCTGAATACCACCCAGCACCGCCATGCGTGCGGCCACATGCCGGATCGGCATGCTCACGCGCGACCAATGCGGATTGACGGCAATGGCACGGTCCAGTGGCCAGGCGGGTGCAATCGCCTGGCACGCCTGGGCGCAGGCCGCGTCAATGCGCGAAGCATCAAGGCCCTGTCCACGATGGTGGCGGGTCTGCGTTGGCATGGCTTCGGTGCGGGTCAGGCCGGCGAGGGTCATGTGGGCTCCTGGATCCGTTCAGTTCGACTGCGTGGCGTGCGCATCCGGGCTCGCCTGGTACGCGCTGCTGCTGGGGGCGCCGGTCATCCAGCCCGTGGGCCATAAACGCAGGGCCAGTCGCGTGTAGAACTCATCGAGGTAGAGGCCCGCGTAGCTCCAGCGGCGCCAGGCCATCAAGGCGCGCGGCTGCCGTTGAACCGCCACCAGCCACACATGCAGCGCAGCCATGGCCACCAGCGTGAGCACACCGGCGAGCTCATTCGGACGATCTGCCGTCCCCAGCGGCAGCGCATGGAGCAGGGCGGCGAGCGCGGCGAGCCCCGACACCATCACCAGACCCATGGCCAGTTGCAGCACGACCATTCGGGGCAGGTTCACCCGATCACCCGCCTTAGGCTGAGCCACCCACAACATCGGTGCCCAGGCCAGCGCAAGCACCAGGCTCCACCACCACGGCCATGGGCTACCCAGCGCCGCCTGCACAGCCCAGACCACGACAACAGACCACACCGGGGCCAGCATCAGGCTCCAGCCAGCGGGTGCGCTCAGGCCCTGCAACGCCTGAAAGCGTGTGCGTTGCACAGCCGAAGAGGAGGCGAGGAAGGCATGCGCCTTGTACAGCGAGTGGCCCATCAGGTGCAAGGCAGCGAGGGTATAGAGACCCAGGCCGCACTCGACCACCATGAAGCCCATCTGCGCGACCGTCGACCAAGCTAGGCGCACCTTGATGCTGATGCGGGTGAGCATGACCATGCTGGCCAACACTGCCGTGGCCAAGCCCAGCACCACCAGCACGCCTTGCGCCGCTGCCGCTTGCTCCAGCAGGGGCGCAAACAGGATCAGCACGAAACCCCCCAGGTTCACCACGCCGGCATGCAACAGCGCAGAGACCGGCGTGGGCGCCTCCATCACCTGGATCAGCCAGCCATGAACCGGCAGCAGAGCGGTGCGCAACACGACCGCCAATGCGACACACAGTGCGGCACCTTGCAAGGGCGCCGAGGCGCCATGCTGAGCCAGATGGGTCCACAGATCCGAGAAAGCGCCACTGCCCACTTCCGACCATGTCAGCGTGGCAGCCACCACGAGCAGCACGTCGGCTGCGCGGTCGGCCATGCGCTTTTTGAAGGCGGCCAGCCGCGCAAACGGGCGCTCGGTGTAGAAGCACAACAGTTGTTGCAGGCACACCCCCACCACAGCCCATGCCGCGATCAACACCACCCAGTGCCCAGCCAGCAGCAGCACATGCACCGACGCCAGCACACCCGCCAGCGACTGCAGGTAGCGGCGTTGGCCAACCTCGCCCTCGAGGTAACGCGCCGAGAAGCTGGCGATCACGGTGCCCAGGAACTGCACCAGCACCGCCATCCAGGCGCCCAGCAACTGGGGCGACAACCATGGCGCCAACGCACCCCCCTCCACCTGATCCAGCCCATGGCCGACCAGGGTCAGCACCGTCGCCACCAGGGCCAGCACCGACAGCACATGAAAACCCCGCCATGCGCGGCCCACTGCGGCATCGCTTGACCCGGGCAGCCCTGCGGCCAGCAGCATCAGCACGGCGGGGGCCAAGACGCTCAGTGCCCAGACGGGTGGGTGCAAATCCATGGCGGACATCTCGGTAATGCGATAGCCCGAATGGTGCGTCGCTTTGTTTGTTCTGTAAAATTCATTGATTAGAACATTTCATTCACTTTTAAAGAACCATGAAGCTGGAACAACTGAACTTCCATCACTTGTTCTACTTCTGGCGGGTCGCCAAACTGGGTCATCTCACGCAAGCTGCGGCAGACCTGCACACCTCGCAATCGGCCTTGTCAGCCCAGATCAGGCAACTGGAAGATCGCCTCGGCGAGGCGCTGTTCATGCGTGAAGGACGCCGCCTGGTGCTCACGGATGTTGGGCAGTTGGTGCAGTCCTACGCCGAGCACATCTTTGGCCTGGGCCAGGAGATGCTCGGGCGGCTCGAAGGACGCAGCGAGGGCATGACCCGCCTGCGGGTGGGCAGCGTGGCCACGCTCTCACGGAACTACCAGGAGAACTGGATCCGCCCGGTGATGGCCGACCCGAGTGTGGTCCTGACCCTGGAGTCAGGCCTGCTGGAGGATCTGCTCACCCGCCTGCTTCACCACCAACTGGATGTGGTGCTGGCCAACGAGACCGTGCCGGCCGATGCGGATCGCCCCCTGCATTGCCGCTTCCTGGGGAGCCAGTCGATCTCGCTGGTGGGGCCGGCCAAGGTGTGGAAGCGCCGGCGCCTGCGCATCCCGGAAGACCTGGACGGGGTGGAGCTCGTGCTGCCCGGGCCGCGCAATGCCGTGCGTGCGCAGTTCGATGCCTTGTGCGCCTCGGCCGGGGTGAGCCCCAGGCTGAAGGCAGAAGTGGATGACATGGCCATGCTGCGTCTGATTGCACGCGACAGTGGCTGGCTGGCCGTGTTGCCCGAGGTGGTGGTGCAAGACGAGTTGCGCTCCGGCATCCTGGTGACAGTCGGTCAGGCCAGCCAACTTCAGGAGCGCTTCTTCGCCATCACCACGCCCAGACGCCATCGCATCGAGGCCCTGGAGCGCCTGCTAGCGAACTAGCTGCGCGGCAAGCCCGAGTGCCGCGCACGCCGCAAGCAGCGGCATGATCCCGACCTTGAAACGAAACAGCGCCAGCATCGCGCCCAGCACGATCAGCGCCGATGGCCAGTCGAAGCGGCCCTCGAACCCCTGCGGCCACAACACGTGGTACGCAAAGAACAGCGCCAGGTTGAGGATCACGCCCACCACCGCTGCGGTGATGCCCGTCAGCGGCGCGGTGAACTTGAGGTTGCCATGGGTGGATTCGATCAGCGGGCCACCGGCCAGCACGAAGATGAACGAGGGCAGAAAGGTGAAGAAGGTCACCACACAGGCGGCCGCGGCGCCGGCCAGCAACAGCGCATCCGGGCCGAACAGCTGCCTGGCCCACCCGCCGACAAAGCCGACGAACGCCACGACCATGATCAGCGGCCCTGGCGTGGTCTCGCCCAACGCCAGGCCATCGATCATCTGCGGCCCAGTCAGCCACTGATGGTGCTCCACCGCCCCCTGGTACACGTAGGGCAGCACGGCATACGCGCCACCAAATGTCAGCAGCGCCGCCTTGGTGAAGAACCACCCCATCTGCGTGAGCACGGCCTGCGGCCCTTGCGTCAGCGCCAGGATGCCCATGCCGATGGCCCACAGTCCCAGCCCCATGCCCAGTGCCGCCCACAGCCGGCCGCGACGAAAGCGGGCGTGGGGTGGGGTAGGGGTGTCGTCGTCGATCAGCGCGGGCCCGTAGCTGTGCTGGGCTGAACCGTGGCCGCCCCCCACGGCAAACACCTGCGGCGCCAGGCGGCCCCCCACGGCGCCCGCCAGGCCCGCCAGCAACACGATCAGCGGGAAGGGGGCGTCAAACGCGAAAATGCCCACAAAGGCCGCCGCAGCAATGCCCCACAGCCAGCCGTTCTTCAGCGCGCGGCTGCCAATGCGATGGGCCGCATGCACGACCAGGGCGGTCACTGCCGGCTTGATGCCGTAGAACAGGCCGGCCACCAGCGGAAGATGACCATAGGCCAGATAGATCCACGCCAGCGCCATCAGGATGAACAACGAAGGCAGCACGAACAGCGCGCCAGCGACCACGCCGCCCCAGGTGCGGTGCATCAACCACCCGATGTAGGTCGCCAGCTGCTGGGCTTCGGGGCCTGGCAGCAGCATGCAGTAGTTCAGCGCGTGCAAAAAACGCCGCTCGCTCAGCCAGCGTCGGCGCTCCACCAGCTCGGTGTGCATGATGGCGATCTGGCCGGCCGGGCCACCAAAGCTGATGAAGCCGAGCTTGAGCCAGAAGCGGAAGGCTTCCCAGAAGCTCACTGGGCGCGGTGGCGCCTGCAGAGGTGAGGGTGGTTCGTTCATGCGCGATGGCAAAGGCTGCTGGCCTACCTTAGCTCATTTGCGTGTCCGCGCTGTGGCACGTCGCCCGCCCTTGCCCTCTTTCGAACTGTTCTTCAGGCTGACTGGCTGTTGCAGCTGATCCAGCCACAGCAAGGTGTCCGTCTGACCCAGAAAGCGCCGCAGGTAGTCAGGCGACAGGTCCTGCATGCGCGTCATGGCGCGCACCATGAGCCGGTGTGAGTTCAGCGGACCCGCATTCTCGGGCGCCTTCTGAATGGCCTCGGCCAGCTGGCGCTCGGCAGCAATCTGCTCCCACACCACCCCGAAGCGGCGCGCGCTCTGGAGGGTATGGGGGTCATCGTCCATGCTGCCCAGATCGGCCCAGTCATCTGCGGGCTCGGCCGAAGCGCGTGGGCGCGCGGCCCATGCACGGTTGAGTTCTCCCAGCGGGGACAGACGAGGCGGGGGCAGCGGGGAGGAAGACGCTGCTCGCGCGGGCGCAGGGTCAGCCAGCGCCGTCAAGGCGTGCGCCAGGCGTTCGTGAAGCAGGGCCTGCACCGCAGGCGGCTGCGTGGCCAGCCGCCGGGCCAGCGCCTCGGCAAAACGGAAGCGCACCGGATCGCGAAGGTGAGCACCCTGCGCGCGCAAATCAGCCAACGTGGAGGACACGAGCTCGCTCATGGGGCACTCACACCGGCGGCCAGGCGCGGCACCGGTGCCATTTCCACCCTTCGGTTCTGTGCGCGACCGGCCTCGTCGTCATTGGGGGCCACCGGCTGCTCGGCACCAAAAGCGGCCGCGAACACCTGTGACGACGGCATGCCGGCTTCCACCAGCGCCCGCGTCACGGTCAGCGCGCGCTGGGCAGACAGCTCCAGGTTGTCGGCAAAGCGCTGATTGCCATCCCGCAGCAGCTTGTTGTCGGTGAAGCCGCTGACCATCAGCAACTCGTTGCGCTCGCCCAGGTACACGCGCAAGGGCGGCACCAGGCTCTTGAGCAGCTGGCGGCCATCGGCCCGCAGCTGGTCCGACCCTGGGTCGAACAGGACACTGCCGCTGATGCCGATGCGGCCTTCACGCAGGGTGACGCGGCCACTGGCCAGCGGGCCGGCCAGCGCCTGCTCGAGCGCGATGCGGCGCTGCTCTTCCTGCTGGCGCTTGTGCACCTCTTGCTGCAGGTGGGCCACCAGGTCCATCTGCACCACCAGCATGCCCACCAGGATCAGCACGAAGGCGCCCAGCAGGCCAGCCATCAGATCGCCAAACACCGCCCACATGGGCGCGGTCTGCTCCAGCGCGTCGTCGCGGTCCTCGGCCAGCATGTTCATGCGCCTCCAAGCGCCACAGCCGGCTGCTGCTTGAGGCGACGCAGGTCTTCCACAATGCCTTGTTGCGCGCTGATGCTCAGGTCGATCACCTCGCGGGCCTGGGCCACGTAGTAGGCCAACTGTTCGTCGCTGCGCGCCAGCGACTGGGCGATGGCCGCCTCCACGCGCTGCAGGCTGTCAGCCAGCTTGTCGTTGCTGGCGCTGAACTGGCCCACCCCGTGCTGGAACGCCTCGCCCAAACTGGCCAGCTCGACGGCGCTGGCCGCCACCCGTGTGGCGACTTCGTCCACCTGCCCCGTCTGCGCGGCCAGGCTGTCAGACAGTTGTGCGGCCGTCTGCTCGAATACCTGCCCGGCCGACTGCACCAGCTGGTTGACGGCTTCCCGCTGCTGCGCGGTGGTGGCCTGCAGGATGTCGAGCAAGCCCGCCAGGCGTTCGGTGAGTGCGGCGCGCTCGGCCAAGGCCTGGGTGTCGCGCTCGCCCAGCCGAGTCATCTCCTGGCGCAGCTGGGCGATGACCTCGGCGGCGGCCTGGGGCACGTCGGCCGCGGTCTGCAGCAAGCGGGTGATCGGGGTCTCCAGCGAGGCACCCAGGCTGGCCAGGTGCTGCGCGGCAGAAGCCTGAAGGGCATCCAGGCGGGCGATGGCGGTATCTGCCCGTGCGGCCTCCTGCTCGCGCAGCGCGGTCAGCTCCTGACGCCAGACCGTGGCCAGCTCGTCCATGCGCTGGCGCTGGGCGTCCTGCCATTGGGTCTCGGAGGCCATGCGGCTACGCACCAGCGCTTCCGCTTGGGCCACAAGCTGCTGCGAGGCCTGCAGGGTCTCGTGTGCGCGCTGGCCAGCCTGCTCGGCCACGGCCTGCGCCGTGCGGCTGAGCGCCTCGGTCACCGCCTGCTGCTGTGCCACGCTGTGCGCACCGGCGCGCTGCCACTCGTCAGCGAGCCGCTGGGTGGTTTCAGCCAGGCTGTGCTGCCACTGCAGCAGACGCGCGGCATCGGCCTGCGCCTGCTGGTCCTGCGATTGACTGGCCGCCTGCCGCCAGTCGCTCAGCAGCGTCTGCCATTGCGCCTGCGTCGTGGCCACCACGCGCTCGTGCAATTGTTGTGCATCGCGGCCCAGGCTGTCCATGGTCTGCACCACGACCGGCTCGATCGCCTGGGCCGCTTGCTGGACACCCTGGCGCAATGTTTCTTGCAACGACGCCCCGACCGTGCGGGCCAGCTCGGTGTAGGCGGCGGCAGCCTCTTGCTGGAAGGTCTGTTGCTGGCTGACCAGTTGCTGTTGTAGCCGTTCGGTACGCGCGTCCTGCTCGGCCATCCAGGCCTGCAGACGCTCGGCAATCAGCGGCAGCGCCTGGGCCTGTGCTTGCAGGGCCTGAACCGTTTGTTCTCGTTGATGGGCGGCCGACAGCGGGCGCAACACCGTGGCCACCGCCACATCCAGCTGGCGCGACACCGTCAGACGCTCGCGGCGGGCCAATGAGGACATCAGCCCCAGCATGGCCGAGGCCGCCACACCGGCCACCGAGGTGCCGAATGACAGGCTCAGCCCCTTGATCGGCTCGGCCAGCGCGGCACGAATGGCGGTCAGGTCGGCCGAGCCTTCGAGCGCAAACACCGCGCCCTTGAAGGTCACGACCATGCCGAGAAAGGTGCCCAACATGCCCAGCATCACCAGCAGCCCGACCAGATACGGCGTGAGCGCCGGGCCCGGTAGCGGCGCGGCCAGGCCCTCGATGCGCTGGCGCACCGGCGCGCGCAGGCTGGCGTCCATGGGTTGCAGCCACGCACCCAGCTCGGCCGGCGGGGCCGACAAGGTGTCCAGCGACTGAGCCAGGCCCCGTGTGGCCGCACGGTACTGCCGCAGCTCATGCGCCCCCAACAGGTAGCCACCCGCAATCAGCGCCGTCATGACCAAAGCCAGCGGGTTGCTCCCGACAAAGCCCCAGCCCACCCAGACCACGGCGGCCAGCCCCAGCGCAAATGCGCATGCCGTTGCAATACGTGTGTTCATGCTTGATCTCAGTTGTTCTTATCGAGAAGAAAGGGCCGGATCGGCGCGCATCGCGGCAGGCTGCTGCGCGGCATCGACCATGCCTTGAATGGGTTGTTGCCGGTGCTGCAGTTCGGCCAGCAGCATCTGGCGCATGTCCTGGTTGAAACCCTCCACCCAGTTGCTTGCGCCTTCTGGCTCAACACCGCGACGGTGTTCGAAGCGGCGTTCGAGGTAAACCGAGACGCTGGCCAGCAGCCGCTGCTCGCGCGGGCCCAGCATCTCATCAAGTACACCATCGAGCGCGGCCAGTTGCCGCAGGCCAGACGTGCCGGCGGCCAAGGCCTTGCGCACCTGGGCCCGCCAGGCGTTGACGCGGTTTTCCAGCTGCTTCTGAACAGTCAGGTAGCGTTGCTGGCTTGGGCCATACGTGGTCTGCGCGCCATCGCCGAGCGCGGTATCCATCAAGGGCAGGGCGCGGATCCAGTCGGCGGTGTCCGCCAGGAAGCGCCGATGGCGCTCAGCCAGGTCAGCCGCATCCAGGGTGGACGTCACCCCCCGGGCCGCTGACGCGTACCGGTCGATCGATTGCAGGGCGGCCTCCAGCCGGACGCTGTCGACGGCAGACAACCAGTTGCCCAGCGCATGGGCCAAGTCAACCTGTGCGGCATCCGCGTCCAGCCGCGCCCACGCACGCAACAGGCGGGCGAGCGGGGAAGGGGCGAAGGCACGGGGAAGGGACATGGTATTTGCCGGTCAACAGGGCTGCCCACAGCGGAGCCGCCAGCGCGAAAGGGCAGTATTTTCCTCCACGGACGGGCTCGCGCAGTATGCTGATGCATGCTGGACTGCGCGCGCAGCGTCTGGCTCAACACGATCAAGACAGGAGTGCCACGTGAAAATCACGGTCGAAACCACCATCGCCGCACCCATGGACCTGGTCTGGCAAACATGGACTACGCCGGACGACATCAAGCAGTGGAACGCGGCCTCAGACGACTGGCACACCACCCAGGCGCGTGTTGACCTTCGTGTGGGCGGCAGCTTCTGCTCGCGCATGGAGGCGAAAGACGGCAGCGTGGGCTTCGACTTCGAAGGCGTCTACACGAACATCGTGCCGCACCAGCTGATCGAATGCACGTTTGGTGATCGAAGCCTGCAAGTGACTTTCATCGATGGGCCCCAAGGTGTCACCGTCCGAGAGACCTTTGATGCCGAGGAGGTCTTTTCGGAGGAACAGCAACGCGCCGGCTGGCAAGCCATTTTGGATAACTTTGCGCGCCATGTGCTGAGCAAGCACGGGACATGAAACACGGTATGCAGACAACGACCCTGATTGCACAGAGAGGAACGCGCGTGAACGCCCAGCTACAGCACTACGCCAACAAATTGCAATACGAGATCGATGCCTGGGATCTGAAGGTGGCACTCGAGCGCGGCGACAACGTCGTCGTGATTGACGCCCGCTCACCTGACGCCTACGCCACGGAGCACATACCCGGCGCCATCAATCTGCCACATCGGCAGATGACGGAAGAGAACACCTCAGGCATCGATCAGTCCGCATTGATCGTCACCTACTGTGACGGCATCGGCTGTAACGCGTCTACCAAGGGCGCCTTGAACATGACCAAGCTGGGCTTCGACGTCAAAGAACTGATGGGCGGGCTCGACTGGTGGAAACGAGACGGGTATCCCACAGCGGGCTCGGCAGGCATCGCCGCGACGGATGCCCCCAGCTGCGGCTGCGAATGACTCCGTCAGTCCCTGATTCATCACCATGACCAACGATCTTGCACCCCTGCCGTCCCTCCCGCTTGGCCGTTATCGCCACTACAAGGGAGGCGAGTACGAGGTGCTCGGGGTGACCCGGCACAGCGAGACACTGGAGCCGCTGGTTCTGTATCGACCGCTGTACAACGACTCAGGCTTGTGGGTGCGGCCGTTTGCCATGTTCATCGAGCCAGTGACACACGGTGGCAAGACGCAACCGCGATTCAGTCGGGTCACCGCTGAAGACTCTGCATCACCACCTTCTGCCAAACCCGACATCAGATGATCGACCGACTGGCGTCTGCGGCCTTTGGGGCGGTATGGGGGGCACTCATCGGCGCCATCCTCGTGTGGTTACACGGTGTCTACTCCCAGACCCTGGGTCCCGCCACGACAGACATCGACGCCCAACGATGGATTGCGGGATCGGCTCTGTTCTTTGCCGCGCTGGGTCTGGTGTTCAACCTCGGCATCGGCTCGATCATCGGCTCTGCACTCAACGCCCTCCTCCGATTTGAAACCTTCGAAGACCAATCGACCGTCTCTGGCTTGCTCAAAGGCGCTGTGCTGGTCTTGGTTGTGCTGTGTCTGCTGTGGGTATTGCATGTTTGACCTGGGTCGGCGCGGATCTAAGTGATCAGCAACTGAACGACATCATCCGTCACTGACCGTCGACGCCAGCGCGGCAACCCCTGTTCACCCCGCTTATGGCTTAATGGTTCGTCCAGACAACCATCATCAAGGACAAGGGGATGAACATCGACAACGCGCTGCCGCCGGAGCAGTGCCAGAGCATGGACGACATTCGAGCCGAGATCGACCGGATCGACCGGGCGGTCGTCACACTGATCGGCAAACGATATCGGTATGTCCTGGCTGCGGCCAGATTCAAGACATCGGCCTCCGCCGTTCGTGCCCCCGAGCGATTCAAAGCCATGCTGGCCACGCGTCGTGAATGGGCTGAACTAGAGGGGCTCAGTCCGGATGCCATTGAACGCATGTTCGCTGATCTGGTGAGTCACTTCATCGAAGAAGAGATGCAACGCTGGAAGGGCTGCCAGACGTGACCGCCATGCACATCACCCTCCGAGAAGCGAAATGCACCGATGTCGAGTCCGTGGCGGTGCTGTTCGACCAGTACCGCCAGTTCTACGCGCAGGCGCCGGCCCCCGCGCTGGCTCGGCAGTTCATCGGTGACCGACTGAGGCAACAGCAATCCGTCATCCTGGTGGCTGAGCTGGCCGATGGCGCGCTGGCCGGCTTCTGCCAGCTGTATCCCACCTTCTGCTCGGTCGAGGCGCAGCCCATCTATGCCTTGTATGACCTGTTCGTGCGCCCCGAGCTGCGAAAGCTGGCGGTGGGCCGCAGGCTGCTCCAGGCAGCAGAAGCCAGGGCGGCGGCGGATGGCAAGGCGCGCATGGACCTCACCACCGCCCGCACCAACGTGGTCGCGCAATCCTTGTACGAATCGCTGGGATGGGTGCGCGATGAGGTTTTTCTTGGCTACATGTCACCGCCGCAGTAATACTGACCCACTTCGTCGGCGTAAAAGTGACCCACCTGGGGTAAGGATGGCGGCTTTGGCCGCCGATGTTGACCCAGGAGCAAGTAGTGGAGATCAAGGTGATGTCTCG
>NZ_JAAAPN010000016.1 GCF_009909205.1 Aquabacterium fontiphilum
ACAGTTCAAGCCTGATGACCATAGCGAGTTGGTCCCACTCCTTCCCATCCCGAACAGGACAGTGAAACGACTCAGCGCCGATGATAGTGCGGATTCCCGTGTGAAAGTAGGTCATCGTCAGGCTACTCACCCCAAAAGGCCCTCAACCTCCAGGTTGGGGGCCTTTGCTTTTTGCCGGTCGATTCAACCGATGTCGGTTTGACGGCGGGCCAGCTCACGGTAAAGCGCGGATTGGTCGAGATCTGCGTCTCCGTGTTGAGCGGCTGCGGCATAGAGGGCGGCCAGCCCCTTGGTGATTGGGGCGTCGAAACCCAGCAGATCTGCCGTGTTCAGCGCGTTACTCAGGTCCTTGAGCTGAACGGCCAAGGAGCCGCGTTTGACGAAGTCCTGTTGGACCATGCGTTCGCCATGCACCTCCAGGACCCGGCTTTCGGCAAATCCCCCGCGGAGCGCCTGTCGCACCATGGCGGGATCAGCGCCGCCGCGCTCCACGAACAACAGGGCTTCGGCCACCGCGCCGATGGTGATGCCCACGATCATCTGGTTGGCGAGCTTGGCCAGCTGGCCACTGCCGATCGGACCCACGTGCGTGGGGCGCCCCATGACCTCCAGTATGGCGCGCACGCGCGAGAAGACTGCTGCGTCGCCGCCGGCCATGATCGCCAGGGTGCCGGCCTCGGCGCCGAGTGTGCCGCCTGATACGGGAGCGTCGAGCGCGTCCACGGCAAAGCGCGCCAGCTGACTCGCATGCGCTCGCGCTTGCTCAGGGCGGATGGAGCTCATGTCGATATGAACGGCGCCTGCGCGCATGGCCTGCGCTGCACCGCTGTCAATCAGCGCGGCATGTACGGCCTCGCCGTCTGTCAGCATCGTGATGACGATGTCGGCGTGTTGGGCAGCCTCTGCCGGCGTGGCGGCGTGCTGTGCGCCCTGGGTCACCAGAGCTTGGGTTTTCTCCGGCGTTCTGTTCCAGACGGTGAGCGGGTGGCCGGCCGCCAGCAAGCGGACGCCCATGGGCGTGCCCATCAGGCCACACCCGAGCAATGCAATCTTCATGGTTGTTGTCGGCTGGTGTGCGGAAATTCGCACTTGTCACGTAAAGTGCCCGTTCCTCCCACGTTTGAAGGACAGGCATCGCTGGTATTTTCGGCGAACATTCCGTGGATGGCACGGGCGCGCGCTGGCAGCGCGTGAGCCGATCACTTTCCGAACACGAGCTGACATGGCCGATATCCAACACCCCGCGAACCTGATCGCGGCGCCGCTGAGTGATGCATTGCTGGATGCGCTGGACCAGATGGGGCTGGCTGTCACCGTCAAGGAGCTGGCGTCGGGCCGCTACACGACGGCAAACCGCCTTGCTGTGGCGTGGTTCGGCGGGGAGTTGATCGGCCGAGTGGACACCGATGTGCTGGATGGTGTGCAGGCCGCTGCGCTGCGCGCCGTCGAGCAGCAGGCGCAGGCGGCGGGTGACGGCGTGCGCGCGGAGCACAAGCTGGAGTTGCGCGGTGAACGCAAGGAGTTCGTCGCCTGGCGTCGCGTGGTCAACGCAGCTGAAGAAGGCGCACCGGTCATGTTGTCTGTGTGGCAGGACGTGACGGAGCTTCGTCGACGCGACGCGCAGCTGCAGACTGCGCTGGCTCAGCTGGAGCAGCAGCAGAAGGCCAATGAGGCGCTGCGCCGTGAGGCAGAGGGCAATCAGGTCCGCGATGGCGTGTCGGGCTTGTACCAGCGGGCGCATTTCGAGGAGCAGTTGCGCCGCGAGGCCGACCTGTCCAGCCGGGAGCAGCGCGAGTTCGCACTGGTGTCGGTGGCCATCGACAACATGGACGAAATCATGCGCCTGCATGGTGTCGAAGGCTGTGAGCGGGTGGTGGAGTCGCTCGGCCGCTTGCTGCGCGCAGGCACCCGGGCAATGGATTCGCCTTGTCGCCTGGGCGGCGACCGTTTTGTGGTGCTGCTGTCGGGGGTGGGGCTGGCCACGGCGCACTCGCGCATGGAGCAGTTGCGCAGGCAGTGTGCGCAACACATCGTGGCCTATCAGGGGCAGCAGATCCCGTTCACGGTCAGCATGGGCGTGGCCAGCTTCCCGCACACGGCGGGGATCGTGGACGAACTGATGCGCAGCGCCGATCGCGCGCTGGCGTCCGCCCGGGAAAAGGGCGGCAACCGCATCGTGCTGGCCAGCATCCAGTTCGCGGCAGCGACTTGATGCCCGCGGACACCGTGTCAGCCTGACCAACAAAAACGGCCAGCGCGCAATGCGGGCTGGCCGTGGGAAGCAGTGTTCGCTGCGAGCCGGTTGCCGCATTCCTGAACCCAGGGGATTCAGGTGGGCGAGGTCAGCGGTACGTCGGGTTCATCTGACGCGAGACGATCACACCAGTGCCACGATGTTCCAAGCCCTGGCTCAAAGAGCATCGGTTCAAGGAAATAAAAACAACCGCGAACGCAACGAACGGTTTCATTCTACGGCGTTCGTCGCCGTGTGTATGCGCAATTGCGCGGCTTTCAGGGGTTTGTTTGCCGTCGTTTGACAGCGGGACCCGCCTCAGATCAGTTGGCCATCTTTGCCGAGTGCCTGATCCAGCCGAGCGATGAGCTGGTCAAGGTAGGCAGGGTTGGCATCGTCTGACGAAGTGGTCTGGGTATCGTCGGTTTTGCCGGCAGCCGATGAGTCTGCGGCCGCCTGCATGGGCCGTTCCGTCAAGATGTAGGCAAGGTTGAGCGCGGCGAGAACGGCGATGCGTTCGCGTGCCTTGAGCTTGCCGCTGTCGCGGATGGCGCACATCTCGCGGTCGACCTGGGATACGGCTTCCTTGAGGCGTTGCTCGCCGCCATCGGGGCAGCCCAGCAGGTAGCTCTGGCCCATGATGGAGACCTCGATCTGTTTCATGGCTTGCCGGCTCCTTCGTCGGTCTCAGCCGGGGTGTGTTCGCCCGCGCCGAGCTGGGGCAGTTTGTCGATGAGCACGTCGATGCGTGCTCTCGCGGCGGCGAGGCGGGCTCGCAGCGAGTCGCGCTCTTGCGTGAGTGCGGTCACCTGTTCCGTGAGCAGGGCGTTGACGCGATGCAACTCCTCATGGCGCAGCAGGAGGCGCTCGATGCGGTCGGTGAGTTGATCGATTCTGGACATCGGCAAGCCCGGCTCGGGGTGTTCAGGGATGTGCGATTGTAGGGCGCTTACAATCCGCTTCGTTGGTGCTCGCGCCGGGGTTCGCCCGGTGCAGTTAAACGGGAAGCAAGAGGGATCAGCCGCCCACGGCGTGCTGCCTGACTTGCGCTGCCCCCGCAACGGTCGGCGGTCGAACGTCTCAGCCATGGTTGAGTCGTTCCGCTTGCGTGCTACAGCCACTGGGTCTCGTGCCTGGGAAGGTCTCGCAGGTCGCACCGCCCAGCCCGGATACCGGCCAGCAGGGGGCCTTGTGCGCGCACGCGGACGAGGCCGTTTCGTCCGTGACCTGCGGGGACGCTGGTCGGGGCCTTTGTCTTGTTGTTCATCATGTTGTGTGTGTACTCGGCGCAAGGTGCGTCGCGAGTGGGTGTTGCCGTTGCCGGCGTCGGGGCCTTGTGTGCCGTTCTGTCTGCAGGGCCGGTATCGGCGCAGGAGGTTGGCGAGTTGATCGTCACGGCCACGCGCCAGCCGGAGCGCGTGTCTTCGGTGCTCGCCGACGTCACGGTGATCCGGCGGGAGGACATCGATCGCAGCGGTGCGGTGACTCTGGAGGATCTGTTGTCTCGCGAGTCGGGTATGGTCTTCTCCAGCAACGGCGGGCCAGGCGCGTTGTCGAGCCTGTTTGTGCGGGGGACCAACTCGAATCATGTGCTCCTGCTGGTCGACGGTGTGCGAGTGGGGTCTGCCACGGCCGGCACGCCGACTTGGTCGCGTGTGCCGCTCGCGCAGATCGAGCGCATCGAAGTGGTTCGTGGACCCATGTCGTCGCTGTATGGCAGTGATGCCATCGGTGGGGTGGTCCAGGTGTTCACCCGTCGCGGGCAGGATGGCCAGCACCTCGATGCCGAGCTGGGCGTGGGTTCGCGCGGCACGGTGCGAGGCAGCGCGGCCTGGTCCGGTGCGCAAGACCGGCTGAGTTATGCCCTGTCGCTGGGATATGAGCGTACGGACGGCATCGATGTGTCTTTGCCGTCCCGCACACCGCGTGAGCCGGACCGCGACCGGTTTGCCCTTGGGAGCACCTCGGCCAGGGTGACGTATAGACTGTCGCGTGATCACGAGGCAGGCGTCAGTTACCTCTTCAGCCGTGGCGAGAACGATTACGACGGGTACTCGCCCGACGCAGCGAACCGATCAACGGTGAGCAATCTGGTGGCGCATTGGCGCGCGCAGTGGCTGCCCAGCTGGCGCAGCGAGGTGCGGGTGGGGCGGAGCGCAGACGACGCGGAGGAGCGCAGCCGTGGCGAGCCCACAAGTCGGGCGAAGACGACGCAGCGGCTGTACGCCTGGCAGAACGACATTCAGACCACCATGGGAACCTGGTTGCTGGGCGCCGAGCGGCTGGAGCAGGGGATCGTGGCCACCTCGGCTTACGACCAGACCAGGCGGGCCATTGATTCGCTGTTTGTCGGCTGGCAGTGGCGTGCCGGCGCGCATACGGCGCAGGTGAATGTGCGTCGCGATGACAACACGCAGTTCGGCGCCAAGCAGACGGGCTCGCTCGCGTATGGCTATCAGCTGACACCAGCCTGGCGGGCCAGCGTGGGATACGGTACGGCGTTCAAGGTGCCGACGTTCAATGACCTGTACTTTCCGCAGACGTGCTTCTTCGGCGAGTGCTACGGCGGTAACGCGGATCTGAAACCGGAGCGCTCCCGTAACCGAGAAGCCGCCCTGCACTATGAGCAAGGCCCACACAAGGCGTCTGTGGTGTGGTTCCTCAACGAGGTCAGTGACCTGATCGAGTGGGGCAACACGCCGGTGAACGTCAGTCAGGCTCGGATTGAGGGGTGGTCGCTGCGGTATCTGACACGCGCGGCGGGTCTGGACTGGCGCGCACAGTTCGACCACCTGAGCCCGGTCAACCGCAGCACGGGCGAACTGTTGGCCAAGCGCGCGCAACGACAGGCACTCGCTTCGGTCGGCCAGTCGGTGGCGGGCTGGGATTGGCGCCTGGAGGCCCAGGCGCGCAGTCACAGGGTGGAGTATCCCTACGCTCAGCCGACCGCGCGGCTGGGGGGCTATGCCGTGGTGAATGCCCAGGTGAGCCGGCGTCTGGATCGTCCGGGCTGGACGGCTTTTGCCAAGGTCGACAATGTGTTTGATCGTGACTACGAACTGTCCAAAGGCTTCCGTACACCTGGGGTGACGGCCTTTGTGGGCGTGCGTTACAGCACGCCTTGATGCGCAATGCGGTGGCTCGGTCCGTTTCGCAACCTCACGGCCTTGAGCCAGGCGGCATGGCGGGCGATCCTCGTGTCGTGTCTGTGGCTGCCCGTGGTTGCCACAGCATCGCCCGTGCCATCGCGCGTCGTGTCGCTGGACCTGTGTACAGACTGGATGCTGGCGCGCCACTTGCCGCGTGAGCGCGTGGCGGCGTTGTCGCCTTTCCACCGGCGTTACCCGGTGGCGTGGGTGGGGCTGGACTGGCCGGCCCACGATGGCTCGCTGGAGCAGGTGCTGGCGCACAAGCCGGATCTGGTCATCACGGGGCAGTACAACGCCCTGGGCCTGCGGCAGCGCCTGCAGGCCTTGGGCGTGCGGGTGGTGGTGCTGCCTTTGCCGGATACCCTGGCGCGGATCACTGCCTATGAACACATGCTGCTGGACGCTGTGGGGCAGCCTCGGGATCGGGCACGCCAGCCATCCGGCTCGCATGCCGATGGCGCTTCGTCTGGCGCTGTGCCTGGAGGCGTTGCCCGACCGCGTCTGTTGCTGCTGGGGGCCAATGCGATTGGCACGGGTCGCGGCACGCTGGAGCATGACGTGATCTCGCGGGCAGGCTGGGACAATGCAGTGGTGCGCCAGGGACACGTGGCGCTGGACATGGAGGCGTTGGTGCGCCATCCGCCTGACGCGATCCTGTGGGCCGCGCCGCAGCACGCGGCGCAGGCCAATCGCTTCGGATCGCACCCCGTCCTGCACGAAGTGGTGCCGACGTCACGATGGATGCGTTCGGATTACTGGCGATGGCAGTGTCCGGGGCCATGGACCTGGGACCTTGTTGAGCAGTTGGTGGCATGGCGAAACACCTTGCGTTGATCCCGCCAGCGGTCGTCTGGCTTGCCGTGGTTCTGGTTGCCGCGGCCTCGTTGTCAATCGGGTCGCAGCCGGTGCCCGTCTGGGACGGACTGTTGGCGTGGGGGCGTGGCGAAGGCGTGGCCGAGGCGCTCATCGTTGGCGAGGTGCGTTTGCCCCGCACGGTGCTGGCGCTGGCTGTGGGGGCTGCCTTGGGCCTGGCCGGTGCGGCGCTGCAAGGGCTGCTGCGCAATCCGTTGGCAGAGCCTGGGCTGACGGGGGCCAGCCAGGGGGCCGCGCTGGGGGCTGCGTCGGTGTTTTATTACGGGTGGTTCGCGGCGGTCGGGCCACTGGCCGTGCCGGCGGCTGGGATGTTGGGGGCGGGACTCACATTGGCTGTGATGGTGTTGCTGGCCGGTTCAGCGCGGGCGGGCATGGTCATCATGGCTGGTCTGGCGGTGACCACGCTGGCCGGTGCCTTGCTGGCGCTGGCGCTGAACTACGCACCCAACCCATTTGCCATGCAGGAGTTGGTGTTCTGGCTCATGGGCTCGGTTGCCGATCGCAGCCTGGCCGATGCGGCCCTGCTGTTGCCGGGGCTGGTGCTGGGGGCGGCGCTGATCTGGTCTCAGCGGCGGCTGCTGGCTGCACTCAGCCTGGGCGAGGCCGTGGCCGAGAGCATGGGTTTGCGGGTTCGGAGTGGCACGCGTGTGGTGGTGCTGGGTGTGGCCGTGCTGGTCGGGGCGTCGGTTGCGGTGGCTGGCAGCATCGGCTTTGTCGGGCTGATGGTGCCCCACCTCGTGCGCCCGTGGGTGCGCCACCGCGCCGACCGTGTGCTGGGCATGTCGGCTGGTGTCGGGGCCGTGCTGGTGTGTCTGGCCGACATGGTGGTGCGCATGCTGCCCGGCACGCAGGAACTCAAGCTCGGCGTGCTGACATCGTTGATGGGGGCGCCGCTGTTTGTCTGGCTGGTCTGGCGGGAGCGTGGCAGATGGTGACGCTGGCGGTGAACGAACTGCGCGTGCCCGGTCGCCTTGAGGGGCTGACGCTGAACGTGTGCGCGGGTGAGCTGGTGGGCTTGATCGGGCCGAACGGCGCGGGCAAGTCGACGTTGCTGTCATGCATGGCGGGGCTGTCCATCGGGCAAGCGCAGGCCTTGGCCACGGTTTCGCTGTCGGGCGTGCCACTGACGCGTGTGCCCCCGCAGGCCCGTGCGCGGGCCGTGGGCTTCATGCCGCAGCAGACCGATGCGGCTTGGGATTTGCGTGCTGAGGATGTGGTGGCGCTGGGGCGTCTGCCCTGGGGTGACATCGATGCGGCACACCCGGCGGTCGAGACGGCCATGCGCCAGACGGATGTCTGGTCGCTGCGCACGCGGCGAGTGCGCACCTTGTCTGGGGGCGAGTGGGCGCGCGTGTGCCTGGCGCGCGTACTGGCGGGGGAACCGGCCCTGATCCTGGCGGACGAGCCGACCTCGCATCTGGACTTGCTCCACCAGCAAGAGGTCATGCGCGTGATCCGTGCCCACGCGCAAGGCGGCCGTGCGGCGGTGGTGGCCCTGCATGATCTGGGTGCGGCGGCGCGCTACTGTGACCGACTCGTGTTGCTGAAGGCGGGGCGCCTGGTGGCAGCTGGGACGCCCGCAACGGTATTGCAAAACGATTTGCTGCAGTCAGTGTATGGCGTGCGGGTGCATGTCGACCTGCAAGCCGACCCGCCTGTTGTCTTGCCGGCGGGATGAAGGAGCGACCATGCGACCCACAGGAAACCGTGACGAACTGTGCTACCCCTTCATCTTCGAGACGTCGGCGCTGTGCGACTTCGAGGTGGTGACGGATGAATTGTGTGGCCTGGTCGGCGCGGCGATGGCGGCGCTCGACGACGGCAGCGCCGACGACATACGCAATGATCTGGCGGCCTTGCAGCCCATGGTGTTCCACGTCAATGGCTCGATCCGGGGGCGCCTGGCGGTGTCCGACGCCGATCTCGCCTGGTTGCAGTCGCGCTTGAACCACTACCGGGCCTCGCTGGGCGGACGGGTTCAGGGCTTCGTGCTGCCTCGGGGGGCGGCGCCCGTGCCGCAGTTGCACCTCGCACGCTCGGCGGCGAAGAAAGCGATTCGCTGGATGGTGCGGGTGGAGCAGGAGGGAAAGACCGTACCGGACATCCTCCCGCGGTTTTGCAACATGATGTGCAACTTCTTTTTTGTGTTGACGCTGGTGCTCAACGCGCGACGTGGCGTGGACGAGGTGCCGTTCGTCAGCCGCAGCTACGGTTGATCGCCCATGGAACTCCAACAACCTCCCACCGACGCGCCCCAGCAACGCGAGAAGGCAGATCGCCGCGGCCTGCTCATCGTCAACACCGGCGATGGCAAGGGCAAGAGCACGGCCGCCTTTGGCCTGGCGCTGCGTGCGCACGGCCGTGGCAAGCCGGTGCGCATCTTCCAGTTCATGAAGGTGCCGAGCGCGCGATTCGGCGAGCACCGCGCCTTTGAGCAGTTGGGTGTGCCGGTCGAGGGTTTGGGCGATGGCTTCAGTTGGAAGAGCAAGGATCTGGAACACTCGGCCCAGCTGGCGCGGGAGGGTTGGGCGCGTGCGCGCGCCGTCATCGAAGCGGGCGAGACCTTTCTGGTGGTGCTCGATGAGCTGACCTATCCCTTGATCTACGGCTGGGTGCCGCTGGATGAGGTGGTGACGGCCTTGCGCGATCGCCCGCGGGAGGTCCATGTGGTGATCACAGGGCGTGACTGCCCTGACGAGATCGTGGCGATTGCCGACACCGTCAGCGAGGTCCGCAAAGTCAAGCATGCGTATGAGGCGGGCATTCCGGCGCAGCGGGGCATCGAAGACTGATGCAGGACCTGGACGACCCCGCGCTGCGTGCCTGGCTGCAGCAGTTGCTGGACCACAAGACCAAGCCACAAGGCGCGCTTGGTGAACTGGAGCGCCTGGCCCTTCGGATCGGCCTGATCCTGCGCAGCGAGACGCCTCGCCTGGAGCAGCCTCAGATGGTGGTGTTCGCGGCCGACCATGGTTTGGCTGCGCGAGGCGTCTCGGCCTTTCCGAGCGATGTCACCTGGCAGATGGTCGAGAACTTCCTGGCGGGTGGCGCGGCGGTCAGCGTACTGGCGCGTCAGCATGGTCTGACGCTGACGGTGGTGGATGCGGGCGTGGCACGTGACATCGCCCCGCGCCCGGGCCTGCAGATCCGCAAGATCGCGTACGGGACGACCGATTGCACGCAGGCCCCGGCCATGACGCCTGCCCAGTGCGAGGCGGCTTTGCACGCTGGCGCCGAGGTGGTGCGCGGGTTGCCCGGCAACGCCCTGTTGATTGGCGAGATGGGCATCGGCAACACGTCGAGTGCGGCGCTGCTGATGGCGCGGCTGACGGGCGTGCCGTTGGCGCAGTGTGTCGGCCGAGGCACAGGGCTGGACGAAGCGGGCGTGGCCCGCAAGCTGGCGGTGCTCGAATCCGCCTTGCAGCGCCACGCGGATGTGAAGGAGCCCATGGCCGTGCTCGCCGCAGTGGGGGGCCTGGAGATCGCGACGATGTGCGGCGCCGTGCTGGAGGCAGCCGCGCAGAACCGCGTGATCGTGGTCGATGGCTTCATAGCCAGCAGCGCGGTGCTGGTGGCGCAGGCCCTGCAGCCCCGCGTGCTGCAGCGCTGTGTGTTCGCGCACGAGTCGGACGAGAGCGGCCACGCGCGCATGCTGGCCCACATGGGTGTGCGCGGGCTGCTGCAACTCGGGCTGAGGCTGGGCGAGGGTTCGGGCGCGGCGCTGGCTTGGCCGCTGCTGGAATCAGCCTGTCGCATTCTGGGCGAGATGGCCAGCTTTGCCGACGCGAGGGTGAGCCAGTCGGTCGAGGGCGGCGCAGCATGAACGCGCTGTGGGCCGCGCTGCGCCATGAGTGGCGACTGTTGCTGGTGGCTGTGCAGTTCCTGACGCGCATCCCGGTGAATGCGCGGGCCCTGGGTGGTGCGTGGGATCCAGCGTGGCTGCAGGCATGCCTGCGCCACTTCCCGTGGGTGGGCGCGATCGTGGGGACGTGGGCCGCCGCGGTGACCTGGCTGGCCGCACAGTGGTGGCCGCCGGCGGTGGCCGTGTTGCTGGGCATGGCTGCGACCGTGTGGCTGACCGGCGGGTTTCACGAAGATGGCTGGGCCGACACCTGTGACGGCCTGGGCGGCGCGGTAGACCGCCAGAAGGCCTTGACCATCATGAAGGACTCGCGGCTGGGCACTTATGGCGCGCTGGGGCTGATCCTGCTGTTGGCGACCAAGGCAGCCATCCTCATCGAAATGGCCTCACCGCGCATCACGGAGCTGAATCCGTCGTCCGAGATCCAGCGTGTGTTGTTGCTGTGGACGGGCGTGGGACTGGTCTGGTGCCATGCCGCTTCGCGGGCCGTGCCGGTGTGGCTCACGGGAATGTTGCCCTATGCGGGCGATGAGGCGCATGCCAAGGCCAAGCCGCTGGCGCTGCAGGTCAGCCGCATGCAGGTGGTGCTGACCTTGCTGAGCGTGCTGGGTGTGGCGCTGATCATCTGGGCTGTGTTTCGTTGGTCGGGCTGGCCGCTCGGCACGCTGGGGCAGGCGATGGGGCGATCGGCCGTGGTCATGGCACTGGTGGCCTGGGTGTGTGGGCGCTGGTTCAGGCGCCGCCTGGGCGGTTTCACGGGCGACACATTGGGAGCCAGCCAGCAACTGGCCGAGGTCGCGGGATTGCTGGCATGGCTGAGCGTGATTCACCCGGTGGGCTGATGCTGCGCGCTTGGCGGCACCCGGTGGCGCGGGGCGCGACCGGGCGGTGCATCGGCCAGACCGATCTGCCCGTGTGCCGGCGCAAGGCCAAGCGGCTGGCGCACCGGATGCGCAAGGATGCGCGCCGACTGGGACTGACCAAGGCTGGGGCGCGGCCTGTGGTGCGCACTTCGCCGTTGACGCGCTGTCTGGCGGTAGGCAAGTGGTTGCGCCGCTGGGGCTGGCGCATGCAGGTTGACGCGGATCTGATGGAGATGGACTTCGGCCGCTGGGACGGGCAGCCCTGGTCGGCGATCAGCCAGGATGCGGTGGATGCCTGGTGTGCTGATTTCGCAGACCACGCGCCCGGGGATGGCGAATCGTTGCGGCGGTTTCTTGCCCGGGCCGCGTGTGCGTGGCGCCGTGGCGCTTCAGCGGCAATGGATCTGCCCGGCGGGGCGCGCGTGGTGATCGTGGTGGCCCACGGTGGCTGGATCAATGTGATGCGCTGGTCTGGCCGGCCTGATACGACGTGGTCGGAGGGCGCGCCTGTGCCACCGGCTCAGCCCGCCGCATGGCCGGCCGCGCCGCCTCACGGCGCGTTGACGGTGTTGTCGCTGTCGCCGCTGTGGCCGTTGACGCCTTGCGGCGGCGCGGGCTCGTTGGCCAACTCGTTGGCAGCTTCGTCGCCGTAGTCCGTCTCCATGCTGCTGGCGTCCAGTCCCTGCTCCTGCAGCCAGCGCACCAGCACGGCTTCCTGGCCGTGCGTCACGATGACGCGTTCGGCCCCCGTTGCCCCGATGGCCTGGACGAGTCCCGGCCAGTCTGCATGGTCAGACAAGACGAAACCGCGGTCGACGCCAGCCCGTCGTCGGGCCCCGCGCAGTTGCATCCAGCCGCTGGCCAGGCCGTCTCGGGCATGCTGCAGGTGGCGCGACAGCCGGCCACGTGCGGCGCTGGGCGGCGCCAGAACGAGCGCGCCGGCCCAGTCGCGTTTGTCAGGCATTTCTGCGAACCGCCGGGTGGCGGGCAATGCGACCCCGCTGGCGCGATAGGCCTCGTTGACGGCATCGACCGCGGCGTGAACCACGATGGGCCCGATGGCCGGATCCACGCCGGCGAGCAGCCGCTGCGCCTTGCCGAACGAGTAACCCAGCAGCAACGAGGGCAGGCCCTCGGCCGCGTTCTGACGCCACCAGGCGTTGATCTCATCAAACACCTCGGTGGGTGGTCGCCATCGGTAGATGGGCAGGCCAAATGTCGACTCGGTGATGAAGCAGTGACAGCGCACGGGCTCAAAGGGCAGGCAAGTGGCATCGGGGGCGACCTTGTAATCGCCCGACACCACCCAGACCTGGCCCGCATGGGCCAGTCGCACCTGGGCCGAGCCCAGCACATGGCCGGCAGGGTGAAGCGAAAGGGTCACGCCGCCCACGGTCAGCGTGTCGCCATAGGCCAGTGTCTGCAAGGGCAGGGGCCCCAAACGCGCCTGCAGCACACCAGCGCAGTCAGGGGCGCACAGGTAATGGGCGTGGCCCGCGCGGGCGTGGTCGGCGTGGGCGTGGGTGATCACCGCGCGGTGTACGGGGCGCCACGGGTCAATGTAGAAATCGCCCGGCGGGCAATACAGCCCTTCGGGCCGCCGCACGACCAGGTCACCCGATGGTGGCGTGAGTGCGTGGGCAGGCGTGGGGCCGATGACCATGGCCGTGTCGCTTCAGTAGCGCCCGGTGGCCCCGGCCAGCCACAGATAGGCTTTGGCCAGCCAGCCCACGGCGGCGCGCTCCAGACGGCGGCCCCAGGTGGTCGGCGTCCCGGCCGGGTCCTGTAGCACCTCCCGGCTGTTCGCGAAGTCCTGCTCGAGCGCCTGCCCGAGCGCCTGTGAGAACCCCCGGTCGCGGACGATGAGGTTGGCCTCCAGGTTCAGCACCAGCGACAGCGGGTCGAGGTTGGACGACCCGATGGTGGCCCACTCGTCGTCCACCGCGAGGATTTTCGCGTGCAGGAAGGCCGGTTGGTATTCGTGGATGCGCACCCCGTGGCGCTGCAGCTCGGCGTACAGCACACGCGCGGCAATGCCGGCGATGCGGTAGTCCAGTTTGCCCTGCAGCAGCAGGCGCACCTGCACACCCCGCGCAGCGGCCTGACGCAGTGCGATCCGGATGGCGCGACGGGGGTAGAAGTAGGGCGTGACGATGTCGATGCGCTGGCGCGCCTGCTGCATGGCCTGCAGGGCTGCACGCTCGATCGTGCGGCGTTGGCGCAGGTTGTCACGCAACACGAAGGCCGCTCGCATGGGGCTGTAGGGCGGTGGCGCCTGTCGCAACTGACCTTGTTCGCGCGGCGTCAGGCGCAGGCGGGCGTGTTGCCACAGGTGTCGAAGGTTGCGCAGACGGTGCGGGTCGCGAGCCCATTGCGACAGGTCGTCGCGCCAGTCGCGCCCGAAGCGCGCCCGCGTCCACATCGCACGAATGGTATGGACCACAGGCGTCACCACCGGGCCGGATACGGCCACGGCGTAATCCAGCCGTGGCAATTCCGTCCAGCCGTGGTGCAGGTCGAAGCAGTCGTCGATCAGGTTGATGCCGCCGATGAAGGCCGCCTCATCGTCCACCGTGCACAGCTTCATGTGCAGACGGCGCCACTGGCTCGCGTCCAGCAGCCCCCAGACCCGATGCAGCGGGCGGTAGACCTCAAGCTGCACGCCGGCCTGCATCAGTTCCCGCCAGACCGTCTCGGGGGCGTCCCGCGACCCCACCCCGTCCACCACCATGTGCACGTTGACACCGCGCCGTGCTGCGCGCTTGAGTGCCTGCAGCACCATCCCGGCCTGGCCCTGCGGGTGCACGATGTAGAAAGCCACCCAGACGCTGTGCTGCGCCTGGTCGATGCGGTCGCGCATGGCCGGAAACAGCGTCTGTCCGCCACGCAACAGCTCGACGGTGTTGCCCCCGGTGTAAAGCGGTCGCCGCTGGGCATACCAGGCCAGCTGCGTCAGTTCGTCGTCATGTTGGAGCGAAGCGGCGTGGCGCTGCATCCTCATCAGTCCAGATCGAGCTCGACGACCAACGGCAGGTGGTCGGACAGGCGCGCCCAGGTGCTGCCTCTGGGCACCATGACGGACTGGCAGCTCAGCCCCCGCGTGTAGACGCGATCGAGCGCAAGCACCGGAATCAGCGATGGGTAGGTGGCCACGCGGGCCTGCTCGCCCGGTCCCGCCCGGTGCAGCCCGACCGATGCCAGGATGCTGTCGAGCTTTTCGTTCCAGTCGTTGAAATCGCCTGCCACGACCACCGGTGCGCGGGGCGGGATCTGCTCGGCCACGAGCTTGGCCAGCCGCTCGGCCTGGCGTACCCGGCTGGCGTGGATCAGCCCCAGGTGCACCACCACCACGTGGACTTCGGTCTCGCGCCAGTGCACGGGCACGTGCAGCAGGCCGCGCTGTTCGAAGCGGTGGTCTGACACGTCGTGGTGGCCGATGTCGCCGATGGGCCAGCGCGCCAGCAAGGCGTTGCCATGCTCGCCGTGCCGGGTGACGGCGTTGGTTCGGTAGGCCACTTCATAGCCCTCGGGTGCCAAGTACTCGGCCTGGGGCACGTTGGGCCAGCTCAACGGTCCCAGCCGTGTGGGCGAGAACTGTCGGGCTTCCTGGTGGTTGAAGCGGCGCACCTCTTGCAAGCACACAATGTCGGCATCCAGCGCTTCCACGGCCAGCCCCAGGTTGTGGATCTCGAGCCGCTTGGTCGGGCCCATCCCCCGTACGCCCTTGTGGATGTTGTACGTGGCCACGCGCAGATGGCGAGCGCCCAGCGTGGTGGGCGGCAGCAGCGAGGACTGGAGCGGGTTGAGCACAGTGCGGTGAAGAGTCGGTGCGAAGCCTCAACGATACCGCGTCGCTTGCGTGCCCGTACGTCGGGGAAGTTGCAGGATGGCCTCGGCGTTCGAAGGCGAAAAACAACGGTCGGCGGCCTCGGCCCAGGGCAGCCACAGCGCCTGGGTGTGTTCACGCGGGGCCAGCGTGATCACGCTGTCGCGCGGCACGCACAGGCCAAAAACCCGCTCCGTGTTGTGGGTGACGCCCGGCGCGTAGCGGTGGCGCCAGATGGGGTAGATCTCGTAGACGTTCTCGATCTCCCAGTCGACCAGCGCCGTGTCCGCGATGCCATCCGCGCCCACGGTCAGGCCGGTCTCTTCTGCCACCTCGCGCACGGCGGTGTCGCGCCAGGGCTCGTCTGCGCGGTCTTTCGAGCCCGTGACGCTTTGCCAGAAGCCCGGCTGCTTGGCTCGCTCCAGCAGCAGCACATCCAGCTCGGGGCTGTGGATGACGACCAGAACCGATTCCGGGAGCTTGTAGGCGGGCGCAGCAGACATGTCGTCAGTGTGTCACGAACGGCCTGGGGCGGCGGCGGGCATGGCCTTCGTCGCCACGATGAACAAGGGCACCCGAAGGTGCCCTGTTCATGGAAGCGATGTTGCGCTCAGGCCTGTTCAGCTGGCTGCGCCGGCGGCCTGGCCGGGGTTGCGCAGGCGGATGTGCAGCTCGCGCAGCTGCTTCTCGTCGACCATCGATGGCGCCCCGGTCAGCAGACACTGGGCGCGCTGCGTCTTGGGGAAGGCGATCACGTCGCGGATCGAGTCGGCCTTGGTCATCAGCGTGACCAGGCGGTCCAGGCCGAAGGCCAGGCCGCCGTGGGGCGGGGCGCCGTACTGCAGCGCATCCAGCAGGAAGCCGAACTTCACCTTGGCGTCTTCCTCGGTGATTTTCAGCGCGCTGAACACCTTGGACTGCACGTCGGCGCGGTGAATCCGGATCGAGCCGCCGCCCAGTTCCCACCCGTTGAGCACCATGTCGTAGGCCTTGGCCACACAGGCACCTGGGTCGGTGTCCATGAGGTCTTCGTGGCCATCCTTCGGGGCGGTGAAGGGGTGGTGCACCGCGTTCCAGCGATCTTCGTCCTCGTCGTGCTCGAACATCGGGAAGTCAACCACCCACAGCGGGGCCCAGCGGTCTTCGAACAGGCCGTTGGCCTTGCCGAAGTCCGAGTGGCCCACCTTCAGGCGCAGCGCCCCGATGGCGTCGTTGACAACCTTGGCCTTGTCGGCGCCGAAGAAGATCAGGTCGCCGTTCTGGGCGCCGGTGCGCTTGAGCACCTCGGCGATGGCGGCATCGTGCAGGTTCTTGACGATGGGCGACTGCAGCCCGTCGCGGCCGGCGGCCACGTCGTTGACCTTGATCCAGGCCAGGCCTTTGGCGCCGTAGATCTTGACGAACTCGGTGTAGGCGTCGATCTCGCCGCGCGACATGGCGCCGCCGCCCGGCACACGCAGGGCGACCACGCGGCCGCCCTTGGTGGTGGCGGGGGTCGAGAACACCTTGAAGTCGACATCGGTCATGACGTCGGTCAGCTCGGTGAACTGCAGCTTCACACGCAGGTCGGGCTTGTCCGAGCCGTACAGGTGCATGGCGTCGGCGTACTTCATGACGGGATAGGCGCCGAGGTCCACATTCAGCGCCTTCATGAAGACGTGGCGGATCATGCCTTCGAACATGTCACGGATTTCCTGCTCGGTCAGGAAGCTCGTTTCAATATCGATTTGCGTGAACTCAGGCTGGCGATCGGCGCGCAGGTCTTCGTCGCGGAAGCACTTGGTGATCTGGTAGTAGCGGTCGAAACCGGCCACCATCAGCAACTGCTTGAACAGCTGGGGCGATTGGGGCAGCGCGAAGAACTGGCCGTCATGCACGCGCGAGGGCACCAGGTAGTCGCGGGCGCCTTCGGGCGTCGACTTGGTCAGCATCGGGGTTTCGATGTCGACAAAGCCGTGCTCGTCCAGGTACTTGCGGCATTCCATCGCCACGCGGTAGCGCAGCATCAGGTTCTTCTGCATGTACGGACGGCGCAGATCCAGCACGCGGTGCGTCAGACGGGTGGTTTCCGACAGGTTTTCGTCGTCGAGCTGGAAGGGGGGCGTCACCGAGGCGTTGAGCACCTCCAGCGTGTGGCCCAGCACCTCGATCTTGCCGCTGGTCAGGTTGGTGTTCTCGGTGCCGGCCGGGCGCGCACGCACCACACCGGTGACCTTCAGGCAGAACTCGTTGCGCACGTCTTCTGCGATCTTGAACGAGTCGGCGCGGTCCGGATCGAACACCACCTGCACCAGGCCTTCGCGGTCGCGCAGGTCGATGAAGATCACGCCGCCGTGGTCACGGCGACGGTGGGCCCAGCCCATCAGCGTCACGGTCTGGCCCATCAGCGCTTCGCTGACCAGACCGCAATAAGTGGTGCGCATTCTCGTGCTCTCCGGAAATGAAAGGGGCCCGACCCGGCGGGCATGCCGGTGTCAGAGCCCTCGATTGTCGTTCAGGTTTTGGGGGGCGACTGCCGTGCTGGGCTCAGTGGCAGGCGCAGGACGTGCCGCAAGCGGCTGCCGGCGCATCGGATGAGGTGGCCGATGACGTGGCCGTGGAGGTGGTGGCATTGCCACCCGCCTCACCCGTTGAGCCCGCTGCAGCGGCGGCTGGCGCAGAAGCCGCAGCACCGGCGCCACTGCCGCCACGGAAATCGGTGACGTACCACCCTGAGCCCTTGAGCTGGAAGCCCGCCGCCGTGACCTGCTTCTTGAACGCCTCGGCGCCGCAGGCCGGGCAATGGGTCAGCGGGGCATCCGACATCTTCTGGAGAACGTCTTTCGCGTGGCCGCAGGCATCGCAACGGTAAGCGTAGATGGGCATCTTGGAACCTCAGACTCGAACGATCCGTCTCAAACCCGCCATTTTACGCCAGACGCCAGTGGCTCAGGTTTCGCCGATGTGCTTCGGATGGCCGTGGTGCGGCGCCAGCAACTGGGGTCCCAACGAGCCCACCAGCATGCCGGTGATGGCTGCCAGCAGCCCGGCCAGTTGCCCTGGGAACACTTCGCCAATCGTCGGGTGGAAGGTGAAGTAGATCAGGGTGCCCAGGCCCGCAGCAATCGACAGCACTGCGCCCTGGGTGGTGGCGCGCTTCCAGTACAGGCCGCAAACCAGTGGGATGAAGGCCCCCACGAGCGGGATCTGGTAGGCGCCGGCCACCAGTTCGTAGATGGAGGTACCGTCCATCAGGATGGCATAGGTCAGCACGGCGGTGGTGAACACCAGCAGCGACACACGCAGCGAGCGAAGCACCTGCTTGTCGCTCATGTGCGGGTAGATGTTGCGCAGGATGTTCTCGACGAAGCTGGTGGATGGCGCCAACAGGGTGGCCGACGAGGTCGACATGATGGCCGACAGGAGCGCGCCAAAGAACAGGATCTGCGCGATCAGCGGCATGTGGTTGAGGATCAACGATGGCAGGATCTTCTGCGCGTCGTCCTCCAGGAAGGCGCTGGTCTGCTCGGGCATGATGACCATGGCCGCTGTCGCGATGAACATGGGGACGAACGAGAACAGCAGGTAGCTGAAGCCACCGATCATCGTGCCCGTGCGGGCGGTCTTGGCATCCTTGGCAGACATCACCCGCTGGAACACGTCCTGCTGCGGAATGGAGCCCAGCATCATGGTGATGGCCGCTGCAATGAAGAAGAGCCAGCCATGGGTCGTGTTCTCGGGCAGGATGCGCAGCCAGTCGCGCTGCTGGGCCAACTGCAGCACCTGGTCTGCGCCGCCAGCCCGCTCGCCCGCCAGATAGGCGATGAAGCTCAGGCCGCACACCAGCACGATCATCTGCAGGAAGTCCGTCCACGCGACGGCCATCATCCCGCCGATCAGCACGTAGATCAGCACCAGCGCGGTGCCCAGCACCATGCCCTGGATGGGCGTGATCCAGCCGCCAGTGAGCAGGCTGAAGACCAGACCCAGCGCGGTGATCTGCGCGGCCACCCAACCCAGATAACTCAGGATGATGGCCACCGAACAGAAGATTTCCACGCCCTTGCCGTAACGCTGACGGTAGTAGTCGCCGATGGTCAGCAGATCCATCTTGTACAGCTTGGCGGCGAAGAACGCACCGACCAGCACCAGACACATGGATGCACCGAACGGATCTTCGATCACGCCGCTCAGGCCGCCCTCCATGAAGGTGGCCGGGATGCCCATCACGGTTTCTGCGCCAAACCACGTCGCGAACGTGGTGGTGATCACCATGGCCAGCGGCAGGCTGCGGCCGGCCACGGCGAAATCGGTGGTGTTGTGCACGCGGGTGCCCGCGTAGATGCCGATGCCCAGCGTGAGCACGAGGTACCCGGCCACGAACCAGATCAGGGTGGAGTCCATGAGCGGCAAAACCTTTCCAATAAAGCCGACCAACAGAGCAGGCGCCCACCACGAGCGCACTTATCGGGGGCGCAGTGTAGACGCAGAAACGCCCGGAAAGACGGACAAGCCCTGAAAGGAGGGGGGATCTCCGTCCGTGGCGGGCCTCACCAGAGGCCGAGCACGTGCATGCGCAGCAAGAGCTGGGCCATCAGCAGCCCCATGATGAAGCCCAGCGCGATCCAAAGCACCGCCGACAGGGTGCGATTGGTCTGGCGTTGCTCGCGCAGGATGGCCTGCAGGTCACGGCGCAACGCGGTGTCGCTTTGTTCCAGGTTGCGGTGGACCAGGCGCGGCAGCTCCGGCAACAGCTTGGCGTAGCGGGGCGCCTCGCGCTTGAACTGGCGCAGCAGGGCGCGCCAGCCGACTTGTTCCTGCATCCAGCGTGACAGGAAGGGCTTGGCGGTGCTCCACAGATCCAGGTCCGGATCGAGGTCGCGACCCAGGCCTTCCACATTGAGCAAGGTCTTCTGCAGCAGCACCAACTGCGGCTGGATCTCGACATGGAAGCGCCGGGAGATCTGGAACAGACGCATCAGCACCTGGCCCAGCGAGATTTCCTTGAGCGGCCGGTCGAAGTAGGGCTCGCACACGGTGCGCACGGCGGCCTCCAGTTCGTCCACCCGCGTGTAGGGGGGCACCCAGCCGGATTCGATGTGCAGTTCGGCCACGCGCTTGTAGTCGCGGTGAAAGAAGGCGATGAAGTTCTGGGCGAGGTAGTCCTTGTCGACCTCGGTCAGCGTGCCGATGATGCCGAAGTCCAGGGCGATGTAGCGCCCGAATGTGGTCGGGTCCAGGCTGACCTGGATGTTGCCCGGGTGCATGTCAGCGTGGAAGAAGCCGTCGCGGAACACCTGGGTGAAGAAGATGGTGACGCCGTCGCGGGCCAGCTTCTTGATGTCGACTCCCGCATCGCGCAGACGCTGGATCTGGCTGATGGGCACGCCCTTCATGCGCTCCATCACCATGACGGTGGGCGTGCAGTAGTCCCAGATCATCTCGGGCACGATGACCAGATCCAGTCCGGCCATGTTGCGGCGCAACTGGGCGGCGTTGGCGGCCTCGCGCACCAGGTCGAGTTCGTCGTGGAGGTATTTGTTGAACTCGGCCACCACCTCGCGCGGTTTCAGGCGCTTGCCGTCGGCCCACAGGCGTTCGACCCAGCCCGCCAGCGTACGCATCAACGCCAGGTCGTCATCAATGACGGACAACATGCCGGGACGCAGCACCTTGACGGCCACCTCACGCCCGTCATGCAGCACGGCAAAGTGCACCTGCGCGATGGACGCGCTGGCGATGGGCTGGGTGTCGAAGCTGCGGAAGACCTCGGTCAGGGGTTTGCCCAACGCCTTCGCGACCAACTGCTCGGCCAACTCGCCAGGGAAGGGCGGCACGCGGTCCTGCAGCCGCGCCAGTTCGTCGGCTACGTCTGGGGGCAGCAGATCCCGCCGGGTGGACAGCATCTGCCCGAACTTCACGAAGATGGGCCCGAGTCGCTCCAGCGCCTCGCGCAGGCGCTGCCCGCGTGGCGCGTTCAGACGCCGGCCAAACGAGAGGATGCGGGCGAGCAGGCTCCACCCAGGCCGTCGCAGGCTGTCAAGCACCAGGCCGTCCAGCCCGTAGCGCAGCGCAATCCAGAAAATGTAAACAGAGCGTAACAACGCTGCAGCCCCGGTCAGTGTGAGGGGCCGCCGGGGCGGTGCGCACCACGGGCCGTCTGCCAGCCCCGGAGCAGCGCCTCGCGCGCCGCTTCGGCGGTGCTGCGCAGGAGCTCGGTCGGGGCGGCGCCCAGCCACCGCGCGAGATCGTCTTCGATGTCCCAGCGCAGGTTCTTGACCAGCCACGCCGCCACCTCGGCGAACTGGGCGTCGCCTTCGATGGCCACTTCCGGGCGCTCGCCACGAATGGCGCGCCACGCGGCCGTCCACGGCGCGGGCAAGGTCACAGTGAGGCGCAACGCAGGTGCAGCCTCGGCCGCCGATGCCGTGGCGGAGGGCGCCTGCCACTCCAGCAGGCCGGCCGGTGTGACGCGCCACAACAGGGCCGGCGGCAGGCCGCCCTGCAAGCCCAGGGGCGCATCCAGCCACGCAGGCAGACGCACGCCGGATGCTGCCACCCAGTTCACCTGCAAGACACGGCCCGCATGGGGCCGCAGCCTGTCGCACGCCACCGGTTCGCTGGACAGCACGTGGTTGATCAGCAGGGTGAGCCGTTCGAAGGCCCACGGGCTCACGCCGGAGAGGAGGGAAGTGACCATGTGGCGATTGTAGGTGGGGGCAAACGTGGGGTGACGCGCTGTCACATTCAGCAGCCTGTGCGGCGTTTTGGCGTCAACCTGTCACGGATTTTGATCCACAATCGTTGCGTAACCGTTTGCCTGGGGCCCATCTCCGTGATGGGGCCGGGCCCTCATCGACCTCGGCGCCCCTCCCGAATCGCCTGAGCACGCCGGCCGCCGGCGTCGGGCCAGCAGTTGTTCATGTTCAATAATCGAAACTACAACCGAACGTTCTTCAACGCCCCGCAGTCGGTGACCTCGTTCGTGGCGGCCTTCTTGGAGCCGGCCATCACCGTGGCCACGCTGCTGGCTGCCATGGCGGTGTTCAACGAGCCGATGTCGCGCGCGCCCATGGCGCTGTGCCTGCTCGTGTTCGCGTTGACCTTTCCGGGGCGGAACCGTTTCACGGTGTCGCGCCTGGAAGCTGGCATCGACATCCTGGGGTCGTGGGTGTCCATGCTGGCCATTCTCTGGCTGTGCGGCTATGCGACCAACAGCCTGATCTTCTTCGAGTTCGATGTGATGCTCGCCTGGGCTGTTGCCACGCCCTTGCTGCAATGGGCCGCGGTGTGGGTCGGCAAGGCCATCATCAAGAGCCGGTCGTCCCGGCCCGGGGCCAAGCGTCGCGCCATCGTGGTGGGCGCGGGGCCCCTGGGCGGCAAGGTTGCGCGGGCCTTGCAGAGCCATCCTGACCAAGCCACCGAATTTGTCGGTTACTTCGATGACCGGACTGACAGCCGGGTGCTGCCCGAGGCGGTGAGCATGCGTCTGGGCGGACTGCGCGACGTGGCCAATTACGTCTATGCGCACGGCATCCATGAGGTGTACATCACGTTGCCGCTGGGATCGCAACCGCGTATCGTCGAATTGATGGAGGCCGTGCAAGGCACGACCGCATCGCTCTATTTCGTTCCGGACGTGTTCGGCATCAGCATCATCCAGGGCCGTCTGCAGGACATGAACGGCGTGCCGGTGGTCGGCATCTGCGAGACGCCGTTTACCGGGACGAACGCGCTGGTCAAGCGCGTCTCCGACATCATCCTGGCCGCCATCATCCTGGTCCTGATTTCGCCCATCTTGATCGGTGTGGCCATCGGGGTGAAGCTGTCGTCGCCGGGGCCGATCATTTTCAAGCAGCGGCGCAACGGCCTGGACGGTGAAGAGATCATCGTCTACAAGTTCCGCTCCATGCGCACGCAGGACAACGGCACGGTTGTCAAGCAGGCCACCAAGGGCGATCCGCGTATCACGCCATTCGGCGCTTTCATCCGCCGCACCTCGCTCGATGAGTTGCCGCAGTTCATCAACGTGCTGCAGGGGCGGATGAGCATCGTGGGCCCCCGTCCCCACGCCGTGGCGCACAACGAGGAGTACCGCAGGCTGATCAAGGCCTACATGGTGCGTCACAAGGTCAAGCCGGGGATCACGGGCTGGGCCCAGGTCAACGGCTACCGAGGCGAAACTGAAACCATCGAGAAGATGCAGGCCCGCGTCGAGTACGACCTGGAATACCTGCGCAACTGGTCGCTGGGGCTGGACCTGCAGATCATCGTCCGGACGGTGCGCCTGATGGTGTTTGACCGCAACGCTTACTGACATCCACACGAGGAGGCATGACATGACCGTATCCGTCGCTCCGCTGCGCCGTCGCCCCCTGGCTTTGGCTGCTTCCCTGGCCGTGATGGGCGCCCTGGGCCTTTCGGCCCCCGCTGCTGACGCTGCCGAAGACAATTTGCCCTTGTTTCTGACGCTGAGCCAGTCGGTCACCCGAGACAGCAATATGCTGAAAGTGGAAGACAACGAGCAGGCAGATACGCTGTCCAGTACCGCCGTTCGTGTGGGGCTGAACAAGGCGTATGGCCGACAAAACTACAGGCTGGATCTCACGGCCAGCCATAACAAGTACTCGACATTCGACCAGTTCAATTACAACGGATTCGTGGGTAGCGGGGAATTCGTGACCGATGTGGGTTCGAATCTGAGGTTGACCGCAAACGCGGCGGCCTCTGAAACACTGCCGAAGTTTGAAGACAGTCGCGCCAACCGTACCGGTCGAAACACCCAGACAACTAAGCGTGCGGCCCTTGATCTGCGCTACGGGCTGTATGGCCGTATGTCGGTCAATGCTGGCTATAACCGGTCGGATATCAAGTACAGATTGACTGATTTCGATAACCGAAAGTCCAACACATGGTCATTTGGCGCGCGGTATCAACCCCACGACCTGATGAACTACGGACTCACATACTCTGAAACCGACTCGGAGCTGCCCGACGGTCGGGTGACGCCCGAGGAGATCCACCGGCGAAATCTCAGTGTCGTTGCCAATTGGCGGGTGACGGGGTTCAGCGTGTTGAGCGGCAGCCTGGGCTATTCCAGGGAGCGCTATGAAGTCGATCCGGCGCGAAACTTCAACGGCGTGACCGGGTCCGCAGCCTGGGCATTTACGCCGGCTGGCAAGGTTTCGTATCGGGTCAACTGGCTGAGGGACACCAACAACCAGGGCGGCTATTCGATCACTGGCCAACTGGCGAGCCAGACCGGCAGCGCGAACCGCTTGACCAATCAATATTCCGCTTCCGCGACGTGGCAGGCTACGGCGAAGATCGCGGCAACCGCGCAGCTGACCCACATTCGCTACGACGAAGAGTCGCGGACGACGACGACCGTGTTGGGCCAGGAGACGACGGATTCAGACAACCGCGCCGGGCGCCTGAATGCGATATCTCTCGGGGTCGACTATCAACCGATTCGGAGCGTCAATTTGGGCTGCGACCTCCAACATTACGATCGAACGGCGTCCGTCTTTTCGCGTGCGTACAGCGGCCGAGCCCTGTCCTGCTCACTGGGCTTCACCCTGGATTGAGCGCAACCACGGACCCGCCTGTGACCGCCTCCCCCTGCATCCTTCTGACCGGCGCCGCGGGCTACATCGCGTCGCACACCTGGCTGGCCCTGCAAGAGGCCGGCTTCACCGTGCTGGGCGTCGACAACTTCGTCAACAGTTCCCCCAATGTGTTGCCCCGGCTGCGCGAGATTGGGGGGCAGCCCACGCATTTCGTCGAAGGCGATGTGCGTGACCCGGCGGTGCTGGATCGGTGTTTCGAGGTGGCGCGGCCACTGGGTGGCATCCGGGCTGTGGTGCATTTTGCGGCGTTGAAGGCCGTGGGCGAATCGGTCGAGCGGCCGCTGGATTACTTCGAAAACAACCTGGGCGGGCTGCTGGCCGTGTGCCAGGCCATGCAACGCCATGGTGTGTTCGATCTGGTGTTCAGTTCGTCGGCCACGGTCTATGGCGAGCCCGAGCGCCTGCCCATCACCGAAGACGCGCCGCTTCGCGCCACCAACCCCTATGGCCAGACGAAACTGCTCGGCGAAGAGCTGTTGCGCGGCCTGGGCGCCTGTGATGCGCGCTGGCATGTGGCGACGCTGCGTTACTTCAACCCCGTCGGGGCGCATCCCAGTGGGCGCATTGGCGAAGACCCGCGCGGCGTACCCAACAACCTGATGCCCTACGTGGCGCAGGTGGCCGTGGGCAAGCGCCCGCATCTCAATGTCTTCGGCAACGATTACGACACACCGGACGGCACCGGTGTGCGCGATTACATCCACGTCTGCGATCTGGCCGAAGGCCATGTGGCTGCGTTGCGCTACCTGTTTGCGCAACAGCGTTCGCTGACGGTCAATCTGGGCACGGGGCAGGGCTACAGCGTGCTCCAGCTGGCGCAGGCTTACGGACGGGCTGCGGGGCGCGAGGTCCCGCTGGTGTTTGCGCCGCGGCGCGCCGGAGATGTCGCAGCGTGTTACGCCGATCCGGCTCAGGCGCACGCCTTGCTGGGCTGGCGCGCCACCCGGGGGCTCGACGACATGTGCGTCGACTCCTGGCGTTGGCAGTCCACCAACCCAGGCGGGTTTGACAGTTGATGCGGCTCTCACGGCCGGCGTCGCGTCACGAGACTGGCATCTGGTTTGCATAAGGTTCAACACATGACACACACCATTCTTCCCGTGATCATGGCCGGCGGTTCAGGGACCCGGCTGTGGCCGCTGTCCCGTGCGCTGTATCCCAAGCAGTTTCTGGTGCTGGAGGGCAACCAGAGCCTGTTCCAGCAAGCCCACCTGCGCCTGCAGGCGCTGGCGGCAGACGACATCGCGGTGAGCAAGCCCTGCATCGTGGGCAACGAAGAGCACCGCTTTCTGGTGCTCGACCAACTGCGTGAACTGAAGGGCGAGCCTTCGTCGCTGCTGCTGGAGCCCGCCGGCCGCAACACCGCGCCGGCCGTGACGCTGGCGGCGCTGCAGGCCACGGCCGACGGCAGCGACCCCATTCTGGTCGTCACGCCGGCAGA
>NZ_JAAAPN010000017.1 GCF_009909205.1 Aquabacterium fontiphilum
TGGAGCAGTGCCCGGCCAAGCCGGAAAGCGGCTTTGTGGTGCGCATGGTGCCGCTGGATGCGGGCTGGTCGGATCTGGGCGCATGGGATGCCGTGTGGCAGGTCAGCGCCCATGACGAGCAGGGCAACGCCGCCCAGGGCGACGTGCTGATGCAAGACAGCAAGGACACGCTGGTGCATGCCACCAGCCGACTGGTGGCCGCCGTGGGCCTGGACAACGTCGTGGTGGTGGAGACGCCTGACGCCGTGCTGGTGGCCGACCGCAGCAAGAGCCAGGACGTGAAGAAGATCGTGGCCAAGCTGGAAGGTGCCTCGCGCACCGAGGGCACGCTGCACCGCCGTGTGCACCGCCCCTGGGGTTGGTATGACTCGATCGACATGGGCCCGCGCTTCCAGGTCAAGCGCATCATGGTCAAGCCCAAGGCGTCTTTGAGCCTGCAGATGCACCACCACCGCGCCGAGCACTGGATCGTGGTCAGCGGCACGGCCGAGGTCACCGTGGGTGACAAGGTGGTGCTGCTGTCCGAGAACCAGTCGACCTACATCCCGCTGGGCACGGTGCACCGACTGATCAACCCCGGGGCCATCCCCCTGGAGATCATCGAGGTGCAGTCGGGCAGCTACCTGGGCGAAGACGACATCGTGCGCTTCCAGGACAACTACGGGCGTTCGGCCTGAGCCGCGTGCCACTAGTGCAAAGCCTGCCGTTCGGCAGGCTTTTTTGTTTCCTGCGGGTTCGTTTGTCGCGTATGCGCCCCCAGGGCCGTTGCAACACTTTGTATCGTCCGTTCCGACCGTGACGGAGTCGATATGCTTGCCGCGCTCACATGCCGAAAACTACGGCAAGTTTTACGTGAGCTCAGTATGTCCACTCGTTTCTCGACACTAACTGCCGCTGGTGCCCTTTTGTTGAGTGCTGCGCTGCTTGCCGGATGTGGCGGCGGGGGCGGAGGCTCGTCCGAAAGTCATGACACAGCCCAAGGGGCAAACACGGGCGCTGGCGAGGCGACTGGTGGCGAGGGGCAGAATCGCGACGAGCGAGCGCAGGTTGTGGGGGGCGTTCAGTCGCCTCAATACGAGCTGTATAACGTATCGCCGACCGCTGATGGCCTCGGCATCGTCGTTTCGCCGCCCTTGATGAAGGCCAACGGCGCCGCTGTGGCCCGGCTGGAGGAGCTGCCTGAAGGCATCGCCAACAGCGCATGGATGAGAAAGGGCGAAGGGCGTCTGCCCTTGCGCGTGATCCTCAAGAATGGACAGTACCAGCTGTCGCAACCGTGGACATGGACGGCGGCACATTCCGGGCGGGCGGACTCTCCCGTCATCATCGAGGCAGAAAGCAAAGGCGGCGTCGTGATTTCCGGCGCCCGCCGGATGGTGGTATCTCGCGCGGTTCACGGGGGTGTCAGCCCTGTGCAGTTAGACCTGTCCGCTTCCGGCCTCAGCGCATTCGATCAGCTCTGGGTCAATGGCCGCCGCGCCACGAGGGCTCGCTCGCCGAATGTGGGTTCGTTCTATTTCGTCAAAGGTACCGTCTCGTCCTGGCCTGGTGATGCTGCGGTGGCCACATCACCTGTTGACCGACAGGCCTTTGTCTCTGAACCCGCCGCGCTGAATCTGCTTAGCGGGCTGAGCACCGCAGAGCGAGACGCCGCCGTATTGGTTGCCGCCCATAGCTGGACCACCAGCCATCATCGTGTGGTCGCAACCAACGCAGGCAACGAAATTCTTGTCAGCCCTGTCTCACGCTGGGCTTTCCTGAGGAAGGGCGCGCATCAGCGCTACTTCATCGAGAACGTTCCCACGGCGCTGGATGCCCCGGGCGAGTGGTACTTCCATCCGGTCACACGGCGCTTGACTTATCTGCCCACCCTGGCAGAGCGCTCGGAGGATGTTGTGCTCGATGTGCCCGCGATCAGCACATTGCTTGAAGTGCGCGGCAACGCGGCCACGGGTCAATGGGCCGAGTACATTGTTTTCTCGGGGCTGACTTTCCGTCATGCTGGCTACACGCTGCCGGCTGCCGGCCTGATCGATCAGCAGGCTGCTGTCGATGTCGGGGCTTCGATTCTGTTGCGGTCGGCCCGGCACGTCGCTATCAACCATTGCGAAGTCTCACGAGTAGGGGGCTATGCCATCTGGTTGCGAGACAATGTCCGCCACTCCGTCGTCCAGAACTGCGAGGTGTATGACACCGGTGCGGGCGGTATCCGGATCGGCCTGGCAAATCAGCCTGCGAGCGAAACAGCTACCGGACACAACACCGTCCGCAGCAACCGAATCCATGCCATCGGTTTCCAGTTCCCTGGCGCTGTGGGCGTGTGGCTGGGACAGACCGCCAACAACACGGTCGAAGAGAACCTGATCGGCGACACCACGTACACCGGTATCTCTGTCGGCTGGACTTGGGGTTATGGCCCCAGCCCGTCTCATAGCAACCAGATCAATCGCAACTTCCTGTACGACATCATGCAGGGTTCGCTGAGCGACGGGGGGGCGATCTACACGCTGGGCACTTCGCCTGGAACCGAGATCAAGGGCAATGTGATTCGTGGCGTGCAGGCCTTCAACAACTACGGCGTGGGTGGTTGGGGCATCTACAACGACGAAGGCTCGTCGCGCATCCTGGTTGACGGCAACATCGTGCTGAACTCGGATCATGGCGGCTACATGCTTCACTACGGGCAGGACAACACGGTGTCCAACAACGTGTTTGCGGGCGGGCGCGTAGCCGAGCTTCAGGTTGGCCGCGTCGAGTCCGGTTTGCAGGCACGCTTGCTCAACAACCGGCTTTTCCCTTCTGTGTCGTCGTTCCTGTCTTTCACAGCCGGCACGGGTACGCCTGCGCTGACCTTTGGAGGCAACAAGGTTGCGCGCCAGTACGTGGCGCTGCAAACACTGCCTGAGCTGTGCGGCTCGGGCTGTCAGATCGTCGATGGACTCTTGATTAGCGCCGCTTCAAAGCTGGACGTGCCAATCATCACTGAGAGTGGCTCGCCGATAACGTTTTCGCAGCCCCTGGCGTCCAGCTGGTCTTCCGTTGGTGTCACCCCCGTAGACAGCCCGTCACTCATCTGGGGCAGGAGTAAAGGCCATATCTTCGATGCTGCCGAGTCAACCTTGGGCTCGCGCCCAGTGGGGTTCCGGGTCGTGCCGGCGGACCGCCCCGAGGTGATTGCGGTTGCGCAGAATTCTGTCGGCGAACGCTGCCTGGCGTTTAACGATAGCGCCGGCATGTCCAACCGCTGGGAGCCGTTCGGCTACCTTGAAGCTGATTATCAAACTGGCACCACAACCGCCACATTCACTCTGAAGGTTGACGCTGCAACCGAGTTCATACACGAGTGGAGAGATCCGGGCGTTTCGCCCTTCCTGACGGGGCCGTCCGTCGTGTTCTCTGGCTCGCGTGGGGTTGTGGTGCGAGGCCAGGTCGTAGCCCCCCTGCCGGTCGGTGAGTGGATCACGATCACGATCAGTTCCACTCAGGGGGCAGCGCCGCGCTGGTCGATGGTTGTGCGCTATGCCAACAACACTACCTTCAGTCTGAACAATCAGTTGCCCGTCTCGGAGGCCTGGACCCGAACCCGCGCCTTCTACTTCATCTCCAACGCAGCGACGACGAGCACCCCCTGCGTTGGCAAATGGGCCATCTCCAACGAATCGTAGGTCACACGCGCATCATGAAGATGTGACACTCTGTGTAACCCGTGAGTGGGGGTAGGCTTGAAAGTTGCAAGCCGCTTATCATGCTCACTGGCTAAAGCGTTACCGGGGCCGGAGGGCCCCGGTTACACGCGGGCGTGCATCCGCCTGACGTATGGCCGCACAGGGAAGCAGCGTAGTGCAACAAGAGATACTGATTCTTTCGCCATTTTTCTACCCGGAGCCCATCTCCACCGGGAAGTACAACGGTCTGGTCGCCCAGGGGCTAGCTGGCCGTGGGGCGCGGGTGGCTGCCATATGCTCCTACCCCATTTATCCTGATTGGGTCCCTCAGCGCGATCCGAGCGAATTGCCAGGTGTTGAGGCCTTGCGAGGTGGGGCGTGGATCAAGTACCCGCAGAAGCCGCTACTGCGTCGAGCTGTTCTGGAGCCCTGGTACCTGCTTCACTGCGCATCGCAGATGTTGAAGGTCGGGCGCAATGCCGACCGCGTTCTGGCTGTGTTCCCTCCCAGCCTGTTCATGCTCGTGGTGCCGATGCTCGCCCGCCGCGGTGCGAAGATCATTGGCATCGTCCATGACCTGCAGGGCGTGTATGCGGCCCGTAAGTCCGGTACTGCGGCCAAGTTGCTGCAATCGGCCATCGGTTGGGTCGAGCGACGCGCGTTTGCTGCGTGCGATCACTTGGTTTTCCTCTCCGAGACCATGCGAGACGTCACTGTAGACACTTACGGGCTTGACGTACGGCGAACGTCCGTCCATTACCCTTTCGTCACCATTCCGGACGACACGCCGGGCGCAGACGCCGAGCTCGACCACTATTTCCAACCCGGACTTAAATCCCTGGTTTATTCTGGCGCGCTGGGCGAAAAACAGGCGCCGGACAAACTCGTCGCGTTGATGCTGGAGGTGCTCGAGCGCCATCCAGACTGGCAAGCGCGCGTGTTTTCCCAGGGCCCTGTTTTCGAGCGCCTCAAGGCAACCGTGTCGCATGAGCGATTGGCGTTCCATCCCCTTGTGGATGCGCGACTGTTGCCCGCCCTTCTCAAACGCTCTGACGTTCAGGTCGTGCCCCAAGACACGGGTACGTCGGATGGCTCTCTGCCCTCGAAGATGCCCAACATCATCGCAGCGGGCACCCGGCTTTTGTGTATTACCGATCCAGCCAGCGAGTTGGAGCGCCTGGTCAACAGCTATCCAGCCGGCGTGGCGTGCACGAACTGGGCGCCCGGGGCCACCATTGCCGCTTTTGAGCAGGTGATTCGGCGTCCACGTGCCACGCGGGCCGAATCAGATGCCCTCCTCAAGCAATTCACCCTGGATGGTCTGATCGACCGTCTGCTCACCGTTGAGGCAAGCAAATGAAAGTAGCAGTCATCTTCGGGGGGACCGGTTTTATCGGCCTGCACTTCACACGGTTCCTGCTCGACAAGGCAGGTTTCGACAAAGTGGTGCTTGCCGATATCAAGCCGCCCGAGAAACACATCGCCCATGTGTTCGTGAAGGACGATCTTGGCGCCGGGCGCCGCGTGGCATACGTGCATTGCGATGTGCGCCAGCCGATCCGGGCTGATATTGCCGGACAGGGAGTGGCGGTCCAGTTCATCGCCAATTTCGCTGCGGTCCATCGAGAGCCGGGCCATGAGCATTGGGAGTATTTCGATACCAATATTCCCGGCGCGAAGAACGTATGCCTTTACGCTGAGGATGTTGGCTGCGAAGACATCCTCTTCACCAGCAGCATTTCGCCTTACGGCCCCACGGAAGAGCCAAAGGACGAAACGGCTATTCCCACGCCAGAAACCGCCTATGGTTCATCGAAACTGGCGGCCGAGCTTATTCACGCCGCTTGGCGCGACCGTGGTCAGCACCAGCGCCGTCTGCTGGTCGTTCGCCCCGGCGTGGTGTTTGGCCCGGGCGAGGGCGGCAACGTGTCACGCCTTGTCAAAGCGCTGACGAAGGGCTTCTTCGTCTACGCCGGCAATCAGCAAACACGCAAGGCGGGCATTTACGTCAAAGAGCTTTGTCATGCCATGTGGTGGCTGCATGAGCGTCAGGCCACGCGAGCCCCATCCGTCATGACGGCCAACATGACGATGAACCCTGGCCCCTCCATGCAGGAATACGTGGAGACCGTGCAGAAGGTGTCCGGCAAGAAGGCCATTGTCCCCTCCATTCCGGTCTGGGCGCTGATGCTGGCGGCGCGCGTCATCGAGATACTCACGGGCATCCTGCGCATCAACTCATCCATCAACACGGTGCGGATCCGCAAGCTCATCCGCTCAAACAACATCGTGCCGGGCGTGTTAACCAGAGAGGGCTACCCTTACGTCTTCACGCTCGAAAGTGCCTTGAAGGACTGGTTGGCTTCGCTGCCGCAGGAGTGGGGGCGAGCGGATGGGATCAGCGCGGAAGCTTGCCCGGATCGCGTATCCCAGCAGCTTTCAAACTGAAGGGCTGAAAGCCCGTCGCCCGCAATGCGGCGGGGGGTAGCCGGCACACCTCGGGTGAGCAGGCCGCCTCCTTTGCTTTGATCCAAACTGAGCTCTGCTCCTTGCCTGCCTGTTGCAGCTCTTGCAACGTGCGGCCTTGGGTCGTGCGCGGTGGCGGCCCGCTCGTCACCACAATGTTGCTGAGCGTGGTGATTTCGTCGTCCAGCCATTCCCGCTCCCACGTGGGCTGGCCGTCCGCCCACAACACGTTGCGCTCCAGCGCAAGTGCAGAGTCGTCCCGTTTACTGCGGCGGGCTTGAGCCACGTCGCCCCCGCGAAACACGTTGTTGCGTACCGTGTTACGGTTGCCGTAATGTAGATGCAGGCCACCGCCGGTGGTACCGGCTACCCAGTTGTTCTCAACCACGATGTCGCTGCTGCCTTCGTCAAGGTAGATGCCCCACGCGGTGGAACCCTGCTTTCGGAACGAGCGTACGTCCTCGATCAAGTTCGAGCGAATCACCGTGCCCGGGCTGATGCCCAGGGTGTAGATGCCTCCGAGATCGCTGAGCAAGCCTTGACCGATATGGCGCAGCAGATTGAACTCAACGATGTTCTCTTTGGCGACACTGCCTCCAAAGCCCCATGTCCAGCCTAGCGAGATGCCTGTGTACGAAGTGCGCTTGAGCTCGTTGTGGGCAACAAGGTTGCCACCGCTCTGGCCCACCCAGATGCCGACCGCACCAGGAAACAGCAGGCCCGTGTCTTCGATCAGGTTGTCGGTGATCTGGTTGCTTTGTGCCCGGTCAGCGTCGCTGCCGGGCATGTTCACCTCGCCTAGCCGTATCGCCCCGGCGCCCAGCTGCGCGAACACGTTATGGCGCACGGTGTTGAACTGACTACCCCGGCGCATCCACAGCCCGTGGCCGCCCAGGTTCTCAAAGCGGCACCCTGTGATTTGGATGTGTCTGGCATGCTCGGCCACCACGGCGGCTGGAACCGATGTGGCTGCTTGGCTGTCAATATAGGGCGACGTCCATGCTGCGCTGTGGGCGAAGCGCAGCCCTTCAATGCGCACGTGCTGAACTGGGCGCCGCTCGGTACCTTGCAGCCACACAAGCCGTTCAAGCTGCGGCGCCTCAGCCACAATCGACGCGGTTGCCTCCCCAGCGCGCGGGAGGTAACGCAATTCGCCCTTCGGTGAGAGCCACCATTCACCCGCCTCATCCAGGAACTCAGGCAGGTTCTCAAGCGCAAAACGCTGGTCGGGCCCGAAGCGAAGAAACGACCAGAGTGATTCAGGCTGCACCGTCACGGCGCCTTTTGCATCATCCCAATACACGATGCGGTGGGCCGAGGATGTCCATGAATGGAGCGCTACCAGCACGGCCATGTCTTCAGGTGCACGCGCTGCCGCGAGGGCCTGGCGGGCCTCGGCGGGCAAGATGACCTTCTGGGTGTTGATCACGTTGTAGGGATTGCGTGGGCGTTGCAGACGGTCGCCCGCGATGGCGGGCACCACATTCGCCGCGCCAGCAAAGTAACTGCCCCGATTGGGGCTGCGTGCCCGCACAGCCAGCTTGCCGTTCACCCACAAGACATGGAAGCCGCGCTCGAGGTTCACCTGCGTCCGAAGGTAAGGTTGGCCCTCTACGGGTTGAAAGCCTTGCAGCTTGGCTGCTCCAGTCAACCAAACCGTGCCGGGCTGCTCTGCGCGAATCGTCAGTGGCGCCTCGGCGCTGCCGCTGTCTTCGGGCAGCAAGATCAGCGTTTCGCTCAGCGCATATCTGCCGGGCAGCAGAACAATCTGATCGGGCTCCGGCTCTGTGCGCACAGCCCGGGCTGTGCGCAGCAGCGCCACAGCCCGCGCAACGGATGAGACGGGGCCCGTTGCGGGCCCTTCAGCCAGCCTTGCCCTGCCGTTGTTGCTGTCCGAGCCCTCGGGTGAGACATAGAACGTGGCGGCTTGCGCTGCGCTTGATCCCATAACGCTGGCGAGCGCGACAAGCGAGACGGCCACCCACCTCATGCAGCGACCTGATTCACAAACGTCAGGTACTGCGCCGCGGCCACCTCCGGCGCGACTGCTGCAGCAAAAGCGGGCGCGTGCGCCACGTGGCTCTGCACAAAGCGCACAAGGGCTGGCGCGTCGACCTCATCGGTGCTGAGTGGCACGAACTGCGCGCAGTCTGCAAACAGCTCCCGGTGCACGGGCAGATCAGACAGGATGAGTGGCTTGCCGAGCAGGGCCGCCTCGGCCGCAGACATGTTGAAGCCCTCAAACTGGGACATCGACATGAAGAAGGCCGCATCGCGCACCACGGCCATGACTTGCTCCTTCGGCAGGAAGCCGAGGTGACAGATGGCCTCTGGTGTCCGGGACTTCCGGATCAGCTCGTCGAACTGCGGCGGCTTGTTGCCGGTGAACACCAATTGCAAATCCGGCCATGCCTCGTGCAGCTGATCGAACAAGCGAAGCAGGCCCTCCAGGTTCTTGTGCGGGTAGTAGTGAAAGTTGGCGATCGCATACGGCTTGTCGACAGGGCCAACCGTGCGCACTGTGTCCGGGCTGGCTCCCTTCAACACCACCGGGTTGTAGATGGTGGTGTACCGGCGCGGCTCACCATAAGTGCGGATGAAGTCGCGCTCGGAATCCTTGCTGATGAAGATCACACCATGGGCCCGCTTCTGAACGATGCGGTAGCTGAGATCCAAGATCAAGCGTTTGGCAGGGCTGACGTACGCCGGGTAGTGCTTGAACATGATGTCGTGCACTACCACCACGCTGCGGGAACGGGCGCCCGGCAGGGGCGTGCAGAAGTAGTTTGGGTACAGCAACACCACGGGGCTGAAGTAGAAGCGCACGCTCAGCCACATGTCGCAGAGAAAGCGAAGCAGTGTGCGCAGCTTGCTGTTGTGGATGGACGAAGAGGGTTCCAGCACCCGATAGCCCGTTACGCCAGCCGCCTTGAAACCCGCCAGCACATTGCGAGCAACATCGATCACGCCGCCTGAATGCGCGACGTAAGAGAAGTACATGGAGAAGATGATGGGACGGCTGCGCATGGGATGAAGCGTCAAACTGGCCGTTTGCCCAGACCGCACAGCACCTTGGCCATGATCCATGCATTGGCGGGGCGCCTTTGGAGGGCACGGCGGGCTACTTGCAGCCAGCCGATCAACCAGACAGACGGAAACGTCCAGGGGAAGAGGCGCCATGCAACCAATAAACGGTTACGCATGCCGTAGTACTCTGCCAGCAAGCTACGCTTGGCTCCGGTGCCGGTTCCTATGGCCACCCCCTCTTTGTGATACACGATAGCGTTGCTGGCGTAGGCGAGCTTGTAGCCAGCCCTACGCGCGCGCTCGCACCAGTCGATTTCCTCAAAGAAGAGGAAGTAATCCTCGCGCATCAAACCGACGTCGCGAATGAGCTCTGCGCTGACGAGCATTGACGCCCCACAGACATAACTCATCTCGGCTTCGATCGCCTCTTCGTTCACAGACGCAGGCCAGCTTGTACCGTTGCCGATCTCTCGCATTGTGCCCGCCCACGGTCGATATGTAGAGCCGCCCAAAGCTTGCACGGTCCGCTTATCGTGGAAATACACCATGGTGCTGCCGCACATGCCGACCCGGCGTTCGCTAGCCGTGAACTTCTGTAGCATTGCCAATAAGCACCCTTCTGCGATCTCGGTGTCGTTGTTAAGGAACCAGTAGTGAGTATAGCTGGCTAGTTTGAAGGTCGAGTAGGCTAAATTGTTGCCGCCTGCGAAACCAAGGTTCGCAGGCGCCCTAACGAGCCCGATCAGAACTTCCCTCCTAGAGAAATGAAAAACATCCCTGGCTTGGTCGACCTTAACTGCTGTGTAGTTCTCGGCGAGATGGGAGTAAATTTCTTCAAATGAGCCATCTGGGGAGGCGTTGTCGCAGACGGCGATGTCTAGTTCGCCACCTGTGTTTTTTACAAGGCACTCAATGCAAGCAATAGTGTCGCTTGCTCTACGCCAGTTGACTAGTATTGCGAGAGTTCGCATTTTCTTTGGTGGTTTGCAGGCTGGATCGATTTGCAAAGGCGCAGATCAGTAAAATCCATACCAGCTGCTGAATGATGGGGCTGGCCGCCACAAGTGCTTGGAATGAAGCTAGGCCGAAAGCGCCCGCATACAAGCCGTAGAGCGCAACAAATGTCGAGGAGTGTGTGCGTGTGTAGAAGATAAGCAGCACCCCCATGTACAGGAGGGTAGGAATAATCAAGCCGATTGGTCCGAAATCTTTATAGAACGGGAAGAGGGCGGTGGGAACCGTAGCAGCTCCAGAAATTATCTCCCGCTGAAAGTTCTCGTAGCGAGCGCGCTCGTAAGGGGTGATCCAGTTTAATTTGAGAAAGCCAGAGTAAAGCCAGTCAAAGCTGTATAGTACGTACGTGAAGCGCCCGTTGTGGCTTGCGATTGTTGCATCCAGATTTTCGAAGCTTAGTGCTGTATATCCGTATAAAACCGGCCATACTTCGGAAGGGCCAACCGCCTCCGGCTTCCACTTAATCATTTCGGCGTACTTGAACTCGTACTCGCCAAATCTATTTTGTCGCTGATTTCCCAGTTCCGAGCCCGCCAGGAGGAGCGCGATGAGGCTGGCTGCGATAACTGTGTAGTTACGTAGGGTTTGCTTAAAAAGGGGGGCGATCGGGTAAATGAGCGCAATGGCGATAATCGTGATGGCGGGGTCAATACGAGATAGTCGAGAAAGTGGGGTCAAAAAAAGCGCGAGGAATATAACTACGTCAATCTTTCGGCGGTAGTGATAAAATGCCAAATACGAGAGGACGGCCGCTGCTGGAGTGGCGCGCGCAAAAAAGCGAACCCCTCCGGGAAACTCGTCATGAATTGCGAATGCCACCTCTGGGTGAAAAATCGGTAGCAGCATCCCTGCTTGAAGATGGTTCCCGAGGAAATAAAAAGAGATAACCAGTAGAGAAAACGACCTGTATGCGTAAAGGAACGCCTCTCGATTTCTTGGCGCTGTCGGGGTGGCTTTCTTGTAAAAGAGGGCAATTGCTAGCGTGGGGATGATTAGCCATGTGCCAATAGTGCAAATCAGCGCTACGTAGGTTTCATAGTCCCACGTGGAAGATTGTAATCCGCTTAATCGAAAGGCTGCAAAAAACATCGGCACGAAAAACAACCCAATCATCAACGTCACTGGGTTGATGATCGAGCGTGTTTTCTTTATGGCAATAAGCGCGCATGGCACCGCCGCCAAAAAAATGAATGCCTGCAGAACCGTGTCCATTATCGCCTCAGAGCCTGGGTCAGGAGTTCAATGTTTCGACGCGCCATATCCTTGACAGAGGCAAGTTCTGGAGGTTTTCTCGTTGTGATCGTGTTAGAGACGAGCGCAGCCAGGCTTCTTGAATCAAAATCATCAATTTTAACGAGGCTATCGCCTTGTTGAATTGAAGCCATGTAGTCGTCCAGCTTGTAGTGATACGACAGCGCTACCGATGGCTTGCCGTTGGTGGATGCCAAGATAATGGGGTGCATGTTCGTGCTGACCATTAAATCCACATGCTGACACACCGACATGAAGTCAGAAATATGCGGATCCGGGTAGAAGGTGGCGGCGCACTTTTCCTTGATTCGCTCGTAAACCTTACGACAGACCGGTTCATCCCATCCTGTGCTGGGTATGAAGTGGTAGTGAACCGTATGGTTGTCCGCAACATTGAGCAATGCGTCGCTGATTTCTTTGACGTACTGCTCAGGAGTAGCGATTCTCCCCCGTGGGCTCGGGCCGCTCGGCCCGAGGTGCGGTCGGAGTTTTTGCACCATTACTCCAACGTTCAGCACGTCGGTCGGCATAGGCTGCCGAAGATCCTTGATGCTGACTAAGTTGACTTCGTCAGCAGTGAGCGTCATACGTGCGGCGGGATAGTCGGCTGCGTCCAATACTTTTCGCGACTGTTCGTCACGGTATGCGATACGAGTAACCTTATGGATAAAGTGCTTGAACAGCGGCTTGGTCCAGGACTTCCCGATGGGTCCCAACGTCTGACCATAGATAACCACAGGCTTACCCAGACTTGTTGCCATCTGGATTTCGACGAAGCGGGAAGTGAGCATATCGACCCAGTCATCGTTGATGTAGCCTCCGCCTCCAAGCACCACGGCGTCGCAGTTCCGCATCGCATTAAGGTGACGCTTGATTGACGGGGGCAGTACGAACTCAAAGCCCGTAACGTGCCAGATGGCGAGTGCGGCCCATCGCAGCAGGCCAAGAGGAGCCTTCTTTGTCAAATAAACATGCACGGACGGAAGCGCAGTGAGCCCATGGTGCTTTTGCGTTTCTGCCACATCAAACGAGCTGACTTCAAAAGTGCAGCCCGGATAGGCATTCCGCATCGACTCCATCATGGCTTCAAAGATTGCGTTGTCGCCCTTGTTCCCGTAACCCCATCCACCCGTAAGATAGATTTTCATAATGCGCGGTTGTATGTATATGCTTTGAAAGTGGCGGGCGCCATGGCTGCGAAACACACGGCAAAGCCCATACCGTAAGAGATGACGATGCCGAGGCTACCGAACGCCTCGATGCTGAACGCGCTGCTGATCACGATAAGAACCAGTGCTGCGCCGTAGGCTGCGGTCTTGTACCGCTGCATGTTTCTGGCGATCAGCAGGGTTGACATCCAGCCGCAGAGGAATCGAATCAAGGCAATTGCGGCCAAGCCTGGCAGCAATGGCGCTGCGGCACGGAGCGGAGACTGTGGCGGAAAAGATCGGTACAGAATCCAAGCAGCGCCGAACAATGCTGCGATCAGCAGCCATGCACCTCCGGTCAGATACAGGAAGCGACGCGAATGTTGCCTGAACTGGAGGGGCGTGGGGGCGCCGCCGAGTCGCGGCAGAAAAAATGAAGTTAGTACGGAGAAAGCAATGGGAACGCTTTGGTTGAGTCTTGCCGCAGCTTGATACGTGCCATTGGCTGCGTTGCCGGCAAAGTGCGTCAAGAGGATGCCGTCCGCAACGTTCAGCACCGCGTTGACGGCAGTGTCAACTGCATAGGCGGCACCAGTCTTAATAGGCGCGAGATCCGATCGCGGCTTCCAACTGAGGGTGCCAAAAGGACTCATTCCCAGGGCGCGTATAAAAACGAAGATTGCTACACAGAAGGCCAAAAAGCGCGTAGCTAGAAAGCCATAGGCTAACTCAACGGCGCCTGAGCCTGCCATGAGCAACGATGCACCGCAAACAGCGTGCAGCGCAGTGGTCCAGGTGGTTAGGTGGAAGTCTGCTGCAATTTTGAGGCGTGCTTTTAGCGTGGTGCTCAGGAAGTCAAAAAAAGAGGTCAGAAGCAGTGAGTAGAAGAGCGGCAGAAAATAGCCGTTGTGCAGCGGTGCGACGAGCAGATGCGCCAAGTGTGCCGCCAGGCACACTGCAACCGAGAGGAACAGCTTCGCCCGGAAGAGGCTGGTCACAAAATCCCCGCCCCTCGGTGCAGCATCTTTGAGTAGCTGGTTGGTAAAGCCGTACTCGCAACCGATCATCAGCACACTTGCGACCGCGAAGCAGTACATGAAGCTGCCGAAGACGCTGGCCTCCCACAGTGCCCCGGCTAAGAGGAAAATCGCGATCGAGGCCACCGCCTTCAGTCCGATGGAGGTGCCTAAAGCAGCGAGGGACCTCAGCATGTGGCGCTTCCAATCGCCGCGGGTGGGAGGCTCATGCTGGCGACGTTACTCGTGATAGTCGTAAGCCTGATAGCCGGCTTGCTTGACCAGGTCATCGCGCTTGGCGCTGGTGTAGTCGCTCTGCACCATCTCGCGCACCAACTCATGCAGCGTGATCTTGGGCTCCCAGCCCAGCTTGGTCTTGGCCTTGGTCGGGTCGCCCAGCAGCGTCTCGACCTCGGTGGGGCGGTAGTAGCGCGGGTCCACCCGCACGATCACATCGCCCACCTTGC
>NZ_JAAAPN010000018.1 GCF_009909205.1 Aquabacterium fontiphilum
GTCCTGACCCGTCACCCCTGTGATGAGTGCAACTTTTTTTGACATGAGAACGATCTTTCAAACAAAAACGCCAGGCATCAGGTCTCGTCAGACCTGTCCTTGACCAAAGAAGCGCGCGCGCTGATCCTCAGGCACGAGAGGCATCCACTCCCGCAGGAACCGCTCCTGCAGGCGGTAGGCCTCCTCCGGGTCGCGCGAGAACGAAGACACCCGAACCAACAGCCCGTCAGCGATCAAGCCGTCGAACGCGTAGCCGATCTGGGCGAGCTTGTGGCGCATGGGCGAGTTCACGACCTGGTCCCCGATCACCATCCAATAAGTCACCGGCTCGAATCGCGTCTGCAGCTGCGTTTCCACATGCTTGACCGGGATCCGGAAGTCGCCCAGTTGCATGTCGCCGTCACGGGGCTTGCTGACCTTGAAACCCTGTGCCGCGTAACAGACCTCAGGCCGATGCACCTTGAAGCCGTCTGACTGGTCTTTCCCGTAGGCAATGGTGAGCATGATGCGCTCGCCCTTGTCATTGATGTAGACCCGATCGGCCACCTCAGTGTAGATCGCCGCCACCTGCGCCGCGACATCAGGTGGCAACGGCACGGTGAACTGCGCCTTGTCCACCCGCCATGACCCAATCTGGTCCGGCAGGGCCGCAGACAACGGCGGCCGCGGGCTCACATCGGCCATCCGCGTATCGGGCTGCGCCCAATGGCCAAACCAGCCGGCAAACACCATCAGGCCTGCGGCCACCACGGCCGGCAGCAATCGCTTTGCGACGCTCATGCGGCCCCCTTCTGGCCACGGGCCCCATCCTTGAAGAACACGCCTGCCAACCGATCAATGAAGTAAATGCCCACCAACGACACCGCGAACAGCACCAGGCCAGAGAAATCATGCACAAAGCCCTGGCCCACCTCGTCGCCGAAGTAATACGTCACCAGCACCAGAATCACCACACGGGTCACGTTGGCGATGAACGACGTCGGGATGATGGCGATCGCCAGGAAGATGTTGCGCGCTTTGGATGTGTAGTTCATCAAGCGCATGTACAACAGCCCGAGCGACTCCAGCGTCAGCAGCGAGTTCATGCCGGAACAGGCATCTGCCACCAGCAACTGATACTGCCCGATCACCAGCGTCACGCCATTGCGCCCGATGGGGTAGCCCGCATGATGCAACAGCCACTCCGTCACCACCGACACCGCCTGCTTCAGCGGCATCGTGATGCCCTGCACGATCGTCTCGGGCAGCGGCACCATGAACAACATGAAAAACAAAGGGAACCAGGCCGCTTTGAGCGCCGCGCGTCCATGCACCAAAAGAATGCAGGCACCAAAGATCACCGGCTGCGACAGCGTCGTCAGCATGTTCAGCGACTGGGAGTAGCCGAAGGCATGCACCACCAGACCTGCCAGCAGCAAAGGGAATCCCAGCGCCATGTCAGGCTGAGCCGCCCCCGCGAAGATCTTTTCCCGGTCGTGCCAGAGCAGCCATAGGCACACGCCCAAAATCAACGGGCCGTGACCATGCACATCCACGTGCCAGACCTCATCAGCCAAGCGCATGTAAGTGGGTGTAAACAAAACACCCAACCCCAGGATCAACACCACCACGGCTGCAGCATTGGCGCCCGGGGGCAGGGCCAGCATGCTGCGCATGCTCGAAGGAGCGGAAGTAGACGACATGACTGCGCGCAATCTTCAGTTACAGCGAGCGATTGTGCCCTTTCACGCCGTGAAGTTCCGTCGAATAGAACCCTGTATTGCCGCCAGTCACCTACATAGGTTCCGGGTTAACGCGAAGCCGGGCTCAACATCATTCGACAACGCACGCCATTGAATGTCACGAATGTCACATCTTGGGGAAGGTCCTCCCCCCGTATCGATGGCTTTCCCTGAGCGAAGCCTCAAGACCCAAACCTAGAATGACGACAAACAGGCATCGCAGTCCACGGGCTGCAGGCTCATAAAAGATTCACCCCAACCTGAGGGGCTTTGTATGCGACACCCAGATCCCAACTTCGGCTACCCTTCGTTGTCCATCGCCGACCACGAGCGGATCAAGGCGCGCGTACAACAACCCTCACCCAGCAGTCCCTTCATGCGTCGCGGCGCTTTCGTTCTCGATTCCCACATCGACGCCATCAGCTGGGAAGACGTTCTCTCACGCATCGTCGCGTGGGCAGACCAACGCCAGTCGCGTTATGTCACCCTGTGCAATGTGCACTCGGTCGTCACTGCAGCGCAAGACGATCACTTCAACAAAGTCATCGGCCAGGCTGATCTGGCCCTGCCAGACGGCGCCCCGGTTGCCTGGGCGCTTCGCCGCGAAGGCCATGCCAACCAGCAGCGCATCAACGGTCCTGACCTGATGTGGCGCTACCTCGCCGTGGCCGAGCGCCTGGGGCACAGCGTCTTCTTCTACGGCAGCAGCGACGAAACCCTCGACAAACTGCGCGCCCGCATCACCGCCGCCTTCCCCAAGCTGCGCATTGCCGGCATGCTGTCGCCCCCCTTCCGCCCCCTCTCGCGTGAAGAAGATCAACTCGACATCGCCCAGATCAACGCCTCGGGCGCCAACGTCGTGTTCGTCGGCCTCGGCTGCCCCAAACAAGAGAGCTGGATGCATGCCCACCGCGGCAGCATCCGTGGCGTCATGATCGGCGTCGGCGCCGCGTTCGACTACCACGCTGGCATCATCCACCGCGCACCGGCATGGATGCAGAAGATCGGCATGGAGTGGTTCCACCGCCTCTGCAGCGAGCCGCGCCGCCTGGCCAAGCGCTACTTTGTCACGAACACCGTGTTCATCGCCCGCGTTGTCAAGGCCATGTTCTTCGGCCAGCCCGAGCGCAAGGGCCGCACGAACGGCTGACACGCGCTTTCGCGTCGCCCAGCTAAAACGGCCTGGTTTCCCAGGCCGTTTTTCATGCGCCTCGACACGATCAGGCGCCAGATTTCAGACCCTTAAAAGCCTCCCGCGTGTAGATTTCACACACACGCGTGACCTTGCCTTGCATCTTCAGTCCACCCGCAAGGTCCGCAGGGAGGTTTCATGCACGTACCGCACTCGACCGCCGGCACTGTCCGGCAGCTGCTCCAGCCCGCTGGCCGCCTCGCCGCCTTGTTGCTCGCAGCCGTCGCGCACCACGGGCCCGCCCACGCCTATCAGATCGAAGAGCGATACGACAGCGCCTTCCAAAGGGCGGGCGCAGGCCTGGGCTACGGCGTGTACGGCGGCCCCTGGCAGCCGCCCATTGCCACCCCGGGGCAAAGGAGCGACTATCAAATCATCACCCCCGGCACGACCACGTCGCCCTTCGCCCCTGGCCGGTACATCGGCGGCGACGGCGTCGCGTTCGAGTCCACTGTGCAGGTCCCGGCCGTGTTCTACCCGAACATCGAGCAGCCCTTCCAGGCCCACGCCTGGGCGGTGGCCAGCAACCGCACCGGCCAGCTCGTGGCGCATGCGCATGGCACCCAGTTCGAACAGATCCGGACCATGCCGCTGCCGATGGGTATCACCGGGCCACAGTTCGACGGCCTGTGGGCGATCGGAACCAGTACCGCACAAAGCAGCAACTTCTGGAATATTTCTCTCAACCGCAGCGCCGCCAGCCAGCTCGCCACCCAGCCGCTCACCTTCGGGCTGACGCTGGAAGTCAACGCCCGTTACGCGCCGAACCCTGACAACGCATCGCACCTGCCTCGGCCCATCGAACTGGGTTACAGCACACTCGAAGTCAGCCTCACCTTCCGACGCCTCGCCCTCGGGATTGTGAGCGGCACGCCTGAAATGCCCGACGGCGGGCCGCTCGAGGTCACCACCTCGCAGACCTATCTGTTCAATGGCGACAACCAGGGCCGCCAGACGCTGCGGATCGAGCAATCCATCGGCGAACTGACGCACTGGTGGAGCGAAGTTGACAAAGACTTCACCCTCGGCCGCAATGGCGACCTGCGCGCCCGCAGCTGCCTGGACATGCGCGCCGGCATCTTCTGGGACGACCTCTGCAGCATCAGCGTCACCGCAGATATCCGCCTGTTCACCTACTCCAACCACCACATGGCCGAGGCAGACGTGAGCGCCACATGGGACGCAACCCAGAACGGGAGCACTGACAGCATTTGGAAAGTCACCACTAGCGCCCCCCAATGGGGCGAACCGATCAGCCCACTGCTGGCCACCCGGCCGTCGCTCGCCACGCCCGTGCCTGAGGCAGGGGTGTGGTGGATGGTGTTGGCGGGGTTGGGGGTGGTGGCCTGGCGACAATATCGGGCGCGCCCTTAAAAATCCCTGAAGAATCAACAACGCTGGGGCGAACTTCAATTTGACATCGCGTGACGGGTTTTACAGTTTGTCGCGAGAGCATGGGCTCTCACAAACTCGGGAGGAAACCCAAATGCGCCATTCGATTTTCACCGCAGCACTTCTTTTTGTGACGGCCTTATCTTCGGCCAACGCAACCCCAGTCGCCACTTCAACCGCGTCGATCAGCAATATCCGCTTTTCGATTCAGGATCTGAACATGATGGACGGCATCTCGCCTTGGTATAGCCTGAGCCCGAGATCGACGAGCATTTCCGCAAACGCCTCGTCCCCGAGCGATTCGCTTTGGTTCACCAGGAACATCAACCCGGGCGTGGTTGGCTCTCTCAACACCATTCAGCAGACGTTGGACGGCGTGTCTCAGGTCGGGATCAACTTGACCGGCGCGGCCACCACCTTGACCGGCAGCACCACCCTGCGAACCGGGAGCTACAGCGCAAGCATGTCCGGGTCTGGTGGCTCGGCTGGCGGGCAGATCGCGCTGTCGGCCAACTCCATCCTGACCATCACCGGCACGATTTCGGCGAGCGCCACCGCCAGCAATACTGGCTGCTTCAATTACTACTATTACTGCGGCAACAGCGCCAGCGCACGCGCAAACGTCTCGCTGAGCTACGGCTACTACGTGGGTACCAGCTACATCACCGGGTCTTCGCAGGACTCGGTTTCCGCGTACGTGAGCAACTACTACTGGAATCAATCGCCCAGAAGTACCTCGGACACGCACAACTTCACGCTGTTCTTCGTCAACATGTCGAACGCCACGCAGTACGCCAACCTTTCGCTGTCAAGTTCGATCAGCGGTGGCGTTACTTCTGCCGTGCCTGAAGCGGACGCGTACGCCATGGGCCTCGCCGGATTTGCGGTGGCCGGTCTGCTCGCGCGGAGGCGACGCCCCATGGCTAGCTGAACGCATTCGTCAGGACGCAAGCGCCTTACCGGCTCCTGACCCATCAGCACATCGCCCGGCTCAGGGCGATTTTTCGTTTTTTACGTCTTGCTTCATCTTCATCACTCCGGTCACCCCCTGTGTCGGGGGGGGCCACGCAACGATTAGTGACGTCCTGCCTCCAAGCGGTGCGCGTCCCCATTCGGGTGGTACCAAAGTGTCATCCGGGGACATTACACTGCAGCGAGTCAGGGTTCACCCAGGGCGTATCGGGAGCGTCCGCGGTCTGGCTCACGCATCAAACACTTGCATTCAGTTAGATGCAATAACAACCAGCTACAACAATGAAGCTGCAAAGCAAGATTTTCGTCGCCGGACACCGCGGCATGGTCGGAAGTGCCCTCGTGCGCCGTCTTCAGGCCGCCGGTTACACAAATGTTGTCACCCGCGGTCGGCAAGAGCTTGATCTGCTCAACCAGCAGGCAGTCCACGCCTTCCTGCAAACCGAGAAGCCTGACTACCTCTTCATCGCGGCAGCCAAGGTTGGCGGCATCCACGCCAACAACACCTACCGGGCTGATTTCCTCTATCAAAACCTCGTCATCGAGGCCAACCTGATCCACGGCGCTCACCTGGCCGGCGTCCAGCGTCTGATGTTCCTGGGCTCCAGCTGCATCTACCCCAAGCTGGCGCCCCAGCCCCTCAAGGAAGACTGCCTGCTCACTGGCCCGCTTGAGCCCACCAACGAGCCTTACGCCATCGCCAAGATCGCAGGTATCAAGCTTTGCGAGGCCTACAACCACCAGTACGGCCGGCAATACGTCAGCGTCATGCCGACCAACCTGTACGGCCCCAACGACAATTACGACCTCAACAACAGCCACGTGCTGCCTGCGCTGATTCGCAAGGCGCACGAGGCCAAGCTGCGCGGCGATGCCGAATTGGTCGTCTGGGGCACCGGCACGCCGATGCGCGAGTTTCTGTATGCCGATGACCTTGCCGACGCCTGCGTCCATCTGATGGAACAGGGCTACGACGGCCCTCTGGTCAACATCGGCACCGGCACGGACATCACCATCCGCGAGCTGGCAGAAACCGTGGTCAAGGTGGTCGGCTTTGGCGGAAAGTTGACGTTCGACACATCCAAGCCGGACGGCACCCCCCGCAAGCTCATGGATGTTTCCCGCCTCGGCAGCCTGGGCTGGCGCGCCACCACCGGCCTCCAGGAAGGCATCGCGAAGGCCTACCAGGACTTCCTCGCACGCCACCCCGCTTGATGGCAGGAGTCAGCCCATGAGCCCGATCACACACACCCCCTCCGCGTCCGTTGAACGTCGGTCCTTGCGCCCGATTGCCATGGGTCCGATCGACATGGTGCTGATCCTCGCGGGCTTTCTGTTCATGTACGTCCCCACGTACATCGAGCTTGACCGCACGGTCTGGAACATTGTCGGCCAAGGCCACGGGCCAATCATGCTGGCGCTTTCGCTGTGGCTGGCCTGGTTGCGTTGGCCTGCGCTGGCCAAACTGCCCGCCAACAGCGCGCCAGTGCCTGCTGCCATCGCCATCATCCTGGCGCTGGGCATGCACATCATTGGCCGGTCACAAGACATCCTGTTTATTGATGTCTCATCTCAGATCGCCATGCTTGCCGGCATCCTGCTCCTCTACTGGGGCTGGGCCGGGCTGAAGCTCATGTGGTTCCCCCTGTTCTTCATGATCTTCCTGATTCCGCTGCCGGGCATCATCGTGGCGTCGCTCACCGGGCCGTTGAAAGCGGGGGTGTCCTATGTGGCCGAAGCCATCATGTACGCGGCTGGTTATCCCATCGGTCGAAGCGGCGTCACCCTCACCATCGGCCCGTATCAGCTTCTGGTGGCTGATGCCTGCGCAGGTCTCAACTCAATCTTTGCGCTTGAAGCGATCGGCGTTTTCTACATGAGTGTGGTGGGCCACACGGCCCGGTGGCGCAACATTGCCCTGGCCATTCTCATCATTCCGATTTCGTTCGTGTCCAACGTCATCCGCGTGATCGTGCTGGTGCTCGTCACCTTCTACCTGGGCGACGAAGCCGGTCAGGGCTTCATCCACGACTTCGCGGGCATTCTGCTGTTCATGGTGGCAACCGTGCTCACCATTGCCACCGACTCCATTCTCGGGCTGTTCGACAAGAAGGCTCCGACGGGTGGCAGCACGCCCGGCACCAAGCTTGCTTGATCAGTCTGCGGAGTCTTTCATGTTCAGCATTCGTTCTCTGGTTCTTTGCGTCGTCATGGCCGCTTCTACGCTGACGGCCGGCGTCCTGACGCCGACGGCGCTTTATTCCACACAGCATTACGGCAGCTACAAGCTCGAGCAATCCATCCCCAAGGCGTTTGGAGACTGGCGACTGGATGAAAGCATCAGTTCCGTCGTCGTGGCACCTGAGGTTGAAGCAGAACTGGCCAAGTACTACAACGAGACCGTTTCGCGTACTTACATCAACAGCAAGGGTGAGCGCATCATGCTCTCACTGGCTTACGGCGGTGACCAGGGTCGCGCCCTGCAGGTCCACAAACCTGAGGTCTGCTACGCTGCGCAGGGCTTCAAGATCGTCTATGACGGCAGGGGCCAGATCCAGTCCAACCAAGGCACCATTCCCGTTCGCAGACTGGTTGCCACTCACGGCCCACGCGTTGAGCCCATCACCTATTGGATCCGCTCGGGCGACAGCATCGTCACAGGGTGGTATGAGCAGAACAAGGCGCGCCTTTATTCGGGCCTCATCCGAGGCGAGATCGCAGACGGGCTGTTGGTCCGTGTCTCCAACATCAGCGGCAATCGAGAGCAGTCGTACCAACTGCACGACCAGTTCATGAAAGACCTGCTCGCCCATACGCAACCTGTCGACCACGCCATGCTCCTGGGCCGAGACGGCCTTGCCCAGTCGCTCTGAATCACCCGGCCGCCATCCGTTAGAACGCGCTCACCACAGAAAGCGGGCTCATGTCATTCAGCCAGTTGTTATCCATCCTCAAAGCCAGACGCTACGTTGCGCTTGGCATTTTTCTGTTCACGGTGCTGGTCACGGTGGTGGTCAGCCTGATCTTGCCCAAGCAGTACACCGCTGAAGCCACCGTCGTGGTCGACGTCAAATCCCCCGACCCGATCGCCGGCATGGTCCTGCCCGGCATGATGTCACCGGCCTACATGGGCACCCAGATCGAGGTCATCCAGAGCGAACGGGTGGCTCGTCGTGTCATCAACGAGTTGCGGCTTGCCCAGAACGAATCCATCCGTCAGCAATGGCGCGATGAGACCAATGGTGAAGGCAGCTTCGAGGCCTGGTTGACCGACGTGCTTCAACGCCGTCTGTCTGTCAAACCAGCGCGCGAGTCGAACGTCATCACGATCTCCTACTCAGCCGTTGATCCTCGCTTTGCCGCAGCGCTGGCCAATGCGTTCATGCAGGCCTACATTGCGACCAACCTGGAGCTGCGGGTCGAGCCTGCGCGCCAGTTCGGCACGATGTTCGAGGCCCAGAACAAGCAGGTGCGTGAGCAGCTTGAAGCAGCCCAAAGCCGCCTGTCGGCCTACCAGAAAGAGAAAGGCATCATCGCCACAGACGAGCGTCTCGACGTAGAAACCGCTCGACTCAATGAGCTGTCCAGCCAGCTCGTGGCCATGCAATCGGCGACTGCAGAGTCGATCAGCCGCCAAGCCGCGTTCGACAACAGCAGCCAGGAAGTCCTGAACAACTCCGTCGTGGCTGCGCTCAAGGCTGATCTGGCACGACAAGAAGCCCGCCTGAAAGAATCCCAGGCCCGCTTCGGCGAAGCCCATCCCGTGATTGTCGAACTCAAGGCGAGCATTGCCGAATTGCGGCAACGCATCGATGCCGAATCGGGCCGCGTCGCACGAAGTGTGGGCATCAACAAGTCTGTGGCGTTGAGCCGCGAAGGCCAGCTTCGCGCAGCGCTCGACCAACAACGCCAGCGCGTCCTGCAGCTCAAGGCCCAGCGCGACGAAGCGGCCGTGCTGCTTCGCGATGTCGAGAACGCCCAGCGTGCCTACGACACCCTGCAGGCGCGCCTCTATCAGACCAACCTTGAAGCTCAGACCACCCAGACCAACATCTCGGTGCTGAAAGACGCCTCGCCGCCAGCGAAACACGCGTCGCCCAAGCTGCTGCTGAACACCGCGCTGTCCGTCTTCATGGGTCTGCTCCTGGGCGTGGGCTGCGCACTGCTGCTTGAGCTGCGCGACCGCCGTCTGCGCACCGACGAGGACGTCTCGCAAGAGTTGGGCGCGGCCCTGCTTGGCGTCATGCCCCGTAGCGATGGCACCACCGAGAAGAGCGCCTTCCGCCTGCCCCGGATCGGCAACAAGACCACGCCCCAACTCGCCGCCCCTAAGCCATGAGCCAAGACCAACAACACAGCGTGCCGATGATTGCGACCGAACAGCCGGCCCGCAGCACTCAAGGCGATATGCCGATTGGCGACATCATCCGCCAGACCAACAACCTCACCGCGGAACAGGTCGAACGCGTCCTTGCCTACCAGCGCGAAAAGGGCGTGAAGTTCGGTGAGGCGGCCGTGGCGCTTGGCCTGGCTCGTCGCGAAGACGTGCTCTGGGCGCTGTCGCAACAGTTCCAGTATCCATATGCCGACTCGCGTCAGAAGCTGCATCCGGATCTGGTTGTCGCCGCTGATCCGTTCAGCGATGCCGCAGAGGCCTTCCGCGACATGCGCAGCCAGATCATCATGAGCGTGCTCGACGGCACCGCCTCTCGCCGAGCGCTCGCCGTGGTCAGCCCCAACATCGGCGACGGTAAGAGCCACTTCGCAGCCAATCTCGCGTTCACGTTTGGCCAGTTGGGCGTGCGCACCCTGCTGGTCGACGCTGACATGCGCTCGCCGCGGCAGCAAGACATCTTCCGCGTCAACAACAGCTCGGGCCTGAGCGGCATTCTGGCCGGGAAGATCGAATCCAGCGTGATGCGCCCAATCGAAGACTTGCCCAGCCTTTACCTGCTGCCGGTGGGCATCGTGCCGCCCAACCCGCTCGAATTGGTGCAGCGCCCCACTTTCGAGCTGCTCATCAAAGAGCTGCAACTCAAGTTCGACTACATCATTGTTGACACACCGGCCATGGAACACGGCTCTGACGCACGCGTGGTGGCCGGCAAATGCGGTGCAGCGCTGATGGTGGCCCGCCGCGGCACCAGCCGCATGCGTGCCCTCAACAGCGCCATGACCTCCATCAAGAAGACTGGCACCCATTTTGCGGGTGTCGTCATGAACGAATACTGAATCAACACAGGCTACCAAGCATGACCAAGAAAGTTGCATTGATCACAGGGGTGACGGGCCAGGAT
>NZ_JAAAPN010000019.1 GCF_009909205.1 Aquabacterium fontiphilum
AGTAGCCTGACGATGACCTACTTTCACACGGGAATCCGCACTATCATCGGCGCTGAGTCGTTTCACTGTCCTGTTCGGGATGGGAAGGAGTGGGACCAACTCGCTATGGTCATCAGGCTTGAACTGTTGCCCAGGCTGCGCTTGGGGCGCGGCCTGGAGGATTCGTAGAGTCGACTGTAGGGTGAGTACAGGAATCAGCTGTATTGATTGCGTCTTCAGACTGCGGTGAGTACTGGAGATCGGCGACGTGCGTCACAGACTGAGTGGTCTGTGGTGATCAAAGTGATCTTGGCATGTCATCAAAGTTATAGGGTCAAGCCGCACGGGCAATTAGTACTGGTTAGCTTAACGCATTACTGCGCTTCCACACCCAGCCTATCAACGTCGTGGTCTACAACGACCCTTCAGGGGGCTCAAGGCCCCGGCAAGACTCATCTTGAGACGAGTTTCCCGCTTAGATGCTTTCAGCGGTTATCTCTTCCGCACTTAGCTACTCGGCAATGCCACTGGCGTGACAACCGATACACCAGAGGTGCGTCCACTCCGGTCCTCTCGTACTAGGAGCAGGCTCTCTCAATCTTGCAACGCCCACGGAAGATAGGGACCAAACTGTCTCACGACGTTTTAAACCCAGCTCACGTACCTCTTTAAATGGCGAACAGCCATACCCTTGGGACCGGCTACAGCCCCAGGATGAGATGAGCCGACATCGAGGTGCCAAACACCGCCGTCGATATGAACTCTTGGGCGGTATCAGCCTGTTATCCCCAGAGTACCTTTTATCCGTTGAGCGATGGCCCTTCCATACAGAACCACCGGATCACTTAGTCCTAGTTTCCTACCTGCTCGACTTGTCAGTCTCGCAGTCAAGCACGCTTATGCCTATGCACTATCACCACGATTTCCGACCGTGGCTAGCGTACCTTCGAACTCCTCCGTTACGCTTTGGGAGGAGACCGCCCCAGTCAAACTGCCCACCATACACTGTCCCCAATCCCGATTCAGGGACCAAGGTTAGAACCTCAAACACACCAGGGTGGTATTTCAACGTCGGCTCCATACGATCTAGCGACCGTACTTCAAAGCCTCCCACCTATCCTACACAGATCTGTTCAAAGTCCAATGTAAAGCTACAGTAAAGGTTCATGGGGTCTTTCCGTCTTTCCGCGGGGAGATTGCATCATCACAAACATTTCAACTTCGCTGAGTCTCGGGAGGAGACAGTGTGGCCATCGTTACGCCATTCGTGCAGGTCGGAACTTACCCGACAAGGAATTTCGCTACCTTAGGACCGTTATAGTTACGGCCGCCGTTTACTGGGACTTCGATCAAGAGCTTGCACCCCATCACTTAATCTTCCAGCACCGGGCAGGCGTCACACCCTATACGTCGACTTTCGTCTTTGCAGAGTGCTGTGTTTTTATTAAACAGTCGCAGCCACCGATTCTCTGCGACCCCTTTGAGCTCCAGACGCGAAGTCCTTCACCTACTTGGGGCACACCTTCTTCCGAAGTTACGGTGTCAATTTGCCGAGTTCCTTCTCCCGAGTTCTCTCAAGCGCCTGAGAATACTCATCACGCGCACCAGTGTCGGTTTGCGGTACGGTCGTCTATAGCTGAAGCTTAGTGGCTTTTCCTGGAAGCAGGGTATCACTCACTTCGTCTGCAAGCAGACTCGTTATCACCCCTCATCTCAGATCCCCGGATTTGCCTAAGGACCACGACTACAGGCTTGAACCAACTATTCCAACAGTTGGCTGAGCTAACCTTCTCCGTCCCCACATCGCACTATAGATCGGTACAGGAATATTAACCTGTTTCCCATCAGCTACGCATCTCTGCCTCGCCTTAGGGGCCGACTCACCCTACGCCGATGAACGTTGCGTAGGAAACCTTGCGCTTACGGCGAGGGGGCTTTTCACCCCCTTTAACGCTACTCATGTCAGCATTCGCACTTCTGATACCTCCAGCATCCTTTACAAGACACCTTCACAGGCTTACAGAACGCTCTCCTACCATATGCAATAAATTGCATATCCGCAGCTTCGGTAACTGGCTTGAGCCCCGTTACATCTTCCGCGCAGGACGACTCGATCAGTGAGCTATTACGCTTTCTTTAAATGATGGCTGCTTCTAAGCCAACATCCTGACTGTTTTAGCCTTCCCACTTCGTTTCCCACTTAGCCAATTTTAGGGACCTTAGCTGGCGGTCTGGGTTGTTTCCCTCTTGTGTCCGGACGTTAGCACCCGGTGCACTGTCTCCCAAGCTCGCACTCATCGGTATTCGGAGTTTGCCATGGTTTGGTAAGTCGCCATGACCCCCTAGCCATAACAGTGCTCTACCCCCGATGGTGATACTTGAGGCACTACCTAAATAGTTTTCGGAGAGAACCAGCTATTTCCAAGTTTGTTTAGCCTTTCACCCCTATCCACAGCTCATCCGCTAGTTTTGCAACACTAGTCGGTTCGGACCTCCAGTGCGTGTTACCGCACCTTCATCCTGGCCATGGATAGATCACTTGGTTTCGGGTCTACACCCAGCGACTAGACGCCCTGTTCGGACTCGGTTTCCCTTCGCCTTCCCTACTCGGTTAAGCTCGCCACTGAATGTAAGTCGCTGACCCATTATACAAAAGGTACGCCGTCACCCCTTGCGAGGCTCCGACTTTTTGTATGCATGCGGTTTCAGGATCTATTTCACTCCCCTCCCGGGGTTCTTTTCGCCTTTCCCTCACGGTACTTGTTCACTATCGGTCGATTACGAGTATTTAGCCTTGGAGGATGGTCCCCCCATCTTCAGACAGGATTTCACGTGTCCCGCCCTACTTATCGTCCACTCAGTTCCACAATCAACTTTTTCCATACGGGACTATCACCCACTTTGGTCGGCCTTTCCAGACCGTTCTGATAAGTCAACTGCTAAAGAGGACTAGGCTCCTCCGATTTCGCTCGCCACTACTTTCGGAATCTCGGTTGATGTCTTTTCCTCGAGCTACTTAGATGTTTCAGTTCACTCGGTTCGCCTCGCTAGCCTATGTATTCAGCTAGCGATACCCTTGCGGGTGGGTTTCCCCATTCGGATATCTCCGGATCAAAGCTCATTTGCCAGCTCCCCGAAGCTTTTCGCAGGCTATCACGTCCTTCTTCGCCTGTAATCGCCAAGGCATCCACCACATGCACTTAGTCACTTGACCCTATAACTTTGACGACCATGCTGTACAGTCGTCGGTCAAGAACCACTTTGAGCGCAGGTGTCTGCACACCTGCTTCACGTTTGCCGATCTTCAATTTCTCATTGAAGTCTGGTGACGCAATCAATTGTCACTGGCGGCACGGTGTCAATCGCCCCTTTACGAACGACCAACTTTCCGCCAGCAACGCTGATTCGACTCTACGAATTGTTAAAGAGCATTTGCAGATCAACTGCAAACCTTAACGCCCACTCCCCTGCCAGGGAAGGCCTTAAGGCTTGCATTCAAACCGCGCGCAGTGCGTGCTTGCCGTTGCTCACAACAGCCGACACCTTGAAGAAGAAATGGTGGAGGATGACGGGATCGAACCGACGACCCCCTGCTTGCAAAGCAGGTGCTCTCCCAGCTGAGCTAATCCCCCAGTGTGCTTGACCAGGTTGGTGGGTCTGGTTGGATTCGAACCAACGACCCCCGCCTTATCAAGACGGTGCTCTAACCGACTGAGCTACAGACCCAACTGTCTTCACTCTGCGCTCTCAATCAACAGCCGATAAGTGTGGGTGCTTGGTACCTTCAAGCAGCTTTTCTTCTTCCAGAAAGGAGGTGATCCAGCCGCACCTTCCGATACGGCTACCTTGTTACGACTTCACCCCAGTCACGAACCCTGCCGTGGTAATCGCCCTCCTTGCGGTTAGGCTAACTACTTCTGGCAGAACCCGCTCCCATGGTGTGACGGGCGGTGTGTACAAGACCCGGGAACGTATTCACCGCGGCAAGCTGATCCGCGATTACTAGCGATTCCGACTTCACGCAGTCGAGTTGCAGACTGCGATCCGGACTACGACCGGTTTTCTGGGATTGGCTCCCCCTCGCGGGTTGGCAGCCCTCTGTACCGGCCATTGTATGACGTGTGTAGCCCTACCCATAAGGGCCATGAGGACCTGACGTCATCCCCACCTTCCTCCGGTTTGTCACCGGCAGTCTCATTAGAGTGCCCTTTCGTAGCAACTAATGACAAGGGTTGCGCTCGTTGCGGGACTTAACCCAACATCTCACGACACGAGCTGACGACGGCCATGCAGCACCTGTGTCCAGGTTCTCTTTCGAGCACTTCCACATCTCTGCAGAATTCCTGGCATGTCAAGGGTAGGTAAGGTTTTTCGCGTTGCATCGAATTAAACCACATCATCCACCGCTTGTGCGGGTCCCCGTCAATTCCTTTGAGTTTCAACCTTGCGGCCGTACTCCCCAGGCGGTCAACTTCACGCGTTAGCTTCGTTACTGAACAGCAAGCCGTCCAACAACCAGTTGACATCGTTTAGGGCGTGGACTACCAGGGTATCTAATCCTGTTTGCTCCCCACGCTTTCGTGCATGAGCGTCAGTACAGGCCCAGGGGATTGCCTTCGCCATCGGTGTTCCTCCGCATATCTACGCATTTCACTGCTACACGCGGAATTCCATCCCCCTCTGCCGTACTCCAGCCTTGCAGTCACAAAGGCAGTTCCCAGGTTGAGCCCGGGGATTTCACCTCTGTCTTACAAAACCGCCTGCGCACGCTTTACGCCCAGTAATTCCGATTAACGCTCGCACCCTACGTATTACCGCGGCTGCTGGCACGTAGTTAGCCGGTGCTTATTCTTCAGGTACCGTCATCCCCCCGAGGTATTAGCCCAAAGGATTTCTTCCCTGACAAAAGCAGTTTACAACCCGAAGGCCTTCTTCCTGCACGCGGCATTGCTGGATCAGGGTTGCCCCCATTGTCCAAAATTCCCCACTGCTGCCTCCCGTAGGAGTCTGGGCCGTGTCTCAGTCCCAGTGTGGCTGGTCGTCCTCTCAGACCAACTACAGATCGTTGCCTTGGTAGGCCTTTACCCCACCAACTAGCTAATCTGACATCGGCCGCTCCAATCGCGCGAGGCCTTACGGTCCCCCGCTTTCACCCTCAGGTCGTATGCGGTATTAGCTGCTCTTTCGAGCAGTTATCCCCCACGACTGGGCACGTTCCGATGCATTACTCACCCGTTCGCCACTCGTCGGCACCCGAAGGCCCGTTACCGTTCGACTTGCATGTGTAAGGCATGCCGCCAGCGTTCAATCTGAGCCAGGATCAAACTCTTCAGTTCAATCTCTGTTTAAAACTCTTCAACGGAATCGACAGATCTTCACTCAAGTGAATTTCCATCTATCTTCCGTGAGTATTTGAGCCGCT
>NZ_JAAAPN010000020.1 GCF_009909205.1 Aquabacterium fontiphilum
GTGGCGCCCAGTGGCGAGATCCTTGGTCTGCAGTACGACCCGCGCGGGCTGCTCATCAAGGTGACCGACCCGCAAGGCCGCAGCCTGCAGCTCAACTACCTCGATCGTGATCGGCGCGATGGCAGCCGCTTCAGCGGCGTGCAAAGCATCGACACCCCGGTGGGCCGATTTGAGTACCAGTATGGCTCGCCTGCGATGGCAGCGAAGGCCGCAACGGCCACGAGCCCGGCCACCCCTGCCGCGCCAGCGCAGCCCGCGAACCTGGTGGCCGTCAAACTGCCCACTCACTACGACGCAGACAAGACGGCACACATCTACACCAGCCGAGGCACCACCCGCAGCACCCTGACGCGGCACTACCACCACGAAGACCCGCGTCATCCCACCTTGCTCACCGGCATCAGCGTGGCGGGCAACGGCAGCGACGGCAAGCCCATGCAAGCGCGCCTGAGCCGCTACGCCTACGACGAACGCGGCTGGGCCATTCGCAGCGAGCGCGAAGGCGCCGTGCTGGAGCTGGCTCGCATCGAGCGCGCCGGCCTCAGAGAAGACACCCAGCGCCCCAGCGGCGTGGCCGTGCTGGTGCACAGCAAGACCGCCCAACAACCGCAGGGCCAGCAACTCACCATCTACAGCAGCCAGGTGGCCGGCCAGTACCGCATCGTGCGCACCGAAGGCATACCGTGCCCGGCCAGCCTGGACTGCCCACAGGCCAACGTACGCTACCGCTACGACGACCAAGGCCGCCTGATCGAACACACCGAGCTGGCCCGCGCTGCCGACGGCAGCACCGTGCCCGTGCGCAGCACCCGCACCCGCTACGACCCCCTGGGCCGCGTGCTGCGCATCAGCCAACACGCCCATCGCCCCGGGCAACCCGAGGCAGAACTGGGCTATGTGCGCTACGAATACGGCGCCGAGTTGCCCAGCCACGCCGCCCCCAAGCCCGGCGAACACCAACTCCAAGGCCGCCAACCCACCCTGATCGCTCGCTCCAGTGTCGTGCCCGGGCAAGAGCATCAACTGCGACTGAGCTACAACGAACGCGGCCAGGTGCTGCAAGTCACCGAAGTGGGCTACAGCCCCCTGGATGCACAAGGCCAACCGGCCAGCCGTCCCCAAGATGCGCAGCGCATCGAGCGCAGCACGCATTACAGCTACAGCCGAGTCAACGGGCGCAGCCTGCTGGCCGCAGTCGACGGGCCCCTGCCCGGTCCGGCTGACACCGTGCGCCTGCAGTGGGACGCCCGAGGCGACCACCTGCAAGCCCTCAAGCTGCCCCTGGGGCTGCAGCACCGCTGGACCCAGCGCGACGACGCCGGTCGCGTGCTACAAGAAATCCCGCCCGACGGCGTGACCATCACCCACCAGCACCTGCCCACGGGCGAGCCCGTCCAATGGCAACGCGGCCCCGCCACCGCACAAGTGCGCTTTGATGCGCTGATGCGCCCGGTGCGCATTGAACTGCCCGACGGCGAAGTGCAAATGCTGGCCTACGACAGCGCCACCCAGGCCGTGGCCCTGGCCACCAACCGGGGGCAGATGCGCTGGGTGGTGCCGCCTGCAGCCGCGGTCGGCGCGCCGACCCTGCCGCCCACGGCGGCCGGCCGAGCGCGGCCCAGTGCCAACGATCCCTGGAGCGGCTCGCGAGGCTGGGTGGACGACTGGGGCCGCCTGGTGGCGCTGTACACGCCCGAAGGCGGGCTGGAACAACGCCAGTACGATCAAACCAACCGACCCATCCAAAGAACCCTGGCTGACCAAAGCCAATGGCGCTGGCAGCGCGACGCCCTGGGGCGCATCGTGGCACACAGCGTGCAGCGCCCGGGCCAACCTGAGCTCCAGACCAAACTGGTCTACGAGGGGCCGCGCCTGGTCAGCATCCAGCACCCCCACGAACGAGAGCAACTGGCGTACGACGAATGGGGCCGCCTCAGTGAGCGGCGCATCAGCCGAGGGGGCCACACAGCCACCCAACTGGCAGCCCTGCAGGCGGTAGACCGCTACGAGTACGACCAGGCCGACCGGCTGAGCGCCTGGCACCTGCCCGAAGGCGGCAGCCTGCGCTACGAATGGGGCGTAGGGCGCCAGCTCAAGGCTGTGCGCCACCAGGACGGCCAAGCCCAGGCGGTGCTGGGCCGCGCCGTGGGCGACTGGCTGGCCACCCAGTGGGGTGTGGGCCAGCGCACGGTGATTGAGCCATTGGAGGCCGTGCGATTGGAGGCAACCCCACGCGCGACAGCGAAGGCGGCAGCCAACGAAGATGCCTTTGCGTTGCCCGCCATGCTGCAGGCCGAGCAAGGCTACCGCTGGGGCAATGGCGTGGCGCTGCGCTGGCAGCGCAACGCCCAGGGCCAGTTGGCGCAGATGCGCTGGGAGCAGCCGCAGGCGAGCAGCACGGGCTGGGGGGAGTGGCTCACAGCCTGGCTGCCACAGGCGCAAGCTGCAGCCCCCGCCGTCATGCCCAGCGCGGGCAAGACGCCGCCCATGCTGATGCAGTCGGCCTTCAGCTACGACGCGCTGGGCCGCATGCAAACGCGCACAGAAGGCGATCTGAGCGTGGGCTACGCCTACGACGGCCTGGGGCGCTTGCTGATTGCGCAGCCAAAGATGGCAGCCCAGCCCAACCCAGGCACCGCGGCGCTGGAGCCGGAGTTCTACGCCTACGACGCGCAAGGCGCGCTGCAGGTGGCGCGCTGGCAAGGGCAAGACCACGACTGGCGCGGCCAGCGCATCGAGCGCGACCCCACCGGCTTGCCCATGGTGGTGCCCATCGCTGCGCCTAATACCGCAGGCAGGGGTGCGCACACCAGCCCGCCTTCAATCCTGCGCCAGCTGAGCTACAACGCCGACCGGCGTTTGGCCGAGGTGCGCCAAGGTGACGCCCTGCTGGCGCGTTACACCCATAACACCCACGGTCTGCGCATCGCCAAGACTGTGTATGAGTCTGGGCAGGCGTCGACCAAGACATCATCACCCCAGGGCCGTCACACGCAGTACCTCTGGCAGGGCATGACCCTGGTGGCCGAGACAGCGCCTACCCACACGACCGGCGCCGCTGAGCCAAGTTCAGCCCCGCGCCTGGCGCGTCGCTACGTCTACGCCCACCACGTGCCCGTGGCCGTGATCGACTACGAGCAAGGCGCCGAGCTGCGCCCCCCCGAGAGCACCGAAGGCCTGGGCGCCTGGTTCGCTGCCCTGTGGCGCTGGGTGAGCCAGCACCCCGGCGAGCTGCGCTTCATCCACGCCAACGAGATCGGCACGCCTGTGGCAGTGACCGACGCCCAGGCCCGCCTGATCTGGCGCGCCAAACCCACGGCCTACACAGCCTATGGTGTGCTGCAAGCGTCCAGCACCAGGCCAGATGCCGCAGACACAACACAGGCCGCCCACGCCGCCCACACCCAACACACGCCCAAAGACTTCACGCTCAACCTGCGCCTGCCCGGGCAGTACTTCGACGCGGAGACCGGCTGGCACGACAACGTGCTGCGCACCTATGACCCGCAGCG
>NZ_JAAAPN010000021.1 GCF_009909205.1 Aquabacterium fontiphilum
GTGGGCACGATGCTGGCGGTGCTGGCCATTCTCATTTTGGGAGTGATCGCGGGAGGCGATTTTTCCAATGGTGACGCGGGTTTAGCTTTCATGCTCCCGCTGTTCACGCCTTATACATTGCCGCTTAGCAGTGTACTTGGACGCCTGTTGCGTATCCAAGTCCGGGCATGAATTCCGGGTAGACTTTAGGTACTTTAATGCGTTGCGTTACGGTAACGCCTCCTTGCCTAAAGCTCATGCTGACCACATTGCCGGACAAGACGCTTGCTCTCGTTGATCGCCAGATGTTGCCGCGCTACTGGGCAACCGTATGGACGATCTTTCATGCTGGTGGCCTTGCGCCATCCACCCACAAGCGAAAGCTCTCCGACATCGAGGCGCTGTATGAGCACGCCGAACAGACGAACGTATGCCTGGACGATTTGATTGCACGTCTGGATCTCGATGCCATAGGCCATGTGCTTGAAGCGTTTTTTATCAGCCTAAAGAACCTTCCCGTGCCATCGAGTCAGGCTCTAAGGCGCTGGAACATGGCATTTCACTTCGTCCGGGACGTCTGCGAACGCATTGCGCGAAGCCCCCATACCGCGCGACGTATGGTCGAAGTTCGGGAAAAGATTGCCACGCTCGACCGGCTTTACATGGGACTTCGTCCGCAGAGAAGACGGATCGCCAGCAAGGTGCGCGCGCTCCCAAAGGACGTGGTCCGGGAGCTTTTGGACGTGGCCACGCCAGGCTCAGCATCGAACCCCTTCGAGTCCGTGTCGACTCAGTGGCGCATGTATTGCCTATTGATCCTGCTTCTTTTCCAAGGACTTCGGCGTGCTGAAGCGCTCGTGCTTCGGGTGGACTCCATAGAGACCCAAAGAGATCAAGAAACCGGCGCCAGTAGATGGCTTCTGCGCATCCACCTGAACGAAGCAACGAGCGATCCTCGTGCGCAAGTACCGAGCATAAAGACAGCAGATTCGGTAAGGGTGCTGCCCGTTACGACCACGACAGCCAATGTCATTCAGATCTACGTTGAAAACTTCAGAGGCAAGCCCAACCACAGTTACCTGATGAGCAGCGCGCGACAGCAGCCGCTTTCTATCGAGGGAGTGAACAAAGCCTTTCGACGTCTGAGCGAGGCGTTGTCCAAGGAGGCTCGTCATTCGCTGAAGATTGCCACCGGCACAGACTTTGTCACACCTCACGCACTCCGGCATACCTGCGCTGTGCTTCGGATGAAGCAGATGCTGGGTCAGGGTCAGTCACCTGAGCAAGCAATGAGCCATCTGAGAAGCTTCTTCGGATGGGCTAAGACCTCGCTCATGCCGATGCATTATGCAAAGGCGGCATTGGACGAGCGGCTGAATGAAACCTGGAACGACGCTTTGGATGAGCGTCTTGAATTCTTGAGAGGCCTTCCCTAATGATCAACGCTCATGCCGTGATCCAACCTGATGGCTTTGAAGACGCCGTGTCTGCATTGCCTGCCTTACCAAGCATCCTTCACTACGAAGATGACTACGAAGAGAAAACCCGGTCGATTCGTACGCAGGAATGCCATGAGCGCGCGGATCTCTTCGTCGATGGCGAGATAGTCAAGATCCAGTTCCACAGACCCACCCAGTCGGTTCAAGTCCTTGTTCGCCACTATCTCCTCCAAAGCTTACAGCTCAAAGCGCCTGGATCCATAGTCAACTACTACCGCAGCTTACGAGCCGTGGCTGACCAAGACATCCGATTGATTGCAGTATCCAGTCCCTCTGATGTGCGGGCTGCATGGGCAGAAATGTCAGTCCGCTATCGGTATTACGAAATGGCGGCACTGAAGTCATTGCTGGGGTACTTATGTCAGATTGGCTTCATGGGCTGGACTCCTTTGTATGCCGACTTCGCATCACGCGCGCTGAACGTAAATAACCCGGACCCATACGCGACGGTCCGTGCAGGGTCTTGCTTCCTCAGCGTCGAAGAGGAAGCGGGACTGATTCGCTGGATCGACCAGATGGCGCAGTGTGCTGCAGAGCTGGATATGCAGGCTACTTGTCACCGCCGCAGTAATACTGACCCACTTCGTCGGCGTAAAAGTGACCCACCTGGGGTAAGGATGGCGGCTTTGGCCGCCGATGTTGACCCAGGAGCAAGTAGTGGAGATCAAGGTGATGTCTCGG
>NZ_JAAAPN010000022.1 GCF_009909205.1 Aquabacterium fontiphilum
TGTCACCGCCGCAGTAATACTGACCCACTTCGTCGGCGTAAAAGTGACCCACCTGGGGTAAGGATGGCGGCTTTGGCCGCCGATGTTGACCCAGGAGCAAGTAGTGGAGATCAAGGTGATGTCTCGGCGGGGCATGAGCATCCGGGAGATGGCGCGGCAGCTGGGCTGTTCGCGCAACACAGTCAGGCGGTACCTGCGTGAGGGTGGTGCGCCCGTGTACGGGCCCAGGTCGCCAAGAGCGACCAAGCTCGACCCGTTCAAGGGCTATCTGCTGCAAAGGATCGAAGCGGCCAGGCCGCACTGGATTCCGGCGGTCGTGCTGTTGCGCGAGATCACACAGCAGGGCTACACGGGCGGGCTGACGCAGCTCAAGCAGTTCATCAACGGCCATCGCGACAAGCCGGTGGAGCCGCTTGTGCGATTCGAGACGGCGCCAGGCCAGCAGATGCAGGCGGACTTCACGCACATCCGCAAAGGACGTGACCCGCTGATCGCCTTCGTGGCCACGCTGGGCTACAGCCGCGCCAGTTGGGTGCGCTTCACAGCCGACGAGCGCGCCGAGACGCTGGGCCGTTGTCTGGCTGAGGCGTTCGAGTACTTTGGCGGTGTGCCGCAGCATGTGCTGTTCGACAACGCCAGCACCATCGTCACCGAGCGAGATGCCTATGGCGAAGGCCGCCACCGTTGGCACAGCGAGATGCTGAAGATGTCGGAGCGATTCGGATTCACGCCGCGCCTGTGCCGTCCGTATCGCGCCAAGACCAAGGGCAAGGTCGAGCGATTCAACGGTTACCTCAAGGGCAGCTTCTGCGTGCCCTTGGCGGCCAGCCTCAAGCAGGCCGGGCTCAGGCTTGACGTGCAGGCGGCCAACGCCCACATCGGCCGATGGCTGACCGAGGTGGCCAACAGTCGCGTGCACGGCACCACGGGCGAACGACCTGACAGAAGGCTCGCACTGGAGCGCGCAGCCTTGCTGCCCCTGCCGGTCAGGCAACCGGCGGCATTGCCAGCCACACCTGTGCGCAACAGGCCGATTCCAGCCGAGAGCTTGCAGCATCCCCTGTCCGTCTACAACGAACTGCTGGAGGTGCGACTGTGAACCTTCAGCACGAACGCATCGCCACGTTGTGTGGCGCACTCAAGCTCGAGCGCATCGCCAGTGAATGGGCGGCCGTTGCGCAACGGGCAGCGCAGCAACAAGACAGCTTGGGCGACTTTCTGGAGCAGATCCTGACGGTGGAGAACGATGCCCGACTGCAGCGGCAACGCTCGGCGCTGGTGAAGATGGCGACGCTGCCGTCCATCAAGACGCTGGAAGAGTACGACTTCGCATTCGCCAGTGGCGCGCCACGCGCGCAGATTCAGGAACTGGCGGCGCTGACCTTCATCGAGCGAGCAGAGAACGTTGTCTTCCTGGGGCCCAGCGGCGTCGGCAAGAGCCATCTGGCACAGGCCTTGGCCTACCGGGCTGCCATGGCAGGCATCAAGACGAGATTCATCACGGCGGCCGACCTGATGCTGCAACTGGCCACGGCACACAAGCAGGATCGGCTCAAGGAATACTTCAACCGCGCCGTGATCGGCCCACGATTGCTGATCGTCGACGAGATTGGCTATCTGCCATTCGGACGCGAAGAGGCCACCCTGTTCTTCAACGTGGTAGCCAAGCGGTATGAGCGCGGCAGCATCGTGCTGACCAGCAACCTACCGTTCAGCCAATGGGCCAGTGCCTTTGCAGACGATCAGACCTTGACTGCGGCCCTGCTGGACCGCCTGCTCCACCACGCCCACATCGTGCAGATCAGCGGCGAGAGCTACCGCCTCAAGGACAAGCGCAAAGCGGGCCAGATCAAGGCCAGGAACAACTGATGTGATGAGCGCCCAGGTGGGTCACTTTTACTCCGACGACAACATCGGAAAGTGGGTCAGTTTTAAACCGACGTTGACA
>NZ_JAAAPN010000023.1 GCF_009909205.1 Aquabacterium fontiphilum
CCGCCCTGGGGCGTGCACGCGCCGCCGTGGTTAATCGTACGAGAGGCCCGATGAACACTGGCGTCTCTCGCTTTTCTGTTGACTGTAGGTGTCCAATTTGGACACCCCAGGTGGGCCTGGGCTTGCTCCCCTGGGGTGTTCATCAGAACGCGTCTTCTTCGGGGTCGGTCTCGGGCTCCCCCATGTCCTGTAGCAGGCTCCATATGGCCGCATGCACCCTGCGCTTCTCTTGTGTGGGCAGGCTCAGGGCCACGCCCTTTATTCGAGCAACCTCCGTTAGTACCTCATCCCCCCGCGACGGGACTGGTGGTAGCTCTCGGAGGCCCCCAGGGGCCGCCCCTGCGTCGCTCCCCATACGCTGGGCGATTCCGGGAAAGTCCTTTTTTAGCCAGTACGCAATGGTGCTGTGCGACATCATGAGGGTCGCGGCAATCTGGCGTCCAGTGAGATAGCCACCACGCGTACGGTGTTTGCCCGCCCTTATGAAGGCCCTGAAAACATCCCGCCGTTCCTTGCGCTTCAGTTGCACCCCGTGCCGCATGTTTGCATCTGCGGCCGCCCAGGCAGCTTCACGCATGCTCATTGGGGCGACTAGCGCAAGCACCATGGGGTCGTACTCGGGGCCCTGCAGCACCAGAGCGCCCGCAGCCCATCTGTGGAACCCGTCGATAAGGTAGTGATTCGTTTTGCCCCCCTCGGTCACCGCGGCTACTTTGATGGGTGGTGGTTGGCTCCCCGCTTTGGTCATTTCGCAGTACCGGCGCACTGCGGCGTCGTCTACCTTGTGTCGAACCTGCAGAGTGTTCGAACGAATCACCTCACTGCGGGAGAGCCATTCCTCCCGCCACTCGATGCCGTCACCGCAGGATTGCTGCGACTCGGTTTCCGGCTTGGCTGCCATGCCCGTGTTCTCCGTTATTCGTGTTCTGCGTGTGCTGCTTGTGCTCTCGGACAATGAGCGCCATCGTTTCGTTGAACGTGGCCGGGTGCCCCGTCCGGGCCTCGATAGCCCGCTGGGTATCCTTGATGTGGTCGAAGGCTGAAACCGGGATGGGGATGGTCCGGAAGACCACCTTCTCCCGTTGGCCCTGAGCTGGGCCGGGGTGACTGTGTTGCATTGCGTTCTCCGTTGAGGGTTGGTAAGACCAAAGGCCCCCATGGGCTCCCAGGTGCGCCCTAGGCGTCCCCCTAGGCCCTTGCTGGCCTTTGGCTATAGCCGGGGTCTAGCGGGCTTCCCAGGGCCTCCTGAGGCCTCCTAGGCCCATGTCTAGGGCCCTCCCGGGGCGATACCGTCACGCCTCGGTCCCCTGCTCGACTGGACGGGGTGGCACTGCCGCTGCTGGCCTAGGGCTGGGCCAAAAGAAAAGCCCCCAGGGCTGTTGCCGAGGGGGCCGGGGTGGCTGCTGGGTGTCTCAGGCCTGGGCTGCGTACCTCTTGACCGACGACACAGAGAGGCCAAAGTGCTGGGCTGTCTCCGCAATGCTGGCTTTGTGGGCTGCCCTCCAGGCGTTGACCTCCTTGGGGTCCTGCTCCTTGGGTCGGCCCAGGCTGGTCTTCCCCTTGTGGGTCCTGCCTGTGCGCTCCAGGGCTTCCCGCGCTGTCTGTCGGCCGGCCTGGGTACGCTCCACGATGCGCTGTCGCTCCATGTCTGCCACCTGGGCTAGAACCGCCAGGATCAGTTCACCCACGCCCTTTGCAATGACCCCCAGGCCATGCACGTGGACCTCGACCCCCTTGGTCAGCAGCAGGCGCACCGTGGCTTGCACGTCCAGGGCATCCCGCCCCAGCCGGTCCACGGCGTAGACATGCAGGGAGTCCCCCTCCCGGATGTACTC
>NZ_JAAAPN010000024.1 GCF_009909205.1 Aquabacterium fontiphilum
CCCTGAGGTTGTCGAGGTTGTAGCCGTTGAGCTTCAGCCAGGCAAGGTAAGCATCCATGTTGACCTCCCCCGTTTCATCCGAACTGAAGCGATCCACTTCACCTTCGCCAATGCCCGGCGTTCTGGCAACCTGCTCCTCTGTCCAACGCGGGATGTCGGCGCGATTTTTGTACGTGATAAAACCATTGCCCTGCGTGTCTGCATAGGTCATGCTGTTGGTACCTCCAAAGCCCATCTCACGCTGTCGGCTGCCGCTGGGTGCGCCAACCACCTCACGGTCTTCACCTGCCGTACAAATGAAACACGTGTCCCTGGGTTGGCCAGTTTGGATGTTGTTGCTCTTGTCGTGCAACATGGCTGTGCCCGAGACTGTGATGCTTTCAGGGCTCATCTGAACGCCCGCTTGTTTAGCCTGATTGATCATCCAGGCCAGCGATACTTTGGACAAATCGTTGCTATCGTAACCACCGCCGATGTCCGCATGCGCCCCCAGGAACCCGAGCTCCAAACGCACCTTGTCGCCATTGTTGCTGCTCTGCCCGATGCTCACCAGCGGAAACGCGCCCCAGTGCTGCGAATACGGTAGCGCCAAGCGCGTGGCATAGCTAAGCAGGTTGCCGCTGCGGTGCTCATTGAGCGCTACAGCATGTGCCACGTGCTGGAATTGGGTGGGTATACCCAGGTTGTAGCGGGTGCCGCTGAAGTTGGTGGACAACACCGTATCCCACAGACCCATGAAACGAAAGTTCACCCACTGGCAGGCGTCTTGGCCGTTTTTGTCCTTGTATTGGTAGTAGGTCTTGCCATCTATGACGATGCTGGCCTGTGTGATGCGATTGGCAAAATCACGCGCCTGTGCGGCGCCCCGGCTGAAGCCAATGATGTCGATGTCCATGGCTTTCGTGTTATCGAAGAGATCTGCCTCATCACGGATATAAAGCTCCATTCGATCAATCCGCGCCGGCCCCGAGTAATTCCCTCCCATGTCGTTGAGGTAAAGCGGATCGCTGCCGGTGAGGTAGTCCAGCAGTCTGCCTCTGGCGAATTCGTCTGGCACGATGTCGCGATATTCGGCATCTCGGTGGACGGTCCCCACGCCGGTGATGTAGCGAGCGTTCCCATCATCGTATAAGTTTCGAAATTCCCACACATTGCTCACAGTCCCACCCACCATTGCGGGATCCGTCAGATCGTTGCTGTTCCCCGTCCCGTCAAACGCAAACAAGATGAGCCCGGTGGGGTCGGCGTAGGTGATGGGGTTGTGGTTGGCGTAGGCATAGGGCTGGGTGAGCAGCCTGGTGCTGCGCCAGTTGGGCAGGGGGCCCAGGGGGTCGGGCTCAAGGTACTGGGCGCGCTGCGGGTCATAGGTGCGCAGCACGTTGTCGTGCCAGCCGGTCTCCGCGTCGAAGTACTGCCCGGGCAGGCGCAGGTTGAGCGTGAAGTCTTTGGGCGTGTGTTGGGTGTGGGCGGCGTGGGCGG
>NZ_JAAAPN010000025.1 GCF_009909205.1 Aquabacterium fontiphilum
GCTGACCTGCCCGGTTTCTTCGCTCCAGTGATTCCTGGGAAGATGGCTCCCATCCTGCGAGGAGCCCATGAGAAAGAGTCGATTCACCGAAGAGCAAATGGTTGCGGTGCTGCGTGACGCGGACCGCACCAGCGTGGCCGAGGCAGCCAAGAAGCACCAGGTCAGTGACGCCACCATCTATGCCTGGCGCAAGCACTTCGGGCAGATGGAGGCCAGTGACGTCAAACGCCTGAAGGCGCTGGAGCTGGAGAACGCCAGGCTCAAGAAGTTGCTGGCCGAGCGAGACCTCGACATCGAGGTGCTCAAGGAGATCAATGCAAAAAAATGGTGAGCCCGCCGGTGCGGCGGCAACAGGTCGATCTCGCCTGCGAGCGAGGCCTGTCGCAACGCCGTGCCTGCGGGCTGATGGGGATATCACGCTCGACCATGCGCTACGAGTTGCGCATGCCGGCTAAGGACGCGCCGGTCATTGATGCCATGAAGACCTTGTCGGCGCAGTACCCGCGCTACGGCTACCGACGCATTCGCATCTTCCTGCAGCGCCAGGGCATGGCGCTGAGCTGGTCACGCACGCACCGCATCTGGCGTTGTGCGGGCCTGCAGTTGCCCAAACGCCGACCCAGGCGCCGCATTGCCGCCAGCAGGCCCAGAGCGTTCACGCCCTTGAAGGCCAACACGGTGTGGGCCTATGACTTCGTCTTCGACACCACTGCCGAGGGCCAGCAGATCAAGTGCTTGACGGTTGTCGATGAGTACACCCGCGAGTGCCTGGCCATCGACGTCGCGGGCTCCATCCGATCCAGGCGCGTCATCGATGTGCTGTCGCGGTTGGTGAGCCTCCATGGTGCGCCACTGTTCATGCGCTCGGACAATGGCCCCGAGTTCGTGAGCGTGGCCATCCTGGAGTGGATCGCCAAAAGCGGCATCTGCACGGTGCTCAACGACCCCGGCAAGCCTTGGCAGAACGGCACCGAAGAAAGCTTCAACGGCAAGTTCCGCGATGAATGCCTGTCGCTGGAGTGGTTCAGGTCACGCCGCGAAGCGGCGGTGATCATTGAGGCCTGGCGGCGCCATTACAACGCCGTGCGGCCTCACAGCAGCCTGGGCTACTTGACGCCTCACGAGTTCAAACTGCAGTATCTGTCCCTTCCACAACCCGCCGTCTTCCAGGAATGATTGGCGTGAAAAAGCCGAGCAGGTCAGC
>NZ_JAAAPN010000026.1 GCF_009909205.1 Aquabacterium fontiphilum
ACGGCTCTGCTGTCTACGTGGCTCCTGGATGGACCAAAACAGGAGGCGATTTCAAGGAAGCGAGAGGCGTATATTGGCTCGAAGACGAAGCCGGTCGGCTAGTCAAGGCGCCGTCACCAGAATCACTGAGAGGCGTCATCCCACCAGAGTTGGCCCGGCGAGGGATTGTGTTTCGTAACGGGTTTCTGAGGGAAAAGGGCTGGTACATCCACCCCAAGACGGGCCAGCGCATAGAAACCGACTTTTGAGCCCCGCCCGCGCATGAACCCACACAGACGAATCTGCCTTGCAATCGGCGGACTGCTGGGCCTGTCTGGTCTGACGGGATGCAAATCATCCGTGTCCGCGCAGCGGAACACCCCTATGGATCTCTCTGCTTACAGTGCAGAAGACCGAGCCCTTATCCACAAGTTCCGCGGCGTTCGTGGTTTCGAGTTGTACATGAGCGGGTTTGGCCCAAACAGGGAGGAAAGCATCCACGCCATCGGCGTGGACGACCAGGGCGAGGGGGTGGTGGAAATGGCATTTGCCCAAGGCGGCGATAGCAAACGGGGCGGCTTCTGGCGCCCCACGGGGCCCTACAAGTACGTGGATTTCAAGCTCTACAAAGGCAACACCGTCAAGTATCATTGGTCCAACGGCATCAAGACCGGAGTAATGGGGCACCTGTATGGCCAATGGCGGGTACCCGTGGCCGAGCGCGTTCCAGACGATTTGCTCGATGATCTTCGCAAGAATCGAGGGGGGGGCGCATCAAGTTCCGGTTTCATCCGGATGGGGTGCTGCTGGGCTGGGACATTGAGCGAAGGCCGGGGTTTGATCCCAAGAAACGAGATAGATGGGGGGAGATTGCCTATGTTGGGCCTGTTCACAGCTTTGCGGGCGGTGATTTTCGGGAAGCAGAGATATTCAATGGGAAAGTGATGCGCAAAGGCTGGTACATCCACCCCAAGACGGGTCAGCGCATCGAAACCGACTTTTGAGCGGCACCCTGTCGTG
>NZ_JAAAPN010000027.1 GCF_009909205.1 Aquabacterium fontiphilum
GGCTCGTATCTGGCCGAGTTTCTGCTGAACAAGGGCTACGAGGTGCACGGCATCAAGCGCCGCTCGTCGCTGTTCAACACCGACCGGATCGACCATCTGTATCAGGATCCGCACGTCGACAACCGCAACTTCATCCTGCACTACGGTGACCTGACAGATTCGACCTCGCTGGTGCGCATCGTGCAGAAGGTGCAGCCCGACGAGATCTACAACCTGGCAGCGCAAAGCCACGTGGGTGTGAGCTTCGAGGAGCCCGAGTACACGGCCAACGCCGACGGCATTGGCGCGCTGCGCCTGCTGGAGGCGATCCGCATCCTGGGGCTGGAGAAGAAGACGCGCTTCTATCAGGCCTCGACCTCTGAGCTGTATGGCCTGGTGCAAGAGATCCCGCAGAAAGAGACGACGCCCTTCTACCCCCGCAGCCCGTATGCGGTGGCCAAGCTGTACGCCTACTGGATCACGGTGAACTACCGCGAGGCCTATGGCATGTATGCCTGCAACGGCGTGCTGTTCAACCACGAGAGCCCCGTGCGCGGCGAAACCTTCGTGACGCGCAAGATCACCCGAGCGATCGCGCGCATTGCGCTGGGCCTGCAGGATTGCCTGTACCTGGGCAACATGAGCGCGCTGCGCGACTGGGGCCACGCCAAGGACTACGTCGAGATGCAGTGGCTGATGCTGCAGCAGGACGTGGCCGAAGATTTCGTGATCGCCACGGGCGTGCAGTACAGCGTGCGCCAGTTCGTGGAGTTTGCGGCCAAGGAGCTGGGCGTGACGGTGCGCTTCGAGGGCGAGGCCGAGGCCGAGGTGGGCATTGTGGAGAAGGTCGAGCCGGTCAACGGTGAGATGCTGGCCAAGTGCAAGGTGGGCGATGTGATCGTGCGGGTGGACCCGCGCTACTACCGCCCCACCGAGGTCGAGACGCTGCTGGGCGACCCGACCAAGGCCAAGACCAAGCTGGGCTGGGAGCCCAAGATCACGCTGCA
>NZ_JAAAPN010000028.1 GCF_009909205.1 Aquabacterium fontiphilum
CACGACAGGGTGCCGCTCAAAAGTCGGTTTCGATGCGCTGACCCGTCTTGGGGTGGATGTACCAGCCTTTGCGCATCACTTTCCCATTGAATATCTCTGCTTCCCGAAAATCACCGCCCGCAAAGCTTTGAACAGGCCCAACATAGGCAATCTCCCCCCATCTATCTCGTTTCTTGGGATCAAACCCCGGCCTTCGCTCAATGTCCCAGCCCAGCAGCACCCCATCCGAATGAAACCGGAACTTGATGCGCAAACCACCCCCTGGATTCTTGCGAAGATCATCGAGCAAATCGTCTGGAATGCGCTCGGCCACCGGCACTCGCCACTCACCATACAGGTGCCCCGTCACTCCAGTCTTGATGCCGTTGGACCAATGATACTTGACGGTGTTGCCTTTGTAGAGCTTGAAATCCACGTACTTGTAGGGCCCCGTCGGGCGCCAAAAGCCGCCCTGTTTGGTATCAACCTCCTCCCGAAAGCTGCTTTCCACCACCCCCCCCCCTGGTCGTCCACGCCGATGGCATGGATGTTTTCCTCCCTGTTTCGCCCAAACCCGCTCATGTACAACTCAAAACCACGAACGCCGCGGAACTTGTGGATAAGGGCTCGGTCTTCTGCACTGTAAGCAGAGATATCCGCAGGGGTGTTCCGCTGCGCGGACATGGATGATTTGCATCCCGTCAGACCAGACAGGCCCAGCAGTCCGCCGATTTGAAGGCAGATTCGTCTGTGTGTGTTCATGCGCGGGCCGGGCTCAAAAGTCGGTTTCGATGCGCTGGCCCGTCTTGGGGTGGATGTACCAGCCTCTGCGCATCACTTTTCCATTGAATATCTCTGCTTCCCGAAAATCACCGCCCGCAAAGCTGTGAACAGGCCCCACA
>NZ_JAAAPN010000029.1 GCF_009909205.1 Aquabacterium fontiphilum
TCCCAGCCCAGCAGCACCCCTTCGCGATGCAGTCGGATCTTGATGCGCAAGCCACCTCCGCCTCGCCGCAACTCGTCTAGCAACTCGTCGGGAATCCGGTCGGCAACGGGAACCTCAACATCGAACAAAAGTGTTTTGTCGCGCCCCGTGTAAACCTTCGCGTTCAAGGCCTTCATCAGACCGGGTGGGCGAATGGCCAAAGACGACTTGCTATTCCCTCCCTCCCAGACATATCCGGCGGGGAGACGTGCACCTTGATCACTTGTCAGACTTGCATAAAACCCTTCATCGCTGGTTTTACCGAAACCAGAGACAAAAGCCTCATACCCTTCGATGCCACTGAACCGATGCATACGCTCCAGTTCCTCGGGCGTCCAAGGCCGACCACCCGGCGCCCGTGGCGTTGAGGGCTGCGGTGTTGCACACGCCGACACGCTGCACACCACCGGCAACGCCGTCAATCCCTTGCACAGCCTTCGTCGCCATTCGTTCATCATTACACCCTGAGGTTGTCGAGGTTGTAGCCGTTGAGTTTCAGCCAGGCAATGTAGGCGTCGATGTTGACCGTACCCGTTTCATCCGAACTGAAGCGATCCACTTCGCCTTCGCCAATGCCCGGCGTTCTGGCGACCTGCTCCTCTGTCCAACGCGGGATGTCGGCTGCCGCCGGGTCCGCTCGGGCTTGGCAGGCGCCCTGCTTGACTTCGCTTTGTTGCCCGCATGAAGAGCCGGTCTCACGACAGGGTGCCGCTCAAAAGTCGGTTTCGATGCGCTGACCCGTCTTGGGGTGGATGTACCAGCCTTTGCGCATCACTTTCCCATTGAATATCTCTGCTTCCCGAAAATCACCGCCCGCAAAGCT
>NZ_JAAAPN010000030.1 GCF_009909205.1 Aquabacterium fontiphilum
TTGCCCTGCTCGTCATGGGCGCTGACCTGCCACACGGCATCCCATGCGCCCAGATCCGACCAGCCCGCATCCAGCGGCACCATGCGCACCACAAAGCCGCTTTCCGGCTTGGCCGGGCACTGCTCCATCACCGCGTAGTCAACCGATTCGGACGGCACGGCCTTGAACTCGTCCTTGCCCGGGCGCACGAACTGCGCGTCGGTGCTGCGCACGTCGAACGACTTGCGCGTGGCCTCGGCGATGTCGGGCCGGAAGTGCGCCAGCGCAGCCAGCCAGCGCGAGGCCTTCATCACGAACATGCCGCTGTTCCAGAAGTAGCCGCCATCGGCCAGATAGGCCTTGGCGGTCGCCAGGTCGGGCTTTTCGACAAAGGCGGCCACGTTGCGCACGCCGTTGACGTCCGCACCGCTGGTGCGGATGTAGCCAAAGCCGGTCTCAGGCTTGTCCGGCGTGATGCCCAGGATGACGATGTCGCCATTGGCTGCCGCGCGGATGGCCGATTGCAGCGCGGCGGTGTAGGCCGCCGGGTCGGTGACGGTCTGGTCTGCCGGCGTGACGACCAGAATGGGGTCGCTGCCGTCGGCCGTGGCCTGCAGCGCCGCCAGCGTCACGGCCGGCGCGGTGTTGCGGCCGGCGGGCTCCAGCAGCAGCGACGAAGGCTCGCCCTTCA
>NZ_JAAAPN010000031.1 GCF_009909205.1 Aquabacterium fontiphilum
CCTTCGCGATGCAGTCGAATCTTGATGCGCAAGCCACCTCCGCCTCGCCGCAACTCGTCTAGCAACTCGTCGGGAATCCGGTCAGCGACAGGAATATCAACATCGAGCAACAGTTCTTTGCCCCGATCTACATAGACCTTGGCGTTGATGCTCTTCATCAAACCGGGTGGACGAATGGCAAGCGAGGACTTGCTGTTTCGTCCCTCCCAAAAAACACCTTCCTCAAATGTCTGGCCGTTCTGGTTTTTGAATACCCCAAACAGCCCCTCTCCCCTGGTAACACCAAAACCCGAGATGACTGTTTCATATCCCTCTACGCCCCTGAACCGATGCATGCGTTGCAGTTCCTCGGGCGTCCAGGGCCGACCACCCGGCGCCTGTGGCGTTGAGGGCTGCGGTTTTGCACACGCTGACACGCTGCACACCACCGGCCACGCGGTCAATCCCTTGCACAGTCTTCGTCGCCATTCGTTCATCATTGCACCCTGAGGTTGTCGAGGTTGTAGCCGTTGAGCTTCAGCCAGGCAAGGTAAGCATCCATGTTGACCTCCCCCGTTTCATCCGAACTGAAGCGATCCACTTCACCTTCGCCAATGCCCGGCGTTCTGGC
>NZ_JAAAPN010000032.1 GCF_009909205.1 Aquabacterium fontiphilum
GCCTCCATCCTGATGGCCGGCCGCCATCAAGAAGCCGCCTGATCGCCGCCTGATTTCCCCTCGAACCCGACACGTCCCCGGAGCCCCACCATGCGCACCAAGAGCCTCCTGACCGAAGCCAAGCAGATCGAACGCGCCGTCACCCTGATCTCGCTGGGCGCCCGCCTGCAGGTGCTGGAATCCGAAACCGACATGTCCTACGAGCGCCTGCTGCGCCTGTACAAGGAAGTCGCCGGCAAGTCGCCTTCCAAGGGCCAGCTGCCGTTCTCCACCGACTGGTTCATGACCTGGCAGCCCAACATCCACGCCAGCCTGTTTCTCAACATCCACGAGTACCTGAACAAGGCCATCGAGATCGACGAGATCGACACCGTCATCAAGGCCTACCAGCTCTACCTGGAACAGACCCAGTCGCAAGGCCTCGAGCCGCTGCTGTCGGTGACCCGCGCCTGGCGCCTGGTCAAGTTCATCGACAACGGCATGCTGACCATGACCAAGTGCAACAAGTGCGGCGGCCACTTCGTGACCCACCCGCACGAGATCGCCCGCCACTTCACCTGCGGCCTGTGCAACCCACCCGCCCGCGCCGGCAAGGGCAAGGCCGC
>NZ_JAAAPN010000033.1 GCF_009909205.1 Aquabacterium fontiphilum
ACGGCTCTGCTGTCTACGTGGCTCCTGGATGGACCAAAACAGGAGGCGATTTCAAGGAAGCGAGAGGCGTATATTGGCTCGAAGACGAAGCCGGTCGGCTAGTCAAGGCGCCGTCACCAGAATCACTAAGAGGCGTCATCCCACCAGAGTTGGCCCGGCGAGGGATTGTGTTTCGTAACGGGTTTCTGAGGGAAAAGGGCTGGTACATCCACCCCAAGACGGGCCAGCGCATCGAAACCGACTTTTGAGCGGCACCCTGTCGTGAGACCGGCTCTTCATGCGGGCAACAAAGCGAAGTCAAGCAGGGCGCCTGCCAAGCCCGAGCGGACCCAGCGGCAGCCGACATCCCGCGTTGGACAGAGGAGCAGGTCGCCAGAACGCCGGGCATTGGCGAAGGTGAAGTGGATCGCTTCAGTTCGGATGAAACGGGGGAGGTCAACATGGATGCTTACCTTGCCTGGCTGAAGCTCAACGGCTACAACCTCGACAACCTCAGGG
>NZ_JAAAPN010000034.1 GCF_009909205.1 Aquabacterium fontiphilum
CGCCAGCGTTCAATCTGAGCCAGGATCAAACTCTTCAGTTCAATCTCTGTTTAAAACTCTTCAACGGAATCGACAGATCTTCACTCAAGTGAATTTCCATCTATCTTCCGTGAGTATTTGAGCCGCTTTCCGACCCAAACACCCACGCTTATCGGCTGTTAATTTTTAAAGAACAAGCTGATTCGTCATCAGCACAGAAGCGAGATTATCACCCGCTTTTCACTGTCTTGTCAAGCGTCTTGCAAAAATTTGCACAACACCTCACAACACAGCCCCCAGATGAGCAGCACACACTACCCACACCAGAGAAGACGAAGCCCCTGCCAGTCAGCAGGGGCTTCGCTCGCATAAGTAGCCTGACGATGACCTACTTTCACACGGGAATCCGCACTATCATCGGCGCTGAGTCGTTTCACTGTCCTGTTCGGGATGGGAAGGAGTGGGACCAACTCGCTATGGTCATCAGGCTTGAACT
>NZ_JAAAPN010000035.1 GCF_009909205.1 Aquabacterium fontiphilum
ATCGGGGCAAAGAACTGTTGCTCGATGTTGATATTCCTGTCGCTGACCGGATTCCCGACGAGTTGCTAGACGAGTTGCGGCGAGGCGGAGGTGGCTTGCGCATCAAGATTCGACTGCATCGCGAAGGGGTGCTGCTGGGCTTGGATATTGAGCGAAGGCCGGGGTTTGATCCCAAGAAACGAGATAGTTACGGCTCTGCTGTCTACGTGGCTCCTGGATGGACCAAAACAGGAGGCGATTTCAAGGAAGCGAGAGGCGTATATTGGCTCGAAGACGAAGCCGGTCGGCTAGTCAAGGCGCCGTCACCAGAATCACT
>NZ_JAAAPN010000036.1 GCF_009909205.1 Aquabacterium fontiphilum
ATCGGGGCAAAGAACTGTTGCTCGATGTTGATATTCCTGTCGCTGACCGGATTCCCGACGAGTTGCTAGACGAGTTGCGGCGAGGCGGAGGTGGCTTGCGCATCAAGATTCGACTGCATCGCGAAGGAGTGCTGCTGGGCTGGGACATTGAGCGAAGACCGGGGTTTGATCCCAAAAAACGAGATCAGTGGGGGTCTGCGGTGTATGTGGGGCCTGTTCACAGCTTTGCGGGCGGTGATTTTCGGGAAGCAGAGA
>NZ_JAAAPN010000037.1 GCF_009909205.1 Aquabacterium fontiphilum
TGTTCGATGTTGAGGTTCCCGTTGCCGACCGGATTCCCGACGAGTTGCTAGACGAGTTGCGGCGAGGCGGAGGTGGCTTGCGCATCAAGATCCGACTGCATCGCGAAGGGGTGCTGCTGGGCTGGGATATTGAGCGAAGGCCGGGGTTTGATCCCAAGAAACGAGATAGTTACGGCTCTGCTGTCTACGTGGCTCCTGGATGGACCAAAACAGGAGGCGATTTCAAGGAAGCGAGAGGCGTATATTGGCTC